>NZ_JNVM01000023.1 GCF_000722545.1 Paenibacillus tyrphae
TTATACAGGCTTCGAAAAATGCATTTCGTTATTTAGAAAGCATAGCGAATACGCGACAGAACAGCAGAAACTGGGGTACAAAAATATTGTAGAAGGAGTGTTTGATTTATGAAGAAAGCGTTATTATCTATAGTGATGGGGTTGATCTTCTTAAGTGGAATCATCGTACCGCAGCAACCGCAAGAGCCTTCGATAAAGCTGCTCGATCATAATGGATGGGGCGGCTAATAAAAAAATAAGAGTCCCGGCCAGCGGTCAGGGCTCCTTTTTTTGCTCAGTCATAGCACAAACTCCACGAATGCCGGTGCGCGAAGCAGCCCCGCTTTCGTCCAATTCCGGATTTTCACCCTTGCTTTTAGCCGAGGCTCCAGGTATATGAAGTCGCGGTCTTCGTGAGTTTTCAAACGGTCCTTGACGCTATGAAAGGCGGCCCGTTGCTGCGGCTTCACCCCGAGTTCAATCACGCCAACCGGGCGCAGCTTACCCCCGCTCCCCGGTACCGACGCCAGCCACCCGAATTATCTTTGTAGGGTGTGGAGTCCCACTTTTGTATGGAGAATATAGTGCCTTCAATTGATTGTTGCGACTTCTTAACCCGATCTTGCAAGACTTGAGGACAATCAGCAAGCGTTAATTCGTTTTTCATCGTTACCCCCGCGTTTAAGTTTGGGAGGGGCCGAAGCCCCCCGAATTATTTCCGCGCCTCCAGGATCGCCGCCGCAAGCTCGAATCCGTAGCTTACGCCCTTTGCAAATTCCTGCCCGGCTTCGTCGGTCCGTTCCAATGCTTCGGCACCCCAGAACTTTTGAAGCGCCAGAAAGTCATTTTTGAGCGTCCTCAGCTCTTCGACGCGAACGGTTATCAATTAAATCACCCCTAATTCGCGGTTATGGATCTGGTTTAGTTCTTGTAAAACCGATTCACCCTTCGCGATTACTTCCGCGATTTGCTCTTTGCTCATGCGGTTTATTTTCGTAGGGAAAGCGGAGAACGTGCCAAGAAAAGTAAAGTCGTAGATGCTATTTAATTTACCGCCCGAGCGGATGCAACGAGCTTCCATCTTGTCCCCCTTGATTACTTCGACGGCTTCTGCAATCCATTCCCGGCATTGTTTCGCTGCCTTATGAATTTCCTTGATCGTTTCCAGTGCTTCTTTCCGCGTCATCCCGCATACCTCCCCGCGCTTATGGCCCGCCGGCCATTACTTCCGCAACACATTAATGAGACCGATCACCGAGAGGACTAAAACCGGAACCCAAACGATCCAAAAGAGTTTATCCATGGCTTATCCCTCCATTTATTTTAATCTTGCTTTATGTTAAGATTGGGAAGAGAGGGCCGGGTCGCTTCCGACCCTCTCAAGGGAACCTATTTACGTTTGCCCCGATGGCTGCGTTTGGTTCCTTTTTTGTTTTTCTTACGGCCATTATTTAAAGCGATTATTGCTGTTACCAGTTGAATTATCGCCGTAAGAAGAAGTACCCAATCCTTCATATTGTCTTGTTCACCTCCTTTCTATCTCTATTATATACTCACGTGAGTATAATGTCAACAAGAAATATACTTGCGCTAGTATATTTTTAAGTGTATTCTTAATCCAAGGGAGGTTGATCTAATTGGACGAGAAAAAGGGTAGTGCAGCTACGAGAGCCAAGAATAAGTACAATGCGGCGAATTACGACAGGTTGTACCCGTATGTACCAAAAGGCCGGAAGGCGGTGTACGAAGAAGCGGCAACAAAGGCGGGAGTCAGTTTGAACGATTACATCATCAAAGCGTTAGACGAGAAAGTTGAGCGTGACAAAAAAGAGCGGGAGGGAGGCTGACAGCTTGAGAATCAAAATCGGAAGCGTATGGGAATGCATAGAAGAGGATGATCCAGATTTATTCGGGAAGTTCTGCGTCGTAAAGGATATCGACGACGATCCGGACTTAAACGGGGATGGGACGATAGAGCTTATGTACGCGGACGGGTCAAAGTACTACGGAAAAGTTAGGCGGTTTATACCTGGTATTACGCATAAACTACGGGATGATGAGCAGGAGGCATAGCGGCCGGTCTGCTCTTTTTCTGTTGCGTGTTCGCATTTTGTTCGCATATAATAAATGCAAACGAATGTTCCTATCAGGAGGCGGACACATTGGAAAAGCAAATGCTTCGATATGTTGGCCAACAGGTCGAAATCATCTACCTTGAGAATGACGGCAGTATGACACAGCGAAGGATTGCAGTTCGGTCGGTCGAACGAGGCAGCGTTAAAGCGTTTTGTTTCCAGCGGCAAGCACCGAGACTGTTCAAGCTGGAGAATATCCTCGCCGTACAACAGGTGGTGCGTCATGCTGGCTGATGCTGAACGGAAAGTGCTGCGGATCGTTGCGAATTATTCGGCTGGTCGTAAAAGGATGCCTTCTTTAATCGAGTTGGGGAGAAAGACAGGAAAGAGTCAAAAAAAGCTACTAGAGACTTTGTCGGAGCTGGCGAAGGAAGGTTATATTTCTTGGACTCCGGCCGATCCTGAACGGATCACGTTGCTTCAGGCGTGGGAACGCGAGGACAGGGAAAACTGGTGGCAGATGTACGGTTCAAGGTGAATCCGTAAATAAATATATTTACATTTCAATAGAAATTCGGTTGATAAAACATATGTGAATTGGTAAAATAAAGTAAAGTACTTTATTCAGTGAATTAGAGTACAATGTAAAAAGAGCCGTGTGTCAGCACGACTCTCCTAGTGACAATAGCCGCTTTAAGGGCGGTAGGCTGCAAATGTGTTGCTGTAAAATAGGCCGCTGACTCTTCCAAAAGGGCGGTCTATTTTACTTTGCTAAGATAAGTAAGCAAAGCTAAAATAAACATTCCAAATAGGAACATTAATTGCAGTGCTTGATATACTTTCATGGAGCTGTCACCTCCCTTCCGAGAGGCTAGCCGACCGCCCAGCAAGCTATGCACAGGAAATATTATACATCACTTTGTTCCCATTAATCTACTATATTTTCTATATCGCACAGAGAATTACGAGTTTCGAAAGCTAGGAATCAAAGGCCCCAAAGTTGATTTGGGGGCGGATAAATTCACTCGGATTACGAACGGATACCGCTTAATGTAAAGAAAGGAAAAAAGGCTGAGTATAAAGCTGCAGCAGACCTAGCGGGTATGAGTTTGAATGCTTTTATCCAAGAAGCAATTGAGGAAAAGATAGAACGTCAAAGTACAGGTCAAGGAATAATTGAACAAACCAAAGAACCCAGCTCTATTCTCTGGGTTCTTTTTTTTTATCTGGCACTTGAATATAAGAGCGTCTACCCACATTATTTTTAGCCCCAAACCAAGCCCCATTTAGCCCCAAATGGGTGCATTATAGTGCATTAACTTGCAATATTGATTGAATGAAAAAAAAAGCCCGGAACCCTTGATAAACAAGGGTTTTTGGGCTTTTTGTCGTAGTAGTTTGCGCGTTAATTCTATTAGCGGCTGTAGAACTCGACGATTTGTTTTTCGTCGATTTCTTGAGCGAGCTCGGAACGCTCAGGCCAACGAACGTACTTGCCTTCCAATGCGCCTTCGTTGAATTCGAGGTAAGCCGGCAGGTAGTTGCGGTTTGCCACAGCTTCTTTAACGGAAGACTGGTTGCGGCTTTTCTCGCGAAGGCCGATAACGTCGCCAGTGCTTACCGTGTAGGAAGCGATGTCGACTTTTTTGCCGTTAACCGTTACGTGACCGTGGGAAACCAATTGCCGCGCGCCGGCGCGGGAGTTGGCGAAGCCCAGACGGTATACGAGGTTGTCCAAACGGCTTTCAAGCAGGAACATGAAGTTTTCGCCCGCGATCCCTTGCAGCTTGGTAGCTTTGTTGAACAGGTTGCGGAATTGCTTCTCGTTCAAGCCGTACATGTGGCGAAGCTTTTGTTTCTCTTGCAATTGAACGCCGTAGCCGGACATCTTCTTGCGTTGTCCCGGACCATGCTGCCCCGGAGGGAAAGGACGTTTCAATTCTTTGCCAGTACCGCTCAAGGAAATGCCGAGACGGCGGCTTAATTTAAATTTAGGACCAGTGTAGCGTGACATAAGTTGGGAAGCTCCTTTTATCAATAATTTGGTTAAGTTAATAAACGGGTGAAGCGTGTGCCCGATTTTGCCTAAAGCGTTTCTTAACGATCCGCACCCGACAAGAAGAACCAGCCGCGGTCCTGTCGGCAGCAAAATCTTACAGAGGGTGACGCAAGCTTCCACCATAAGCACGGGCTGCCGGAGCAGCAATTCCGATACTTATTCTCGACTTCTTATTTTATAAGATGGATATGGTTGTGTCAAGTATAGGAATGCGGCAAGCTATCGCTCTAATAGGTTCGTGATCGGAAGCAATTTCTGGTACAATATGATATGCGAAGGGAGGCTTGACCATTGGCCAATTGGAATGTCCACCAGTTGTCGGAAGCGCTCCGTTCTCTTGGATGGATAGGTCATGTCGCGGGGGCGCTGCTCGTTGTGCTGCAGACGCTTTTCCCCGTTGTGCCTTTTGTCTTGGTAGCCGGGGCTAACGTCTTGATTTTCGGGTTGTGGCGAGGGTTTCTGGTCAACTATGTGTTTGCTTGCCTTGGAGCGTTTATTGCGTATTATATGGCGAGGAATTACGGAAGGGCATGGGTGCAGGGCAAGCTCGCGAAGTACGATTTCATCGAGCAATGGAGTGGGAGACTGGAGCGGCACGGACTTTGGTATATCGCAGCCAGCCGGATTATTCCGGTGATACCTTCCTTCGGCATCAACTTGGGCGCTGCGGTCATGAAGGTCAAACCAAGGGATTTTGTGATCGGAACCTTGATCGGCAAAGCGCCGATGATCTTCCTTGAATCAGTAATCGGGCACGATCTGCTCCATCTCGGCCGGTATAAAGGAAGACTTTTTGCCGCATTAGCCTTGTTTTTCGTCCTGCTGATCATCGGGAATTATTACAAAAACAAATGGACCAAAAGCGGCAGTAAATCTTAACATTGTTAATGGAAAAAAGGAGAAGATTCGATGCGTGATCCCCGTTTAGAGCAACTGGCTCGTAATCTTGTAGGGTATTCTTTGAATGTACAGCCCGGCGAAAGGGTGCTGATCGAGATGATCGGCTCCGAGCGGGAAATCGTCAAATGTCTCGTACAGGAGGTGCACGCCCGCGGCGGCCATCCTTACGTGGAGCTGACGGATTATGCCGTTACGGCGGCAGTGCTGCGTTCTGCGACGCCCGAGTTTCTGGAGCATTGGGCCGATATGCACTTGCGGCGCATGAAGGATATGGACTGTTACCTTGCGGTTCGCGCCGGCGAAAACGTAAGCGAGCTGTCTGACGTGCCTGAGGATAAGATGAAGCTTTACAAAAAAATTTACAGCCAAAAGGTGCACATGGAGCAGCGGATCAAGCATACGCGTTGGGTCGTGCTGCGTTATCCGAACGCGTCGATGGCGCAGCTCGCCAGCATGAGCACGGAAAAATTCGAAGATTTCTACTTCGACGTCTGCAACCTGGATTACGCTAAAATGTCCGATGCGATGACGCCGCTTCAGGAGCTGATGAACCGGACCGACCGCGTGCGTATCGTGGGACCGGGGAAAACGGACATTTCCTTCTCGATCAAAGGCATCGGTTCCGTCAAATGCTGCGGCCGCCGCAACATCCCGGACGGCGAGCTGTATACCGCGCCGGTACGCGATTCCGTGAACGGGGTCATCGCCTATAATACGCCTTCCGAAAATTCCGGAGTTACGTTCGAGAACATCACCTTCCGGTTCGAGAACGGCAAAATCGTCGAGGCTACCGCGAACGATACCGCCCGGCTGAACAAAATTCTCGACACGGACGAAGGCGCCCGCTATATCGGGGAATTCAGCCTCGGGTTCAACCCGCATATCTTATACCCGATGAAGGATACGCTGTTTGACGAGAAAATCGACGGCAGTCTTCACTTCACGCCCGGCCAAGCGTACGAGCAGGCGGACAACGGCAACCGATCCGCTGTTCATTGGGACCTGGTTCTTATTCAACGGCCGGAGTTTGGCGGGGGCGAGGTTTATTTTGACGACCGGCTGATTCGCAAGGACGGACGTTTTGTCATTCCGGAGTTGGAAGGGCTTAACCCGGAAAATTTAAAGTAATCGAAACGAAAATAGTATTGCATGTTATTCCCTTCCACGGTATCATATTTGAAGAAAGCGATTTATCTTGTCCGTCACTAGACGCATGGAGGGATTTTGTATGCCAAACGCCAATAACGCCGCAATCGTGGAAATTTCTCAAACCGCCAATAAATTCAGATCTTCCATTGTTCTTCAGTATGATAACAAGTATATCGATGTGAAGAGCATTCTTGGCTTGTTTACGACGCTGCTCACATCCAGCAACTATGATCTTCATGTTCACGGACCGGATGCCGACGAAGCGAAGAAAGCAATGGCTGAAGTGTTCGAGAAGCACGGTCTGAAGATCAACAGCATTCAAGACTAATCCATACGATTTCCAGGTAAAGGCATTTTCGCGCAGGCGAAGATGCTTTTATTCATTTTTTTGAGAATAATTCTCAAGGTAAGGCGTCTATCTTGGTCTATCGACTTGTGTATTGCGCCGTTTTCGACTAATATAAAACTATCGGCGTTTAAGCGCCTGCTTCGGATAAGAACCGGGGCCGCATGTTCGTCCGGTTGATCGCCGGTGAACGCAAATGGTTGGATTACAGGGGGGGAGCACCATGTCGTCGGATGTGCTGCTCAGCTTGTCGCAGAAGGCCCTGCATCTGCTGCAAGAAGATGCGGACAAGATCGAGAAGCTGATTGAAGTGCAGATGGAAAATTTAACCACTCGCAAATGTCCTCTGTATGAAGAGGTGTTAGATACGCAAATTTACGGGTTGTCGCGGGAGATTGACTTTGCGATCCGGGCGGAGCTGATTACCGAGACGGCGGGCAGACAAATCTTGATGAAGCTGGAACGGAATGTAGCCCAGCTCTATGAGGCTATGAGTCAAAACAAAGAGTAACCTTCACTGGGAAGGTTACTCTTTGTTTTTTTCTTATGGTCGCGTTGCTTCTACACTAAGAAGAAC
This sequence comes from Paenibacillus tyrphae, assembly GCF_000722545.1. Lineage (GTDB taxonomy): Bacteria > Bacillota > Bacilli > Paenibacillales > NBRC-103111 > Paenibacillus_G > Paenibacillus_G tyrfis. The sequence continues at coordinate 7,086 of NZ_JNVM01000023.1, forward strand.
GCAATGCCCAGGATGACATAGACAACCAGCAGCAGCACGCCCTCGAACCACGTTGTGGCTCCGTCCTTGGAGATCGATTTGGCGATAAACGCAGCTACGCCGATGGCTATGATCTCGTAGGTCGTAAAGACGAGATCCATCGTTTTACCGAAAAGGAGCGAGAGGAGCACCAACACAGGCGCGACGAACAGCGCAATCTGCAGGCTGCTGCCGACCGCGATCTCGACGGCGGCGCCCATTTTGTTTTTCCGGGCCATCATAACGGCGGCGCTGTGTTCCGCGGCATTGCCGACGATGGCAATCAAGAAGGCGCCTACGAATAGCTCGGACAGCCCGTATTGATGGCTGAACGGCTCCAGCGTATGTACGAGCCACTCGCTCTGAAAGGCGACCATGGCGGTGGCGATAATCAGGAATACGATCGACAAGCCCTTGGACCACGCGGCTTCCCCGTGCTCGACGACCTCGTCCGAGAGCTCGTTCTTGTGCGTAATCATCGAGAAGACGAGCCAGAGCAGGTAAGCGATGATCAGGATCACGGATACGATGATGCTCAGATTGGACGTTTCCTGAGTGGTGAAGCTCCGGGCGAAAGCGGCGGGAATGAACAGCGCGATAACGGCCAGCAGCATGAGCGACCCGTTATGTCCGGCCAGTTTCACGTTGAACGTCTGTTCCTTGTATTTCAATCCTCCGAGCAGCACGCTAAGTCCGAGCACCAGCAGCATGTTTCCGATGATGGAGCCGGTGATGCTGGCTTTGACGATCTCGAACATCCCGTCTTTCACCAGAAAGATGGCGATGATGAGCTCGGCGGCATTGCCGAACGTCGCATTCAAAAAACCGCCCAGTCTTTCCCCGGCATAATGCGCTACGCTTTCCGTAGCTTTTCCCAGGAATCCGGCGACAAAGATGATAGCCACCGCCGAGATGAAAAATTGCACCGTAGGGCTGAACGTGGGAGCTCTGACATAATGAGCGACTGCGCTTAGGAGGAAGCTCGCGAGCAGACCGAGCGTAAAAGCGTGGCGTTTCAAAAGGATCACCTCATGTGGTAAAGTATACCTAAATCAAATAAAACCTATTCTAATATAATCAATTTTCGGACAAAGTAAAATGCTTTAGGGAGGAGTTTCTGATGGATCTATATTTAAAAGGGAAAAAGGCAGTCGTCACCGCATCCAGCAAAGGATTGGGTCGGGCAATCGCCGAGCAGCTCGCGGCGGAAGGAGCCGATTTATTGCTCTGCAGCCGGGATGAGCAAGCCGTATGCGACGTAGCGGCCCAACTGGGGCAAAAATACGGCGTATCAGCCACTGGCATGGCTGTCGATCTAAGCAGCCCGGAGCAAATCGGCTGGCTCGTCCAGCAGGCAGCCGACCGCTTCGGCCGGGTTGACGCTCTCGTGTGCAATGCGGGAGGGCCGCCGAGCGGCAGCTTCCTGTCGCTGGACGAGGAAGCGTGGCTCCATGCCATCCAATTGAATCTCATGAGCGTTGTCAGGCTTGTCAAAGGCTTCCATCCGCTGATGAAGGAGCAGGGCGGGCGGATCGTCACGATCGCTTCGTCTTCGGTGAAAGTGCCGATTCCCGGTTTGGTGCTGTCCAATACGCTGCGAACGGGCATTGTCGGTTTAATGAAGACGCTATCGGTCGAGTGGGGCCCGGACGGGATTTTGCTGAACACCGTATGTCCCGGCCGAATCAGTACGGATCGTCTGGTTGAGCTGGATTTGGCCAGAGCGGCCCGTGATCAGGTGACGGTAGAAGACATACGGGAGAGCATGGTCAAGGACATTCCGCTCGGCCGTTACGGCGAGCCGGAGGAGCTGGCTGCAACGGCCGCATTCCTGCTTTCGCCGCGCAACAGCTACATGACCGGTTCGGTCTTTTATGTTGACGGCGGGTCGGTTAAGGCCATTTAGAGGGTTTTTCAGGCGGGGTGTTATCGGCTTGTCCCGGCAGGCGGCTCTTGCAGATTCGGGTCATGTCGAAAACTGTCAAATGGCTGCGCGGTACATTTGCTTTCCCGCTTGGAAGTTATTACAATAGAGCTATAATCCTTGAAGGAGTGATCCTCATGAGCGAAGAAATTCAAACAGGTCTTATCCGCATTTCAGATGACGTCGTAGCGACTATTGCAGGATTGGCTGCGCTGGAGACTCCAGGGATTGCCGGTATGTCGGGAGGCATTTCCGAAGGATTGGCGAAGCGTCTGAGCGGCAAAAACGTGCAGAAGGGCGTTTCGGTGGAAGTGGGCCAAGTGGAAGCGGCTATCGATCTTCGAGTGATTGTTAATTTCGGAAGTAAAATCCATGAGGTTTGTCGCGATCTTCAAGAAAATGTGCGCGATGCGGTGGAGAACATGACCGGTCTGACGGTCGTTGAAGTCAATATTAAGGTTGAGGGCGTCGCATTTCGCGAGGAAGAGCAAGCCATCGTGGAGGACCCGAACCGGGTCAAGTAAGAGCAAGAAAGAGAGCCTGATTTCAGGCTCTCTTTTTCGTTTCCCGTTCTTTTTCCGGCTTATTGTACTCTCTGGATATGCTGAGCAGAATACCGAGGCCGGCCAGCGTTGTCAGCATCGAGGTGCCACCATAGCTGATCAGCGGCAGTGTGACGCCGGTCATCGGAATCGTATTGGTGACTCCTCCCATGTTGATGAACGCCTGAATGCCGATCATTCCGACAATTCCCACGCCAAGCAGCATGCCGAAGGTGTCCTGGCAGCGGAGCGCTACGATCAGCCCGCGCCATAGAAAAGCAAGATACGCCAGCAAAAAGAGGAAGGTGCCAATGAAGCCGAGCTCTTCTCCGATAATTGCAAAAATAAAATCGTTGTGCGCCTCCGGCAAATAGTGCAGCTTCTGCACGCTTTGTCCGAAGCCGGCGCCCGTCAGACCGCCGTGTCCGAACGCATACAGCGATTGCATAAGTTGAAAGCCGCTTCCCTGTGGATCTTTGGTAGGGTCCCAGAAAGCGGTAAACCGCGCGAAGTGATGACTGGTCCCGTTCGTGATGATGTAATAAATCATGCCCACTATGGTCAAGAACACGACTCCGCCGGCGCCCAAATAAAATACATGCTTGAGCTGTGCCCCACCGACAATGATAATCAGCATGGCGCAAAGCACCAGCACCATCGTGGAACCGAGATCGGGCTGCATCATAATCAGCGCGGAGATGAAACCGATAACGACGAGCGGCGGCATAAGTCCCCGTTTGAAGTCTTGGAACCGATCGCCTTTTTTGCTGATAATCGAAGCCAAATAAATGATAATCACAAGCTTGGCGAATTCAGTCGGCTGTAGGGAAATGCCGCCGATGCGAAGCCAGCTCGTAGCGCCGTTCATTACTTTACCGACAATCGGAACGAGCAGAAGAAGCATCGAAACAACGAAAAGAGCCGGTACGACCCACTTCTGAAATTTCCGGAAATCTACATTCATGCAAAAAAACATAACGACCGTACCGAGACCGGCAAATATCGCCTGCTTCACCGCCAAGTACCAGGGATCGCTAGCTCTATACGCCATGCTCGCGCTAAAAACAAACGCCAACCCGAAGCACACGAGCGAAAACGTCAAGAAGAGCAGCAAAAAATCAGGCGTTCCTCGTCGCGGGGCATTCATAGGGCCTCCGTCTATTGAGTCAGCTTGACTTTGAGTTCAGCGAGCTTGCCGCTAGCCGTTTTCATAATGTAGTCGGGAATGGCAGCCTGATAGTTGACACCGTGCGGGAAGGACGCTTGGCCGATGTAAACATCCTCGACATAAAGAATGGCATAAGGCGATTCCAGCTTCCCGGATTCAACGCGGGTATTGATGCGCAGGAAATAATCGTTCGTCGATTCGCGATCCGGCAATTGCAGATCGTATGTAGCGCGGTAATATTCCCATTGCCAACGCACGAAGCCGAGCTGCTCCATCACTTCGTCCAAATGTGCAAGGTCGCTTTTTATGCCTTTAATTCCGCTATTTTCAATAATCACAACAAAACCCTCCTAGAAATATGTACCTCGACTCTACAGTTAACCCTTTATTCATGATAGTATGTTTCCCTTTCTTGTGCAAGCCTAATGCACGAAGGGAAATTGCTCGCCCAAATAAAGTTGTGAAATTCTTGTGACACATAGATGAAACCGTTTAAAGGATTTGATAAAATGATACTACAAATCAGCGATCGCTAAATTTCAATGCGCCGGACAGCGGCAAGAGGAGACGGAGGGGTACCCTATGAAATCGATAGAAGAAACGCTGCAAGCGTCAGTGCCCGATATGATCGCTTGGCGCCGCTATTTGCACCGCCATCCCGAGCTTTCGTTCGAAGAATCGAAGACCGCGGCTTTTGTCGCGGATTTGCTAAAGCAGTGGGGGCTGGAAGTTCGGACGGGTGTAGGCGGGCACGGGATCGTGGCCAAGCTGCGCGGAGCATCGGACGGGCCGACAGTGGCGCTGAGAGCCGATATGGATGCGCTGCCGATTCAGGATGAAAAAAGCTGCGAGTACGCCTCTACGGTGCCGGGAGTGATGCACGCCTGCGGCCATGACGCCCATACGTCCGCTCTGCTTGGCGTCGCCAAAACCCTTAGCAGTCACCGGGAAGCGCTGAGCGGCAGCATCGTATTTATTTTTCAGCCGGCCGAAGAGATGACCCCTGGCGGGGCGGTCGGAATGATCGAGGAAGGCGCGCTCGACGGGGTCGATGTCATATACGGCATTCACTTGTGGACGCCGTTTGAGGTCGGCGCAGCTTATTGCAAGCCCGGTCCGATGATGGCGGCGGCGGATGAATTTATGATCGAGATCAAAGGAAAGGGCGGCCACGGCGGCCTGCCTCATGAGACGGTGGACAGCGTGTATGTCGCCTCGCAGCTGGTTGTCAATTTACAGTCGATTGTGAGCCGCAGCACTGACCCTACACAGCCCTGTGTCGTCAGCGTGGGATCGATACACAGCGGTACGAGCTTCAACGTGATTGCCGAATCCGCCGTGCTTAAAGGAACGGTCCGGACTTACGATTCCGCCCTGCGCATGCAGGTGAAAGAGCGGCTTGAGACGATCGTAGAGCAGACATGTCTGATGAACGGGGCAGCCTACACGCTCGATTACAAGCTTGGTTATCCTCCCCTCGTCAACGATGCGAAGGAAGCGGAACGGTTTTACCGCGCGGCTGCATGGGCTATGGGCACGGAAGGCGGACGGACGGCGCCGCTCATTATGGCCGGTGAAGATTATGCCTATTATCTGGAAAAAACTCCAGGCTGCTTTATGTTCGTGGGCGCGGGCAATAAAACGAAAGGCGCCGTGCATCCGCATCACCACCCGAGATTTGATATTGACGAAACGTCGATGGAGCACGCGGCCCGGTTATTTATCGCCATGATCCAAGATTATATGAAGGAATATGAGGCCAGAGGTTGACTGCGTCTCCCTGGAAGTAACAATGGACGGAACGAATGGGAAACCGGGGGAAAGGGGATTCTAAGCGTGCAGCGGCCTGGGAACTTTCTTGTCTTTGATGGAGAATTTGGCGGAAAGTTTCGGTAACAGGCTGCCAATTCCTTTTCTCAGGAGGGTGTTTGCCATGAGTACCAGAACGCTTCGGGAAATTATGACGACCGATTGTTCGACGGTCACGTTGAAGGATAACGTATATGAGGCGGCCGTGAAGATGAAGCAGGAGGACACCGGCTTTATTCCCGTTGTCGAAGGAAGGAAGCTGATCGGGGTACTGACGGACCGGGACCTGGTCATCCGCGGCTTCGCCGAAAAGCGGGAAGGATCTACGGCGATCAAAGAAGTCATGAGCGACAGGGTCGTATCCGTACCGCCCCAAACGACGGTAGACGAAGCGGCCAAAATTATGGCTAAAGAGCAAATTCGCCGGCTGCCGGTAGTGGAGAACGGCGATCTGGTCGGGATCGTATCTATCGGAGACCTGGCCGTCCGCGACAAGTTCGAGGATGAAGCGGGCGAAGCGCTCAGCCAAATTTCCGAACAGGATAAGCTAGCGGTGCATTAATCAACTATCGTTCTTTCGTCCGGTAAGGCCGAAGGAACGATTTTTTTATATTGTTTTGTTCACGTGTGCACTGTATAATAAAGGAGTCGAAAGAAGGTTAATTTAGGCAATGATATGTCATGAGAGGCGGGGAAACGATGAGCAAGGTACGATTCGGACTTATCGGAATCGGCAATATGGGGAAGGGCCATACGAATTATTTTGCCAAAAATGAAGTGGCCGGAGGCGAGCTGACTGCCATTGTGGACACGAACCCGGAGCGTCTCGAATGGGTTCGCCAGCAGTACGGAGACCGGTTCCAGCTGTTTGACAATCTGGATTCGTTTTTCGCCTCGCAAGCCTTCGATGCCGTTCTCATTTGCACGCCGCACTATGATCACCCCGGCTTGGCGATTGCGGCATTCGGGCACGGCTATCATGTGCTGGTCGAGAAGCCGGCAGGCGTCTACACGAAACAAGTTCGCGAGATGAACGAAGCTGCCGCCCGCTCCGGAAAAGCATTCGGCATCATGTACAATCAGCGCACGAACCCGTTGTACCAAAAGCTGCGCGATCTCGTCTCCTCCGGAGAGCTTGGCGAAATCCGCCGCACCAATTGGATCATTACGAACTGGTACCGCTCCCAGAGCTACTACGATTCCGGCGGCTGGCGGGCGACCTGGGCGGGGGAAGGCGGAGGCGTTCTGCTTAACCAAGACCCGCATCAGCTCGATTTGTGGCAGTGGACGATCGATATGATGCCTAAACGGGTGCGCGCGTTTTGCCATTTCGGCAAATACCGGAATATCGAAGTGGAGGACGACGTGACCGCTTACGTAGAATACGAGAATGGAGCGACCGGTCTGTTCGTGACCACGACCGGGGAAGCCCCGGGTACGAACCGGTTCGAAGTGAGCGGCGACCGCGGCAAAATCGTCATCGAAGACGGCAAGCTGACGTTCTGGCGGCTGCGGGTGCCGGAGCCGGAGTTCAACCGCGATTTCAAAGGAGGCTTCGGCGCGCCGGAATGCTGGAAATGCGAGATTCCGGTAGGCTCCTCGGAAGGATCGCAGCACAAAGGGATTACGCAAAATTTCGTCGATCACATTTTACATGGTACGCCGCTGTTGGCGCCGGGAGAAGAAGGGATCAAAGGACTGACCCTTTCGAACGCGATGTATTTGTCCTCCTGGACCGACAATTGGGTCGATCTTCCGATCAACGAAGACCTGTATTACGAAAAGCTGCAGGAACGGATTCAAAGCTCCACGTATAAAAAAGAGACCCGCAAGCTGGACCATATGGATGTCAGCGGAACTCATTAATCTAATAAAGTAGGTATCGACCAAAAACGAAACGGTCCGGGCGAATGCGCCTGGACCGTTTTTTTCAGTATAAATTATAGACGTTTTTTATTTATAGTCGGCCCACAGCCCTTTTTTCTTGCTGTGCGCCTCCCGCTCCAGCTTGACGAAGCTGTCCTGGAACATCACGTTAGGCGGTACGGTCATCGTATTGGCCTAGCCTTCGCGGATCAGCGTTTCATTGAACATCGCGGGCTCGCCTTGAATAAAGACATACCGGAGCAGCCGCCCGTACTTGTCTTTATCCCCTGCGTCAGCAAAGAGGTATACCGTTTTGCCGGTCAGCTTCGATTTCGTGAATTGACTGGCTTCCTTTCCGTAATATTCGACAGGACTATTCGGCTTCACCGTTTCGGGCGTATTGACGCCGATTAAGCGCACCTTTTCCCCCGACTTCGTCTCGAACGTATCTCCATCGACGACACGCTTGACCTCGATTACCGTCATTTTATGGTCCTTCAATGCCGGGTATTGCTTCAAGATTTCCTTGGCGAACGCGTCGCCGTCCGCCCCCGATTTCGAGCACGCCGCAAGCAGCAGCACGATCGCCAAAATAAACAGCATTGCTATCGGTTTTCTCCCCAGGCTTCCCATGACTCCATACTCCTCTCTCATTTTTCCAGTAACAAAAAGGCACGTCGTCTATTGTAGAGCTTCCCGTTCCTTGTTGTAAATGGGACAGCGGCCGGGATTGTCCGGCGAATGTTTAAATCCCCCTTGCAACCCTCATACTAAAACTAACAGCTACAGTGGAGGGATCGGTATATGACATTTCATAAAGACCGCCCATTGATCGTGCAAACCGACTTTTCCGTGCTGCTCGAAGTGCGGCATCCGGCTTTCGAAGAAGCGCGGGCCGGACTCGTCAAGTTTGCGGATCTCGTCAAATCCCCGGAAAACATCCATACGTACCGCATGTCGTCGCTTTCTCTCTGGAATGCCGCGGCTGCCGGACTGACGTCCGAAGAGATTATCGGCTTCTTGGACCGTCATACGAAATTCGGCGTTCCGATGGCGGTAAAGCAAGATATCCGGCGCTTCGTCGAGCGGTACGGGCTTGTTCGGATGGAAAGGCTGGGCGACGATTTGCTTTTGATCTCCGAAGACGTGGAAGCGATCAAGGAGATGGTCTCTTTTCGTTCCTTGCGGTCGTACGGGCTATGTCAGGTCGATTCGCAAACGCTTCGTTTTTCCGCCCGGTATCGGGGGCTTCTCAAGCAGGAGCTCGTTAAGCTCGGCTTTCCGGTTGAAGATCTGGCAGGCTACAGCCGGGGCGAATCGCTTCCTATCCGGCTTCGGATGGAAGAGACCGGAGGGCAGGCGTTCGAGCTGCGGGAATATCAGCGGTCGGCGGTCGATTCCTTTTATCGGGAAGGGAGCCTGCATGGAGGCAGCGGCGTGCTGGTCCTGCCCTGCGGCGCCGGGAAAACGGTGATCGGTATCGCTGCGATGGGAAAGCTAAACTGCGCGACGCTTATTTTAACCTCCAACAGCACTTCGGTTCGGCAGTGGAAAAGGGAAATTTTGGATAAAACGGACATTACGGAAGATTTGGTCGGCGAATACACGGGAATGCAGAAAGAAGTGCGCCCGATTACGGTGGCCACGTATCAAATCCTGACGTACCGCAAATCGAAGGATGATCCGTTCGTCCATATGGACCTGTTTAATAAACGCGACTGGGGCCTGATCGTCTACGATGAGGTGCATTTGCTTCCGGCTCCGGTGTTCCGGGTTACGGCCGACATTCAGGCGACGCGCCGGCTTGGCTTGACGGCGACGCTAATCCGGGAGGACGGCCGGGAGGAGGATGTCTTCTCGCTGGTCGGGCCCAAGCGCTATGAGATGCCGTGGAAGGAGCTGGAGACGCAGGGCTGGATTGCCTCGGTCGAGTGCGTCGAGATCCGGATTCCGATGGCGGACAAAGAGAAGGAAGCTTACCTCGCCGCGGCGCCAAGACTTAAAATGCGGGAAGCCAGTATCAACCCGGGCAAACTGAAGGTCGTTAGCGAGCTGCTGAGCAAGCATGACGGCGAGCAAATTTTAATTATCGGCCAATATTTGGAGCAGCTTCGCCAAGTTGCGGAAGCTACGAAGCTTCCTATGATAAGCGGCGAAATGCCTTATGAGGAGCGGGAAGCGTTGTATTCCGGCTTTCGCGGCGGGACGGTTCCGGTGCTGATCGTATCCAAAGTAGCCAACTTCGCGGTTGATCTGCCCGATGCGACGGTGGCGATCCAAATATCGGGCAGCTTCGGTTCGAGGCAGGAGGAGGCGCAGCGGCTCGGACGGATTTTGCGGCCCAAGGCGGGCACGAACCAGGCGGTCTTCTACACGCTCGTCAGCGAGGATACGAAAGAGCAGGAGTTCGCGCTGAACCGGCAGCTATTCTTGATCGAGCAGGGCTATCGCTACCGGATCGAATGGGCGGACGGATCGAAGGAGGCGGTCTCGATATGAATTATGCGCAATTGCTGACGCGGATGCCCCGCGAGCTGAAGAGCCGGCTGGAAGCCGAAACAATCTTCGCGCCATGGCTGGGCCAAGGCGTATCGCTTGGTCAACTATGGACTGACCCCGTCGTGATGGAGACCGTCTGCAACCGGCTGAGTCGTTCCGAGCGTACGGTGCTTGAGGCGATTGTGCGGCGGATCGGCTGTGAGCCGTTTGACGATACGGAATTGGAGCGGGCGGCAGCCGGTCCCTTGTCCGGGGCCGAGGTGAAAATGGGCCTCGCCGGATTGCTTCGCAAAGGCATCGTATTTTCGTTTCTCAAAACATGGGGGGAGCATCTGTATTTAATGCCGGAGGACGGATTTGCCTGCTGGCAAACCGTTCTAATTCCCGAACTGCCCTCCGGACTCGGTGAAGCGCCGGGAAGCACAGGATTAAGCCCGACGACGGTTGTGCCCGGCGAGCCGAATTTGGCGCGCGATCTGTTTCATTCCTTGGCGTTTGCTGCGGAACAGGGGCTTAAGCTGACCAAAAACGGAACTTTGCACAAGAAGCAGCTTCAGAAATTGTCCGAGCGGGTGCGGCTCCAGGAAGAGGCGCTTGAGCCGCTTTCGCTGAAATATGCGTATGCCGATACGTATTCCCCGAAGATTGCGTTGGTGCTGGATATGCTTTTGCGGCTGCAGCTTATCGTTTCGGAAGACGAAGAGCTGAAGCTAAGCGTCGAAACGGTAGACATTTTTCTGGACCAACCGCTGGCTGGGCAGATGCGCCGTTTGTACGGGCTTTGGAAAACGCTGGCGCTTCCTGCCGCTGCATGGCTGCAGCACGCCGTGTTCCTTTTGGAGCGCGTAGACGGCGGGACATGGATAACGGCGGAGCAGTTGCTGGAGCGGTTGGAGGCGTTCGGGCTACTACCGGGCGCGATAGAGAGCGAGGAAAGAGCCGAGCGACACCGGTATTTGCTCAGGCTGTGGCTGGAGCCGCTCGCTGCGTTGGGATTTCTGGAACGGAGCTTCGATCCGATCTGCGGGCCAGGCGCCTACCGATGGACGTTTCCGCTCGGTTTGCGAGGCGAGCCGGGCGGGGAGGACGAAGCGGAAGACGGCGGCTTTATGGTTCAGCCCGATTTTGAACTCCTGGTGCCTCCGGATGTCGCGGGCAAAGTGCGTTGGGAGCTTTGCTGCCTGGCCGATCTGATGGCGCGGGATCAGGTCAGTGTCTATAAATTGTCGAAGGAAAGCGTCAAGCGGGCTCTGGAAAATGGCCGTACGGCTGCGGAAATATGCGATTTTCTGGAGCGCCACGCGCTCTACGGCGTGCCGGACCATGTCCGGTTAAGCATCGGGCAGTGGGCGAAGCCGTACGGCAAAACCGTCTTTACCCAAGCGCTGCTGCTTCGCTGCGCCGATGATGAAACCGCCCGAACGGTAGCTAAGCTGCCTTCCACTTCCCCGTACGTGAAGGAAATGCTGAATGGGCGGGATTTTCTTATTGCGGCCGCAGACGCGAAGCCGCTTGCGGCTGTTTTGGAAAAAGCGGGCTTTATGCCCGGGCTGCCCGTTATCCCGGCGGCGCAAGCGGGAATGGATGGGGAAACGAGCTCAAGCCGCTTCCCGAAGCTGTCTGCCGACCGGACCGCATCCGCGAAGAAGCTGCTTTCCGTCGAGCCGATGGACAAAGGGCTGATTTACTCGAGAAATTCCGTCGGTTTCCTCAGACTGCAGGCACGGCTGCCGGAAGCCTCCGACGTTTATCCTTCCTTGCAGGATATTCCTTCGACGTGGCTCCGGGATTATCGGAACTATCATTTATCGACGCGCAAAGAAATCGTCGAAAAGGCGATCGAGATGCGTTCGGTGCTGCAGATCCGCAAAAATGGCACCGATTTTCGCATCGTTCCCCGTAAAGTGCAGGAAACGCGGGGAACCTGGTGCATGACCGGACTCGGTCTGTTCGGCGGCACGCAGGACGAAACGTCGGAGGTACGATGGCTGGCGGAGGAATGGCAGGAAATGCGGCTGATTCTTCCCGGGATAAACGATAAATATTAATTCAGCACGACCGTCCTCAAGTATGGTATGATAAACATGTCTGACATGGTCTGACGAACCATACCCAAATGAAAGGACGGTGCTGCTGCATGGCGGTAACGGAGACGCACACGCTCGACATGTCTGCCATACTGCTTGGGTCATATGAGCTGGCTGACCGCATCAAGTTCTCCGCGGAAACGGCGGATTATTTATATTGGAAACAACGCAAGGAGGCCGACCAGGAAGTCCGACAGTTGGTGAAGGAGTTTCTTAAAGCCAAAGAATTGTTCGAGGAGTGCGAACGCTTCGGGCATTTTCACCCGAATTACCATGAGGCGCTTGACCGGGTCAAGGCGGTTCAAGATCGGCTTGATGCTGTAGAGTCCGTCCGGCGCTTCAAGGAAGCGGAGAAACGGCTGGACGACTTGCTGCACGACGTGTCGGAGATCATCGCGCGGTCCGTATCGGATACGATCAAGGTGCCTTCGAACGATCCGCTTGCAGCCGGGGGAGGCTGCTCCTCCGGAGGAAGCTGCAGCGGCAAGTGCGGTTAATAAGCGATAAAACGGGCCCGGGGATATCCCGGGCCCGTGCTTTAGACGCGATGAAGACGGAAGACCGGCCGAACGCTGCCGACCTGATCGCCGCGGCGATTGTTCACCGCCGGCTGGTGGAAGCTGGCAAGCTGCAATGCCTCTTCGACGTTAAGCAAACCGAGCTGGAGCAGCGTTTCGGTAGCGGCGGGATAGATGGCGCGTTCGGCGCCGTCTTCAATTTTGAGGGCAATGCCGATGCCTTGCTCCGGCACGGTGGCCGCATATAAGCCCTCGGCCCCCATTTTGCCGATGATGCGGCCTTGCGTCAGCTCGGCGAGGCGGGTATCGAATCTGTTGCTGCCGGCTACATAGAACGGCGCTTTCCGAATCGCTCCGATGATCGTCCGGCAAGCCTCCGCCCGCTCCGGAGACAGGCCGTCCGGCCGCCCGAGCCGCGCGTAAGCGAATGCGAGCGAGGCCAGCGGGACGGCGAATACGGGGACTCCGCAGCCGTCGGTTCCAAGCGTGATGCTTTCCGGCGGGACCCCGCACATATCGGCGACCGTCCGGAGCATTTTTTGCTGGACAGGATGCTCGGGTGCGATATACTGTTGTATAGGAACATTCATGAGCTTGGCAAGGGCCAGCATGCCGGCATGTTTGCCGGAGCAGTTGTTATGAAGCTGTCCGGGTTCGCGACGCTCCCGCTTTATCGCATCGGCCGCGGGCTTATACATTGGCTCCTGCGGGCCGCAGCCTAGAGCGCTTTCATCCACTCCCAGCTTTCGTAAAATCTCCAGAGCGGTTGCCGCATGCTCCGGTTCCCCTCCGTGCGAGGCGCAAAGCAGCGCAGTCTCCGATGGCGTCAACCCGAACCGCTCGCTTCCGCCGGCTTCCAGCAGCGGGATGGCTTGCAGCAGTTTGGCTGTCGAGCGGGTAAACGTGTAAAATTCCGGATTCCCGGCATACGCCAGCAGCTTCCGCTCGTTATCCACAACGGCGATATGGCCACGGTGTACGCTTTCGGTCATCGATCCGCGGGAGATTTCGACTAACAATTCGTTTTCCGGTGCATCCATCGTTCATCGGTCCTTTCCTGATCCTATAGCAAACAGAAAGAAGGTCATTGTCCATGTTTACCGAGCGAAGCGGCATTATTGTCTGGGTAAGCGATTTGAAAGCGGCCGGCAAACATTTGGAGAAATATGGGAATGTCCATTTTATTTCCAAAAGACTGCACTATGCTGCGATGTACGTTTATTCCAGCCGTCTGGACGAAACGGTGAAGCAGCTTCAAAAGCTGCCGTTTGTAAAAAAAGTGGAACGCTCGTATCGAAACGAGATCAAAACCGAGTATACCAGTAACGTTCCGGATAAGACAAGATTCTATTCTCTGTAATATCGGAACGAATATACGATCATAGCTTACGGTAGAAAAGGAGCTTCTGTGCGCAGAAGCTTCTTTCTTTATTTTGGGGCATGCGCACCTTAGGCAAGCAGCAAGTTCTGGCTCCGGTTTCTAAAGTTTTTTTAATTTGATTCTCGAGTTGGAATAAGGCAAAATAATAGGTAACATTATGTGTACATAGGGTAACGGAACTATTTTTGTAGGAAAGGGGTTGGGAAGTTGAACGGAGGGAAAGTCGACGGCCGGGAACGAAAAAACGTATCGCGCGACGGGCTGCTTAGAGGTAAGCCGATTGCGGATATCGTCGTCACCCATCACGCTCGCAGCCGATGGGTCGATCGAGTGGAAACGGAGAAGACAGGCTTTCACGACATTACGGCTTTTTTGTGGAGCAAGCTGAAGTCGGACTCGATCCAACCCTACTACAAAAACGAGCAGGATGTTTACCTGATCGACGAGGATCTGGTCATGGTCGCCGAATTTGTCAAGATGGATGTGTCGGAATCGGCGAGGGAACCGGAGGCGTACAAAATGATCGTCGTCACGTTCCTTGGGAGGATGTCGGAGACGATGGAGCTGCGGGATTTGCGCTCCTATTATTCCTGGCTTCGCCATTCGCGGCGCATGACGCTGATCAAAAATAGCCGTAAGCGAAGATAAGATGCGAGGACATTTCAAGCATGCCGGGAATCGGCATGCTTTTTAGCGCTTTCCCACCCGCAGGAAAAGCTTCCGCTGATCCGCGGTCGCGCATCCTCGAATAGCTTCGATGAAGGTTTTCTTAACGGTCGGGAAAGCAGCAGTTTTCGGCGAAGCCGAACGCTTTCCCGCCCACAAGAAAACCTACCGCTGATCCGCGGTCGTGCATCCTCGAATAGCTTCGATGAAGGTTTTCTTATATAATGAGGCTACAACGCTTGCGGAGGAGTCGTTATGGCGCTTAATTTTCACCAGCTTCATATTTTTCATACTGTTGCGGAAAAGGGGAGCTTCTCCTACGCCGCGCAGGCGCTGCATATGACACAACCGGCGGTGACGATGCAGGTGCAGTCGCTTGAGGACTATTTCGGGACGAAGCTGTTCGTACGGTCGACCAAGCGGGTTGAGCTGACCGAAGCCGGCCGGGAGCTGCTGCCGTTTGCGTTCCGCAGCATTGAGCTGATGAGGGAGACGGACATTCGCATGTCCAAATTCACGCATATGCTGGAAGGCCGGCTGCATCTGGGTGCGAGCTTAACGGCGGGGGAGTATGTTTTGCCCCGGCTGTTAGGACCGTTCGGGCAAGAATATCCGAACATCTCCGTCAGCATGAAGGTCATCAATACGAAGCAAATCTTGGAGGAAGTGCTGAGTCATCAGCTGACCTTCGGCTTGGTGGAGGCCGAGGTGCATCATCCGGACGTGCATACGGAAGCCGTGTTGAATGACGAATTGAAGCTGATCGTGCCGAGGCGTCATCCGCTTGCCGAACGTGAGCAGATCGGTCTGGAGGAGCTTGCAAAATATCCGTTTATTTTGCGGGAGCAGGGCTCGGGAACGCGCAAGGTGATGGAGGAGGAACTGGCCCGGGCCGGCTGCGATGTGTCCGAACTGAAAATCGTGATGGAGCTTGGCAGCACGGGGGCGATAAAATCAGCCGTAGAGGCCGGACTCGGCATCTCGATCGTGTCGCAATCCTCCGTCAAGCATGAAGCTGCCCTCGGCGTCTTGCAGGTGAAGGACGTCGAAGGGGTTTCCTTCGCCCGCAGCTTTCATGCCATCTACTTAAACTCTACGCTGCTTCCCATCTCGGCCGTGACCTTCATGACCTTTTTGCGGGAGCGCGATTTAAGCCAGTGGCTATAACAACAGACTTGGTTGAGAAAAAAGGGAGGTCTGTAGGTTCTATGGCATTTGCAGATTTGCATACGCATACGCTGGCCTCGGACGGTACGAGGCCGCCTGCCGATAATGTCCGGCTGGCTGCAGAAGCGGGACTCGCAGCGGTAGCGATAACCGATCATGATACGGTGGGCGGACTCTGGGAGGCGATGGAAGCGGGCTTGAAGTACGGTATCGCTGTCGTACCGGGCGTGGAGATCAGCACCGTCCATGCCGGACAGGACATTCATGTGCTCGGCTATTGGATCGACGATACGGACCCTCGGTTTCTATCGAGGCTTGCAGAGCTGAGAGAAGTGCGCAACCGGCGCAACGACATGATCGTGAACAAGCTTCAGGAGCTGGGACTGTCCGTTACGATGGACGATGTGCTCGAATCGCTGCGGACCTCGAAAAAAGCGGGCGACACCGTAGGCCGTCCGCATATCGCCGATGCTTTGGTGCGCAAAGGGTATGTAAGCTCGATGGCCGAAGCGTTCGACCGATATTTGGCCAAAGGGGCGGCAGCCTACGTGAACCCGCCCCGCATCACGCCGCAGCAGGCGGTGGAGTGGATTTTGGAGGCCGGCGGAGCTCCGGTGCTGGCCCATCCGGGGCTGTACGGGCAGGACGAGCTGATCCCGCTGCTTGCGGAAGTCGGGCTCGTCGGCGTGGAAGCATTCCATTCCGACCATACCCCGGAGCAGGAAGCGCACTATGAAGCGTTGGCCACCGCGCACGGCTTGTTGGTAACGGCAGGATCGGATTACCATGGCGAACGGGGCGGCGTCGTATTTCATGCGCCGATCGGGGCGCGCCGCGTCGCTGCGGACGTCGTAGACCGGCTATTCGAACGAAGGGGGATGCGGTCATGACCGTACGCAAAGCGATTATTCCGGCCGCGGGACTCGGTACCCGATTTTTGCCGGCGACCAAAGCGCAGCCGAAGGAAATGCTGCCGATCGTCGACAAGCCGGCGATTCAATATATCGTAGAGGAAGCCATTTCATCCGGTATCGAAGATATTATGATCATCACCGGGCGCAACAAGCGGGCCATCGAAGACCATTTCGACAAATCGGTGGAGCTTGAGACCATTCTCGAAGAAAAAGGAAATCGGGAGTTACTCGGCATCGTCCAGTCCGTATCGAACCTGGCTGACGTTCATTACATACGTCAAAAGCAGCCGCTTGGGCTCGGTCACGCCGTGCTCTGCGCTCGTAAATTCATCGGCAATGAGCCGTTCGCCGTGCTGCTTGGAGACGATATCATTCAATCGGAGCCGCCTTGCCTGAAGCAAATGATCGACCTGCACGAGGCGACGAACACGTCGGTGATCGCTTGCCAGGAAGTGCCCTGGGACGACGTGGACAAATACGGTATCATCTCACCCTTGGCAGGGCAGCATTCGCATCGTTATATCGACGGCTTGATCGAGAAGCCGGAACGCGGAAAAGCCCCGTCCAACTGGGCGATTATTGGGCGGTATATCCTCACTCCGGATATTTTCGATATACTTGAGCATAGCGAGCCTGGCCGCGGCGGCGAGATTCAATTGACCGACGCCCTGCAGGAGCTGAACCGGCTGCGGCAAATGGTGATGTTTCCCGTACCGGGCCGGCGCTTTGATGTAGGCGACAAGCTGGGTTACCTCGAAGCGACAATCGAGATGGCACTGGAGCGGGAGGAGCTGCGCGGACCGTTCGAAAGTTATTTGCGCAAGCGGTTAGGCTTGTAGGAAGACCGTCCTTCTAGCGGAAACGTATCCGCCGAAGGGCGGTTTTTATTTAAGCATACCGGTGCACCGTGCTGTCAAAAAAAGTGAGCGAAATTGGAAGAAAACGGGTATACTTGAGCTGTAGCTTTATTTTTGATACGGAATCCTGTGGACGTAACGGGTAAAACATGGAAGGGAACCGGGATTCATGTACCGGCTGGGAAAGAGGTTGAAATGAATGAACGGTAATCAAGCATTGCAGTACAGGCTGTGTCCGTACGAATCCGGGGGGAAGATCGTCGGAAGAGGAGCGCCGGCCGGAGAGCTTGAAGCGCTGCCGCAATTTAGGCCGGAAGGCGGCGAACTGGAGCCCGCGATTGACGAACAGGCGCTGCAGCGGATTCTCGGGCTGCTGAACAAAGCATGCGGAATCGGCTTCCAGAACTACAAACGAAGCTGCCTCATCCGGTGCATTGAACGCCGTATGGGCAGGCTGAACCTGACAGGGGTGGAGGAATATGCGCGACTGTTGACAGACGAGCCGGACGAGCTGCTCGCGCTGGGCAAAGATTTGCTTATCGGGGTGACGCATTTTTTTCGCGACCCGCAGGCATTCGAGACCATTCAGAAAAAAGTTATTCCCGCCATCGCGGAAAACAGGCGGCACGAACGGCATATCCGCGTCTGGGTTGCGGGATGCTCAACCGGCGAAGAAGCCTACTCCCTCGCTATGCTGTTTCATCAATTCAACGAGCGCTCGACGGAGCCTTACTCGGTCAAAATTTTCTCCACCGATCTGGACAAGGACGCGGTCGCTGCAGCCAGTCAAGGCATCTATCCCGAAGCGGCGGTGAACAGTCTGCCAAAACCATGGCTTAGGCGGTATTTTACCCGATACGGAGACCTGTATCACATCAATAAAGACATTCGCAAGATGGTCGTGTTTGCGCATCATAACATGGTTGAGGACCCGCCGTTCAGCCGCTTGGATCTGATCGCCTGCCGCAATCTGTTGATCTATTTGCAATCCGAAACGCAGCAGAAGGTGCTGTCGACGTTTCATTTTGCGCTTAATCCGGATGGGTTTATGTTTTTGGGACCGAGCGAAACGATCGGCCGGCTCACGCATTTATTTGTCCCCTATGACCGCAAGTGGAATATTTTCAGGCAGAAGCAGCCGCCGGGACCGGGGCCGGTGTTCGCAAGCGAGATCGACAGGGGCGACCCCAGCGCTCCCCGGACACGTCCGACAGCAGCGGCAAGGCGGGATCGTCGGCCGTTGAAGGATGCGCAAAGCTTCATGAAAACGGACGAGTTGTATACGGCTTTCGTGGACGAGCACATGCCGCCCTGTATGGTGATCGACGAAAACAACGAAGTGATTCATCTCAGCGGCAACGTGAATCCTTATGTAACGCTGGCGAAGGGAAGGCCGAGCTGGAACATCTACAAAATCGTCGAGGCTCACTTGGCAGTGGCGATTGTAACAGCCATGCAAAAAGTCCGCAAAGAAAAGCGTGCCCTTTATTATAAAAACATGAAGGTAATCGGCTCGGAGCTATCGTCATCCGTTAATCTGATCGTGAAGCCGTTTTCATTGAAAAATAAAAAATTCGACAAGCTGGTACTCGTTTTGTTCGAGAAGCCGGAGCATCTTGGCAATCCGGTCCGGGCCGCCGACGAATTCGAAATCGAACCGAACGTCAACCATCGGATGATCGAGCTGGAGCAAGAGCTGCGGCAAGCTGAGGAGTCGCTTCAAGCGACGATCGAAGAACTGGAAACATCCAACGAGGAGCTTCAAGCGACCAACGAAGAGCTGGCGGCGGCGAATGAAGAGCTCATGAGCACGAATGAAGAGCTTCAATCGGTGAACGAAGAGCTGGCTGTGGTGAACTCGGAATATCAGTTCAAGCTTCAGGAACTGACCGAAGTGAACGACGATATGGACAATTTTTTGTCCAGCACCCACATCGGAACGGTCTTCTTGGACACCAACCTGTGCATTCGCCGGTTTGCGCCTGCCATCACGAAGGAAATCAACTTACTTGAGGTCGATTGCGGGCGTCCCTTCGGACACATTTCGCATAACTTTGATGACGATGGCATCTTAAGCGATGTTCAAAACGTGCTGAAGACGCTGATTCCCGTCGAGCGGGAGATTCGGAGCCGCAGCGGGCTGTGGTACAGCATGCGCGTTCTGCCTTACCGTACGAACGATCATGTGATCAAAGGCATCGTCCTGACATTCGTGGATATCACGGAGCTAAAGTCGGCCAACGAGCAGCTGCTTAAGCTTTCTTATGCCATAGAGCAAAGCCCTTGCGTCATCGTCATTGCTGATGCGGAGGGGAAGATCCAATACGCGAACCCCAAATTTACGGAAATGACCGAGTTCCAAATGGCCGAGATGGCGGGCACTTCCCTTCGCGAGCTGAATCATTGGGACGCCTCCGCGACCACGTTCGAGGAAATCTGGAGCATGCTCTCGTCGGGACACAAGTGGAAAGGCGAGTTGGAATGCCGGCGCAAAAACGGGCCGAATTATTCGGAATCCGTCAAGATTTTGCCGATTAAAGATCAGGATGGCCGGATTATCCATTATCTTAAAATCGCCGAGGACATTACGGAGCGGAAGCAAACGGAGGAGTTGCTGCGGAAGTCGGAGATGCTGTCGGCCGTCGGCCAGCTTGCCGCCGGCATCGCGCATGAAATTCGCAATCCGCTGACCGCGCTCAAAGGCTTTACCAAGCTGATGGGCTCGGGAGGGCAGCACGGAAACTATTTGTCCATCATGGCGGACGAGCTGGAGCGGATCGAAGAGATCGTCGGCGAGCTGCTCGTGCTGGCGAAGCCGCAGGCGGTCGACTTTTTGCCGAAATCCGTGCCTTCGATCCTGCATGACGTCATTATGCTGCTCGAAACGCAAGCCATCATCAGCAAGGTGACCATTGAAACGGACATCGAGGATGAACTTCCGCTGGCAAGCTGCGTAGAAAACCAGTTGAAGCAGGTATTCATCAATGTGCTGAAGAACGGAGTGGAAGCGATGCCGGGAGGCGGCACGTTCCTCGTCAAGGCGGAAAAGTCGGAGCGGGGCAGCATACGCATCAGCTTTATCGACCAAGGCTGCGGCATTCCGGAGACCAAGCTGGCGAAGCTGGGTCAACCGTTTTATACGACGAAAAACAAAGGAACGGGTCTCGGGCTCATGGTCAGCTACAAAATTATTGAAAATCATCGCGGGTCCATGACCATAACGAGTAAGGAAGGGTTCGGAACGACGGTCGTTATTGAACTTCCGGCGGTGCCGTAAATGAAAAAGCACCTGATTCGCATACTGCGGATTCAGGTGCTTTTGCTCGCTGTTCGGGTTTATTTTATGGCTACCGGCAGCTGCTTGATGCTCCCCGGGTCGGGCGTGACGAACAGCGTTTTTTGATGGTCGTAGATCACGAATCCCGGCTTGGCGCCGCTAGGCTTGCGCACGTGACGGATGAGCGTATAATCGACCGGCACCTGGCTCGATTCCTTGGCTTGGCTGAACCAGGCGGCAAGCTGGGCCGCTTCGTGCAAGGTAGCATCGCCGTACTCGGCGCTGCGAATGACGACATGAGAGCCCGGAATATCTTTCGTATGCAGCCACATATCGCCGGGGTGGGCGAGCCGGTTCGTTAAGTATTCGTTCTGCGTGTTGTTTTTGCCGACATAGATCGGGATGCCTTCGCTTGAAGTGTAGCAGGCCAAAGCCGGCTTTTGGTTCGGCTTTTTTTTGCGTCCTTTTTTGCCGCGGTCCCGAACGTAGCCTTGCTCCGTTAGCTCCTCGCGGATTTCCTCGATATCGGCCAGTCCCGCGCTGGCAAGCTGCTGCAGCAAATTGTCCAAGTAACGGATTTCCTCGTGAGCCTCGGCTATCTGCTGCTGAACGGCGATCAAGCTGTTTTTGCTTTTGGAATATTTCTTGAAATACCGCTGGGCGTTCTCGGACGGCGTCAGCAGCGGATCAAGCTCGATCGTGACGGGACGCTGCTCTTCATCGTAATAGTTCACGACTTCGATTTGCTTGTCGCCTTTGCGGATTTGGTGCAGCGAAGCGGTCAGCAGCTCGCCAAGGATGCGGAAACGGTCCGCTCCGCGGGCGTCCTCCATCGTCTCTTCCAGCTTTTCCAGCTTTTTGATGTTTTTGCTGCGTTCGTTGCTGAGCAGCCGGAACAGATCGGCTACGCGCTGCTTCACGGTATCCCGTTCGGCCTTGTCTCCGTAATAGGCTTCGAGGCAGGCACTGATCGAGGCGAAACGCTGCGTCTCGCCCTGCACGTGGCTCAGCTCCGTAATGGAGAAGAACGTTTTGCCCGTCGACGCTTCTTCGACAATAACCGCTTCCGTCGCTCCGGCTTCCAGCTTTTCGGTGAGCTCCCGGAACGGAGCCCAAAGCTTCGCAGGCATTTCGGACGGCAGAGGCAGGCCCCCGTTGGCGGCGCGATGCACAAGCTCGCGGGCGACGAGCGGGCTGAACCCGCTAAAATGCCCGACGAGAGCCTGCTCCCAGAAGCGCGGGGAAGCGGGCTGCTCATCGGCCGCCTCGGCCGCTTCGGTAAGGAGAGCGGTGAACCTCTCCTCACTCATTCCGAACGGAAGCAGCTTGTACTGCTCCGGCGGTGGCGTATAGACGCTGCCCGGCATGACGATGCGGTAGCTGCTGATCGCCGGCGTGACGTGATGGATGCCGTCGGTAATGATCCCGGTCGCCGGGTCCTTCAAAATAATATTGCTGTGGCGGCCCATAATCTCCACGACGATGGTTTTGAGACTGAGGTCCCCGAGTTCGTCGCGCTGCCGGATGTTCAGATGCAATATCCGCTCGAGACCGGGCTGCTCGATCGCTTCGATGATGCCCCCTTCGCAGTGCTTGCGCAGCAGCATGCAGAACATCGGCGCTTCCAGCGGATTCAGGAAGCTCTGCTCGGTGAGGTGCACCCGGGGGTAGGTGGGGTTGGCGGACAGCAGCAGTTTCAGGTTCCGGCCGACCGCGCGGATTTGCAGGACGATATCGTTTTCCGATGGCATCTGCACTTTATTGATTCGGGCCCCGACGCAGCATTGCAGCTCGCGGGCCAGACTGTGAACGACGAGACCGTCGAAAGACATGCGGGACAACTCCATTCTTCATGCGCAAAAAGCGATTTTTGAGTGCTACCCTCTATCATGCCATATTTTCAAGCAAATTTTAAGTCGCCGGGCCCGAATATGTCTGAGGCAGCCTCGGCGTTCCTTTCCCAGGTGCTAATTTCCAGCTTGTCTGAATACATTTAACGTAGACAACCTTTTGGGAGGGAAAAAGCAGATGAGTCAGAAGAAGTGGTATCAAATGTCGACGGAAGAAACCCTGCAGTCGTCCGGGACAGAGCCTTCAAAAGGGCTGACTATGGAGGAATCGGAAAAGCGTCTGGCCGCATACGGCAAAAACGAGCTGGCGGAAGGACAAGGCGTGTCTCCCGTGACGCTGTTTTTGAACCAATTCAAAGACTTCATGGTGCTCGTGCTCGCCGGAGCGACGCTCGTCTCGGGTCTGTTGGGCGAATATTTGGACGCGGTCGCGATCATTGCGATTATTATCATGAACGGCATTCTCGGTTTCGTGCAGGAATTCCGGGCGGAACGATCGCTGCGGGCGCTGAAGGAGCTGTCGGCGCCGAACGCCAACGTGCTGCGGGAGGGCCGAGTGGAGCTCATACCGGCACGATGGCTGGTTCCAGGGGATATCGTCGTGCTGGAAAGCGGCGACCGGATGCCGGCGGACGTCCGGTTCATTGAGACGAACGGTCTTTATGCGGAAGAATCCGCGCTGACGGGGGAATCCGTGCCGGTCGCCAAACATACGGAGCCGCTGGAGGGAGAAGATATCCCTCTGGGGGATCAGCGCAATGTAGGCTTTATGGGGACGATGCTGACGAGAGGAACGGCCAAAGGAGTCGTGGTCCGTACTGGCATGGCGACCGAGATGGGCAAGATCGCTGACCTCATCCAAAATACTGATGCCACCGAGACGCCTTTGCAGCACCGGCTTGAGCAGCTCGGCAAAATATTGATCGTCGTTGCGCTGGCGCTGACGGTGATGGTCGTGGTTGCGGGAATCCTGCACGGACAGGAGCCGTACGGCATGTTCCTAGCCGGAGTGAGCCTTGCGGTCGCCGCGATTCCGGAGGGGCTGCCGGCGATCGTGACCATCGCTCTGGCGCTCGGGGTACAGCGGATGATTCAGCGCAAGGCGATCGTCCGCAAGCTGCCTTCCGTCGAGACGCTCGGCTGCGCTTCGGTCATCTGCTCGGACAAAACCGGCACGCTGACGCAAAATAAAATGGCTGTGACCCATTTATGGGCAGGCGGCGAACTGCTTGAGGTGACGGGGAACGGCTACGACCCGCGCGGCGAAATTTTGAAGCAGGGGCAGCACGTCGATGTGCGGAAAAACCAGATGCTGCGCCGGCTGCTACAGGTTTCCGTGCTCTGCAACAACGCGGAGCTGCGGGAGGAGCGGACGGAGTCCAAGAAAAATCAGCCGGAGGACGAGACGGAGGCCGTGTGGAGCATCAAGGGCGATCCGACGGAGGGAGCGCTTGTCGTGCTCGGGGCTAAAGCCGGCGTCACGCAGCAATCGCTCGGAGGCTTGTACCGGCGCGTCGTGGAGTTCCCGTTCGATTCGGAGCGCAAGCGGATGTCGGTCATCGTCGAGCATCAGGGCGGGCGGATGGTCTGCACAAAGGGAGCGCCCGACGTCTTGGTGCAGCAGTGCACCTACGTGCTGTGGGACGACAAAATCATCCCGTTCACTCCGACGCTCAAGCAGAAGGTGATGGCCGCGAACGAAGGGATGGCCAAAAACGCGCTCCGCGTGCTCGGCCTGGCTTACCGCGATTTGAAACTGACGGAACGAAGCGAGGAAGAGACGACGGTGGAAAGCCAGCTTGTGTTCGTCGGTCTGACCGGGATGATCGACCCGCCGCGCAAAGAAGCGCGGGAAGCGATTCTCAAATGCCGCAAGGCCGGAATCAGAACGGTCATGATCACCGGCGATCACCAGACGACGGCGGAGGCCATTGCCAGGCAGATCGGCATTCTGCCGCAGGACGGCCTCGCTCTGAACGGCCAGCAGCTTAGCGCGATGAGCGACGACGACCTGGATAAGCGCATCGGCGAGGTGTACGTCTATGCGCGCGTGTCGCCGGAGCATAAGCTGCGCATCGTCAAATCGCTGCAGCGCCAAGGCCACGTCGTGGCGATGACCGGCGACGGCGTGAACGACGCGCCGGCGATCAAGGCGGCGGATATCGGCATCGCCATGGGGATCAGCGGGACGGACGTATCGAAGGAAGCGTCCGCGCTCGTGCTCAGCGACGATAATTTTGCCACGATCGTCTCGGCCATCGAGGAAGGACGCGGGATTTACGAAAATATCCGCAAATTTATTCGCTACTTGCTTGCTTCGAATGTCGGCGAAATTTTGACGATGTTCCTCGCCATGCTGGCCGGATTGCCGCTGCCGCTCGTGCCAATTCAGATTTTATGGGTCAATCTCGTGACGGACGGACTGCCGGCCATGGCGCTCGGCGTGGATCAGGCGGAGAAGGATCTGATGCAGCAGAAGCCCCGTCTGGCCAAAGAAAATATTTTTGCTCGCCGCCTCGGGTGGAAAATTATAAGCCGCGGCATTCTAATCGGACTGTGTACCCTGGCGGCGTTCTACATTACGCTCAAGCAGGGCGGGGACGGCCCGGGCGCGCTTATCAAGGCGCAGTCGGTCGCTTTCGCCACGCTGGTTATGGCGCAGCTCATCCATGTGTTCGACTGCCGCAGCTCGCGCTCGATTTTCCACCGGAACCCGCTGCAGAACAAGTGGCTTGTGATGGCGGTCGTCTCTTCGCTGCTGCTGATGCTGCCGGTGCTCTATGTCGAGCGGCTCCAGCCGATTTTCAAGACGGTGCCGCTCGGTGTTATGGATTGGGTGCTTGTGCTCGTATTTGCGGGTATCCCGACATTTCTGATGGGTATCGGAAGCCTGATGAGCAAGCCGCGGAAACGCAAGCCTGCGTCCTACGGAGGCGGCGGGTCGAAGGCGATGAAGCCGGTCGTACGGTAAGAGGATAGGAGCCGGACCCCTGCAAAAGCAGAGGGTTCGGCTATTTGCATTTTCGCCCGAATTCGGATAAAATTTTGCGGAACCGCTATGCATAGCTGCGAATTTGCGATATAGTAGGGTGTAAAACGCTGAAATGGGAGCCAAAACGATGAATTTCACGAAAATGCAAGGGTTAGGCAACGATTTTATCGTCTTGCACGGCCACAAGGAGCTGCCTACGGACGCATCCGGGCAAGCGATCCGGTTGTGCGACCGCCATTTCGGCATCGGCGCGGACGGTCTTGTCTACCTGCTTCCATCGGCAAAAGCCGATTATATGATGCGGATCATCAATTCCGACGGCTCGGAGGCGGAGCAATGCGGCAACGCCATCCGCTGTGCGGCCAAATATATTTACGATCACGAGCTTGTTCCCCGGGACAAGACGGAACTGACGATCGAAACGATCGGAGCCGGGGCGCAGGCGGTTCAGCTGACGGTCAAGGAAGGGCGCGTCACTGCGGTACGCGTCGATATGGGAGCGCCGGTATTGAACGGGCTCGAAGTTCCTACGACGATCGACGAGCCGCAGATCATCAAGCATCCGGTCACCGTCGATGGACGCGAATTCCGGTTTACCGCCGTGTCGATGGGCAACCCTCACTGCGTCATTTTTGTCGAGGATGCCATTGGAACGGATCTGCACGCTTGGGGCCCAAAGCTCGAAACACATGCGCTGTTTCCCCGCAAAATTAATGTAGAGTTTGCGACGGTCCAAAGGCGCGATTACGCCGATATGCGGGTGTGGGAACGCGGCGCGGGCCCGACGCTCGCCTGCGGAACGGGCGCCTGCGCCACGCTGGTGGCCGGCGTACTTACCGGACAAATGGACCGGGAAGCGGTCATTTCCTTAAAGGGCGGCGAGCTTCGGATCGAATGGAACGAGTCGGACAATCATGTCTATATGACAGGTCCGGCGGAAATCGTGTTTAAAGGAACGCTGTAAGGTCCATCATGGAGAGAAGGGAGATGCCGTTGGTGAAACCGGATTTGCGAGAAGCTCTCAGACGTCAGGTGCTGGTAGGGGACGGGGCCATGGGTACGTACCTGTATCAGATGGGTTTTCCTGTCGGCATTTCTTATGAAGAATTAAATTTGTTGGAGCCTGATGTCATCATGGACGTGCATCGGCGCTATTACGAAGCCGGAGCGCGTTTAATCGAGACCAATACGTTCTCGGCGAACCGCGAAAAGCTGTCCAAATACGGGCTGGAGCAGGAGATGGAGGCGATCAACCGCGCCGGTGTCGAGCTGGCCAGAAAAGCGGTTGGAGACGACGCCTATGTTGTCGGCGCTATCGGCTCGATCCGGGCGGGCAAACGCAAAAATGTCCGCACCGCCAAGGTCAAGGAAGATTTTCGCGACCAAATCGAGGTGCTTGTCGATACGCCGGTGGATGGGCTGTTGCTCGAGTCGTTCTACGATCTGGAGGAAATGCTGATCGCGCTGAGGCTGATCCGCAAGGTCAGCGAGCTCCCGGTCATTTGCCAGTTTGCGACCGAAGGCACGGACTCGACGCATGACGGCATCCTGCTGACGGAAGCGTTCCGGAAACTGACGGCGGCCGGGGCGGACGTAGTCGGCTTCAACTGCCGGAGCGGTCCGAACGGGCTGATGCGTTCGCTCCAGCGGGTCGCCGGCATGGAGGGCGCGCCGCCGTTCTCGGTGTTCCCGAACGCAGGGATCGCCGACTATGTGGACGGACGGTACACCTATGCGGCGACTCCGGAATATTTTGGGGAAACCGCCCGGAAATTCGTCGACTTGGGAGCGCGCATCGTCGGCGGCTGCTGCGGCACGACGCCTGAGCATATCGCCGCCATGACGCAGTCGCTTCAGAACTATGCGCCCGATCCGGATGCGTTGCGCTTGCTGCAGGAAGCTGGCGAGGGAAGCGAGACCGGCCGCATTGTGACGCGTCTGCAGCCCGTATCGTCGCCTTCCGCTCCGGAGCCGAATCTCGCCGATCTCGCGAAGGAGCGCTATACCGTCATCGTGGAGCTTGACCCGCCTCGCGATCTGGACATCGAGAAGTTCATGCAGGGGGCGCAGGCGCTCAAAAATGCCGGGGTCGACGCGTTGACGATGGCGGACAATTCGCTCGCCGTCACAAGGATGAGCAACTTGGCGCTCGGCAGTTTGGTAAAAGAGAGAATCGGCATGAAGCCGCTCATTCACATCGCGTGCCGGGATCGCAACATGATCGGTACCCAATCGCATATGATGGGGCTTCATGCGCTCGGCATCGACCATGTGCTGGCCGTGACGGGCGATCCGGCCAAATTCGGCGATTTGCCGGGTTCGAGCTCCGTGTACGATCTGACATCATTCGAGATCATCCGGATGATTAAGCAATTGAACGAGGGAATCGCTTTTTCCGGCAAGTCGCTTAAGAAGAACGCGAATTTCGTCATCGGCGCCGCCTTCAATCCGAACGTCAAGCACTTGGATAAAGCGGTGCAGCGGCTTGAGCGCAAAATCGAGTCCGGCGCCGATTATATCATGACCCAGCCGGTCTATAATGCGGAGCTGATCGAGAAGGTGTACGAGGCGACAAAGCATCTGGACGTTCCGATCTTCATCGGCATTATGCCGCTCGCCAGCGGGGGCAACGCCGAATACCTGCATAACGAGGTTCCGGGCATTCAGCTATCGGATGAAGTCCGGCAGCGGATGAACGGGCTTAAGGGCGAAGAAGGACGAGCCATGGGCGTGCAAATCGCCAAGGAACTACTCGATGCGGCGATGCATTATTTTAAAGGAATTTACCTGATGACGCCGTTCCTTGCTTACGAGATGACCGTACAGCTGACGGAGTACGTTTGGGAGAAAGCGCAGCGGCTTGATTCCCACTTGTACCCACTATCAAAATGAATTAGAATAGGATAATGGATGTGAAGGCCATGGTCATCAGTATGACCGGCTTCGGACAAGCCGCACGTACGACAGACGGCTTCCGGATCCAGATTGACCTTAAATCGGTCAATCACCGTTACTGCGAGATCGTGGTACGGATGCCCCGGGAATTTGCCCGTTACGAGAACGCGGTTAAAGCCGCCGTTCAGCAGCATGTAAGGCGCGGGCGTGTCGATGCGTTCGTTACGGTCGAACGCGACCGCGACGTACCGCAAGCTGTCGAGATCGATTGGAGCTTGGCCATGGGCTATGCTCAAGCGGCCGAACAGCTGCGGGAGCGGTTATCTCTCAAGGACGAGCTGAGCCTGCGCGATTTGCTTTCCATTCCCGGCCTGGTTGCGATCGGGCAGAATGAGGAGATGGCCGAGGAGCGGATGGAAGCGGAGCTCATTGCTTGTGCATCGGAAGCGGCAAGGGAGCTTTCGGACATGCGCGAGAAGGAAGGCGCTTTTCTTCACAGTGATTTGATGCAGCGTATCGGGACGATGGAGCATTATTGCAGCACGGCCTCGGGGATCGCGCCTCAAGTGGTCCAAGACTATGCCGGCAAGCTTCGCACCCGGGTCGAAGAGCTTTTGCAGCAAGCGCCTCCGGACGAGCAGCGGCTTGCCATGGAAATCGCCGTCTTTGCCGACCGTGCGAGCATCGCCGAAGAGCTGACCCGTCTGCAAAGCCACTGCAAGCAGTTCCGGGAGCTGCTGAAATCCTCCGAACCGGTGGGCCGCAAGCTCGATTTTCTCGTTCAGGAGATGAACCGGGAAGCGAATACGATCGGTTCTAAAGCGAATCACGCCCAGCTGGCCGCCGTGGTGGTCGACATGAAAGCGGAGCTCGAAAAAATGCGGGAGCAGATTCAAAATATCGAGTAACTACTTATAAGTAATATCTAATTTTTTTTGCAAGTGTTTTGTCTTTCGACTGGAGGCGGAGGGCAGAGCATGTTCCGGAGCATAGGCTTCCGATGCAGTTTTCCTTGCGGAAAACTTGTAGTTTACGTGCCGCCTTTGATATCGGGTTCTTACTGCAAGGTAACATTAATTGAGAACCCGATATCAAGAGCAGCCGAAGAAACATGCTTCTGACCCGTAGACGGTGAAGAAAGACAACCCCTAACTTGCAAAAAAATGCTCAGGGGGAACCTATAACAATGGCGATCAAACTAATCAATATCGGTTTCGGGAATATCGTATCTGCGAATCGAATCATTTCCATTGTCAGCCCGGAATCGGCACCGATCAAACGGATCATTCAAGAAGCGCGCGACCGCCATATGCTGATCGATGCGACTTACGGTCGCCGCACCCGCGCCGTCATTATCACGGACAGCGATCATGTCATTTTGTCCGCGGTACAGCCGGAAACGGTGGCGCATCGACTTTCCAACAAGGACGATGATCATGACGAGTAATGTAGGATATACCCCTGCGGATAAGGGAATTTTGATCGTGCTTTCCGGTCCTTCCGGCGTCGGCAAGGGTACCGTCTGTAAAGCGCTGCGGAGCTGTGCGCCGGATATCGTATATTCGGTTTCCGCAACAACGCGGGCTCCGCGGCAGGGCGAAGTGGATGGGGTCAACTATTTTTTTAAGACCAGAGAACAATTCCAGCAAATGATCGCGCAGGATCAAATGCTGGAGTGGGCGGAATACGTAGGCAATTACTACGGGACGCCGCGCAAGTTTGTAGAAGACACGCTGAACACAGGTAAGGACATTATCTTGGAAATCGAAGTGCAAGGCGCGCTGAAGGTGAAGCAGAAGTTCCCAGAAGGGGTCTTCGTTTTTCTGCTGCCTCCGTCGCTGCCGGAGCTTGAAAGCCGCATCGTCGGACGCGGCACGGAATCCGAGGAAACGATTCGCAGCCGCATGTCGGTGGCGGTCGATGAGATCGCGATGATGGAACATTACGATTATGCTATCGTCAACGATCAAGTAGACCTCGCTTGTTCTCGCATCCGCAGCATCTTAACGGCGGAGCACTGTCGCAAAGACCGGATAGTTTCCAAAATTCAACATTGGATGGCTGAGGTGAAAAAATAACATGTTATATCCTTCTATCGACAAACTTTTGGACAAGGTAGACAGCAAGTATTCGCTCGTGGTAGCGGCCTCCAAACGGGCGCGCATGCTGCGTGACGGTTCCAAAACCGAATTAAAGCAAAAGAAGTCGCATAAATATGTAGGTCTGGCTCTGGAAGAAATCTACGAAGACCATATTTCCTACGAGAAATTGCAAAACAAAGAGTCCTTAAAGTAAACAACAACCCTCGTGGTTGTTATTTTTTTCGCAAGGATACGATTCATTGCTCGTAAGGGAAAGGAGCGAAGCCCCATGTTGAACGGAAAAACGGTCTTGCTCGGGGTCAGCGGCGGCATTGCCGCTTACAAAGCGGCGGCGGTATGCAGCAAGCTGGCGCAGGCGGGAGCCGACGTGCGGGTGATTATGACGGAATCGGCGACCAAATTTGTGGCGCCGCTAACGTTCCAAACGTTGTCGAGACACGACGTCATCGTCGATACGTTCGACGAAAAGGACGCTTCCGTCGTATCGCATATCGATCTGGCCGACAGGGCGGACGTCGTGGTGATCGCCCCGGCCACCGCCAACGTCATTGGCAAAATCGCGCTGGGCCTCGCCGACGATATGCTCAGCACGACGCTATTGGCCACCACGGCGCCGATTCTCGTAGCTCCCGCTATGAACGTGCATATGTATACGCACCCCGCGGTGCAGGCGAACATGCAGAAGCTTGCGGAGCGCGGCGTCCGGTTCATCGAGCCCGGCACGGGTCAGCTGGCTTGCGGCTATGTGGGCAAGGGGCGCTTGGCGGAGCCGGAAGAGATCGTGGCTGCGGTCGAACGGTTTTTCCAAGAGAAGCGACTGCTTGAAGGCAAGCATGTTCTGGTTACGGCCGGCGCGACGGTGGAACGGATCGACCCCGTCCGGTACTTGACCAACGATTCCTCGGGCAAAATGGGGTATGCGATCGCCGAGGAAGCGCAGCGGATGGGGGCGAACGTGACGCTCGTTATGGGCAAAGCTTCGATTGCTGCGCCCGCCGGCGTGACCGTGGTCAAAGTCGAATCCGCACTGGAGATGATGGAAGCGGTCCTTTCCCGGCTGCCCGAGCAGGATGTGATTATCAAGGCCGCGGCTGTGGCCGATTACCGGCCTGCGGAGCAGGCGGAGCATAAAATCAAGAAAAGCGAAGATGAAATGACGATGCGGATGGTGAAAAATCCGGATATCGCTCAAGCGGTCGGCGAACGGAAGAAGCCGTCGCAGCTTCTCGTCGGATTTGCAGCCGAAACGCAGCATTTGGAGACGTTTGCGCAGGAAAAGCTGAAGAAGAAGCGCTGCGATCTGTTGGTAGCCAACGACGTGACGATGGAAGGCGCAGGCTTCGGGACCGATACGAACGTCGTACGGATTTATGATTCCGGGGGGCTGGTTGAAGCGCTGCCCCTGATGTCGAAAGGGCAAGTCGCAGCCAGATTGCTCACGCTAGTTGCGGATCGTCTCGGAAAGGGGAGATGACCGACGAATGTACGCCAAAGTCATTGTGGATGTCCCGGCCCGGCCTACGAACCGGGCATTTGACTATATAGTACCGGAAACGATGCGGGATTACATCGCCGTGGGGAGCCGCGTAGGCGTTCCCTTCGGCCCGCGGACCGTGCAAGGGTTTGTCGTAGAGATTCACAACGGAACGGACCTCGACCCGGAGAAGCTGAAGCCGATCCGCCAGACGATGGACGTCACTCCTCCGCTAACCCCCGAACTGGTAAAGCTGGGCCGCTGGATCAGCCGCACGTATCTTTGCCACGAAATTATTGCGCTGCAAGCGATGATCCCCGGGGCGCTTAAGGCCAAATACGAACGGCATGTTAAGGCGGCCGACGACCTGGAGAACGAAGAAAAGCAGCCGGAGCTGCTGCCTCTGCTCCTCCCCGAGCAGGAAGAAATCCTCGCTTATGTCCGCAGGCACGAATCGGTCGAGATGGAATCGCTGCTGCAAACATTTTCGGAAAAAGGCGCACTGATCAAACAGCTGCTGGAAGACGGACGGCTCACGGAAATTCAAATGGTCAAAGACCGGATGTCTACGAAAAAAGCGCTTTATGTGTTTCCGCCGAACGATCCCGGTCAGTTGGAAGCGTGGCAAGACGAGCTGCCGGCCCGTGCAGCCAAACAAAAGCAGGTGCTCGGTTTTCTGCAGGAGCATCCCGAGCCGATCAAGCTGACGGAATTGCTTACGAAGCTGCAAATCACCGCCGCAGCGGTAAAAGGGCTAGTCGAACGAGGATGGCTTCTGCTGGAGGAAACCGAAGTGCAGCGCGATCCCTATGCGTCGCGTACCTTCAAGCCGACCTCGCCGCTCCCGCTGATGCCCGAACAGCAAGCAGTCTTCGAACGGATCAGGGAGGCGGTGCAAGGACGGACGCCGCGCGTCTTTTTGCTGCACGGGGTAACCGGCAGCGGGAAGACGGAAGTCTATCTCCAGTCGATCCAAACATGCTTGGATCAAGGCTGCGAAGCGATCGTGCTCGTCCCGGAAATTTCGCTAACGCCTCAGATGGTTGAGCGGTTCAAGGGAAGGTTCGGCAACCGGGTCGCCGTGCTGCACAGCCGTTTATCCAACGGTGAACGCTATGACGAATGGCGCAAAATCGTGCGCCGGGAAGTTAGCGTCGTGATCGGCGCACGCTCGGCGATTTTCGCGCCATTTACGAATATCGGACTCATTATTATCGATGAAGAACACGAGTCGACCTATAAACAGGAAGAAAGCCCGAAGTATCATGCCCGCGACGTGGCGATCGCCCGGGCGGGCGAACACGGAGCCTCGGTCGTGCTGGGCTCCGCGACGCCATCGCTGGAAAGCATGTACCGGACTTCCGCCGAGGCTGCGGCTTTGGCAACCCCCGATCGGCCGGCATTCGAATTGCTCTCCATGCCTTCGCGTGTCGAGGGAAGGCCGCTGCCGCGGGTGAATATCATCGATATGCGCGAGGAACTGAAAAACGGCAACCGCTCGATGTTCAGCCGCGCCTTGTATAAAGCGATCGAAGATCGGTTACACAAGAAGGAACAGGTCGTCCTGCTTCTGAACCGGCGCGGGTACGCCACGTTCGTCATGTGCCGCACCTGCGGCTATGTCGCGGATTGTCCGCACTGCGATATTTCGCTGACGTACCATCAAAGCTCCAAGGCGATCCGCTGTCATTACTGCGGCTACGCGGAGCGCGAACTGGCCGTTTGCCCGGACTGCGGCAGCGAGCATATCCGCCATTTCGGCACGGGAACGCAACGGGTCGAGGAGGAGCTCGGCAAGCTGTTCCCCGGCATTCGCGTTATTCGCATGGACGTCGACACGACGACGGAAAAGGGCTCGCATGAAAAATGGCTCGGGATGTTCCGGAATCGCCAGGCCGACGTGCTGCTCGGCACGCAAATGGTCGCCAAGGGGCTTGATTTTCCATACGTGACACTCGTCGGCGCGCTCGCTGCCGATTCCGTACTGAACCTGCCCGATTTCCGCGCGGCCGAACGGTCGTTCCAGCTGCTGACGCAGGTGGCGGGACGTGCCGGACGGCACGAGCTGCCCGGCGAGGTGTTCGTGCAAACGTACACGCCGGAGCATTACAGCATTATGAGCGCGAGCAAGCATGATTATATGGGTTTTATGCGCAAGGAGATGCTGATGCGTAAGCTGCACAATTATCCGCCGTTTCACCGGCTCGTCTTGATTACGCTATCGCATGAGCAGGTGCAGCTGCTGCTTCGTGCGGGTGAAATGCTCGCTTCCCGTCTGAAAGAGCTGGCGCAGACGATGCAAGCGGACGGAACCGAGCTGGAGGTGCTGGGGCCCGTCGCTTCGCCGATTTCTAGGATCAAAGATAGATATCGGTTTCAATGCATGATAAAATATCGGGGAGAGACGGACATTTCCGCCTTGGTCCAGAAAGCGGCCGCCGTGCTTGACGATACCGTGAAGCAGCACAAGCTGACAGTGGCGATCGATGTCGATCCCCAGGTGTTAATGTAACGGACTGTCAACCGGCCCATGCGGCCGGAATATACATAACATATCAGCCGGCTGTGAAAAAGGCCGGTTCATTCTCTTGAAATGAAAAGGAAGGTGCTTATACATGGCAATCAAAATCATCGTGAAGGACCCGGACCCGGTGCTGCGTGAAAAATGCAAGCCCGTTCCTAAAATTACGCCGAACATCCATAAGCTGCTGAACGACATGGCGGATACGATGTACGATGCGGAGGGCGTAGGACTGGCCGCACCGCAGATCGGCATTCTCAAGCGGGTCATCGTCATGGACGTCGGCGACGAGCACGGCTTGATCGAGCTGATCAATCCGGAGATCATCGAGCGGGAAGGGGAACAGTTCGGACCGGAAGGCTGCCTGAGTATTCCCGGATTTACGGGCGATGTGAAGCGCGCTGCCCGAGTGAAGGTCAAGGGCCTCAACCGCGACGGCGAGGAGATCGTCATCGAAGGGACCGAGCTGCTGGCCCGCTGCATCCAGCATGAGGTGGATCATTTAAACGGGGTGCTGTATACGGACTTGGCGGAAAAAATGTATCGCAGCGAGCAAGAGGATCGTGATGACGCATGAGAGTGATTTTTATGGGCACGCCGGATTTCGCCGTGCCGTCTCTGCAGACGCTGCTGAACGCTAAAAATCTGGAGGTCGTCGCGGTCGTCACGCAGCCGGACCGTCCGGTCGGGCGCAAGCGCGTACTGACGCCGACCCCCGTCAAAGTCGGGGCGGAGAAGCACAGCCTGCCCGTGCTTCAGCCGGAACGGCTGCGCCGCCCGGAGTCCGTCGAGGCGATCCGCGCTCTGCAGCCGGATCTGATCGTGACGGCGGCTTATGGGCAAATTTTGCCGAAGTCGGTGTTGGACCTGCCGAGGCTGGGCTGTATTAATATTCACGCGTCGCTGCTCCCCAAATACCGCGGCGGGGCGCCGATTCACTACGCCGTGATGAACGGCGACGACGTTACCGGCGTCACGATCATGTACATGGCGGAAGGTCTGGATACCGGCGACATGATCAGCAAGATTGAGGTGCCGATCGAGGACAGCGATACGACCGGCACGATGTTCGACAAGCTGAGCTTGGCCGGAGCGAAGCTGCTGGAGGAGACGCTGCCGGATTTGCTGGCGGGACGCGTGCAGCCGGTGCCGCAGAACGATGCGGAGGCAGTATACTCGCCGAACATCAGCCGCGAGCAGGAGCGGATCGATTGGTCGAAGCCGGCGGAGCAGCTGTGGAATTTGGTGCGAGCGCTTCATCCCCGGCCGGGAGCTTACACGCTGTGGAACGGCGAAGTATTGAAAATATGGACGTGCGCCAAGCCTGCCGAGTCGGAGCAGGTGCCTGACGGCGTACAGCCGGGCACCGTGCTGGAAGCGGGAGAACGGGGAATCGCCGTGGCTGCCGGACAAGGCGTGCTGCGGATCACGGAGCTGCAGCCGGCAGGCAAGAAGGCCATGGACGCCGCCGCGTTCGCGCGAAGCGGACAGTTGGCGCCGGGCACCGTGCTTGGGACATCGGGCGATTGAGCTGTGAGCGATAGAAGAAAAGCGGAGGAATTATGAGCGAAACGAATCAACCGTCCTCCGGACGGACCAAGCGGGCGGGAGCAGGAGGCAAACCGACCAGTGGTGCGGCTTCGGGCGGAGCCCGGGGGAGCCGTCAGGGGAATGCTTCCCGGGCAAGCAAAGGCCCGGCTCAAGGCTCAGCCAGGGAAGCGGCCCTTGACGTGCTGGTGCGGATCGAGCAAGACCGTTCGTACAGCAATTTGCTGCTTAATCAGACGCTGCAAAAGTACAAGCTGGACAAGCCGGACGCGGGGCTCGCGACCGAAATCGTATACGGAACGGTGCAGCGGCTCGGCACGATCGACTTTTTCCTGGAGCGGTTCGTCAGCAAAGGGCTGGCGAAGCTGCAGGCGTGGGTTCGTAACCTGCTGCGGCTGAGCTTTTACCAACTGCACTATTTGGATCGGATTCCGGACCATGCGATCGTCAACGAAGCGGTCAATATCGCGAAGCGGCGGGGCCATCAAGGCATCTCCGGCATGGTCAACGGCGTGCTGCGCAGCGTGCTCCGCAGCAAAAGCGAGCTCGTTCTGCCCGCCGGGCTGCCGGCCGAGCGGCGCATCGCGCTTGCGCAGTCGCACCCGGAGTGGCTGGTGCGGTACTGGGTCCGCGAGTTCGGCGAGCGGACGGCCGAGCGGCTCTGCGAGGCCAACAACACGCCGCCGCGCGTGAGTCTGCGCGCAAACGGCCTGAAGCTCGGCCCGGGCGAGCTGGTCGAGCGGCTGCGGCAAGGAGGGCTCGAAGCGGAGCTCTCCGCGGTTGCGCCCACCGGCGTGATCGTGCGCGGCGGCGGCAACATGGCCCTGTCGCCGGACTATGCGGCGGGCCTGTTTTCGGTCCAGGACGAGAGCTCCATGCTCGTCGCGGAATGGGTGGACCCGCAGCCGGGCGAGCGGGTGCTGGACTGCTGCGCCGCGCCCGGCGGCAAGACGGCGCACCTTGCGGAGAAGATGGGCGACCGCGGCGAAATCGTCGCTTGCGACGTGCACGAGCATAAGCGGAAGCTCATCGAGGAGCAGGCGGAGCGCCTCGCGCTGCGATCGATTCGGACGCTGACGGCGGATGCGCGCCGGCTGGCGGAGCATTTTGCCCCGGAAAGCTTCGACCGCATTCTGCTCGACGCCCCCTGCTCGGGGCTTGGCGTCATCCGCCGGAAGCCGGACATGAAATGGAGCAAAAACGAAGCGGAGCTGACGGAGATCTGCGATATCCAGCGGGAGCTGCTGGAGGCGGTGCATCCGCTGCTGAAGCCGGGCGGCGTGCTAGTGTACAGCACGTGCACGGTGGAGAAGGCCGAGAACGAAGACATGATCCGCGCCTTTATGGAGCGCCATCCTTCGTTTGAAGCGGATCTGCCTGAAGTGCCGGAGACGCTCAAGGACCGGTTGGACGAGGAGCTCGCTGCGGTGCGGATCATGCCGTACGATTACGGCTCGGACGGCTTTTTTATCGCCCGGCTGCGCAAGCGAGCATAGAACCGCAAAATGTGGTAAAATAAAACGTGGCCTTTTCGGCGGATGTCCCCGAAAGGGCCTCACTATAGACTAAACAGGTTGTGATGCATACAATGAACGAAATAGAAAGCAGATGGCAGCCGAAAAACGAAAAGCCGTACGTCTACGACTTTACCCTGGAGGATTGGCAGCAGTGGGTCAAGGACAACGGAGAGGCGGGCTTTCGCGCCGGCCAAATTTTCGATTGGCTGTATGTGAAAAGAGTTTCAAGCTTCGACGAGATGACGAATCTTCCGAAACCGCTCCGGGACCGGCTTAAGGAGCAGTTCGATTTCGTCACGCTTACGGAAGTGACGCATTACCGTTCGAAGGACGGGACCGTCAAGTTTTTGTTCGAGCTTAGCGACGAGAATGCCATCGAAACGGTCATCATGAAGCACAGCTACGGGAACAGCATCTGCGTAACGACGCAGGTCGGCTGCCGGGTCGGCTGTACGTTCTGCGCCTCGACGCTCGGCGGCTTGAAGCGGAATTTGACTTCCGGCGAGATCATCGCCCAGGTGGTCAAGGCGCAGCAGCTTTTGGACGAAACACAGGAGCGGGTCAGCAGCATCGTCATCATGGGAATCGGCGAGCCGTTCGAGAATTATGACGCGGTGATGAAGTTTCTCAAGGTAATGATCCATCCGAAGGGGCTGAATATCGGCCAGCGGCACATTACGGTGTCGACCAGCGGCATCGTTCCGAACATTTACCGGTTTGCCGACGAGGATACGCAGATCAATCTAGCGATTTCGATTCATGCGCCGAACGATACGCTGCGTTCCAAGCTGATGCCGGTCAACCGCCGGTATCCGTTTGCCGAGCTGATCGAAGCCTGTCAATATTACGTCGCAAAAACCGGACGGCGTATTACGTTCGAATACGCATTGATGGGTGGCGTGAACGATCAGGCTGAGCACGCGGAGGAGCTGGCAAAAGTATTAAAAGCATTTCCGATGGCGCACGTGAACTTGATTCCGGTCAATTTCGTTTCCGAGCGCGACTTTGTGCGTACGCCCCGGAATGATATCTTCACGTTCCAACGCATTCTGGAACGTAACAAAATCAACGCCACCATACGCCGGGAGCAGGGCAGCGATATCGCGGCCGCCTGCGGGCAGCTGCGGGCGAAGCATATGGAGTCGGGTGCGAGGTGAAGCAAGCGATGCTGAGATTGGCTTATCAATCCGATATCGGCCGGGTGCGGGCAGTCAATGAGGACCGCGCAGCCGTTCAAGAGGGCTTGAACGGCTGGACCCTCGCCATTGTCGCAGACGGCATGGGAGGCCACCAGGCCGGAGATATCGCAAGTCAAATGGCGGTGGAGCTTATCCCGCTGCAGGTGAAGTCCTTGGATCCGAACCGGTCGTCCGAGGAGCGGCAGCTTAAATTGAAAGAAGCGATCGAAGCCGCCAACGATAACATTTTCGAATTTGCGTCCGGACGCGAAAATTACCACGGGATGGGGACGACCGTCGTTGCTGTGCTAGCGAACGACGAGCGGGCTGTCGTTGCGCATATCGGCGACAGCCGCGTCTACCTGATTCGCGACGGGCAGATCGAGCAGTTAACGGAAGATCATTCGCTCGTGAACGAGCTGGTCAAAAGCGGCCAGATCACCCGCGAGGAAGCGAGCCACCATCCGCGGCGCAACGTTCTGACGCGGGCGCTCGGGACCGAGCCGACGATCGAGGTGGATGTGCAGGAAATCGGCTGGGGCCCCGGAGACTTGCTGCTGCTGTGCAGCGACGGACTAAGCAGCTTGGTTGAACCTGGCCAAATGCTCCAAGCCGTGACGGAAACGGACGGTTTGGAGCGTAAGGTGGATCGGTTGGTCCAGGCTGCGCTGGATGCCGGGGGCGACGACAACGTAACGGTGTTGCTGATCGAGAACGGGCCGGATTCGGCGGTACATGACGACGGAGAAGCGGGGTGAGGAAGGAATGATCGGTAAGCAGCTTGGAGGACGCTACGAGATTTTGGGACGCGTCGGCGGCGGCGGAATGGCCATCGTATACAAAGGACTCGATATTTTATTGCATCGGCATGTCGCCGTGAAGGTGCTGCGCCAGCAGTACGTACACGACGAAGAATTCATTCAGCGTTTTCGCCGCGAAGCGCAAGCCGCAGCCTCCTTGTCGCATCCGAACGTGGTCAGCATATACGACGTCGGCCAAGAGGAAGACATCCATTACATCGTAATGGAGTACGTCGAGGGAACGACCTTGAACGAGCAGATTAAGGAAAAGGCTCCGCTGCAGGTGGAGGAAGCCGTTCATATTGCGAGCCAGATTTGCGACGCCCTCGATCACGCGCATCATAATCAAATCATCCATCGCGATATTAAGCCGCACAACATATTGATCGGCAAAAACGGCCGCGTCAAAGTGACCGACTTCGGGATCGCTCGCGCCGTCACTTCTTCCACGATTACGCAGACTGGCTCCGTCGTCGGCTCGGTTCATTATTTTTCGCCCGAGCATGCTAAAGGGACGCCGACCGGCGAGCAATCGGACTTGTACTCTCTCGGGATTGTTATGTACCAGATGCTGACGGGCCGGCTACCGTTTCTCGGCGAAAGTCCGATCAGCGTAGCCTTGAAGCATTTGCAGGAGGATGTCGAAGAGCCCCGCAAGGTGAATCCGCTCATCCCGCAAAGCGTGGAAAACATCATTCTGCGCGCGATGCGCAAAAGCACGTCCGAGCGGTACCGTTCGGCCAAAGACATGCTGAGCGATCTTGAGTCGTGCCTGCTGCCGCACCGCCGCAACGAGCCGAAAGTCAACTTTTTGGACGACGATGAGCTGGATGAGGAAAAGACGCGGGTTATGCCTGCGCTGCGGCCGGGACAATACGCCGTTGTGGAGGATGAGGACGATCCGCAGCCACGCGTGAAGGAAACGGCACCGCCCGAGAAGAAGCAAAAGGGCTGGGTCAAGCCGTTGGTCTGGTTTGTGGTGCTCATGGCGCTTGTTGGCGGCATGTGGTACGCGGTGCAGTACGTGCAGCAGAAATTGGCGGTGCAGCGGGTTGATATTCCGAATGTGGTGGATAAGCCGCTGGCCGAAGCCAAGAAAATATTAGAGGACAACAAGCTCCGAGTGGAAGTGGAGAGCCAGAAGGATGAGGTCAAACCGAAAGATATCGTCATCCGGCAGAGCCAGTCGAATATGCAGGTTAATGCGGGCACGACGATCAAGCTGACTGTCAGCGAAGGGCCCGAAAGTAAAAAAATGCCCGACGTTACCAAGCTGAAGCTGGCAGATGCCAAAACGAAGCTGACCTCCCTTGGTTTTAAGCTGGAAAACATCAAGATTGTTCAACAGTTTCTGGAGGCCGAGCCGGAAACGGTGACGTCTCAAAAGCCTGCGGTGAATGAGGAGTACACGTCGCCGGACGATGTTAAGGTCGAGCTGACCGTTAGCAAAGGTCGGGAAACGTTCAAAATGCCGAACTTGATCGGCAAAACGGAAAACGAAGCCAAAACGATCCTTAGCGAAAAAAATCTGAAGCTTTCCAAGGACGGGATTGTCCGCCAGCCGAGCTACAAGCAGAGCAAGGGTCGTGTGACGAAGCAATTTCCGTTCGAGCCGGACGACGACGTAACGCCGGGTACGGAAATTACGCTGACCGTCAGCTCGGGCCTTCCTCCAGAAGCGGGACAGATGACCGTACCGGTGCAAATTAAGCCGACCAAGGAAGGGCAGGCGGGTACGGCTAAAGTCATTCTGAGCGATGCGGCGGTCGAAAATTCGGAATACCAGAAGCTTACGAACG
The DNA here is from genome assembly GCF_000722545.1 of Paenibacillus tyrphae. GTDB lineage: Bacteria > Bacillota > Bacilli > Paenibacillales > NBRC-103111 > Paenibacillus_G > Paenibacillus_G tyrfis. The sequence goes on from NZ_JNVM01000023.1 coordinate 48,455, forward strand.
TGACCAAAACGGAAACACTTGAGGTGAAGCTGGTCGTCTCGCCGGATAAAGATGCGACCATCCAGATTCGCGGGGATAACATTCAGAACGATTCGATAACGATCACCTATAAGGATTATCAAGATCAAAAAGGTGGCAAGACTCAGTCGAACGGTACCGGTACGTCGTCGAATGCAGGCACTGGGACGAATGGCGGCGGGAAGACCGAGCCGCCGGCGACTCCGGCTTCCGGCACGGGCGGCGCGAGTGGCAAGCCGGCGCAGCAGGGAAGCGGCGGAACGACGCCGCCGCCGACCGGACAGAACGGAGGCGCAGCAACGGCTCCGGCCGGAACTACGACAGGTACAGGAGGCACGAATCCATAATGCCAACCGGGTTAATCGTGAAGGCGCTAAGCGGATATTATTACGTGCTTGCCGACGACGAGCAGACGACCGAAGCGGTGCAATGCCGGGCGCGGGGCATTTTCAAAAAGCGCGGCATTTCGCCGCTCGTCGGCGACCGTGTGGTCTACGGGCTGACGGAGAACGGGGAAGGAACGGTGGACGAAATTCTTCCCCGCTCCTCCGAGCTGATCCGGCCGCCGGTGGCGAATATCGATTTGGCTGTACTGGTGTTCTCGGTGACCGAGCCAGCACTTAATTTGCCGCTGCTGGACAAGTTTCTCGTACATACGGAAAGCGCCGGGCTCGATACGCTGATCTGCTTGACCAAGCATGATCTCTTGTCCGAAGGAAGCTCGCCTGACGCCGTTTCCGGGGAATTGGCGCTGGTGATCCGGCTCTACGAGTCGATCGGCTACCCGATGCTTGTGACAAGCGCCAAGGAAGGCATAGGCGTGAGCGAGGTTAACGACCGGCTTGCGGGCCGCATCGGGGTAGTTGCGGGGCAGTCCGGCGTCGGGAAGTCCTCGCTGCTTAACGCCATGGTGCCGGGGCTGTCGCTCGAAACGAACGAAATCAGCATGAAGCTTGGCCGGGGGAAACATACGACGCGCCACGTCGAGCTGATCCGGCTGCAGAACGGCGGACTTATCGCCGATACGCCGGGCTTTAGCCAGCTCGATTTTTTGCAGGTGGATGCGGAGGGGCTTAGCGGGGCTTTTCGGGAATTCGCCCCTTATGCCGCAGCGTGCCGCTTCCGCGGCTGCTTACATCTGCACGAACCGGGCTGCAAGGTTCAGGAGGCCAAAGAAGCGGGCCATATCGCCGCATCGCGGTACGACCATTACATTCAATTTTTGAACGAGATCAAAGACAAAAAAAGGAGGTACTGAGATGCTGCGTATCGCTCCTTCGATCTTATCCGCGAACTTTGCCAAGCTGGGCGAAGAAATTGCCGACGTTGAGCGCGGCGGGGCCGATTGGATTCACGTCGACGTGATGGATGGACATTTCGTGCCGAATATTACAATTGGACCGCTAGTCGTGGAGGCGATCCGTCCGATAACGAAATTACCGCTCGACGTGCATCTGATGATCGAGCAGCCGGATCGCTACATTGCCTCGTTCGTTCAGGCAGGCGCAGACCTCATTTCGGTTCACGCCGAGGCATGCGTCCATCTGCACCGGACACTTCATTATATTAAGGAGCAGGGCGTCAAAGCGGGTGTCGTGCTGAATCCGGCCACTTCGCTCCATGCTCTGGAGTATGTGCTTGAGGAAGGACTGCTCGACTACGTGCTGCTGATGACGGTTAACCCCGGCTTCGGCGGGCAAAAGTTTATCTCCGCGGTGCTGCCCAAAATCGCCGGACTGCGCCGTATGCTGGACGAGCACGGGCTTCAGCACGTGGACATCGAGGTCGACGGCGGAGTCAATACCGAGACGGCCAAGCTCGTTGCCGAAGCGGGCGCCAATGTGCTCGTTGCCGGTAACGCGGTGTTCAACCGGCCGGACCGCGCCGAGGCGATCCGCGCGATCCGGGAAGCCGGGAGCGGCCGGTAAATGCGGGCGCTTCAAATTTTTTTCTTCTGTTTACTATGCGCCGCCCTGCTGTTTGTGTTTTCCATTATCGACGGCGTGGTGAAGTTTGCCTTTTCGCTGGGGGCTTTATACGTCGGTATCCAGTTTTTTAAGCGATACGAGACGCGCGGCCTGCGCATTGCCTTCGTCTTGACCACGATCTTATTCTACTTTATTTATACGGTGTTCTACGCGTTGTATTTGGCAATGCAGCAGCAGGCTGCGGTTTGAGAAAAAAGACAGAACCTGGACGTGCATAACCGGCCCGGGGTTCGCATACATATGGTTACAAAAGTACGGCTTCCGGCTTTTGTAGCCTTTTTTGTTTTTTCGGTGCCCGGAATTTGCATGGCACGTTTTGGGGATTAGCGGAATATACTTTTAACGAGGTGGTTTACTGCGCGCATGGCTCGAGGTCGGCTTTGCGTCGCAAAGCCAAGCGATGCTGACTTTGCTGCGCAAAGTCTGGAGGGAGGGTGCAAAATGAAATTTTACACTATCAAGCTTCCGAAGTTTTTGGGTGGGTTTGTGAAAGCCGTACTTAACACATTTAGCAAAAACTGAAGATACGCTCGTCCATGCTTAGGCGCCGGCTGCCAGGCTAGGGCAGGCGCTACACCCGAAATCAACGGCTCAGCCGTCCTTGTCTTTGCAAGACAAGCGCGTTTATCAAGGTTGATGCGAAGTCATGCTTATCAACTAAAAAAAGCACCTGAGCCAGGTGCTTTTTGTCTGCGGACGCAGATTACACGCGAGTTACTTTTCCGGATTTCAGAGCTTTCGTGCTCACCCAAACGCGTTTCGGTTTGCCGTCGACCAGAATGCGAACCTTTTGAACGTTGACACCCCAAGTGCGTTTCGCTTTGTTGTTCGCATGGGATACATGGTTGCCGGTACCCGGGCCTTTACCTGTGATAAAACATTTGCGGGACATTGATTACACCTCCTTAAAGCATACACGCTTCAAAAACACACTTAAACATCATATCACAGCGGCCTAAACGCCGTCAACGCAGCTTCTTCGTTTTCTTCCCCTGCAGCCCGAGTTTTATTTATTTCTTGCGGCGAATATAGTACAATGATTCGTAGTCCATGCTAATTATGGAATCGAAGGAGCTGTATGGAGATGACAATCGAACTGGCTTCAGAATATGGAAAAATCTACGTTACGGACGAAGTAATCGCCGTACTTGCGGGTTCGGCGGCGCTCGACTGCTACGGACTTGTCGGGATGGCTTCGCGCAATCAATTCAAGGACGGTATTGCCGAACTGCTGCGCCGGGACAATTTGCGCCGGGGAGTCGAGGTTCACCGTGACGAGCAGGATGTCCTGACCATTGATTTATATATCGTCGTCAGCTATGGCACGAAAATTTCGGTCGTTGCGCATAACGTGCAGAGCAAAGTCAAATACATGCTCGGGGAAGTGGCGGGCCTGCAAGTGGCGACCGTGAACATTTTTGTTCAAGGCGTGAGGATTGCGGAATGAGACCTGTGATGACAGCGGTTGTGGCCGAAACATGTTATGGATCGCCGACAGGGTTATAGCGAAAGGGGAACGGTCTTTTTGAGTAAGCGCTTGAAAGAAATGAATGGACAAGATTTCATCCGAATGGTAGAAGCGGGAGCGCATAGGCTGACGACGAACGCGGAACGGGTCAATGCGCTTAACGTCTTTCCGGTACCGGACGGCGATACGGGCACCAATATGAATTTAACCTTGACTTCTGGGGTGGAAGAGCTTCGCCGCCGTTCGTCGGACCACTTGGGTAAAGCAGCGGAAGCGCTTGCTAAAGGCTTGCTGATGGGCGCCCGCGGCAACTCGGGCGTGATTCTGTCACAGTTGTTCCGTGGTTTCGCCAAAGCCGTATCCGACCTGCCTTCGGCCAACGCCCAGCAGGTGGCCGCGGCGTTTCAGAACGGCGTGGATATGGCCTACAAAGCTGTCGTCAAGCCCGTGGAAGGTACGATTCTGACCGTAGCCAAGGAAGCGGCTCGGCAGGGCGTACAGACCGCCAAGCGGCAGCCGGATGTCGCTGTCGTGATCGCGGAACTGCTGGATAAAGCGAAAGAGGCATTGGCTAAAACGCCGGACATGCTTCCCGTACTGAAGCAGGTGGGCGTCGTCGATTCCGGCGGGCAGGGGCTCGTGTATATCTACGAGGGCTTTGTGTCCGTTTTAGACATGGAGGAAGCGCCGCTGGAGGAGCCGGCCGATATGCCGTACGTCGCTTTTGGCGCGGTGCAGCCGCTGGAGGAGACGCTTGAACCCGCGGCGCCGCCGCTTGATTTTACCGGCCATGAACGCGTTCAGGCGAAGCTGGCGACGGAGGATATCGAGTTCGGGTACTGCACAGAGTTTATGGTGACGCTGAACCCGGGCAAGCTGAACGACCGCAAGTTTGACGATGCTCTGTTCCGCGAGGAGCTGTCCGCCTTCGGCGATTCCCTGCTTGTCGTGGCCGACGACGATCTGGTCAAAGTGCATATCCATGCTGAATTCCCGGGCAGCGTTATGAATCTGGCCCAGAACTACGGAGATCTCAGCCGGATCAAGATCGAAAATATGCGCGACCAGCATACGCATCTTCTAATGGAGGAGGCCGGACCGTCCGGCGCGGTCGCGGCATTGGCCAAGGCGACGCATTTGCTGGACGCGGCGAAGGAGCTCGAAATGGGCCAACCGTCCGTCCCGGCAGAGAACGATCCGTCTCGCGAGCTCAAGCCGTATGGCTTTGTCGCCGTATCCACGGGGGAAGGTATCTCCGGTATTTTCGGCAGCTTGGGCGTCGACCGGATTCTGCACGGCGGGCAAACCATGAATCCGAGTACCGAAGATATCGTGCGCGCCGTCAACGAGGTCGAAGCGAGAACCGTGTTCGTGCTTCCGAACAATTCGAACATCATCCTGGCTGCTCAGCAGGCCGTGGAGCTTGTGGAGGATAAGCAGGTTGTCGTTATTCCCAGCAAGTCGATTCCGCAAGGCATTGCCGCTGTAATTGCCTTCCAGGAGGAGGCGGCTCCCGAAGAAAACATCGACGAAATGCAGCAGGCGCTGCAGCAGGTACAGGCCGGTCAAATCACCCATGCCGTACGCGACACGCAAATGGACGGGATCGATATTAAAGAGGGCGACTATATCGGCATTCACAACGGCCGCATCGTTTCCTCGGCTCCGGACCTCGTCGATTCCTGCAAAAAGCTGATTGACTCCATGCTGGATACGGGTGCGGAGATCGTGACCCTGTATACCGGAGCGGATGCGGTGCAGGAGCAGACCGAGGAGCTTGTCGGGTATGTCGAACAATCGTATCAAGAGGTGGAAGTGGAAGTGCAGGACGGCGGACAGCCGCTCTATTACTACATTATTTCTGCGGAGTAAACGATTCGATTTCGACGCTATGTCTTATAGATCAAAAATTTTGCAAAGAATTGAGGGAGGCTATTGAGCCAGGTTCGTATTGTAACGGACAGCACGGCGGATATTCCGGCCGACCTGCGGGAGCGGCTCGGCATTGAGATGGTGCCGCTTAAAGTATTGTTCGGCTCGGAGGCATTTCGCGACGGGGTTGATATGGGTCCGGAGCAATTTTATGACAAGCTGGCCTCGTCCGGTATGTTTCCGACCACATCCCAGCCGTCGCCGGCTGATTTCATCCAAGTATACGAGAGGCTGGCGGACGAAGGCGCCGACTCGATCATCTCGATTCATTTGTCATCGCAGATGAGCGGCACTTACCAGTCCGCCCTCGTGGCGAAATCAATGATCGACGAGAAGGCGGATATCGAGGTGGTGGACAGCCGTACGGCTTCCTGTGGCATCGGCATCCTCGTCGTAGCTGCCGCGGAGGCGGCAAAGCAGGGGAAGAGCAAGTCGGAAATTTTGGAACGGATTGCGTCGTTGCGCCAAAACATCGGGCTCTATTTTTTGGTGGATACGCTCGAGTATTTGCATAAGGGCGGACGGATTGGCAAGGCTGCGGCGCTCTTCGGCTCCTTGCTTAATATTAAGCCGATCCTGTCGGTCAACGATGACGGAGTCGTGTACTCCGTCGATAAGGTTCGCGGACAGAAGAAAGCGATGAACCGGATCGTCGAGCTGCTGCAGAAGGATTTTGCCGGCAAGCCGATCGAATTGATCATGGGTTATACGACCGGCCGCGAGACGGCGGAGGAATTTTTCTCGCTGCTGAAGCAGCATTTTGATGTAAAAAGCGTGCAATACACGCATATCGGGCCCGTCATCGGAGCGCATGTCGGACCCGGAACCGTAGCGGCTTTTGGCATACCGGTCTGATATGACCTTGGATCTTTATTCGCTTCCGGTCACGAAGGTGTCCGGCGTCAAAGGCAAGAAGCCCGAGGAGCTGCTTGCGCTCGGCATCTCGAGCGTTGGAGAGCTCCTCGATTATTATCCTTTCCGCTACGAGGATTACACGCTTCGCGATTTGACGCAGGTGAAGGACGGAGACCGGATTACGGTGCAGGGCACGGTCGCAGGGGTTCCCCAGGTGCAAATGTACGGGCGTACCAAATCGCGCATGACCTGCAAAATCGTAGTCGACCCGCTCTTCATTACGGCCGTCTGGTTCAATCGGCATTTTTTGAAGGATAAGCTGACAGCCGGTACGGATATCGTCTTGACCGGAAAATGGGACCAGAAGCGGCTGCACTTGACCGTGACGGAGGTAGAGTTCCCGGGCCGCGGCACGTCGCAGACCGGCACGCTGCAGCCGGTTTATTCAGTGACGGGATCGATCACACAAAAATGGTTCCGGCAAACGACGAAGCAAGCGCTGCTGCAATTCGGCGACCTCATTCCCGAGGTGCTTCCGGGCAAGCTGCTGCGCAAGTACAATCTGCTGCCTCGCAAGCAGGCGGTCGCTCTGCTGCATCTGCCGGGCAGTATGGAGCAGGGACAACGGGCGAGACGCCGGATGGTGTATGAGGAGCTGTTTTTGTTCCAGCTCAAGATGCAGGCGTACCGCACGCTGAATCACGAGCGGGCGGACGGGGTCGCGCACCCTGTAGATTTGCCGGCTGTCCGCGCGTTTGTACGCGCGCTGCCGTTCACGCTGACGGCTTCCCAGAAAAACGTGCTGGCTGAAATTCTTCATGATCTACAGGAGCCTTTCTGCATGAACCGCCTTCTGCAGGGCGATGTGGGCGCGGGAAAAACCGTCGTCGCGGCGGTGGCGCTTTTTGCCGTCGTCAAGGCCGGTTATCAAGGCGCGCTGATGGTGCCGACGGAAATTCTTGCGGAGCAGCACAAGCGCTCGCTCGACCGCTTATTCGAGCCGTACGGCATTCAGACGGCGCTGCTGACGGGCAGCTTGACGGAGCGGCAGCGCCGGGACGTGCTCGGCTCGCTGCAGATGGGGATGATCGACATCGTTATCGGCACGCATGCGCTCATTCAAGAGGATGTGTTTTTCCGCCGGCTCGGACTCGTCGTTACGGACGAGCAGCATCGCTTCGGCGTACAGCAGCGCAGCATTTTGCGCCGTAAAGGGATGAATCCGGACGTGCTCACGATGACGGCGACGCCGATTCCGCGGACGCTCGCGATTACCGCTTTTGGCGATATGGACGTCTCGACGCTGCGGGAGCTGCCTAAAGGACGCAAGCCGATTCAGACCTACGCGGTCACGCACAATATGCTGGAGCGCGTCCTTGGCTTTATTCGCCGCGAGGTGGCGGAAGGGCGGCAGGCGTATGTCATCTGCCCGCTGATCGAAGAATCCGAGAAGCTCGACGTGCAGAACGCGATTGACGTGCACGCGCAGCTTCAATTTGCTTTTCCGGAGTACAAAGTCGGGCTGCTGCACGGACGGATGGCCCCGGCGGAGAAGGACGATGTGATGCGCGAGTTCAGCCAAGGCCGGCTTCACGTACTGGTCTCGACGACGGTTATTGAGGTCGGCGTGGATGTGCCTAACGCAACGCTGATGGTCGTCTATGACGCCGACCGGTTCGGATTATCGCAGCTTCACCAGCTGCGGGGCCGGGTCGGACGGGGCGAACATCAATCGTACTGCGTGCTGATTGCCGATCCGAAGAACGAAGTCGGCAAGGAACGGCTGAAGGCGATGACGGATACGAACGACGGCTTCGAGATTGCGCGCCGTGACCTCGAATTGCGGGGGCCGGGAGATTTTTTCGGTACGAAGCAGAGCGGGGTGCCGGACTTCCGTCTCGCCGACATGGTGACCGACTTCGAAGTGATGGAACAGGCAAGAGACGATGCGGCCGAGCTTGTCAAGCAGCCGGATTTTTGGACTGAAGCCGACTACGTGCCGCTCCGTCACTATTTGCAGCGCGAGCACATCTTCGACAGCGAGATGCTGGATTAGACGATAGCCTGCTTGACGCTCCTCCTGCGGGGCGAAGGGGAAAGACGGGCGAAAGAAATAGGTACACAAGGCCAAGCTCTCCGACATAGACTTACTACTGTATGGTGGTTGTAAGTCCTATTTGCAAGAACGCGGAGGTGTGCGGCATGAGCTATACGCAGTACGGCTTTGACCCTGCGCAAGTCGAGCGGATCAAGCTGAAGATGAAAAATCCCGAGACAAAAGAACGGGTCAAAATGATTTTACAGGGCGTTACGAAGTACGATTTACAGGACCGCGTGAAGGTTCGTCGGTTCGTCGGCATGCTGACGAAGGTGCTCGGCGAAAGAGTCACCGAGCAGCAGAGCGAGCAGCTCGTCCAGTTCGTGATCTCGCAAAAAATCGATCCGAACAATGCGTTTCATCTGATCAAACTGTGGAGCATGTTCCGCTAAGCGGGCATGTTCTTTTTTTTGTCGGAGTGCTGGGCACCGGCCCAATTGTCAAATGAAGCGGAGAAGGCTATAATGCTGATAGATTGCTAGATTGTGGAAGGGGGAACGATATACGATATGTCGACTTCGGAATCTTCATCTTCATCCAAAGACAAAGCAATGTCCCGCCGCGAGCTGCTGGCCACGATGGGCACGGCGACAGCCGGCATGATCCTGGCCGCCAGTACGGGCTGGAGCGGCACGGCCGCGGCGGAGCCGATGCCCAATCCGATGCAAAATCCGGGGTTTCGCCCGGAATCGGTCGCCTGGATTAACGTAAAAAACTACGGAGCGCAAGGCTTGGGCCGTTTTGATCAAAACGACGCGCCGGCGATTCAATCGGCCATCGAAGCGGCGGCGCCTCTGGGAGGGACCGTTTATTTGCCGCCCGGGCGCTACATTCTGAGATCCTCCATTATGCTGAGGCCGAATGTACGTTTGGTCGGAGATGGACCGGGTGCATCCATACTGAAAGCGGCGGAGCCGAACCTATCCATGGTGATGGGACTCGGCACGAAGAAGAATCTGGTCGAGGGGCTTGGCTTCGAAGGCATGGGCGCCTTATCGCTGGCTAATTTCAAGATGACGGAACGCGGCGTTTATTTTGAAAAATGCGAACACGTCTCCGTTCGGAATTGTCATTTCACCACCATCGTCAACGGCGTGTGGCTTAACGACAGCCGGCACGTCTCGGTTAGCCAAAGCTCGTTCTCCCAGCTACTCGCTTATGAAAATTTTTACGAAGGCTATGGGATCTTTGCCGAATCGGCGGCGAATTTCCGGCTGACGGATAACCGGTTTCATTTGTTGAAAAGACCCTGCATCTATATTTCCGCAGGCAGCTCGTATTCGATCGTTTCCGATAACGTGGCGCAGCAATGCGAAGATGCTTTTATCGTGATATCCTCCAAGCTGAAGCCGAGCTCGTACCACCGGATCGAAGGCAACATTTTGTCGGCGGAAGGGCTGGAAAACGGCGCTTTTGCGAGCAAGCAGGGCATCGTGCTGCGCGATTACTGTACGGACAACGTGATCGTCCATAACATCATTTCCCGGGCAAAAGAATCCGGCATCTCACTGACGGGCGACGGCGCGGCAGACGGCGAGCGGCCGTTCGGTAACATCGTTTCCGGCAACAAAATCGATCAGACGGAGCGCGGCATCGTCCTGCTGAACAGCGACGTCACTACGGTGACGGGCAATGATGTGCGGCGGGTCCAAACCGGCATTACGCTTGAAACATCCGGCAATGCCGACGGCTCCTTCAGCCGGCACAATCTCGTCACGGGCAATATGCTGTCCCGCTGTTCGGCGACCGCCATCCAGATCGCCGGCAGCCGCTGCGAAAATAACACGGTTTACGGCAATGCCGGTACGGGTAACGGCGAAACACTGGCCGATCAAGGGAAGGATACGTCGAAGACGGGCTTTTAACCTCTGAGGCATACAATCCCGGAATCAAATAACTCGGCAAGCGGACAGCCGGTCGGAGAAATAAAGATCCCGACCGGCTGTCTGCTTGCCACAAATCGTTTTGTTTTGATGTGATCTAAATCACAAAGACGTTCCGGGCGTCCTTGTATACTTTCTCATGAAGGTAACGAAATCCGCTATGATGAAATGAGGGATAACGATGTTAAACGAACAGACGATCCGCATTATTCAATCGACGGCCCCGCTTCTGGAGTCGAAGGGGACTGAAGTAACGAAACGATTTTATGAAATTTTGTTCACCGAGCATCCGGAGCTGCTGAACGTCTTTAACCATACGAACCAAAAGCAGGGACATCAGCAGACGGCGCTAGCTAATGCCGTGTACGCCGCCGCCGTGCATATCGATAATCTGGCTGCCATTCTGCCTGTAGTGAAGCAGATCGGGCATAAGCACCGGAGCCTTGGAGTGAAGCCTGAGCATTATCCTATCGTGGGCCAGACGCTGCTGACGGCCATGCGGGAGGTGCTCGGCGAGGCAGCTACGGACGAGGTGCTTCAGGCGTGGGAAACCGCCTATGGCATCATTGCCGACGCCTTCATCGGCGTAGAGGCGGAAATGTATGCCCAGGCCGAGCGGCAAGCGGGCGGCTGGGAAGGATTCCGCGCGTTCCGGGTGGAGCGCAAGCAAAAGGAAAGCAGCGTCATTACATCGTTCTATTTGGTTCCGCTTGACGGTGGCGCGATCGCCTCGTTCGAGCCTGGACAGTATGTCAGCGTGAAGCCGGAGATGCCCGGTGAGACCTATACGCATATTCGGCAATACAGCTTGTCCGATGCGCCGGGTAAGCCGTATTACCGCATCTCCGTCAAACGCGAGGACGGCGCGCCGGACCGCCCGGCGGGCAAAGTGTCCGTCTTCCTTCACGAACATGTGAGCGAAGGCGATACGCTATGGCTAACGGCTCCTGCTGGGGACTTCACGCTCAACATCTCCGACCCGCGCCCAGTCGTATTGCTGAGCGGCGGCGTCGGTCTGACTCCGCTGCTCAGTATGCTGAAAACGCTCGGCGAAACGGCGCCGGACCGGCAGGTCACGTTCATTCACGCTGCCATCAACGGCGAGACGCACGCGATGCGCGCCGAGGTAGAAGAGCTGGCCCGCAGGCATCCCGGCTTTTCATATCGCTTTTGTTATCAATCGCCGACCGCTGCCGATCGGGAGGAGTGTACGTTCCACAAGGAGGGCTACATCGATCTGGAGTGGCTGCAATCCGTCGCTCCTTCGCCGGATGCGACGTTCTATTTCTGCGGACCGGTGCCGTTCATGAAGACGGTCAACCGGATGCTGCAATCCTGGGGCGTACGCAAGGAGGATGCGCGTTACGAATTTTTCGGACCGTCAGGCTCGCTGGAGGAAGCAGGGGAACCAGCAGTTCCGGGACAACGCTAAAATGCGGTTCGGATAAACAGAGGAACGGTATGCTTAGCGTCGGCGTTTGCTATCATCCCGGGCCTGCAAGGCAGCGCGGGTGCTTGCTTGAGCGCGAAGCAGACGGTTGACCGTCTCGCGGCGCAGTCCGATAAACTGGCCGATCTCTTCCTGTGTCAGCAGATCCGTCAATCGGGCCGGGGCAATATACGCTTCGAACCAGGCTTGCAGCTTCGCCAGCTTATCCGCAGGCGCAAGCTGCGTCAGCTGATCGATTCGCTGCTGCATCATCCGCAGCTTGCTCTCCAGCAGCATGGCGATCTCAAGACACGTTTGCGGTTCCCGTTGAAGCTTGGCATACCATTCTTGAGCGGGAAGCGTTTCGATCTCGCAGGTCATGAGCGCAATCGCCATCCCGTAATATTCTTTCGGACTGATCAAGGAATGATGAGGGATCGTTTCCCCCGGAACGATAATATTGACCAGGACGGGATTTCCGTCCTCATGAATCCGGACGATTTTGAGCAGGCCGCTCTTGATGCGGTACAGCGGTCCGGTTTCTCCTTGGCGAAACAACGTTTCGCCCTTATGCAGCAGCATGCGTCTTCACCTTTGCTTCCATTTTAGCGTTCCGTCTCTGTCGAGGCGGGACGCTTTTCTTTTTCCGATTATAGCACGATCCGGGGATATGCTCATAGTACACTGGACTAGAGGAGATGATCACCGGGATTTCTTGATAGATAAGAAGTCCCGGTCACGCACATCATTTGCCGTATTGCTCAATGAATTTTGCAACGTCTTGCAGATACTTGGTCAAACGCACACTGATCTCCGATCGAACTACATCGCGAACGATACCGAATCGTTCTTCGTAGCCCCGGCATATGATTTTGTAATAAATAACGAGGTCGATCTGCTCGTCGTTGATCACTTTAATGTTTCGTTTACTTAATTCCCGACGCAACGAGTACATGTCTTGATGGATTTGATTCATAATGGTTTGCGCCGCGATCAAATACAACCGCTTTAAGATATTTGTTGAAGCTCTTATTTCCTCGATACTCCGCTCAACCATGGTTAACATATGTGGCAGCAGAATGTAATCCCGAGCCATGGTGTATTCTTCGGGTGTCGGTCGAGAAGTTTTGAGCTCATTACGCGCCTCATATTGCTCCGTATGTTCCGTGAGCGTCATTTTCGACTGCCAGCGGCCATTTCCGTCTAGTTTACTCATGCCCAGTGACCCCCTATTTGAGCTGCCCTTTCAAATGCCTGAGCCGTTTTTAACAAGGACGATGCACGGATAATAGCCGTTGGTCCAAATCTCTCTTTCAGCGCATCGACTGTTTTTTCGCGGTGAATCAATCGTTCTCGATCCTCAAATAAGTCAAGTTGATACATATCATCTCTTGAAAGGTCCGTGAGCGTAATATGCAAATGAGTAAGAGGCAAGCCCTTCCAGTGCTCCAAAAAGAGTGAGCGTATGACCGGGCCGATTTCATGTTCCAAATGGGTAGGACGCGGCAATGTTCTTTGCCTCCCAAAGCCTGAAGACCGATGTCCGTCGGTTTCTGCAGCTCCCACCGCAACGACTCTGCCCATATATCCGTACCGCCTGGCACGGCGGCAAACCTCCACGATAAGTTCGAGCATAAGTGGTTCAATGTCTTCGATCGTTCGATAGGCCTGCCATTTTAATGCCCTACCGTGGTTGATCACTTTAATTTGGCTGCGCATTCCAGTGACAACGGGGCTCGGGTCGATGCCGTTCGCCGTTTGCCAGTAATATTCCGCTTGAATGTCGCTTTGCCGACCCATCCGGAAGCGCATCCGTTTCTTGAATTCACCGAGATCGAGACGCGCAATATCGCCGATGGTGTGTAAGCCCATTCGAGCAAAATGGGAAGTCATGCGCCCGGCTACCATAAACATTTGATGGACAGGCAGGGACCAAAGTTCTTCTTCGATATTGTCATGGGTAAGTTCAAATATACCTGTAGGCCTCTTTTTTGCGAAATTATCCGTAGCCATTTTGGCAAGGATTTTGTTGGGGCCGATACCGACACGGGACCATACTCCGGTTGAAAGCTTTACTCGGGTTTGTATCAAACGGGCAATCTCTTCAGCAGAACCGAACAAGGCCAAAGATCCTGTCACATCGAGAAACTGTTCGTCGATGGAGAACGGTTCAACTTGATCTGTAATGGATTCGAAAATTTCCGTAATGAGCAGGGATACCGAGATATACGTTTGCATTCGTGGCCGTATGACGACCAAATCCGGGCATTTGGCCAGCGCTTCACCGACTCTTTCGGCTGAAGTTACGCCGCGTGATTTTGCAATCGGACAGGCAGCTAAAATAATTCCACTTCTTCGTGCCGGGTCCCCTACCGCAACGGGTTTATCCCGATATTCCGGGTGCGCTGCTTTTTCGATGCTCGCATAAAAACTTTGCCCATCTGCCATGAGAACAGTTCGTTGCATTTCCATCACCTGCGAATATATGTTCGTACACGACTATTATATACCGAACACATGTTCTTTATGCAAAGGTAAATAATTGAAATTACCTCACGCTACATCGTCAAAAAACCTCCGGAATCAAAATCCGGAGGCTGGTATGGCTGTTTTATACGACGGCCGGTAATTATTTCGCTGATGCAAGCAATCTTAGCTGTCTATGCTTTCCGTTTCCTTCGCTTCGAGCAATTCGTCAATCACGAAGTCATAATCGTAATAGTCGGTTTTCACGACTTTATATTTGGAAGTGAAGCTCTTGGTTTTGCGGCTGCCATCGCCATAGGAGATGTTGTACTTCTCCGATGTCGTAACGATGAAGGTGGAATCGCCCGATTTTTCTACCGACTTGGCTTCGGCCAGGGTCATGGATTCCTTGATCCCTTTGCTTTTCAGGTATTGCATATAATTGGCCTGTTCTTGGTGTTTCTTCGAACTTAAATACGGCGTCACGACATGGATGTTGTCCGAGGTGAGGGCCCACATGTTTTTCGTCAGGAAAATCTCGACCATCATCTTGGCCTTCTCCTCATCGCCGGATGGCTTTGCCGGACTTTCCGGAAGCGGCTTAGGATTGATCTCGCTTTTCGTCAAATCGGCCGATTCGGCCCCCGTCAATTCCACATACTTGGCCAGCATGTTAGCGGCTTCGGTTGCATGACTTCTTTGCTCGGCCCCCTTTTTTTCTAAATATTTTCGATTGGACTCCGCGTTATCGGCCGCTTTGTAGGCAGCAGTAATAAATCCGTAGGAATACGTATTATTTTGTGCCAGCTGCTTGTTTTTCTTGATGTCGGCGATATTGCGTTCGTAACTGCTTTCGTTATATTTATAACTTTCTGCAGCCTCATGCGCAGCTTGCATTTCGGTCAAATATTTGCCGCGGTAAGTCAAAGCATCGACGAACTTGGATTGAATATCTTTTAATTTCGGCGATAAAACTACGCTGAGCACTTCATCCTTAAGCTTGTTGTTTTTTTCGATAAGAGCGTCAACTGTGCCATAAATGGCATACATATTGTCGTTGGGCTTCTTCAACTGTCTGATTTCTGAATCGATGTTGTCGCTTCGCTGGATGACACTCTGAAGCTTTTCGATATCCTTCAACCGGTCTTTGTACTCCGCGATTGCAGTTTCCAAGTTAAGACTGGAGTAATCTTTCTTTTCCGCCGTAAGCGAAGCGTACTTGGGATTGCTGTTCAATTCCTTCACTTGGGCTTCAAAATTGATCGTTGATTTGGAACTTTCATAAAAACCGACGATTTCCTTAAGCGTTTTTTTGTCGACAGGAGGCGTTTCGATCTGCTTTTTGAATGCGGAACCCGCCGCCTGAATCGACTCAAAATCCTGATTATACTGCCTGACCAACGAATCGTATTTCATGTTATTCGTAAGCTTGTAGGCGATTCCTCCGGTTGCTGCCAATACAACGAGAAGCGAGCTCATGATGATGATCAGCTTCTTATTTGATTTTTTGGCTGCCGTTCCCGCCCCCGCAGACGTTGCTGGGGTGTTTGTCGTATTTTCCATACTCGTCATTACTCCCATTCCATCTTCCGATTAGTTTCTGTCAGGTTCATAAGTTATGGGAATTTCATGATGTCGGAACCTTCTTTAGAAAGAATTTCAATATCAAGTGCAATTTTCCTTCATAATTCGACAAAAAAACTTAACGGATGCAAAAAAACTTACCGAATGGAGTATGGAGAATGAAGGGACAACGAATTCGAAACTCAACCCTTCTTTTGCAAAACCATTTTTATGGAAAAATAAATAAATGCTGCTCCTACAGAACCATTCAAAACTTGAAGTACGAAAGGCGAAATGAATTCACGGGTCAAACTGCCCATGAATGCCACCAGAGTTAAAAGGACTCGATGCCGTCAGAAGGACTGCGTAGACAAATGAGGTTGTGTCCTCAAAGTCTGCAATATTCAAGCTAGAGATCGATTGTATCCAAAATAGCCACCCCATCTTTGTTGGTTTCATTTTTTAAATATTTTTGTAAAAAACGTTAAATATTTAAGTAATTCGCAATTGGGTGTTTATTTATTAAAATAAAGAAAGGTGGATTTAACGCTTAACTTAAATAAATAAAGCCGCCGGCTCTGGGCCGAACGGCTTTGCTGATAACAAAATTTGTTTTATTGCATGGCTTGCAAATGCTCGGCGAGACGATCCCAGGTTTCGGTAATTCCTTGCTCCATCCCCATGTCGATAACGGTTTTGAGCGCTTCGGCAGAAGGGTATTGGGCCCGGCTGACAAGCTTCGTCTTGCCTTCGAACTCTGTGAAAGTCATCGTAATGAGAGGCGAGGGCATTCCTTCCGCTTCGTTGCCTTCGGCATCCGAGAAGTAATCCTTGTAGACGATTTTTTCCGTTTCGACGATTTCCTGATAGACGGCTTTGCCCCAAGATTCGAAACCGTAAAAATCGCCTTGGTTCTGATCGATACATTTCATACAGTAATGCCAGATGCCGCCTGGACGAAAATCAACGTTGCAAACCGTAAGCGTCCAGCCGCGCGGTCCCCACCAGTGCTTGAGATGCTCAGCCTGCGAGAACGCTTTAAATACAAGCTCGCGCGGCGCATGGAACACACGCTCCAGAATAAGCTCCTGACCTTCTGCCTTGATTGTCATTGGGTTCGACATCCAAATTCCTCCTAATATTCTTTTCGGTACGCGTTACCTCGGGTATCTTGTTTCGTTTGTCGGTAACGTATTCTTGCTTGTTTAAAATATACCTCGAAGGGAATATTCCTGTCAAGGAATATTTAAAAGGTAATTTTATCGTGTGGGCGAGCCGTAGCAAGATGAAAAGTTTGTCCCAAGAGGTCGGACAAAGCGGGCATATACAAGCCTGCCGGACATAAAATGAAGCATAAGATTACTTTATGCGGTACTCCCGGAGGATTTATGGTTAAAAAATCGGTCTCGATCTTGCAAATTGCAGCCACATACGCGGGGACAGTGGTGGGAGCCGGATTTGCTTCCGGACAGTCGATTATGCAGTTTTTTACGGTTTACGGGACATGGGGAGCCGTAGGCATTTTGATCAGTACGTTTCTTTTTATGTGGATTGGAACCAAGATGATGGTTTTGGCTCACAGGATTCAGGCATTTTCTTATCAGGAGCTTAATACCTATCTTTTCGGCAGCTTGTTCGGCAAGGTCGCCAATGCTGCAACGTTCGCGATTTTATTCGGGATGACTTCGGTGATGCTGTCGGGCGCCGGCTCCATTTTTGAGGAACAGCTTGGTCTGCCGTATCAGTGGGGCATTGTTATCAGTATCATCCTTTGTTATCTGGTCATGACCAGAGATATGCAGGGAATTTTGGCGGTAAACTCGGTGGTAGTGCCTCTGATGCTTTGCTTCATGCTTCTCATTGCCTTGCAGGTGTTCGGCAACAGCGGGACGGCCCCAAGCATCGGTTGGCGAAACACGCCATGGTCCGACCTAACGTGGCTGATTAGTCCGTTTGCCTACGCCGCATTGAATTTTGCCTTTGTCCAAGCGGTGATGGTGCCTCTCGGCAGCGAGGTACAGGACGAAAGCGCCTTGAAATGGGGCGGCTTGTGGGGTGGCGTAGCTCTTGGATTCATGCTGCTGATCAGCCACTGGGCCATGAATTCCAAGATGCCGGAAATTGCAGCTTTTGATATTCCGATGGCCGAAATTATTCGGGATCTGGGCGGAGCGGTTCATATTTTGTTTTTGCTGGTCATCTACGGGGAAATTTTTACAACAATCGTCGGCAACGTATTTGGGATCGCGCGTCAAATTCAAAGCCTGTTCGTTCTCCCGACCAAAGGGCTGGTGTTAGCGATTCTGCTCGGAAGCTTTCTGATCAGCCAGATCGGTTATACGCCGCTGCTTTCCTATCTTTATCCTTTGTTCGGCTATCTCGGGATGATCTTGCTTCTTTTCCTAGCGTTTAAAAGGATGCCCGGACCTTAGCTGTTTATTCGCGCAAGTTCTTAAAAATTCATCGAAGCGCTGAGCCATGGATTGTTCATTGGCGCGGCGCTTTTTTCATGCTTATGCAAGCTTATCGGAGCGGTGAATATAAACGATTGAAAATGCTAGAAATAGGAGAACGCTTAGTACTTGCTATGTCACCTATACATACAATGCAAGTATAGAGTTGAGGCTTGTATCGGGGGAGGAGAAGAGCGATGGTTCCTATAGGGTAATGCGGATTGGCCTACTGGATTTATTGGATTTTTTAAGTTCATAGATAAGAGGCATAGGCCTCTTTTTTTGTTGCTTTACCAGATCTGAGGCAAATTTTGCTTGACGTATCGTGTCAGAAATCTATAATCGATTTTGGATGCAGCTTCCGGGCCGGGGAGCAAACCGCAAGGGCGGACGGCGAATCCTTTTGCGCCGTTGTGCGTATATGTTTGGTGAATCTCCGTGAGAAGGGCCCGTTTCCGAGAGAGAAAAGGAGTGCTGAAGCATGATGACACGATTGGAATACCGTTTGTATGCCGAGGGCAGCGAGACGTTCCCGCTGCTGTATTATTATGACCGGATCGGCCGGGACGAGGTCGCTTTGCGTTTTGCGTGCGACTATTTTATTAAGGACGGCAAGGTGTACGAGAAAACCTCGTGCGCTGTGGAGCCGGAGTGTTATGTCGTTTATGTGCAGGAAGCGCTTGACGAGCGGACGATGCTATGGAGTAAGCCGGAAGGTCCCCGCGGCGTTCGCATGGAGCTGAGGGAATACCGCGAATGGACGGCGGATTACCGACTGGTGCATACGTTTACATTTCCCGATACGCTGGAGGCGATGTTGAACCTTCAGGCGAATTATTTATATGCGGAGGGTCGGGAATGGCAGCGCACTTCCGCCGAAATCGACGAAGACCGGGAGACGTATGTATATTACGCCGTGCCCATGTAGCCGCAATTCAAACCGGGGAAAACAGGAGTGACGAAGAATGGAACAGCAAAAAAGCAGCAGGACACGCAAACTGGTAGCGCTGTTCGTGGCGTCGACACTGATGCTCGGCGGTACGGCGGGCTGCTCCGATTCCCAGAACTGCGCCGATCGAAACGGGGACGGTTACTGCGACAATGGCAGCAGCGGTTCGTCCGGAGGACATTATTACGGCGGCGGGGGCTCAGGCGGAAGCTCCTCTAAAGCGTCTTCGGACAGCTCTTCCGGGATCAGCAAAGGCGGCATCGGCGGCAGCGGCAGCTCAAGCTCCTAGCGCAGAGCTGCCATGGGCGGTCCGACGACGATAAAAAGCAACGATCAGAGAGGAGGCGTGCGGGCATGAGCATGGCAAAGCCGCTTCGGCCGGACGCTTCTTATGAGGAACGCCGGGAAGCGATCTACGGGCCGCTGCGGCAAGAGGGGATATTTACATGGGACTGCCTATACGATCAGGAATATGCGCTCGCCGGCTTGTACCGGTTGGAACGGGCGCAGCTGGCTGAAATGCGCAAATCCGCAGAAGCGTTAGGACGCATCTATGCCAAGACCGTTCGGATCGTCCAGCAGGGCGAACCGGCGCTTTTGGCTGAACTGGGACTGCCTCCCGCGTCGTTCGGCGCCATTCGTCTCCGGTTCGATGAAGATATCCCGACGCTGATCGGGCGGTTCGATTTTGCTATGACACCGCAGGGGCTCAAGATGCTTGAGTTTAACAGCGACACGCCGACGGGGATCGTCGAAGCCTTTCATGCGAATGGCCGGGTGTGCGCCGCCTATGGCGAAGAGGACCCGAACGAAGGCTGCAGCGGGGATTTCCGCCAGGCGTTCAAACGGATGCTCGACCTATACCGCGAAGCGGGCTATGCGTCCGAGCATGTCGTCTTCAGCTCACTCGATTGGCATGAGGAGGATGCCGGTACGACCCGCTATCTTCTGAAGCAATCCGGGATTGCCAGCGCGGAATTTGCAGCGCTGTCCGACCTTCGCGTGGAGGGAGACCGGATATGGGCGCAGCCCAATACCGGTGACGAAGAAGCGGCGATATGTCCGATCGATGTATTGTACCGGCTGCATGCGATCGAGAAGCTGGCTGAAGACCGGGATACAGACGGCTATCCGACCGGCGAGCATGTGCTGGAATTAATCGCGGACGGCAAACTGGCAATCATTAATCCGCCCTCGGGGTTCGCCGCACAGACGAAGGCGCTCCAGGCGCTGATCTGGAATTTGCATCAAGCGGGGGAGTTTTACACGGAAGAGGAGCATGAGACGATCGAAGCCTACATGCTGCCGACGTTTATGGAGCCGTGCTTCCCCGAAGGCACGCCTTATGTGGTGAAGCCGATTCTGGGACGCGAAGGCAGCGGAGTCACGATCTATGCGGGGAGCGGGGATATTGCGGAGGCGAGCGGGGAAGATGAATACGGGGATCAGCCGATGGTCTACCAGCAATATGCCGAGCTACCCCGTATCCGGGTGGAAACGTTAAACGGCCCGTACGACGGCCGGCTGCTATGGGGCTGCTTTCTGATCGACGGCCGAAGCTCTGCCGTCATTGCGCGAGTCGGCGGGAGCATCACGAATAATTTGTCCTATTATTTGCCTTCGTCGGTCATAGGCTAGTCTAGCAGAGAAGAACAGCCTTACATTACAACATTTATTGGGGAGTTGGAGTTCGTTGGATCAGTTTGGGAATATCATTAACTTTTTGATGTATTTGGGCGTGACCGTACCGCTTGTGGGGCTCGGCATTTTATTTTTCAACCTGACGACGCCGTATAATGAATTTGCACTCATCCGGGAGGGCGGTGATTTGTCCGATCCCGCTAAAGCGGCAGCCGCCAAAGCTACGGCTTACGATCTTGGGGGTAAAATTATCGGCCAAGTGCTCGTTCTCGCGTCCGCGGTATATCATTCGGTCGGTCTCGTCGATTTAATTATCTGGGGGCTCATCGGGATCGCGTTCCAGATTATCGTGTTCTACTTGTTCGAACTGCTGACTCCTTTTAAAGTGCTGGCCGAAATTCCGAAGGGCAATGTGTCCGTTGGTATTTTCTCGTTTTGTTTGAGTCTGGCGTCGGGTCTTCTGCTGGCTTCGTTAATCAGCTATTGATCGGACGACATAAAGTTTGGTTCCGAAGGAGGTTGTGCACAACGTCATGCTAAAGCTGAACAGCATTCACCATGCCGCGGTCATTTGCTCGGACTACGAGAAGTCGAAGCATTTTTACGTCGGCGTGCTCGGACTGACGGTCATCCGGGAAACGTATCGGGCGGAGCGCCGGTCGTATAAGCTGGATCTGCGGGTCGGGGATAGTCATCAAATCGAACTCTTCTCGTTCCCGGACGCACCGGAGCGGCCAAGCTATCCGGAAGCAAGAGGTCTGAGGCATCTGGCCTTCGAGGTTGACGATATCGAAGCGGCCGTCAAGGCTTTGGAAGCCGAAGAAATCGCCGTGGAGCCGATTCGTGTCGATGAGACCACGGGAAAACGATTTACGTTCTTTTTCGATCCGGACCGGCTTCCCTTGGAGCTGTACGAAAAATAGAGTAACGCAAGAAGCAAGGCTCGTGCGCTGTGCACGGGTCTTTTTTTGATAAGCATGGTTTGCTTCGTGCAAAAATAGGTAAAAAGTTGTGAATTTGTTTCGTCATAGTTCAAAAAGCTCATTGAAATCTAACAAGGACCTAAAAGATTCCAAACATAACTTTGCTATGCTTGCCTTATCATCACAGAAGCGCTTGGGCGCAAGGGGACAATGATGGAGGTGCGGCGTATGGAAGGAAGATTTTCGGTAGGAGTCATGTTCGGGGTGCTGCTGAGCGTCCCGCTGTGGTTGTCGATGATCGGCTGGTACAGACTGGTCATGGCCGGCATCGCGCTGTTTATTTAAATCCTAGCCATCGGCCAGAGGGGCCGATGGTTTTTGTGGGTATGAAGCTATTGTCTTGGCGGGATTCGTTATTTTTTCACTTTAAAATGAACGACGGCGCTGTACAGCATTTTCCCGGCATTCGGATCGAACACCACTTGATGGTTGATCGAGAACACATCCAGCAGCAGCGCTTTGTTATTCTCGATTTGCGCGTCGATTTTGGCTTCGAGCGTTTTCAAATCATAAGCTTCGAAAAATTCAATTTTATTCTCGATTCTGTCTAAAGTAAAACTCATCGTCATTCGCTCCCGGCTGCGTATTTTGGCATAAACTTAATCTACCAAGCTCTGTCCTTGATTGCAACTGCGCAAGAGAGCTCCCTTTGCGAGAAGAAGGGCTCGATTGCGCTTTTCGTTGATTAGGCAGTAGGGCATGTGTCTTTTGTCCTGTTTTTGTTGAATTTGTGGAGAAAAGTAATTTCATGTTAGATCATGGACTATATTGTAATTTTTTAATCGATATATTATTATTACTATATATTTACTATTCATATAATTCCAAGTACTATAAGTGGATTACATAGTCCTGCTATAATCCATCGGCCATGTGATCATTTTAACGCAATCGCTTACATCAAGTTCCCCGCATCGCGCCATATGCTGGACACAGGAGACATGCGCCAAGTGTCCGTTCCTCTACTTGACTCCTTCAATTCTACCGACAGCAAGACCGAACATGGATGACATTCGTAGAATATCGGCATATATAGACTCGTTACGAGTTTATATAAAAACATGGGATAGAAAGGAGGATAGGCAATACTCGCAAGAAATTACACAATGGGATCACAGCTATATTTTAGGTGGAGAGGAGGTTTGAATCGAACGGATAATTGCGAACGATTGAAAGGATAATGCCTGATCGTAGTATCCTTACCGACCCCAAAAATAAGGAGGTAACATATATGATACAGCTTCGTTTACCCCACCATTCCCTATCCAAACTGCTCGTTGCCAGCGGCATGATGCTGTTGATGGCCGTTATCATGCTGTTGTTCTCGGACCGGGCTTTTGCCCATGGTTATATCGATTCGCCGGGAAGCCGCGCCTCTTTGTGCAAGCTGGGGCAAAATAAGAACTGCGGAGCGATTATTTATGAGCCGCAAAGTCTGGAAGCGCCGAAAGGATTTCCGCAAGCCGGGCCTGCAGACGGCAAAATCGCCAGCGCAGCCGGAGCTTTTCCGGAGCTTGACCAGCAATCCGCTACACGTTGGAGTAAGGTACCAATGACGGCAGGAACGAAAACGTTTACATGGAAGCTGACTGCCGCTCATGCGACATCCACCTGGAAGTATTACATGACGAAACAAAACTGGGATCAGAACGCCCCGCTTAGCCGGGCCTCGTTCGACCTCACGCCGTTCTGCTCCGTAAATTACGGCGGAAAGCAGCCTCCTTTCACGTATTCCGATACGTGCAACGTTCCTAGCCGGACCGGATATCAAGTCATTCTGGCTGTTTGGGAAATTGCCGACACGGCCAATGCGTTCTATAATGTCATCGACGTAAACTTCGGAGGAGATCCTTCGGATACTCAACCTCCTACCGCACCGACGGGCTTAAGCGCTTCCAACCTTACAGCCACGAGCGTATCGCTGGCATGGAACGCATCGAGTGATAACGTCGGAGTGTCCGGCTACAAAATTTATAACGGCTCGACGCAGATTGCCGCCGTCTCCGGCTCGACTTTAAATTACAACGTCACAGGGTTGACCTCGAATACGTCCTATACGTTTACGGTTCGCGCCGAGGATGCCGCAGGCAACGTCTCCGGTGCAAGCAACGCCGTCACGGTGACGACTCCGGCCGTACCTGTAGACAATGAGCCGCCTACGGCTCCGACCGGCTTGCATGTGATGGGCACTCCGACTTCCTCCAGCGTTCATCTGATGTGGAGTGCATCGACGGATAATGTCGGGGTAACAGGCTACCGGGTATATAATGGAACCACTTTAGTAACGACGGTTTCGGGGACGACGCTCGAATATATGGTTACTGGGCTGACGCCAGATACGTCCTATACGTTTACGGTTCGCGCAATTGACGCCGCCGGTAACGTATCGGCCGACAGCAACGCCGTAAATGCCAAGACGGCTTCCGGTCCGGCGGTTTCCGCATGGGCGCCGAATGTGGCGTATACGGTAGGCACGCTTGTCACGTACAACGGCAAAACGTACGAGTGCCGTCAGGCCCACACCTCGCTGGTCGGCTGGGAGCCGTCCAACGCAGCTTCGTTGTGGTTGCTGAAGTAATCGAGTTTATATAAAACATAGGATAGAAAGGAGGATAGGAAATACTTACAAGAGCTTCCACATACGGGTTCACAGCTATATTTCAAGAAGGTTTGATCGAACTGACGATTGTGAACGATTGCGAGGGTAATAAATAATCGTAGTGTCTTTAGTATCCTTACCGACTCCAAAAATAAGGAGGTAACAATATATGATACAGCTTCGTTTACCACACCATTCTCTATTCAAACTGCTCGTTGCCAGCGGCATGATGCTGCTAATGGCCGTAGTCATGCTGCTGTTCTCGAACCAGGCTTTTGCCCATGGTCATGTCGATTCGCCCGGCAGCCGCGCCTATTTGTGCAGTCTGGGGCAAAACAAGAACTGCGGAGAGATTATTTACGAACCGTACAGCCTGGAAGGACTGAAAGGGTTTCCGCAGGCCGGGCCTGCCGACGGCAAAATCGCCAGCGCCGCAGTGGGGAGATTTTCGGAGCTTGACCAGCAATCGGCTACACGTTGGAGTAAGGTACCGATGACGGCAGGAACGAAAACGTTTTCATGGTTTCTTAAAGTCGCTCATGCGACATCCAGCTGGAAGTATTACATTACGAAGCAAAACTGGGATCAGAACGCCCCGCTCAGCCGGGCATCGTTCGACCTCACGCCGTTCTGCTCGGTAAATTACGGCGGAAAGATTCCTCCTACGACGTATTCCGATACGTGCAACGTTCCTAGCCGGACCGGATATCAAGTCATTCTGGCTGTTTGGGAAATTGCCGACACGGCCAATGCGTTCTATAATGTCATCGACGTGAACTTCGGAGGAGATCCTTCGGATAATGAACCTCCTACCGCACCGACGGGCTTAAGCGCTTCCAACCTTACAGCCACGAGCGTATCGCTGGCATGGAACGCATCGAGTGATAACGTCGGAGTGTCCGGGTACAAAATTTATAACGGCTCGACGCAGATAGCCGCCGTCTCCGGCTCGACTTTAAATTACAACGTCACAGGGCTGACCTCGAATACGTCCTATACGTTTACGGTTCGCGCCGAGGATGCCGCAGGCAACATCTCCGGTGCAAGCAACGCCGTCACGATTACAACTCCGGCCGTACCTGTGGACAATGAGCCGCCTACGGCTCCGACCGGCTTGCATGTGATGGGTACTCCGACTTCCTCCAGCGTTCATCTGATGTGGAGTGCATCGACGGATAATGTTGGGGTAACGGGCTACCGGGTATATAACGGAACCACTTTAGTAACTACGGTTTCGGGGACGACGCTCGAATATATGGTTACAGGGCTGACGCCAGATACGTCCTATACGTTTACGGTTCGCGCAATTGACGCCGCCGGTAACGTATCGGCCGACAGCAACGCCGTAAATGCCAAGACGGCTTCCGGTCCGGCGGTTTCCGCATGGGCGCCGAATGTGGCGTATACGGTAGGCACGCTTGTCACGTACAACGGCAAAACGTACGAGTGCCGTCAGGCCCACACCTCGCTGGTCGGCTGGGAGCCGTCCAACGCAGCTTCGTTGTGGTTGCTGAAGTAATCGGACAAGATTTCTTAACAGGGATAGTTTGTCAGAGTCAACCTCTGACGGGCTATCCTTTTTCAATTTAGCGAAACATTGTTAACAAAAAGAAGTTCCGCACCGATAAATGTAAATAAGGAGATTATTGGATAACTTATATAGGAGATGTTAAAATGACGCAGATTTCCAGTGCCGCCGGCAGAGCTCAGCCTAAACCATCCACAACAAGCCTCATGTCCGAATATGATAGGCGAATCCAAGCTTTGCTAAAGCAAAAAGGCCGAATTGAAGAAGAACAGGCCAAAGTGAAGGCAAGTCAAGAGCTGGATAGCAAAATAAAAGAGGAACGATTGAAGTCCTTGACAACGGAACAGCAAACGATCGAAGCCCAAATCGCGCAGATTCGAATGGAGCAAGCCCAAAACCGTAAAAACGGCGCTTCGCCAAGCGCGGAAGCCCGAGATCCGAAACCGGACCGTTCATCCGATTCTTCCATGAAGGACATTGTCCGAGCCGACTCCTTGCATGGACAGCTCAAGAAGATGACTCAGGTTCGAGGCAAGCTGGAAACGGCAGCGAACAATTTGCAGTCGGAAGTCAGGCTGGGCAGACTGCAGTTTGAATTAGGACCGGCTAACGACAGCGGGAGAGGACAAATGCTGGAAAATGCCGAGCAGTCGGTATTTAAGCCGAAATTGGAGCAAGAAACGGCTTTAAAAGCCAAAATTTCCAGCATGGACGGGAAAATCGGGGAAACGATGGCCGAAGCGCAAAAAACTGACCGAAAGAAGGAAGAGACCGACAAAGCGGAAGACGGTACCCGGGTCGAGACCGTTGCACCGAATCGGGACCAAAGCTTGAACGAAGCGGATGCGCTGACCCGAGAGCGGGAGGAACCGGGCACAAGCCGCCGTCAAGAGCAGGGGGGAGGGTTGCATAGCAAGAGAATCGATGTCCGGATTTGATAGGATATAGGAACAATTTAGACAAAAAGCGCCTACAGGGCGCTTTTTTGTTTTGGACAAGGCCGACTTGCGCTAGGGGGCAGCTCGGGACCCATTTCCTACTATGCACGCTTCGGTTTCGCAACCTCGTTCTCTCCTCTCCGATGCACATCATTATGGTGTATTATCCAGTATAAACCAAATGGACTATTGCGTGTTCGCATCTTGTTCGTATATAATACAAACAAATGTTCTCATTTGGAGGCGAACGTAATGGAAAGATACATTGGCCATATCATTGAAGTTATTTATTTGGATATCGACAATAAAACCAAGCAGCGGAGAATTGAGGTCTTGATGGTTGAGAATGGTCTCGTCAAAGCATTTTGCCATCAACGGCAGGCACTGCGAATGATTCGGATCGAAAATATTTTGGCTGTGAAGCAGGTTTCCGTGTCATCGAGGGTATCATGAGCTGACGCAAAGCCGGTCCGGCAGACCGGCGAAATCAAATCATAAAAGTAGAATTATGACGTAAACGGCAGCTAATGAGCTCGCAGACGTGATTGGGGTGGAATTCGTTGATGACAGATGTTGAAAAGAAAGTGCTTCGAATCTTATGGAATCTATACAAAACCGCTTGGGTGAGGCCTGATGTCAAAAGGATTTCGTGGTTATCCGGCGGCACGGTAGAGCAACTTCGAAAAATTGTATTGTGTCTCGTCAAGGATGGTTACGTAGAAGTTCGTAGGGATGAGCTTCGGGTCATACAAGGCTTGGAACAAAGGGTACCGCAGTAGACGGAAGAAGAATTCGAAGAGGAGATGGAAATTATGATAGGCTTACCGACGTTAAGCAAGAAACACGCTGCGCAACGCCTGGCAAGAGACGAATTTGAATTGGAGGAACTGGGTACCCAATTGTTCGAGGCTCAAGAAGAGGGAGCTGAGATTTTTTTGACCGTATGGGGAATGGACGAGCAGGTGCGGGGACGAATTACCAACATGGACCCGCGAACCCGGCTGGTACATATAGCGTGTTACGGCGATACGCTGAAAGTTCCTTATATGGATATCATGAAAGTGGAGAGCCCAAGGGATTGATCCTTGGGCTTTTCGTCTATAAAAACGGTCCGCTAAGCGATCGATGACTTGCCGGCCTCACGAGCCGAAGCTCGCATTTTTTTATCGGAAGGAAGAAAGATCGTCAACAATCCGATCAATGGAAGGTAGGCGCAGCAATAAATCACGAAATCAATGCTGGTCGAATCGGCAAGATTGCCCAAGATGGCCGAACCAATTCCCCCTAAGCCAAAAGCCAGTCCGAAGAAAATCCCGGAAACCAGTCCAACTTTTCCTGGCAGCAGGTCATTCGCATAGACCATGATGACGGAGAAAGAGGAGGCCAAAATCATGCCCGCCATAAAAATCCAGATCACGGAAAAGGTCAGGTTCGAATACGGAAGCAGCAGTGAGAAGGGAGCCGTTCCCAAAATAGAGAACCAAATCAAGCTGAGCTTGCTAAAACGATCGGCCAGTAAACCGCCGAGCATCAGCCCGATTACGTTCGCTGCCAGAAAAACAAATAAAATAATTTGCGCCTGAGCCATGGAAACTCCAAAACGATCGATAGCAAAAAAAGCGTAGTAGCTGCTGATGGCGGCGACATATAAATTTTTGGAAAAAACAAGAATCATGAGAATGGTAATAGCGAGGATGACGTACCCTTTTGAAACGGTTTGAACCATCGGACCGGTTTCCCGGGGAGCATCCGTCTTCTTCGCAGAAGACAACCGCCTTCCATACCAGCTGGCGACATAAAACTGTGCGATGAATCCGATGCAAACCAGAATGGCCAGCCAGACCACGCCTTGCTGCCCCGTGCGCACAAATAGGAATGCGGTGATGACAGGAGCAATAGCTTGCCCGATAAAGCCGCCGAACTGAAAAATCGACGATGCCGTGCCTTTCTTCGCACCAGCGGCGATGAAGGAAACACGGGCCGACTCCGGATGAAATACGGCCGAGCCAAGTCCGATCAGCATAACGGCCAGCATCACGACCCAGAAATGAGCGGCATAAGCCAAAGTAACGACCCCGATCAGCGTAAAGAGCATGCCGACGGGCAGCATTTTAGGCTTGGGCCGATTGTCGGTATAGATCCCGATAGCCGGCTGCATGACCGCCGCAGTCAAATTAATCATCAGCGAAATAAGACCGATCTGCGAGAAGTTGAGCGATAGCGAATCTTTCAGAATCGGAAAAAGAGACGGAACGATGAACTGAATCGTATCGTTCAGCAAATGAACCATGCTAATGATCAATAAAATGGGATAGATGGTTTTCATCGCATCGGACGAGGGATGAATCGTATTCGTTTTGGTTGACATGTCGTTTTCTCCCCACTAGTTTCTATGTTTCAGATGCATATCAAGAACACTTCATTTTATCGTGAAGCCCCGGCTATCCTCCTTCCGCAAATCCATTAATCGATAATGATTATTATTATCAATACAAATTTATTAGCCAACCCCTTTCCTGACCAAGAAGGGGAATTTAACCCTTCAGATCAATATACATATGCGATATATCACATATTAATGTCTTGTCTATAATGTGTCAACTCTTTCTTTCCAAACATTTTTCCCGTAATGGTATGGGGAAAATTCGATTTGCATTGCTCGGGCGAATTGCGATATATTAAATATCGAAATATTGCGTGCCATGAGGTGAGACTCCGATGCCTATTCCAAAGGACTATTTAACACCCGTTCGTTTGTCCGCAAAAGATAAAACTTTGACTCAACTCCAGAAATGGATCATCGAAGGAACGATGCAGCCGGATGAAAAATTAAACGATGCGGAAATCGCCGCAGCTCTCGGTGTGAGCAGAACGCCTGTAAGAGAGGCTCTGCAGATCCTTGAAATGCAGGGGCTCGTCCAAATGTTCCCCGGCAAAGATACGAGGGTAACGACGATCGACAAAGCGAATATTTTAAAATTGTACCCGACCCTTGCCGCCCTGCATGCACTGGCTGCCGAAACCGCCGCCCGACTGATTCAGCCGGAGCAGGTTCAGCAATTGCATGAATTAAACGACTCCTTCGCGAAGTACGTTGAAGACAATGATTTATATCAGGCGGTCGAGTGCGACGAGAAGTTTCATAACATGATCGTTGATATTTCCGACAATCCGTATATCGTTTCTTTCAGTTCTTCCCTGCAAATGCATATCCGAAGATATAAGTACATTTTTCTAAAACGGCCGCTTGGAGAATCGCAAGCCGCTGCCCAGGAACACCGGGAAATTATCCGCGCCCTGGAAGCGCATGATTCCGAAGAGGCCGCACATCTCATGAAAAAGAATTTGTTAAGACCTCTGGACCAGATCCAGCAAATTCTCTGACAAAAGGTACAATAGAAAAAAGCTCAGGAAACTCGACGATACGAAGTTTCTTGAGCTTTTTGGTTGGTCAAAGCTGTGCGCTATTCGCTTATATAGATTTCGATTCGTTCTTTTCCTTTCCCGATATTATTGCGTTTTAGTTTGATTTCTCCCACTTCGCCGGTTTTTTTCAAATGTGTTCCGCCGCAAGGAACCCGTGAAAAACCATTGACTTCCCAATACCTTCTCCCATTTTCTTCGTCACTGAACGCGCTAACGATGTCGAGATTGGCCTCGATGATTTTTCGGGATTCTTTCTCGATGAAAGGGAAAGAGTTTGAAATGTTCTCATGCCACAGGAAATCGATTCGGGCTTTATCTTGAGCAATATGAGCGCCTATTTTTTCGATACCCTCCAAATACTTATAGGCCAGTTCTAATATAACCTCCGCTGCAAAATGAAGCCGCATCAGTCTGTAACGGCGATTCCAATCAATGGTCATTATCACTTGATGGCCGACTTTCAAGCCATGCCCTTCTTCCAGGGTATAAATGATTTCTTGTCCGTCTTTCCTTGCTTGTTGTACTGAAAACCCGCCAATCATTCCACTATCGCTTTCCTGGCCGCCAGAGAAAGCATAAAAGATAGTTTGTTCCACGGTAATGTCATCGCCATTTGCGCTGGTGACGCGAGTATTCAGTTCGGTTAGGTATGGATTTGTCCAAAATACCTTTTCAACCATGGCAGCACTTCCTTGTCACATCGTGATCACATATCGGTATTATGTTTCCAGATAATGCATAACCACTTGCTGGATAACATCTTCGTCCGTGTCATTCCAATATTTGTGCGAAACGTTTCCAGTAAACCGTATGGCTTCTCCTGCAAGCAGAGTATACGTGTCATCCCTAATGCTGATTTTAAATTCCCCTGAAATAACCGTAATGTACTCTTGGACACCCTCATTGTGCGGCGTAGAAACATAGCTGCCTTTAGGCTTCAATACAATCGTGAACATTTCAAGTTGAGTTTGCGGATTGAATGGAAACAATAAATAGACTAGACAATTGCCGTTATCCTCCGTTATATCGGGCGCATCCTTTCGCTTCACGATCGATATTGGAGACGATCTGTCTGCTGCATCAAAATAATATAATGAATCCCCGCTGGCTAGAGTGAATTTTTTCTTTTCTTGTCGAATTTGTGGAGGTATTATTATTCATGCTATCATGGGGGAAAATGGAAGGGAGATAGATTATGAAAAAGTATCTCGGACTCCTCGCCTTGGTAATAATGATCATGAATGCAGGTTGTACGCAAGCAGAACCTCCAAAAGTAAATGCGGCCCCTGAGCAGAATACCGCGCCGGCTACAGCACCGCAAGATATACCAAAAGAAACAGCTAAACAGCAAGTAACCACGAATGCAGAGTTTGCTTTTACGAAAGCGGATCAGCACCCTGAAAAGATTCTGATCGATGTCATTAGCTCGGCAAAGGAGACACTGGATGTTGCGATCCACAGCATCACGCATCCGGATATTGTAGCAGCTATCCGGGACGCTAAGAAACGCGGCGTAGCAGTGCGTGTGATTACGGACAAGACCCAATCCGAAGGGAAGGCGCAGGGAGAGGCTTTGAAGATCCTTGGCAGTGCAGGGATTCCGATGAAGATCAACAGCCACAGTGGCCTGATGCACTTGAAAGTGACGATCGCAGATAAGAAGGTCGTAACCACCGGCTCATATAACTACTCCAAGGCAGCAAGTACAACGAACGATGAGGTCCTGGTCGTGATCCGGGAAGAAGGAGCTGGAAAAACATTTACAGATGAATTCGAGAAGATGTGGAACGATACGAAAGGTTTTAAGCCGATCGAGAAAAAGACTGCAAAGAAATGAGCGACAATTTTTTTTGATTAAAATTTAAAGAGTCCCGGCTAGTCAATTGAACTGGCGAGGGACTCTTTCACTTTGTTGCAAAGGCAATTGCGTCATAAATCGGTCGTACGTACTTTCGAAAATGTTTCTATGCCTTATGCCGTATGTATCGCCGTGCCGCGTCCGTTCCCCCTTTCTTTACCCGCTCGCAATGCTTCATTCCAAAATGCTAACCTCATTTGGTCTCCCTTTATAAAACCGATCTTTTCCTGTGTCGCAGTTGTCCGATCATTCCATTCCATCCGCCGCGCAAGGCTCCCGCGTGACCTGACACGGGAGCTGAACGTAAGGAAGGCACGGCAGCAGCAGCGAAGATGTCATGCCCGCCGGCAATTCATTATTGCATTGCTGCTGCTGCGAAGGAGGGAGCTGAGAGTAAATTTAAAAGCATGTAAATGAGCTAATTTCTCTTAGACTAATTCCAAAGATCACCCAAAATCTACCGGTCCACCTATAACCTGTAACTGAAACGCGCCCGACAAAGGTTGGAAAAAACCAAAAACGGTTCCCATTTGTAAGCCAAACAAAAGTGTTTCGAAACAAGCAACGGGAAATAGCTCGGGGGTCAACAGCAAAAGCAGAAATTTGGGGTTCAAAAGGTGGAGGAGGGAGTGTAGGTCCCTGTTGTGCAGTCGTTCCAGGCGGTGGTCCAAATGGAGGCATAAACGCCATTCGATTTCACTCCTTTTCAAAAGTAGGCTAATGCAATATATGTAGGAGGGCATTCTTCGGGTTGGACCAATGCCTATATTTATCGCGGTTTTAATTCCTCATAGATTCGTTCAAAACTTGAGTATAAACCAGACAAAGAAAGAAGCAGCGAATAACAGAGACATTGCTTACATTGTTTATTTGCTATTTTTTGGGGATGCGGAAGAACTGCTGTACTTTCATAAGATGACCTTTGATTAGACTAGGGGGGATTAAGATTCAACGACTAGTAGGAAATTTGCTTGAATATCTAATGACAAAAAGAGTCCCTGCTAACTGGCGTGGGAAAACTACTCCCCCATTTTTTTTCTTCTAGCACTCATAATTTACATATTATTCCATCATTTGTTTAGACAAGATATGACATTAAATATATGATTGTATCCGTATTAGACATATAAAGGAGAGATTATGTTGAAAAAGATTATTTTCACATTTTTTGTGGCAATTATGCTTTTAGTACCTTTTTCTTCTGCATTTGCTGCAGTAACAGTAGGGCAAGAACTCAAAACACCAGAAGCTGGATGGACAAGATATGATAATTCAGACAGCAAGATATTATTTCCTGGTGGTAAAGTATGGACAAACAGTAACCCTTTCAATGGATCTCACACGTATGCTGAATCTCCATTTGAAAACAAATATATTATGTTTAAATTTTATGGTACAAAGTTAAGAATTATTGATGTTTTGGCTGATAATCGAGCTCGTGATGGAATGACAATAACAATAGATGGTGTATCAGAAGTATATTCAACTTATTCTTCAACAACATTATGGCAGAGACTTGTATACGAAAAAACTGGACTTAATCTAGGAGAACATATTGTTACGATTAAGCCCAATATTGATAAATATACGACGAGTAATTATTTTTCGATTGATGCTCTTGATATTGACGATACAGGGTATTTAATAGATGTGAAAAATCCAAAGAATTTAGTAGCAACAGGTGGAAACAAACAAGTCATACTTTTATGGAATTCCGAACTCAAAGAAGCTAGGTATAACATAAAACGTGCCACTACTGCTGGTGGTCCATATACAACAGTGGAAAAAAACGTATACGGGACGACTTTTACGGACAACGATGTACAAAACGGTAAAACCTATTATTATGTAGTATCATCTGTATTCAATGGGGTGGAAAGTTCAAATTCAAATGAAGCCTCAGCAACTCCACTAGAACCGCCTGTCAACGGCAGAGCTATTCTGACAGTTACTTTGGATACCGGTCTTGAGAAAGAATTCGATCTCTCAATGGTAGAAGTAAATGCTTTCATCACCTGGTATGAAGGTAAAGCTGCTGGAACCGGTCCGGCCTCCTATGCAATTGATAAGCACGACAACAATAAAGGACCATTTAAAAGCAGAAAAGATTATGTGATCTTCAATAAGATTCTCACATATGAAGTGAACGAGTACACACCTGATACGAAATAATATAGTGAATCCCGCTGGCTTAGGCTGGCGGGGATTTTTTTCTTTCTTTTCTTACCGAATTTGTGGCGTTGTTAAGCAGGTTCAATCCGAAGGAAAAGCACAGGAGTCAGTGGTGCGGAACAATACTGGGTACGGGTCCTTAAAGGTAAAAACGAGGTAGTAAATGAGTACGTAACTAGTAATTCATCTGAATTTGAGGCTGAAGTAGGTGTAGAATATAAAATATGGGCCGGAGCAATTAAGGGTAAAATAATCCAATGTACTTAAGAGCTCCTTTTTAATTTTCATTACCCCCACCAGCTTTGGCCGGTAGGGGAGTTTTTTATTATTCATATTCGTTCAAGGCATCATCCAGTCTCTGTCTGCCGCGATGGCTTCGGGGCAAGCTCATGAGCGCTGTGCCAAGATAGGGGGGCCACTACAAATGAGCAAAAACCTATCAGGAAATGGCCGTTAAAACAAACTTTTTTGATGCTTTAGAAGCAGCTGATTGGCACGAAATAATTATAAGCAGTAGCAATCCGATATAGTACATATGCTTATGTTGCAATCTTCAATTTAAAATACAAGGGGACTCGTAATTTGAATACGCATATTATTAAGAAGATGAAATCAATTTTCAATTATAAGTTTACATAACAACTTGGAACAGACTTTGGCCTGTTCCAACAAGATTTCTTTGTAGATTAAACGACTTGAATTCTGAATATGGCTCTTACATCACCCGAGACATCACGAGAATAGATTAGTGTAGAACCCGTCGATACAGCTTTAGCATGACCATCCCTTGAGACAAATACAGCACCATCCCCACCCATAACGGCAAAACTAACGCCACCGTTAGAGTAACGATAGAGATCTTCTTCCCATCCAACACTTACTTGCCAATTGTATGACCAGTAAGCCTGACTAGAAATTTGTTTTGTTTTGGGGGCTGTTTCGAAGTTGCTTTCAGAAGCATATGCCCCACCTGCCATCATAGTTAAAGAAAGGGTCGCAATTAGAGAAGTAAAGACTAGTTTTTTCACACTTCCAACTCCTAACTAAAAAAATTTGAATTACGAGAATAATATACCTTATAAGGTAAAATTAAACAATAATAACCATAAAGGCGAAGGAAGGGATTTAGTCAAAGCTTTCTCGGCGCGAAAATGGGAAGGGATAATCGGAAAAGTGAAAGGGAGCAGCTGGGCCGGCGGAAATCCTCGGAATGGGTGAAGATCATTTGCTGGGAATATTAAGAGGTTGATATTGTCAGCTACAGAAAATCAGAACCTGGATGGCTTGCTCATGTTTTAGAAGACGGACGACTGCGACCAGCAGGGATCATTCAGCTAGGAATTGCTCCTACCGCAGGGACGTCACAAAACAACTGCTATTAACAACAATTTGCATCGTCCCGATATTTCGTCATCAGCACAATGGCGACAACAGAGTTCCGATCCCGGCGGCCGTCATCAATTGGTCAGTAACTTCGATTATTAACATAAAGATAGTGACTGTATATTGTACAAATCTTTATCAATCCAGGGATTCAAAATAAAATCGGGGCCCGTCTCGCGACGAGCCCCTTTCATGGGAGAGGAGAAACCGGACGAAGAGCTTATGGGGAACGTAAGTCTTCTCCGCGGTTGTCTACGACATTTTCGGATGTCGATGATATAAGGATGATCCTTTTTGAAGAAAGATATACATCCGCTGGCAAAATTTTTTTGGATTTTTTGTGCAAAAGATTCCGTTTATGATACGATATCAATATTAAGTTGGCGGAAAGAAGGCTATACAGCATGAGAGTCATATCGGGAAGTGCCAAAGGGCGGCCGCTGAAGGCGGTACCGGGCATGGGGACCCGGCCCACGACAGATAAAGTGAAAGAAGCGGTATTCAGCATGATCGGCCCTTATTTCGAAGGCGGACAAGTGCTGGATTTGTTTGCGGGCACGGGGGGGCTGAGTATCGAAGCGTTGAGCCGGGGGATGGACCGCGCCGTGCTCACGGACGTGGACAAAAAAGCCATCGACACGATTCGCCACAATCTTCAGGCGACCGGGTTGACGGAGCGGGCCGAAGTATACCGAAATGATGCGATGCGCGCTCTCAAAGCGCTTTCCAAGCGGGAAGCGCGTTTTGATCTGGTGTTTTTGGACCCGCCGTACAAGCTGAAAGTGATTGGAGAGCTGCTGGAGGAGCTGCAGCAAGGCGGAATGCTAGCCGACGGAGCGCGGATCGTGGTCGAGCATGACGCGGAGGACCACCATGAGGGGGACTTCGGAGAGCTCGAATGGCTGCGGCGGGCCGAGTATGGGGATACTGCCATTACGATTTACCGTACCCGCTCTGAGGGTAAAGAGACTTAAACTCGACAATAGAGGGAGCTGACTGTACCAATGAATCCAATTATCGAGATTGGCGATCAACCCGGGCTGCGGGTAGCCGTGTATCCTGGCAGCTTTGACCCCGTGACGAACGGGCATCTGGATATTATTCATCGTGCGGCTAAGGTGTTCGATAAGCTGATCGTCGCCGTGCTCAACAATACGAGCAAAAATCCGCTGTTCTCAGTGGAGGAGCGGACGGAGCTGCTGTGGCAGGCGACCAGAGACTTGCCGAACGTCGAGATCGACAGCTTCCGGGATTTGCTCATTAATTATATGAAGCAAAAAAACGCGCACCTCATCGTCAGAGGACTGCGCGCGGTTTCCGATTTCGAATACGAGCTGCAGCTGGCCTCCACCAACCGCAAGCTGTGCGAAGACATCGAGACGTTCTTTATGACGTCGACGCCGAAATACTCGTATTTAAGCTCCAGCATTGTGAAAGAAATCGCCCGTTTCCATGGACCCGTGGTCGATCTGGTTCCTCCGGAAGTGGAGCGGGCGCTGCGCGGCAAATACGGCAGTGGAAGCTTGTAGCACGGAAGCAAGGCTTACCGCTGATGGCGGCGGCGATGGAAGAGAAAAGCGGCGAATACCGAGAGCACGAGCAGGACAAGCAGCATCGTGCCGAACTGCAGCATCATCGGGCTGATCAAGGGCCACAGACTATCGCGTTCGAAGGACCAGCCGCTGCGGACCGCGGCATAGTGCGCAAGTACAGGCTGCTCTCCGCCCAGCGAATCGGTGAGCGGCTTCCAAGCTAAGCATGTAAGCGCAAAAGCAATCGTACCATGCTCCAGCCGGGAGCGCAGAAAGCGAAGGTAGCGCAAGTCGGAAACCGCAGTCAAACTTTTGACTTGGGCGTGCGTGGACAAGCCTCCCCACGAGAGCAGCAGACTGAGCAGCGCATACGGCAAGGTCGATGAAGCGGCTTCTGTATATTGCGATAAGGCGTACGCCCCGAGATGCGGCTCGAAGAAACCGGCCAGCAGTGCTTGGGCGAGCGTCAGAGCGTTGTCGCGGTTCAGGCCAAGTGCGGAGGCGAGGGAGGCGGCAGCGGAGACAAGCCCCGAAAGCGAAACGGCGTGAAGCAGCACGGAGAACATCATCATGCACCCGCCGATCAGAAAAAGCTGCTGAACGCTTGACGTCACCGAATCTCCCAGCAGCTTCCCAAACGTCCGGCCGTCGCGCGTCCGGGCGTCTTGAAATGCTTCGAAGCTCCGGCTGAGCCACCCTGAGCTTCCCATGTCCCGTGCTTTCGTTTTCGGCAGTGAATGAGGTACAGGGGCGTTGCGAAAACGGTGGAGCAGGGCCAGGAGCAGCGTGGAGGCATAATGGATAACCGCAAGCGCAAGTCCGGCGGTCGCGCTTTGCAGGAAGCCGACGCCGACCACGCTTACGAGAAAGACCGGGTTCAGCAGGTGAGAGATCGAGAGCAGACGTTCTCCTTCGTCGCGGGTCAGCGTACCGTCCTTACGAAGCTGGCCCACAGCTGCGGCACCGGCCGGCATGCCCGCCGTGAAGCCGAGCGCCACAATCCAGCCGGCGACTCCCGGGAGCCTGAATATCAGGCGCAGCAGCGGCTCGAGCAGCACGCCAAGTCCGTGCAGCACGCCCATCCCGCGCAGCAGCTCAGTGATGATCAGAAAGGGCAGCAGGGCCGGGAAGACCAGCTTCCACCAGAGCTGCAGCCCCTGGAGCGACGAGCGAAACGCTTCGTCGGGAAATGCGATGATGCTGACGACGAGAGCAAGCGCCGCGGCGCCGAGCAGCAGCGTCGTAAAGCGCGGGGAGAAGAGAACCTGTAACCGTTGCATCCGAATCATCACTCCAGCTTGGGTTAGTGGTACATGTTTACGCTTTGTCCGCATGGAATAGACCTGACGGGCGTACGCTACCTATAGAGATACAACATTTGTGAACGGCTGGGG
Organism: Paenibacillus tyrphae; assembly: GCF_000722545.1. Classification (GTDB taxonomy): domain Bacteria; phylum Bacillota; class Bacilli; order Paenibacillales; family NBRC-103111; genus Paenibacillus_G; species Paenibacillus_G tyrfis. Next base: position 87,011 of record NZ_JNVM01000023.1, read on the forward strand.
GGAAAGCTGCCAATGGGAGAGGCACGACACATGAAGCGCGCGTCACGCGTCGTTTTTTCCGTTTTTATAGCGATAGCGCTATTGTACGTTGTTTATTTTATGCCTTTGCCGCTCTATATTTTTAAGCCGGGGACGGCCGAGAACATTCATCCGATGGTTCACGTCAAGCAGGCTGCAGTGGAAAAAGGCAAGTTCATGCTGACTACGGTGCAGGTGGCCGATGCAACCGTATTCGGTTATTTGCTGTCCTACGTCCGACCCTACGAAGAGCTGCGCCTAAAGCGGGATCTGCTCCGCAACAACGAGACCGAGGCGGAATATTCGCAGCGTCAGGAAGTGGTTATGCTCACCTCGCAGGCGGACGCGATTCAGGCGGTGTATAACCGGCTGAAAATTCCTTATCATATCAGCAAGGACGGCGTCGTCATCCAGCAGGTGTATCCGGATGTTCCGGCGCATGAGGTGCTTCAGGCCGGCGATACCATCGTGAAAATCGGCGACAAACCGATCCAAACGATGGATGAGGTGCGAGGCGGTGTCACAGGCAAAAAAGCGGGGGACAGCGTCTCGATCAGCTACAAGCGCAAAGGCGTGATCCGGACGAAAGATATCGCTTTGGCCGCGTTGCCCACCGATCCAAGCGCACAACCGGCAGAAGCTTCACGGGTCGGGCTTGGAGTCGTATTATCGGAATTGCACAGTGTGAAGGCCGACTCGGAAGAGCAGCAGGTAACCATTAAGGCGGGAGACATTGGCGGGCCGTCGGCGGGACTGATGTTTTCGCTGGAAATTTATAACCAGCTGACGCCAGGCGATATTACGAAAGGCTACAAAGTGGCGGGCACCGGAGAGATCGATCCTGAAGGGCATGTCGGCGTTATCGGGGGCATTCAGCATAAAATCGTAGCGGCCGACCGAGCGGGCGCCGAAATCTTTTTCAGTCCCGCAGACTATAAAGCCCCGAACGGGCAGACGATCCCCAATTATTCGGATGCGAAGAAGCGTGCTGACGAGCTGGGGACCAAGATGACCGTCGTTCCGGTGGCCACGATGGCCGAGGCTTTGGACTATTTGGCGAAGCTGCCGGTGAAAACGGGAAGTTAGGGATCAATCCATCACAACGAGCGGCGGTTCGTAGTAATCCGCGAACCAATCGCGGGGAGTAGGCGTTTCATATCCGAGCGCATAGACGGATGTAGCGCGAATATCCATCGCGAGCAGCGGCGAAAGCGTGTCCGTTACTTTGGTGACAACGGGCACCTTCGCCGTCGTTTTCATTCGTCGGAGCAGCTCTCTTCCTTTCGGACGAAAGCCCAGCACGCGCAGGTACGGCACGCCTTGGCCGAGCGTTTCGGCAGAAAGCTCTTCCTTGGTGTGATTCAGCAAAATGCGCAGCAAGGTGCGCTGCAGCTTGGTCCGCGTATAGCGCTTTGTTTTGAGCCGGTCCAGCAGCGAAGCGACGCAGCCTTCTCCAGGAGCTGCCGTCTCGGTCAGCGCCTGCCGGATGCGGTGCTCCAGCCCTTCCGTTACCTCATGGAACGCCGCGAGCTGCTCCGCCGCATGATTCATGAGCTGCAGCATCAGGGGCTTCGCAAAGCGCTCCCAATCGACCGGCGCGCGTCCAGCCTGCCATTCCCGCTCTAAAATGTCCAGCGTCGCCGCAGGCGCATAAGGGCGAAGGGTGTGCAAGGAGCGTTCCTCAAAGAGCAGCTTGCGCAGAGCGGTAGCGCTTGCAATGCGACCGTCCGTAATGTCGGTCTGATTGTATTCGGCTTTCGTCCTTGCAATCGTTTGCGGCCGGATGCCGCTGCGAAGCCGCCGCAGGGCGATCAGATAATGCAGCCCGAGCGTATTGTTCGGCTTGGCGAGCTCGCTTTCGTCCGCGCCCGGTACGAGCTGTGCTACGGCGCGGCTGTAGGCGGCCGGATACGGGACGCCGGCTTTCAGCTCCTGCTGCAGCAGCTCCCGCAGCGAAGCGGGCTCGTCCTGCAAGACATCGGCTGTTGCTTCGAGCCAGCCGATGTCGCCGCTCTCGCTGCCGAAGCAGAGGCTGTCGACGAGCCCGGTAGCGTCGAGCGCGGAGACGGCGCCGAAGGTGAACCATTCCGCCGGCTGGGCGCTATAGGCGACCGGCAGCTCCAGGACGAGGTCGGCTCCCATGTGGAGCGCCATCTCGGCCCGCGCCCATTTGTTCACGACCGCCGGTTCGCCGCGCTGGAGAAAGTTCCCGCTCATGATGCAAATCGCGCTGTCCGCTCCCGATACCTTTTTCGATTGTTGGAAATGATAGTAGTGACCGTTATGCAGCGGATTGTATTCGACGACGAGACCGACGGTTGACATGCGCAATGATTCCTCCCGATCAGCGTTTCAGGCTTCTTTTGCCATGAACGATTATGTTTAATCACTATAGCATGAACATAGCATGAACTGAAAATGTTGACAAAACGGAACCGAAGTCGATATAATAATCTTTGTTTGTTTGGGGTGATACTCATGTTAATACATTTGAAAGATTTGGCATCCAAAGGCACGATCCGGATCGAAGGTACGGAAGATATGACAGGCATTCTGCCGAAGTCCGGAAGTCTGCTCGGGTACGGCCCGCTGCAGGTGCGTTTGGAAGCTCGGGACAAGGCCGGCACGGCCGAAGTCACCGGCGAACTGGACATCGACGTGGAGCAATCATGCTCGCGCTGCTTGTCCCCGGTCGGACAGCATTTGACGATTCCGTTTCATGAGACGTTTGTGAAGGGCGAAGAGCAAGAGCTGGAAGAGTCCGAGGATGAGGACCAGGACGAGGAAGACGTGCTGTATGTCTCCGAGGATCGGTTCGAGCTGAAGCCCTATTTGGCGGAAAGCGTCCTGATGGCGCTGCCGTTCATCCCGCTGTGCAGTGAAAATTGTCAAGGACTGTGTCCCGTGTGCGGAACGAACCGGAACGAGAAGGCTTGCGAATGCAAGACGGAGAAGGTGGACCCGCGTTTGGCCGGACTTGCGGATTTTTTTAAAGACCGATCGTAACCAGGAACGCAGGCTGAATTCGTTGAAGGAGGTGGGAAATATGGCAGTACCTCAAAGGAGAACATCCAAAACGCGCCGCGACAAGCGTCGTACTCATTTTAAATTGGAAGTACCGGGCATGGTAAAGTGTGACAATTGCGGTGAATTGAAATTGGCTCACCGGGTTTGCAAAGTTTGCGGTCAATACAAAAAAAGAGAGATTATTAGCCAATAATCTTCCTGCAGACAAAAGAGATAGTACTCCACCTTTAGGTGCAGTGCTATTTTTTTTGTTTGCTTGCGCTTCCCTTTTCAAGCAGAATCCAGTATACTTTGCTTTGTGACTTGGTCATAAGAGATAGTGACATATCATATGCATCAGGTGGGGACCTCCCTAGTTCAAGCTAAAAAAAGGTGGTGCTCGTTATCGAACGCCTTCCGAAACGACAGCGCCAGCAGCAGTTGGCCAAAGCGATCGAAGAAAATCCGTTTATTACGGATGAAGAGCTGACGAAGCTGTTTCAAGTCAGCATCCAGACGATCCGTCTGGACCGGCTCGAACTTGGCATTCCCGAGCTGCGAGAGCGGATGAAGCTGATGGCGGAGCAATCGTACGATCAGGTGCGCTCGCTTCCGCTGCATGAAGTCATCGGGGATGTCATCGATCTGCAGCTCGACAAGAGCGGCATTTCCATGTTCGAAATTCGAGAAGAGCATGTGTTCTCCCGGACGAAAATCGCCCGGGGTCATCATATATTTTCTCAGGCCAATTCCTTGGCCGTCGCGCTGATCAACGATAAGGTGGCGCTGACAGCCGCCGCGGACATCCGCTTCGTGCGGCAGGTCCGGCTAGAGGAGAAGTGCATTGCCAAGGCTTATGTCCGTTCGATCTCCAAAGGCAAGGCGAAGGTCGAAGTTTTTACATACGTCGGAGACGAAGTGGTATTCCAAGGAAATTTCATTATTTATCATGCGAGCAAAGATCGGCATGAAGGAGGAGAGCTTCATGCGGATAGCGATTGATGCGATGGGCGGAGACCATGCGCCGCAGGCAGCGGTGGATGGCGCGATCGCGGCGGCTGAAGAATGGCCGGATACGACGATTGTGCTGGTTGGAGATACAAGCGTGCTGGAGCCATTGCTTCAAGGCAAGAAGCTTGCGAATCTGGAGTTGAGGCATGCAAGCGAGATGATCGAAGCGGATGATGAGCCGGTGAAAGCGGTGCGGCGCAAAAAAGACGCTTCGATGGTCGTCGCCGGACGTATGGTGAAGGAGCAGGAAGTAGGCGCCATGATATCGGCGGGCAATACGGGAGCGTTGATGACAACGGGCCTCCTGGTTGTCGGCCGAATCAAAGGAATCGAGCGCCCTGCGCTTGCGCCGATGCTTCCGACGGTTGACGGGGAAGGGGTTCTTGCGCTCGACCTCGGAGCGAATATGGACGCGACGGCGGAGCATCTGGTGCAGTACGCCATCATGGGCAGCTTGTATCGAAGCAAAGTGCACGGAGTGGCCGAGCCGCGCGTCGGTCTCCTTAACGTGGGCACGGAAGCGATGAAAGGCAACGAGCTGACGAAGGCGGCTTTTCCGCTGCTGGAGCAGGCGCCGATCCGCTTCATAGGCAACGTGGAGTCGCGCGACGTGCTCCGGAAGCCTTGCGACGTCATCGTATGCGACGGCTTTGCGGGGAATATTATGCTTAAATCGATGGAAGGGGCGGCCTCGGTCATCTTCTCCGTCTTAAAAGAGCAATTTATGCGTACGTGGTACACGAAGCTAGCGGCGGCGGCGGTGAAGAAGGGCCTCGGCCAATTCCGCAAAAAAATGGATTACACCGAGCACGGCGCAGCGCCTTTGCTGGGCATTAACGGTCTGGTGCTCAAAAGCCATGGCTCGTCCAACGGCGTAGCTTTTAAAAATGCGGTGCGTCAGGCCAGGGTCGCTTTGAAAAACGATTTGGTCCGCAGCATTTCTGCGGAAATCAGTAACGGGAGCGAGTAGTTATGAATAGCAGCTTAAAGCCTGTAGGCATTCTCGGAACGGGAAAATACGTGCCTGAGAAGGTACTGACCAATTCCGAGCTGGAACAAATGGTGGACACAAACGACGAATGGATCGTCACCCGCACCGGCATCCGCGAACGCCGCATCGCTTCCGCGGAGCAAGCGTCGTCAGACTTGGCCTATGAAGCTTCGAAAATCGCCCTGAAGAACGCGGGCATCACGCCGGAAGAGATTGATTTAATTATTGTGGCGACCGTTACCCCGGATATGGCTTTCCCGTCGACGGCATGTATTTTGCAGGACAAGCTGGGGGCCAAAAAATCGGCAGCCTTCGACCTGTCTGCGGCTTGCTCGGGATTTATTTACAGCTTGGCCAACGCAGCGAATTTCATCGCCACCGGAACGTATAAATATGCGCTTGTCGTAGGTGCGGAATGCTTGTCCAAAATTACGGATTACACCGATCGGAACACGTGTATTTTGTTCGGGGACGGTGCAGGCGCGGTCGTGCTCGGCACCGTACCGGAAGGCCGCGGATTTAAATCGTTCGAGCTTGGCGCAGACGGCGCGGGCGGCCCGCTGTTGAATGTTGCCGCCGGCGGCTCCCGCTGCCCGGCATCGCCGCAGAGTCTGGAAGGCAAGCAGCATTTCATCTTCATGGCCGGCAGCGAGGTGTTCAAATTCGCGGTCCGCATTATGGGAAGCGCTGCGGAAGAGGCGCTGCGCAAGGCGGGAATCGACAAGTCCGAGGTGGATCTGCTCGTACCGCATCAGGCGAATATCCGCATCATTCAGTCCGCACTGCAGAAGCTGAATTTGAGCGAGGACAAATGCATGATCAACTTGCACAAATACGGCAACGTGTCGGCAGGATCGATTCCGATCGCTCTTGCGGAGGCGGCGGAGTCCGGACGGGTCAAAGAGGGCGACTGCCTGGTGCTTGTCGGCTTCGGCGGGGGCTTGACTTGGGGCGCTTCCGTCTTGGTGTGGTAAAATATCCGGAATATGCATTAAATCTTGACAGCTTTGTTCAGGATCGGCCGTATCGGTCCGTCCGAACGGCTTGCAGTCGGTAAAAGGAGAATCGGATATGGGGAAAATCGCATTCGTATTCCCGGGCCAAGGGGCTCAGGCGGTAGGGATGGGGAAAGACGTTTATGAAGCGGATGCCGCCGCGCGGGGCATTTTCGAATCGGCCGACGAGGCGCTCGGCTTCCCTCTCAGCCGCATCATTTTCGATGGTCCGGAGGAAGAACTGAAGCTTACTGTTAATACGCAGCCTGCGCTGCTTGCAACCAGCATAGCTTACCTTGAACTGTTTCGCGCGCGTCACGGCGTTCAGCCGGATTATGCCGCCGGGCACAGCCTCGGCGAATACAGCGCGCTTGTGGCTGCAGGCGTGCTGAGCTTCGAAGACGCGGTCCGTACGGTACGTGCACGCGGCGAGTTCATGGAGCAGGCGGTACCGAGCGGACAAGGCGCTATGGCAGCCGTCCTCGGCGCCGAGCGCGAAGCGCTGCGGCAGCTGTGCTCGGACGTCAGCGGGCAAGGAACCGTCGTCGAGCTTGCGAATCTGAACTGTCCGGGACAAATCGTTGTTTCCGGCAGCAAAGAAGGAGTGCAGGCCCTCGCCGAACGCGGCAAAGAAGCCGGCGCGAAACGCGTGATTCCGCTTGAGGTTAGCGGGCCGTTTCATTCCTCGTTGATGAAACCGGCTTCCGAGCGTCTCGGCGGCGTGCTTGAGTCCGTTGGAATGAAAGCGGCGGCCGTTCCGGTCGTTGCTAACGTGACGGCACTGCCGGTGCAGGAGCCGACGGAAATCAAGCAGCTGTTGATCGATCAAGTACATTCCTCCGTGCTGTGGGAAGACAGCGTTGTATGGCTGCTCGGACAGGGTGTGGACACGTTTGTCGAAATCGGCAGCGGCACCGTTCTGGCAGGTCTGATCAAGAAGATCGACCGCAGCGTGAAAGTGTATTCCATCAACAGTCTGGAAGCCATCGAGAAATTTCAGCTGGAAACGACGGAATAAACGATTATTCATGGGAGGGATTAGCGCATGCTAACGGGTAAGGTAGCACTGGTTACCGGCGCCTCTCGCGGCATCGGGCGGGCCATCGCCATCGGTCTCGCGGAAGCGGGAGCCGATGTGGTCGTCAACTACGCGGGCAGCGAAGCGGCGGCGGCGGAAGTTGTACAGGCCATCGAAGCGCTGGGCCGCAAGTCGTTTAAGGCGAAGGCGAACGTCGGTTCCGTGCAGGAAGTCGAAGAGATGTTCAAGCTCGTCATGGAAGCGTTCGGCCGGATCGATATTTTGGTCAACAACGCAGGAATTACGCGGGATAACTTGATTATGCGAATGAAGGAAGAGGAGTTCGATCAAGTGATCGAGACGAATCTGAAAGGCGTATTCAACTGCGTAAAAGCGGCTACGCGCCCGATGATGAAGCAGCGTTCGGGACGGATCATCAACATCTCGTCCGTTGTCGGCGCGATGGGGAATGCCGGTCAGATGAACTATGTAGCCGCCAAAGCCGGCGTCATCGGTATGACCAAATCGGCGGCGAAAGAGCTTGCTTCGAGAGGCATTACCGTCAACTGTGTGGCTCCCGGTTTTATCGAGACCGATATGACGGACAAGCTGGCTGAAGATATGCGCTCGCAGCTTACGTCGCAAATTCCGCTCGCCCGCTTAGGTCAACCGGAAGACATTGCCAAAGCGGTACGATTTCTGGCGTCCGACGATTCGTCCTATATGACGGGGCAGACGCTTCATGTCGACGGCGGCATGTATATGTAGCGCGGCTTGCGGCAACAATGGGCGGAGGTGTGAGCTTTGCGTCGCACTGCCAGAGTTGCCGCAAAAATTGAATTTTTTGGCGAAAATAGTTTTTTTTCGCACTGGCTGAGGCTTTACTATGGCATTTTGTCCATAAGTTAAGTATAATACCAAAGAGGAGGTGAACCGGATGTCCGACGTTTTGGATCGCGTAAAACGCATCGTCGTGGACCGTCTCGGCGTTGACGAAGCGGAAGTGACCCTTGAGGCTTCTTTTAAAGATGATTTAGGTGCCGATTCTCTCGATGTCGTGGAATTGGTTATGGAATTGGAAGATGAGTTTGATATGGAAATCTCTGATGAAGACGCAGAGAAAATCACTACTGTAGGTCAAGTAGTTGAGTACATAAAATCTCATACGTAAAACGCATAAGTCCCGTTTTTCTTGGATAAACGGGACTTATCTCCATTCCGTGCCCAACTGCGCGCACTAGTGAGCATGACCCCTTACGGATGAAGTACATAACGAAGGTTATTTACAATAGAGGTGAATTACAGCATGAAGCAAAGAGTCGTTATTACGGGTCTCGGCGTGATGTCTGCGCTTGGACGCGATCTTGAAACCTTTTGGGGGAATCTGCTGTCCGGAAAGTCCGGCGTCAGCGCGATTGAGTCATTTGACGTCAGCGAATATCCGACACGGATCGCCGCCGAAATTAAAGATTTTAATCCGGAAGATTATTTTGATAAAAAAGAAGCCCGCCGCATGGACCGCTTCGTGCAATTTGCCGTAGCTGCCACCATAACAGCGTTGAAGGATGCAGGGCTGAATGTCAAAGAAGATACCGATCCGGAACGGGTCGGCGTTTATGTCGGCTCGGGGATCGGCGGCCTGTCGACTTGGGAAGAACAGCATAAAATTTTGCTCGAAAAGGGACCGAAGCGGGTCAGCCCGTTCTTTATTCCGATGATGATCGCCAATATGGGGGCAGGGCAAATCTCGATGATAACGGGAGCCAAAGGACCGAACAGTACGGCCGTTACCGCCTGTGCGACAGGTACGCACTCCATTGGAGACGCCTTCAAGACGATCCTTCACGGCGATGCGGACGTCATGATCTGCGGCGGCGCGGAAGCGACGATCAGTCCGACGGGCGTTGCAGGCTTTTGCGCGCTGCGCGCCATGTCGACCCGCAACGACGAGCCGGAAAAAGCGAGCCGTCCATTCGATACGGATCGTGACGGATTTGTGATGGGCGAAGGCGCCGGCATTCTCATTCTCGAATCGCTGGAACATGCACAGAAGCGCGGCGCCCGCATTTACGGCGAAGTGATCGGCTACGGCATGAGCGGAGACGCGCATCATATGACCGATCCGGACCCGGACGGCGCTGCGCGCTGCATGGTCAAGGCTGTGAAAGACGCCGGCATTCCGTTTGAAGCGATCGATTATATCAACGCGCATGGCACTTCGACGCCGATCGGGGACAAATCGGAGACGACCGCGATTAAGCAGGCGTTCGGCGAGCACGCTTACAAGTTGGCCGTCAGCTCGACCAAGTCGATGACCGGTCACTTGCTTGGCGCAGCGGGGGGCGTGGAAGCGCTCATCTGCGCACTGGCCTTGAAGCATGGCATGATCCCGCCGACGATCAATCTCGACAATCAGGATCCCGAATGCGATCTGGATTACGTGCCGAATACGCCGCGCCCGTTCGATCTGCGCATCGTCATGTCGAACTCGTTCGGCTTCGGCGGCCACAACGCAACGGTCATTCTGCAAAAGTACGAGGCTTAAGGGCATAGACTTCACGGGGCTGGCCAAACTATAACATTGTTTCGTGGGGGTGGTTGTACGTATTCAATCTCCACGAAACAAATTGCTTACACGAAGGTGATTAGATATGCATCGGAACTTAAAACAGCTGCAAGCGGACCTGGGGATTTCGTTCCGGCGTCCCGACCTTCTACGGCAGGCATTTACACATTCTTCCTACGTGAACGAACATCGCATCGGCCAATGCAAGGATAACGAGCGACTGGAGTTTCTCGGCGACGCTGTCCTGGAGCTGACCGTGTCGGAATATTTGTTCGACAAGTATCCGGACCGCACGGAAGGCGAATTGACCAAATTGCGGGCCTCCATCGTCTGTGAGCCCTCGCTCGTCGGCTTCGCCGAGCAGCTCGATTTCGGATCTTATGTGCTGCTCGGCAAAGGAGAGGAGCTGACCGGCGGTCGAACCCGTCCGGCACTGCTCGCAGATGTGTTCGAATCGTTCATCGGTGCGCTGTACTTGGACCAAGGTTTGGAGCCGGTGCGCGCTTTTCTTAGCCGCCATATGTTTCCAAGCCTGCCTCAGCAAGGTCGTCTGTTAACGGCGGACTACAAAACGATTCTGCAAGAGCATACCCAGCAGCATAATATGGGCCCCTTGGAATACAAAATCGTAGACGAACGCGGACCTGCGCACGAGCGGGAGTTCGCGGCGGAAGTATATCTTCATGAGGAAATGCTCGGTCGGGGACTCGGCCGCTCTAAGAAGGAAGCGGAGCAGCATGCGGCCGCCGAAGCGCTCACGAAGCTTGAGGTCAAGGTGGATCAGTCATAAAGCAAGTTCGCAGAAGGTGACGGCCGTACAGCGGGCCGTCACTCTTTTTTTTTGCAGGAAAACGGGACTATTTGTCGAAAACCGGTATCGTTCCGGTTAGAGAAAGCAAGTCGATCGCAGCCTGCGTGTAGATCGCCGGACTGTTGTAAGGGACGGTATCTACTATAGGTCCGGAATATGGTACAATAGCCGTAAGAGGTGAGCCAAGTTGTTTTTGAAACGTATCGAGCTCTCGGGCTTCAAATCGTTTGCGGATCGGACCGAGCTGGAATTCGTACAAGGAATTACGGCGGTGGTCGGGCCGAACGGCAGCGGTAAAAGCAACATCTCCGACGGCATCCGTTGGGTGCTTGGCGAACAAAGCGCCAAGTCGCTGCGCGGAGGCAAGATGGAAGATATTATTTTCGCCGGAAGCGATGCCCGAAAAGCCGTCAATTACGGCGAAGTTTCGCTGACGCTCGATAATGCGAGCCAGTCGCTGCCGCTGGATTACAGCGAAGTGACGGTCACCCGGCGCGTGCATCGCAGCGGGGAAAGCGAATATATGATCAACAAGCAGCCCTGCCGGCTCAAAGATATTACCGAGCTCTTTATGGACACGGGAATCGGGAAGGAAGCTTACTCGATTATCGGGCAGGGGCGTATCGAAGAAATTTTGAGCACGAAATCGGAAGACCGCCGAGGTATTTTTGAAGAAGCTTCGGGGATCGTCAAATATAAATCGCGCAAGCGCGAAACGGAAAAAAAACTGCAGGAAACGGAACAAAATTTGCTGCGTATCCACGATCTGGTATCGGAGCTGGAAGACCAGTTGGAGCCGTTGCGCGTGCAGTCGGAGAAGGCGGTGCGCTTCAAAGAGCTGAAAGAAGAGCTCAAATCCAGCGAAATCGCGATGTACGTCCATCAGATCGAGCAGATTTATGCAAGCTGGACGGATACGAACGCTCAGCTTGAGAAGCTTCGCGAATCGCAGCGCGAATTGTCCGGCGTGATCAGCAAGCAGGACGCCGAGCTGGAGAAGGAACGCTGGGAAACGCGGAGGCTGGAGGAAGAGATCGAAGGATTGCAGCAGCACCTGCTTCAGCTCAGTGAGGATTTTGAGAAGTGCGAAGGCCAGGGCGAGGTGCTGAAGGAGCGGAAAAAAAATTACGCTTCCAATAAAAACCAGCTTCGACTTGCCGTCGCCCAGCAGGAGCAGCGGGTGCTTGATAAAGAGGCTGAAATTGCCCAACTGCGCGAAAAAATCGCCGCCATCGGAGCGGAGCTTGCGGAGACGCAGGCCAAGCTGAAAGCAGAAGAAGACCGGTTGCTCGGCGTGACGGGAGGCATCAGCAGCGCGGAGGAAGATCGGCTGAAGGGTGAACTCCTCGAAGTGCTGAACGATTCGGCCAATGCCCGCAACGAAGCGCGGTATGCCGAGCAGCAGCTTGAAGCGCTCGGACGCCGGTTGGACCGGCTCGACGACGAGCACCGCAAGTGGCAGGAGCAGCAGGAGAGCATCGCGGAACGCAAGGCGGCTCTGGAGAAGAAGCTTGAAGAAGCCGTGGCCGCGATTGCGGAGGTGCGGAATCAGTATCTGGAGCTCAGCCAAGGATTGAAATCGAAGCAGACGCTTTCGGAAGAGGCGCAGGCCGCCGTCCGCAAGTGGGAGCAGAAGATCGATTCGATGGTGTCGCGGCGCGATACGATGCGCGAGATGGCAAACGACTATGACGGCTTTATGCACGGCGTCAAGGAAGTGCTGAAGGCAAAGGACCGTGGCGATTTGCGCGGTATTCGCGGTGCGGTGGCCGAGCTCGTCAAGGTGCCTGCCCATGTGGAAGTCGCCATGGAGACGGCGTTGGGCGGCGCGCTTCAGCACATCGTCGTGGACAACGAAGCGAACGGCAGGGACGCGATCGCCTTTCTGAAGCGCCGTCAGCTCGGCCGGGCGACGTTCCTGCCGCTGGACGTTATTCGCAGCCGGTCCATTCCGGAAGGCGAGCAGCGTCAGATTCAAGGAATGGAAGGCTTTGTCGGCATTGCCGTCGATTTGGTGCAATTTGAAGATACGTATCGGCAAATTGCCGGCAGCTTGCTCGGCAATGTCATTATTGCGAATACGCTGGAGGTTGCCAACCGGATCGCGGCCAGGGTGCAGTACCGGTACCGCGTCGTCACGCTGGAGGGCGATGTTGTGAACCCCGGCGGCTCGATGAGCGGGGGCAGCCAGCAGAAGAAAACGACCAGTCTTCTGAGCCGTCAACGGCAAATCGAAGACATGGATAAAGACATTTCGCTGTCCGAAACCCAGCTGAAAAGCTTCCGGGCCAAAGCGGAGGAGCTGCGCCGCGAAATCGGCGAAACGACGCGCAAGCTGGACGAGCTGCGGGCGGAAGGCGAGAACCGGCGGGTCGAGGAGCAGCAGATTCGCGCTTCGCTTGAGCCGCTGGAGCATGAAGCGAAGCAGGTGGCCCAGCAGCTTGCGCTGTACGGCGCCGACGGCGAAACGCTGGCGGCCGAGCGCAGCGATCTGGAGCGCCGGCGGACGGATGCTCTCGAGGCGCAGGAGCTGCTGCAGCGGCAGGAGGCCGAGCTGCAGCAGGCCATCCGCGACGCGGAAATCCGCCGCAAGGCGAGCGAGTCGGAGAAAGAGGAGCTGCAAACGCAGCTCACCGACCTGAAGGTAAAGGTCGCGGCGCAATCGCAGGAGAAGCAGTCGCTGCATGAGCAGGAGCGCCGTTCCCGCAATGAGCTGGAGACGATCAAGCACGAGCTGGAAACGAACAGCGATCTGGAGCGGCAGCTCGACTCCGATATGGCGAATCATGAGCAGGAATCCGTGCACCAGATCGAGCAGCTTAATGATTTGAAGCTGAAGAAGCAGCAATGTGCGGAGCAACTGGACATGAAGCGCGCGGAGCGGGCGCAGTGGGTGGCGAAGCTCGAAGCCGAGGAAAGCAAAACCAAAGAGCAGCGCACCCAGCTCAGGCAGATCGAAGAGCAGCTCCATCAGACGGAGGTTCGCGTGAACCGCTTGGACGTGGAGCTGGAGAACCTGCTCAAAAAGCTCTCCGAGGATTACGAGCTTAGCTATGAGCTGGCGAAAGAGCGCTATCCCGTACCGGAGGATGTCTTGGGCACCCAAAATAAAGTTCGCGACCTGAAGCGCGAAATCGCCATTCTCGGGGAAGTCAACCTTGGGGCGATCGAAGAATACCAGCGCGTTCACGAGCGGTACCAGTTTTTGGCGGAGCAGAAGAACGATCTGGTGGAGGCTAAAACAGCGCTTTATCTCGTAATCCGCGAGATGGACGAGGAGATGGGAAGACGATTCCGTTCCACGTTCGATGCGATCCGTTCGCATTTTGTCGTCGTCTTCGGCAAGCTGTTCGGGGGCGGCCGGGCCGACCTGATTTTGTCGGAGCCGGACAATCTGCTTGACACAGGTATTGAGATCGTAGCGCAGCCTCCGGGCAAAAAACTGCAGAATTTGCAGCTGCTCTCCGGCGGCGAACGGGCGCTGACCGCTATTGCGCTGCTGTTCTCGATCATCCGGGTCAAGCCCGTGCCGTTCTGCGTGCTCGATGAGGTCGAAGCGGCGCTGGACGAGGCGAACGTGACCCGTTTTGCCGAATATTTGCGCGAATTTTCGATGTCGACGCAATTTATCGTCGTAACGCACCGCAAAGGCACGATGGAGGAAGCCGACGTGCTGTACGGCGTGACGATGGAAGAGGGCGGCGTTTCGAAGCTCGTATCCGTTCGTCTGGAAGATGACGAAGCCATTATGGAAGCCGGCTGATGCCGATATATTGAGATTGAGGTAGGTGCCCCGTGAGCTTTTTTAAACGATTGAAAGAAGCGATTTCGACCAAAGCCGAAACGGTGACGAATAAATTCAAGGAAGGCTTGGCCAAAACGAGAGATGTGTTTGTCGAGCGCGTAGAGGATCTGTTTTCCCGCCGCAAAAAAATCGACGAGGATTTTTACGAGGAGCTAGAGGAAATTCTGATCGGCGCCGATGTGGGCGTGAACACGGTACTGAAGCTGATCGAGGATCTGCGGGCCGAAGTTCGCAAACGCAAAATCGAGAATCCGAGCGAGCTGCAGCCGATTTTGTCCGAGATGCTGATTGCGCTGCTCAAAGGGCAGGAGCAAACCGGGCTGAGCATGGCCGAATCCGGCCTCACGGTCATTTTGTTCGTAGGCGTCAACGGCGTCGGCAAAACGACGACGATCGGCAAAATGGCCCATATGCTGAAATCCCAGGGCAAAAAAGTGCTGCTTGCCGCCGGAGACACGTTCCGTGCCGGAGCGATCGAGCAGTTGGAAGAATGGGGGCGCCGCGTAGGCGTCGACGTGATCAAGCAGCAGGCGGGCTCGGACCCGGCGGCGGTTATGTATGATGCGCTGCATGCAGCCAAATCGCGCGGCGTGGACGTGCTGCTCTGTGATACGGCGGGCCGTCTGCAGAACAAAGTCAACCTGATGGAAGAGCTGAACAAAATTTACCGCGTCATCCGCCGCGAGGTACCGGAAGCGCCGCACGAGGTGCTGCTGGTGCTCGATGCGACGACCGGGCAGAACGCATTGCAGCAGGCGAAGCTGTTCGACGAGAAATCCGGTCTGAGTGGCCTCGTGCTGACCAAGCTGGACGGAACGGCAAAAGGCGGCATTGTCGTCGCGATCCGTCAGGAGCTGAAGCTGCCGGTCAAATTCGTCGGCCTCGGCGAGAAAATGGACGATCTGCAAGCGTTCGACTCCGATCAGTTCGTGCATGCGCTATTCAGCAAATGGATTGCCGAATCGGAGAAGGAAGAGGAAAAAGCCGGTCAATAAACCGGCTTTTTGCCGCTCATTTTTAGGGTCGGCTTTCTCTGTTTTCGCTGCTGCAGCTATGCTTTTGACCTGACAAGGAGAAAAGCTTGACATCCCTCTTCAATTTCAGTATGATAAGTGAGGTTGATTTGCTGTAAAGTGTTTTACCTTAACGGGGGTGAGGCACGAATGACGGAGGAAAACGTCCTTCAAAAGACGAATCGGATTAATCTGCTGTTCGATTTCTACGAACGGCTGCTGACAGAAAAGCAGCAAATGTTTTTGAAGCATTATTTTCACGACGACTATTCGCTTGGCGAGATCGCAACGGAATTCAGCATCAGCCGTCAAGCGGTTTACGAGCATATTAAACGGGCCGAATCCGTGCTTGAGGAATATGAAGGCAAGCTGCGGCTCTTGGAGAAGCATGAAGAGCGGCAGCGGCTTCTGCGGCAGCTTGAGGCGCTTAGCGGCGGTCTGCCGGAGCCTCAACGTATGGAGATTCAGGCCGTCATGGAAAATCTTAACGAATTGGATTAACATATTCCCTCCGGAAGGTGGTGACGACCTGTGGCATTCGAAGGACTATCCAGCCGGCTGCAAAGTGTATTCAGTAAGCTTAGAGGAAAAGGCAAGCTGACCGAGGACGATGTAAACGAAGCGCTGCGGGAAGTACGGCTTGCGCTCCTTGAGGCGGATGTCAACTTTAAGGTCGTCAAGGAATTCATCGCCAAGGTGAAGGAACAGGCGATTGGACAAGAAGTGCTGCAAAGCTTTACCCCGGCGATGGTTGTCGTCGATATTGTAAATAAAGAGCTGACGGCCTTGATGGGCGGGACGCAGAGCAAGCTGGCGCGGGCGAACAAGCCGCCGACGGTCATTATGATGGTCGGTCTGCAGGGCGCGGGGAAAACGACGACGACCGGCAAGCTCGCGAAGCTGCTGCTCCAGCAAAACCATCGGCCGCTGCTTGCGGCAGCGGACATCTACCGTCCGGCTGCGATCAAACAGCTTCAAGTGCTGGGCGAGCAGTTAAAGGTTCCGGTGTTCTCGCTGGGCGACAAAGTAAGCCCAGTCGAGATTGCGAAGCAGGCGCTGCAGCATGCGAAGGATCATAACAACGATTATTTGATCGTCGATACCGCGGGTCGTCTTCACATCGACGAAAGCTTGATGGACGAATTGAAGCAAATCGTTGAAGCGGTCAGCCCCGACGAGATTTTGCTGGTAGTCGACGCGATGACCGGGCAAGATGCCGTCAACGTGGCCGAAAGCTTTCATAAGCAGCTCGAGCTGACAGGTGTCGTGCTGACGAAACTCGACGGCGATACGCGCGGGGGGGCGGCGATTTCGGTCAAAGCCGTTACCGGCTGTCCGATCAAGTTTGCTGCCATGGGCGAGAAGCTGGATGCGCTCGAACCGTTCCATCCGGAACGGATGGCTTCGCGGATTCTCGGCATGGGCGATATGCTCACGCTGATCGAGAAAGCGCAAGCGAGCATCGACGCCGACAAGGCGAAGGAAATGGAACGCAAGCTGCGTACTGCTGAATTCACGTTTGATGACTTCCTGGAGCAGATGGAGCAGGTCAAGAAGCTGGGTCCGCTGGACCAATTGCTCGACATGCTGCCGGGCGCGGGCAAGATCAAAGGCATGAAGGACGTCAAGGTCGACGATAAGCAAATGGCTCGCGTCGCCGCGATCGTCAAGTCGATGACCAAGGAAGAACGGCAAAATCCGGATCTGCTTAGTCCAAGCCGGCGCAAGCGTCTGGCTGCGGGCAGCGGCAATTCCGTGCAGGATGTCAACCGGTTCATCAAGCAGTTCGAAGATATGCGCAAAATGATGAAGCAGTTCTCCGGCATGATGGGACCCAAAGGGGCCAAGCAGCTGAAGAACCTCAAGAAGCTCGGACGCGGGATGAAATTCCCGTTTTGAGATAAATGATGTTTAACTCTATTGGGGAGGTGATATACATGGCAACTCGCATTCGTCTGAAGCGTATGGGCGCTCACAAAGCTCCTTTCTACCGCGTGGTGGTTTCGGATTCCCGTTCCCCGCGTGACGGTCGTTTCATTGAAGAGATTGGCACATACAATCCGGTTGCTCAACCAGCCGTTGTGAATATCGACGAGGAAAAAGCACTGAAATGGCTCCAAAACGGTGCACAAGCTTCCGATACGGTTCGCAGCCTGTTCAGCAAAGCTGGCATTTTGACAAAATTTCACGAGTCTAAACTGCAGAAGTAATCTGTAAGATTCGGAGGGTACGATGAAGGATCTTATTACCGTTATCGCCAAGGCGTTGGTGGATCATCCTGAAGAAGTACGCGTGAATACGGTCGAGGACGACCGCAGCATTACGTTTGAGCTGTCGGTACACTCCGACGATGTCGGCAAGGTAATCGGCAAGCAAGGACGTATTGCCAAGGCGCTCCGCACCGTAGTCACATCCGCTGCAGTGAAAGAACCGAAACGCGTTTCGGTTGAAATCGTGTCATAAGGGAAACATGAGAGTTAGGAGCTACTCCTAACTCTTTTCTCTTCTTATAAGCTCCTATTCCAAACCCGGGAGGGTCCTATGAGCGAAAAGTTATATACGGTTGGGAAAATTGTAAATACGCATGGCATCCGCGGCGAGCTTAAGATCGTCCCGGAAACGCATTTTCCGGACGAGCGCTTTGCCAAAGGCAGCAAGCTGGTATTTGTCCATCCCGAACAAGGGACGCAGCTTCCTGTTACAGTAGAAGCGGCCCGAGAGCAAAAAAACATGTTCATCATCAAATTCCAAGGCTTCACGAACATCAACGAAGTGGAAAAATATAAGGGCTGGCTGTTAAAAGTCGAAGAGCAATACTTATCCGAGCTTCCTGAAGACGAGTACTACTACCACGAAATTATCGGCTGTACAATCGTCACGGAAGAAGGCGAAGAGCTGGGTGCGATCTCGGAAATTTTGTCGCCTGGGGCCAATGACGTATGGGTCGTCAAGCGTCCGGCCGGCAAACCGCTGCTGCTCCCTTATATCGACGATGTTGTGCTGAACGTCGACATAAACGAGAAGAAGGTTACAGTCCGCCTGATGGAAGGCTTGCTTGACCTATGAGAATCGATGTGCTGACGCTTTTTCCGGCGATGTTCGACGGGGTCTTTGCTTCGAGTATTTTGGGGAAGGCACGGGAAAAAGGATTAGTCGAGCTGAATACGGTCAATTTTCGGGATTACGCGAACAACAAGCACAATACGGTGGACGACTATCCGTACGGGGGCGGCGGCGGAATGGTGCTGAAGCCGGAGCCGCTGTTCGCTGCGGTTGAAGATGTAACCTCCGGACTCGAATCGAAGCCCCGCGTGATCCTGATGTGTCCTCAAGGCGAGTCGTTCTCGCAGAAAAAAGCCGAGGAGCTTTCGGCGGAGCGGCATTTGATCTTCGTCTGTGGACACTACGAAGGCTATGACGAGCGAATCCGCGAGCACTTGGTGACGGACGAGCTGTCCATCGGCGATTATGTGCTGACCGGGGGAGAGCTGCCGGCGATGGTCGTGATCGACAGCGTCGTACGTTTGCTTCCCGGCGTGCTGGGCAACGAAACGTCGGCGGTGACGGACTCGTTCAGCACCGGCCTGCTGGAATACCCTCATTATACCCGTCCCGCGAATTTCCGCGGCTGGGAGGTTCCCGAAGTGCTGATCTCCGGCCACCATGGGAATATCGAGGAATGGCGCAGAAAGCAGTCGCTGGAGCGCACATGGAGGAAACGTCGGGATTTGCTGGCGGGAATCGAGCTCACGCCTAAAGAACGCCGCTGGCTTGACGAATGGGAAGCGCAGGAGCGTTCCGGGCAAGAAGCCCCAGGTAAGCCGGAATGACGGGCCTCAGGAAGAGCCGTTTTGCGTCATGCGCAGGAGCATGAGACAAGACGGTTTTTTAATTTGGCGGATGGAATACATTTTCGTTTTAACGGGAATAATGTCTGGAAGAGATCGCCAAGCATCCGACATGAACGGATCGATTTGCAAAAATAGAACGATCCTTCATCTTACAACAAAGAAATTGGTTGTGTTTCCCTCGAGTTTATGCTAATATATAAAACGTTGTGGCAATTTGCTTGAATACGGTGGTCCTCTGCGCGTGACATCGAAGAACCGACATCTATTAGCAGCGGCATGAACACCTGTGTGGAAGGAGGGAGTCATCCATGAACTTGATCCAAGAGATTACGAAGGAACAACTGCGCAGCGACATTCCGAGCTTTCGTCCTGGCGACACTTTGAAAGTGTATGTTAAGGTTATCGAGGGTTCGCGCGAGCGTGTCCAGCTGTTCGAGGGCGTTGTTATTAAGCGCCGCGGCGGCGGAATCAGCGAAACGTTCACAGTAAGAAAAATTTCTTACGGTGTCGGCGTTGAGAGAACGTTCCCGATTCATACTCCGAAGATCGATAAGATTGAAGTGGCTCGCCGTGGTAAAGTCCGTCGCGCGAAGCTCTACTATCTTCGCGGTCTGCGCGGTAAGGCAGCAAGAATTCAAGAGATTCGATAACGAAAACAAAGGGGCTTGCACACCAAGTCCCTTTTCGTTTTTTACCCCACTCTGGCGAAAGGGCAGGAAAGCTAATGGAGCAGGATCAAACCGTAGAAAAAACGAATCCCGTCAAAAACGAAGCTTGGGAATGGATCAAAGCGCTGCTGATTGCGGCGGCCCTCGTGTTTTTTATACGCTGGCTCGTTTTCGCCCCGTTCATTGTGGAAGGGCCTTCCATGGAGCCGAATTTCTATACGGGAGAGCGGCTCATCGTCAATAAGTTTATTTACAAGTTCGGGAAGCCGGAGCACGGGGAAGTCGTCGTGTTTCATGCAACCAAAGACAAAGATTACATAAAGCGCGTCATTGCCTTGCCGGGCCAAAAGGTTAAAGTCGAAGGCGACAAGGTGTATGTGGACAACCAATTGGTGGACGAAACCTATCTGAAGCCGGCACTGGATAAAGCCGCCTCGGAAGGGAGACCCTATAACACAAGAAATTTCCCGGAGCAGACAGTCCCCGAGGGCAGCGTATTCGTGATGGGCGACAACCGTTCGAACAGCTCGGATAGCCGCGACCCGTCTGTAGGCTTTGTCAATTATGATAAAATTGTCGGACGTGCCGACCTGATATTCTGGCCGTTCAATAAAATTAGCCTGGTTCATTTCAATAGTCCGAACCGGCAGTAGGTAAACAGATTGAGGTGACTCAGATGACGATCCAATGGTTTCCGGGTCACATGACACGGGCAAGGCGGCAAATCCAAGAGAAGCTGAAGCTGATTGATATGGCGATCGAGCTTTTGGATGCGCGGGTACCGTTATCCAGCCGAAACCCGATGATCGATGAAGTTTTGCAAAATAAACCGCGCTTGGTACTGCTGAACAAACATGATTTGGCGGACCCGGAGGTTACTCGGCAGTGGATTGAGTTTTTCGCCGAACAAGGATTGAAAGCGATCCCGATCGATTCCGTAGGCGGCAATCCGGTGAAAGAAATTATGCAGCGCAGCAAGGAGCTGCTGTCGGAGAAAATTCAGGCGCAGCTGCGCAAAGGGATGAACCCGAGAGCGATCCGCGCCTTGATCGTCGGAATTCCGAATGTTGGAAAGTCGACCCTGATCAACCGGATGGCCGGACGTAAAATCGCCGCAACCGGAGACAAGCCGGGGGTAACCAAAGGTCAGCAGTGGATTAAAGTCGGCACGGAGATGGAACTGCTCGATACGCCCGGGATTTTGTGGCCGAAGTTCGAAGATCAGTTGGTCGGACTGCGTTTGGCAGCGACCGGAGCGATCAAAGAAGAGATTTTGCAGGTGGAGGAAGTTGCTCTGTTCGCCATGCGTTATTTGACGGAGCATTACGCGCAAGCGGTCAAAGAACGTTTCGGGGTTGACGAGATTCCGCAAGACCCGGCAGACACCGATGCCATTGTGGCTCTGATGGAAGCCGTAGGCCGCAAGCGCGGCGCCCTGATGAGCGGGGGACGGGTGGATCTGGAGAAGGCATCGCTCGCCATTCTGCGCGAACTGAGGGCGGGCAAGCTGGGACGCATTAGTCTCGAAGCGCCTGACGATGTGCACAACCTGATCATGAATGAGCAACCCTAAACGCCGCAACGCGCGCTATGAGAGGCACGGCGCGCATGGGGAACGTTATAAAATTTATCCGGCAAGAGCGAATTCGTAAAGGAACGAATCGCTCTTTTTTATTTGAAATTCAGTCGAGCAAATAAACGGGATCGCCAGCGGTAACGGTTCCGGTCCGAATGACTCTGGCATACACCCCAAAGCAGGCATCCAGATGCTTGGCAATATGCTTTAGGAAGGTCGGATTGACGGTATTATGGTCCGGATCTACGTTTACCATACTGCATCGATGGCATTTTTTGTATATCTCCAGTTTCGTATCTCCGATTCGGACGGTTTTCCCAATCCAATCAAATTCCTCAAAGGGCTGCGGTTCGTCGTAACGAATGACGAAGTTGGGCCTGAACCTGCGCATGTCGGTCTCCACACCAATGATTTTTTCCAGCTCGGCCAGAGAAACATCCGTGGCAATCAAAATGCTTGCTTCATCAACCCCCAGCAGGTCGTCATGCTCAGGCGAATACTTCCGGGGAGATATTTCCCGCGGAGAAACGACGGCCCGAATTTCTTCAAAAAGCTCCTCATCCCATTGAAATATACGGCCGTCGGGGGCCGTTACCTGTATGGGCGGAAATTCGTTGTCGGATCGGTCCGCGACATATTTGCTGGAGTAAGCGAGCAGCTTCGGAACAAATTTGGCGTTCAGCTTTTTGTTGGACCGGGAAGCATCGGTTGAACGTGTATGATCGATAAAAGCATACCCTCTGTCCCCGTATAATCCGTACCGCTCGATATCGACCGCGCTCAGGCGTTCCCCTTGAAAGGACTTAACGGGATACCGGTAAATGGCCTGAATGACACCAATGGATTTCAAAGCGAGCCCCTCCTTGAAATGAACGCTTGTGAACTGATGCTTCTCTTCGTTTAGGCAAAATCATGGGTCTCGGAATCATACCAATCCCCACCAAGCATGACACGCTTCACTTGCAGACCTTCCGGCTCCAGCACGACAAGGTCAGCGTCGTACCCGGCCTTTAAATGTCCCTTGCTGTGCAGCTTTACGATTCCCGCCGGAATCGAGGTCGCATGCTTCACCGCCTCCGGCAGCGATTTGCCGTGCTTCTGTACGAGATTTCGTACCGATTGCACCAAAGGAATGGTGCTTCCGGCAATCGTGCCGTCGGCGAAGCGGGCAGCCCCTTGTTCGACGTGCACCTCCAGTCCGGCCAAATGGTAGACGCCGTCCGTCATTCCCGCGGCGCGCATGGAATCCGTAATGACACAGACGCGGTCCTGCTTTAGTCTTAAAATCAATTCCACTGCCGCCGGATGCAGATGATACCCGTCTACATTGATTTCGGTGCTCAACTCGTCGTGCAGAAGCACCGCTCCCACAACCCCCGGTTCGCGATGATGAAACGGGCGCATGGCATTGCAGCAGTGGACGGCGTGGGAAATTCCCCAGCCGATGGCGGTCCGCACCTGATCGTAGGTAGCGTCGGAATGTCCGCAAGCGGCGATGATATTTTGCTCCAAGGCATAAGCAATGGCTTCTTCGGCTCCTTCCAGTTCGGGGGCGAGCGTCAGTATACGAATGAACCCGGGGAACCGGAAAGCCCATTCGCGAAGCCAGTCGGTCTGCGGATTGCAGATCCATTGCGGATGCTGGGCGCCCGGCCATTTGGGACTGAGGAACGGTCCTTCGAGATGGACGCCCTGGATCACCTGGCCGATGCGCTCCGTTTGCTGCACGGAAAAAGCAGCGGCAAGCGCCCGGTCAATGTCCGGCTTCGAAGCCGTTAAGGTGGTGGCGAGAATCGAGGTTGTGCCATGGGAGAGATAGTAGCGGAGCATTCGAATCAGGCTGTCGGCGCTGCCGTCCATGACATCCGCGCCAGCGCCCCCGTGAAGATGAATGTCGATCAAGCCGGGGGTCAGGTATGCCTTGCCGAAATCAAGCACCCGTGCGCCGCTAGAATCAAGCTGAGCCATAACTTCCGCAGGTGCTTCTTCTACGGGAAATACACTTGCGATCCGGCCCTGCTCGACGGTGACATAACCGCTAAAAGGATCTTTGCCGCTCCCGTCGAGGATCGTCCCTTTGAGCACCAGCCTGCCGGCGCTCCGTTCGCGCTCCGTCATGTGCAACGCCTCCATTTGCTTTTGGTTTAGTCCTTCCTTTTTTGGCGCACCATGGTGTAGGTTTCTTCCAACTGCATGACGGCGTCGGTAAAGTTACGGCTGATCATGGACATGTATAAAATATCGATCACATGGGTTTGCGCCAGACGCGAACCGATGTCGCCCCGTTTCATCCCCGCTTCAGTCGCCGTGACCCAAAGCCCGATATCCGCCATCTGATGAAGCGGATTGTTGCCGACCTGCGTGATGCTGATTACCGTGGCCCCGTGTTCCTTGGCCATCGCAGCCACTTCGAGCGTTTCCTTTGTTTTGCCGGAATAAGAGATAGCAACCAGCACATCGCCCGGCTGAAGCATGACACCGGAAAGCAGCATGACTTGAGGATCACTGTAAACAAAGCTCCACCGGTTCAGGCGAATCCACTTGAAAGAGGCGTCCATCGCGACGAAAGAAGAGCTGCCTACTCCAAAAAAAGCCGTTTTTGAAGCGTTGAGCAGCGCAGTAACGGCCCTCTCCACCTGTTCGGGGGAAAGAACCTGCGCGGTATCCTCGATGCATTTCTTCGCCCAACAGGTAAGCTGTTGGATCACTTGAGCGGATTCCATGCCGGGACGAATATCGTCAAAATGATCGTCTTCCTTCGGAATGGCGGCCGTGGTAGAAAGCAGTGCGAATTTTAGCTCGCGGTATCCGCTGAAGCCGGCGCGTTGGGCAAGCCGGGCGACCGTCGCTACGCTCGTTTCTGTATCTTCGGCGAGCTTTTGCACGGAAATTTGGCTAATTTGCTGTTGGTGTTTCAGAATATACTCGGCTACCCGTTTTTCAGCCGGATGCAGCGTATCGAGCATGCTTTGCAGCAATACACCGGCATTGTTCATGACCTTCACCTGCTTGTGATTTATTCGTTGACGTAATATAATTCCTCGCAATATAATAATATACGTAATAATGTTACATATCAATATTTTTTTGTATCCATACCAGTTTGGAGGGATAAGCGATGAGAATAAAGTTTGAAGGGCAAACGGAAGAGCTGTCTGCCGGGATCGGGCTGTTGGCGGAGGAGCTGCGGTTTACGCTGTCGGATGACGGAATTCCGGTGCGTGTGGAGCGGACGCCGAATGTGTTGGAGGTTCATCTGGAACAGGGGCAAGGAACGATCCGCTATGGAAAAAAGCATGAATTTTTTCGTGCATTAGGGTTGTTTATTCAGCATTACGGCGAGAAAGAATCGTTCCATATCGAGGAGCATCCGCAGTTCGATGCGATCGGGCCGCAGTTCGACTTGTCCCGCAATGCGGTATTGACGGCAGACAGCTTTAAGGAATGGATCCGCAAGCTCGCACTGATGGGGCTTAA
Organism: Paenibacillus tyrphae; assembly: GCF_000722545.1. GTDB lineage: Bacteria > Bacillota > Bacilli > Paenibacillales > NBRC-103111 > Paenibacillus_G > Paenibacillus_G tyrfis. The sequence continues at coordinate 111,817 of NZ_JNVM01000023.1, forward strand.
TTCGATGGTTCTTTACATGGAAGACGTGTATGAGCTGGAGGGCGAGCCTTATTTCGGCTACATGCGGGGGAGATATTCGTACGCCGAGTTGAAAGCGATTGACGACTACGCCGACATCTTTGGTATCGAAGCTTATCCCAGCATTCAGACTTACGCGCATCTGGAGGAGTTTTTGAAATGGGAGCAGGCGGCGCACTACCGGGACACGAGGGGCGTACTGCTGTCCGAATATGAGCCGACGTACGAGCTGATTGAGAAAATGCTTGCAACCGCTACCGCTCCGTTTCGCAGTAAAAAAGTGAACATCGGCATGGACGAAGCGGAGGAGCTGGGAAGGGGGAAATACCTGGACCGTTTCGGTTATAAGGACCGGTTCGACGTGATGATCCGGCACTTGTCCAAGGTGCGCGAAATTGCGCACAAGCTCGGCTTGGAGCCATGCATGTACGGAGATATGTTCTTGAAGATGGCCTCCAAGGCCCATGGCGACCATTACGTGTTCGTGAAAAACGTGGAGCTTCCCGAGGAAATGGTGAACGTGATTCCGAATGACGTACGGTTAGTTTACTGGGACTTTTTCCATACGGAAGAAAAGGACTATTCGTATCTGATTGATCTTCATCGTCAATTGGGCCGGGGTCAAAATCCGATTTTCCTTGGCGGCATCTGGACGTGGAACTGCTTCGGTACGAACTACGGGCTTTCTTTGAGAACTTCCGACGCAGCCTTGAAAGCTTGCAAAAAAGAGGGCGTGAAGCAGGTGCATGCGGCCATGTGGGGCGACGATGGCATGGAAAATAACCACTTCAATGCGCTGCTCGGCATTCAGCTGTATGCGGAACATGCTTACGCCGAGGAGGTGAGCACGGAACAATTACATCAAAGAGTGAAGTTTTGTACGGGCATTGATGCGGAAGCGTTCCTCCATCTGAAATATTTGGATGAAACGCCGGGGAGCGTGCCGGACAATACGGAGCAGAGCAATCCGTCCAAGTTTTTGCTGTGGCAGGATGTGCTGTTGGGGTTGTTCGACAAGCAGATCGAGGGTTTGGAGCTGTCGGAGCATTATGCGCAGTTGGAACAAGCGATTCATGAGCGACGCAATCCCGAGGCGGATCTTGACTATTTGTTCGAGGTGCCGGAACAATTGTGCAGAGTGCTGGCGTTAAAAAGTCAATTGGGCATCGAACTGAAGCAGGCTTACGACAACGGTCAACTGGAAAAGCTTAAAGATGCGGCCCTGAATGTGCTTCCCGAGCTTTCCCGACGCGTCAACGCGCTGCGGATCGCCCATCGGAACCAATGGCACGCGATGTATAAGCCTTTTGGATGGGAAGTACTCGATATTCGCTATGGCGGCGTTTTGACGAGGTTGGAGAGCGCAAGCGCGCGACTGCTGGATTATGCGGAGGGAAAAGTCGATAAACTCGAAGAATTGGAACAGGAGCGGTTGGTGTTCGGCCAGCGCAATCGTTTTAACAACAAAGGCGCGGGCTGGAGCAGCTACTATTTTCGAATTGCTTCGCCGAATGTGTTTTTCCATGTACTGCCGATTTTTTGACCGGAAAAAAGTACGTTTTGTTTTCAAGAGTCCGCCTCTGCGTTATGGCGCAAGAGGCTTTTCTAATTTTCAATCCTCGATGAACAACGGTTCTCTTATTAAAAATTATACAATTTAAATCCATAAAAACCTATTGATCCAATGGGAAAAATTTGATAATATCCTTTTAATAAATAGTGTTTACTATTTATTGGATTAGAAGAGAGAGTTTCCCTGATGGAGGTTAGGGGAAACCGGAGATGGAGAATAAACCATAAAAGGAGTGAGTGCTTAGCGGGAATACGAGAACTAGTGACGGCGATAAAGTTTCGCCGATATCTGCAAAACAGTCGGCGAAAGGATGAACAGACATACGATAGGGAGAACCAGGATGAAAACAAAAAAGCTTTTTGGCTTTGACAAAGCATTTTTCGTCAGTTTTATTACGACGGCGATTCCTGTCATTATTCAGGTGCTTATGCTGTCGTCGCGGAATTTGTCGGACGTCCTTATGGTCGGGACGCTGGGACAAACCGAAGTGGCTGCGGTCGGTATTGTCAGCAAAGCGATGATGATTCCGATTGTGCTCCTCGTCGGCCTCAGCAGCGGTTGCGGCGTTCTGGCCGCCCAATATTGGGGAGCGAACAATCTTTCCGGCGTAAAAGGAATTCTAGGTCTCAGTTTCGGTATGGCGTTTGCGCTTGTCGTGCTGCCGGTTCTGCTCTTCTTTACCGCCAATCCGGCGGTCGTTATGGGGCTGGCCACATCAGATAGCCATCTTACCAGTATCGCATCGAAGTTTTTGGGCGTCATTTCGTTAAGTGTCATTTTTTTAGCGATTGTCAACGTGTTTGGCGTCGGCCTTCGAGCCATCGGACAAGCTTCCACAGCGATGTACTTCAGCATCGGAGGCGTTGCCTTGAATGTACTGCTTAACTACCTGCTTATTTTTGGAAAAGCCGGGTTTCCCCAGTTAGGCATCATGGGGGCTGCCTATGCTACGCTGATCAGCAGTGTGGCAGAGGCTTTGCTGCTGACTGCAATGATTTACTTCATAAAACACCCCCTGGCGTTCGTTCCGAACGATTTCATCCGTTATATCAGCAAAGATCGTCTACTACAGTTTATCCGAATATCCGTGCTGGCTACCGTCAACGGCTTCATCTGGTCTACGGGTATCTTCTTGTATCATGTCATTTACGGAAAGATCGGCACCGAAGCACTGGCTATTATGTCGATGATGGCGACCGTCGATTCTTTCAGTGCCGCTTTTGAACAAGGATGCGCAACGGCGACAGCCGTGCTTCTGGGACATACTCTTGGACAACAGCGCTTTAGTGCGGTAATTGAGCAGGCTAAAGGGATGCTCATCATCAGTCTTTTGCTGTCGTTGGCGCTTGGTTTGCTGCTGTTATTGTTTTACCGCCCGATTATCGGGTTGTACGGGGCGATCGACGACTCGTTAATCGATACGGCGTTCCAAGTGTATCTGATCATGGCGCTCACGTTTTGGCTGAAAACGATCAATGCCGTCGGGATCAGCGGGGTGCTGCGCAGCGGAGGAGACTTGCAGGCGGGATTGGTGATTGATTTTACCGGACAATGGCTGATCGGTATTCCGCTTGCTTTAGTGGGCGCATTCGTCTTGAAGTGGAGCTTGCCGCAAATTTTTATTCTGGTCATCATGGAAGATCTTGTGAAGGCGTGCATGACGCTTTACCGCATCCGGAAAGGCAAATGGGTCCGGAACCTTGTTACGGTTGAGACGCGCGAGCGGACGTATTCGGCGATGTAATATTGAAAATCATTTTGAGGTGAAGCGATCGTGGAAATGATGGACAGACTAGTGAAGCTTTATGAACTGCCTCCGTTGGAGGATTATATTAACGCACTGCGTGAGAAGGGTATCCTGGTGCGCCGTCCGAGAGCTTACGAAAAAAATCAGGTGCTGGAATGGGTGGAAACCCATTTCAGCAAAGGCTGGATGAGCGAGTGTGACGTCACGTTTTCCAATTCTCCAGTCAGCAGCTTTATCGCCACCCGGGACGGCGAAATTATCGGGTTTGCTTGCTACGAAGCGACATACCGGAATTTTTTCGGTCCGATCGGGGTGGGCGAAGCTTACCGGGGCGGACAGGTGGGCAAAGCGCTGCTGCTCCATTGCTTGCATGCGATGGCGGATATGGGCTACGCCTATGCCATTATTGGCGGTCCAAAGGAGGCGGCTCCGTTCTACGCGCGGGTTGTGGGCGCTATCGATATCGAAGGATCGAATCCGGGGATTTATATCGACAGATTGCGAGGAAAAGATAGTTAAAAAAAGGAGCGGGAGAGAAACGATGATAAACCTTAATCATGCGGATTTGGTTGTCGCCGGCGGAGGGTTGTCGGGAAGCCGTGTGGTCATCCACGTATTGAACCGATTGCTGGAAGCGGGCAAGGAAACGGGAGAAAAGCCGATCGAAATCGTCATGATTGACCGTTTCGGCGAATTCGGACGCGGGATTCCTTACGGGAAACAAAGCCCGTCCGGATTTTTGCTGATCGAACCGGCTGCCCAATCGACGCCGAAAGAGTTTCGGGATTGGCTGTCGCTGCATTATAAGGAACTTGTCCATGAAGGCGTGCATCATGAAGATCGATTGCTGCAGGCTTGGATATTTCGCTATAAGGAGCAGCTCGAAAGTGGGCAGGTAGACGAGCTTTATGTGCCCCGGAAGCTGTTCGGCTTCTACGTCGAGCGCTTGCTTCGCCAAACGGTGCAGCTGGCGGAAGAGCGAAATTTGGCCAAGGTTGGGTTCGTTACAGGAGAGGTAACGGATGTCGAACCGGAGGATTCCGGCTTTACGATCCGGCTGGCTGACGATTCAAGCTTTCATAGCCGGGCGTTCGTGCTGGCGACGGGATGCATTCCGCGCAGCAATAGCTTCGGCTTGAGCGTCGACGAGGGGTATATCCACGATTTATACGAGGATGCCTATGCCGGTCTGGAACAGGCGGTTGCGAAGCGAGCCAAAGCGTTCGACCGGAAGCTGGACATCTTGATCGCAGGCTCGAACGCTTCGGCGATTGAGGCGATTTATTTTTTGTCGAACCGTTCGGAGCTGCTCTCTGCCGTGCGCAGCATCAATGTCGTTTCCTCAAGCGGATATTTGCCGGGCGGCGTCTTCGAAGGGGAAGAGAACGAAGCTCTGACATCCGGCGGTCAGCGCCCGTCGGCGCGTGAGTATATCGAAATCGCTGCCCGGTTTGTAGTGGAAGGGCTTGTCACCGCCACGCAGGCAAAAATTACCCATATTGACAGCAAGGCAGACGGGCGGTTGTATATCGAGACGGACGGACATGAGGGGAAAATCGAGCTGACGGCAGATATCTTGGTGAACTGCACCGGAGCGGGACGCGTGAACCGGACGGATTCCCCGTTGATTAGCAATTTGCGGGCACGCGAAAATCATTTTAAAATGAACGCTTCTTTGCGGGGGTTCCAATTGCGGTCGAATTCTTACGAGCTTGAGGGAGCGGACAACGGCTTTGTCATTGGCCCTTTATTGAATCAGGATGCTCTTGAAACCCACGTGGAAAGTATACTGGCCGTGTACCGGGTAGCGGAGGAGTTAGGCAACGTCTTGTACCAACGGTTATCCGAGACGCCGATGGCATCGAAGCGATAGCGACGATCCTACCCGAGGACCTCGTGCTTTCGGAGAGGAAGCGAACGCCTCTCCTTGTTATTTTCCTCTTGGAAGGGAGAGTTCCGATGATCATCTATCAATTGCCTTCGCGGGAACGACAGCTCGCGCTCACGTTCGACGACGGTCCGAATCCGGTCTATACTCCGCAAATTCTGGATTTGTTTAAGAAGCATCAGGCTTATGCCACTTTTTTCGTCATTGGTTCCTATGCCAAGCAATACCCGGATCTCCTTCGCCGGATTGTTGAAGAAGGGCACGAAATAGGGAACCATACGTACAGCCATCCGGTTTTGCCCGAATGCGAAAGGCAGGATGTTTATAACGAGCTGGAGACGACGAACGGAATTATTCGAGAAATTACAGGAATAGAGCCCTCCTTGTTTCGCCCTCCATACGGCGAATTCAATAAGCATACCGTCGAGGCGGCCGATCGGCTCGGGCTCCATACGGTGATATGGCCGGATCATCAAAACACGAAGGACTGGAGTCTCCCGGGCGCTGAGACAATTGTGGAGCGAGTGCTGGAAACGCTGCAAACGGGTGATATTATTTTATTTCACGACGGCAGCGGAGACGATCCGGACGAGGACCGCAGCCAGACGGTACAAGCTATCGAGATGCTGCTTCCGCTTTTGATTGGCAATAACTACAAATTGGTAACCGTGTCCCGGATGATGAGCAGTTATAATGAAGCGATGATGTTGCACGCCTAGGAGTTTTTATATTAAATAATGCATATTTATACAAAAATATGTATTTATATTATCTCCTTCTGTCCTCCTCCCTTGCAGTGAGTTCGGCAATTCATAGCATAGTTCATGGACTTGATTATGGTTCTCCGTAATCGGGTCCTTTTTGTTTTTTTTGGATTCGTAATAGACAGGCTCTGAAAATTTTTGGTTGAGGGAAGAAACAAAACGGCTGCGTACGACGTCCTGTATTTATAAGTAGGGCTGCTGAAAGGCGGGAGAAAATGAACGGAATGAACGGATGGAAAGTAAGGATGCGGATGGCCGTTGCCGCCGCTTTATTCGGCATCGGATTGCTCAGTGCTTGCAATGACGAGGCGGGAAAAGATTTTGCCGCCGAAAAACGGACGTGGGGCCAGCCGCATCATATTCAGGCGGAAGATATTGTGAGCCTGATCGTTACCGATTCGTCGGGCAATACAGGTTCGATCGTTTCTCGGGATGCGATCGGACAGTTTCTCGAAGCGATACAGGAAGCATCTGCGGAGACGGCCAAGCTGGACATTCGCCCCCCCGACATGTTGATGGCTCTGAACTTGAAGGATGGCAGAGAGCACCTGCTGTACTTTTGGCTTGCTCATAATAACGACCGTTTGTTCGTAGACCCGGGTCGTTCCACAGAGCACTATACGTTGACGGCAGAAGGGAAAAACATGATTTTACATTTATTGGACGAGACGAGAAAAAGCTTGAATTCGCGGTTTTATGCGTAAGGGGATAGGCAGGTCCCGAATCCTGCGGTATAATGGAACATCATGGCGAATGACAAGGTCGAATTTTGGTGCAGGAAATGCGGGTGAGGAAATGCTGGAATACGAACAAGAGCTCTGGGGTCGAGGAAGGACGCTCGTGGCCGGAGTTGATGAGGTCGGACGTGGCTGCTTATTCGGCGATGTGGTGGCTGCAGCGGTTATTTTGCCAAAAGGTCTGGTGCTCGAAGGCGTCGACGATTCGAAGAAGTTAAGCGAGAAGAAGCGGGAAGCTTTATATGATGTGATCCGCCAGGAGGCGCTGTCCATCGGCATCGGGGTAGCGGACGTCGACACGATCGAACGGATCAATATTAAGCAGGCGGCACGGCTCGCGATGAAACGTGCGGTCGAACAACTGGCCCCCGTTCCCGATTCGCTGCTTGTCGATGCCGAGAAAGTCGATGTGGACGTGGAGCAGCTTGCCGTTATACACGGTGATGCTTTAAGCCAGTCGATCGCGGCCGCTTCCATTATTGCCAAGGTGACTCGGGACCGCATGTGCTTGCAATGGGATATGAAATTTCCGGAGTACGGCATTGCGATACATAAAGGATATGCGACAAAAATGCATCGGGAGCGTCTGACGGAGTATGGTCCGTCGCCGATGCATCGCAAAACGTTTCTAAGAAACATCGTTTACGAACAGCAGGTGCTGTTCTAGCAATTGCAAGTCTGCGCTGAAAAAAGCCCGGCGGTTAGCCGATATATACAGTGAACCGGAAATGCAGCCGGCAGGGAGTCGTTCAAGCGGTGCCCAGGCCGGCTTTATTTGTATAGATGGAAGGAGCGGCAGCGATGAATATCAGCGGATTGATCCGGGGATTGACGGGCGACGCGCAGGCGGCGGAGCCGAAAGCTTTGGAGCTCAAGGTCGGGCAAGTGGTGAAGGGCATGGTGCTTCAAGTCGGACCGGAGCAGGATGCTGTGGTTAATATCGGCGGGGTGCAGGTGCGGGCACAGCTCGAAGCGCCACTGAAGCCGGGGGAAGTGACGATGCTTCAAGTGCAGCCGGAATCGTCGGGCGGACAGGTGGTCCTTAAGCCGCTGCAGTCGAACATGCAAATATCGGACGGATCTCTTGCGGATATCGTGAAAACGATGGGACTCCCTGATTCTCCGGCAAACCGGCAGTTGGTGCAGCTTCTGAATCAGGCCGGAGTTGCGTTGACGAAAGAGAATATACAGGCGTTTGCGAAGCTGCAGGCTCAAATGCCTCCGAATATGCAGCAAGAAGCATGGCTTTCTTCGGCGGTCATCGCGTTTCAAAAAGGACTGCCGCTGACTCCGGAGACGGTAGCATCGGTGCGGCAGGCGGTGCAGGGTCCGCCGTTTCATGAGGTCTTGGATCAGCTCGGACAGCTTGCAGGACGCGAGCTGGAAGGGAACGCTTCGCTGTCGCCGCAAAGCCGCGAGCTGCTGCAAACCGTACGGCAGCTTGTTCAACAGCTTCGCGATACGGCGAGCTTGCTGATCGGGGCGAAACCCGACGGTGGAGAGGGGACGCCCGTTGGGGCGCAGCCGGGAGCGGGCGCAGGCGCGGG
>NZ_JNVM01000024.1 GCF_000722545.1 Paenibacillus tyrphae
GACCATTCGCGCAAGTCAATTGATTGCACGGACCGGCGGACGGTCCTCGGCTTGCCGTATCGTTCTAGCCAGCCGGACCGGCAGATACGCTGCGCCGTATGGTCGAAGCCTGCGAACTGAGCGAGCGCGAGAAGCAAATACTCGATGCGCTCATCAGGGGCATGTCCACCAAGGAGCTCGCGCTTTCGCTGCATATTTCCGCCTATACCGTGCAGGATCACATCAAATCGATTTTTGTCAAAACGGGTGTATCCAGCCGCAGGGATCTTGTTTGGCGCTTGTTCTCCCGTTTTGGCGTCGTTTGACTTTGCGTTTCTAATAGATTTTATATGTGGGCTACTTGGAGGATTTGTAATGTGGGTTATTTACGCTTCTTGTGCGGCGCTGTTTGCCGGTATCACTTCTATTCTTGCTAAGATCGGAATTCAAAAAATAGATTCCAACCTGGCTACCGCCCTTCGGACCGGAATTGTTGTCATTTTTGCCTGGATCATTGTATTTGCGGGAAATATTCAGTACAACCTGCTTGATATCAGCCTTAAATCGCTTCTTTTCCTGATTTTATCAGGAGTAACGACTGGCGCTTCCTGGATTTTCTACTTCAGAGCGCTTCAACTGGGAAATGTTAATGTGGTTTCAGGCTCGCCTGTCAACAACCGGAAGAGTTTGGACTGCCTTAAAGTCATTGGACGCCTGGCGCTCTTGCTCGAGAAGCCATTTTACAAGGTATCATCGCCCCGATTTCCGTGCGGCAGCTCGGCGGTTTTTAAAAAGATACGGATCTAAAGCCTCACCAAAGCCGGTGTTGGCTGAATTCCAAAATTGACGTTCCGGAACATTTCGAAGCCGAGGTCAAAACCGATTTGTGACGTGTATCATGATGCGAAGAATGCGGTCGAATGTGGTATCCACGTGCTAAGCACCGACGAAAAAACGGGTATTCAAGCCAAGGAAGACGTGCATGCTTCATTACCGATGAAACCCGGAAAAGTTGCACGTTTTGATCCTGAATATATTCGTCATGGCACATCAGGCAATCGTTGCGCCGCTCATCCAAGCGACACGGACAGAAGCCGATTTTGTTACTCATCTACGGCAGTTCTGTGAACCCTCTTGCTTCTTCACTCGGTGCGTGCTTTGCTAATTGTTCATAGCAAGTAATGGCACTGCATTCACCGTTGATTGCTTTTTCAATTTCGGTGATAAGAGTAACGTCAGCAGGATACGAATAAGTGCTGTAATTCATTGCAAGTTCACCCCTCAACCTAATTTATTCCTAGTTTATGTCGCAATTAGACTGAGGGTGTATTACCCAAGTGGAAGCAAGAGAACGACCAGATCCATGCAAAACCGGTCTAGAACCGCTTACAGGTCGCCTTCTCTCAAGCGGGTTGCTCGAATTAAAGAAGCTGGCAATACGGGGAAGGATTGCGCTATACTCAGCATCAACCTGGGAAATACCGGCAAGGAGAACAACCATTGCAGTAAAAGGCCCCAACGCAAGGGACCATTGAACTCACGCTTAAGGGAACGAGTGTATTCCCATTTCCATCGGTTAACGGTGCTCTCGCCTCGCAGATAAAGGTCAGCAAGCGGTGTGCATAAGCAGGCTGAACGCAGCGCCATGGACATTCCGTCTCCACAGAGAGGAGGAACCATAACGGCCGCGTCCCCTACAAGCGGGAACCGATCCCATGCGGACCAAATGTGATTCAGATGGACGGGTGCTACAGCAGCTTGCGTCCCGGGAACCGGAACGGCTTTGTCTAGTATAGCCTTAAGCTTCGGATTTCTTCGTCCCGCGGCGTAGATCCAGTCGATAACTGTTTTTTCCTTGTTTAGGAATGTATTCTTCTTCAGCAAGGCTGCAATATTCACCATACCGCCCTCAACGGGAGAGAGGCCCAAGTAGCCGCCCGGGAAAAAATAAAGCTCCACAACCGGCCCTAAATTAATGCCTGTATAATGGGATTTTACACCGATATACCTTGAATCGGGAGATCTTTGACCCAAAACCTTTGGTACCCCTTTGCCTCCCCAAGCAGCAATTACCGCTCTTGAATGGAAAGAAAACTCTTTTCCGCCATGTCGCGTTTCAATTATATACCCATGGTCTGCGGGGGTCACAGAGGCGACCTTTTGCCCAGTGATCAATTCAACACCGGACCCTATCACCGATTGATGGAGTGCTGTATCCAAGGCAAACCGGCTTATCCCTAGGGCGGTGCCCGGAAGGGGAATGTCTAAGGTATCACCTTTACTCATGATAATGCGTGCCTGGTGAATCTTTGCAGGCTGAAGCGATTCAACAGTTTCTTGAAAACCCAAAGAACGCAGCATGACTTGGGATTCCGGCGATAAAAACTCGCCACAGACTTTATGACGGGGAAAACGATTCCCGTCAATCAGAATGACGTCCCAACCCCGATCGGCAAGAGCCTTTGCTATACTGCTCCCAGCGATTCCCGCGCCAATCACTGCCATATCCCGAATCGATTGCATAATCTTCAGCTCCATATGACAAATGAAGTTACAGCCTATCCTTTCCAATGACGACAGCATACCGGAATAACGGTATCCATGAATAAGTGAAACGAGTAATTCCTAGGCTTTGACGAAGGTGCTGCCAATCGGAGGATTGAAAGCCTTTGGCCACAGAGAGCGGTCCGTCATGCCGGATATACCGGTTTCTCGAAACGATTCTCGAAGTAAGCCAGACGGCTACCCAAGGAATCCAATTCCGATGGATATCGTTAATCACTATACCCCACCGGGATGCTTTAAGCATGCTACTTACAGTTTGAGGAAGCTCTCCATCCGTAAAATGATGCAGGAACTGTGTCCCAGTCACAATGTCTGCAGTTTTTTCCGGAAGTTCAAACAAATTGCCGCGCATTACCTGTACTCGAGGCTCATGATAGAAAATCCTTTTTGCCTCCTCACAGGCTTCTTCCGTAATATCAACCAAAGTGATCGCCAAATCGATCCGGTTGGAATCAGCCCATTTGAGTAAACGGCGGTTCACATCGCCTGATCCGCAGCCGACATCAAGTATAGAGAAGCTTTTGGGTTTATTCGCTTGTATCCATAGTTGGGACACTCCGTAAAGTATGGGCAGTGCAGCGTGAAATATCCGATTCAGCCTGCGAAGATGCCTCAACGCTTCACGGAGCTCGGGCCCTCCTATGGACAAATCATCCATCAGCTCCGGCTCAGCGGTACGATGCTTCAACCGATTAAACATAGGATATCCCTACGCCTGCTCCTAATGGGATCCCGTTCGGAAAATAATCCACTTCGATCAGCTCCGCGGTGAGTCCAGGGCCAAAAGCTAAGGCGATGCCGCATATGGGATGGGTATCCGTTCTCGCGGGCGTCAGCTCGCGTCTGTATTCATCAAGAACGAATAAGATAGTAGCCGAGGATACATTTCCGTAATTACGAAGCGTATTTCGGCTAGGACGGGTTTGCTCCTCCGATAATGCGAACAAATCTTGCAATGTATCTATGATACCTCGCCCTCCGGGATGAATGGCCCATAGCTCCGGCAAGGTCTTCCCGTTGAAAATTTGCTCAATCTCTGCTGGGACGTATCGGCCCAACAGCTTAGGAATATTCGGCGACAAAAATAAGTCGAACCCGTAATTGCCGACTTCCCATACCATCTCATCGGTGGAATCGGGTAGAAGGACTGTATTCCCTTTACCCAGCCGAAAAACTTTCTTATGCTCAGGACGGGCTCTGCCTACAACGCAAGCGGATGCACCATCCCCGAAGAACGAAGCGCCAAACAACGCCTCCCTTTGGCTGGAGGGCTGAATATGTAGCGTACAGAGTTCCACACAAACAATCAATACATTTGCTGAAGGCATGCCCGCCACGATCTGTCTCGCTAGGCTGACCGCCTTCAACCCGGCCGCACAACCAAGAAATTGCAGCGGCATTCGCTGGATATTCGGCGACAAACCGAGACGCATAGTCAAATCCACATCCATTCCAGGAAGAAATTGTCCCGTACAGCTCACCGTGATCAAATGCGTAATATCCGACACGGCCGTATGGCTATCCTCCAGGGCTTTTTTCGACGACTCCAACGCCAAAGGGACGGACTCCCTCTTATACCGCTCCATACGTTCCTTCGTTGAAGGTACATTTTCCAGAGAATCTGAAGGAAAATAGCGACATTCGGCAGCCGGACTCAGCAGGTCCGGCTCGCAAGTATAACGGGTTTCCACCCCGCACTGTTTAAAGATTCGCTTCGACCATCGCATGGAGTCGGAATGTTCTTTTAGTGCATCGGTCAATCTTTCCAACACCTCGAGTTGGTCCAACCGATAGGCAGGAACGGCCGTACCGATTCCAAGGATAGCGACATCTGATGTGAAGGGTTCCATTTCCATCTTTTAGCTTCATCCCTTTATAATGTAATCACTTATTTGGAGAACTTAGTAGGACTCGATCCTTCTCAAAGACTTCGCCGCTGGCCCCTCCAATACGTCTCCCTCGTAGGAGAATCTTGATCCGTGGCAGGGGCAGTCCCATGTCCTCTCACCGGCATTCCACTCAACTTCACATCCCATATGCGTACAGGTAGTATCTACCACGTGAAGCTTTCCTTGGGGATCCCGGTAAGCGCCCGCACGTTTACCATGAACCCGGACAACGGCCCCTTCGTCATTCTGCAGCTCCTCCGTCGTTTGGTGGACCATCTCCAACTTGCCGGCGATGAAATGTCCGGCTGCATCAGCATTTTGGATCAGGAACGTTTTAATATCGGGGTCCGTATGAAACCTGGATGGGGTGAAAAGCTCGCTATACAGGGTATCTTCGCCTAAGATCAGCCTTGAGTTCAACAAGGCCGCTGCCACGCTTGATGTCATGCCCCATTTTTTGTACCCGGTGGCAACCAAAATATTAGGTTTATCGGAAGCAATTGGACCGACATAGGGGATCTTATCCAGTGAAATCAGATCCTGGGCCGACCAACGATAGTGGATTTCTTTCAATCCGAAGGTTTCTTCGCCGAACTGCTGCAACGCCTCATAGTGCTTGATTGTGCAGATCCCCTGTCCCGTTTTGTGGCTTTCTCCGCCAATCAAAACCATCCGCTTTCCATCGACTGTAATCGGCCGAAGCGAACGTTTGGGCTCCTCCGCGCTTAGGTACATTCCTTGAGGATATGCTTTTTCCGTTTCAGCAAGTAAGACATACGACCGTTCCGCGTGCAGCCTGGAAAAGTAGAACCCTCCCCCATCATAGAAAGGAAAATGCGAACACGACACGATATAATCAGCGGTGATTTTATAACCTTCCGAGGTGGTCAACGAAATCGTTGTCCCCGGATCTGCGCTGATCGCAGTCGTGTTTTCGTAAATGTCCCCTCCGAGTCGAATTACTTCTTTCACCATATGCACTATAAAAGCTGCAGGATGAAAGTGAGCTTGCTTAGGCATTACGATAGCTCCTTCGACGGAAAAAGGCAGCAAAGTTTGTTCCACATAGGTGCCGGGTATTCCCAAAGCTTCATAAGCTTGAATTTCAGACGTCAGCTTACTCACATAGGCATTAGAGGAGGTATATATGTATGCGTCCTCCTCCATTAAGTCGCACAGGATTTCTTGCTCCCGAACCATTTTTTTGATAAATTCCATGGCTTCCCGATTAGCATCGTAGTACATTATTGCTTTTTCCTTGCCAAAGTGAGAGAGCAATTCACTATAAATCAAATCATGCTGTGCCGTAATTTTGGCTGTAGTGTGTTTTGTTGTCCCTGAAAGTAGATGTCCGGCTTCCACTAAGGCAACCTTGAGTCCTTTCTTTGAGAGCAGATAAGCCGTTAAGATTCCTGTGATTCCTGCTCCCACTATGGCTGCATCCACCTTTACATCTTGCGTAAGCTTAGTAAAATCAGGCAGCGTTGTTGAGGCGAGCCAATATGATTCCGGAAAGTCAGGAATCTTCGATTCGTGAAAATATTGTTTTTTCAATTCGTTTCTCCTTGCTACTATTTTTGCATAATATATCCAAATTAATTCGAGTTTATTCTGTTGTTTCTTTTAGTTCATTTAAGTCTTCACATTATTGAACAACCAATTTTTAATACTCAGTCATACATTTAAATTTTTGTAATCGAGGGCAAGATAAATATGAAGTAACGAACGTTCAAATTTGCTTCGATAAAAAAGTGGAAAAATAGCTGGTCACAAGAGCATGAAATAACTTTGTTATAACAGCAAACCAAACTATTATTAGGGAGGTTTAAAAATGAATTGTAACGTTGGGAAAACGGAGCAGGTGTTTAGAATTTCAATTGGGGTCACGATTGTGTTGATGGGGCTGTATTACAAAAATTGGTGGGGAATAATCGGATTAGCTCCAATCATTACTGGTGCAACCCGTTATTGCCCAGCGAATGCTCTCCTGGGAATTCAGAATTGCCAAGTTGAAAATATACACTGAAAAATAACAAAAAATTAGGCTTTGTTAAATTTAAATGTTGATTTTTATCTAGTAATTAGGGGAACTTTCATTTGTCGAGGTTCCCCAAATATCTCCATGACACAAAACCATTTCTTTATTTTCTTCGAGAGCAAGATTTCGTAATTCCCTAACTAAATTAAGCAAGAAAACTATTCGGTTCTCTCTTCAGATTGCCAAGCAGCGAATTGTTTTTGCCTACGAGCTAAAAAATGATCCCCCCTTCGGTCCTCTAAAGGGGAAACGCAGGGAGTATTACTTCCTGCACCCGTTACCCGCCGTAAGGCAGGCCCGGCATTGTGAATGCCGGGAAACCTGAAAGTATGGGATGCCATCCCTCAAACGCCGCTATATGCCTATGGACCATTTTTAACGCTTAACGGATTTTCTTAAATTTGCGTATCGTTTTCTAATGGGGTTTATCTCCCACCGCGTCGCGCGCGAAACGATGGCCACCCAGACAAACCACAACGTGATAGAAAGACTTCTTATTCAATCACGCAAACATCTTTAAAAAAGAAATCGTGCCGAGCAAGCCATACTGATCAAGTAACCCTATCCAAAGCCCGGATAACAACCAAAAAGCTGCCACAAATAACCAATCAGCCATCCGAAACGTCATTTTACGATAATAAGTTCGCCTTGGAAATGCGCCAAACGCTCTTGCCTCCATCGACAGAGAAGCCCGCTCCGCTTGTCGTACGGCAGAGGCCAGAAGCGGAAGCATGCTGCCGCTCACTCGTTCGCCAATTGGCAGCAGCCCTTTTTTTTGCGACAATCCTCTTACTTTACGTGCCCATCGAATGGCTAAATACTGGCGCCGCATATCCGGTATAAAGCGCATCACCGCGAGGATGACGTACCCGAAACGGTCATTCAACCGCCACTGCTGAACAAGCGCTCTCACAAACTCGGATGAATCCGTCGTCAAAGTAAATAAGAGCATCAGTGTATAAAGCGAAAGCAGCCGCAGCCCTGTGGCAAGGCCAAATAAAGCGCCCGATTCACGGGCCGAGAGCGCACCGGCAGTAAGCAGCGGATCGGTTATAACCGCACCATTCCCGCCGATCATAAACGAATAAGTCAGTATGAACCCGGCCACAAACGGCAGCAGCAACACAAGCATCTTGGCATACCGAAGCGGCGAGATTCGGCCAAACAACAAGGTCAGGGCAGACGAGAAAATAATAAAAACGATCGGCGTCCATATATTGGTCGTCAAAGTAAGAAAAAAGGTGACCGGACATGTTGCGATCAGCTTAGCCAAAGGATTGAGACTGTGGAGACAAGATGCGTCGGCATCGGCGTGATTGCTCATGCTTGGCTACGCCTCCTCGTTGCATATATCCCTAAACAGGTACATACTCTCAACAGATCCGTATAGGTGGAGACTCCTCTAAACTGGGGATAATGATGTGCCAACTGTTCAGCCAGCGCAGCTGCCGGAGGAAGCCGCAGCCCTGCTTCGGCAAGCTGTTCCGTTCGTTGGAACAACTCGCCGGGCGAGCCTTGAAAACGAACGTGTCCTTGTGACAAAACAGCGACGTGATCGGCATATTCCGCAACCAGAGAGAGATCGTGCGTAATGAGAATGATCGTAACCCCCTCGCTCTGAAGCCGTTGCAACATCCTCATCATTTCCTCGGCATTTTTCCGATCCTGCCCGAATGTCGGTTCGTCGAGCAGAAGTATCTTACGTTCTGTTGCCAACATGGTGGCAACGCTTAATCTGCGCTTCTGGCCTTGGCTCAATTGATAAGGACTTTTTGCAGCGCATGCCTCTAATCCGAAGCGCCGCATTAACGCCGCAGCCCGTATCCCAACTTCTTCCTCGGCCATAGCAGCTCCCTTCATCCCTGCGCTCAATTCCTTCTCTACACAATCCGTGACGAACTGATGTTCGGGATTTTGAAAGACAAACCCCGCTTCGCGCACCAGTTCTTCAGTAGAAAGTCCAGCCGCTTCGCGACCTGACAAAAACAAGACACCTTTGCAGATCGGCAACATACGGATGAGGTGCAGGGCAAAGGTTGTTTTGCCTGCGCCATTCTCTCCGACGATGGCGAAAAAACCGCCGGCAGGTACAGTAAGTGCAAACGGTCGCAGAAACGCGCCGGCTGCAGAACGAGCAAGCGTCTCGGGTCTGACTTCCAAAGCCGGCATCGATACTCGTTTCCTCTGCATTTGCGGCTGTATCGGCGGGGCAGCTACCGCATGATAGTCATACGGCGCGGTAATTCTCGAACCTGCATGAAACTCGTCAAGCAGCAATTGTGCCATTTCCTCTACCGTCAATGCAACTTCGGAGAGTCCAAGCTCCCGGCACAGCCGAACTGAGCTTGGCAGCCATATGCCTTCCTCCCAAAGCCGCTCGTAATGATCCCGAAAAACATTGCGGGGGCTTCCTTCACAAAGCGTGACGCCTCCTGCGCCCAGAACTACTACGCGATCTGCCAGCGCGACGCACTCATCAAGATGATGTTCGATGAGCACGATCGTATATTCGCCACTTCGGCTCAGCTTGCCGATGATATCGAATACCTCCGCCCGGCCCGCTGGATCCAACTGCGCCGTCGGTTCGTCGAAAACAAGGACGCGTGGCCGCATCGCAAGCACGGAAGCGATGGCCAGCCGCTGCTTCTGCCCGCCGGATAACCGTTCAACTTTCTGCTTGCGCAGGTGCAGCAGTCCGACTGATCGCAGCGCTTCCACCATTCGCCGCTCCATCAATTCGGGAGCGAGCCGCAAGTTTTCCAGCCCGAATACAACTTCTTCCTCTACGGTGAATGTTACTAGCTGAGATTCCGGATCCTGGAACACCATCCCGACATGACAGGCGAGCTCTGCAACAGCGGTAGTCTTCGTATCAAGCCCCCCTACCCGCACCTGACCGCCGAACTCGCCGCGTACCGCATGCGGGATTAAGCCGTTTAAGGTTAGCGCGAGCGTACTTTTACCCGATCCCGATGCACCGAGCAGCAGCACCGTTTCACCTTGCCGCACAGTCAGCGTAGCCCCACGTAAAACCGGTGCCGCGTCGCCATCGTAACGAAATGTCACGCCCTCCACCTCAATCATATTCATCGGCGTGGCCTCACCGGTTCATGCCGGTCGGTCGATGATTGCGGTAGTCCGCCAGCAAACCGGTCCTCATCAAAGCGTCCGACAGCAGCCGGATCAACCATGCAGCCGCCATGCAGCTTGCCGCCGTTATAATGAACATACCAATCTGCACGCTTGGAGCAAGCGCCGCATAGCCTGCCAGCGGATATTCGCTTAGAACACCAAGTGCCCCTGTAACGGCTCCTGCAGCCAGCATAAAGCCTGTGCTATATTTCCGGTAACGGAAGCAGGCATAAGGCAACTCGCAAGCGATGCCGTTTACCAACTGTCCGAACACCATCATCCATCCATAAGAAGTAAACGGCATCATGATAAACCCGGCTATAACTTCCGCTGCAAAGCCTATTCCGGGCTTGCGAATCATATAAAGGGCCATCATCCCCGGCATCATGTAGACACCGATGAGCGCACGAGAATATACTGGACCGACCAATGACGTCGCCACCATATACAAGTAGTTCGCTCCGATTATTACAATCGAAAAGACAACGCCGAGAAGACCAGCGACCAGCATATCCTTCGTTGTCCATCGATGCCGTCGTCCCCCCGCGCTATTATTTGTAAGAATCATCCTTCATCTCCTCCTGTTCTATATACAGCATAGAACGAACGAAAACCGTACACCGCCAATTGCCGGAGAATTGCTGCCGCTGGAAGGAGAATGCGAAATAAAAAACAACGTCCCTTTATCGGAACGCTGCATAAACCGGATTACAGGTTATTGTTTTTTCCATATAAGCTTGGATTGAAGCCATACGTTTTGCGAAATAGAGACGCGAAATGGCTGAAATTGCTGTAACCGACCAACGAGGACGCTTCGCTTACACTAATTTTATCCATTTCCAGCAACTGCTTCGCCTTCTCAAGCCGTTGCTGACGAATGAATCCGAACACTGTCGTGCCAAATACTTCCTTGAACCCGCTTTTCAGCTTCTGCTCGTTGATATGTACCATCCGTGCCAATTGAACCAAGCTTGGCGGATGGTCCAGCCTGTGTATTAAAATATCCCTTGCTTCGTGGATGCACTTCACATCACAAGGTTTCAGGCAAGAAGACGGCTTTGTTACTGCTTCTGCTGCCCGGAGATACAGAGCAAGCAATTCGAGTGCCTTTCCTTCCATATACAACCGTTCGGTCATACCCCGATAAGGATTGCAGGCTAACTGCTGGGCCACAGCACGCATCGCAGGGCTGATCGGCGCTTCCATGCAAACAAATCTTTGCTCTGGCCGTATTTTCAGGTCATGAAGAAATTCATTCCACAGAACGGGATCGAATCGCAGCTCCAGATGCGTCAACTGCTTGTTTTCGGGCAGATCTGCATAATATTTGACCTGATTCATGTAAACCAGGTGCGCGTTACCGCCCCTGGAAGGAAACTCAGTCTTATGGCCGTCAACGAACCAGTCCGCACCGCTATCGATGTTAAGCGCCAACTCCAACATCGGCCGGCGAACGGTACTTTCTATCGATAGCCGTCGCCCAAGAAGCATTTCGCTGTAATCAAGCTCCAACCCTTCCCGTAAGCAAACACGGCGATGACAGCCGGTTCCCCAAAATGGGGAAAGGTAAGCAATGCTCTCCGTTTGTTCTTTCACATGGCCTGAGCCACACAAAGAATCTGAAATCCGGGTAAAGTTTTCGGTAAATGGGTTGGAGATCGTTTGCTTTTTCATATTCCACCCTCTAGGCAATCCATTCTACAGCTACTCGGATTGTTTTGTTTAGGCCTTAAACAAAACATGCTTTCATTCACTTTAAATGAAATTGATTATCATTGTCAATTAATGATTATCTTACGGGTGAGCCAATTGAACGGACCCGAAGGCACCCCACATCTTGCCGTATCATTAGAGCAAACCGGGTCGGGCAGAGACAAAAAAACACCCTATTCAACAAATGTTAAATTGGGTGCGTTATAGGTCAACTTGGAACAATTGCATAGTCCACAGATAGAATGTGGACAGCAGCTCACGGTATCGCGCCGAATTCTGTTAGACAAAAAGCCTCATGATTACTGGAAAACCTTATTGGCCTTATTCCTCATCCTCATTCATTTATTTGACTTGCCATCCATAGGAATCTTGCTGCAAACTCCATAAATTCGCATAGAGTCCCTCTTTTTCACATAGTTCGCTGTGAGTACCGGATTCAGCGAGTTGTCCCTACTCAAGCACAAGGATCTTGTCCGCATTTTGGATCGTCTTCAGGTGATGCGCAATGATGATGACCGTTTTATTGGCTACCAATTCATTGATGGCCTGCTGCACTGCGGTCTCATTTTCCGGATCGAGCGAGGCGGTCGCTTCGTCGAGCAGCACATCGATCCTCTTGTTGTACACGTGCCAATCCGCCGTACTCAACCTCAGGCCCGGACGAATCTTCTGACTCGTGAAATGGCCTTTTCCCACATGAGCAGAAAGAGCCATTGCACCCATTGCCGATGAGTCGGAAGTCGTTTCCGGAACGAACCCCCGCTGATTTCGATAGCTTTGATGAAATTGTTCAAACGCTGACTCTTCCATGATGCCTCCTACACTGCCGCCTTCCATGCGATTCTTTCTATAGCCTATTCGGACATTTGGAATGCCGAAACATGAAGCCTCCAGCCCCTTAAAATCATTTAATGTAAAGCTGTTCTTTCCTCGCTTCCCTCTTGCAGCATTGGCCTCACAATATACCAAAAGTAGGCGCCACCAAACATGAGAACAACTGCTGTGATCAGGAAAGGCAACCGGTAATCCTTGCCGAGCAAAATGTATCCAGCCCAATAAGAAGCAGAACGGATCTAATGCCGGCAAACAGATTTCTTTGCGGCTCTGCAACCATAGACATGGAGTGGCTTTCGATCAAATTATTGAGCATGGTAAACATGCCGCCCCGCAATAACAGCATCAACGCGAACATACTCGCCGGCAGCGCTGCGAACAAAACCAACGCAAAGAGGATATTGACCCCGAATAAAATCAGATAAGCCTTGGAAGTACCGAAGCGT
Source organism: Paenibacillus tyrphae (assembly GCF_000722545.1). GTDB lineage: Bacteria > Bacillota > Bacilli > Paenibacillales > NBRC-103111 > Paenibacillus_G > Paenibacillus_G tyrfis. The sequence continues at coordinate 12,597 of NZ_JNVM01000024.1, forward strand.
GTTACGATAGATGGAACCATCAAGGAACCGACGAATAAAATAAGTCCGTTCGCCGCAAGCAACATAGAAACCGACTCGTCACTCCAATCGAGCCGGAATTTCACAATGACATTCAAAAAAGGGAGCGTCACTGATGTCATCAAGCCGGATAACAAAACAAATCCCGAAAGGAACCACACTTGTTTGCTTGGAAGCCCGCTTTTCAAGTAACGACTCCGAAATTCCTTCTTTGTAAAAAAAGTAGTCGTGTTAGGGGCTTCTACAGCAGCTTCTCTCTTGTCACTATCATGTTTTTCCGCAGGTAGTAGCCTTCCCCGTACAATGGCAAGCAGTGCAATGGCGAGCGTAGCAAGCCACAACTGAAGTTCATATCCAGTTGAAACTTCCGCGGCAGAGCGAGACAGATAACCGCCAAGTAAAGTGCCGAAGACGCTAAATAGCATAAACACGGCCATTAATAAACTATATGCCTGCGTTTCCTCCCTCTTCGAATGGCAATAATGGAAGAGCAGCTGCGTTTCACTTGTAATGATCAATGTAAAGCCGATCGACTGTAAGGCTTGGGCTGCATAAAACAACCACAATGCAGTACTGGCGGCAAACATCGCATAACCGGCAGCCATCAGGGATATTCCCGCGACCAGCACTTTTTTTCGGCCCAATTTGCCAGCAAGCAAACCTCCTGGAATTGCGATGATACCTGCAACTAGCGTGCTAACCGAAGTAATCTGCCCAATCTGCTCCTCGCTGACTCCCTTGAAAAGCAAATGCAAATTCAACACAAGACTGAACAAGCCTACGCCCAGACCAAATAGCGCTTCGCTAGCTACAAATCGCCGAACACCTGTTGAAAGCCCTTGTAACAAAAGCACATATCTTCTCATGAATTCCTGTAATTCGCTGCAAAAGGCAATATCCTTTTCAATACAGCGTTCCTTTCAAATTGCATCACTTTCATATTTTTGAACGAATATCAGATGTTTGAAAAAAATAATTGATAATGATTATCATCTTCGTCGATTCTATAATGAAGGACGCGTAAATGCAAGTGCCTTCCTTCGCATCGACTTTTGCGTCCAGTTTCAAAATGGCGACATACCCGCAACGACAAACAGACTGCCGTTTCTCCCCACCTCTGCCCCGAGCTCGATCCAAATGCTGAGGCATACCTATGCCACTGGATTACATAAACACGGAGTCGACGTAGCGATTTTACGAGAATTACTTGGTCATGCTCAGGTTCAAAGTCCAACTCATAATTTAAAACCGTCAAGTGAACATCTGCAAATAATTAATGCGGCGAGAGGTCTTCTTCGTGTCCATCTATCAAGGTAAAAATTACCAAAACCTTCAATAAGTCAGGCTCTTTCTGCAAAAAACATAGTAGTTTGTTTATTTCATTTCCAGAACTTTTTTCAAAGCGGCTCCGGCTCGGTTCCACGAAAATTTTTTCATGTTCAGGCGTCCCTGCCGGCCTTTCTTTTTGCATAACTCAGGATGACGATACGCCAATCTCATCAGGCTTTTTAAGCTGGATAAAGATGGCTCTGCCCACCGTTGTCTCTTCCCAGAAAATAAATAACGAAATTTTCGTGCAATCGCGTGCCTGCTGTTCATGCTGACAAGCGGACTTTGAAGCTTATATTTGATGAAAAAGGAATTTTTTTGACTTAAAAAATCCATATGCCCGCCCCAGCCCGTAGTAATGACTGGAACCTCACTGGCTAGTGACTCCATAAAAGGCAGTCCTACGCCTTCGCCTCTTGTAGGGAGAACAAATACATTTCCGAGCGTGTAGATGCCCTTTATTTGATTGGAATTCATGTGTTTGGTGATGACGACAATTGGTGCTGTTTTTTACGGATTCCGAGCCTTTTCTTATAGCTCTCTATCTGGTTTCGAATCCATTGTCCGGTTTCGTTTCGCAAATACCCGTTCGTTTTGATGACGAGCAGCACTTTATCGTGTTTTGAGAACAGTTCCCAATAAGCCCTTAGCAATGTTTCAGGATTTTTCCGGTGCTGAAAGCCGAATACAGAAACGAATACAAAGCGTCCCTTGGCAATTGGCAATGGGTATTTTTTATTGTTTGGGTTAAACTTTTTGATATGGACTCCATGTGGAACAATAAAAATAGGCACCTTGACGCACACTTTGCTGCAGAGCCGTTTTATTTTGTTTGGTCGGTACACATACTGCATCAAATTTATTGATATTCGGGAACCAACTTCGAGGAATACGGGTCGTTTCCCAAACGGTATTTAAAATAATGCGATCAAACCGTTTACGCTCCTGCGCTATATTTAATTTTCTGGGCAACTGATGATAGATTAACACTCTTCTTTTTTTCAAAATGCCTTTTTTCATATATCCGAAGCTGTTGTTGTCCACCTTGACGTTTACGCCTTGTCTTCTTAAAGCAGATACATATTCCCTGCTCGCGGTCCCGATACCCAAGGCACGTTTTACAGGGCCCCTCCAGACGACCTCTATGTTAGCCATCGCATCACACCCTTTATTTTGGTCACCTCTGTACCATGCTATGATACTTTTTGTTATATACAAGGGTGTGGGCTATGACCTTGCATTAACCACACCTTCTAGGTGCGCCATCATCCAAAGGCATTTCAATACCCAGCGACTATCGTTTCTTGATTCAGCATGTATTAAATTAAGTATCGTAGCTGATTATCGCCAAAATAACTCAAATGTGGAATTTTCGAAAAAAACGACCTGTCACGATTAACGGTATAATCGTAAAACCAAGGGATTTTAGCGTTGATACTTCCACCCTTAATCAACTTCGCTTCGACTAAAATGCTCTCCAGTATTTTCATTTGAAAGTTTACACGGGTGGACATGGGCAGGCTCCAGCATGTCTCTACAGTAACTGCTTTCGCTTTCAATAAGTGATATGCGGCTTGGCGTCCTGAACCTGATAAATTCCGTAACCGCAACGTAAACTGTCTTGATTTGGGGACAATAGAGCGATTCAAGTGTGCAACAATTCGTTTAATTGCAGGTATTGCTGCACTTTTGGGATTAGCTATCAATGTCTGTCCCAAAACTTTTGGGTTTATTTTGGACAAGCCGTCGGCTTCATGCAGATCAACATACCATGATGGCTGGTATTGCTTTGCTAATTGAAATAATGCGGCTGACAGCGGGTGGCGCGCCTTATCTTTAAATGTTCGCGGAAATGTCCGGTTCAAATCGGGAATGCCTCTGATGCGCCGCTTGTAAGCTGGTCGATTGACAAGCGGAACAATAATCAATGTCCCGCATTCGATCCGGATCCTGGTTTTCTTAAGCGAGTCTACAAGTGATTCTGCTGCGCGAATACTGGCAATTTCTTTCCCGTGAACTCCAGCAGTTATCATAACGGTTTGTCCTTTTGTGCTTCCATTAATGACGTAATAAGGAGTTTCAAGCTTGGTGCCCATTGCCAACAAGCGCTTTTTAAATTCCATTAAAATCACCTCCAGATGATTTTAAAAATACAATTCAACTTCCTTTTTGACAATAGATTTTAACCCAGTCCGAAGCGATCCAAGGTACATAAATCTATATTGTGATGAAACATTGCGGAGAGGAGGTTGTCTCATAGGAGGGTTTGCACCGAAATTTAATGTGAGTAGATCGCTCGTACACGACCGGACTTGCAAGCAACGTTCCAAAAACGAACATGTTCAACAAATTTGTTCTAAGAAAAATGCTTGAACATTACGAGATGGTTTATGTCAAGCCTAATGATGGAACCGGCGGCAAGCGTTTGGACTTAAGGGGCATGGTTTAAAAAATCGTCAGTCCACAAAAAAATAAGAATTAGATTGACTAGAAAAGAAAACAGCGGCGGACTAGGACTTTAAAGCCACAGACTGCTGCTGTTTATTTGAACTACCGCTTCCTGTCGTAACGGGGTGGTACCCAGATTTAGCTCTGAACTGTAATTTTTACACTTCGGGAATACCGGTCAATCTCCCAAATCATATTGAAATGTACGTTAGAAAACGGGAATGCCATCTATTTGCTCCGAGCGGCAATCGAGGAGCTGCGCAAGCAGAAAATCATTTTACCCGCCATGACAACGCATGAACGTGTAGTATGGGAAGCCCGCCAGCGTGCAGAGGAGAAAATATCTAAGCTGCTTATTTCGTCTCTTACTCCGGAGCAGATCGAAAAATTGGATCGAATTCTATCCCCTATGCCGGAAAGCAGCAAGACGTATACTTGTGGATCGTGCGGACAAGCCGGTTGACCGGATTGATGATCCGCCTGGACACGTACCACGAGACGGCGAATCCGGCGCCAATCAGCAACGTTTGCAGCACATAGGCATATTGTTTGATGCGGTTCAACTGCTTGAACAATTCCTTCTGCGACACAATGCTGACGATGCGCCAATCCAGACCGTTATTCTGAACGCCGCCGGTCAAATGATAATTGAAAATAATGGCCGGATTTCCCTTCAGCCGGGTCAGCTTGTAGCCGTCTTCGCCAACCTCGAACAGTTCGGGATCGTAAATCGTCGTTCCGGCCAGCGACGCGTCCGGTGCCGAGAGTACGTACTGGCCTTCCGACAGCAGCATGGAGTTGCCCCAAAGCGGAGAAAACCATATTTTTATAGAGGTCATAGAGCGCTCGTTCCCGAATATAAACAACCAAATAACCGAGCCTCTGCCCGGTATAGAAATTGTAATATTTTCTGCCCAGCACAATGGATGGCCGTCCGGTCTCGTCCTTCCTATATGAGTCAGCCGCTGGGTAATTATTCCAAATTCAATCCGTCGGACAGATTCCTAGTTTTCAATTTCGTTCCTCCAAACCATATGCCCATGCCGAACAGAAGTGCAGATAATCCAAACAACCAGCCAAAGCTGCCATCGGAGTACAACAATCCCCCAACGACGGGTCCTAAAGCCATTCCTACAAAACGGATGAAATTATACACCCCAACGGCCGTCGCCCGGTCAAGAACAAATTCCTCAGCCAAAATGGTAGTTTGCATCGGCATCGAGATGCCCGCAGTCAGCCCGTAGAGGGCAGTCGTTATCATGAGTAAGGTTAATGAGACCGAAGCAAGACAAATAAAACCAATGACCATCATTAGATTCCACAAGCATGCGATAATCAGACTTTTGCGCGGCGCGATCTTCGTTTGAATTCGCCCCCCTAAGAAACTGCCGAACATCAACAACACAGACATTGGCAAAAAGACAAAGCCGATTTGCTTGGAGTCGAGACCATAATTGTAATTTAAAATATTCGGCAAAAAGACAAGGAAATTATAAAAAGCAAAATATTGCGTAAACCCGATCAACAGCATTGCCGATCCTGTGCGATTTCCCATAATTTTCACAAAACTGCGAACGCCGAACCGTTTACCCACCGCTCCTTCAGGCCTTGTTTCGGGCAGAAAACGCGCGGTTGCCAACACTAATGCAAGACCCATTGCAGCCAAAAGAATAAAGACTCCGACATAACCGCCAATGATACCGCCGAGCGTAGGGCCAATAATAGGACCTAGAGCCAAAAACATCTGGTACGTTCCCATCGCTTTTCCCCGCACACTGCCTTCGAACAAATCGCCGATAACGGTCGCCGCCACCACCGATGTCGCGGCAATTCCAACAGCTTGTAAAGCCCTAAATAACAACAGCATGTAAACGTTCATGGAAAAAGCGCAGCCGATCGAGGCGATAATAAATAAGATCATCGTTGGAATCGCAATTTTACGGCGTCCCTTATTGTCAACCAGAGGACCATACACGATTTGCATCATCGCCGAGATGAACATAAAAATGGAGATGCTCATGTTTATCCAGTAGTACGATGTATTTAATTGATTGACCATATCGGGCAAGATCGGTGTAATAATCGTTTGCGATAACGAGGCTAGAAACGAACTTAGCCCAAGCACATATAAAATCAGCATTTTTTTCATAGAAAGCATCACCTTCCATTGACTTTTTCAATTCTGCATCCATACTTCCAAATGCCTTTCGAGCGTCAGCCCGGATTCAACGCATTTGTGTCCTCCTCTTCGATACGTTATCATTTTTATCATTTTTGTGTCTTCCACTGCGCGGATTTTTTCTGTCACCGGATGGATTTTTTCTTGTTGGTGTCGACAAAAAAAGGACGGAGTAGTTTTGACCTACTCCATCCCGTTTTCATCATAACCTGATTTGATTTTATAATTGGCTCGGCTTTAAACCGTACTTTTCTTTAAAAGCGGAAGCGAAGTACCCCGGGTTTGAATAGCCTACCGAATACGCCACCTCGGAAATATTCAATTGACCTTGCTGCAGCAGGTAAAACGCTTTTTCCAATCTTTTCTCGCGCAAGTAGCCAAAAACGGTCGTACCGAACAACTCCTTAAATCCGGCTTTCAGTTTGAAGTCATTTAAGCCGACATGCCTTGCTATTTCAATGAGTGATGGAGGATTCTCCATATTTTGAAGCAGCAGCTGCCCGGCTGCGTGAATTTTTTCTTCGTCGTCCCCGCGCAGAACGGATGCCTTCCCCTGCGAGTTGCAAACCGACGGACGAATCAGCTGCCAAAAATATATCGAAAGAAGCTCCGTCACCTTGGCCTCCATGTACATATTTCTTAGTCCTTTCGGATAGGGGCATCTCATCATTTGCCATAAGATAACCTGTATGGCGGGGTCGAGCGCTTCTTGACAATAGGATCCGCCGAACATCTCGTCAACGGGCCCGAAGTCCAGACTCCGATCAGAATATATTTGCTGCATAAATTCATCGAACCTTGGAGGCGGTACTCTAATTTTCAGAAAAGTCATCTGCACTCCGGCGATATATTTAATTTTCTTCGCTTGGTTTCTGAACGATAGCTGACTAAAGTTTTCTATGGCATGTTGAGATACTCCGTCAATACAATAATCAATATGGCCGTGAAGCAGAAAATTCAAATCTATAAAAGAAACCGGAGAAGTGATTTCAACATCATCTGCTTCCCGCAGTTGAAAGTCCCATATATGAATTTCCATTCCGCTATGAAGCCGAATTCGTTCAATCGTTCCCTGACCGACCGTTTCAGGAAATTGGATTCTTTCCACTCCTGTATTGGCACTGGGAAGATGCATACGCTCCAACAGTCCGCAAAATGTTCTATTAAAAACAGTGGAGCTCATGATCATCGCCCTCTCTCGCACAATCTAGGGATCAAGTGATTTTACTTTATTATATTTCTAATTGATAATGATTTTCAATCATAAAACAAAGCTTTGAAAATAGACGAAAAAAGAGGGTGTCCCCAGAGGTCGGGTGGCTTTCAAATAATTCGCCGATTTTATAAATTGACAACCAACATACAACGTAATAAAATATTTTTACGTAAATATAAAATTTTAAATGGGTGGTGGCTTCATGAACCTGTTAATCTTGGGCGGTACCCGGTTTCTAGGGAGGGCTTTGGCAGAGACGGCGCTGGATCGAGGGCACACGTTGACACTCTTTCATCGCAACCGGCACGGTCAAGACGTGTTTCCCGAAGCGGAGCACCTTATCGGGGACCGGGAAAGCGAGCTTGAGCTGCTGCAGGGCAGGACGTGGGACGCGGTGATCGATACGTGCGGCTTTGTTCCCCGCGTCGTGCGTTCCTCGGTCGAACTGCTGAAGGAACGCGTAGGACATTATACGTTCATTTCATCCGTATCCGTGTATGAGGATTTAAAGCGGTTACATGTAAAGGAAGACGCTCCTGTCGCAACTCTTTCCGATGAGAGCACCGAGGACGTGACGCAGCATTACGGCGCGCTCAAAGCGCTTTGCGAGAAAGCGGTCGAAGACGCCATGCCCGGCAGAGCGCTGCACATCCGGCCCGGTCTGATCGTCGGCCCATACGATTATTCGGACCGCTTTACGTACTGGCCCCATCGGATCGCCCAAGGGGGAGAAGTGCTCGTGCCGCCGAAAGAAGGGCGTGTTCAGGTGATCGATGCGAGAGACCTCGCCGCGTGGATTATCGACTTGGTCGAAAAGCAGACGGTCGGCACGTTTCATGCCAGCGGCAGCGACTCTACGATGGAGCAGCTTGTTGACGCTTGTTCCCGGTTCAGCAGCCGGCCAGCCGAGTTCACCTGGGTCACCGAACCGTTCTTGAGAGAGCAGCAGGTTGGGGAATGGATCGAGCTCCCTCTCTGGCTGCAAAGCGACAGCTTGATCGGCTTGTTCGCCATGGACAATACGAAGGCTTTTGCTTCGGGGCTGACAACCAGGCCGTTAATCGACACGGTTCGCGACACCCTTGCATGGGATCGAAGCCGCCAGTCGGAGGAGAAGCGCAAAGCCGGACTGGACCCGGCCCGCGAGACGGAGCTGCTCCGCCTGTGGCATAGCAGGGATGCCGCTTCTTTCGGGCCAAAATGAATTGAAACGCTTACAAAATTGAGAATAACTCGTTCGGAAGGCAGACATAGTGCCGACAAGATCGCCGGACCACTCCCGTGCGCCGCGGCCGCGTGCAGTGGAAAAGCACGCGTACCACGGCCGCGGAGTTATGAGCAGCCGTCGTGCTTCGGCTTGTAATCGCTCGGGGCTTGGCCGGTCCACCGGCGGAATTGCCGGGAGAAATGGCTCGCGGATTGAAATCCGAGCCGTTCGGCGATCTCCGTCATCGGCAGGTTCGTCGTCACCAGCAGCTCCTTCGCCAGACTCAGCCTTCTTCGGCTGACGTACTGTTTGGGCGACAAGCCGTACACCTTGGAGAACAGCTTCGAGCATTGGCTGCGGCTCAGGTGAAGCTCCTCCGCCACGGCGGAAATCGTCGCCTCTTCATGAAAGCTGCCGGCCAGCCGCTCTTCGATCGCATGAGCCACATCGATGGCAAATAAAGTAGCCTCCTTGGACGAGACTTGTCCGGCGTAAGCATCCCGCTCCCGGATTAACGCAAGCACATCCCGGACGATGAGTAACGTATAAGATTGCAGCAGCAGCCGGTCCTCGAACCGGGGATTCAGCTCCTCGCGCCAAGACGTGTCTCCATGCGTATCGGGAGCTGCGTACTGCCGCATCATTTCTTCCAATTCCTGTACGTAGAACGTAAGCTTCCCGCGGCTCGCAGATTCGGACGGAATATGGGCGTAAGGCGCAATCCCGAGCACGCTCCGCACCTCCGCATCGTCCAAGTCGAAATGCACGTTGAAGAACCGGTAATATGAGCTTGCGGCTGCTGCGGACTCGTGACGGATGCCCGATTTGATCAGCAACCAATCCCCTTGACGAAGCGTCAAGGAATTCCGGTTAATTTCATGCACCGATTCGCCTTCCAGGCAGCAGATCAGCTCATACAAATGATGATGATGCCGCGGGTATCGCCAACCCGGCGGCTTGATGCCGAAGTGACAGCCGGTCACCTGCAGCGTCTGTGTCATATTAGGAAAATGGAATAAACGGTCCATACCGGCGCCGTCTCCCTTCTGGCCAAATCCACGCTTTCCCTCAATGTAACACGTTTCGCCGGCTGATGTCATCTCGAAGCGAGTATCCAAAAATACCCACAAACCATAAAAAACCGGCGCCAACCCTTGATAGGTCGGCACCGGCCTCATTAGTCACCTTATTATAGCGTTACCTGCGATACCGGTCCGAGCTCCGGCCGGTCCGTGAACGTCAGCTCCCGCTTCTCCGTTCCATGAAGCTCGAACACGACGATCTCGTTCTCCCCTTCCCGCAGCAGCGGCGCAGGGATATACAGCGTCTGCTGCGGCCCGCGCTTCCAGTAACGGCCCAGATGGAAGCCGTTGACGTACACGGTGCCCTTGTTCCAGCCGTCGAGGCGCAGGAACGTATCCGCCGGCTGTCCCTCGATCGGCAGCACCGCGCGGTAAAAGCCCGGGTATCCCGGCTCCGCTTCCTTCCCGTCAAAGCTGACCGGGGCTACGTCCTCCAGCGGCAGCGGATAGATGTTCCAGCCGAACAGGAACTGGTTGCCGTGACGTATGCCTTCCGTGATGCCTTTGCGGTCAAGCATGAACGGCCCGTAGTTGATGCGGCCCATATTTTCCACCAAAATACGCAGTGTCGCTCCGCCCTCTGGCACGGCGAAAGATACCTTTTGGCTCGGGTCCCAGCGCTCGATGACACCCAGGAACTCGTCGTTCACATAAACCAACGCCCGGTCGCGGCAATCCTGCAGCACAAGCTCCCGTTCCTCCCGCGGCCCGGAGATGAACGTTTCGTACAGGATGAACCCGTCGTTTTGTCCGACTGCCTCCATCGGCTCCGGGCACGTGTGGCGGACCGCCTCCGACAGGCTGTCCAGCTGTCCGAACAGCGAAGCCGCTTCGCGAACCGGCACGCTTCCATAGGCGGCCTTCGGAATCGGCTGCGGCAGCTCCAGCGGCGGCAGCTCCATGTAGCGGGACAGCGTTTCCCGCACCGCGTAAAACTTATCCGTCGGCTCGCCGGATTCGTTCAGCGGCACATCGTAATCGTAGCTGGTGATCGTCGGCTCGTAATGATCGCGCTGCGGGCAGTTTGCCCCGCTCATATAGCCGAAGTTCGTTCCGCCGTGGAACATGTAGAAATTGACCGAAGCGCCGAGACGGAGCATATCGTCGAATACGTCCGCCACGTCCTTCGCGTCCCGCGTATGGTGATCCTCGCCCCAATGGTCGAACCAGCCGTTCCAATATTCCATGCACATGATCGGTCCATCCGGCTGGTATTTCCGCAGCATCTCGAACGCTTCTTCCGCCCGGGACCCGAAGTTCACCGTTTCCAGCACGCCGGGAATCATGCCGCCCTGCAGCATGAAATGCTCCGGTCCGTCGGAGGTGAACAGCAGCACGTCCATTCCCCGCTGCAGCATCGCATCCTTCAAATAAACCAGGTACGCCCGGTCGTTCCCGTAGCTGCCGTACTCGTTCTCGATCTGCATCGCGATAATCGGGCCGCCGTTCGTACACAGCAACGGCTTGAACAGCGGTAGCAGCACGTCATAGTACGCGTCGACACGGTCAAGATACGGCCGGTGCATGCAGCGCACCCGCATGCCCGGGTCGGCGAGCAGCCAAGCCGGCAGCCCGCCAAACTCCCACTCCGCACAAATGTACGGGCTCGGCCGCACGATCACATGCAGACCGACCTCGCCGGCGATCTCAACAAAACGAACCACGTCCGCCAGCCCGTCGAAACGGAACTGGCCCGGCTTCGGCTCGTGAAGATTCCAAGGAATATACGTTTCTACGGTATTGAAGCCGCAGGCTTTCAGCTTAAGCAGGCGATCCCGCCAATACTCGGGCACCACCCGGAAATAATGAATCGCACCGGAAACAAGACGGATCGGTTCCCCGTCCAGACAAAATTGCCCGTTTTGCACATCGAACGTCGCCATAAGAGCACCCTTTCTGCATTCGGTATTCTCCCTTTATCTTAGAACGTCCGCGGACAATACCGAATAGCCAAAGCGTCCGATTATTTGACCTTTTTTTCCGCTGGTCGGATAGCGTAGGGCGTCTCTATATAAAAACCGTAAGACAAGGAATACAAGGTCTTGGGACTAAATAGTGGTAACAGATGATTATGGGGGTAAAATACATATCCTTCCGGTTCATTCGGCAATAGGATTTTAAAATTAGTCACCATACTCAGACATGCAATAGTTCATGATATTACTTCGTACTTCCTGCCAAGTCTCGCCCCTGCATTCTAGTATTATATCTTCTATTATTTTTTTCGCTGTTTCATAGTCATACTTATCAACTATGATTAAACCTTTTTTAAAAACTGCCTTTTGGTTCTGTAGCACATACATTAATCTTTTAGGAGTAGTCAAGTTAAAGTAAAACACATCTACGTCTTTACTCCCCTCCTCTCCTATCTCTGCACTAAGTACTACCCAGAAATCATCATCTGAATCAGGAGGAAATACTACCCCTAGAAATTTTAAAGAAGGTTTAATCAAAATATAATCCTCCTTTATATGGATTAGCGGTTTTCGATGCTCCTCAGACATTGGACGATGCCAGCTAATAGTTCATTTTTAATATGTTATCGTGGCCGCTTACCCAAATGTATGCTATAAAGTTTCACGCTCTCTTCTTCGATCGTAAACACCACAATAACGTCCGCTTTAGACTTAAACCCTATCTGCGGGTTTTTAAAGGTATGCTGTTCATCCTCCTCCAGTACCACATTGAAATGCTCGGCATGGATAAGAAACTCCTCTGCGCTTACTGATTTATTGGGTAACCAGCCTTCAAGCTGCAATCCATGTGGAAATTCGACGATTTCATCAAAGTACAGATGAATGGATTGAAGAGTGGCGTGAGGATCATTGCTGGAAAAGGAAAGTTGTAACGAACCATAGTTTAAAATGTATGGTGTTGAGGAGACAGAAATATCCTGGGGTTCGCCTAGTAAGCCTTCCACAGTATCTCTTTTCAGACCTAACGAAATCTCTCCGAGCAGACCTGCTGAATAAATTTCATGAAAGATGACATCTTGGCACATCCCATTATTATTTTTCCAGCGCTTGCAACAGGAATCGCTCTAATTCCAAATGCTACGAATCGCCTATTTTTTCCATGGAAAATGTAAACTTTATCACCTTTTTCCCTTCCCTGTTGTAAAAAAATGTCCACAACCTATCCCCAATATCTGGATAACTTCTCTTTCCTTAGGATATCCTATAAACGAGTCCCTCCAAATTTCGACAAAATTCGCATATTGGGGCTTGACATGGGGGCTTGTTTAAAATATAGTAAACCCATCGGAATTAACCTTAACTGACTCGTCAGTTAAGTGGAGAGGGGCGATGGAAGCTGCCTGCTTTACCAGTACAAGAACAAGATCAGGACCGCCGTCAGCAGTTGATGGCCGCGGCTCTCGACTTATTTGCCCGCAAGGGATATCACGGCACCAAAATTTCCGACGTGGTCAAAGCTGCAGGGGTGTCGCAAGGCACGTTCTACTGGCATTTTCAAAGCAAAGAACAGCTCGCGCTGGAGTTAATCGAAGGCGGCAAAGAGAAGCTGATCCAAGTCATCGGGCAAGGCTACCGCAAGCACGCAGGTACAGTAGATGACATGGTGAGCTCGTCCGCGCGGCTGCTTACGGATCTGTTCGCATTCGCCGACCGGAACCGCGATCTGATGGCTCTGCTGCTTATGAAAGGCCAAGGCGCCGATCCGCCGGTGCGGGAAGCCGTCTCGCAGACCTGGATCGCGTTCGAGGAAGCGTTCAAAAGCAACATTGAGCGGGCCATCGAGCTCGGGATGCTGCCACGGACGAGCGATTTGTCGCTGCGGGCCAACATTCTCGTCTGTTTAATTACCGGCGTGCTGTCCAAATGGCTGTTCGGCCCCATGCACGATGTCGATTTCCAATCCGCGTATTCGCCGTCGGAGATCGCCGAAGAAACCGCCAAGTTCGAATTCCGAGGCTTGCTCGGATAACCTATATCACATCTACGAAGACCACAAGGAGGCAACTGTTATGTCTATCAAATTAAGCAAATTTGTGAAATCCGTTTCGCTGCTGAGCGTTCTTGCGATCGCGCTCGCGGGCTGCGGAAGCAAGCCAGCCCCGGCGCCGACACCGGATGCGAACGCCGGCAAGAAACCGGCCGAGACGACAACCGCCGCTAACTCGCTTGAGCAAATCAAGAAAGCCGGCAAAATCCGTGTCGGGCTCATGGGCACCTATGCCCCGTACAACTTCCTGAATGACAAACACGAGATCGACGGCTTCGATGCGGACGTTGCCAAGGCGGTATCGAAACGTCTGGGCGTTCAAGTCGAATTCATCACCGGTGAATTTTCCGGACTGATCGAAGGGCTGCAAAAGGACAAGTACGACGCGCTCGTAAGCCAGGTCACGATCACCGAAGACCGCAAGAAAACGATGGACTTCTCGACGCCTTACGTGAAAAACGCGGTGAACGTCATCGTCAAGAGCGACAACACAACGATCCAAAAGCTCGAAGACTTCAAAGGCAAAAAGATCGGCGTCGGGCTCGGCACGAACGACGAGAAATATTTGCGCGACGTCGCGATGCCGAAGGTCGGCACGTTTGAAATCGCCACATATAACGATGTCATCACGTCGCTGAAGGACCTGAATGTCGGCCGCATCGACGCGACGATCAATAACGTATTCGCCATCAAGCCGCTGATCGAGAAAAACCAGTTCAAGGTCAAAGCGGTCGGCGATCCGATTAAAGAGGATTTTGCCGGCATCGCCATCCGCAAGAACAACCCGGAACTGCTCGATGCGATAAATAAAGCGCTGGCTGAGATGAAAACCGACGGCACGTTCAAAGAGATTTTCCAAAAATGGTTTGGCGTAGACCCGAACTTCTAATCAGCGCGGACCGGGAGGATGCACGGCATGGAACTGGTTTTACAGAACTTCCAATTTCTATTGACGGGCGCGTATTATACGCTGCTGATCACGATCGTCTCGATGTTCTTCGGACTGATCATCGGAATGGCCGTCGCCATAGCCCGTCTCAAAGGAAATTGGCTCATAAGTAATCTGGCCAAAGGTTACGTGTCCATCATTCGCGGAACCCCGATTCTGGTACAGATCTTCATTATATATTTCGGACTACCCGACTACGGGATTACGCTCGGGCCGCTCACAGCGGCCTTTATTTCACTTAGTATCAACATCGGCGCCTACTTGTCCGAGACGTTCCGCGGCGCCATTCTTTCCGTTCCCAAAGGGCAGACGGAAGCCGCGCTATCGCTGGGCTTAACGCCCTGGCAGACGATGCGGCGGGTCGTGCTGCCGCAGGCTGCCCGTGTGGCGATCCCGCCGATGGGCAACACGTTCATCGGAATGCTGAAGGAGACGTCGCTCGTGTCCGTCGTTACCGTGACCGAGCTGCTGCGCTCCGCCCAACTGTTGATTGCGCAATATTATGTCGCCATGCCGTTTTATATCGCCATTGCTATTATGTATTGGGTGATGAGCATGTTCTTTTCGTACATTTTAGACCGCATTGAATCTCGTTTGTCAAAAGCTTATTAAGGGCGTGTGATCTGCATGATCGAGGTAAACCAACTCGGCAAAAGCTTCGGCGATCTGGTCGTCTTCCGCGACATCAATCTACATATTCGCTCCCGCGAAATCGTGGTCTTGGTCGGCCCGAGCGGCTCCGGCAAAAGCACGCTGCTGCGCTGCCTGAACGGGCTGGAGGAGCCTGACGCGGGATCGATCCGGATAGGCGATGCGGCATGGGACGCCTCCATGGACGCTGCAAGCAAGAAGCAGGCGATCCGGCACATCCGTACGTTAACCGGCATGGTGTTCCAGTCGTTCAATTTGTTTCCCCATATGACCGCCTTGGAGAACGTCATTATGGCTCCCACGATTGTCAAAAAGATGCACCAGAAGCAAGCCGTCGAAATCGGAGAATCGCTACTCGCCAAGGTGGGATTGCTCAATAAAAAGAACGAATATCCTTCCCGGTTGTCCGGCGGCCAGCAGCAGCGGGTCGCGATTGCCCGGGCTCTTGCCATGCAGCCGCAGATGATGCTGTTCGACGAGCCGACGTCCGCACTCGATCCCGAATTGACGGGCGAAGTGCTGTCCGTCATGAAGCAGCTTGCCGCGGAAGGCATGACGATGATCGTCGTCACCCATGAGATGAAGTTTGCGCGGGAAGCGGCGAACCGGGTTATTTTTATGAGCGACGGCAAAATTCAGGAAGAGGGCGCGCCGGAGCAGTTTTTCGTCCAGCCGCAGACGGAGCGGGCACGTAAGTTTTTGCGGCAAATCGAAGGCACGCCGGAGACGGAGTAACGAGTAAGATTTCGAAGGAGTGGACATTGTGGTTCCGAGCAAAGCAGAGCATTTGAAGAGCGTCGCGGAGCGGGCGCGGGCGATCATGGAGAAGGAAAATGTGGAAGCGCTCGTGGCGTCGAGCTGTGAAAATTTCTACTATCTGTCCGGTCACCCCAGCACGTTTATGTATACGCTGCGTATGAACGAAGTCGCGCTAGCCGTAATGTTCCGCGACCCGAGCCGCCGCACGGTGATCATCATGAACGAATTTGAGGCCGCGGGCGTTCCGGCGGATTTGCCCGGGTGCGAGCTGCGCACGTACCCGACCTGGGTCGACGTAGACGATCCGCTCGGGCTGCGCGGCGGCAATTACGAGGGGCGGCGGCCCGTGAACCATCAAGTACAGGAGATGTTCGGGCTGCTCGGGCAGGTGCTGGCTGAACACGGAATCAACGGCGGCAGGGTGGCCGTGGAACTGAACTCCATGCGGTATCCAGCCGTGAATGCGCTGCGCGAAGCCGTGCCGGGCTTGGAATTCACGGAAGCCGGAGCGATCCTGACCGAGCTGCGCGCGCTCAAGACGCCTTGGGAAATCGCGCAGCTGCGCAAGAGCTGCGCGTACGCCGAAATCGGCATCGCCGAAACGATTAAAGGAATCCGGGCGGGCAGCTCGGCCGCCGAAATTGCCGACGCCTTCCGGCTCGCGCTGCTGACCCATGCCGACGGCTCGTCCTCCCGCTTCCATATGATTTCGGTCGGGGCGCATTTTGCGCCTGCGCATATTTTCGACACGCGTCCGGGACAGCCGGGCGATCTGATCAAATTCGATGTCGGCGTCGACGTGGCCGGCTACGGCTCGGACATTGCGCGCACGTTCGTGCTCGGCTCGCCGTCCGATACGGTGAAGCGCATCTACGGTGCGCTGCGGGCCGGACACGACCGGCTGCTGGAGCTGATCGAGCCGGGGATGCCGATGAAGCACGCTTTTGACGAAGTGATGCCGCTGATCCGCCGCTCGGGCCTCCCAAATTACAACCGGGGCCATCTGGGGCACAGCGCGGGACTGAGCCTCGCCGCCGAGGAAGCCCCGTTCCTGAGCCCGTCGGAGGAAACCGTCTTCCGTCCGGGCATGGTCATCTGTCTAGAAACACCGTACTACGGCTACGGTGTCGGCTCGATCATGATCGAGGACATGGTGCTGGTGACGGACAACGGCTGCGAGCGGCTGAACAAGCTCTCGCGGGATTTGATTTCGTTGTAGATGGAAAAAGGTCAAAAAGACGCGTTTACGTTGTTCTGAGATTGTTGGGAAAGAGGTCAACTGAAGTATAGAGGTGTACGAGGGGGTGGGGTATCTACTTCCGGTCGCTGCTCCACCCCACAAAGTGAAGTTGAATCAGGGAAGCTTAATCCAAGTACTTTGCGGGGACCCCGGGTCTGCGGGAAATTTTGATTGGAAGCCGCTTAGCAGCGGGTATTTCCCGCAGACAAAGGCGAACGCTATCGCTTCTCCAGTGGATACCCTGCCTCCGTATGCATCTCTATTTTGTAAAAAACCTCTTTCTCAACAAGCTCCAGATACGTTTACGCTGTCTTTTTGACCTTTTTTACTTGGGCTATGGGCTATGGCTTAAAAACTTGCTTTACGGTCCCTTTACCGTCTTCGACCTCGATTTCGGCATACGCTCCGTTGATAAATGTCATCTGCGGCGGGACATGGCCGCAATCGATATCGTAAACAATAGGGACCTGCAGCTCTTCGGCCAGCTCTTGATAGACGTCTTCGGCCGTGTAGCCTTCTACCGGACGATTGGCGCTGCTGCGGCCAAACAGGATGCCGGAACAATGCTCAAACCAGCCGGCCAGCTTCATTTGCACTAACGACCTGCGCAAATCGGTTGTGGGGAGCTCGCAGTTTTCCAAATACCAGATGATAGGGTCCTCATGAATAAAATGCTTCTGGAAATGCCGCACATCGCCGAACGGGGTGCCGACCAAATGCCGGATGATATCGATACAACCGCCAAGCAAACGGCCTTGGATGTTCGTTTTTGCCCCGGACACGATTTTCCAATATGTAGGCTCCGTTAAATGGTAGATGCATGGCGAAGGATCGGCGTGTGTCCATTCCTTTTGATACTTCGGCGAGGAATGCTGAAGGACGGACTCGCCTGTTTTTGTCGATAAGACCGCTTGCCACATGGCGGTTGTCTCGTCGGAATATTCGCCTCGCAAATCGACCAGATTCGTTCCGTGAGCCGTCGCCAGGCCGGTTTTTAAAGTGAGCGCCAACAGCAATGCGCTGATATCCGAATAGCCCAAAATCCACTTGCTCGGCACATGCTCAAAATCGATGTACTCGAGAATCTCGATCAGCAGCTCTCCGCCCCAAGGCGGAATGATCATATCAATCGCGTCATTCTTCATCATAGCGTTAAATTCGTTCGCGCGGACTTGAGCCGGCGAGGACTTGGCCTTCTCCTGTGTCCACACCGTTTCTCCGCAAACGACGCCAAAGCCTCTGCTCTGCATACGGCTGCACGAGAACTTGATCAGCTCGTGCAGTTCCGGACTCACCCCGGAGGACGGAGCGGTTACGCCAATCGTTGCTCTTTCTTTGAAAACCGGATAGTTCATCGTAAGTCCCCCTCTCCCAATTTACACGATATTACCAAAACTAGCTTTTCGGAGCAACCGGAATTTCATCCTTGGTTTTATCCAGCTCCGCTTGTGAGCGGGCCTCGATTTGTTGCAACGCCGTTTCCGCCGTGCCCTTACCTTTTAATAACTTCTCCATCTCCTCGTTAATAATCGAATCGAAGGTCATCAAAAAGCCGCCGGGCAGCTTATCAAAGCCTTTATACATCGATTCGTTCGGCGGGGTTAATTCGTAGAAAGCTTTCACGTTTCTTTCCTCTTTAGGTATGGCGCTCAATCGGGCAGGTAAGGCTTTCAGGGTCGATTTGGTCATAATGCGGGCAAAAGCATCGCTATTCACGTATTCGATGAACTTCCAAGAGGCCGCGGGATTTTGTGCTTTCAAGCTGACCGAAAATATTTCATTCACCGACATGGAATTGCCGCTATTGGGGTTGCCCCGATCAACCGGAACGGTAACCATATCCCACTCAAAAGGTACCCCGTCTGTCGTACTTAATACATCGACGAAATCGACACCTTGAATCGTCATGGCGATTTGCCCGTTTAAGAACGGATACTGCTGCTTCAGCACCTCGTCTCTTTTGCTTCCCGGAGACGGCTTCGGGCTAGAGGCCAGGTCAGCCTTATAAAAATTCCCTTTCTGAAACGCCTCCGCAACCAGCTTAAAAATTTTCGTCCATTCGGGAGTGTTCAAGGTCATTTTCTTTGATTCGGGGTCCAAATATTTTAGCCCGTAGCTGGCGCCAACCGTCGTAGCGAATATAAACGGATTCGTCAGCTGACGGCCTTCCAAGCCGTAGACCGGGGGATCTTCGTTTTGCTTTGAAAATCGTTGAGATAACAAAATGAGCTCGTTCCAGCTCATTTTATTTTCCGGGAACGGGATGCCATGCTCCGCAAACAGCTTTTTATTGTAAAAAACGGCTTCGCAGTTAAAATAGGGAGCGAGTCCGTAAATTTTGCCGTCCCCCGCTCTTTTCAGATACTCCAGAACGCCTGAATAATAGCCTTTCGTATCAAAGGCGTCCTTTTTCATATCGGCGTCCAGCGCTTTGAGCTTGCCGGAACCTGCATATCTTTCGAATTGCTCCGAATCCAACAACAATACATCAGGATTGTAAAGCTGAACGTAATCGTCAAAGGCTTTTTTATTATCCTGCTGCGGCTTGTAAAGTCCGTCCAAAGGAAGAACCTCAACCGTGAGATCCGGATATTTGGCGCTAAAAAGATTTCCGTAGTTTTGCATAAAGCTGTTTTTGTTCCAATATACGACCTTGATGGAGCCCGAGAGCTTGTCCTGTTCTTTCGTGCTGGACATCCAGGTGCAGCCTGTTGCAATGCATGCCAGTCCGCCGACGACGCCAAGCAGCATAACCTTTTTCAACACCATCTACTCCTGTTCCTCTATTGAAATCTAAACCTGTTTTTCAAAATGCATCCAAACCTATTCTACCATTTTATGGTTCAAGATCTCAAAGAGAGTTGCGCATTGGTATAAAAAAAGATCTTGCCTCTATGAAAGAGACAAGACCTTTTTCCCTATATTGCTTTTTACCTTAGTTTGCGCTGTTAGCCGCGTCTGCGGAAGCCGCATCCTTATGTTGGCCAGGCTTGCGGTCTACGAATTTGCCGATCGCATCGTCCAGGTTCGATTTGATTTGGCTGATGAGCTGGTCACGGCTAATGCCTTTGTCCTGCGCGATTTCAGACAGCGATTTGCCTGCTTTCATCGCATCGGTGAGCTCCTGCTGGGTAATACCCAAAATCTTCGTCAGATTCTCGGGATTGCCCATCATCCCGAAAGCTCCTCTTTCGCCTTTTTCGCCGTGCTGACCTTGCGGCTTCGTCGCAGTTACGGCTTTCTTCAATTGGTCCGCCAGACCGGATTTACGCTTGTCCGCTTGATCCTGCGTGATCTTGCCCGCGCTCACCGCATCGTCAATCGCCTTCGTTTCGGTGTCGGTCAGCTTTTGGATGAGGGCGTCTTCCGTCAAGCCCCCTTTTTCTTGCGCGACTTGCGCCAGCGTTTTGTTTTGCTTCAGCTCGTCCATCAGCGTTTTCTCATCCAGGTTAAGCAGCGTGGCGGTTTCTTTCAGGATGTTCACGCCGCCGCGGAAGCTGTGCTCTTCCCGGCCGAAGCCGCCTTTGCCGAACTTCTCGTGCCCGTGTCCCTGCTGCGCGTTATCAGCGGTTGTGCCGCTTTCCGTAGTCGTTGTTGCTGCATACGCTTGAGTGTAATATAATCCGGCTCCTCCGAGAAGAAAGCCTGCTGCAATGGTTCCTGCCATCAATTTTTTTCCGATTGTTTTCATGGTTTCTTGTCTCCTTTGTTTTCGAATGTGTGTTTCACTTACACTTTGAAGTATAGGCGCTGTACATTAATGGAACCTTAGTTTGGGCTGAGCGTTGGTTGAGCGTAAGCTGAATAAATGCTGAATATGGAAAACAAGCCGGATGTTACCTCGCAGTAGGCAAGCACCGGCTTGTTTTGAATTTATTTGCTGTGGATGTTCCAGACCAAGTGCGCCACTTCCGCCCGCGTCGCTGGTTCCTTCGGGGCGAATTGGTTCGGCTGCCGCCCCTCGACGAGCCCGAGCTGGGCCAGCCCGGCTGCCGCCTCTTTCATGCCGTCCGGCATCCCAGCGTCATCCGCGAACGGCGACTTCGCTGCGGCGGGCAGCGTTTTGCCTGTTTTGTTCTCGTACAGCCATTTGGCGAGGAGCGCCAGTTCCTGGCGCACAACCGGTGCCGCCATATCCGCGCCGCCCAGTCCCAGCTCGTTCCACACCGGAACGTTCGCTTTCCCGGACAACGCCTTGGACACCATTTCGCCTACTTCTTGGCGGGACAAACCTGCGTTGGGGGCAAACCGCCCTTCACCCGCGCCGCTCATGACGCCTGTACCGGTCAACCCTTTGACCGCGGCATGCGCCCAATGACCGGACGGTACGTCGGCGAAGCCTTTGACGACGATCCGTCCCTCCGGCTGGACATCAATCTGCTTCTGCTTGGAAGCATACGCCGCAAGCAGTTCGAAATCCGTCAGCGCCTCCCCTGCGCCTACGAGAGGCTTTGCTTTGGCAAACATCGTGTAATTGTCGCCGCCGGTGAACATATAGTTGGACAAAGCCAACGTATAGACGGCGTCTTTGTTGATCGGCTGTCCGCCGATTCGAACGTTCCGCACCCGTTGGCCGGACGGCTTGTCCGCGTCGTATTCGTAGGTGATGCCGGCGACCTGCAAAAAGCCCCCCGCCAGCTTCTCCACGCCGGACACTCCGTTTTCGAGCGCGGCCAGCACCATCTCTCCGGTCGCTTCCACCTTCACGATCTTGTTGCCGAACGGCAATATCGATTTGGCGTCCTTTAGGGTAAAATCGCCTTTTTTGGCGCTTGCCCGAATACCGCCGCCGTTCGCAAAAGCGATGTCGGTCCCGTAATAATCGCGGTACGCGTCGGCAATCCAATTGCCGATGGCCGTTTCCCGGAAGCGGGATTCGTGGTTATCCCCGTAAGGCAAATCGCCGGTAAAAGAGGCCACCTTTTTGCCTAACTCCGCGTCCAGCTTGGTCTGATATCCGGCAGCCAGCTCGGCAAGCGACTTGTCCTCTTGAACGGTTTCGTCGACTTTCAATATCTCATGGGACAACCGGATCGTCCCGTCCGTCTCTTTGTACACGATGAGCCGGATGATCGACCCCATGTTGCCTTGAGGCGAGAAAATCAGCCGACTGCCGCCGTCGACCTCATAGACAAACGACTTCTCTTCCGCTTCCTCTTCGGTAAAGACCGCCCGGATGTCGGGAACGGCCGCCAGCAGCGCTTTATCGTCCGCTACCGGCTCCTGCGTCAACGCCACGATCAGATCCACTTTCGCTTGCTTCAGCTTGCCCACCGCTTTTTGCGCGGATTCGATGACATTCAGACTCTTGACCCGCTCATCCCGCACTGTCGTTTCCATGGCGCTGGTCAGGCCGAGGATGCCGATGCGGATGCCTTGTTTCTCCATGACAACGTACTCCGGCACTTGACCGAACGGCTTGCCGTCGCTTCCGATTAAGTTGGAGGAGATCCACTGAAAGCGCGAATTTTTGATCAACTCCAGCGTATTGGGGACGCCCGCGTCGAAATCGTGCTGCCCGAAATTCGCGATATCGACCGGAATCCGGTTAAAGGCCTCCACCATCGGATGCCCTTTAAAAACGCCGCCGAATAACGTCCCGCCTCCCAGATCGCCGCCGAAAGCAACGATTTTCTCGCCAGCTACACTGTCCACCAGCGTCTTCACCCGAGCCACGCCGCCGCGGGTGCCGAGCTTATCGGTCACCGGACTGATTTCGTGTCCGTCGTTGAAATATAGCAAGGATACGGATGGACTGCCGGACGCTTCCGCCCGGACACTTGTGATACTTCCGCTCCATGTCGGAATAGCCAAGCCAACCGCCAGCAGCGCGATGCCTAACGAACGTGCCGTCTTGTTCATGCTCCACCTCGTTGTTTAGAAGAATATGGCTGTTTCTCGTTGAACCATTATATTATAAAACCGCTTGGGACAAGGTTAAGTTTATATGAAGGCCCGCGGACCCGCGGAATAAAATCGGCCGGCGAAAGCCATGATATCGGTAAAGGAGGGATTTCCCATGAATATTATGGACGGGATGGACGCAGCCCGGTACAATTCGGCGAACCCGGACGATAAGACCAAAGAGAAAAAAGCCGAGGAAGACCGCAAAGAAATGCCGGCCCAAGTGCTGAGAAACTTGAACAACAAGTGACCGCTGGAGGGAAAGGAAATGAAAAGGAATTGCCAATGACCCCGGATACCAACAAAACGGCAGACGAAGACGCTCCGGATTTCCGAAGCCTGGAAGTCGATTCCGACGTCAATAACGATCCGAACCGTGAAGCGCTGCTTGACCAGTCGTTTCAGAGCTTTTACGAGAACATCCAGCAGCAGGTTCGGGCGAAAGAGGACATCACCAACGTCCCCGGGGAATCCGTGTTCGACGCGGCAATTGGTATGGACAAGGAACCGGAAGAAGAGGAATAGTGCCGCAAACAAGAGAAAGCTTCATCTGGCATGCCCGACACGGCATCGCTAGATGAAGCTTTTTTTGAATGGTGTTTTTCAGATGGATTGATATGCAAAAAAATCAATGCCCGATTTTCGGCGGCACTTTTTTTCGGAAGCGATATAATCATAATTAGTTCCGTAAGGCATCCATTGAATCCGAAACTGCAAGATTAAAGGAGGAGCAGAATGATACCGGCCGACATGAAACTCGTGTATTACCGGGCGCTTATCGATAAAAAGTCCGAATATGAGGGCATCTTCTATGTCGGCGTCAAGACAACCGGCGTGTTCTGCCGACCGACATGTCCGGCAAGAAAACCCAAATTTGAGAACTGCGAATTTTACGAGACGGCTAAGGAAGCCCTTCTGGCATCGTTCCGCCCCTGCCAGCGCTGCCGTCCGCTGTCTCATCCCAGCCATGTCTCGGAGCTTGTTCAAAAGCTAGTCAACGCAGTGGAAGAAAATCCGGAACGACGCTGGACGGAAGAAGACTTCCGGAAATTATCCGTGGATGCTTCAACGGCCCGACGCCAGTTCAAGAAGCGGTTCGGCATGACATTTGTCGAATATGCGAGAGCCCGTCGAATGGGAATCGCTCTGAAGCATATCCGGGCGGGCAGTGCGGTCATCGAAGCCCAACTATCCACCGGTTATGAATCCGGCAGCGGCTTCAGGGACGCGTTCTCCCGTATTATGGGTGCAGCGCCTGCCCAGTTGGGCAATCAACAGATTTTGAAGGCTTCGTGGCTGGATACGCAGCTTGGCCCAATGATCGCAATCGCTGATGATGAATCGCTTTATTTGCTCGAATTCGTAGACCGCCGGGGCTTGGAACGCGAGGTTGAACGTCTGAGAAGAAGGACAAAATCCGCGGTCATTCCAGGCAGCGCACCGCCGATCCGTTCGATTGAGAGTGAGCTGGAGGATTATTTCGAAGGCAAGCTAACGGAATTCAAAACGCCGTTGAGATTACTGGGATCGCCTTTTCAGAAGAGGGTATGGGAACAATTGCGGGAGATTCCACCGGGTCAGACGACTTCATATGCAGACATTGCCAAGGCGATTGGAAAGCCAGGCGCTTATCGCGCCGTAGCCCAAGCGAATGGCGCCAATCAGCTGGCGATTCTGATTCCATGTCACCGCGTTATCAACTTGAATGGCGACTTGGGCGGTTATGGAGGAGGTATATCGCGAAAACGATGGCTGCTAGGCCATGAGAAGAAATGGTCCACGGAGGAGCAAACAAGATGATGAAAATCATGCAGTCGGGCAAATGGTCCGTTTTATTCGTGGTCACGCTTGTGTCGTTTATTACCAATCTCGACGCGACGATCGTGGTCACCGGTCTGCCGCCGCTAATGGAGAATTTGCACCTTTCGATCGGAACCGGGATGTGGACGATTACTTCGTTTTACATCACAAGTACCGTATTCCTGCTTCCTTCCGGCAGATGGTCGGATATGCTCGGAACGAAACGTATTTTTCTATGGGGATTCGCTTTGTTTACGCTTGCTACCGCGCTTTGCGGTATGGCAGGCTCCGGCGAAGCGCTGATTGCGGCTCGTCTGCTGCAAGGTACCGGCGCCGCTATGGCGATGGCGGCATCCACTCCGATCTTAATACGGACATTTCCGCCCAATGAGCTCGGGGTCGCTCTCGGCATCAACAACATCGCATGGGTGACCGGCTCGCTCATAGGTCCAGTTCTCGGGGGCGTACTGATTGGCGAGTTCGGATGGCGCTCCATGTTCTACTCGGTCGTTCCGATCGGTGTCATAGGTTTAGCCGCCGGCATCGTCTTTCTTAGAGATACTTTTGCGGGTGAGAAGGTCAAGACTGACTGGCCCGGCCTATTGACGTTCGGGCCAGGGCTGACCGCCCTGCTTATCGCCTTGTCTGAGGGTCAGACATGGGGATGGGCATCGGGAAAGACACTCGGGCTGTTCGCAACAGCGATGTTCCTGTGGATTGCGTTCGTATTTATTGAGATGAAAGCGCGGCATCCGTTGTTTCATCTGAGCCTCCTTGCTTACCGAAACTATTCGATAGGGCTCGGGGTCACGATGGGCTACTGTATCGGTTATTTCGCCGTCACCATTCTTTTGACGCTGTATTTGCAAGGCGCTCAAAATCTCAGTCCATTGGAATCGGGACTCATGCTAATCCCGCTGTCAGTTCCCCAACTATTCACAGCTCCATTCGGAGGCAGGCTGGCCGACCGTTTCGGCCCCGCAAGAATGATTCTACTCGGGTCGTTCCTGATAGGCCTCGCGCTCCTGATGCTTGGGCAGCTCGGTCCCCATCTGTCGAACATCGCTGTCATCATCCCGCTTATGATCATTTCCGCCGCTACGGGACTTTCCTGGCCATCGCTTGCGAAAGCGGTATTATCGGCCGCTCCGCAAGAGCAAGCGGGTTCCGCATCCGGCATGTTCTGGACCGTATACAACATGTGCCGGGCAATCAGCCAGGCGCTTGCACTGGCAGTTGTGCAGTTGGTCGCCAAGTCCGATGTCGCTTCGAGGCTGCTATCCGGGGCAGGAGTTGAGGAATTGGGTCATCAATCAAAGGACACTCTGATCCATGCTTCGAACATCGGTTTCCGGTTCTTCGCAGTCTTTCTCGCACTCGCGGTCGTGCTCGGATTATTTCTGCTCCGACCGCAGAAGAAGATCGAAAGTGAGTCACGAGCCTAAAGAAACGAAATGGGTTTCGTTGAGGATCGCTGCAAAAATCTGTTTTCGAAACGCGCTCCTCTCCCGACTTTTGTTAAGGCCCTGTATGGCGGGTGGTCAGCCCACATGCCCGTTGCCCGATTCCAACGTACCGGCATTCTCATCGTTTCATCTTGACCTCGAGAACACTCTAGGTTCTATACTTGAAAAATCTCGAAACCTGGAGGGATGGTCTGATATGTTGAACGTGGAAGGAAAAGTCGTTATTTTGACCGGAGCATCAAGCGGTATCGGCGAAGCCACTGCCAAAGTGCTTGCCGCTAACGGAGCCAAGGTTGTACTTGCCGCTAGACGCGAGGAACGCTTGCAGCAGCTTAAAGCAAGCCTTGAAACACAAGGCGGCACCGCCATCTTTAAAACGACTGACGTTACTTCTCATAAGGAAATGGAAGAGCTTGCCGAGTTTACCTTCGATACCTTTGGACAAATTGACGTTCTGATTAACAACGCAGGGATCATGCCGCTTTCTTTTTTACACGAAAAGAAGGTAGACGAATGGGATCGCATGATTGACGTAAACATGAAAGGCGTGCTTTACGGTATTGCTGCGGTTCTTCCGTATATGCGGGAACGAAAACAAGGGCACATTATTAATGTTTCGTCCGTGACGGGACATATCGTAAGAAAAACATGGGCCGTCTATTCAGGAACAAAATTTGCCGTCCGGGCGATAACGGATGCTTTGCGGCAAGAAGAAGCCGAAAATAACATTCGCACAACGATTATTTGCCCCGGTGCCGTATCAACGGAGTTGGTTCATACCATTTCGAACGAAGACATTAAAAAAAGTATAAGCGATGCATTGCAAATTTCATTGCCGGCCGAAGCCATCGCCCATTCGATTCTATATGCGATTTCCCAACCGGAACATACGGCTGTCAATGAAATCATTGTAAGGCCGACGAACCAGGAATTATAATAATATTGCTTCCATTGCTCACCTTGTTACAGGTGGGCCTTTATTTTGAATAGGCTTCCACAGGAGGGATTCATGATGAGCTACACGATCGGTCAAGTGTCGGAGCAAACCGGCTTATCCATTCATACTTTGCGATATTATGAAAAGGAAGGCATTATGCCACTCGTGAATCGCAACGAAAGCGGCATACGCCTGTATGAAAGAAAAGACATTGAAATGCTTGAATTTATTTGTTGTCTTCGGGAGACGGGGATGTCCATTTCGGATATCAAGGAATTTGTACAGGGGAACAAGACTATCGACCAACGTATCTTCCTGCTTGAAAAGCAAGGGGAAAACGTAAAATCGCAAATCGATCGACTGATGTCGTATCAAGCCATGATTGATCGTAAAATTGATTTGTATAAAGCAATGAGGCACCCATCCTAGCCCTGCCGAATACTGACTATTTGTACAAATCTTGCGTCTTCCCGGACATCCGCCTGACCCGAAGGTCAAACGGATGTTGCCGGTTCAAGCAGAGGCTAGATCCCTCCTCTATTCGATTACTTCGCTACTCTCAACCGCGCCTGTCAGCGTACCGCTATCGAGACCGGGCCCGCTCCGCCCGTCTCTGCCAGGGGAAGGCTTCCACTTGAAGGTCACCGCCGACTTGGCCGGAAGCGTATAAGTGAACGACTGCGAATTCATACGCACCTTGAACGTCTTGGAGGCCGAACTGACATTGGCCGCAATCAAGACGAGCGAACCGTCCGGATTCCGGTAAGCGACGTTCTCGACGCTGCCGCCGAAGTTCGTGGAATCGATCCGCATCGCTCCCGGCGCGACGAATTTGCTCGCATGCCCGATCACGTAATATTCCACGTTTTTCGTCACGCTTCCGTTGTTCGGATCGATGGTCACCACGCCGCGGCAGTTCGTGCATCCGCCGTTGGTCGGACCGCCCTTCGGGTCGAGCGCCATGTTCCACAGCAGCACCGTTTTTGCCCAGTTCCGGGGAGAGCCGATCAGCAGATTGGACATGTTCCAGCTCAGATTATTGCCGAAATCCGTGCTCCATTCCCCGCCGCTGCATTCCGTAAAGTAAATGTTTTTCGACGGAAAAGCGTTGTGGACCGTCGTCATGGCGCTTGGCGACCCGCCGTAGCAATGAAACGCCGTTCCGTCCGTATAGGCGCTTGCCCCGCTATCCCCGAGCACGGTAGAAGCATAGTTCACGCCGATGTCCCAATTGTGGTCGAACGCGATGATTTTCGTCGATAAGCCGCCGCGCTGGAACGCCGGACCCAGGTAATTTTTAATGAAAGAAGCCTGCTCCGCCGCTCCCATGCTCATGCTCGGGTAGCTCGCCGTCGAATGCTCCGGTTCGTTCTGCACCGTGATTCCCCAGATCGGGATGCCGGCGTTTTTGTAAGCGTTGACGTATTTCACAAAATAATTGGCGTAGGAGGTGTACACATTCGGGATGCCGTTCAGCGATCCGCCATTGTATGTCGGCGTGCCGGATTTCATCCAAGGCGGCGCCGTCCATGGGGAGCCCAGTACCTTGAGGCTGCGATTTTTATCCAAAATCGCCCGCAGCACGCTCGTCACATCGGCGTCTTTGGCAATAGAGAAATGATTCAGCGGGTAATCGGTCCCGGAGGCGACATCGTCATACGTGTAGCTGCCGGCATTGCCGTTGGCGTCGACCGAATAGTCCGACGCTCCGATCGTGTGGCGGACAAAGCCGATGTTGATTCCCTTCTCGGTAAACAGATTGTTCAAAAGCGCCTCCCGCTGGCCCGGTGACATTTTCTTGTTGATCAAGTAAGCGGAGGAGCCGGTGATGGCGGCGCCGAAGCCGTCCATCGTCTGGTAAGTAAGACCGGGATTGATATCGATCGTCGTCGGATTCGAACCGCTGTCGTCCGAGAATTGCAGCGGCGCTTGCTTCGTGAGCAGACTCGTTTGATCCGCCGTTGTCAGCCAGGCGTCGACCGATCCGCCCGGGCCCGCATACGCGGACGGAGCTGAGATTCCCAAGAGCGTCAGCGCCAAACCGATCGAGAGCCACCGTTTGCTACTTTTCATTCCATTTCTTCCTCCTTTGAATTTACCGATTTTTTTTGGGGGAATTCCCCATTTCGAGCCATACCGGCGGGCGGATCACCTCCTTTCAAACGCCTGCCTCCCGCTACTTGATGCCCTTCTCGTCATAGTAAGCGTTCGCCTGCTTCTGCACGTAGTCCTGTACGGCGTCCACACCGGCCGCTTTCAGCTTGCTTCGGTAAGTGTCGAGCGCCTTATCCACGTCCGGGACGAGCCCCAGCATCAGCGGCTGCCCGTACTGCTGGAACACTTGGTTGACCGCCGCCAATTGCGATTTTACCGGTTCGTAATCCATCAGGATCGGGGCGAACAAATTCGGCTTGCTCTGGGACTTGAATTCCTCGTTTAACTTATCGAATCCCGCCCAGCCGCCTTCCTCGTTCCGCATGTTCGGCTCGTAGCGCCAGCCCCAGCTCGCAATGTCATACTTCTTGACCGCCTTGGGGTCCTGCCCTTTGGCCGGAACGACGATGTGCTTGCCGTCCGCGCTTTTGTCGTAATGAAGCCCTTCAATCCCGTAGGTCATCAGGTCAAAATACTTCGGGTCGTTCCGCAGCTTATCCAGCACCATCAGCGACCGTTCGGGGTTAGGCGCGTTTTTCGGAATCGCCATGCCGTTGTTGATCGACAGATTCGGCACCGCATACTTGTGAAACCGGGTGAACGGGAAGTAAACCAGCTCGATGTCCGGGTTGGATTTTTTCACATCGGTGATGAAGCCGCCCGCCGCAGCCGGATTCCGCCAATAGACCGCGCCCGTGCCCGCTTTGATCAGGTCACCCGCCTCCGTCTGGGAGGAAAGCGTATTCGAAGACCAGTAGCCTTTGTCCGCCCAGCTCTTCATCTTCTTCGCCCAGTCCGCGAACTCTTGCGTGAACGGATACGCCACGATCTCCCTCGGCTTATCGTACGATCGGGCCGCGATGACGCCGCTGTCGCCGCCGATCCCTTGAAAGTCGTGAACCGAGAAGAACAACGTGTTGATCTCGTTCCACGCCTTGCCGCCAATCGGGGTAACCTTCGGCTTCGCCTTTTTCACACCGTCCAAATACGCTTCAAGCGTAGCCAGATCCTTGATCTCAGGCAGGTTCAGCTCCTTGCGCCAATCCTCCCGGTACACGATACCATTGGGGGTATATTCCGAGAACGTGCTCGGCACGGCATAAATTTTGTCTCCGGTGGAGACATCGTTCCAATCCTGCTTCGGCACCGTCTTCCACGTTTCCGGCGCGTAGACCGGCAGCAGCTTCGACAAGTCGAGAAACGCTCCCTGCTTGGCATATTTATAGAAGCCGGCCCAGCTGGAAGCGAAAATCATATCCACCTTCTCGCCCGAGGCCAGCAGCAGATTGTACTTCGTCTGCCATTCGTTCCACGTCGTAAAATTCACCTTGACCGTCGTGTTCAAATCCTTCTCCAGCATTTTGTTCCATTCGTCGATGACCTTCTGGGAATCCTTATGCGCGTCGCCGAGCAGATACCAGACGAGTTGCACCTTCTTCGACGTGTCCGGCTTACCGGACTCCGTCTTGGCCGGATTCGCGCCGGGCTCCGCCGTCCCCTGCTTCTCTGAGCACGCGCCCAACAGTCCTGCCGCTAACGTCAGCGCCATGAGCGCCGATCCCACCGATTTTAGCCTACGGTTCATCCGCTTTCCCCCTATGGTTTCGAATTAGAAATTTCCTCATCCTATAAACGCTTTATATTCGTCTGCCTTAGCCCTTCACCGCACCGATCGTCAGCCCTTTGACAAAATAGCGCTGCACGAACGGATACAGAAACACGATCGGCCCCGTCACCACGACGGCTGCGGCCATCTTGAGCGTCTCCGCGGGCGGCTTGAAATCCGCGGACAAATTCCCGGCAACGCTCGTCTTAAGCACCGCAGCGCTGGCCAGTATTTTATATAGCAGAAACTGCAGCGGGTATTTATCCTCCGACGTCATGAAAATATTGGCCAGAAACCAGTCGTTCCAGTACGCCAGCGCGAGGAACAGGCCGATCGTGGCCAGTCCCGGCGTCGACAGTGGCAGAATCAGCTTCCAGTAAATCGTGAAATCTCCGGCCCCGTCGATTTTGGCCGATTCGGTGATCGAGTCTGGAATCGATTTCATGAAATTCTTCATTAAAATAATGTTCCACGCGCTGAGCATCGGCGGAAGCAGCATCGCCAAATAGCTGTCCTTAAGTCCCAGCACATTGACCACGACGATATACCACGGAATCAGCCCTCCGCTGAACAGCGTCGTAAAGTAGATGAGGAACGACACCGAGTTGCGGTATGCGAATTCTTTGCGGGAGAGCACGTAACCGGCCATGGAGGTCAGAAATAGCCCTAGCGCCGCGCCGACGATCGTCAAACCGGCGGTCACCTGGTACGCCTTGACCATCTGCATCGGATTGCTGAACACCGCTTGGTACGCTTCCCAAGACAGCGTGGTCGGGATCAGCTTGAAGCCTTCGGTAATAATGTCCATCTCCGAGGACAGCGACCCGGAAATAATGAGCAAAAACGGCAGCAGGCACACCGCCGCCAGCACGGTAATGACTGTATACCCTATTCCGTTGAACACGACCGTCGAAGCTTCCGTGCGGATCTTCACTTCCGTCCCCCTCCTCCTTTTTTAGAACAGCGCATAATCACTGCGGGCTTTTTTAATTACATAGTTGACGAGCATGACCAGCAGAAACCCAAAGAACGACTGGTACAGCCCCGCCGCCGTTCCCATGCCCATATCGAAATTAACCGTCAAAGACCGGTACACATATGTATCGATAATGTCCGTCGAGTCGAAAAGCATGCCGTTATTCCCGATGATCTGGTAAAACAAGTCGAACTGCCCTTTCAGGATGCCCCCAAGGCTGAGCAGAATGAGCAAAATGAACGTCGGCACAAGTAGCGGCAGCGTAATATGACGGATGCGCTGAAAAATATTCGCCCCGTCGATTTTCGCCGCTTCATGGTATTCGTCGCTGATGCTCATAATAGCGGCCAAGTAAATGACCGTGCCGTAGCCGAGCCCCTTCCACACATGGAAGAACACAATAATATATTTCCACGGCTCGGTGTTCAGGTAAAAATCGTAAGGCGGCAAGCCGAGCTGCTTCAGCACCGTGTTCACCACGCCCGTGTCGGAGTTGAACAGGTTGAAGACGAATGCCCCGACGAGCACGAACGAGATGAAAAAAGGCAGGAACATGACGGACTGCGTCGTCTTCTTGAACAGCTTGCCGGGAAGCTCGCTCAGGAACACGGCGCACAGAAGCTGCAGCGCATTACCCAGCAGGATGAACGCCAGATTGTAAAGAATCGTGTTTTTCGTCAGGTTGTACAAGACGCCGGATTCGAACAAAAACTCGAAGTTCTGCATGCCCACAAACGGACTGCCGAACAACCCACCGTCAAACCGGTAATTCGTAAACGCGTAATACACCCCGGCCATCGGCAAATAGCTGAACACTGCGAAAAAGAGCAGCACCGGCAAGATCATCATCCACAGCACTCGATTGACCCGGAAATCCTTCAAAAGTATGATCATAATAGCCTCACGTCACCTCCTTGTAAAATGAAATCGATTTCTTTTTGGTGTAAAAATAAAACGCCATTTTCCACGATTTCGGACATTATTCAACTCATAATTAATGAAATCGATATCATTTTCATGTTCGAACTCCCCTTCATGTAAAATAAATAGCGTTTTTTAACGATTTTCAGCCCATTCGACAAAAATGATTTGAAATCGATTTCAGGATAAATTATAATAAAGCCATTCCTTCATTGTCAAATATAAATTTCCAGTAAGGTTGATGCATATGGATATCAAAATCGTCGACGTCGCCGCCAAGGCGGGCGTCTCGCCGGCCACCGTCTCCCGAGTGCTGAACGAAAGCAGCAGCGTCACGTCGAAGACGAAAGCAAAAGTCATGAAAGCGATCGAGGAGCTTGGGTACCACCCCAACGCCGTCGCCAAAAATTTGCGCTCGCAAAAATCGATGACGATCGGAGTCATCGTACCCGATATCAACGCCTCGTATTTTGCCGAGATTATTAAAGGGATCGAGAATGTGGCTTACGCCCGCAAATATAAAGTCATCATCTGCGACGCGGAGAACCAGAAGGAGAAGGAAGCGGAATATTTGACGCTGCTGATGAACCGGACGGTGGACGCCGCCATCCTGATCGCTCCGCTGATGTCGGATGAAGAAATCTGCCAGATTTCCGAAAAGGGATACACCCTCGCGGTCGTCGGGCGGTATATCGAGCACGATCGCATCCCTTGTATTTATACGGACAACGTGAAGTTTTCTAAAGAAGTCGTGCAGCATCTCGTCGAAAACGGACACCGGGATATCGTGTTCCTTAGCGGCTACGCGGAAGCGATAGACAGCTACGAAAGACTGGAGGGCTACTTGAAGGCGCTTCGGGACTATCACATCCCCTTCCGTCCCGAGCTGATCGAGAACGGTAACTTCAACGAAGAAGGCGGCTACGAGGCGATGAAGCGGCTGTTCGACAAGAACCTGCATTTCACGGCTGTTTTTGCCGCCAACGACGAGATGGCCCTGGGCGTGTACAAAGCCTGTGCCGAGCGCGGCATCGCGATCCCGGCCCAGCTCGCCGTCGTGGGCGTCGACAACAACCGGATCAGCAAGTACATCACGCCAACCTTGAGCACCATAAATCAGCCGAAGTACACGATGGGCGCCCTGCTCGTTGAGAAGCTGATCGACCAGATGAACGAGAATCAGTTCCACGACAAGCGCACGTTTAAGGTGGATTCGGAGTTAATCGTCCGCGGATCGTCGAATTTCCGGCGGGAGTAAAGGAATAGGCAAGGGGACTGGAACGATACATCCGTCCCCTTGTTTTTTGCCTTTGTCTACAGCTACACAGTGTTCAGCTTGCTTGTCATTACATGTTAACGCTGTTTCTCAAAATGTAGAATTCTCATACATTTAAACTATCCCGCCCGTTTTAACAATAGAGCAGCCGCATAGATTCGATTTCATGTACGTAATGGCTTCAATAGGTCCGTTATTTTTACATCACTCCCGAATTGCCAGAAAAACTCCACGTAAAAGCTCAGGTCCTCTGCAGTGATCCGGATGGGTTAAGAGCGACCTAAAGGGAAATTCATGGAAAATCGGAGGTCATAATGGTAATGGATATTTCCAATCCTTTTGTAAAGCTAGATTTCTTTGAAGTCGATCAAGGTCGTTGGCTGGATTTTGAGAAGCTTTTTGAAAGTCGGGGCGGACCAAAGAATTGCTGGTGTATGGTTTGGCGCGGGAAACCTGAGGATCGGAAAAACAAGGTAAGCAAAAAATCTGCGATCCGGAACATGGTTCAAGAACATGTTTCCATAGGCATCTTGGGATATGCGGGCGACGAGCCTGTAGCATGGTGCTCCATCGCTCCGCGCTCAACTTATCGTGACCTCGGAGGGTTATACGAAACAAATGAGAATCCCGATCATGTTTGGTCTTTGGTTTGTTTCTATGTTGCTCGTGAGTTTCGCGGACAAGGGGTCATGAGACAACTGCTTCAAGCGGCTGTTGAATATGCCCGTCAAAGGGGCGCAACCGTTGTTGAAGCCTACCCTGTTGCCCCCGATTCTCCAAGTTATCGTTTTATGGGATTTGTTCCGCAATTTAAAGAGTTCGGTTTTGTCGAGGTAGGTACTGCGGGAAGTCGGCGCCATGTGATGCGTCTCATGCTGCATTAGCTCACCGACTGCCACGTCAGTCCATAACAAATTATTTCTCCGGAATGGCCTGCGACAGCGCCCGAACCAGGTTGAGCAGCGATGACAAGGTGTTCGTATCCGTCACGCTGCCATCCGGCCCGATCATTTTACTCACGAACGGAACGGCAAGTGATGCTTCGTCCGGGATAGCCGCACTCATCATCTTTAGAGTTAGTGTCAGCGACTGCAGCGCTATAGCACCGCCATCCGGATGCGGAGACGCGCTTATGACCGCCGTCGGCATGTTCATGAACTCGCCCGAGGATACGACCCAGTCCAGCGCATTCTTGAGGGAGCCTGGCACTCCTCGCGCATATTCCGGCGTACAGATCATGATCGCATTCGCCGCTCGCAGCTCCTCCCGCCATTCGTGCACCGCCCCGTGCAATTGAGCTTCGTCACCGTCTAAGTCTGGACTGAAATGTGGTAGACTCGCGAGCCCCTGATACATACGAAACTCTATACCGGCGGGCATCATTCCTCCGATGAACGAGAGCAGCCGTGTATTAGACGATTGCTTGCGCAGACTTCCGGATACTCCTAGCACTACTAGATTTCGTTGTTCCATTCATTCACCCTCTTTTCCATTCGTTATCAGGATTATAAACCATACCATTAATGTCATAGTCAATAGGACCATAATTGATTTTTCAACGAACATCAGCTCCCTGATCATCAAGATCTCGGGAGCTTTTTTATGCAGCAAGAAAAAACTGGACAAACCACCGCTGCCAACTTATATTAACATTATGAATATGAATAATGATTATATCATCAAAGGAGGCTGCGCCGATGCAACTGCAGGCAAAATATGTGGCTCTTGCCCTTTTAAGCAAGCGGCCGATGACCGGGTACGAAATCAAAAAAAATTTTGAAGGACCGATCTCCTTTTTCTTCGAAGGAAGCTACGGAAGCGTCTATCCGACGCTCAAAAACTTGGAAAAGGAAGGCTGTATCGAGAAACGCACGATTATACAGGAGGACCGCCCGAACAAAAACGAATATTCCATTACGGAGGCTGGCCGAGTGGTTCTGGCTCAATATTACGAGCAGCCGATCGAGGAAGATAACGTGCGCTCCGATGTGTGCATGAGGCTGTTTTTTGGCGGGAAAATGGACGAGGGCGAAATGCTGGATTGGATCAGGCAAAGCCGTAGGCAGCACGAAGCGAAGCTGAGCATCCTTCAAGGGATGCATGACCAATATCATCAGCAGATGCCCAAGCATCAGCTGCTGTCCCTCACCATCGGGATTCGTTATCACCAGGCCAAAATCGATGCCCTGCTGGAATGCGCGGCAATGCTGGATCATCACGAGGAGGAGAAATGAACATGGGAGCGTTGATTTTTCTTCATGTGCTTGGGGCCGTATTGTTTCTCGGCAACATCATTACGGCGGCGTTCTGGAAGCTGTCGGCGGAGCGCGGTCAAGATCTGGCCCATCTCCGGCGGGTGGCGCGCAATGTCATGCACGCCGATTATTGGTTTACGCTGCCCGGCGTTATCCTGCTGCTTGCGACAGGCCACATCATGGCCGCCTTGAACGGGTATTCGCTCGCGGAGCTGAATTGGATGACAGCGTCGGAAGCGTTGTTTGTGCTCAGTGGCTTGATCTGGGGCATTCTCCTCATTCCCGCCCAACGGACAATGATGAAGCAAAGCGTCATCGCAGAGGCGGAAGGCGCGCTTACCGCAGCGTATCGGAAAGCTTCCCGCACATGGGATGTGTTCGGCACGCTGGTCATCCTCATCCCGCTGTTCGTGCTGTACTTGATGCTGGTTAAGCCGTTCTGAGGAACATGAGCCATGACCAAATAGAACGAAAAAACATAAAATGATCTTCGCGAAATGTCGAAGATCATTTTTTTTATTTGGCCGGCGTACTGCGGAGCAGTACAAACTACGACATAGTCTTGGTAAAAATGTGGAAATTTTCACATGAATTCAAAGTCTAATATTGCCGATATAAGGAACAAGTACTTATTAAATGGGAACTCCTCCTCTCCTAGCATAAACGAAACCACGGATAAAAAGGCGGCATGAACGATGGAATCTATGGACGAAAAAATACTCGAATGGAAGCAACAGATCAAGGCAGGCGAAGCCCCGCCCCCGGCAAAAGAAATGCTGTCGCAGCAAGAAGTGAGCGCAAGCATCATGGAAGGTGCGCTTCATACGAAATACGGATCGATGGAATTTGAAGAGATTCTCATCCCGGAGTACGCCCTGTCTACCCGTCTTCCCAAAGGGTTCGCCCTAATGCCGGAGCCGATTGCCAGAGCCAAATACCCCTTCGAGTCAAGACCGAAGTACATTTACAGCGATCCGGCGTATGACACCAGTCTAGGCTTTCAATACACCCCCCAGCCGCTTCAGGATGACGAAGTCGAAGCGGCCAAGGACGCTATGCTGGATATGATGACCAAATTTCAACCTTCCAACGATTGGATCGATAACGGCGTCACACAAGTGAATGATAAAACGATAGGTTACCTGCTTTTTCTCAGTCCCGCTTTGGACGGGAAGGTGTTCAATCTCGTATATTTGACGGCATGGCGCGGCAAAGGACTGGTTTGCAATTTCAACTGCAGGGAACAGGAACGACGAATTTGGAAGCCGATTGCCATGGGCCTCATGGAATCGCTGAAAGAGATTCGCAAGTAACGGAAGGGAGTTCAGTACGACATGAGTTCAAACCTTATTACATATGACCAACTGGAAATTACCCCTTATCAATTCAGCCGTCTGTCCGAGCTTCGGATCGAGCAACAACTCAATGAGCATGCCAGACTGACTTTAACGGGGATCGTTCCCGAGCAATTGCAAGATAGCTATGTCGACACGACATCCCTTCACACCCCTATTGAGGTGAGACAGCGGCTTGCGGACGATTACGCGACCTTGTTCAGCGGGATCGTGACGAATGTCCGCATGAAGAAAATTGGAGAAGTGTACTCTATTGAAATTGAGGCCGCCTCTTACACCTATCTTCTGGACGTTCAACCGCATAATCAATCGTTTCAGCATCGCAGCATGACTTACGGGCAGGTGCTCGAACGGGTAATCTCTTCCTATCCCGATGCAGACGTGATGGATCTGGCTTCCGGCGGACAAACGCTTGGCCAGTTTGTACTTCAGTATCAGGAAACGGATTGGCAATTTTTGAAGCGTATGGCTTCCCGGTTTCACACTTATCTTGTCCCCGTCCCCTATTTTGCCGCACCTAAATTCGTTTTTGGCATTCCCGAAGGAAAATGGAAAGGAAATCTGGATGTACACTCCTTTACCGTAAACAAGCGGATCAGTGAATACCGCGACATTACGCAAAACCATGGAAAAGAAGCGAACGAGCACGATTTTATCTCCTATGAAGTACATACGAATGAGATGCTAGAGCTGGGGACTCAAGTGGTATTTCGGCAAAAAGAGTTGTTCGTCTGTGAAGCCGTATCTGTCATGACGGAAGGCATCCTGCAGCATGCTTACGTACTCGCGCCCCGGCAAGGCTTGGTCGTTCCAACCGCATACAATACAGCCATTATCGGACTATCCCTTCAAGGAATAATTTTGCACGTCAAGCGTGATCAGGTGAAGGTTCATCTTGAAATCGATGATGAGCAGCATCCGCAGGAAGCTTCCTGGTTTCCGTACTCGACCATTTTTGCTTCAGAAGACAATACGGGCTGGTACTGCATGCCGGAGGTAGGAGACAGTATTCGCATCTATTTTCCGAATTCTCGGGAAGAACGGGCGATTGCCATCAGCTCCGTGCGAAGAGAGGCGCCGGACGCGGCTCGACAACCGGAAGATCCGATGTGCAACCCGGATATTCCCTATTTAAAAACGAAGCATGGACAAATTATCAAATTTTTGCCGACTGGCATCGAAATTATGGCAAATGCAGGCGTCTATATCAAGCTGACCGACGATGGAGTCATCACCGTCGCAAGCCCGAACAAGATTCACTTCTCCTCGACAGAGGAGATTTCGTTCGAAGCGCCGGACATTAAAGTAGCCGCTGGCAAATCTCTAAAAATGGAATGTCAAGGAAACTCCATCGAGATCAAAGAAGGCGAAATCAAAATTAGCGGCTCGCAAGTCAAAACCAATTAAGGACATAGCAACGATGAAAAAAGAAGAAGCATGGCGCCATTTTAACGCTACGGTCGTAGAGGATGTAACGGCAGAACACATTCGGCGTCTGCACGCCTATTATATCGAGCACAAAGACGCGCTCGCCCGGGAATGGCTAGAGACGTTCGAGGCATTTTGCCTGAAGATTCGAACGATGCAAGAGAAGGGTGAGAAATCTCCAATCGGGTTTATCGTTTGTTCCATGCTGCGAACCTCCCTCCTGTCCGGCACATATACGAACAGGCTGCAAGCGTATGACAGCACGTGGTTTCTTGACGCAAGCGAATGCGAGGCGGACTATTCGGCGGCTTGGGCATTCCGCTTCTGGGAACAATGGAAGCACGACTTGAATGTTCGAAGGAAGGCCTATTTTGATGCGATCAGTGAATCGCAGGTAGAACGTTTGGCCTTGCAGAAAGCGCCTTTGTTTCATTTGTACGTTCACCATCTCATCCGTTACGCAATGCCTCAGCTCCTGACGATGGAAGAGTTTCGTCCAATTGCCATGGCGGAGCATTTTGAAATCCGGGCAGGCGAGTATATGGATATTAGCGAGCAAGTATATCGCGAAGAGCGGCAGACAAAAGATCCGATTCAAGCGCTAAAGTGGCTCAAAAAGAAAGAAGAATTGGCGTATGTATACGAAATCATCCCCGCTATTGACGGTTCCGGTGGAGATTTCGCAGGATTGGATTTTCGATATACGGTTTTCCGGCAAGCGGATTTAACCGGCAGCGATATGCGCTTCTGCATAGGCGTGGGGACCCGTTTTGAAGCCTGTAACCTGCGGGAAGCGGATGTTCGTGCCTCCTGCCTGTATGACGCCGACCTGCGGAGCTGCGATCTCCAAGGGGCCGATCTCAGCGAAATCCATGCGAACCAAAATACGTGGGATGCGGAACAATGCCGGTACTACGGGGTCGAGGGTATAAACTTTACGGGCGCAAACGTTACCGGAGCCTCGTTTGCTTACGCAGAGTTAGCGGGAGCGTATTTTATCGACGCGATCGTAGACGGTGCCGATTTTACCGGAGCCAATCTGGACGGCGCACTCTTTTCCAAGGAAGCTGCGGAACGGCTTGTTTTGGATGAGAGTCAGCGACGCAGCATTCGATGGGTATAAAAAGTATCAACGAAACTTTTAGAAGGAAACGGCGGGAATCGCGATGGATTATTTCCTAATTTCACAGGATACGAGAATACAAAGCGCAGTGCCGATCGTTCCCTCCTCCGCAAAAGTATTCGGGGGCAATCCAAACCAGGATCCCCCTATTCTGTATGTGCGGCATCACGAGAACAACGAATATCCGGATTACTTGGAGCGGCCTTTGCAGCTCGTATCCAACGGTTTTAAAAGAATACTGAAAAAATATGTTCCCGCTCTGGCTTTGCATATGGCGATTCTAATCGACAAGCAAAACGGCCAGCAGCAAGTGTATTGGCATCCGGAATTGGATGTCATCGATTGTAAATCCGCACACAGCGAGCATGACCCCTTAGGTCTGGTAACCCGCCTGATCCTTGACGAAAGCCGTATCGGAGACCAGGTCATGTTTCATGTACCTAGTGTTCTTCAGCCCTATACCGTCATCCGGTTGGATCTCGCGGAAAGCCTGCTGCGCAGGGACTTGTACGGATTTCAGTTAACAAAAGCAGAAACGGTGAAGGGAGACGAGGAACATGGCGGGTATACAAGATACCGGTGACGTGAAAGCGACTTATGTCGTACGGGGAACCCCTATTCGCTGCTCCTGCGGCAGCGCTCCGGACGTGTTGAATTTACCATCCAGCCATGGGGTAACCGTGAAGGAACAACCACTGCTCAATATTACCGACTGCACAGTCGGCAAAAACATCATCTCCTTCGGGTCATGCAACAATCCGAATAATCCCGGCGCCAAGGAGGAAATTACAACAACCAGTTGGTTCTTTTTCACATCAACAACCGAGATCGATAAAGCGGCGAACGGGATGCTGCCCTGCCAGCCTGTGTTCGAGCCAGGGACCCGGTGGATGCAAGACAAAGAAGACGTTCTGGTCGGCGGTGAGCCGGTTCTGACCGAGAAAGCAACGCTAGTCTGCAAATGGGGCGGCATCATCCTCATGGACAAGAAAGGATAAAACCGACGGGCAAGAAAGGGGGCGAATGTATGAGCGCCTTTGAAATAACGATGGCCAGCCGGGAAATGAAGCTGCGCTGGCCCTATGAGCTGGAAGCGGTAACTGCCATCAAGATCGTGCGACAACCGGGCGAACATGCGCGGGTTTCTTTTAGCGGAATCATCCCGGAAGAGCAGATGGAAAAATATATGGAAGCCGCCAGTCACCGCGATGTGATTGAAGTGTTCAAACGGGTCGGA
The DNA here is from genome assembly GCF_000722545.1 of Paenibacillus tyrphae. Lineage (GTDB taxonomy): Bacteria > Bacillota > Bacilli > Paenibacillales > NBRC-103111 > Paenibacillus_G > Paenibacillus_G tyrfis. Next base: position 54,076 of record NZ_JNVM01000024.1, read on the forward strand.
GAGCGGGACGAACGCATCTTCGCCGGTACTGTCTCTAACCTAACAATTCGCATGACCAGAGATGTCTACGTAGCCGAAGTGGAAGGCATCTCCTCCACCTATGAGCTGGATACAAAACGTCGTTCGCGCAGCTTCCAAGATCGAAGCATGAGCTACGCTGACGTAATCGGGCAAGTGCTGCAGCATTACCCGCATGCAGATTTCATCGATATGGCGGGCGGAGACCGGAGTATCCGCAAGTTTTTACTGCAATACGAAGAAACGGATTGGCAGTTTCTTCAGCGTCTGGCTTCACATTTCGGCACCGTTTTGGTACCGGATGTAACCGAGGCAAAGCCCAGGCTGTGGTTTGGGATGCCGCAAATTGACCGACATATCGAGCTTGGCGAAGGTTCCTACGTTGTAACGAAAGCATTGAAGGACTATATGATTTCGACGGCTCAGCAAGGTCAGACGGATTTGACGGAGGAAGATTTCAGAGCCTATGAGGTCGTAAGCGACCAACTGCTCCCTGTGGGAAATACGGTTACGCTCCGCGGCAAAGAGCTTGTCGTGGTTGGATCGACAATCGAGCTGCATGGCGGCAGTGTCAGAATGACCTACACGATCGCTTCTCCCAAAGGAATATGTCGGCCCTATCGTGTCAATCCGCTGCTAACCGGATTGTCGCTGGAGGGAAGAGCGATAGCCGTAAACCGGAAAATGGTGAAGATTCATCTGGACATCGACGACGATGAGCCACACACAGGGACGAGTTGGTTTCCTTATGCAGCAGAAGGCAACAATGCATGGTACAGCATGCCCCAAGCAGGGTCACGCATCCAGCTCTATTTTCCGGATAGTAACGAAAATCATGCCTTTGTCACCAGCTCTGTTCGTGGATCGGGAGATAGCATGAAGAGCCATCCGAAGATGAGTAATCCCAATGTAAAATCATTCGTCAGCAACTATGGGAAAGCAATGGAATTGGGCGAAGGAAACATCACCTTCACAAGCGGCAAGCTGTCCATTACAATGAATGACAAGGACGGAATACAGTTTACAAGCTCGAAGAAAATCAGCGTCAAGCCTGGTGAGGAATTAACGATCGGATGGACTGATCCAAGCGCAGACCCGGACGCGCCCCCTCCCCCTCCTCCGCCGAAGCAAGTCAGCTTGAAAGCGACGAAGAGCTTAACTCTCATGCAAGGACCGATGAGCGGCGTCGGGATTGATGAAATCCATAAGCTGTTGGCTTCGAAAATACGAATTACCGGCACGGTCCCGCAGAACTATCCCATGCTGAGCTCGGAAGGCCAGCGGCAAGCGGTTCAAGCGGCCGAGAAGCTCGAAGCTTACAAAGCTTATGTTCACGAAGCGAGCGAGGAGCGCAAAAACAAGGGCATAGCAGGCATCGCGGGCGGATTGTTCAATGCCGTGTGCGGGGCTATGATCTGCGCCGTTGGCGTAGCAGCCGTAGGCTTCGGCGCTCTCACTAGTTGGACGGGAGTCGGTATTGCTGTAGCTGCCGCAGGAGCTGTTGCAGCAGCATCTGGGGCATACATGGTCGCTTCGGGAATAGCTGATATAGGCGAAGGGATTCAAGATGTAAATTTCGCAAATAAAGGAGACTCCGAATCAAAGTCATTCAACTTCATCAGGGACACCCTGTTTGACGGCAACGAGGACAACTACCGAATGTCCGTAGACATTGCGATGATTACAGGGGGCCTGTTCGCTGAATTCGTGGCTCCTATGGCTGCCTTAGCCGTAGTGGTAGGTGGCGTGAGATTTTCCAATCGGATGTCGAGTAAATCTACACCACCCGGCGCCGGGGAAAGGAAACCGCAGCGAGGCGGTCCCGGTACGAATAAGCAGATGGAGGATGCGGAAGCTCCAAGCACAGGGAAAACATCTGGGAAGCCTTCGGAGACTGAGGAGACGGGTAATCCATCTCCGATAGTGTCAGTGGTGTCTAAGTTAAGTCCAGAAGTTGAGAAAAAAATACTTGAAGGACAAAGAATTACAGGCTCTAATAAACTCATAGGAGGGCACTCACCAAATATTAATAATGCGAACCCAAACTATGCTGTTCAAGAAATAAGAGTAAATCCTGATGGAACAAGGAGTGTGAAATTTACTACACAATTTCCTGATGGAAATCTATCAAAAATAAAGACAAGTACTTTATTTCCCGAATCATGGTCTGATGCTGGAATTATCAATTCAATCAAAAAAGTTGGTGATTCTCCAGCTGTAGGGATACGTAGCTCAGAAGGGCTAACTCTACATCGAGGGATAATACATAGTGTAGAAATTGAAGTTATAAAACATGGAGATGATATTATTTCTGGTTTCCCAGTTGGAGGAAAACCAACAACAAATTTTGATCCAATACCTTAGCTTAACTGATAGGAGATGCTTCGACTTGTACGATAAATTTAATCAATATATTACTGAATTTTCTGATGAAAACAGTAAAAATGATTTTTGGTATGATGTTGGTGCTATAAGAGCCACTGAAATTTTATCAAAATTCACTCAACAAGATTGGGAAGTTTTACTAAACGAAATTAGTAATAAGACTGTGGAATGGAAACGCAATTTGGCTTATTGTTTGGATGATGCAAATAATATTTATGAACTGAGAGCTCTATTATTATTGATTGACACTGATGATGAAGAATTAATAGAAGTATGTGCAGATTCATTGAGAAGTTTTATCAATGCAGAGAATAAACAATTAATATTGAGTAATAAAAGTCTTATAGAAAACATCAGAATAAAAATGAATTGCTGCGGTAACGCAACAAGAGCCGTGTTTGCAGATTTCCTTCAAAGATTAAGTAATTAAGTTAGTAGTTTAAGCTTGGTGGGGCTACCCCATTAACGATTAAACCCAAACACTTAAAAAACTTGACAAACAGCTTGATAAACTTATCAAAGGCTTATTCCACTCGAACGCTGAGGAATGAGCCTTTTTGCATGGGCAAAACCAAAGGAGGGAAAGATCGATGACGAAGCAAGCATAAGTAAAGATGTTGAAGAATACGCGGTAACCCTAGAGGAAGAAATAATAATCATTACCGGAAGGCATTGGAGTAGGTTAATGGTACAAGCAAGAGGGTCTGTAAAATAAATTGTATAACCTCTCAACTGAGATAAATTTGTCAATACTGACTACTAGATCAAAGTTGCTAATGCCTCAATTATGTGATTATTTTAAAGTAAAAAAATTTAGGATGTAGATATATGAAAAAAATAAATTATTATGATCTTTTTGTTAAAGATGATATTCATACCGGTGAACATATCTTTTATATTGATCAGGATAAAACAGTACCTTTTAACGGAGTAATAGTAGACTATAATAATGGGCTACTTGTCTGGGAATTTGACGTGCAAGATGGTTTTAGAACCGGTATTGAGAGAGTATACTATCCCACAGGCGAGTTGCAGGAATTAAATGAGACCGATCATAATACGACGAATGGTATTGCAAAAGAGTTCTATAAGAATGGTCGATTAAGATCTCAAAGTATTGTGGTTAGAAATGTTCACATAATTACTATAACTTATGATGAAACAGGAGATATAGTAGAAACATGGGAAATAAGTGAAGAAGATCCGAGCTATAATGTTGTTCGTGACAGAATTCCTGAATATAGAAGCCGTTATAAGCTAGAGGAATAATTATCATCATCATTAAATGAGTCTTTAGGGAGATAACAGTCTGGTAAAAATACCTTATCCGTTACCATACTAGACGGTTGAATGAAGCCTTCTGGATGCTAAAGACTTGATGGATTTCGTTGTGGCTTACTATGTAGTCTAAGATGGGCGGTATTCGCCCATCTTTTATTAACTCCGGGAATGGTTGTGAAGCGACAAGGTCTTTTTCACAAGCTGATCGGCTTGCCGAGTCGTTTCGGGCAACCGGAATTTCGGTGAGAGTTCGAGTATCCATTGGCAGGCAGTCGCTAAGGATATCCGATGGCCGATGGAAACAAAGATGGGATTAATATTCTTCTGTGTTCTTAATACATTCCCGATGATCTCACAGTTATCGATTAATGGTGACTGGGCTCCCCTATGTTGATCGGGTTCTGTAAAATTACCTGACAGCTTTGTTTTTCCACACCCGATGGTGGGGATATCATAAAGGACCCCCAAGTGACAGGCTAATCCAAATCGTCTAGGGTGGGCGAGCCCTTGTCCGTCGCAAACGACTAGCTGCGGAGTGGTCTTTATCTTTTCAAATGCTTTTATAATCGGAGGAAGCTCTCGGAACGAAAATAAACCTGGGATATATGGGAATTGAACCGTATCTTCAATAACAACGGATTCTACGATTTTCAATGAATCTAATTCTAAAACGACAATCGCCGCAATTAGCGTGTCATTGTTTTTGCTATATGCAACATCTACTCCGGCAACATGATGAATCGGGTCAAGCCGGTCCTCGGTGATCACTTTTTGAGCTAATTCCCGCTGTAATTCAATGGCTTCCATCTCGCTTAAATTCCACCGATGCCGTATAACAGCTTCCAATATGAATTCCTCCAATAATTAAACGAATGACCATCTCTATGTTATCCCATTTTAGGAAGCCTCGTCAAAAAGCATCGCTTCAAACCCGCCAGAGTGCCGCAGAGTAATGCAAGCAATGACACAGTCTTGGTAAAAATATGGAGATTTTCACATGAATTCAAAGTCCAATATTGCCAATAAAAGAAACAAAGCCCTGCCGGCTGATACAGATACATAATTTTAGAAGGAGCTTTTAGCTCGGAAGGCCAGCGGCAAGCGGTTCAAGCGGCCGAGAAGCTCGAAGCTTACAAAGCCTATGTTCACGAAGCGAGCAAGGAGCGCAAAAACAAGGGCATAGCAGGCATTGCGTTCGGATTGCTCAATGCCGTGTGCAGGGGCTATTATATGCGAAGTTGGCGTGGCTGCCGTAGGGTTCGGCGCACTCGCTAGTTGGACGGGATTCGGTATTGCTGTAGCTGCCGCAGGAGCTGTTGCAGTAGCATCTGCGGCATACATGGTCGCTTTGGGAATAGCCGATATAGGCGAAGGGATTCAGGATATAAGCTTCGCAAATAAAGGAGATACCGAATCAAAAGCATTCAACTTCATCAGAGACACCCTGTTTGACGGCAACGAAGACAACTACCGAATGTCCGTCGACATTGCGATGATTACGGGGGGCCTGCTTGCGGAATTCGCAGCTCCTATGGCTGCCTTAGCCGTAGCGGTAGGTGGTATGAGATTTCCAATCGGATGTCGAGTAAGTCTACACCACCCAGGGCTTCTCAAGGAAAACAAACCGAGGCGCCGGGTGAAAGTGGCTCGCGTGTTAGCACACCTGACAAAGAAAATACTGTAAAGTATTACAGAGTGCAAACCAAGGGCGAGCACGGCAGCTTTGAAGGAATGATTGTAAATGATGACGGAACTGTTTCTGTAGTGACTAAAAAAAGTAATTTAAATGTGAGTGCTGAAACTTCAGAACATGCAGAATATTTCTTGCAAAAAAAAGGCGAAGGATCTTACATTATTGAGTTTGAAGTTGATAATTGGTTTCATGATATGATAATGGAGAATGCAATTCCTCAGAAATATTATAAAAAGAACCCTTTAAATCAAGGTAGAACCGCGCCGAAAATAGTTGACCCTCATCAGCCAGGATTGTCTCTTGAGCTCCACCTATCTGGATCGATTGGATCGAAGAATTCGCTAAAAATGCTAAAATACTTAAGTAGGGGGGTGTTCAGCTTTGAAAGTAGAACCAAATTTTCCTGATACCGTGGTAGTTTTAGTGAAACATGAAGGAAAACATAATTGGTATGTGAGCGAAAAAGAATTATGGATTATGGATTTGCTAGCATTAGACAACGCCTTCAGAAGAAAACTCAATCAACCTGAAGTAACTGAAACAGAGGCTGATTATGAAGAACGTGTAGGATGCGAAATACTGTCTGAAAAAAATATAGGACAGTTTCAAGAAGCTATGAAAGAATATAAAGTAAACTATACAGAATTGGTTGATTACTTTAACTTGTATTCTGAGGTATACTTGGATGGAGTGAATTCCGAAGTTGAAACCTCCTTTTATTTAGATTTTGACAACAAAATTTTTTACTCGTTTTTTGGAGAACCTGGATCTTATGAAGATTTTGTTCCAACTGGCTGGTTGGGAATTTATGAAAAAGATGCTAAAAAAATAATTCCGGAGAATGCAAAAAATAATGGAAGGATGAGCTTCTTTGAAAAACCAGATTCAAATTTTTGAAGATGAATTTCTTATTGAAAACTCTGGAGAAACTGCAACGGGGGTTACAATAGTAGTAGATGGGGATTTTAAAAAAGTTTTAGACATTATGGACAATTTTATTATTTTAGAAGATGATTTACAAAATGGGGATACTGGAGAATTAGTTAAGGGTGTTAGAATTATGGTTGAAGGAAAATTTAAAAATTTACTTGATTCAATAATAGAAAGCAATTCTTCATTTAATAATTATTCCGAGGTCATCGGTTCTGCAATCACAAGTGGAATTACAGAGATCATTTCTGAGTTAAAAAGCAAAAGATCTTAGATTATTCCTTTTGATTTACCAGAGCAAAACCCGTACAATACAACCAACACAAGAAACACAAGAACTTGACAAACTTTCAAGGTTTATTCCAACTTGACTATGAGGAGGAATGAGCCTTTTTTCATGCTCTAAATTAGCGGAGACCGGAGCATCCGCAAGTTTTTACTGCAATATGAAGAAACGGATTGGCAGTTTCTTCAGCGTCTAGCTTCACATTTCGGCACCGATGTGCTGGCGGAAAACGGATACCGCACGATAATGCTCGACGAAGTCCCCAATGGAAATGGTTTTGGTGGAAACGGATATGGTATTAATCCTAATAAAAACCCGGACTTCATAATAGAGCGGCAGGTGTTTGATTGTTATGCTCCTGAATCAACTAATCTAAAGAACATTCTTAAAATGCTCAGAGATAAAACTACGGATCAAGCAAGAAGAGTAGTGTTAAATTTAAATGATTATCCTATTGAAAAAAGGGCTGAACTTATTGAGTTTATATTAAGTCAAACTCACAAGGATTTAAAACATTTAAATGAACTATTAGTCTCATTGAAGGCCGTCAAGTAACTAGAGCGTATTGGAGGTATGAGTAAAATGGATTATTCGTTATGTATTGGTTCTAATTTGCCTAAAGAAGAATTGGGGAATTTGCTCTACAATATGATATGCGAAGTATTATTTGTAGAATTAATTGATTATGAGGCAGAAGTATGGAATAGGTCTTATACTCAACGCGTAAGTGTCAGTTGCACATATTTTTCAATGAGCATTAATTTAGATGATGAGGATGACTATACAGAACGTTATCGGAAGGCAAATCTCGAAGCATATGGTGTAGATACGAATGTTTTTATTAGTATTCAATTTATAACTCGATTATTTGATATCGGGTATCTTAAATTTCTTGAATTATTTGGAAAGCTGTTGCGGTTGAACGATCTAGACATGCTTGTAGAAAATCATTCCTCCTATCCACAAATGAAAAGAATAAAAGGGTGTTTAAAGATCAATACCCATTCAGATGAATATCAAACCAGTTATTTAGATAAAGAAGATCTAGCACTACTGAACTATCCTTATTTAGAAGAGGATTTTTTCGAAAATAGTGAGTATAGAAAGTAACCCTTTATTCACCGAATTGATCAAACCATCTTGCGCAATGAGGCCTAATACTTCCCAACCTATGAGTAAACCAACGACATTATGGGCTCTTGCTCTATCGCCTTCACTCGCTTTGCAATCTGTTCATCTTGATTGGCCCAGGCGAGTATGGCTGATTGCAGTTTGGTCATATGCGAGAAGCTTGAGTACACCAATGCCTGAAATTTTTCTAACTTGGGTACTGATGTCTTGGTCGTGCGTCTGTGACACCAGGGCAAAGTATACGCGTAAATAATTTTACAATTAATTTTCATGCAATTGCCCTTCGTGACAGCTACGCTGGTACAGGGCCGAAAATAGGAAAAAGCGCCAACTAAAAACTCGGCGCTTTTTATGCGTATCGTCGACATCGTACCTGCTCGAAGACATCCACTCAGCGGCAATGCCGCCGCCATGTTCAAATTACTGCGGGTGGTAGCTTCTTTGAAAATCGAGTTCATAAGGTACGCTTGGATCAATTTCACCCGGCATGACAGCCCCAGTTGTTACAGACAGGGTGTCGCCAGCCGGAACAAAAACTTGCCAATCAGAACGCCCATTTGAGTTCCACAACTGTTGAGACGCTCCCAGACGAGGGCCGCTAACGCCTACAGATAGGATTCCGTAGCCTTGTTTGGTCGTACCCTTAGGCTGCCAGAAATAGAGGTAATATGTTTGGTCCTTACCCGTGCCGTTATACCAGGAAAATTCATGTCGGGTATGTTTTTCTGAAAAGTATCCGGTAAAATCATCGTTTGGGTCAGAAAATATATTCGTACGATCGTCCCTAGCTATACCGCTTGCGAAGGCCGATGTGCTGAGCGACATACAAACTGCTAGTACTGCCACAACGGAAAGGATTTTCTTCTTCATCGTTCACTTCTCCTCCTATTTTAAAGCGAATTTTGTATTACATATAAATAGACGCCCTCACCGCTTAACCGCCAATCCCCTCCCCTTCGATTATTGTTGAAGCTTAAAGCTCAGCATCCCACAATCCGCATGAATCATTTGAAAATTCCGACTTTTATTCAGAGTTCATTTCCAAAAGATCAACGTCTCCTGTAGTATTCGCCAGACACAGGATGACGATTTGCGATGAATAGTGGGTTGAATTCATACTATCTCAAATAAGATACCCTATAAATACCGCAAATGAGGTATTTATTGCTCACCCGGTAAATTTGCGTATGAAAGCCACTTTGCTATTGACTGCCGTCTTTTCATAAATGGTCTTCAGCACCGTACGGACGGTATGCACCGAGAGATAGAGGGATTGTGCGATTTGTACGCAGGTCTGACCTTGAAGCCATTTATAAGCTACTTCTTTTTGCCGTCCGGTAAGCTGGTATGCTGCAAACCGATCGTAGACATCCTCACGTCCTCCCCCCCCGATATCCGCTTGAAGCCGTTTTTCAGCCTGGGTGGCGATATACCGCAATAAAGGGATAGCGAAGGTCGGGTCAATTTCGACGGCAAACATTAAATTTACATAGGCTTGAACGACTCCTCCAACCCGTATCGGAACGCAAATGCAGTTCCCATCCCGAAATAATTGAAGCGTATGCTCATTCCCCCGAACGATAGCTGTCATTCCCGTTTCCATCGCCATAGCTATCGCACTGTACCCGGAGTGCTTAATCGTACACAATGTTCCAGGTCCAATATTGATTAACCTTAGATTCTGCAAAATATCGTCTTTCCCCCCGAGCTCCAGGATGACTCCTGAAGGGTCGGCAATGACAAAAAAATGTGTTATGTACAATAATTCCTGCATGGCTTCTATTTCGCTCAACAACACCCGGATGAGCGCTGAATGCGATACAAGCTTTTCACGTATCCTTTCAGGCGAGAGCCGAGATATACGCACTGTATCCCTGTGCAGGCCGGCGGATTTGATCTGCTCATCCCACTTTTTTAGCACTTGATGCTCCATGGTCGCTATGCTTGCGACCGGATAGTCTGTACGCTGTAACCAATCGGCAAAAATAATCACATTTTCGACCTCCCAACCAACTATAGATAACGTCGCGCCGTATGAGATTCTTTTCATGCAGTATATGGAATTTGCCACGCTGTCAGGTTATGCTGCCCCTCGTTTTTTGTAGGATTGAGGATTGACGAAAAATTGGAGACAGTTGAATTATACTACTTTATACCTATTTTTCCAATAATAAACTCTAAATTTTGATATATCCGCATCCAGATTGGATAGAAGTGGTATAGCAGTATATATACGTCCGATCAAATATCTCGTCCATTTTAAAACGCAAACCCGGCATAGTTAAATTTTTTATCGAGATCGTGTTGTTGTATAATTTTTGGATGAAGAGAGGGCTTACTTACGATGACCTTTATGTTACTTGAACATTCCGCGCGTCCGTTGAGGCTCCAAGGCAACAAAATAACGGCTGCCACCGTCATTCCTTTAAGCAAAGCACGGTTGTCTGCTGGCGATTACGTTGGAGCCACGAGCGGTCTGATCATAAGACTGATCAGTTGCAGCGGTCACCTGACTCCAGGGCCTGAGGCCAAGGATGCGTTTTATCTTTCAAACGCGACGCCCGCGACCTTGGACGAAGCGGCTGCAGGCGCACAGGACGGAGAGGTGTTTGTACCCACCCATGGAACTTGGCGTATTCAACGGCTGCTGGCAGAAGGTATCAAGCCGCTTCACTGGCCGGATTCCTTGGACGACTACTGGATCACGGTGTCGTTCGTTCAAAACCATCTTGTCCGAGGCTGCGGATGGCTTCGCAAAACAGGGGCAACCGGCGAGATGATCCTTGTAAACGGCGAATTAACCAACGGCAGCTCCATTACCGTCACAGGGATGAAAACATTACGGCAGGCCACCGTCGAGTGCGAATGCCGGGATTTTGCTCTCGTCGAAGTTAATTCGATCTCTACATAGAATGAGGTGCTGTAAATGAAATCGTTGGATGAACTCATTGACGAATCGGAATCCACATGGCTGGAAGTGCAGGACTGGGTTGCCAAAGCGGCCAACACTGTCGAGATTTTACCTGCGAATCCGCAAGAAGCCGCAGAAGTGCTGCATCAACTGCAAGTGACGACCCGATCCGTATTGGGTACGGTCGCGTACTATACCGGTGGCATTCTCATCGAGAACGGTTGGCTGCGCATCTTGGGCTCCGGCAGTCGTCGGCTGCCGAGGAATTTGATCACGTGGAATGAAATCGACGCCGATGGAAAAAGCACAAGACTTCCTTCATCGTTCTTAATAGCCGACGACGTAGTTGGTGGCTTTTTTGCGCTGAACGGCGGAGCTTTCGAGGGTAAGCCGGGAGATGTGTTTTATTTTGCTCCCGATACATTGGAGTGGGAAAGCTTGGATATGGGGTTTTCGGATTTTTTATATTGGACTTGCTTTGGCGATGTGCAAAAATTTTATGAGACTTTTCGTTGGGAAGGCTGGGCGGAAGAGATGCGGCCTATCGATGGAAATCAGGGGGTTTTGATTTATCCGTTCTTGTGGGCGGACGGCGGCCCCGTTACCGATCGCGCCAGATCCGTCGTTCCGATCGAAGAACTATGGAAAATTTTTGTAATCGATAGTAAACTTAAATGAGAAAGTACTAACGGATAAGATTTCATCGAAAATGGAGTGTGATCGCTTATGAGAAACTCCTTCATCCTTGGGCTAGGCTGCTTGCTCGTTATCGCACTGACCGCTATCTTTTTGCAAGACCCTGCCATAGTTTATACGTATGCCGGGATATTCGGGCTGATTTTTATAGGAGTGGCGGCCATCCTTACAGGCTCCTGGGTAAGCGGTGATCGGGCGAGGGCCAACTATTGGACCAGTACCGCCAATGATAGAGCGGCCAGAGGGAAGTGGGCAACGTATTGTTTTATGATCGGATTCCCTAACCTGCTCCTGGCCGCCGTCGTTTATTTCGCTTGGATGTAGTCTAAAAAAAGCCGTGCAAGTCCATCAACCAAGGACCGCACGGCTTTAAACCCATCAGCGAATCGGGATCCGCATTTCCAGTTCCTTATAAAATTCGATTTGCGGCATCGTATAGGTCGTCAGACGAACGGGCTGCTCTTTATCCAGCGGCGAAAACTCTTGTACGTACGATTGGAAGCAATGACAAACTGAACGTCATTTTCTCCCATAACTTTATCCTCCAGCTCGATGTGTACGGGTTTGCCCTGCCACAGCTCCTGCATCGCCTGACGTGCCCCTTCCACCGTCTTCCGATCGAGCTCCGTCAGCGACTTTCCGATCAACTCCTCTGCTGCAAAAGCCTTCTGCGGCAACTGCGCCGCCGGAATCGAAGCCATAAACAAGCCGCCGCAACCGTTGTTGCGATCAGGATTTTATAAGGTTTCATTGTACATCTTCCTCTCCCGCATATTCAATACACCCCATTAGAGTCTTGGCAGTCTCCGTTTGGTTCTCGGCGGCGCAAATTTTTTCGCCAGGCTTTCTACGAGTGCAAAATTCTCTGCGTCCATGACTCTTTTAACATTTCAAAATTTTGCCTTAATTGTGTTTATCAAGTAGAATAGTTCCGTACCTTATTCGCGCGAGGGGGCCGGTGTTCTTTTCTTATTCGATATGTCATATTTTTTTAGTTGAGAGATTTTTCTGGAGGCGGTGATCCTGATGTCCGATCCGAACGAATTCGGGTCCCAATATTTCGAGAAAATATTAAATATGGTCGACGTGGGCGTCCATCTGGTGAACCAGGAAGGCACGACCGTCTTTTATAACGACAAAATGGCGGAGATCGACGGCCTTGCGCGGAAGCAAGTGCTGCATAAAAATATTTTTCACGTCTACCCTTCCTTAACCCACGAAACGAGCACGCTGGCCAAAGTGCTGCAGACTGGACAAGAGGTGCCCGAAAAAATACAGACCTACGTCAACGTTACGGGCAAACGCATTACGACCATCAACCGCACGTATCCGCTCTTCGATAACAGCCAGCTTACGGGTGCTCTGGAGGTCGCCAAGGATATTACAAGCATCGTTCAGCTTCACGATCAAATTCTGGACCTGCGTCACCAGCTGTACCAAGCCAAGCAGAAGGACGGCAAAAAGACGGGTGCGGCACGCTATCATTTCAGCGACTTAATCGGAGAAAGCCCGGCGTTTCTGGAAGCGGTTTCTACGGCCAAAAAAGCGTCTCGCACCAGCTCTCCCGTCTTCATCTGCGGGGCTACGGGCACAGGCAAGGAGTTGTTTGCCCAGAGCATGCACAACGCCAGCGTCCGCCGCAATCATCCGTTTATTGCACAGAATTGCGCCGCCGTGCCCGGCGACCTGATGGAAGGCATCATGTTCGGTACAACCCGGGGCGCGTTCACTGGAGCGGTGGACCGAGCGGGCTTGTTCGAGCAGGCCAGCGGCGGCACGCTGTTTCTGGACGAGATCAACAGCTTGGACCTGCTGCTTCAAGCCAAGCTGCTGCGGGTGCTGCAGGACGGCATCGTGCGGCGAATCGGGGGGACGACGGAGCAGCAGGTGAACGTCAGAATCGTGGCGGCGATGAACATGGAACCGCAGGAAGCGCTGGACAAAGGCATTTTGCGGCACGACCTCTTTTTCCGGCTCAATGTTGTCAACCTGCAGCTCCCGCCGCTGCTGCGCAGGCATGAGGACATTCCGCTGCTCGCGCAGCATTTTATCGAGAAGTTCAATCCGATGTTCGGCATGAAAATTATGGGCATGGCTCCGTCCGCCATGCAGCGGTTCATGGCCTACGCTTGGCCCGGTAACGTTCGCGAATTGGGGCATGCCATCGAATCCGCCTTCAATATGATCGAGCCGGAAGAGGAGATCATTGAGGATCATTACCTGCCGGCGAATCTGAGGGAGGCTCCCTGTCCCGTGCCGGCCCCCGCTCTGCGGAAGCCGGACCTCACGGCGTTCCCGGCAGGGAAATTAACGGACCGGATGAAGCAGATGGAGCGGGAGGCGATCGTCGACGCGCTCAAGCGTCACGGGTACAACATCAGCCTTGCCGCTCAAGCATTGGGGATCAAGCGGCAGGCTTTGCAGTACAAGCTGAACCGGTACGGGATCGCGAGGAAGCCGTAGTCTTATTACCTTTCCGAAGGGCAATCCCTCCAACGCAATAGGGCTCCGAGGGAAAAATAACCCCGGAGCCCATGGCTTCATGCCCTAATTGTAACAGAGAAAAATCAGGGCTCAGCTGTTTTTAAATAAAATGAAAAGGCCGTTTGTTCAAAAGGTGTGCTGCGGACAACAATTTCGCCCCCGTGCTTCTCGACCAATTTTTTGGTTATGCTTAACCCTAACCCGCTTCCGCGCGAAGCTTCGAGAGAGGGTCCTCCCCCTTTATAGAGACGTTCAAAAATAAACGGGATATCGGAAGGATCAACGCCTCTCCCACGGTCCCACACTTCGATCCAGACCCTCTCCTTGTCTTTTTCTTCCCACACTTTAATGCCATGCGTTTTTCCGTCATGGCCGTGCTGAATGGAATTGGAGATCAGATTGTTCAAAATTCGTTCAAGCCCGGATACATCCGCCCAGACAAAAACCCGGTGACGAGGGAGCTCCAAAATCGGAACCGTTTCTTTTTTTTCAAACTCCTGCACGAAATTCACAACGATTTCCTGCAGCTTGGCCGTCAATTCGACCCTTTGAAAGTTCAAGGGAGCATCGTCGGCTTCCAATTTCGCCCACTCGAAAAAATTCCGGACCAATTCGCTTAAGCGCTGAGACTTCGCAAAAATAATATCGATGTATTTTTTGGCCGCGGCTTCGTCCCATGCCCTATCGTTCTTTAACATCTCGGCATAGCCGGAAAGCGAAGTGAGCGGAGTCCGCAAGTCGTGCGCGATATGGGTCATGATTCTTTTCTGCACCGCTTCCAGATGCTCCATACGCTCGGTAAGCGTCCTTACGCGTTCCGCAAGCAGATTCAACTGCTCGGCCAACCTCTTCAGGGCCATGCTGCGGGTTCGGATAAATACAGGGCCGCTTTCGCATCCGGACTGAAACTCCAGCAGCGTTTGGGTGATGCTTCGTATTTGCCTGAGGCATTGGATATAAGCAGCCAATAAAACGGCGCAAGCCGCCATAAAAAACACGAGAAGGATCGAAACGGCGCTCATTGGCGTTCCTTCCCCCCCAGCCGATACCCGATTCCCCATACGGTCTGAACATACTCGGGTTGCGAAGGGTCCGGCTCGATCTTCGTGCGAAGTCTTCGGATATGGACCATCACTGTATTTTCGTCCGTCTCGGAAGCGTAAGGGTCGTCCCATATTTGCTCAAAAATTTGCGTTTTCGTAAATACTCTTTTGGGCGAGGACATCAATAATTTTAAAATGGCAAATTCCTTTGAAGTCAGCGCGACAAGCCGATCATTCACACTCACTTCCATCGTACACAAATTCAATTTCAAGCCGTTGTAGGTTAATATGGAAACCGGAGCTGCGTCCGAATGGCCGGGTCGAAAATAAAGATAACGGCGCAGTTGGGCCTTCACCCGGGCCAGCAATTCTCCAAGCAAAAAAGGCTTCGTGAGATAATCGTCCGCGCCCAGGCCCAAACCGACGATTTTATCGACTTCCTGATCTTTGGCCGACAAGATCAATACGGGAATTTTGTCCGTTTCACGGATTCTGCGCAGCAGCTCCAATCCGTCAACCCCCGGCAGCATAATATCCAGAATCGCCAAATCGTAATGCCTATCCAGAAATCTGCGACACGCCTCTTCCCCGTTATGAACCATATCTACCTCGTACCCTTCCTTCTCAAGCGCGCTTGCGACAAGCTGGCTAATTTCCAAATCGTCTTCCACAACCAAAATAGAAATTGAACTCATTATTATTCACCTTCTTGGCAATCTTTCGCGATAATTCCATGGTACTCCATCCTTGCCCCGAATGTAAAATTATTCCTGTCTCTAAGGTAGGAATCAACACGTCTATTGCCTGTCATGAGTTCAAAAGAGCTTGCCGACGCCAGCCGTTCGCCTGCGCCTAATTACGCCCTTTCCTCGTAATTGGCGTTTTTTTTCGTATACACGTACAAACCGACCAACATGGACAATACAACGACGGTTCCTGTCACGAATAACCCCGTGTCCCATAAAGGCATATCCGGCAAGTTGCTTGGATAGTGCGAATATAAATAGGGGAGCAGCCAGGGATTCAAGTTCATATATTCGCTGGACATTACGGCCAGCATAAAGCCGGGAATGAGAATTCCAAGGCTCGCCATAGCTAGTATTACGGTGCTTCGTACCCATAAGGCAATGCAGGCGGACAGCGGAACAAGCCCGATATAGATCAGCCATGTCAGAACAAGCTGCATAAACTGGCGGCTCAGAATAGCAAAGCCCGCAGGCTCGGAGAGCAGCGGCAGTCCAATCAATACACGCATCGCAAAGGAAAGAGCCAGCAGCATGGCGATGATCGCGGCCGCCGTTGCCAGCTTAGAGAAATACCATTGGCTTCTGCGAAACGGGTAAGTAAAAAGCATGCCGGCGCTTTGCAGTCCAATATCCCTTGTGAAGAGGTAGCCCGTAATAAAGGTGAACAGTGCAGGACGAATCCAGAGGTTCATATATCTTTCGTTTAAAAACATATCCCAGGTCAGGTCTTTGGCACCAAGCTGCAAGAAGCATGAGAAACAATCCGCCATAACCAAAAAGGCGACAATCCAACCCATTTTCGAACGTTTGAACTTCATCAGCTCTGTGACGGTTTGCGTCAGCATGCGGTTTCCCTCCTTCATGACCCGCCTTCGTCAAGGATTCGGTTCCCGGCCGTTTTCTCTCATCAGCTCCATCATATAGTCCTCCATTTTTCTTTGGACCGGGCACAGCTCCAAAATATCCACCTTATGCTCGACCATCAGACGGGCAATGTCCGGCAAGCACTCCATGTGTTCATAAATCAAAATCAATCCCGGCTGCAAAACGATGTAATCGTAAACAGCCATGTATTGTTCCAGCAGGAAGCTGGCTTTCATGTCGTCGTTCACTCTCAGACGGATATATTGACGCGTCTTGAGCGCCAGCGTATCGTCATCAAGTTCCGCAACGATCGTCCCCTCATGCAATACACCAATCCGCCTCGCGATCGGTTGAACGACGCTTACCACACGGCTCGAAATGACCATTGCCGTCTTACGGCTCTGGGACAAGCTGCCGAGCAAATGGTACATTTGCTGCATCTCCTGTGAGTCGAGCCCGTTAAACGGCTCATCCAGCAGCAGCAATTCCGGCTGATGCAGCAGCGCTCTGGCGAGGCCAAGCCGCTGCTGCATGCCGAACGATAATTTGGCGAAGCGGATATTACTGGCGGCCGTAAGATTTACGTTTTCCAGCGCCTCATCGACGTACCGGCGGGAAGGGACGCCCATCAACATCCGGTGAATGTCCAGATTTTCCGCGGCGGTCAAGTGGGGGACAAATCCGGAAGCTCCTGTCATGATGCCAATTTTTTCGTACAGCCGGGGATTGGTGCGTATCGATTTTTGGCCGAACCATTCGATTTCCCCGCCGGTCGGGTTGACCAGCCCCATCAGCATACGCAGCAGCGTCGTTTTCCCCGCGCCGCTTTTGCCTAGGACGGCATAGATTTCTCCGCGTTGGATGTTTAAATTCACATGATTGATCACGTTCCTGCTTTTATATTTCTTGGTTAATGATGCGGTTCGCAGCACATAGGTCACCGTTTTCACTCCGCGTCCGTCTATTTGACTTCTCTGTCTTTAAACCATTTTACACTAATTCCTGTTATTGCCATACTCAGGACGATAGCCGATACAAGAACGTTCCAATAAACGGTTACCGGAAATAGGTTCTCCCCGCTCTGCGTCAGGGAAAGATAGCTCATATACGTAAATTTTATCGGCCAGGACCAAGGAATAAATGTCCAGTTGCCGTTGCCAAGACTCGTCGCCCCGATAAGGGAGGCGATCAATATGCCTATGG
The DNA here is from genome assembly GCF_000722545.1 of Paenibacillus tyrphae. Lineage (GTDB taxonomy): Bacteria > Bacillota > Bacilli > Paenibacillales > NBRC-103111 > Paenibacillus_G > Paenibacillus_G tyrfis. Next base: position 71,747 of record NZ_JNVM01000024.1, read on the forward strand.
TCCCAAACCCGACGGCAACCGCCCAATTGAATGCTTCCGCCAGCCATAAGGAGATGAACAATAAGGGGAGGGAGGCGATCCAGCCCGCAAGCAATGCGGCCGCTACGGCCCACCACGGCTCGGCGTCGGGAACGCCCAATAAGTTTCCGGCAACGGCAAGCAGAATGAACAGCCATAAAGTGCTGAGTCCCGTATAGATCGCAAGGACAATCATTTTGGCTCCATAAAGCTTGGCAGGCGAAACTTCTCTAACGCGCAAGGCAAGCCAATTGCCGGAAGCAGCTTCGAATTGGGCGGATAACCCGGTAAGAAGTCCCCAACCCAACGGAAACCAAACGCCGTACCAGAGCTGTGCGGCTTGATCCATCATATCCTGAACCAACGTATCGGCGGTTTTCTCCCCATGATGCGGATAAGCATACAGTAATACGATCCCCATAAATGCCAGAGGAGCCAAAAACGCAATCCACGGAATGGCCGTTCGCCGATATTTGATCCACTCCGAACAAACGCTCGCGAACATCGGTTAACGGACCTCCCGCCTGTTATACCATAGCATGCCGAAGCCGGTAACAATTCCTGCCGAAACGATCCCCAGGACAACGGCGATTAAGATAAGGGACGGGTCTTGAAGCGGACTATCGGGCTCTAGCGGCAAACCGTTCGTATGAAATTTGAAGAGAGGAATGAGACAGCGGATCGGCCAGGCCCACGGATTCATGATCCAGTAGGGCTGTTCGGACATAAGAATTCCCGAAACGATGCCGATGAAGCCGACGATGACAGTCAATCCAAAGCCGAAGCCGTGAGCAATCCACAGCATGATCGCGATTTGCGCCAATCCCGCGAGCCAGGCGCACAGAAAACCGGTAAGCAAGCTGTCCCAGGGAACGGACCCGGACGCGGCCCAAAAGTTCAAGCCAAATACAAATACGACAAAGACGAAACTGGCGATGAGAACATGAACGGAAGTAACCGCAAATTTGGCGGCATACTGCTTTGCCGGCTGCAGAGGATACGCATTCAGCACCTTTAATGCTCCGGAACGCCTTTCATAAAAAACGGCAAGAGCGGTCAGCAGGATTACGCCGAACGGAAACCCGATAATCGCCCACCAATTATGCACATTCATCAAGATATGTTCCCACGTATTTTCAAGGGGACTGATCATATTAAACGCCATCTGAGCCAAAGCAAAAACCAACGGGCCGCAGACGACGAGCCACGGCGTTAAGGTTCTGCGGTATTTAAGCCATTCCGAATCGTAGTACGCCATCAGCCGACTCTCCCTTCTCCGCTTTCTTCGATATACCGCATAAACAACGATTCAAGATCATCTTTTTCGCTGCCCAGTTTCTTCAAATCTTGAAGCGTACCTTGGTATTGAAGCTGTCCCCGATTGATAATCCCCACTTCCTGTACGATCTGCTCGACTTCGCTAAGGATATGGCTGGACAGAATAACGGTCATTCCCTGTTCGGTAAACGAATGAATCAGGGAACGCATTTCGCGGATGCCCATCGGGTCCAGCCCGTTGGTCGGCTCGTCGAGAATAAGCAGCTTCGGTTGGTTCAGCAGAGCAATCGCGATGCCAAGCCGCTGCTTCATGCCAAGCGAATAGGCGGCCGTTTTTTTATGGGGATTCACCTCGCTCAGTCCGACGATCCGGAGAACTTCGTCAACCCGCTGCTTCGGCAGTCTCAGCAAGCGCTGATGAACCTGAAGATTTTCCCTGCCGGTTAAATGATTGTAAAGTCCCGGCGTCTCAATCAACGTTCCGACACGGGCTAATTGTTGTCGCTGCCAAGGCTCGCCGAACAGCTCGATTGTCCCTGAAGTCGGACGCAGAAGACCGACCAGCATTTTCAGAACCGTCGTCTTCCCGGCTCCATTCGGGCCAAGAAGCCCGTATACGCATCCCTCCGATATGGCTAAGCTGACATCCCGGACGGCATGCTGTCTGCCAAACTGCTTGGTTAAGCCTTCGGTTTTTACGATGTGCCGCATGACGATGTTTCCTCCCTATTTTCTTATTCGATGATTTTATGATAAGCGAGACGTCTTACGGTCCATTAAAGAAAGGCTTACAAAAGTCTTACCTTTCCAAAATGGATGGAAAAAATAAAAAACCGGCCGGATTGTCCGGACGGTCGAGCTTGTTGAGAAAGTAGTGAATTGAGTAATAGAGGTTACGAAGGGGTGGGGTATCCACTTCCGGTCGCTGCTCCACCCCACAAAGTGAAGTTGAATCAGAGAAGCTCAGTCCTAGTACTTTGCGGGGACCCCGGGTCCGCAGGAAATTTTGATTTGAAGCCGCTTCGCAGCGGATATTTCCCGCGGACAAAGGCGAACGCTATCGCTCCTCCAGTGCATACCCCACCTCCGTTTGCATCTCTAATTCAGCCAATAACCTCTTTCTCAATACTCTGAACCGTCCGGATTGTCCGGACGGTTCTTCGGCGCTAGGCGATTAAAAAAGGATAATCCCATGTCGGTTCTGTACGTAGCGACAACGATAACAGGGTCAGAGCGATGCCCGGCGTTCCGTCCAGCAAGCCGGCTTTTTCAATCCCTTGGGTGATTTCCAGATCCCGGAATCCCAAAGGCGAATCGGGTTCGTAGTATTGGAACACGATATCCGAAAGCCGATCAACGTAACCCTTAAATCGCTCCTCCCCGGTATCCTGGGCCATTCTTAACGTCATTTGCAACAGTCCGCAATGGCCGTGGCAAAACGTTGGGCCGTCCAACCTCCATTGCTCTTCCGGTCGGGCGAAGATGGAATCGAACCCGCGCACCCCCCAGCGGCACAAAAGCTCGTCGCCAAGAGCTCTGCCGGCCAGAAATAACGAACGGGCAACGCCGGCGCTCCCGTAACACCATGCGTCTCTCGTCCGTTGCAGCTCCCCTTCTTGAGCCGTTTCCTGCTCGAAGGAAATCACGCTGGGCCAGAAATGTCCGTGTTCTCCCATCGCCGCGTGATCCATCAGCCATTGCGCGATACGCCGCATCGCCGTTCTTTGATCCTTCACCTCGACGCCTTTTTGAAGCGCAAGGCTCATGAGAGCAAACGGGCCCGGAATGCCGTGAGCTAATCCGCAATTAAACGATCCGTTGGGAAAGTTCACTTTGTCTTGATCCGTAAACTGGTATTTTTGCGGAACATACCATCCGGGAACGGAATAACCGTTCACCTCGATCGGATAAGTCAACTCGACCAGATACTCCAATATCGCCGTTAGAGCGGAAGCGGCTTTGTCGTTATGTTTCCATTCCAGCAAATAGCGGCCCGTTCCCGTCAAGCCCATAATAACATCGTAAAATGTAGGCGAAACGCCCCGCTCCGTCTCTGCAGACTGTCTGAAGTCTTTGACCATATCCAATACCCCGTCCGCGATCCGCTCATTCAGCTCCGCCATAAATCCCGTATACCGCGTTCCTTTTCGCGATGCGGACATCACGGCGAACGCCGCGCCCGCGAGTCCGCAAAACATGGATATATTCGGGCAGCCTTTTTGCCTCAAGCCTTCCTGCAGCGCCAATAAATGACTATGGGCAACGAGATCCCAACCCTCGTCGGGGGCCTGTCGGTCCCATTGCGTAAACAGAAGGATGGTCCCGGGGTAACCGGCCGCCAAGGCGACGTCGTCCCACGGGTGGCCGCCCAGCATGGAAATGTTGCCGGGGGCGGTCACGATTTGTTTGACCCGGGCCGGGTCTTTCAACCGCTTTGCCAGTTCCAAGCTCAAGCTTGCGGCCAATTCGCTGTTCGCCGTTGTGCATACCCAATCCTTCGCAGCTTCCATGTCCGATCCCGCCTTTATACGATATTGGTATAATCCCGCTGCTCCGCAGCCTGCCGAATATAGGTATCCGCTTGAATACGATAAAGCTTGGCATACGTTCCGTTGTTGTTCATCAGCTCGCGATGCGTACCTATCTCAACGACTTCCCCCTGATGGAGAACCATAATCTTGTCCGCAAATGCGACGGAGGATAACCGGTGAGAGATAAAGATACCGATGCGGCCGTTGACCAGCTCGCGGAATCTTTCGAACACTTCGCGCTCGGCCTGCGGATCGAGAAATGAACTGGGTTCATCGAGAATGTAAACATCGGCGTCTCTCATAAACGCTCTTGCGATGGCCACCCGCTGCCATTGTCCGCCGGACAATTGATAGCCGTCCTCAAACCAACGGCCGAGCTGGGTATCGAACCGCTTGGGCAGCTTTTCGATGAAAGCATCGATGCCCGCAGCCGAGGAAGCTTGCCATAATTTCCGCTCATTATCCATTTCTTCAATGTTCCCATATCCGACGTTATGGCGCAGTGGCATTTCATATTGTACGAAATCCTGGAAAACGGCCCCGATTCGCTCCTGATACGCGGAAAGGTCGTAGGCTTGCACAGGCAGGCCATTGACCAGAATTTGTCCCTGACCGGCCGTATACAATTGCATCAACAGCTTGATTAGCGTCGATTTTCCCGATCCGTTGTGCCCGACAATAGCCAGCGATTCTCCCCGCTCCATGGTAAAGCCGATGTGCCTCAGGGTAGCCTGATTTTGCTCCGGATAGCTAAAAGATACATCCTTGAATTCGATTCTTTCGATCCGAAGAACCGGCCTGTCTTCAGGTTTATCCGGAGCAGGAGCATCCTTGTCCCGCCTTTCCGTCCTGCCTGCACGAATATCCAAAAAAGCAAACAATTGCTCCATGTATAGATTGCTTTGACACAAACCCAGCACTTGTTGAACCATACTTTGCGATTTGCTCTGGATCTGGGTAATGGCCTGAATAATGCCGACCACATTCCCAAGCTGAATTTGCCGCTGAAATGCTGACCAGAATGCCAAAAATAGGATCAATGAAAACATCCCTAAATCAATGAATTGAAAAGTAAACGTGAGCCCTGCCTGCTTGCGGGCCAGCCGTCGGTCTTCGCGCAAAAAGCCTTCCACGATTTCCCTGTATTTTGCAATCAAATGGCTTGCGAAATTATAAAGCTTAACTTCTTTAAAGGAGCTGTCCCGGGTCAACAAATAGCTTAAATACCAGGCCGTCCGGGACCGGTCCGCCCGCTTCCAATTGACTACAAATTGCCGCTGTCCGAATCGTAAATAGAAGACAAACGAAACCAACGGGATGAGGAAAAGCAGAAGCGCCACCCACCATTTCCACACCACTAAAATCGCCGAAATCGCGGCCAAAGAAACCAGATTGCTGACGATGCCAAACATCTGTTTGGTGATCTGAAAGGGCAGATGTCCGGAATCGTTCTGGACTCGCTTCAGTTGATCCTGCACCTTGGCATTTTCAAAATCGGACAACGTCAGGCTGGCCGCCTTTTCCATCACCTGTAGGTTTATCGAGTTGGAGAGCTTTCCTTGGAACAGCGTTTCCACATAACTTTGCAATGAGGAGGACAACAACGTGCACAACATCACGCCGACAAAAAAAAGAAAAGAGCCGACCATCTCATCCCAGCTTGACGTAAGGCTGTTGATTAATTGCTGGGTTGCCCCGATCGATAGAGCCGGTAAAAAGCCTTGTATTAAATTTAGCGACGTCATGGCGAGAAGATAAAATGGGGAAGCCTTCCAAAGCAATTGAAACACGCGGGGCCAATAGCCAAATGAGCGAATGACGTTAGGAACGCTGATCATATCCATAGTTTCGGTCCGGTTGTCCGGCATTACGTCTCCCCCTTTATCATCCCGCAAGGCGCCGATTCGCTTATTTCACATGCTTCCAATATTGAAGAAGGCTATCGAGCGCATGGCCGGCAAAAGCCAACGATTTTTTTTCCAGCTCCTGATTGATCCCCAACAGTCGGTTGCAATGCATATGCATGAGGCTGGAGATGATATTCGGCGTTTCGTTCCACAGCCTTCGGTTCAGGTTTTCCTCCGCAACCCGTTCCCCATAGGCGCGTAAAGCGGCGGATCGGTGTGCGAACGACTGCAGGATCGACTCCCCGCTAGGCCGTTGTCTCAACTCCTGCCACTGATCGGAACCGAGAACGCTTATCAGCTCCCGCCGCCAAGGCCGATAGTCGTCCCGATAATCGTTTTTATCGATCATTCTGTTCAGTACGTCCAACTGCTCGGAATAGTTCATCCCGAACTCACTCATGATCTGGATCGCGCTTACGGCGGCAACCACATAATTCGGCCACTCCAATGTCGTATAACGCAGCAAACGAATCAAAGACGCGGCGGTCCTGCTATCGCCAAAAAATACCCGCTCCGCATCGGAGATGCAGGACGGTCCTCCGTAACGCCCCACTTCCCGTTCATACGTATCAACCGACAGTTTCTGGATCAGACCTTCTTTCATGCAAGCGTTGGCCCAATCGTGCAGCGAGGGCAATAATTTCCCGAGCAATACGTGCGGCTGTCCGTGAAACCGAAGCCGGATATGAGGATCAGGGTCTTTGTACCTCATGTAAAACCAGGAATCGGCAAGTTCATTCCGCAAGGCCGCCTCGGCAAATTCAACAATGGCGCCCGCAATGATTTCATCCTGACGATCCTCCCCGCCATACAGCTTCACAAATAACCAGTCGCTTCCCGGAAGCTTCGCCAGCTCTTCCTTGGAACACGTTTTGACGATCGGGGAGATCGGAACGGAACGGGAGGTCTTTTGCCGTTTCTCAAGCTGAACTACGCATTCCATGCTATAACGGCCCCCGGCTCCGGAGACCCAACGCTCTTCGAACGAGCCTGTCATTTCGTGAAGAACGACGTGCTGATTCGCCAGCAGTTCTTTTCGCACTTCGTCCATAAATTGTTTATTCTCCAAATCCAGCAGAATGCGATGATCCGTAAACACCATGTAAACGTAGCGCGGGACCATCCATTCGTTCTTCCAGGCGGTGAATCGGTCATGCCACTCGCCATCGCTCTCCACCTTGCCGGCGGTTGAAACATTATGCGGATACAAGTTCCATTTCGCAGGAGACAGTATGGTCCGGCCGTAGCGCACGCGGGGTAAAAAAACAAACTGCTCCAGCCTCCCCCATTCGAACGGCTGCCAGGTTCGGACGCCTTCAAAGGAGAGCTCGCGCATAAACCGATATACCGGCGGAGATTGTTGAAAATTAAGCATATGTCCGGCCGTTACAACCACTTCCTTGCCCAAGGAAGCCGATTTGAGATACAACCTCTCCGCTGTGGCGCTGACAAGAATGTCATCCAGCTTCAGGGGAATCTTTCCTGCGGCGCTATTCGTTCCGATCGCAATTTCAACATCGCGCAAATTCGGCGCAAGCATCACATTGGCTGTTCTCCCATATTGGGGAATATAGGAAGCCTCGACAAAGACCGCATCGGGCCGGGATTGTTGTTGACGGCTTCGGATTTGCCACAGCTTGTCCCGGGTTTCGTCGTCAAACATATCGAGAAACCGACCGAAGGTGGACCCGGCCTCAAGAGACCCCGGATTAGGCCCCAGCGCCAGCGTATACTCTCCCTTGTCGATCGACTCTGGTGACGAAGCCATGACTTCGAAATATACCTCGATCGAATCGGGAGCCTCGTCCGCATCGCTGTCCCCATCCGCCAACCGCTCGATGAGCTCGTCCGTCAATTCAATTTCCATTTCACGATGGAACAGAGCGCCGGCAAGCTTGTCCATGGTCAGACGTTCCCATTCGATAGCCCGCTTTGTTTTTTCGGAAGGTTCCTCTTTCCTGCTGAATGGCGAGACCAGATAGGAAGCCGGAACGCCGAGTCCCGTCTCCTCGTTCAACAATTCCAGTATAGGCACGTCGCAGCAATCCCCGTACTTCTCCAAGAAACGGGTATGGTACTCTTTTAAATGGGCAAAACCGCGTTGAGACTGGGAAAGCCGCCATAAGATTTCACCGACTCGCGCCGCTTCTTCGCCGATCGAGCGGTTGAGCTCGATCTTTTGCGAAGAGAGTGCCAAATCGACTTGAACGACCGACGCGGTCTCTCCGTGCTGTCGCATGAGCTTCGTGAGATCCCTGTACAGCTCCGTTCCTTCCCCCAACGGACAGGCGTCGTATTCCTGAATCAGGGTTCGCACATGGGATAACAGCCGTTTCTCTTCATCCGCGCCTTGTATAGGCTCAAGCCTCTCGATTACATAGTCTAGGGGGGAAACTCCCGTCAACGGAGGCCGAAGCTCGCTGATTAAAAATTCCTTCGTAAATAAGGTCCATACAAAGTCGGCAATCACCTGCTCGTCCGTGCCTTCCTTTCCATATCGGGACGCCAAGCTGCGGATCAGCTCTTCGAATTTCACCGGATGATCGGCAAGCTCCAACGCGTACACCGCCGGGGGAGTCGCCCGGACGGATATCTTGTTATCGTGTCCGTTTTCCGCCTGTTTGGCCTGTCCCGACATTGTCGGATAAAGCAACTCCAGTCTTCCGCCGGTACATTGAACGGCATGATTTCTTATCACCCGAAGCTGCCTGACGACCTCCGGGCGCCGCTCCAATTGATGAACCACCTGCAGCAGCCATTCCATATCCGGTCTTGTCCGCTTCCGGTAATATTCGGGGGCATTCAAGCGGACATCGGTTGTATCGGCCAGGCAGCCGACGGCTACGCCCGCAAATAGACCGAATGGGGTCGGTCGCGTCGACATGCGCGATATATATTTCAAGGCGCTTGATGCCGCCTGCTTTGTCTTCCTTTCATCCGTTCGCCGCTCCAAATGCGGGAGCGCTTCATATAAGCTCGGGCTGGCTACAGCGATCGCTTCGTTTACATAATCGGTGTCAAGCAACCGCTGCAGCGAGTCTATGTAAAAATCCCCTTCGCGAATCGTCCGAAACGACTCCAGCGGCAATAATGGCATGCGCATCATAACAAAGGGTAGGGCCGTAAATAAAGAACCGAATCGGGTGAGGGATGGATCCGCGAGCAGTTTAGCCATATTCATCCGTCCTTATCGTGGGAATATACTGAACCAAGTCACTTGTGCATTGGGAAGAAGAGAAGCAAGAGCTGCTTCTCTTCTTTTGCATGACCGGCTTGGTTTACTTACAAGGTGCTTTGTAGGTGCAGTTAAACGCGCAGCTTGTACACAGCGTAGCTGTCGGATTGCAGCCCGGCGTGCAGAGAGCGACGCTTGTGACTTGAGGTTCGACGGATGATTGCCCTTTCAATACTTGGACATCCAATTCAAAAATATTTTGATTTTTGTCTGTCATTGCGGTACCTCCTTTCCCTGCTTTGATTTTGAAGGTTAACCATCCCCGGTGTGATTCTTATCTTACTATTTCCATTATTGTTGCATAACGTAAAATGTAGAAAAATTCATTTGCCTGTTTCTGCAATTTGGCGGATTGTGATTGCAAGCTCCTTATTTCAGGATCAGCTCAACGACTTCGTTTTTGACATAGCCTTTTAAAACGCCCTTTAATGCCGCCCCCACTCTGCTCTGTGCGTCCAGCTTGATCAAGATGCTGCTTACGTAATAAGAAACCGTTCGCTCACTAATGTGAAGTTGTTTGGAAATTTCCTTGTTTGTAAGCCCTAAGGCAATAAATTCAAGCACCTTTTCTTCCTGAGGGGACAGGCAGTTGCTCTCCGCTTTTTTGTAATTGGAGATTTTGAACTTTTTGCTGACCATCAAGATCGATTCATAGATTTCATGCATCGTTGTATCTTTGGTTAAAAAAGCGGCCGCACCCGCTAAAAGCACCTTGTCTTCTAAAAAAAAGCTTTCATAAGCGGAGTAAATCATGATCTTCAGGTTCGTAAAAGCTTTGCACATCTTTTCAATAACCGATAACACCTTTTCTTGTTCCAGATTCAATTCAAAAATTAAAACGTCCGGCCGAAGGCATTGAATTAGTTCGAAAGTTTCTTTCTCCGATTCATACTTTTCGCTAAAGATGCAAAGGTCCCGCTGATTGCTAAGATACGTCGTCAGCCCCAATAAAACGATTTCCCTGAACCCTAAGATTAAAATGGTTACATTTTTCATGGCTTGCCTGCTCCTTTAAGTAATTGGTATGCCGGGACCGGCCTCCGCTGCAAGCTTGTCCTTCGCATCAAGCCAAGCATGAGGGGATACCGATCCGGCGCAAATTCCCCTAAAAACACGGCCAAACAAAAAGGTAACCTTGGTTCGACGGTATCCCGACTATTCGGGAACGCTTCATCCCCTCATCCGCTTTCCCCCTTTTTTCCTTCCCCCGGCAGCCAATTGACTCGTTTGCGCATTGGTATATGGTATTATTATACAATATTTATAATATATTACACAATTTAATATATTTACAATTTAGCTGTTTTGGACAAATTTTTTTTACTTTTATCACGCCGGCATCATCCGGCTTTGGCACGATTTTTGCTTATTATCAAAGTGAAAACGATTGATGGAGGTGCTCGCGATGAGCGTACCGATGATGGACCCGCAAAGCAAAGCAAACGTTCCCCCTCTCAGCAGCAAAAGGCATTGGAAAGACGTCGTCGAACTGTGGAAAGACGTGACGGAGGAACAGTGGAACGATTGGCTGTGGCAGTTGACGCATACGATCCGCACCTTGGACGAGTTGAAGCAGGTCGTCAATTTGACGCCCGAGGAAGAGGAAGGCGTGCGCATTTCGACGCAAACGATTCCATTGAATATAACGCCGTATTACGCTTCGCTTATGCACCCGGACGATCCCCGCTGCCCGATCCGCCTGCAGTCGGTGCCGATCTCCGCAGAGCTGCTGAAGACGAAATACGATCTGGAGGACCCGCTCCACGAGGACGAAGATTCCCCGACGCCGGGCTTAACCCATCGTTATCCAGACCGGGTGCTGTTTCTGGTGACGAATCAATGCTCGATGTACTGCCGTTACTGTACACGTCGCCGCTTCTCGGGCCAAGTGGGCATGGGGGTTCCCAAGAAGCAGCTGGACGACGCCATTGACTACATCCGCCGCACGCCGGAAGTCCGCGACGTGCTCCTGTCCGGGGGCGACGGTTTGCTCATCAACGACAATATTGTGGAATATATATTGAAAAATTTGCGGGCGATCCCCCATGTCGAGATTATCCGGATCGGCACGCGGGCTCCGGTCGTCTTCCCGCAGCGCATTACGGAAAACCTGTGCAACATCCTGAAAAAGTACCATCCGGTATGGCTGAACACGCATTTCAATCATCCTCTGGAAATTACGGCCGAGGCAAAGCAGGCTTGCGAAATGCTGGCTAACGCTGGCGTTCCGCTCGGGAATCAGGCGGTCATTCTGGCGGGCATTAACGACAGCACGCATATTATGAAAAAGCTCATGCACGAGCTGGTCAAAATCCGCGTCCGCCCCTACTATATTTATCAATGCGATTTGTCCGAAGGCATCGGTCATTTCCGCGCGCCCGTGTCCAAAGGGCTGGAGATTATCGAGGCCCTGCGCGGCCATACTTCGGGCTATGCCGTCCCGACCTTCGTCGTCGACGCTCCCGGAGGCGGCGGTAAAATCGCGCTGCAGCCGAACTATCTGATCTCGCAAAGCCAGGACAAGGTCATTCTGCGCAACTATGAAGGCGTTATCGTCGGATACCCGGAACCGAAAAATTATGTCCCGGGCCGCGCCGACGAATATTTCAACGAAATTTACGGCATCCAACAAGTGCCGGCAAGCACCGGAATTATCGCCCTCATGAAGGACGAAAAATTCAACCTGGTGCCGGAAAACTTGCACCGTATCGGCCGCAGAAAATCGTACGAAGAAGCTTCCGAGCATACCTCGCTGAAAGACCGCCGGCAAAAGCGGGATGAAATGAAGGAGAAGCTGATCAAAGCGGTGAAGCAGAAGGAGGATGCTTCGGGCGCAGAGGCGTGAGGCATTTGCGATAGGGGGAGTTTTGGCGGCTCCCCCTTAGGGCGCTAGGTAGGCGGGGGCCGTGCAAGGATTTTGGCATGCGGAAGTTTGTGTGGTGGGCTGCTATACATGCCTTTTTGGGGGCTGGTATGGCGCAGCACGACGGGCGGTCAGCCCCCGGCGAGAACGTCCAGGCAAGCGAAACAGCCCTCGCGCATCCCCCTAGGGAGCGTCGAGGGCTTTATTCGGGCTGTGGCAGGTAGTAGCCGCGTCCCTGGGTCTCGGGTCAGCCCTTGTTCGAAAATTTGTTGATTCGCGGCGCGTTTATCAGCTCTTCGTAACGGAACTTGCTTCCCAGCGCAAAGAAATCATTCAAATAAAGTGCCTCTTCGATTCGCTGCGACATGCTTTCGGTAACGTATTGTCCGCAATTAGGGCAGTCCAGCGCCGGAGCTTCCAGAATCTGCACCGCCGTTTTCCCGTCCGGCGCGACCCAATAGCAATCTTTTACACTCTCGCGGATCGGTTCCGCATCGCACCACATACATTTCATCGTTCATTCTCTCCCCTCTTCAGGTTGTCATTATTTTTACCATATGGTATATAAGCAAAGTTGATGCCAACTGAGGATTGGGGACGAAATATCCTTACAGACCGGATGGAAGCCATATAGCGCCGCAAAATCTTTTGCACTTTGCCATCGTTTTGCAGCAAAACTTTTTGTCCGCCGGGAGAATGGACGTGATCCTCTCTCGCATTGGCCCTGTTTTTGCTTTAAACTTAGGGATGGACGGATTTGCGAAGACTGCTTTCCTGCGGAAAGCTTGGCCCATGCTTACGAAGATAGTTTTCCTTTGGAAAACTAAGCCTATGCTTACGAAGTCAGCTTTACGAAGTCAGCTTTTCTACGAAAAGCTCTGAGGAGGAAAAAAATGCTGGAAGAACAAGCTTACTATACCAATCATGTTGAGCAAGGATGCGATTACGAGATGCATGTCTGCCTCGATTTCTTTAACAAACGAATACGGGTAGATGATTACCGGGGAAATATCGATGCTATTTACGGGCGGATGTGCGAGCTTGCCAGCCAGCATGCATTAACCAAAGCCTTCGTCAAGTCGCGCGAAGAAGATTGGCCTGCCTTTTTATCTAAAGGCTGTATGCTCGAAGGGATTTATAAGGGCTATTTCCTTGGCAGCGATGCGTACTGCATGGCTGTTTATTTCGATCTGGAGCGCCGGACCAGCGATTATTGGATCGAGGAGGATCAGATTTTGGGGCAAGTGCTTCAGCTCCCCTTGAAACCAGAACACCCGCAGATCCCCGCAGACTGCACGCTGCGCATCGCCCAGCCGGAAGATGCCGAGGCACTTGCCGCTTTGTACGGCCAAGTGTTTCAAACGTACCCGACCCCCATGAGTCAGCCTTGGTACGTCGAGAAGGTCATTCGGGAGGGCAACGTCTTTTATATCGTGGAACAAGCGGGTCTGCTGATCAGCGCCGCCTCGGCGGAAATTAACGAAGCGTACCGCAATGCGGAAATTACGGATTGTGCTACGCTCCCCGCTTACCGCAAACTTGGGCTCATGAGAGTGCTCATTTTTGCTCTGGAGGAAGAATTGCGCAGTAGGAGCATCTATTGCGCCTATTCACTGGCGAGAGCCCTTTCGTTCGGCATGAATGCCGCCCTCGGGCAGATGGGATACCGTTACTACGGCAGACTGACGAAAAGCGTCGAGATTTACGACAAATTCGAGGATATGAATCTGTGGGTTAAAGACCTTGCGCAGCAGGAAGAAGGCCGGAACGACAACTAGCCCCCACAGCTCCTTACAATGACCAACAGGAATCCTGCCCTGCCATTCCAGCGAGGATTGCAGGGCCGTCGTGGTTGCTTGGTATTAGGATTCGATTTCAATTTTGTGGTTTAACGTTTTGAACCTCGTCAAAAACTGCTGCTCCTGGTCGGGCGAAATCAGGATACTTCCTTGGGTGTAGGTAATTTCCAAACGGTCTAGCGACAGAGCCGGACTGGAAGTTCCGTTCTTGCTTCTCCGTATCCGCCGTATGGACGAAATCGGGATTCTCCAGCGAAAAGGGCCGGATTTGACGATGAGCGTATCCTGCTGTACCTCATAATTCGTTGTGAACCACGTCCACATGAAAAAAGCGAAAATAAGCAGCAGCACCGGGATAATGATCCAGAATTTCAACAAAATGCTAAGCACCGCCAAAAAAATCAGGGCAATAATAAGCCCCCAATGGATAGCCGCAAAAACGCCATCCTTCTTACTTCCGAATTTCTCCATAGCCCACCTCCACGCATCCCTATTTTATTAAAAAATGTAATTATATACAGCAATTTTACAATTTACCTATTCATATAAAATGACGCATGTGATTGCTCGACATGGCCTTAAGGGCTTCCACCAAAACAATCTAGGGTAACGGCTGCAAACTTCCGACCATCTCATACCATGTAACCCTCTCCCCTAAGCTCCATCCCCAAAATCGATTGAGCCAAGTCCACATGCTTCTTATCCAGCTTCACGTGAACCTGACCACATCTACGCTTCTTAAGAGCGGTTTTTTCGCATTCACGATACATTCTACAGATATTTACATTTCCCTGTATCTATGTAAAATTATTAGAACCAAAACCCATTATGCCGTATAGTGTATGTATCTTCTTCCATCTTCGGAGGCTAACCATGAGTCAAACTACACTGATTGTCATCATTATCGATTGTTTGTTCGTAACGATTGAAGCCATTCTATTAGAGATGTTCAAGTCACGCCTAGAAGGTCCGATTGCGCAGCACACGAAAAGTTGGAATCAAGTTCGGGGAAGAAATAAAAAGAAAATTAAAAACTACAGGTTTCATCAAACTTACTATGCCTATAACCAGATCGAAACCCAAGAATTAAAAGAAATCCGTATCTTACTTAAATCGTATGATACTGAAACAACGTATTTTCAAATTGCTGTCGATCTTTTCGTAAAATTTATATTACCTGTGGGCACTTTTATTTTAGGAGTTTTCGTTTCCACTACGAATAATTTTCTTTCGATTCAAAGCAAAAATGGATCTGCCTCGTTATCTGATGAAAGCAGCATTAATGAGTTATTTTCATCGATTTTTGTATCTTTTGCTCCAATCGCTGTTATTGTAACTTCTTTGTTTTTGCTATCTATCGTACAGAATTGGTGCAAGCATTATCGGAAGAAGCGGATTACACAACACTTATTAATTATTGATCAGATCTTGGAGGATAGAGAGGATTAGCAGTGGCTTCGTAAGAAGCAGTGTTCCGCTATTTCTAGAAGGACCATTTAGGATCGTCCCCTATCTTTACCGATAGATAGTGCAAAATTTTATTTATTCGGAGCAAAAGCTTTTTTACACATTCCTCGGTCGGCGGACTTGTGATGAAGCTATCGTAATGATTGGCAAGTTCAAGGATAGAGTATAAAAATAGCTCCGTATCCAAGCAATCAAGTTATTTACGAGGTTACAGTTTACTAAATTTAGAAAAATATAAAACAGAGGTAGATCACAATATCTGGATCTACCTCTGTTTAATTCAAGCCTCTGCAAAAATTTGACGCCGTCTCCTCTGAACCAATGATGATGTTGAACTGCTTTCAGAGCAGGTGATTTCAATCGGTAAATATCCGGCGCTTGATGAATACTTTTCCTTTTTAGACCTTCCCCAACACCTTACCGACTCCGGTTAAACACCACCAGCTTCAGCTCCGTCAATTCCTCCACCGCGTACTTGATGCCTTCGCGTCCGACGCCGCTTTCTTTCACGCCACCGTAGGGCATGTGATCGAGCCGGAAAGTCGGAATGTCGTTGATCATGACGCCGCCGACATGCAGCTTATCGATTGCGTTCATGGCGGTGTGCAGGTTGTCAGTATAAATCCCCGCTTGGAGCCCGTAGACGGAATGGTTGACCCAGTCTACCGCCTCTTCCACCGAGCGGACCCTGTTGATCAGCACAATCGGAGCGAACACTTCCTTGCACGACACTTGTGCGTCAGGAGGAACGTTCAGCAGCACCGTAGGCGCAAGAGTCCCGCCTTCGGCCGTTCCGCCCAGCGCCACGCTTGCCCCCTGTTGCTCGGCTTCTTGAATCCATGCCACGGCCCGCTCCGTTTCCCGTTCGGAGATCATAGCGGACACGTCCGTATCCGCATCCAGCGGGTCTCCAAGCTTGAGCTGCTTGGCCGCTGCGACGAATTTTTCGACAAATTCGTCATACCTATCCTCCAGGACGTACACCCGCTGCAAGGAGATGCAGACTTGGCCTTGGAACGAGAAAGCGCCCGTCACACAGCGCGCAATAATGGAATCGATCCGGGCGTCGCTGTCCACGATAACCGCGGAGTTGGAGCCAAGCTCCAGCGTGACTCGCTTCAATCCGGCTTTCGCGCGGATGCTTTTGCCGACGGACGGGCTTCCCGTGAACGTAATGACATCGACGCGGGGATCCTCGACGATTTTATCGCCGATGACTCTGCCGGCGCCGGTGACGACGTTCAGCGCGCCGGCCGGAAGTCCGGCTTCCATGAACAGCTCCGCGATGAAGAACGCGGATAACGGCGTCTGGCCCGCAGGCTTCAGGACGACGGTATTGCCCGCGGCAATGGCCGGGCCCAGCTTGTGAGCGACCAGATTCATCGGGAAATTGAACGGAGTGACCGCCCCGACCACGCCCAGCGGCTCTCTCACAGTATAAGCGAAGCGACCTTCCCCTCCGGGAACAGCGTCCATCGCCAGCGTTTCGCCGTGAATCCGCTTCGCTTCCTCGCCGGCCAGCTTATACGTTTGGATCGTCCGGTCCACCTCGATCAAAGCGGCTTTGATCGGCTTAGCGGCTTCCAGCGCGATGAGGCGGGCCGCTTCTTCGCGGCGCTGTTCCAGCAGGCGGGACACGGTTTCCAGAATACGGGCCCGTTGGTGGGCCGGCATGCTTCGCATGACTGGCTTGCAGCGGACCGCCGCTTCGATCGCCAGTTCGGTCTCAGTGAGGTCAGCCGAAGCGATTTCGGCCAGCTTCTCTTTGGAGTACGGCGAGTACAGCGGGGTGTAGTTTTTCGTCTCAACCCAAGTTCCGTCGATGAATGCATGCTTTTTCATGAAGTAAATCCGCCTCCTTATGCGATACGATCAGTCCGCCTTACCCGCGCCGGCTGATACGGCGCTCAGCTCTGCCATGGCCTCGCTGATAATGTCGAGCCCTTCTTGCAGCTGCTCCTCCGTAATGACCAGCGGGGTCAAGAAACGGACAATATTGCTGTGGACTCCTGCGCCGAGCAGGACCACTCCTTTTCGATAACAAGCTTGCAGCAAAGCTGCAACGAACTCTTTCGCCGGCTTGCCGGTATCCGGATCGACGAACTCTACGGCGCACATCGCGCCTAAGCCGCGAATGTCTCCGATGATTTTAAACTCATCCTGCAGCTTGTGAAAATGATTGCGGATCGTTTCGCCGATGACGCGCGATTTTCCCGGGAGGTCTTCGCGCTGCATCATCTCGATCACGGTCAAAGCCGCGGCGCAGCCGAGCGGGCTTCCGCCATAGGTTCCGCCGATTTCGCCCGGGTTCGGGGCGTCCATGATCTCCGCTTTACCAACGACGGCGCTGATCGGAAGACCTGCGGCGATCGATTTGGAAAGCGTGATAAGGTCCGGCTCGATATCGAACAGCGTCGAAGCGAACATTTCTCCGGTCCGGCCGAAGCCGGTCTGAATCTCATCGGCAATAAACAAGATACCATGCTTCTTGCAAATCTGAAAGACGCCCTGCACAAACGATTTTGGCGGAACGATGAAGCCTCCCTCGCCCTGCACCGGCTCCATAATGACCGCCGCCAGCTCTTCCGGGGCGACCTCGGTCAGCAGAAAATCCTCGAACTGCTTCAGGCAAAAGTCCCCGTACTCTTCTTCGGTCATCGATGCGGGACGTTGGTACGGATACGGAAAAGGCGCTTTATAAATTGCCGGGGCATACGGCCCCATTTGGTATTTGTACGGCTTCACTTTGCTCGTCAAGGACATGCCGAGCAGGGTACGGCCGTGGAAGCCGCGGGTGAACGAGACGATACCCGTTTTGCCCGTATATTTCCGGGCGATCTTCACCGCGTTCTCAACCGCCTCCGCGCCGCTGTTCAAGAGCACGGTTTTCTTCGCAAAATCGCCCGGGGTGATCTCGGCGAGCTTTTCCGACAAAGCCACATAAGGTTCATACATCCCCACATGGAAGCACGTATGAATGTACTTTTCCGCCTGCGCCTTGATGGCGTTTACGACTTCGGCCGGGCTGTGGCCCGTATTGATGGTGCCGATCGCGCCGACGAAGTCCAGGAACACGTTGCCGTCCACATCGTACAGCAGCGCCCCCTGCGCTCTCTCGACAAACAAAGGATGGTTATTGCCGACTCCCTTGGATACCGTTTGCTGTCTGCGCTCCAGAAGCGCTTTTGTCTTCGCTCCCGGCAATTCGGCTGCAACCGATACGAATTTACGTTGGGCTGTCATTGGGTTGTTCCCCTTTCGGCTTGAAAATAAACATGAGAGATGAGGTCCCTTACCTTACCGTACCGCAAAAAAACGCCAGTTTAACCGTTCGTTTCGTCCAGTCCGCACCATTGGATAAGCGTCAAAGCAATGATTTCCGCAGCTTCCGTCACTTTTTCCAGCTCGATATATTCGTTCGGGTAATGAGCGACCTCCGTAACCCCCGGCCCGAACACGATAGCAGGCGTCTTGCCCGCTTGGGTCAGCAGGCCGCCGTCGGTTCCCCACGGGGACGCTTCGATGACCGGCTCCGTCCCGGCGACCTTGCGGTACTGCTCCGTCAAGGTGTGCATGAGCTCGTGCTCCATGTCCATCGACCCGGGAATCCAGCGGGCGCCGAACCATTCCAACACGGGAGCGTGCTCCTTGAACCACGGGTCCTGCTCGGCAAGCCGCTCCAGCCACTGCTCCATCTCCAGCTTCGCTTCCTCGATCGTTTCTTCAGGCGAGACGCCCATCCGACCTTCTAAGCGAACGAGATCGGGAACCGAGGACGGCCAGTTGCCGCCTTGGATGACCCCGATGTTGATCGGGATCGGAATCGGGGTATTTTGATAAAGCGGATCGGTGATCCGGGCGTTGCGCCTCTCCTCCAGCGCTTGAATGTGGCGGATGACGAGCATGCTTTTCTCGATGGCGCTGACTCCCTCATACCGGGTACCGCCGTGCGCCGCTCGGCCCTTCACTTGAATCCGAAACCACATCGAGCCCTGCTGCTTCGGAAAAATACGCATATTCGTCGGCTCCGGGATGATTGCCGCGTCGGCCTGGTAGCCCCGCATCACGGTCGCGAGCGTGCCAGCCCCGCCGCTTTCCTCCTCGACGACGCTCTGAAAGATGACGTCGCCTTTCAATCGGAGACCCAGCCCTTGAATCGCTTGGATCGCCAGCAGCAGCGAGACGTTGCCGCCTTTCATGTCCGTGACGCCGCGGCCGTACATTTTGCCGTCCCGGATTGCACCGCTGTACGGATCGTCCGACCACTGCTCGCGCTCCCCCTCCGGGACGACGTCGATATGGCCGTTCAGAATGATCGACTTGCCGCCACCGGACCCGCGCAGAATGCCGACCACATTCGGGCAGTTATCGAAATCCGGCCGCGAGGAGCAAAAGTACGGATGCTTCTTCAAAGCTTCCCCGTCCAGCTCCCATACGTCGACCTCTAAGCCCATCTGCTGCAGCTTCTCGGCGACCAAAGCCTGCGCCGGCGCTTCATGGCCCTGCGTGCTTGGCACCTGCACCAGCCGCTGCAGGAAGGCCATACCTTCCTCGCTGTTCGTGCGCATCCACTGCTTAATCCGTGCTTGGAGCTCTGACATGTTACTCCTCCTTGTGCGCAGATAAGGTGAAAAGGAGAGTGCTGTGCGTGCGGATCATTCTTCCGATCGCTCTTGTCCCCGGATTCTTTCATTCAATAACCCATTTAGAGGTTAGAATCCGGAGACAAAGGCGACCGCTGCGCTTCTCCAGAATGATTCCGCTCGCTCCGCTCCTCATTTCACCGAACCCCCAAAAATATCAACCCTCTACGCCTCGCTCACGTTCTCGTAGATCACGGCAATGCCCATGCCACCGGCCATGCACAGCGTCACCATGCCGTACTTCACGCCGGACCGCAGCATTTCGTGCATCAGCGTCACGGTCAGCTTCGCTCCGGTAGCGCCTACCGGATGCCCCAGCGCAATCGCGCCGCCGTTGACGTTGACACGCTCCGGGTTCAGCTTCAGCTCGCGGATGACGGCCAGGGCTTGCGCGGCGAACGCTTCGTTCAGCTCGATCAGCCCGATATCGTTGAGCGTCAGCCCCGCCTTGTGCAGCGCCTTATGGACGGCGGGCACCGGCCCGATGCCCATCACGCCCGGATCGACTCCGGCGCTGGCGAACGCCTTGACCTTGAGCAGCGGCTTGATGCCCGCCCGCTCCGCTTTGCTGCGGGACAGGAGCAGCAAAGCGGCTGCGCCGTCGTTCATCGGGCAGGCGTTGCCTGCGGTGATGGTGCCGCCTTGCTTGAAGACAGCAGGCAGCTTGGCGAGCTTCGCCAGCTCGATATCTTCCCGCAGCGACTCGTCGCGATCGAAGAGCCGGACGCCTTGCCGCTCCTGCAGCTCCAGCGGCACGATTTCGTCGTTGAACCGCCTGCTGCGGACCGCGTCGGCCGCCTTCCGGTGGCTTTCGAAGGCAAACCGGTCCTGCTCTTCCCGTGAAATGCCGTACTGCTCGGCTAACCGCTCCGCGGTCATGCCCATATGCTCGTTCCCCAACGAGCAGGTCAGCCCGTCGGCGAGCAGCGCATCCTCCATCGCGACATGGCCGAACTTCGTGCCCCAGCGGTTTCGGACCAAATAAGGCACGTTGCTCATGCTTTCCACGCCGCCCGCAATGACGGCTTCCTCTTGCCCCGCCGCAATCGCCAGCGCCGCGCTTGTGATTGCCTTGAGGCCCGAGCCGCACGCTTTAATGACAACGTGACCCGGCACCGTTAGCGGAAAGCCGGCCCGCTGCGAGCTGATTCGCGCCGAATTGAGCCCTCCGCCGTGCACATAGCCGTGGCCGAAAATAATTTCGCCCACCTCTTCCTTCGGCAGCGCCGTTTTTGCCATCAGGCCCGTCAGCACTTGACGCCCCAGCTCGGTGGCCGGCACATCCCGCAGCGACTTGCCGAAAGCTCCGACCGCCGTGCGGACTCCCGTCGCGATAACGACTTCATTCATCACGGATTGCCTCCCTTATTGGATCGTGGACACGACGGACGGAACGATCAATTCCGCTGCCGTCTGCCGGATGACATCTTCTGCTGTATAGGGGGCCATCACTTCCCGCAAAACAAGTCCTTCGTCCGTCACTTCCATCACAGCCATTTCGGTAATGATCATATCCACGCAGTGCGGCGCGGTTAAAGGCAGCGAGCACTGCTTCAATATTTTCGACTCGCCCTGCTTGTTCGTGTGATTCATCAGCACGATGACCTTGCGCGACTTTTGCGCCAGCTCCATCGCTCCGCCCATGCCGGGCACCCGTTTGCCGGGAACGATCCAGTTCGCCAAATCCCCGTTCTGGCTCACTTCGAGCGCACCCAGAATTGTGATGTCCACATAGCCGCGGCGAATGATCCCGAACGCCGTCGCGCTGTCGAAATACGATGCGCCCGGCACGATGGTCACCGGAAAGCCTCCGGCATTGCACAGCGCGGGATCTTCGCTCCCCTTGGCCGGGCTCGGACCGGTGCCCAGAATGCCGTTCTCCGCATGAAAAAACACTTGGTTCTCCGGCGGCACATAATTGGCCACCAAGGTCGGAATCCCGATGCCGAGATTTACGAGCATCCCGTCTTGAATCTCCTGCGCCGCCCGCCGGGCGATCCGGTAACGGCTGTCTTCTACTCCCACGCCCATGTCCAGTTCACTCCTTGACTCGGTATGACCATATCGACATAAATCCCCGGGGTGACGATGCATTCCGGGTCCAATTCGCCGAGCGGCACGATTTCGTCTACCTCGGCAATGGTGTAATCTCCGGCCATCGCGACGAGCGGATTGAAATTGCGGGCGCTTTTGTCATAGATCAAGTTGCCGTACGGATCGGCCTTCTGTGCGTGCACGATGCTGACCTCGGCGGTCAGCGCCGTCTCGATCAAATACGGCTTGCCATCCAGCACGATCTGCTGCTTGCCCTCTTCGGCAATCGTACCGATGCCGACATCGACGAAGATGCCGCCCAAGCCAACGCCTCCGGCGCGGATGCGTTCGGCCAGCGTCCCTTGCGGGCTGAACTCCACCTCAAGCACGCCCTCGTTCATGAACCGGCCAGCGTTTGGATTGGAGCCGATGTGCGAAACGATGACCTTCCTGGCCCGGCCCGCCGTGATCAGCCTCCCGATGCCGATATCCGGGAACGCGCAGTCGTTGCCGATCAGAACAAGATCGCGTATGCCTTTATCCAACATGCCTTGGCACAATGACGGAGGATTGCCCACGCCTCCGAAGCCCCCGTACATCAGGGTCATCCCGTCGCGTATGTGTTGAAGCGCGTCCTCCAGCCCGGCGACCTTGCTTCGCTTTTTTACAAGCTCCATGCGTCTTCCCCCTATACCGCCGCTTTATTCAAATGACCTTCCGTCCGCAGTTCCTCTTGCACTTCGAAAATACTATTTTCCAATATACTTACTAGGCTATCGATTTGTTCTCGGGTGATAATTAATGGCGGAGAGACGATAATCGCGTCTCCGGCCGCTCCGTCGATGCCTCCCGATGCCGGGTACAAGAGCAGTCCTTTGTCAAAAGCACGCTTGATGACCCGAGCCGTCACGCCGAGCGATAGCGGGAAAATCCCCTTCGTCCGTACATCTGGCACGAACTCCAATCCGAGCAGCATCCCTTTGCCCCGCACGTCACCTACGATATCCAATCGCTTGGCCATCTCCTGCAGCTTGCCGAGAAGATACTCGCCGTTCACTTCGGCTGCGCGAACCAAATCGTGCTTTTCCATATAGTCCAGCACGGCCAGGCAGACGGCGGCGGATTGCGGATTGGCGCTGTACGTGTGGCCCGCCATGATCGACTTGGACCCTTTCAGAATCGGCTCCATCACCTTGTCGCTGACCAGCGTCGCCGCCATTGGCGTGTAGCCTGCGCTCATGCCTTTACCCAAAGCGACGATGTCCGGGGTGACCTCCCAATGCTCGCTGCCGAACTTCTTGCCGGTTCTTCCGAGCCCCGTCATCACCTCGTCCGCGATGAAGAGAATATCGTATTTGTCGCAGATGCGCTTGATTTCCTGATAATATCCCTCCGGCGGCGTTACCGCTCCTCCCGAAGCGCCGATGATCGGCTCGGCGATAAATCCGGCGATATGCTCCGGCCCGATGCGCAGAATCGACGTTTCCAGCTCCTGCGCGCATTTCATGCCGCAGCCGGGATGCGCTTCCTTCAGCGGACAGCGGTAGCAGTACGGCGCAGAGACGGACGGGTAATCCTCGAGCAGCGGGATGAACCGCTTGCGCCGCAAAATATTGCCGGACATGGACAAAGCGCCCATCGTAATGCCGTGATAGCTCATCCAGCGGGAGATGAAGCGGTTTTTGCGGTCGCGGCCTTTCTCCTGCCAATGCTGGATCGCAATCTTCATCGCCGTCTCCGTCGCTTCCGAGCCGCTGTTGACGAAAAAGGACCAGTTCCAGCGCCCCTCGGACCATTCGCTTAACCGGCGCGCAAGCTCTTCGGCAGGCTCGCTCGTAAACTGGGCGCGGTACGCAAACGATACTTTTTCCGCCTGCGCCTTCATCGCTTCGACGATTTCCGGCACCCCGTGGCCGATGCTCGCCGTTACCGCCCCGGAACAGCCGTCGATATACGTTTTGCCGTCCGTATCATAGAGATAAATTCCTTTTCCGCTGGCCACCGTAGGATAGTTGTAGTCCAGAATCGGTTTGATCAAATGTGTATCCGTCATGTCGGTTCCCCTCTTTACGCTTGTGTTAAATCCAGCCTCTCCAGCGCATGGCTTCCGCCATTTTGCGGAGGCCCGCCATATAGGCGGCCAGCCTCATGTCCACCTTGCTTTCCAGCGCGATCCGATGGACCCCGTGAAAGGCTTTGACTAAAACGTGGTCCAGCTTCCGATAAACTTCCTCTTCGGACCAATAGTAGCCCTGGTTGTTTTGAACCCGCTCGATATATGAAGCGACAACGCCGCCGGCGTTTGCCAGCATGTCGGGGACGAGCAGCACGCCTCGGGAGGTGAGAATTTCCGTAGCCTTCGCGGTCGTCGGTCCGCTCGTCGCCTCGATGACGATTTTCGCTTGAATGCCGGCCGCGTTCTCTTCCGTAATTTGGTTTTCAGCGGCAGCCGGAATGAGAATGTCGCAGGCTTGCATTAGCAGCTCCCGGTTGGAGATAGCGCTTGCGAACAAATGGGTGACCGCGCCGGACGCATCCCGTTTTTCCAGCAAATAATCGACATCCAGACCGTCCGGATGGTACAGAGCGCCGCCGGCATCCGCAATCCCTACGATCTTCGCTCCGGCGTCGTGCAGAAATTTGGCCAGATAGCCTCCGGCATGGCCGAACCCTTGAACGATCACCTTCGCGCCGCCGATCTGCATACCGGACGCCTTCGCCGCTTCGCGCAGCACGATCGTCACGCCTTTGATCGTCGAGGACTCCCTGCCCGCCGAACCGCCCAGTACGAGTGGCTTGCCGGTAATAAAGCCGGGCGAGTCGAACTCGCGGAGACGGCTGTACTCGTCCATCATCCAAGCCATCATTTGCTCATTCGTGTACATATCCATGGCCAGGATATCCTTCGCCGGGCCGACGATCTGGCTGATCGCCCGGACATACCCGCGGATCAGCCGCTCCAGCTCGGCGGCGGACATCGTGCGCGGATCGCACACGATGCCTCCCATGCCCCCGCCGTACGGGAGGTCGGTCAGACCGCATTGAACACTCATCCCCATCGACAAAGCAGTCACTTCCTCCGGCGTTACCGCGGGATGAAACCGAATGCCGCCCTTGGTCGGCCCCACCGCATCGTTATGCTGAGCCCGGTAGCCGGTAAATACCCGGACGGAGCCGTCGTCCATGCGTATGGGAATGCAAACCGTCATCAAGCGAAGGGGCCGCTTCAACAGCTCGTAGAACGATTCCGCGCAGCCCATATGCTCCAGCGCCTTCTTGATGAGATGCTGCGTTCGCTCCAAGACGCTTGGTTGTTCCGTTTGCCGAACCGTATCGACTGCCATCGTTCCACCTCCGGCCTCTGCGTTATGGCTGCAATTACTTGTAGTTTAAACCAGCTCAAGCGCTCGATCTATTCGACCGACGAATCCAAAATGTGCGCGATTTTTTATACATCAGGTATAAATTCCAGCTTGCCCGAAATTACGGGCCATGATATAACTGACTCAAGCCAATCCGCACAGAAAAGAGGATCATTCCTATGGGAATTAGCATTCAAGAAGCGATCCAGCTGCCCGTGATGTCGAAGACGAAATTGGTCGCCGGATTCGACGGCATGAACAATATCATCAAATGGGTCACGATCGTCGAGGTCATCGAAGACATCGATCGGCTGCAGGAAGGCGAGTTTCTGATTACGACCGGCTTCGGCCTGATGGAAAGCGAAGAGAAACGAAACCAGTTCCACAAGCTGCTGTCCAACAAGAAGCTGTCCGGCGTCGCGATGTACACCGGGTTTTACTTGCGCGAAATTCCCCAATCGTTCATCGACATTGCGAACCGTTCCGCCCTTCCGCTGCTGGAAATCCCGACGGATATCAACTTTTCGGTCATTACCAAGGCGATTCTGGAACAGATCGTCAACAACCAATTCCGCATGTTCGAGCATTCGATCAACATCCACAAGGAATTTACCCGTCTGGTCTTGGACAATCAAGGCATCCAGGCGATCACCGAGACACTGTCGCGGCTGACGGACGGCAGCATCGTGCTGTTCGATGCGGATGCCTCTATCGTTTCGGATCGGATCGTTCATGACGCGGTCCGCCGGATCGGTCAGGATCGGCTTCTGCTCTTTTCCGAGCCGCTGCAGCCGCCTTTTGAACAGCAGCTTCTTCATTTAAACAATCATGAAAGCGAATACACAATTTCGCTCTATCCGGTCATGGCGAATCAGACGAACTACGGCTGGATTGCGGCCATCAAGGATAAAGAACGATGGAAAGACATCGACCAGATCGCGGTCGAGCATGCGGCCACCGTGTATGCGATTGAATTCCTGCGGCATAAAGCAATTTTGGATACGGAAATCCGTTTTCAAGGCGAATTTCTCGATCAAGTGTTAAGCAAAAATTTTACCAATAAAGCCGAAGTGATCGAGCGCGGGAAAAAGCTGGGCTTCGATCCGAGCGGTAGTCAGGCCGTGCTGCAAATCAAGGTGGAGAACCTTCCGCCTGACCTTGAGCGCCGTACGCTGGACGACATATTGGACCGGCTGTATCAGGTCGTGAACCAGACGATGAGCAAGCATAACCGCCAGTTTCTGCTGCGCAACCGGCTGGACGGCTGCGTCGTTCTCATGGGAACGGGAAACAGAGGAACGGCTCCCGAAGCCGCGGAGGAAGCTTCGCTTCTGGCCGTACGGGACATCTCCGATAAATGGAGCGCGTTCTATCCCGAACACCCGCTGCGGATCGGCATCGGCAAAAGCTACACTGACCTTGCCGACCTGGCCAAAAGCACACAGGAAGCGCACCGAGCTCTCGTCTTCGCCAAGTTGCTGCACAAGCCGAAGTCCGTCGTCCATTATGACGATCTGGGACTGTATCACTTCCTGATCCAGATGCAAGAGCTCGGCATGGATTTGCGGCAGTTTGCCGAGGAGCAGCTCGGAGCCTTGATGCAGAACAAGCGGCAAGGAGCCGACCTGCTTCAAACGCTGGAAACGTACCTATACCATAACCAGAGCCTGCACGTGACCGCGGCCGAGCTGTTCATTCACCGCCATACGCTGAAATACCGGCTGAACCAGATCGAGAAGAAAACCCGGCGCAATCTTCAATCGTCGGAGGATCGTTTGAAGCTGGAGATCGCGATCATGGCCTACAAGCTGACCGTCTCTTCCGAGGAGCTGTAGCGGGCGCGCGGCTTGGCGCTCGCTCCCCTGCTTTTCGCTTTGGCGTTCACATCGAGTCTGGCTTCCAGCTTGCCCACCACAAACGTAAAGAGCATAACCAGCGCCAAATAATACAACCCTGCCACCACGTACGTTTCGAGCTGCTTGAAATTCGAGGCCGCTTCGCTTAACGCCGCTCCCCACAAATCCGACATGCCGACGTAAGCGACAAGCGAAGATTCCTTCAATCCGAGGATGAACTGGTTGCCAAGTGGAGGAATGGCGATTTTGAACGCCTGCGGCAAAATAATTCTTCGCATCGCCTGCGGATACGTCATCCCGAGCGAGCGGGCCGCCTCCATCTGACCGCGGTCGATCGATTGAATCGCGCCGCGGAAAATTTCCGCGATGTAAGCGCCGCCGTGAATCGCCAGCGCGAACACCCCCGCCCAAAATTGCGACAGCAAAATGATGTTGGATATCCCAAAGTACAGTACGGCGATCTGGATAATAAGCGGTGTGCCGCGGATCAGCGTAATGTAGAATTTCGCTACAGCGTTCAAGACACGGCTCTTCGACAGCCGGAAAAAGGCAAATACAAGACCGATGACGCTTCCGAGCAGAAGAGAAACAAACGTTATGCGAACGGTCAGCCAAGTCGCTTTCAGAAACACGTCGTAACTGGACAGCAAGATTTCGATCATCGGGTCACCTCATCTGAATATCGTTTCGTTACTTTTGCAAAATATTTTTGCCGAACCATTTCTCGCTCAGCTTGTCGTACGTCCCATCCTTGACCATTTCGTCGATGGCCTTGTTCAATTGATCCAGCAGGGCTTGGTCCTCCTTGCGGACCGCGATTCCCATTTCCTGCATCGTCAGCGGCTCCCCTACAGCCTTGATCGCCGTGGCGCTCTCCTTGATCATGCGGAAGCCGACCAAATCGTCCGTAATGACCGCATCTACTCGCCCCGTCGGCAGATCCAGCAACGCCGTCAGATCGCTATCGTACTCGGTAATGTTGCCCGCATCCGTCCGCTCGGCCGCCAAACTTTTGAATAAGCTTGCCTTGAGCACGCCGATCTTCTTGCCTTTCAGATCGTTCGCGGATTTAATCGTCTCGTTCGTCTTGGCGACGAAGATTTGCGCGCCCGACCGGTAGTAAGGCGTCGTGAAACTGACCGTCTTCTGGCGTTCCGGCGTAATCGCCATACTGCCCAGAATCGCATCGTATTTCTTCGAAAGAAGACCGGGAATGATCGTTTCCCACGGGTTCGTCACCGGCTCGGCTTTGACGCCCATTTTCTTGGCCAGCTCGCTCCCGAATTCGACGTCAAAGCCGACCAGATTGCCGTTTTCCTTGTAGTTGAAAGGCTTGTACAGCCCGCTCATTGCAAAATGAAACGCTTTCACTTGTCCGGAATCTTTACCGTCGGCCGAAGCTGCAGACGGGGTGTTGCCTGTCGAAGCACAACCGGCGAGCAGCATAGCCCCTACCAGCATCGACAACAAGGAAACGATCATACCTTTTTTCATGAACAAGTCCCTCCTGTAAGTTGATCTTAGGTTGCGTTGCTTTTTTAAAGGATGCTGCGCAAAAACTGCTGGGCCCGCTCTGTCTGCGGATTGACAAAAAACTGTTCGGGATGGGCTTCCTCCAATATTTTTCCGTCGCTCATGAAGACGACCCGGTCGGCTACCTCGCGGGCGAAGCCCATCTCATGGGTGACGACGATCATCGTCATGCCTTCCTTGGCAAGCTGCTTCATCACTTGGAGCACCTCGCCGACAAGCTCGGGGTCCAGAGCCGAGGTCGGCTCGTCGAACAGCATCACTCTCGGCGCCATGGCGAGCGCCCGGGCGATGGCGACGCGCTGCTTTTGCCCGCCGGACAGCATGCCGGGATAATCGTGCGCCTTATCCTTCAGCCCCACTTTGTCCAGCAAGTCGTAGGCGGTATCGATGGCCGTTTTCTTTTTGAGCTTCTTAACATGAATCGGAGCTTCGATCACGTTCTCCAGTACCGTTTTATGGGGAAACAGATTAAAATGCTGGAACACCATGCCAACCTCTTGCCGGATCTGATTCAGGTTCGACTTGTGAGGATCTCGCTTCTCCCCGAAAATATAAATTTCCCCGTCGTCATAAATTTCGAGGAAGTTCAGACAGCGCAGCAGCGTGCTTTTGCCCGAGCCGCTTGCGCCGAGCATGACGACGACTTCTTTTTCCTGTACGTTTAAATTGATGCCTTTCAGGACGTTAACGGAGCCGAATGACTTGACCAAGGTGTTAACTTGAATCATGGATTAACCTCCTTGCGGGATAGTCTATGTTGCGAAGAAAGCGCATTCTTTTTTGTCGTGCAGCTTGTCCTCAAAAGTTTACCTGGTTAAATAGTAATATAGAAACCGCTTACAATCTATTCGCCGATAGAACGAAAAAAGCTTCCCGCTTTTTATACGCCATGTATATAAATCATACCCGATTTCGCGAGCCGAAAGCTGTGGAAACCGCTGGGAGGAAGTAAAAACAAGCCCGTCCCCTCGGGGCGGGCTTCAGAGTGAGGTGGGGTATGCACTGGAGGAGCGTTAGCGTTCGCCTTTGTCCACAGGAAATACCCGCTGCTAAGCAGCTTCAAATCAAAATTTCCTGTGGACTCGGGGTCCCCGCAAAGTATTCGGATTGAACTTCCTTGAATCACCTTCACTTTGCGGGGTGGAGCAGCAACCGGAAGTGTATACCCCCACCCCCTCGTAACATCTATTCTCACAATTGACCACTTTCTCAACAAACTCAGCCAAGCTCCTTCAACGCCTGCTTCCGGAACTCGTTCGGCGTCATCTGCTCCTGCTTCTTGAAGACGCGGCTGAAATATTTTTCGTCATGGTACCCGACCATTTGTGCGATCTGGACGACTTTGAGGTAGGGGCTGATGAGCAGCAGCTTCGCTTTCTCCACCCGAATCCGGTTCACGAAATCGATCATCGTTTCCTGAAATTCCATTTTGAATTTGCGGGAAATGTATTCGCGGTTTAAGTGAAACCGTGCAGAGATGTCCTGCAAGGTAATGTCCTGGGTATAGTGCGTTTCGATGTAACGGGCGATTTCGCGCATCGGGTTGCTGTTTACCGCCTGCATGGAAATCAAAATTTGCGACAGCTCGATCAGCCGGTCCGTCATCATCTGCTGCAGCTGCGACAAAGAAAGCTTTCCGTCCTCGTCGAGCGGAACGACAAATGGACCGTTCTCATGCGGCCATCGTGGCGATTCATGGCTTGCTTGGAAAAATTCCTCCACCCATCCGGCCCGCGCTACGTTGAACTCGTCCCACCACATTTTTAGCTGTTCCATTGTAATCGCAGGCATGGCGCGAATGTCTTGAAACCATTCGCCGACCGCATGCCGGATTTGCTCGTGATTTCCGCTTCTGACCGCCAGCCGGGTCTTCTCTTCATATTTGCCGAACCGCACCGTTCCAATACGCGGCATCGCCGGTGACGGACGATATTCATGGTTGCGCGCAGCGAGATCGAGCAGGTTTCGCCCGTTTAACGCTTCCAGCGCCTGTGTATACGCTTGGTCAAGGCCGTCCGGGAAGGAGCATTCCGCGCTGATGCCGACATCGACCGCCCCTTTCAACGTCTGCCTGATCCCCTCGGAAATTTTCCGCAGCCATCTTGCAGCCATGTCGGGCTCGTCCCAGAGCAGCAGCACGATTTCGTAAGGCTTGTTCCAATTGCGGAAAGCCGTTCCTCGGCCCGCCGTTTGCACAAAATCGTTGCAAATATTCAGCACGGAAAAGAAAAGTAAGTCAACACTTGCCTTGTATTTGTCCCGGATCGGCCGTTGCATCGTGTTCAGGTCAAGAATGGCGACCCGACAGGAACGTACGGCCGCAAGCACGGGAAATTCGCGAAGATACGATTCCCCAGGCAGCGGCGCGCTGCCCGAAGCGGCGTCGGTCAATAACCGAGACAGCAGTTTGTCGCGGTACATCGGCTTTAACTCGTTGACTTCCTTATTTTTCTCGTGAAACTGAAGCTTGGCCCGGTTGGCCTCGTTCCAGCTGGCAACCGCTTTGCCGACCGCTTCCTGCAGATGACCGCGGTCGATCGGCTTCAGCAAATAGTCGGTACCCCCGTACTTGACGGTGTGGCGCACAAACTCGAAGTCATTGAAGCCGCTGATGACGATCTTTTTGCAGTCCGACGCGTGAATTTCCATCCATTCCATCAGCTCAAGGCCCGATTTCACAGGCATCATGATGTCCGTGATGACCAACTGGGGCCGCTGCTCCCGGATCAGCTCCACCGCCTCCGTGCCGTCCTCCGCTTCCAGCACCACATGAAAGCCGAAGGCTTCCCAATCGATCAGCTTGCGGACCGTTTTACGGACATGCTTTTCATCATCGACGAGTAACACTTTCATAGCACAGTCACCTCTTGATGTGTAGTGGGTACTATCATCGTGATTTTTAGACCGTGCGGCTCGTTCGGTTCGAGCTGCAGGCTGGCTTCTTCCCCGTAGTAAAGGCGAAGCCGGAACATGACGTTCATCAGCCCGATCCGCTCTCCACTATCGGACGGCTCGGATGGCGTGCCGGACAATTTGCCGTTCAAGGTGGCAAGCCGGTCTTCGGAGATGCCCGTTCCGTTGTCTACTACGACAACTTGCAGCTTCCCGTCCAGCAATGCCGTGCCGATCTTTAGTACGCCCGTCTGATGCGACTTATGAAATCCGTGTTTAAAATAATTTTCCACGAGCGGTTGAATGATCATTTTCGGAATCGGAACCGGGCCGGCCGCTTCGTCCAAAGCGTACTCGATCTTCAATTTCTCCTCGAACCGCTGCCGCTGCAGCAGCAGGTAATGGTCGACGTAAGCGAGCTCCTGCGATAAAGGCACGATCGTATCTTTCGTATTCATACTGTAGTGCATCATGCGGCCCAAGGATGAGACCAGCTCGTACACGTCGGGCGCATCGTTATCCAGCGCGGAAGCGCCGATGGACTGCAGCGCGTTGTTGATGAAATGCGGATTGACCTGCGCCTGCAGCATTTTGAGCTGCGTCGTCTTGTTAGCGAGCTTAAGCTTATATTCGCGGAAAATGAGGTCGTTGATCGTCTCCATCATCGTGCGGAACTTTTTGGCGAGAATACCGAATTCGTCGTTGCGCACGATCTCGATCGGTTCCTCCAGTTGGCCCGATTGAATCTTGCTCATGCTGCGAATCAACTGCTTGATCGGATGCGTGAACCGGATCGAAACGTAGAGAACCGCCGCGGTCGCAACGGATAAGGACAAGACGGCGATGACGGTATTGATCATGGTCAATGTACGGGCATGTCCGAACAAATAATCTCCGGGTATTCGCTTCACGACTGTCCAATCCAAGTAAGACAGCTTGATTTTATCGAATAAAATGATGCCGTCGTACCCGGATACGTCTTTTTCCATACTCCCCGACGTTGCGTCATCGCCCAGCATGTGCCGGACCCAGGATTGCTCCTGCTTCTTGCCGATTTCCGATTCGTCCGACGCATAGATCACCGTTCCGTCCCCATCCAAAATGTACATGTCCTCATGAGCCGCATCGTACAATTGAGCGCATAATTTGCGCAGGGCGTCCACCTGAACGTCAATCCCCAGCAGGCCGATCTGCTCCGAGGTCGGCACCCGAAACAATGGGCGGTAGATGGAAAAAACAAGCCCCGGATTCGTTTGCGGAAATTGCTGCAGGCCGTAGTCGTTGCTCCAATGCGTCGGAATTGATTTGGCGGCATAAGGGGCGATGTTCAGCTCTGCCGGCGGAGCTTTCGCTTGTCCGCGCAGGAAATTGTCCTTGTTCATTAAGAACGAGTCTTGTCCATTATTCAAATACAAATACACTTGATAAATATTGTTCGTTGCTTTGGAAACGAGCTGCAGCGCGGTGTACACGTAAGATTGATCCGCAGGGTCGGCTACGCCGTTGGATAAAATACCGTCCAGCTTTTTGTTGGAGTACAGAATAAGCGAAGCGTTGTTGACCGCGCCGAGGAAATTGGAGATGTTCGATTTCCCCTCGGACAGCAGCCGCGTATTTTCCATGATGGACCGTTCCTTCACGGATTCCTTGGTATAGAAGTAGGTAACGACGATCGACGCGGACGTAGGAATCACAATCGAAATCAGCATCAGAGCGATCAGCTTGTACCGTACGCTTGTAAGCAGCAGACGCATTGTCGTTCCGCCTTTCTCATCCTGCTTTTCGTGTTGTCAGCGCTTTCATTCTAACATCGCAGAGTCAAAATCGTCCACCTATCTTCTCAAATTCCTGAGTGGGAATGATTAGGCCCCGTCGCTACAATAAAGTTACTTTCACACATCCTAGACTAGGGAGGAACCTGTTATGAAAAGATGGCTGACCTCGCAAGCGGTGCAGCAGACGGTCTTCGTCGGGCCCGCGCTGCTCGTGTATGCCGTAGTCATGGTGCTGCCATTCCTGCTCGGCCTTTATTATTCGTTCTCCGATTGGAACGGCGTGTCCAGCCGGATTGGCTGGGTCGGCTTGCAAAACTACCGAACGATCCTAACCGCTGATCCGGATTTCGGCCGTTCGTTTTGGTTTACCGCCCGTTTCACCATGGCCGTCGTTCTGATCAGCAATGTGCTCGGCTTCCTCATCGCGTATTTGCTGTCGAAGCCGCTGAAAACCCGCAATCTGCTGCGGACGATTTTCTTCATGCCGAACGTGCTCGGCGGCTTGCTGTTAGGCTTTATTTGGCAGTTCATCTTCACGCAAAGCTTCGCCTCAATCGGACGGATAACCGGTCTTGGATTTTTCAATTTATCTTGGCTGGGTACGGAAGCGACGGCGTTCTGGGCGCTTGTGATTGTCAGCGTTTGGCAAGGGGCCGGATATCTGATGGTCATCTATATCGCGGGGCTGACGAACGTGCCGAAGGACATGCTGGAAGCCGCCGCGATCGACGGGGCGACAAGCCTGCAAGCCTTGCGCCATATCGTACTGCCGCTCATCATGCCGGCCGTCACCGTCTGTTTGTTCCTCAGCATCTCGTGGGCGTTCAAATCGTTCGACCTCAATTTCTCGTTGACCCAGGGCGGACCGTACAAATCCACCGAATCGATCGCCATGAACATTTATTTCGAAGCGTTCAAAAACAACCGCTACGGACTGGGGACGGCTAAAGCCTTTGTTTTCTTTGTCGTCGTCACCGTTATTACGTTGATTCAGGTCACGATTACGAAGAAAAAGGAGGTCGAAATGTAATGAAAGCCGAATCGTACGGCCCGAAATGGTTCACGACCGAATTGATCATCCTGCTCGCCGCGCTGCTCTTTCTCTCGCCGTTTTATTTTGTGCTCGCCAATTCGTTCAAAAGCTTCGCCGAGCTGCTGACGGACACCTCCGGGCTGCCGAAAAGCCTCAACTGGCACAACTACGAGCGGGCCTGGGAGGTGCTGAAATTTCCCCGCGCCTTGCGCAATTCGCTGCTGATCACGGTGTTCAGCGACCTGTGCATGATCGTCGTCTCTTCCATGGCCGCTTACCGTTTGCTGCGCCGTCCGACCAAGGCGAACCGGATTTTATTCTCCCTGTTCATCGCCGCGATGGTCGTGCCGTTTCAAGCGGTAATGATTCCGCTTGTGAAGGTCGGCAACTGGCTGCATTTTTTGAATAGTTTGCCTGGGATTGTTTTATGCTACACAGGACTCGGCGTTTCGTTCGCGATTTTCCTCTACCACGGATTTATGAAATCGATCCCGCTCGAAATCGAAGAAGCGGCCGTGATGGACGGTTGCACGCCTTACGGCATCTTTTGGCGGATCGTCTTTCCGCTGCTGAAGCCGATGACCATCACCGTCGTCGTCCTGCAGAGCTTATGGATGTGGAACGATTTTCTGCTGCCGCTGCTTATTTTGCAAAAGCCGGAGCTCCAGACGATTCAATTGGCGACCAACTCGCTGTTCGGCCAATTCATGAAGCAGTGGGATTTGGCGCTGGCGGCGCTCGTAATGGGCATCGTCCCCATTCTCGTCTTCTTCCTCATTTTGCAGCGGCATATTATTCAAGGGATTACCGCGGGCGCGGTCAAGGGCTAGCAAAGAACGCAAATTTGTCCACCTAAACAGTCAATGCGATGAGTGTCGAAGCTGTGGAATCTGCCCTAGAATGGGCTCATGTAGCGCTACAACATCGATGAAGGGGGAGGCAGACAGGATGAAAAAGTGGCTATCGGTTGTAGGTGCCGCGGCTTTGATGGGCTCCGTATTGAGCGGCTGCGGCGGCAAAGATGAGGCGGGGAACGAGGCGGCGAAAGGGCAAGAGAAGCCGGCAGGCGTCGTAACAGTGAAAATTTTGAATTTCAAGGTGGAAATTGCCGAGCAATTCAACAAGCTGAAAGACGAATACGAAAAAACGCACCCCGGCGTCAAGCTGCAAATCGATACGCTGCTGGGCGGCGACGATTATGCGACGCAGTTGAAAGCACGGTTCGCTTCCGGCGAGATGCCGGATATTTTCAACAACGAGGGCTACCAGCAGATGGACGCGTGGGTCGAATACTTGGAAGACCTCTCCGACCAGCCTTGGGTGAAAGACGAGATCCCGCTTGCCAAAGAGCCGACGACCCGGGACGGCAAAGTGTACGGCATGCCCGTCGGGCTGGAAGGACTCGGATTGCTGGTCAACAAGGACATGTTCGCCAAAGCGGGCATTACCGAGACTCCGAAGACGTTGACTCAACTGGAAGAAGCGGCCAAAAAGCTTCAGGCGGCAGGCAATCAACCGTTCGTCAACCAATTCGACAACTGGTTTCCGCTCGGCTTCCACAGCGCGAATAACGCGTTTGCCAAGCAGCCGGACCCGAATGCGTTTATCAAAGGCTTGAACGACGGCTCGACCAAAATTACCGGGAACGCCATCTTCAAAGATTGGACGCATCTGCTCGATGTCATGATCAAATACGGCAACAAAAACAGTCTGACGACCGATTATAACAGCGCTTCCACGCAATTCGCAACCGGTAAAGCGGCGATCAATCAGGGCGGCAACTGGCTCCAGCCCGTCCTCGACAAGCTCAATCCGGGCATGAACGTTGGCATCATCCCGATGCCGATCAACGACGACCCGGCGATGAACGATAAATTGTTCGTCGGTCCGGCCAACAACTGGGTCATCTACAACAAGTCGCCGGTCAAGAAAGAAGCGAAGGAGTTTTTGAACTGGCTCGTCTCCTCCGAAACCGGACAGAAATATTTGACCAAAGAGTTCAAATTCATCCCGGCGTTCTCCAACATCAAGGCGAACCCGGCCGATCTTGGAAGCATCGGCGCCGAAGTGCTGCAATATATCGAGCAAGGCAAAATTCTCGGCTGGCACTGGGCGAAATATCCGGACGGAGCCGCGCAAGAGTTCGGGGCTTCGATGCAGAGATATATTGCCGGCAAAATCAACGGCGATCAAATGCTAAGCGAGTTCCAGGCCGCCTGGGACAAAATGAAAAAGAAATAATTTTTTTAACCATCATTCAGGAGGGTGTAAATCATGAGCTTACAATTCGGACTTCAACTTTATTCCGTCAGAGACGAACTGCAAAAGGATTATTGGGGCACGCTGGAGAAGCTGGCGGAAATCGGCTATCGCAACCTGGAAATCGCCAATCACAACGCGGAAGACGGTCTGAAGCCGAACGCCACGGAGCTGCGCAAACGGTTGGACGCCCTAGGCATGAAGGTCGTTTCCAGCCACATCAGCCCGCTCGACCGGTACGAAGAGATTATTGCCTATAATCAGGAGCTTGGCAGTACCGCCATCGCCTTGGGCATCGCCTTCTTCAAAAACAAACAGGAAGTGCTCGAATGCTGCCAATTGCTGAACCGGCACGGCGAAGCGTATAAAAAAGGCGGTTTGGATTTTTATTATCATAACCATTTTCAGGAATTCCAACAATTCGACGGACAGTATGTGCTCGACATTATTGTTGAAAATACGGACCAGGATCTCGTCAAGATCGAATTCGATACGTACTGGGCCGTCCGGGGCGGCGTCGATCCGATTGCCTACCTGCAAAAGCTTGGAAACCGCTGCGACTTGGTTCATCAGAAAGATTTGCCGACCAATGCCAGCCCGGTTAATTTGCTGGAAGTCCTCGGCGAAGATTCGGACATCACCTTCGAACGGTTCCTTACGCTGCACCAAGCCGATCAATTCGCGGAAGTCGGCGAAGGCACGCTGAACATCGAAGGCATCCTGAACGCCGTGAAACAGATCGGCGCTGCGAAATACGTCTTCGTCGAGCAGGATTTGACGACTCGTAACCAATTGGAGAGCGTCGCCATCAGCTACCGGAACATCTCCGAGCTGTTCAAGGCGTAAAACGGGAGGAATCAAAGTGAGAAAAGTCAAAGTGGGCATTATCGGCTGCGGCAACATTAGCCCGATTTATTTTGAAGCAGGGAAAAAGTTCGACATCCTGGATATCGTCGCATGCTCTGACCTTGACCTGGACAGGGCGAGAGCAAGAGCGGAAGAATTCGGCGTTCCGAAAGCCTGCACGGTCGACGAGCTGCTGGCCGACCCGGAGATCGAAATCGTTATCAACCTGACGATTCCAGCCGCGCATGCGGAGGTTCATCTTCGAGCGCTCGAAGCGGGAAAACATACGTACGGGGAAAAGCCGCTCGCAATCCGCTTGGAAGACGGTCAAACCATACTGGCTGCGGCTAAACGGAACAACCTGCTGGTCGGTTCGGCGCCCGATACATTCCTGGGCGGGGGCATTCAAACCTGCCGCAAGCTGATCGATGACGGCTGGATCGGGAAGCCGATCGCGGCCACGGCCTTTATGATGGGCTCCGGACCCGAAAGCTGGCATCCGAATCCGGGATTTCTATACCAAGTCGGTGCGGGGCCGATGTTCGACATGGGACCGTATTATTTAACGGCGCTCATTCATCTCATCGGTCCGGTCCGCCGCGTATCTGGTTCGGCGCAAATGACCTATCCGGAAAGAACAATCACGAACGACATCGACTACGGCAAAAAAATTCCGGTCGAGGTTCCGACGCATATCGCGGGAACGATCGATTTCGAGAATGGCGCGGTAGGCACGATCATTACGAGCGTAGACATCTGGGGGACGAAGCTGCCGCACATCGAGATTTACGGCTCGACCGGCACGCTGATTGTCCCAGACCCCAATACGTTCGGCGGCCCGGTCTATATCAAACGGCATAATCAGACCGAATTTATGGAAATCCCGTTGACGCACGGGTTCACGGAAAACAGCCGGGGATTGGGCGTCATGGATATGGCCTATGCGTTAATCAACGGAAGAGAGCACCGCGCCAACGGAGATTTGGCTTATCATGTGCTTGAATTGATGCACGGCTTCCATCTATCCTCCGAACGGGGCGAGCATTACCATGTCGCAAGCAGCTGCAAACAACCGGCTGCATTACCGACCGATCTGCCGAAAAATGCGCTGAACGGCTAAGCTTCGTCGGCCGGTTGGATACGGTTTGCACGGGTAAGAGTGCGGTAGGGCAGGCTTTCCCCCGGTTGCTCCGGCGGAAGGTCTGCCTTTTTGCTTTGCTTGCTATCTATAGAGAGGATGATCTTCATGTCGCAGAGACGGGCGGCAGGGCTGGTTTTGACCGGTGCGTTATGCTACGGAGTGCTTGCGGCCTTTGTCAAGATCGGGTACTCCCACGGACTCGCTTCGGGAACGATCAGCGGTGCGCAATTCGTCGTCGGTACGATTTTGCTGTGGGGCGTCGCCATATGGAAACGCCGGTATATCCGAAAGCCGTCGCTGACAGCGATGTTGAAACTAGTGGCCCTTGGCACGCTCATGGGCGTAACCGGCTCGTTATATACGGCCTGCATGCAAATTGTTCCGGTTTCGGTCGCCGTCGTCTTGCTGTTTCAATTCGTTTGGATCGGGGTTTTGTACGAATGGCTGTTTCAACGGGTCATACCGGATCGCAGGTCGCTGCTCTCTGTCTCGGTCTCGATGATTGGCGCGATATGCGCCGCTGGCGTGCTTGACGGCCAATTGGCGCAATTATCGCTGCTAGGGGTCGTACTCGGCATCGGTTCGGCCTTCTCCCATGCCGGTACGCTGTATGCCAGCGGAAAAGTCGCCACGGAAGTAAGCCCGTGGCTGCGGGGACCCCTTATGGCAACAGGCGCGTTATTGCTCGTGCTGCTCCTATTTCCACCTGTATCTATAGTGACCGAGGTAACGTGGAACGGATTTTGGCTGCTGGCTCTTGCCATCGGGCTGTTGGGTATGCTCGTGCCAACGCTGTGCTTTATGTTCGGCGCGCCGAGGATCAGCACCGGACTTGCAACACTGCTCGGCTCGGTGCAGCTTCCGGTGTCGGTTTTGCTGGCCTGGCTCGCCTTTGCCGAACCGATCTCGGTATTGCAATGGATGGGTGTCGGCTTCATCCTGGCGGGCATTGCCGTTTCACAATGGAAACGTGCAAGTGGAGCGCACGAACAACTCTAGCGGCTGCAAAATCAATCCAACCTAAAAAGCGGGTCGCCAAGGCGACCCGCTGATAAACCTATCGATTATGCTTTCCCTGCGCTCTTGTCTCCCAGCAGCGAATTCAGCTGCTCCAGCAGGTTGCCGCCGCCGGTGAGTGAGATCGTGCCGATCTTCTCGCAGATTTTTTCCAGGAATTCCAGCTCCTTCAACCGGTACAGCGTCTGGTTCTCATCCATCAGCTTGGCGGTATTGAGCAGGCTGCGCGTCGATGCCGTTTCCTCACGGCGGGTGATCAGGTTGGCCTGAGCCTTTTTTTCAGCTAGGAGCACTGTGTTCAAGATATCCTTGATATCGCCGGGCAGGATAATATCCTTCACGCCGGCCGATACGAAGGCGACGCCATAATCCTCGCTCTTCTCGTTCAACCGGGATAGCACGAACGCCGCGATTTCCTGCTTCATTTTCAGCAGATCGTCCAGCTTCAGGGTGCCGATATATTCCCGCAAAATGAGCTGCAGTTGGATATACATCTGATCTTCAAACGATTTGATCTCGAGAGCGCGCAGAGGGTTCACGATTTTGTACTGGCAGACAAAATTGAGCCGCAAGGTCACTTTGTCCTCGGTCATCATCTCTTGTCCTGTCATGTCCATTTGCTGCTGGCGCAGGTCAACGGTCTTCACCGTGACAGCGGTAGGCCCTTTCCAAAAATAATATTTGCCGGGCTTGAGTTCTTTTTGCATCACATGGTTATAGAACAGCACGCCCGATTCGTAGCTGGCCACCTCGAACGTCTGGCAATACGACATCAGTCTGGGCCGGACCGCCAGATCGACCTCCGCAGGCAATTCGGGCTGACAGATGTCCACCCGGACATAAGCGTGTTTCTTCAAAATGTTCCAGAACACATATCTTCCGGCCGTCAGCAGCCCGGCGAATTTGCCATCCTCGTAATGCAGCACATATTCGTGGTCCTGCACTTCGATCACATCCAGCTCCCGCAAGAGCTGGTCATCGTGGAGGAACAACTGTAAGTCCTTCCCCTCCACCGCAAAAGGCCTCGTTATATTGAGAACGACAACCGTCTCATCTGAAAAAGACGAGAGGCGGTACGTGCCGGGCTGCAAATATTTATCGTAGCTTCCTTTACGGAACAGCAAGCCACGCTCGTCGGTTTGAATGGTTACTTTTTTAAACATGGTAAATCCTCCTTCAACAGCTCATCGCTAAGCTGCCTTTCATTGGTTGGTGACCTGCGAAAGGAACCCTCCTGCGCCCCTGGCGGAATCCCGCTTAAGAACGGAGGAGCCGGAGCTTCCGGCCTTGGAGCTGACGAACT
Organism: Paenibacillus tyrphae; assembly: GCF_000722545.1. Lineage (GTDB taxonomy): Bacteria > Bacillota > Bacilli > Paenibacillales > NBRC-103111 > Paenibacillus_G > Paenibacillus_G tyrfis. The sequence continues at coordinate 112,539 of NZ_JNVM01000024.1, forward strand.
TCGGTTCGGCTCCATTGCAGCCGTTCTCCCGTTCGCTCTCTCCTTAGCGGTCGCGTCGATTTCTCCGTCCGGTATCCGCGGATTGCAAAGCCCGGCCGCAGTATGCTGTGGAAGCCACTGAGGATTCCTTTGAAGGTCACAGCATATCATTTTCGCTCGATTAAAAGTCGAGTGCTCCCCACGGAGCTTAATCGTCCCACACGATTTGGGATTCGAACCCAAAATAATGGCAGATTCATGCCGGATCGGCCGTACAGGATACCGGCGCATAGGATGCGCGGGCACTGCGGGATTGTAGGAAATCCCTGCCTCGGTACGCCTTCCGTACATCAACCTCAATGTATGATATAGCGTCTCAGACGCGTATCATCGTTAGTTCCCCATCCCCGCCCTCGCCGCTTTGTCTGAATCAGCACCCGGTCGTTACAATTACAAGAACTAGTACGCTTGTAAGATGTACTGGGCTTAAATCATAAATGCAGGAATCGAACCTGCGGACATGGCCCCTCACATCCACCAGGGAGTCCAACTTGCCCAGTTGGCGGGTGGTGCTCGCCTTCAGACAAAAGGCTACCAACTAACACAGATGATCGTTGCTTACAGCAGCTCGGTTTTCCAGTTCATTTCCTGAATGCCGGTATCCAGCTCCCGGTAAGCTTTGGAATACTGGTCGACCTGCTTCTGCAGTTCGGCAATCTGAACCGTCGGAATGAATTTCACTTCCGATCTGCTGTAACGGTCCTGCTTAATCGCCGCGGCATTAATGACCTCTTGGATCATCGTTCGGCGAATCCCTAGAATATCCCGCTTCGCCAAAGCGTCGGCAAGGGTAACTCCGTCGTGCAGCACCGTTTGGGCGTTCGTCCGATTGATCGCGGTCATTAACGACTCCAGCTCTTGCAGCGTGTCGTTCATTTCTTGGAACAAATTCGTCGGGTCCTCCGGCGGATGTTCTCCTTCCTGCACCTTCGCACTACGGTTCAAGCGGACTTTCAATTGTTCGATGCGCTTCTGGCAATCGGCTCTATTCATTAAAGCTTCGGCTAATCTCATCGTTATCACCTTCGGGTATTGAATTTTAATCTCTGAATGGACGGCTTCGCCTTGTGTATCTTATCTTCGCTGATTTGCGCCGAAACGAACATGGCGAAAGTATTACGACAAGTGGAAAGTTTTTCATGAAATATAAAAAGACCGGAGCTATGGCTCCGATCTTTTTATTAAAGGAAACGAATTGGGATTCTAATGCAGTTTTTTATTCAACGCTTCGATCTCCATTTCCGATAAGCCCGTTACTTCAGCAATCAGAGAGACAGGCAGGCCTTTTTGCAGCATATTTGCCGCAATCTCCAGCGTTCCTTCCAGCTTCCCTTCCAACTTTCCCTCAAGTCTTCCTTCCGCCCTGCCCCGTGATTCCGCATAGTCTAGCGCGGATTGCTCGTCGAGCAGCGCCTTCTTCCGCATCTCATACAGCGCCCGCGTTTCCTTGTTCTGGCTTAAAAATTCCAGCGTCGTTATCTATTCATTTCACTTGATGATAAGATCGGAGCCGTAGCTCTGGTCTTCTTTTTATAATGTCACGGATCAAGCCAACGATGGGAGGGAACTGGCTATGGATACACCGGGGCTGAAAAAAGCGATGTTGTGGAACCGGTCATTCGGGATTTGATTGAAGGTCAAGATATTGATCGAGATGACCTTCTTCAAGCTTTTGTAGAACTGGCCTTCCCCCAGCTGCTCCTCGTACATCTTCGCCGCGTAATATAAGCTGCGCTTTGGCATGTCGTATTTATTGCTGACCTGGATTTCCAGATTCACCTGTTTGCCATCCTCGTTTTGGGCGCGGACATCCAGAATGGCCTGCTTGTCGGTCAGCGCATTTTTATCCAACTGCGGATTAAGCAAGGTCAGGCTAACAAACGGCTTCGGCTCGGTTTCCCGCAGCGCTTCGTTCAAAAAATTCAACAGCACTTCGTCTTTATTTTCTTCGCTGCCGAAGATTTGTTTGAACACGAAATCAACGGACGGTTCCAGCAGTTCGGTCATTCGTTCTCAGCTCCAACGGCTTGCTTTTCGCCTCAGTTTTTTACTTCCATTATACCACAAAAGGGGCAAACGGTAGACGCCCAAGCCGCCTACCGTTTGCAACGAATACCAATCACGCCCCGTCAAGGTCTTCCGATCACACAAGCTTACCAGAACCGGCTCCGTCCCTCACAGCCTAGGATCGATTTCTTTCTCCCTGGCCACTTCAAACAGCAAATTGGCGACGATTTCGTTATACGTCTCATGGTCCGGCGCGATTTCATCGAACCTCACGGAGAGCATCTTGCTGCCGAGTTTATATTCGTTCATCGAAGTGCGAAGCTTCGATTGAATGTTCTTCTGCTTCATGAGCTTGCCATACTTATGCGGGAACCGGTAATCGTATCCGTAGATGATCGATAAATACTCCGGATTGCGGACCTTCATATACGGCACCGAGCGGCCATCCACGACCTCCGGCTTGATCACGACGCCTTCCATATGGTTCCCGACGGTTAACGTCGCGAAGTACTGCTCCGCCTTCCCGCGGCTTTCCAGCTCGGACAGCTCAAGCACAACAAACTCGTCATCCGATAGAAAACGGTACATCTCGGAAGTGTTCCAATCCGGCAGCAGTTCCTCGCCGCTATCGTACACCAATTTCAACAACGCAAAAGGCTTGTACTCCAGCTCCCCGTCCTCCGCATACAACTCCAACTGCTTCTTGTACGTTTCATAGGCGGTCACATGCTCCTCCAGCGGCACGTAGGTTTCCAAAATGTCATGGACATATTTATAGTTTTGATACACACTTGCCCCATATTTGTCGCTCAAGACGGCTTTGGAGAGGTTAAATTGGTCCTTTTCAAACCCGCTGGCGCGGTACTCCTCCGTCAGCTTGCCGAAAGCTTGTTCAAAACCGTTGCGCTTCAGAAAATCCAACTCGCTCTCCAATGCCTTCTCGATCGGCTTAAACTGCCGCTCGATGAGCCCGTCCCCGAGCGCCTTCCACGGCAGCAGCTCCCCGTCCAAAAGCAGCATAGAGACGCCATTCTGCTCCATGTATCCGCCGAATTTTTGCAGCAGCCGGTCGTAAATGCCGGTCAGATCCACCTGATTGATCTTGTACCCGTTCCGGCTGACGGCAAAGCACTGCTCCCGGTCCTTATGCAAATAAATGTTGCATCGGGAGCCCATGTATTTCGGCTGCAGCACCACCTGACGGACTCCCCGCTCGGTAAAATAATCCAAGCCACGCTGCAACGACTCCAGCTCGCGTGCAGCCACGTCCTTATCGGCCGGGGACATCGTTCCCGAGATAAAGTTGATCTTATTCCGCGACACATAACGTAGTCTGCGAATTTCCTCGTCGCCCAACTCCTGCACGGAAACCTTTCTCTCTTCCCGGAACAAGGTCGGAAGCTCGTCCGTCATGGCAACTTGCCCGGACTTGTGAACTTTAAAGAAAGGCTTGAACGAAATGCTGACCGAAGTCAGCGCGTTCCCGTGCACACATCCCGTATCGAGGTGAAGCTTGCTTTTGATCCGGAACGCCTGCTTCGCCGCAATGTGCCCAAACACGTGGTACGGATGATTTTTCGCTGCCTCCTCGTTAAGAAAATCCAACTGCTCCTCCAGAGGCGCCTCCCGGTTGATACGGAAACTGCGCTGATGACGCGTCGAAATCGCATCCAGCTTCCCGATATATTTGTTCCGGCACGGCGCATGGGTCACGTAGAAGGACGCTCCCTTGGTGCCGACCGACCGGTAAAACGGCTTCGAGATGGAAACGAGATGATTAAACTTCTCCAATAGCTCCGCATCGCTGCGCAGCACTTCCGTCGAGTCGAAATACGTCCGAAGAAGCTCCGAATCGGCCCCCTGAATTTCGCCCCGCAAATATTTATAGACGAAATTTTCATGATTCCCGAGGACGAATAAGAAATGCTCCTGATTATCGTACAAAAAGTCCACGATCTCTTTGGTACGCTTCCCTTTATCGATCCAGTCGCCGGCTAGCAGCACCTTCGTATTCCGCACCTTATCCGTTACGATCAGCTTCCCCGCTTCGATCTGGTAGTCGTAGCTCAGCAGCAGACCTTGCAGCGCATCGACGCACTCATGAACGTCGCCGACAATAATGACCTTTTGATCCTGCGGAAGAATGGTCGACAAGTATTCCTCTTGATCTTCAATGACGACTCTGTAATCGGGATTGGCCCGCTGCTCCGTTACCGAATAAAAATCTTTGGCGCGCACCTTATGAATTTTGGCGTACTTTTCCTTGGCCAGCGAACCGAGAACGTCTTTGCGCAGCCGGTTAATGTGGCTGGTGATCAGTTTCTTGGACCGCTCGGAGGCGTAGTAATCCTCCCGCTTGCGGTAATCGAACAGGATGACCTCCAGATTATAGTTATTCTCATGAGCAATCTCGCGAACCTTCGCCCGGAAGTCCTCCGACAATCCTGTCGTATCCACGATCACGAATTCCGCATTGACCGGATACGAGGTTACCATCTTCAGCTTTTCGAACAACAGATGAAACGCCTGCCCACTCGCCTCCAGCATCAATTGATCGTATTTATCGTAGGCAAAGCCAAGAACCTCTTGGCGGATACTGTCGGAAGACAGATATTGGATGTTGGCTTTAAAATGTTTCGACTCGTCCTCGAACCGAAGTCCGGGAATCAGCACTTCGTTGGCGAACGTCGTTTTCCCGCATTCCGTCGATCCGATCATCATAAAAATGGTATGAACCCTCGTTTGGATCTCCACTGGCTAGGCCCCCTTTTTCTTGAGAATGACGCCTTGCGTCGTCTGGATGCTGTTGACCCCGTCACCGACGGAGACGAATTCATGGTACAGGCCCGTTTCCCGGATGATCTCCAGAAACCACTCTTGGAACTCCTGCTGACCCATCTCCCACTTGTGGTCGTCATGTCGTAACCCGCTCAATTCGTAGAACGGATTGAAGTCCGAATTCGGCGTCGTAATAATAAAATGCTCGAAATCTACCTGTTTGCAGATCCAATGAATAAGCTTCTTAGCCTCGTCTTGACTCATGTGCTCGATCACTTCCGTCAGGATGACATCGACCTGCTCGCCGTTGTATTCCTCCAAGAAATGATCGATCGAACGAAACGTGATCAGATTATCGAGCTCCCGTGCTTGAGCCTTGCGGCTGACCGACTCCAGCAGCTGCTCGTCGATATCGACAGCGTAGTAGCTTCCCTCGATTTTCGCGGCGAAAGGAAGAGCATAGAAGCCTTCCCCGCAGCCAACATCCAGAATCGATTTGTTAAAAGGAAGCGCGCTGGCGATATAGTTTCTCCGTTGGAGAGCGGTACCTCCGTAATCGAATCGAATGGCGTACCGGCTTGTTTTCTCAAGCTCGCCTTTGTATTTTTTGAACCGATCTCTGGAAGACAAGAAATTCCGTACAAACAAGCTGCGGATGTAGAACGTCGCGTCAATGGCTTGAATGCTTTTAATGTATTTGTCCAGAATGCTGTCGGAAATATCGATGTTTTCGTTGCCGAACATGGAAAGGAACAGGCACAGCACGCTGACAACATGCAGCAGATGATGAAGGCTTTTGCGCGTCGTAACCGTGAGCGAGTAGCTTTTGTGAGCGTGATGCTTAAGCTCGAACGTAAAATCGGTCAGATGTTTCTCAAAAAACTCGATGTACCGCACCAGCTCGATATGAATCATGTTGATATGGAACGAATGCTCGTAGCCTTCGACGTCCCGCTCGTCCTGTGCTTTCAGTGGCGCGGAAAAAAATTCGTTCAGCGCATTCAGCGGAAATAACGGCGTGTTATAGCGGGATACGTTCAAATATTCAAAATCCTCATGCTCATGCTGCTTATAGGAAATCTCATTGTCCGCATCCTTAAAATACACATTGTAGGTAAAGTCGTCCGTGTACCAACCGTAAGCCATCCCCTTGCGGATCGAACGGAGAATCATGCCGGACTCCGGATTTTTTTTGATAATAAACGAAAGCTTCGGGTTCGTGGATCTCACTTGAATGATCGCCATCTGCATCTTCCCCTTGGAATGAAATTGTGTCCGGTCCGTTGTTAAACACAAAAAAGACCACGGACTCAGAGGTCCATGGCCGGATTGGATAAACGAGCCTGATGTCAACTTGCTTGAAGTCGGCATAAAGCTTCACTTAATAAGACAGACCGGTAAGGCCGATGAGGGTACACTGCTGCATATGCTGTTGATGAAATGTATTACACAGGTTTTGATTGGAACTGAAATAAAACTTTTGATCCTTAAGCACCCTCATCCAACCTCCTTTGACAATAGTTAGTGAAATCATACGCGGTGGTCCATATTTTGTCAAGAAAATCTCTAGGTTTTAACATTTTTTCGACTTGATATTGACATAGGGTGCTGCCATCGTTATATAATGTCATTATGATATTATCAATTCGCGAATATCGAAGTGCCGGCAACAGTCAAATTTTAAAGTGAAAGCGAGAGCTGATGATGATAGAGAAATTTACGTTTTTTTACCGTACTGAGTCCCCTTTTTCTCAATGGCATCCTTCACGATTTATCGTGGATGGAGTGGAATTCAACTGCGCGGAGCAGTACATGATGTATCAAAAAGCGAAGCTGTTCGGAGATCAAGAGACGGCGGAGAAGATATTGCAAGCCACGACGCCCCGGGAGCAAAAGAAACTGGGCCGTTTGGTCCGAAACTTTGACAAGGATCAATGGGACAATTACGGAAAGAAATTCGTTTATGACGGCAACTATGCAAAATTTACGCAGAATCCGCACCTGCTGGAGCAACTGCTTAGGACGAAAGGAACAACCTTGGTCGAAGCGAGCCCTACGGACCGGATCTGGGGAGTAGGGCTATCCGAAGACGACCCGAGGATTCAAAACAGAAGAACCTGGCAGGGCAAAAATGCGCTGGGGCACATTTTGACACAGCTGCGCGAGAACCTGCTGAAGGAAAATCAAGAAGTAACCTGAACAGAACGAATGGAGTGAATAAAGATGAACCCATCTACCCGTAACAGAGAAATTAGATCCAAGATCGCTAAAGAAACCTTGGACATTTTGGAACAGGGCTTCTACACCATCCCCTCCGGGACACGAATCACAATCCGGGACGAAGTGGAGACGGCCGTTGCGAAGTCCGTCCTCTATGCGCCCGATCAGCTGCCTAATATGTTGAAGGAAGCAGGCGCCCTCAACGATCGCATAGCAGGGAACACGCCTCGCATTGAGGTGACGAACGAATCGACCTTGGCTGCGGCACAACGACTCGTAGCGCAAGAAGGGGTCGCGGAGACCGTTTGCCTGAATTTCGCCTCCGCCAAAAATCCCGGAGGAGGCTTCCTCGGGGGAAGTCAGGCGCAGGAAGAGAGTCTGGCTCGCTCTTCCGCCTTGTATCCGTGCATTTCCCAGATGACCGAAATGTACGACCATAACCGGGGCCTCAAAACTTGCTTTTATTCCGACTATATGATCTACTCTCCGAAAGTGCCGGTATTCCGGGAAGATCGCGGCAGCCTCCTGCCGCAGCCTTACTTGGTTTCTATGATCACCGCTCCTGCGGTAAATGCCGGGGTCGTACGGGAGCGCGAACCGGAAAGTACGTCTAAGATCGATACAGTCATGCTGGAGCGGATTCGCTTCATTTTAGCGGTTGCAGTTGCCCACGGACAGCGTGCCATTATTCTCGGCGCCTATGGGTGCGGCGTCTTCCGCAATGACCCGAAGAATGTCGCTCGCCTTTTCAAGCAAGCGCTCATCGACGAAGGTCGTGCCGCGTGGTTTGACCAAATCGTCTTCGCCATCCTGGATAACTCGGCAGACAAGCGGACGTTGAATGAATTCAAAATGGCATTGGAGCCATAGCAACTTTTTTCAATGATGATCGTTTATATAGGTAAGATACCATAAAATGGGGTGAATGGATGAAAACATTGGACGGCCTCTAACTTCCCAGAAGGAGGTTAGAGGTTATTGAGCCGAAGTGTAAAAAAATCCCCCGTATGGAACGATCATGACACACCCGGTACACGTTGGGCTAAGCAGCAAGCCAGTAAAGCGGTACGCCGTTATGCCGGTGACATGCCAAATGGAAAATGGTACCGAAAACTATTTTGCTCTTGGAACATTTGCGACTATAGATTTTTCAAAACACGGCAGCAGGCCATCCATGAATGGGAAACTTCTCCGTGGCCCCGGGACAAACAAATGTCCCGAAAAGAAGTGATACTAAAGTGGTTTAAAATTTACAGAAGGAAATAAACGAAAGCGTCGGCTCGGGAAGTGTCGGCGCTTTGCCGCATACGATTTAAAACGCATACGCTTTTTGCGTGATCGTGCGCTCGCATTGTTCAAGCTCGTCTGCCGCACGGTGCAAATAATCGATGCATCTTCTCAATTCCTGGTTATAGCCCACCTTGTAGCCGATCCAAGTTACCGATATGCGCTGCTGCCAGTCTACAAGACTTGCCAGCGTATCGAGTCTGCGGTCCACATGGACGATCTGGTTCTGAACCGCTTGTAAGCGGGAAGCCAAATTTCTGAGTTCCATCATGTTCACGCGAATATCCTCATGCTGTACGCCGGATTGCTTCCACGTATGCCAAGAATCCTTGACGAACTTCGAAACCCTGCTGACGATATCATGCACTTCAGCGTACACCCGCTGCTTAAAGTCGTGAAACCTATCTTTCAGGACAGCTCCAAGTCCGGCCTGTTCAAACAGATCGTCGAACTTGCGCGTCGCCCACGTTTTGAACTGAACGATCTTCTCATCCACAACTTCCGCAGCAATCTGAGCAGCTGTTACAAACGCAGTAGCTACAAACGTAATTTCTACAGCTTTGAGCATCACTCCTACGGTAATCACGGTTTGGGGAACATTGGTGACCGCTAAAACACCTGCCGTTTTCAGTAATTGAACCGAATCGATATCACCATTCCAAACGGCAAAAATGAGCTCCACCGTTTCGTACAGCATCGGGTTAGGCAGCTTTTGAATCCCTTGCGTAAGATTGGACAGCATTCGATATTCAAAATCTTTGCTTTGGATATTATCCCTTGTTAAAGTACCATTGTCGTTCACAAGATGCTTTAGGGCATGATGGTCCATATTTAATAAATCAGGCAGCGTTCCTTTTTTGGCTGAAGTTTCAATCATGATCGGCTTGGTCGGATTATAGAAAAGGGAAGACACGGAATCGTATCGGTTCTGAAATTCCTGTATTTTACCCCTCATATGTTGGATTGAATGTTGATAGGTAATGGTAAATTCCTTGTTAAAGCCAGGGGCGTTAAACGTAGCACAGTTGACTATTTTTTGTTGGATTTCGCCAGGCGCCGTTAAGGTTGCGTACAGTGCAAGGTTCCCCCCGAGAGAATGACCCGTGACCGTGATGTTGTTATACAGCTTCGCTTGTGATTCCATGTACAATCTGGCTTTATGTTGCTGGACGCTTTCCTCTTCATACGAAGTCGATGCATTGTTTTTCCAATCGTTCCGAAACTCTTTTTGGGCGATATCTTCGCTTCCTCGGAAGGCCAACACCGCTTGACCAGGCTCCGGCTCGAACGTGTACGCCACAAACCCTGTTGCCGCATTATCGTCATCAACATGGTTTATTTTCCAATGATCATATTTCGAAGAATCCCGAGATAAACTTTCAATTCCGTGTTTAAATGCTTCAAACTGTTCTTTTGTTTTAAAATGGGTTTCAACTTCCCCAAATGACTCTAACTGATCTTTGTAGGCGTTTACGAGTTCACCTACGGTAAGTGCCCCGGAAAGCAAACTTTTGTTTAGATCCGTATGATTTTTTATATTCAAGTACACCAGTTCTGAAAGTATCGCCTTATCCGCTTCGGTAATGGTCGTGGCCATTGTATCCCCCTTCCTTATGATTCCTTATACTCCCAGTCAAAATGACTCAAAATCTCTTGGACGGAATACACCTTTTTTGCATCGAAAATTTTGGTAAACGTATGCGTATAACTTATTTCTTTCCGAGTGTAATAATGAAGTGCTTCGCCCACCGTATAAAACTCCGTGCTAACATGCTCAAAAGCGGACGGTTTTAAATAAAACACCGAAATAAACCCATGCTTAAATTCTTCTAAAGCCAATATTCTATCTGCCAATTTGTCTACTTTTTCCGCTTGGCGTTCCTTGTCGATATCGGGTTCGCTTTTAATAAACAGATCAACGGCTAGTCCATTAATCGCTTCGGCCTTAAAGTAATCTTCGATACTCATATTTTTGTCATTCAAATCACGTGCCGGAAAAGATAGGCCGCCCGAATCCAGATTTGTCTTGACCCAGATGTCCTTCTGTCCAAATACTTCTTGAGATACCTTCATCATCTTTTCATCGAACTTGTCGGCCATAATCATGTTCATATAGTTGTCCCATACTTTGCTAAAATCTTTCGTGATCTCAGCTCTGAACCGATGCCTCGGGGAATTCGGGGGATACGCCTCCGCTTTGATCGTATCGGTTGTAAATATCCCTGATCCATATCCGCCTCCGACGTTTTCAACCACGAACTCTTCGCCATACTTTTCATTTAAATACCGCGTCATTTTGTCTTCTGCGTCCTTGTACTTCTGACCGCAGCCCATAAGCGTTGCAAGCGATAGCAGCATCACGATTCGAAGCACCAGCCTTCCATTAAGATTCATTTCCCCGCACCATACCCTCCATGAAAACAAAATTGAATACGGAGTGTTTCCCGTTATCTCAAACGATACAGCATTTGAATGACCTCGCTGTATTCACTTGAAATTTGTGTCAATCTTCTGGAGCAATAGTCGACGCTAATTCCCTTCAAACCTTTTAATTCCAGCGCAACGCTTTCCAATTCCCGTCTGATTCTGTTGAGCTCTTCAATAATGGCGGTTGCTTCCCGATCTGCTGCTGCGTTCATTTACATCCCTCTTCATATCCATGGATTGTAGACGACAGAGAGCGACAGAAACTCCCTGTCACCCTCCATACGGATCAGATCCTACTTGAATTGGCTGGCGTTGCTGTTAATGGTCGTTTCGGTTGCATCGTAGTTCGAAACCGTATTGTCCAAAAAAGCCGCATAAGAGTCCACAACCGCCCGATAATCGCTAAACTTTTGGGAATTCGCGTTGAATTTATCCTGGATGGTTCGGGAGGCATCACTATCCCAAGAGCTCGTCAAGCCGTTCATTTCTTTTTTGATCTCTTCAAGCTTGGCGGTCAAGCTGCCGTTAAGCGTTCGGATCGTTGCCGCGGTTTGGGTTACCTCTGCGGTAGATATGCTGATTCCTTCGATAGACATTGTAGTTGGCCTCCTTCAAGGGATAATTAGTTCGCTAATTTTTTAGCGGAGCTCGCAATTTCGGTTTGCGTCGTCCGATACGTTTGGGCGCTATGCTTTAAGAATTCGGAATATTGCTCCATCAGCTTTTTCATATTTTCAAAATCGTCGCGGAATCCTTCGATTTGCGTCGTATAAGCGACGTTATCCTGCCCCTTCCACGCATTGCCCATGGCCTTTACTTCGTTAAACAGTTGATCGTATAAACGCTGATACTCGGCAGCATGCCCATCCATGTTTTTAGCTGCGGCTTCCAGCTTAGCGGGATCTACGACAATTTTTCTTGCCATACAAATTCTCCTTTCGGTAATAAAGGTTTTATATTAACATCAGCCGAGAACCGTGATGAAGCCCCGATTCTTGAGCTGACATGCCAATATCCAAAACGGACCCGGTTGTTCTCTCACACAAAACCGTTTCGCGGGTTGGAGCAAAATAACCGTTGGATAACTCGGCAATCGCACCGGTTAATAACGTCTCGACTTTATAAAGCTTGGTCGTGAGAGGGATGTATGCGTCATAGGTCCGGGCTAAAGCCGGTACAAATACCTCAACCAGTATTTTATCCATCGGAATCGTCCTCCTTGAGATGCAAGGGCGAAGTCAGCAGCTTCATGAGGACCGGCTTCCCGTTCGTCACGATATAACCGAAATCGTCGCCAATATCCTGATACAGCTCGCTGGTGAGCTTCCCGATCTTGATCTGATACTGATCCGCTATGCCGTTCCCCAGCCAAATCCCCTCATTGGAGATCACCTTCGCCTTAAACCAAGCTTCATAGGAAATGGACGAAATCGACGAAACGCGTTCGCAGATAATGAAATTCACCTGATACGTCGTCTCGCCTTTCTCCAGAAGAACCCGGAGCTTATCCTTGGAATCCTCGGAAATTCGTGAGTTCAAGCTTGTCAGGGAGTGAACGATCCAAGTCTGTTTAGCAAAAACCAGAACCGGTTCGCCGGCGGCCATCGCATCCTTGTATGTGTTGTTGCGGTGGACGAGGGTGCTAAATAACTGTGCAACAACTTGGTCCCAATCCGTTGAATTTCCATAATGGGTATAGTTTTTGAACTCGTCATCCATCAGCTTGTTTTCCGGATCGATGACGGCAACTTCGGCTTCCCCTTTAGCGGATAGGACCTCGGCCAGCCCTTGGATAAAGCCCGCATTGTCGTTATTTTGAGACAGTACAAGCTGTATGTAATGTTGGTCAAAGTGAAGGCAGGCTGTCTGCAGACTGTTCTTCTCCACGCCCACCGGAATTTTCCCGGCCTTGCCGTACCTTATCTCATCTATCAAGAAATTCACATCTATGAGCTCAGGCAAAATTGGAATTCTTCTCGCGACCGGCTCCGTCCATTTGGCGGCATACTCTTCGCCATATTGGCGAATATGCTCGAAGCGGTTTTCCACATCGCGATGCATGTGCGCGATTTGAAATTCATATACCCGATCGGATTTCATAATGCCTCTCCCCTTAAACTTGGAGGGGTAGACACCTTCTACGTTACCGAGCACACTGGAATAGTCGGCGGCATCGTTAAGCTGCAGCACGTACAATTGCTTGAAATTTTGCAAAACCCGGTACCGGACCGCGCCTGTATTCAATGCGGACAAAATAAAGTAAATCCCGTACTTCAAGCCTTCCCTCGTTAGATAGGTCACCGCTTCTTCCTTATCCTCGAAAAGCTCCGCGAACGCCGAGTAGTTATGAACGACAACGACAATGGAAGGAACGGCAGTTTGTGCCGATTTCATATACGACTGGTAATCGCCGCCATAATCAGCGAACCTCTTTTTCCGGTCTGCGGTCTCTTGATACAGCATCTTGAACAAATTATTAACTTTCTCCGCTTCATGCGAGAGCAGGACATCGCCCACATGCGGCGCTTTGGCAAATGCGCGTAAGGTCTCGGAAGCGAAATCCAAAATATATACATGGAGCTCGGACGGCGTATGCTCTTCCATCAGCGAGTACAGTAACGTGGCCAAAAAGGTCGTTTTCCCGCTTCCCGCCGCACCGTAAATGACCGCATTTCCTTCCTTGGATAGCGGAAATGTCATCGTAAACTGCCGCTGGTTGGCAGGGTCGTCCACTTGGCCGATCACGGGATTCAGCACACCGCGGGCTTGCTGTGAAACCGGACGACTCTCTCTGAGCTCGTCAAGATAAATGAATTCCGGAAGCGGGTCCAGCCAGAGCGGACGGACGCCGATGCGTTCTTCTTTGGCGATAGCCGCCAAATAGCGGTTTACCTCGTCCAATTGCTTCGCCGGGTTATGGAACCGCGTCTTGCGTTTATCGATTTTGACTTGTTTCACGACGCGTCCCAGGTTGTCAATGACGGTCACGCTCTCGTCCCTGGCTCTTTCAAGCCGATCCGTCGGGTAATAAGGCGCCCCTCCCCAAGCGGATTGACCAAGCTCGAACAGCTCATTGAAGCCAACTTGGACATAGAATCGCCCGGTAACGGACAGCTCGGCCGCATCCGGCCTTTTGATCACGTCCATGCTATCGGCTTTCTCCTGCACCTTAAGACAAATGCGAAACTTGCTGTTGCTCCAAATCTGATCATCCACCACCCCGGATGGCTTCTGGGTTGCCAAGATCAAGTGAATGCCTAAGCTTCTGCCGATACGCGCCGCGCTAACCAACTGCTCCATGAACTCAGGCTGCTGCGTCTTTAGTTCCGCGAACTCGTCCGATATGATAAACAAGTGCTGCAGCGGCTCCATAACTTTCCCATCCCGGAACAGCCTCTGATATTTGTAGATGTCCATGTTACTTATGTTCAACAGCTTGCTCGTTTCGCTAAAGATCGCTTGTCTTCGCTTCAACTCGCTCTGGATCGAAACCAACGACCGCTTAACCGCCGCACCGTCCAAGTTCGTAATCGTTCCCGCCAGATGAGGTAAACTCGCAAATGCGCCGGCCATACCGCCACCTTTGTAGTCGATCAGAATAAAAGCGACCTCATGCGGATGATAGTTTATGGCGAGCGAAAGAATGAACGTCATAATAAATTCGCTTTTCCCGGAACCGGTCATCCCCGCGATCAAGCCATGCGGACCGTGGTATTTCTCATGCAGGTCCAGGTAAAATCGTTCTCCGGTCGTATCTACCCCGATCGGAGTTTGGAGGGATAAGGTAGGATCATTTTCCCGCCACCTCGTCAGCGCATTCAGATGCTCGACCTTGCCAACCTCAAACATATCGAGAAACGTCAGCATGGCAGGCAGCGTATAGCCCGCTCCCGAACTATCCAGTTGAATATTGGCCAGATGCACGGCAAGCTGGAGCTCGTCCTGAATGGTATTCGGATGAGGCTGAAACGCAATATGCTTCCCGGTGGTATCGTCCTTGTCATATATTTTCGAATGATATCCTTCGAACTGTACGACCAGCGAGCACTCTTTGGGCAAGTTTTTCAGCTCGTCGTAAAGATGAATCACGCTAATGCCAATATTGTTTTTGTGCTTCCTTATACCATTCATCATCTCCGCCTTACCGGCCAGACCCTTATCGATCGCGAAGACGACGTAATGCGGTATGACCTCCTTAAGCTCTTCCTCCGAAACAATGCCCTCTCTTCCGGCAATTTCTTTTTCGAAAAAGACGGAAAGCTCCTTTACCTCGCCCGGCTCCGTCGCGATAAATCGGATGGACTTATCGTCGCTCCAAACGTGAGGCAGCCATTTTGCAAAATCCCACGTTTTGCTTTCCTTCTTGTCATAGATAAAAACAAGCTTTAACTCATCATAGCTATGGAGCGCCGCAAGCTGGACAACCAGCCCTTTGACCGCAACAATAACTTCAGCTCTCGTACCGATCATCCCGCTAATCCAATCTTCCGTTAGCGAAAGTGGTATAGGAACCTGCTCCAACATTTTCGGCTGCTCCATAAGCTGATACAGCTCCTCTTGAAGCCCGTCGTCTTCGAGGGAAAATCTTCTCTCCGGAAATTTCAGCACAACCTGAAGCGGCACATTGCCTAGTCCAAGACGAACCTTCAAAAAATCGTTTTGTCTGCGGGTTCGCTCCCATAGGGTCCGCTTGCGCAGCTTGATTCGCGAAACGCATTCCTCAAGCGTAACCAGATTTTCATGCAGGACTTGACGCTGGCGTTCGCCGGCATCCCTTATCTTCTCTCGAACCTCTTGAATATAAAGCTTGTATTTTTCCTGCCGGATGCTCTCTTGCTTGAGTCTCTTCTTAGCTTCGTGCCGTCTCGTTAAAACGGGCCATAGAATCGTACCCAGCAGGACGCTGAAAGACATGACAAGGGTCGGCATCGCACTCATGATTTTGCCGTTGGATTGTAGTGCATTATGCAGAGAGTAAAGCCCTGTGAACAACGAAGCCATACCCATCGTAATGGACGGACCGAGCATGAACATAAGCGGAGTTTGTTCCAGATTCACCTGGGGCGGCGGAGCGTCGATCTTGATCTCGACACGGTCGATTTCCTTAATAAACCTTGGAGAACGGTAAAACAAATCGCCTTCCGGCACCTCTTCGTCGATTTCATCCTCCGTATTCGGTATCGCAGGATACGGTTTAACGCATGGTCTAAGAACATCGGGATTACAGCTCACTTGGCCGTCCGGATTGTTCATGGCCATAAATCCGCTGCCGACAATGATCTTCAAGCCGATGATATAGATCATATCTCCCGGTTTAAGGATCTGCTCCGTCGTCCGCTTCCCGTTCACAAACGTTCCGTTCGAGCTGCTCGTATCCCGGATGGTTACGGCCGTTTCGGACACAAACAGCTCCGCATGAACGGAAGACGTGTACCTATTCGCATACCTGATCTCGCAGCCATCCGTACGACCGATCTTTATTTTCCCTTTACTGGGCAAGCTGTACTTATGAAAAACTTTACGATCGGCAGATACCGGTTCGGCAAAAAGAATCGCAATTTCATCCGTTTTCTTCAGAAGGATGCTATAGAGGGTCAGGGACTCGACGGCAAGCTCCTTTATTTTACGGCTGCCCGCATCCAGGACGACCGCATGCTGATTCGACTTCAGAATCCATTGGCCGTCCACGCCTTCGACCCCGATCACCCGTTCCTCATACCCCAGAAGGTTCGTTTGAGTGACCCAATACTGCCCGGACTTCTTATCAGGCAGCACGCACGTATAGACTTCATTTTCCTTTAGCAAGGATAGCTGCATGGGTCACTCTCCTTCTTTCGAACAGATGATCGAACAAATATTTACAATATTTTCTATTTCAGAGCACAAAAAAACCGCCCTATCCATGGTCAAATACACATGAATAAGGCGGTGCTTCCGCTTTCGATCATTGGTTGTATGATATCATTTCCCCCCAAATTCTGCAATAAAGATTTTTATTCGGTAAATTTCAACAAATCATTTCCAATTTACTCGAAATTCAATTACAATTACTTACAAAAATAGTATGAGAGGTGTATGCTTTCCTCTCCACATTTCCCGAAATTTCTTCCACCAAACCAGTTGGAATAAGAAGGAATTTACCATTGGATTGTCGAATTGATTTTATTCTAAAAACCATATCCAATATAAAAATAGCATAACCGAGGGGGCTCGTACGATGCGCTGGACTGTCAGCAGAAAGCTTGCTTTGGGATTCATTACCATGTTGCTTCTTACTACCATCACTGCCGTTCTTGCTCTAAACCGAATGATGTTTATCCAAAACCGCGTTGAACAAGTTACCGAAAACTCGATGCCAAAGGTGAAAGAAATCAACCGGATTTATTTTGAAACGGAGCATGTGCTTAACCTAGTATTCCGTTACAAAGATAGTACCGATGCCGCGGCGCGCAAAACCCTCGAGGATGAAATCGGTGCAAGCTACGCTCTGGTTGAATCGACGACCCAGCAGTACGAGTCCCAGATCGCAGCCGACGAAGAACGAAGCAATTTTGCTTCCTTCAAGGAAAATTGGGACGAATTCAAAAAGAACACGCAAAAAACGTTAGTCACCAGCCGCAGCAACCCCCAGCAAGCCATGATCCTGATCGATGCCGGCCACCGTATTTTCGACGAAATGCAGAAGCATTTAACCAGTCTGGTCGAATGGAACCACAAGCAGGCTGAAACCTCCGCACTGGAAGCAAAAAAAGCATATAAGGATAGCTTAATATGGGTTTATGTCATTCTTGGGGTCAGCGTAGCTGTCGCCTTCGGAATCAGTGTGCTGTTCCTTCTCCTGATCGCCCGCCCGCTGCGTCTGGTCACCGGCAGTATCGTACGGGTCGCGGACGGCGACTTGACCGTTCAGCCTTTGTCCGTAAAAAGCCGCGATGAAACCGGCCAACTGGCCGACGCTTTGAACCGCATGGTTCGCGAGCTTCATACGGCGATCAGCCGCTCTTCGGAAGCTTCACAGCAGGTTGCGCAACTGGCCGATTCGCTGGCGGCCGATGCCAGTCAGACGACGATCGCCGCACAGCAGATTGCCGACGCCTCCCGTCAGGTAGCCGGAGGAGCGCAGGCACAGCTGACGACCTCGAAGGAAACCGCCGTCGTGATGGAAGAAATGGCCGCAGGGATCGGCAGGATTTCGGAGGCAACCTCGGACATGGCGGAGCAGTTCCAAACGACAGCCGCCAATGCGGTGAAAGGCACGGAGTCGATGGACGAAGCGGAAGAGCAGATGAACGCCATTTCCACAACAACCACGCAGACTTCGGAACGCATGGAACGGTTAAGCAAACGGTCCGACGAAATCGGAGGCATTGTGAAATTGATCTCCGAGATCGCTTATCAGACGAATTTGCTGGCCTTGAACGCTTCGATTGAAGCGGCAAGAGCCGGAGAAAGCGGCAAAGGCTTCGCGGTCGTCGCCGCCGAGGTGAAGAAGCTGGCCACCCAATCCGAAACGGCCGCCAAGGAAATTACCCAGCGCATCCGCTTGATCCAAGAGGAAACGAAAGAAACGGCCGGAGCGATCCGCGAGGTTACGGAGCAGGTTACGGCAGGCATCCATCTGGTGAGCGACTCTGGCCGCAGCTTCCGCGACATTGCCGCTTCGATCGAGCAACTAAACGGACACATTCAGGAAGTGTCCGCCACGGCGGAAGAAATGGCGGCGACCACCGAGCAAATTACCGCCTCGGTCACGTCCACGGCGATGATTGCCCAGACCTCCAGCGACAGCACGGAAAGCGTCGCCGCCGCTTCGAACGAGCAGTTCGCTTCGATGGAACGCATCTCCGGCAGCGCGGAGTCGCTTACACTGCTTGCGGGAGAGCTTCGCGAGAGCATTCGCCGCTTCCGGCTGTAGGGCTGTTCGCAAAAAAGCACCTGCTTTTGCAAGCAAGTGCTTAGGCCAACCTATAATACTTCCGACAACATAGGGATCGCATCCTGCGCTCCCAAACGGGTCACCGCAATGGACGAGGCGCGCTGGGCGATATCCACCGCTTCGTCCATGCTTTTGCCCGCGATGATCATCGCGGCCAGCGTTCCGGAGAACGTGTCCCCGGCCGCCGTCGTGTCGATGGCTTCAACCTTGCGCGCTTCCTTGTATACGTTCTCCGTTCCGTTATAGTACACGATGCCCTTTTCTCCGAGTGTAATGAGCGGATAACGAATCCCTTTGGCCCGCAGCTTGTTCAAAGCCTCAAAAGCATCGTCGGTGCTCCGGATCTCAATACCCGTGTAGATGCGGCATTCGATTTCGTTCGGCGTAAAATAATCCACGCCCTGCAAAACTGCATCCTCAATCGGAACCGCAGGTGCCGGATTCAGGAAAATCGGGACTTGACCTTTCACCAAACGAATAACCTCGTAGACCGTCTCCATCGGAATTTCCAGCTGCAGCATAACGGCCGCGGCCGAAAGCAGCTCCTGCTGGTACCCCCGAATATAGCCGGGAGAGACTTCGCTGTTGGCCCCACCATCGAGAATGATGCTGTTATTCCCGTTGCATACGGTGATGGCTGCCACACCCGTCGTCACATCCGGCTCGCGCTTGAGGAAGTCCGTGTGCACGCCGAAGCCGCTAAGCCGGTCGATCAGGGACTGGCCGAAAATATCGTCGCCTACCTTCCCCATAAACCACGTTTCGGCGCCCATCTTGGCGCAAGCGACCGCTTGATTGGCCCCTTTGCCGCCGGGAGCGAGGAAAAATCCGTCGCCCCGCATCGTCTCCCCGATTTCGGGAAGACGGCTCGTCCGCATGACCATATCCATATTTGCACTGCCGACAACCATAATTTTCATCGGAATTCCGCCCTCTTCGTTACAAATTCACCGGTCCGGGCTTCTAGAGCTCCGTCACTCGGATATTGCTGTAGTAGGTTCTCGCCGCACCAAGGGTGCTGACTCCGTACATGCCGTAGCCGAACGTACCGTCCGTATGCTGCAGGATTTGCTCCCCGTTGATGAACAGCGTGATGACCTGCCCTTGCACCGTCACCTTGAGTTCATAGTTCTGGTCAAACTGCCAAGGGTAGCTGGCTCCGGTCAGTTTAGTATAACCGAAATCGTTCAGGTAGAGGGAGACTTGATCTTTGCCGTCAAAGCCCGCGTGATACCCGCGCATCGCTCCTTGAGCGCGAACCGCCACCAGATGCGAATCGCCGATTTGCGGATTAAGGTCCAAGGTTACAGAATAATCCGTGGCAAAATAGTTCCCCGTATACGCTTCGCTAGGCTCGGCGGTCATCAGATACATCGAGCCGTCCACCAGATTCCAAGCGCCGTGATTATGGGCAAAAGGCGTCACGCAGCCAAAATCACCCGACTGTTTATGGAAATCGATCGTGTAGTCCGCTTTGCCGGAAATCCGGAATTCGTCGATAAAGATGCGGCCCAGGCTTTTCGGCTTGCGCGTCGAATACGATTCGAGCACGATGCCGACCTCGTCGATCAGCTCGCCTTCCGAATCCGGAATAACGAACTCCACCTCGATCCACTCTTGGTTCACGAGCTTAACATAGCCTTGGACGAGCTCTTTCTTGCTTTTGTGCAGCCGGACGTAAGGAGCAATGCCCATCGTTTCGTTGCCGCCCCATTGATCCAGATAAATGTTCATCGAAACTTTCTGGCCCGAATACGCTCTCGGCGCAAACGTCGGCGAATACCGCTCGTCGCTGAAGTCGGCGCGGGTGTAGTAAGGCTTGTAAAAGACTTTCGACTTCTCGCCGCGGGTCATGCGGTCAAAGATAACTTCGAGCGAGCCGGTGCCGCGGAAAGCTTTCTCCGTCGAATGCCGCGCCTGGCAGAAGAACGGATCAGATACCCGGATATTGTGCGTCGAGCCCGGCAGTTCGAAGTCAAAATAAATGTCGCGTTCCGTAAAGCTGTCGACGATTTCCTGCGGGCACGGCACCTTCGCCAGACGGTAACCCAGAATCGTCAATTCCTTGGCATACGTAGGAATATCCAAAATGTTCAAGTAACCGGAGATGCCCGACATCACGATGGAGTCGTTGATCGGCTTGCGGTACTTGTCCGCGATGCCTTCTAGGCCGCATGCGACGCCAAGCACAGTACCGACGTTGCCCGCATTGCAATCGGTATCCCAGCCACACATCGTGGCAATTTCCACCGTCCGGTTGAAGTCGCCCTGACCGTAAATCATCGACAGCACGCAGATGCCGGCGTTTGGAATAATATGGCATACGCCGGTATATTTGTCGTAGCCCCAGTCTCTTTCGAGCATGTCGCGGCAAGCCCGGAAGTCGTCCGGGTGCTGCGCATGGAATTCCAACACCGCTCTCGACACTTTCGCGTAGAGGGAATCCGCCGGAATTTGAGCGAGCCCCGCTTCGATAATCTCGCGGATATCCGACGTTTCGAACGCCTTGGAGATCGCCGCGCAGAAAAATCTCGCGCCCAGCACCCCTTCGCCGTCGTGCGATACGCGGGCCGCAGCTTCACCGAAATCGGCGGCTTTCTTCGGATTGCAAGGATTGACCAAGCCCCACGTATCGATGAAAATTTGCCCGCCGATCTGCTCGGCGATAATAAGCCCGTTCTGCTCGATCGAGCCGGATTGCGGGGCCGGAATTCCTTTTTTCAGGTTGATGTAAGCCGTATGCTCCGTGCTGACGCCATAGCCGCCCCACCAGAACATCCCGATGCCTTCGCGAGCGTAGTTCAGCCAAGCGCGCGCCACGTCGTTCGGGGTAATATCGCGGTCGGCCGCGTCGTCGTACAAGGCCCGCAGAAAATAATACGGACCGTTCGCGTCGTCATCGGCAGCGAAGTTTTTGAATTCCTTCACGTAGTCCGTAATCTCGCCGTACGTATTTTTGATCCGCTCATAAGTCCAGATCGTCGGCTCCACCGGAGCGCCCAACCTTATGCCGATATTCATGCCTAAATAACCTGCGTAAACTTTCTCTAAATAATTCGAAGGAATCATGTTCCGTGCACCGCCTTTAAAATAATGAGCCTGGAAGGCTATGTGATCAACTGAAGCAATAGATGTTACGAGGGGGCAGGGTATCCACTTCCGGTCGCTGCTCCACCCCACAAAGTGAAGTTGAAACAGAGAAGCTAAACCTGAGTACTTTGCGGGGACCCCGGGTCCGCAGGAAATTTGGATTGGAAGCCGCTTACAGCGACATTTCCCGCGGACAAAGGCGAACGCTATCGCTCCTCCAGTGCATACCCCGCCTCAGTATGTTTCTCTATTATTATATTGACCACTTCGTTTCTACAGAGCGCTCTCAGTTGCTCCGCTGCCCATTTACCGGACTTCCAGAGCCTTCTGTCTAAAATTGTTCAATTCCAGATCCTCTTGAATAATTGCCGTGGCCGCTTCGGTAAACCGGTCGCAGCTTGCCGCCATATCCTGCTTATTAACTTCTTCCAACACCGCGATCTCGTCGGCCGGAATCGCTCGAATGCCCTGCATCGCGCCTAGAATCGCGCCGATCATGACGCCAATCGAATCCGTATCGCGGCCGGAGCTTACGCCGTCCTTGACTGCCTCTAGGATATCGCCGTCGTGGAGGACCATGTACGCCAGCGCCAGCGGCAGCTCCTCGATGGAGAACAACCGGCTTGGCGTGTAATGATTCGAAGGGATGCCGACTTTATCGATGCTCCGGTTGACGTCGTCGCGCATCGGAGAGTAGACCGCCATCACTTCGTGCAAAGCATGGACAACCTTGTCCCGGTCCGCTTTATCCGCTTGCAGGAGCAGGGCCTTCTCGCAAAGATCGTAAATGGCCCGCTTCGTGCCGTCCTTGGCGTAATACACCGCGGTTTCCGCCACATCATGGACCGTGACGCCCGGCTCGAACGCCTTGGCGACGCAGGAGGCCAGCACACCCGCCGCTTCCAGCCCGTAGCTGATTTGGTGGCCGGAGGCGAACAAGATCGCTTCGTCGTACGCTCCCTTCGGGTTGCAGGCGTTCACGATCCCGACGGGAGCGATGTACATAGCCGCTCCGCAGTTGACCATATTGCCGTAACCGCCCTCGCGGGGCTCGCAGTTCGCAAGCACATGCCGGTTGAAAATATGCTTCTCCGGATAAAACAACCGGTCCAAAATAAGCGCTTCCCGGCCAAACTCGGGAATATATCTCGGCCGGAAGGCAATTTCCTTCACAAATTCGTTGGCCATATCGTAGGCATCGAGATGCCGGCGCTCCGTGCAGTATACGTTCATCAGCGCCAGCGTCATGAGCGTGTCGTCCGTCACGATGCCCTGGCCGCGCATTCTGCCCAGCCGCGTCGTTTCCGGCCAATCCGCCTTCCACCATTTCGTCTTCGTCGTTTCGACACGGCCGTATTTCTCTTTAATTTGACCGTAGGTCATTTTCTCGATGACCGCGCCCATCGCATCACCGTACGCCGTTCCGAAGACGACGCCTTTCACCCGATCCGCAAAAGACAGCATCGGTTCCTCTCCCCTCCGCAGGAAGTGCGAGGCCTCCGCCCCGCACTTTACCGGCCGTTTATTTTATCGTTTGGTTGGCGTAATCTGTAATTTCCTTGCCACCTGCGGCATTCCAGGCTTGTACGAACTGATCGAAATCCGCGATCGTTTTCTTGCCCGTCACCACGTTGGCGGCAAATTCTTTGTAGAGCGCGTTGCAGGCGTCCCATTTGGCTGCGAGCTCCGCAGGAATGATGAAGCTGTTGTCTTTTTTGGACAGCTTGGACATCATATCCAGCGATTTTGCCGCCGGCTCGGACAAGTATGGCGTCGACGGATCGAACTCCGGCTTGAAGTTCACGGTCGAATCGACAAACCGCGGATACCATTCGGCCGATTTGGCCGTCAGCTTGATTTTGTTGTCGACGACGGTGTATTGATTGCCTTCGATGCCGAGCTTATCCAGCAGTTGGCCTTTCGGGCTGGCCAGGTACTCCAATACGGCGAAGGCCATCTCTTTATTTTTCGCGGTTTTGGCAATTGCAAAGCCGCGGCTCTCCTTGCTTACGTCAACCGGGGTATATCCTTGGCCTTTCCCTTTTGCCGGCGGCAGAGGCATTACCTTCGCAGCCGCTCCGTTCTGAGACGTCGATTTGGTGTTGTAGAGGTCGATAACTTTACCTTGCGTCCCTGCGATAACCGCCGCTTGACCGTCGTAGAACGCTTTCTCTTTCGTATCCCATTTTTTGGTCAGGAACTCGGGATCGAGCAGGCCGTCCTTGTACAGCTTCGCATAAAACTCCAGCTTGTCTTTTTCGAAGGAGGTCGTTTTGCCAAATGCGTATTTGCCGTCCTCGCCCTTCAGCCATGTGGAGGTCAGTCCGAACGATTGCCCGAATGTGGCGTCAAGCTCGTCAAGCGTACCGGCTGTCGTATAGGCGAATTTGGCGCCGTTCTTTTCTTTCAGCTCTTTGAAGAAGGTATAGTAGTTGTCCACGGTCGGGTTAACCAGCAGTTCCTTGCCCGATGCCGTCTTGTCAAACCAGTCCTGGCGCACGACCGGAACCGAGCTGCTCGTCGGCGACAGCCACACCAGATACGGATAGTTTTTCGTTCTTTCCTGGTTGTACGGGTTCATGGACGCTTTCACTTGCGTCGATTTTTCGATGTACGGCGTCAAGTCTTCCAGAATTTTTTGGGTGACCGCGAACTGGTAGTCGCCGCCTTGGAAATAAATCAGATCGGGAATGTTACCGCTTTGCAGCAGCAGGCCCAGCTTCTCGGAGTAGGTGCCGCTCTGCACGGGAACGAGCTGCAGCTTCACGTTTTTGCCTTCGGCTTTCATGCCTTCTTCGATGCCTTTGAGCAATGGATCGTCGGGCTGCAGGTCCTTGTCGACGATCGTAATCGTGACCGGCTGGTCGCCGGACGGCGCCGCTGCCGAACCGCCCGGAGCTGTCGAATTGCCGGAGCTGCACGCGGTGGAGATGACCAGCAAGCTTGCGGCCAGCAGGGTGAACGCTTTTCTCATTTGTATTTCCTCCCCAATGTCTTGTGTTGTTTATTCTTTGACGCCGCCATCCATTACTCCGCTGGTATAATACTTCAGAATAATAGGATAGAGCATAAGAATCGGAATCATGGCAACGACGATTGTAGCCGCTTTCAGCGATGAGAAATCAAGCTGCGCGATATTGTTGTTCTTGAGCAGATTCGCTGCGCCGACCAGCGTCGAAGTGTCCCGCTCCACGACGAATTGTCTAAGCAGCACTTGCAGCACCGTATTCTCGCGGCTGGACAAGAAAATGCTGGATTTGAAAAACTCGTTCCACTTCGCAATCGCGTAGAACATCCCGATCGTAAGCAGCGGTATGCGCGCCAGCGGCATAACGATCCGGATAAACAGAGTCATGTGCCCGGCGCCGTCGATTCTGGCCGCTTCCAGCAGGGACTCCGGAATTTCTTCCAGAAAACGCATCATAATAATCAAGTAGTACACGTTAATCATCCGGTAAAGCACCATCGACCACAGGCTGTCGAGCAGATGCAGATCCTTCATGACCATATATTCCTGAACGATCCCCGGCTCGAAGATCATGATGATGATCAGAAAAATCATAATCGGGGTTTTGCCGACCAAGTTTTTTCGCGTTAAGACATAGGCTGCAATCGTTGTAAAAAAGATACATAAGCAAGTGCCCACGATAGTAATAAACAGCGAATTCATCAGCGCCTTGCCGACAATCGGATTGCCGAGAACGACTTGAAAATTGATCAGCGAGAACCCCTTGGGCAGCAGATCGTAGCCTTTCAATTGATTAACCCGGTCCGGATGCGATAACGCCCTGGCAAATATGTTCACGATCGGCACGAACATCGTCAGCGTCAGAAGCGTCAGCATCAGCCCGATCAACAGTTTGAAAACGGTTATTTTTTTGCCAACCATCTTGGCTCCCCCTTACCATGCGCCTTTCGAGGTCAATTTCTTCGATATGAAATGAGTGGACAGGACGAGCACGACGCCAATCAGGCTCTTGAACAAGTTGGCCGCTGTAGCGAACGAATATTGCCCGTTGATCAAGCCGACACGGTAGACATACGTATCGATAATATCGATCTGGCTGTTGACGGAATCGTTGGTGAAGTTCAATACCTGATCAAGTCCCGCATTCATAATGAAGCCGACATTCAGGATGAAAATCGTGACCATTGGAACGTACAGGTGCGGCAGCACGACTCGGGTGACAATGTGCCAGCGGGACGCTCCATCGACATAAGCCGCTTCGTACAAGCTGGGGCTGACGCCCATAATCGCAGCCAGAAAAATAATCGAGTCCCAGCCGATACTGCGCCAAGCTTCGCTGGCAATCAGCACCCACCGGATGCTTCCTTTATCCGTCAGGAAATCTTGAGGCGGAAAGCCGAGCGCCTTGATCAGATCGTTCACTGCTCCCGTAGACGGGGACAGAAATTCGAACCAAACGCCCGCAATGACGACCCACGACAGAAAGTGGGGCAAGTACGAAACGACCTGCACCGCCTTGCGGAATTTGCCGTTCGCGAACTCGTTGAGCATCAGCGCGAACAGGATCGGAATCGGAAAAATAAGAAACATTTTCATCGCGCTAATGATTAAAGTATTGGCCAGTACGTTGGAAAATATGGGCGTGCTGAACAGCTCGCGGAAATATTTGAGCCCGACGTACACGTTGTCTCCGAGAATGCGGTATTCGTAAAAGGCCAGCTTCATGCCGATAATCGGCCACACATGGAAGATGACGAAATACGCGAGACACGGGAGAAGCATGAGATACAGCACTTTATCGGCCCATATTCGATTCAGCTTCGAATACGCTTTCATCCGTTACACCTCCTGACGGATCACAAGTTGATCTCCAGTTCCATCAGCGGCGCATGCTGCTGCGCCCCGTACACGTCCCGGTCCAGGAAGGTGCCTGACGAAACTTTTCTCGCAAACGTAATTTTGAATCCGAGCGCCTGATCGAAGAAGACGATCTGCGTAATGTTATCTTGCTCAATATTGTAGAGCCGCGATACGAGCTCTTTATTGATCAGGCCTTGCTCTTTGATTTTGTAATAAACGGACGGATCGTCGAACAACACGTCAACCGTAATTTCAAAGGGGCCGCTGTTTTTGCTGCGCAGGACGGCCGCCGCATCGAATAACTTCATATTTTACACCTCTTCATAATCGGTCCGGAACATTTCGAATCCGTCCGAGACTTCCATCAGGTGGTAAACGGAGAACTCGTATACCGCTCCGAACGGCACATCGCTAGGCGCAAACGGAAACGCCAAATTCCCTGCCGTCGCTTTTCTTCCTTCGTAGCCGTAATGCAGGAAGGTCGATCTTACCGAGCTGCATACCGCATTGGCCAGCTCCTGCGTCTTGGCGACGACCTCGAACACGATCCCCAGCTCATGCGCCGGCTTGCGCTGCGGCTCCAGCTCGCCCAACACGCCGTCGAGGCCGTAGTTGATAAAATGGATCTTGTAATCGTCCGGCGACACTTCGCTGTAATACTCGCGCACCTGCTGCTTGACCAGTTCTTCGACTTCTTCGATCTTCGCAATCAGCAGCGGATCTCGGACCCCTGCGACGACAAACGTCCGGTAAGCCACCTTCATCGCGCCTTCCAGCTTGATCTTGTACACCGGAGTCTCGGCGATTTGACTGCCGCGCACTTCGACGCTGCCGTCCCCAAGCTCGGTAAAGACGCAATGCTCCAGATTGAGCACCAAGCCCGGCCCGTGCAAAATGTACGGGTGGTCCTTCTCATAAAACGTGTGCGCCGCCACCGACACCGCCGTACATTTACGGTTCTCATTGAGCGGCTGCACGATAAACGAATCCGTTTTCAAAGTGCCGAGCATGCAATCCTTCGTCGTTCCTGGCTCGGCGGAAAGCGCGGCGCATTCCAGAATTTTGCCGAGATGGTAAGCAAGCGCCGTATCGTAGCCATGATGCATGGCGACAGCTGCAAAAGGCGACGGGTCGTACGCGCGGCCGCAAATAATAATGTCTGCCGCTTCCTCCAGCGCCGCAACAATCGGTTCGTGTCCCATCTGCGCCACGACGCGGTCGGTTGCCGCAAGCCGTTCCGGCGTCAGCGGCGCAACGGTCAGGCCCAGCGGCTCGCACTTGCCTGCCTCCAGCTTCGCCGTCACCACCTCGTGGGGAATGTCCGCCCAGATGGTCGCTACCTTAATACCGCGAATTCCATGCTCTTCCAGAATCTCCAAGACGATCGACCGGGTCCATTCCACATGAACCTTTGCGCCGCTTCCCCCGGCTGACCCGATGATGATCGGAATGCCTGCTTTGACGCCCTCGGTAATGATGATTTCGAGATCCTTCTTGCAGGCCTGCTTGCTGACAATCGCCGTGCCTGCACCTAATTTATGAGGTCCCGCGTCGGTAGAACCTGCGTCCACCACGATCGCATCCGGGCCGCAAGCCATCCCGTTCATAAAGGAGGACTTCGGAAACCCGTAGCCCAGCATCCCGCAAGGGGCCAAAATTTTGAACTCGTCCTTTGCCATATGACTCCTCCGCCCTATCCGCTAACGATGATTATCTGTATTTTCCACCAACTCACACAAATTTTGGATATTGGGTAATTGGGTGGTCCAATTTAAACGTCAAAAGGATGCTGCTCATCCGTTTGACTCCACTTTGTTCGAAGAAACATTTTGCTTCACCTGTTGGAGATGGTGCAGGAGCGCCGCTTTGGCTTTCGCCGGATCTTTTTCCTTGATCGCTTGAAGTATGGCGTAATGCTCCTTGTACACTTCGCTTTTTCGGCCGGGGATATCGACCGTCTTGGTCAGTGTTTTTTGCAGAAGATCCATGTGCAGATCGATCAGATTCACCAGCACGACATTGTGCGTCGCTTTGGCGATCGAGAGATGGAACGCCTGATCGGGATTGACGGGATCTTCGGAGTTGCGGTCGATCGTCCCCCAGCGCTCAAGAGCGCTTTCAATTTCCGCAATATCCTGTTCGGTCGCCCGCATTGCCGCCAATTCCACAATTCCCGTCTCGAAAATCTCCCTTGCCTCCAGCAGCTCGATAATCGTCGCCCGCTCGATATTTTCGAGGATGCGCTTCGTATCTTCCGCCTTCGAGAGGTTTTTGCTGAGGAAACGGCCGCCTCCCGGACGGGTTTCGATCAGTCCCTCCCGCTCCAAAATGCGGAAAGCTTCGCGCAGCGTGCCGCGGCTGATCCCGAACGCTTGAGCCAGCTCCCGTTCCGTAGGCAGGACGTCCCCCGGAGCAAGGTTGCCTTCGAGAATGATATTTTCTATCTGCTCAATGACATCTTCATAGACCCGGTGGTATTTTATTTTCTTAATGGTCATTGTCCCGTTACCTTTCCAAGAGTAGCATTTACTTTCGGATAATTGGGTCACCCAATTGCCCACACCTTTATACTAAGCCCAATGATTAGGCGTGTCAAGAAAAGTTTAATGGCTCCAAAAATCAATCATTGACAACAATCGGACGGCTGGAGTATATTCGAATTACAAATTAACGTCAATATAGCGACAAATTATAAAAGGAGGTTATTGGTATATATAGGCAACTTTCTGCAATTTAACGAATATATAACGACAGTTTATAAAAAGACTCTTTGCACAAACCGGATTGGAGGCTTAATCTTCATGTCTAATGCCATCAAACAAATTATTACGCACATTGTCGAGGTTCCGCTAACCCATACCTGGGAAATTTCCCTGTATTCGGCAACAACAAGACAACACGCTATTGTCGAGGTGATTCTGGAGAGCGGTATTCGCGGATACGGCGAATCCTCCCCTTCTCCGGCATTTATGGGAGAAACGGCGGAAACGGTCAAATTGGTGAACGATCGGTATCTGGCTCCGCCTCTGATCGGATTGCCGGTTGACGAGATTGCGTGCGCGCATGCGAAAATGAATCAAGCCATTTACGGCAATTCCGCCGCGAAATCGGCGATCGACATTGCCCTCCACGATGCGTGGGGCCAAACCTTGAATCAGCCGCTGTATAAATTAATTGGCGGAGCCGCGCGCGAAGCTGTCCCGTTAACGTACGTCGTAGGCATCAAAAGCAACCGGGATGCTTACGAAGAAGCGATGAAGCGAATCCACGAAGGCTTCGGCGTCGTCAAAATCAAAGTCGGCAGAGATCCGAAGAGAGACATCGAGCTCGTCAGCCTGATCCGCAAAGCCATTGCAGATTCCGGCAAACCGGCCAAGCTGCGCCTCGACGCCAATCAAGGGTACGACGTCCCGACCGCCATCCGGGTAATTCGTGAAATCGAGGAAACTGGCGAAGTAGAATGCGTGGAGCAGCCGGTCCGAAAATGGAACATGCTTGGGGTAAAAGAAATTCGCGATAAAGTGAAGACGCCGATCATGATCGACGAAGCCGTATTCGGGCCGGAAGACGCCATGACCGCCATTAAGCTCGGGATCGCCGATGTGATCAATCTGAAGGTTTGTAAAGTCGGGGGCATCTATCAATCGAAAAAAATCGCCGCGATGGCGGAAGCCGCCGGAATGACGTGCACGGTCGGCAGCAATCTGGAATTAGGCATCGGCATTGCCGCAAGCGCTCACTTTGTAACCGGTACGCCCGTCGTCACGTATCCGAGCGATTTCATCTGCGGAGCGTATCTGCACGAGCACGATCTCTTGAAAACGCCGATTCAACAATTTGTGGCCGAGGGGCACATGCGCGTCACAGCTAAACCCGGATTGGGAATTGACGTCCGGACAGACTTGCTAAAACAACAATGAAAACGAAGAGGTGATGGCGTTGAACATTTCGATGGAGCGTTTGCAGCAGGACCTGGACAAGTATGCGGAATTCGGGCGCGATGCGAACGGAGGTATGACCAGGCCGAGCTTTTGCCCGGCCGATTTCGAAGTTCGGGAAATATTCGTGCGGCAGCTCGAAGCGATGGGGCTGACGGTGACGATCGACGGGGCAGCCAACATTTGGGGCACGCTGAAAGGAAACGGGCAAAAACAAGGAGCCCTTGTGATCGGCTCTCATCTGGACACCGTTCCGAACGGCGGAAAATACGACGGCGCTTTAGGCGTATTGCTGGCCAAGGAAATTATCCGGACGATCATGGACCATAAGGTCAGCCTCGACCACGATCTGGAGATCGTTTCGTTTACCGCCGAAGAGCCGAACGACTTTAACCTTTCCACGATGGGAAGCCGCTGTTTTACGGGGAAGCTTTCACCTGATCATTTGAAAGAGGTTACAGATTCGCAAGGCCGCCGGTTGGCAGAGGCTTTCCTTCAAGCCGGCGGAGGACTTGATAAATTCCCGGAAATGAAAACGCTTCAAAAAGATAAAAAAGCCTATATTGAGCTGCACATCGAGCAAGGCAAGCGCTTGGCCGCAAACAACATGCCGGTGGCGTCCGTAGACAAAATTGTCGGAATTTACCGCGACAAGATCACAGTGATCGGCGAAGCCAATCATTCCGGCACCACCATGATGGAGCATCGCTGCGATGCGCTGACGGCGGCCGCGGAATTGATCCTGATGGCCGAGAACGCCGCCAGAAACGATGAAGGGGACACGGTGTGCACGGTCGGAAAGCTGGATGTGATCCCGAATGCGGCCAATATTATCCCCGGTAAGGTGGAATTTATCCTTGAGGTGCGGGGAGAAACCCGCGAAGACATCAGGCGCGTCGTTGCAGCCATTAAACAAGCATGGAAGCACGTGGAAAGCAAGCGCCGGGTCCAAATCAAAGAGCTGAACATCCTCGATCAAGCCCCCGTCCGCTTGGACGAAGAGGTCGTCGCTCTGATCGAACAAGCGGCAAGCGACAGAAACGCGCCCTTCCTGCGGCTCGCGAGTATGGCCGGACACGACGCCAGCCATATGGCCGATATTTGCAAGGCCGCCATGATCTTTGTCAAAAGCCCGAATGGAAAAAGCCATTGCCCGGAAGAATACAGCACATGGGAAGATATTGAAATTGCCGGAAACGTCATGCTGGACGCCGTCTTGAAGGCCGATCGACACCTGGGTTAACACATACATCAAGGGAGGTTTTTTATGATGATCCAAAGCCCTTCTCTTCTCGGACTGGTTCCCCTGCTCTTATTTATCGGTTTAATTTTCATCCGATGGAACCCCATCGCGGCCATTGGCACCTCCATCATCGTGGGAGCCCTTATGAGCGGCGCAAGCTTAATGGATGTCGCTACCGTCATCGGCAAAAACGGGATGGCCGATTTTATCGCCTATATCGGCCTTGTCATCTTGGCCGGCGGCGGCTTGGGAAAAATCGCCGAAAAGACAGGCGTCGCCCGCAACATCGTACGCTTTATCATGAACAAAGTCGGGATCAACACGCCGAACAAAGCGATGATCAGCACCATGATCGCTTCCTCCCTGCTGGCCGCTTTGTTAGGTACGCTGGCCGGGGCCAACGCAATCGTCGCTCCCGTCCTGATCCCTGTGGTAGCTGCAGCCGGCCTGTCCTCCAGCGTCGTGGCCATCCTGTTCCACGGCGCGGCCGCAGCCGGGTTGTTGCTTGGACCTTTCACTCCGCCTATGGTAACCTTAATGGAGCTGACAGGCTTAACCTATCCCCAGGTACTTCTCCATGCGGGACTTCCTGTCGCCGTCATTATATGGGTCGTCACCTTTGTCTACAGCAAGCGAATCCTGAAAAAGACTCTGCTTTTGCATCCGTATTCCGATGACGACATCAGCGCGTTCCAGCAAGAAGAACAGCCCGATGCCAGGACGCGAAAAATTACGACCCAGGCTACCGTCGCCTTTCTCATCACCTTACTCGGTTCCATTGCCTACGGAATTGCGATCAAAGGAGGGTCTACGTTTACCATCGTCGTAATCTTATTAACGGCGCTGATTACCGGACTCGTCGGAAGGCTTACTCCCAATCAAATTGCCGATACCTTTGTCGAAGGTGCCAAACCGCTTCTGTGGATCTTTATCCAGTTTATCTTGTTTACACCCTTCATCTACTTCACTGAAAAAATGGGCGGCTTCGAAGCCCTCAAAAATTTGCTGCTTCCTTACGTAGAGCATGGCGGACAAACGACGATGATCATTTTGAGCACACTCGTGAATATCACCGGTATTCCGGGAGCCGCGGTAGCGCATTCTATTCTCATGCATAAGATGTTCCTCCCTACCGTCACGGATCTGGCTATTCCGATGCCGGTCTGGGTTCTCGCTCTCTTGGTCGGCTCGCAAATGCCGTTCTTCTTGTACCCGACCGGGGATGCGCTCGGCTCTATGGGATTGGCCCGTTCCAAAGACCTGAAAAATGTAATCGTTTTCGGTGTCGTCGTGACCGCTGCCGTCTTTTTATTCATTGTCGTGCGCGCGCTCTTCTTATAACTAAATGGAAAGTGATGATCGCTATGAACTTTACCCAGCTTGAAGCCACCATACGCCAAGCCGCCTCTTCGGTAGAAGGCAAAGCGGGAATTGCCGTCGACACGGCCGAGGGGCAAATTCACATCCATGCGGACGAGCCGTTCCCTTCCGCCAGCTTGATTAAAATTCCCATTCTGCTAGAAGCCTATCGGCAAGCGCAAGAAGGCAGGCTGGATCTGCATCAGCCTTATGCCGTTCCTTCCGGGGAGCGCGTGGGCGGAACAGGCGTGATTCATCAATTATCCGGCGCGCTGCGCCTGTCTTTGCAGGATCTCATGGCCTTAATGATTATCGTTTCGGACAATACCGCGACGAATATGATTATCGATCTGATCGGCATGGGGACCGTGAACAAGCTATCGGACGGTCTGGGATGCGGCGCAACCGTTCTGGGCCGGAAAATGCTCGATTTCCAAGCCAAGCGGAACGGGAAAGACAACTTCACCTCAGCCCGCGATATGATTATTTTCCTCAAAGAAATCGTCGACGGAAGCACCTTGAAGCAAGAGGCTAAAGACGCCGCGCTGCAGTTGCTGCGGAATCAGCAGTTTAATGCGAAATTGCCTGCCCGGATGATCGGCGGCTTTTCGTTGGACAAGCCGGTGCTTGCCCACAAAACGGGCGAGCTGCCAGGAACGGAGCATGATGCGGGCATCCTGCAGGTGAACGGGAAAACCGCCTACATCGCCGTCCTCACCACCGATCTGGTTGACAATCTTCCCGCGCAGCAGGTAATATCAACAATTGGGAAGGCCGTTTTTGATTATTTAAACGAATAGTTCATTCTTAAGCCCCTGGAATTCTCAGGGGTGTTTTGACTATATGGCGATACGATTTGGAGGATTGGGCATGGTGATCAAAATTGCCGTTATCGGGTCTGAAAAAATGGCGGATAAAGTACTCCGCTTAAACAGCCATGCCAACGTGCAAATCCGCTCGCTCATTTATGACAAGCCGGAAGAGAGCGCCAAGCTGGTCAAGATGGCGCAAAATGACGACGTCCTGTTTTTCACGGGCCCTTTTCCGTATTTTTTCGCTAAGGACGAGATTGAGAAACGGGGGATTCCCGCCGTTTATATCCCGCTGGACGAGCTGGTGTTTACCGTCTCGCTCTATTACATCAGGGACACGCTCTGCATTCATCCGGACCGGTTATCGATCGATATCCCTTACAAAGAGGTCGTCCTGCATGTGTTGGACGAACTGAATATCGACGCCGCCCGGATTTATATCAAAGAGCATGAGCATTATCATACCGACGAGATTGTAAAGTTTCACCACGAGCAATGGAAGACCGGAAATGTCGATTTTGTGTTGACCTCCGTCCAATCCGTGCATAAAAAGCTGGAACAATTAGGCATCCCCAGCTTTCGCATGATCATTCCGAAAAAAAATATTCTAGACACGCTTCAGCACGCCGTCGCCAAGGGAGAACTGCTGTTAAGCCAAGCGTCCCAGATTGCCGCGGGCATCGTTCAAATCGACTATCCTGATGAAGCGCAGGCCGCGGATACGGAACTGCATGCCAAGCTGCATGAGCTGCTGCTGGACTTGGGGAAAAAGATGAACGCTTCGGTGAAACGCATCGACGACCGCACGTTTATGATTTACGGAACGAGGGGCGGCATCCGGCAAATCACCGGCAATTACCACGTATTTCCTATTCTAGATCAGTTGAAACCGTTCACGCAGGCCATCATCCGCTTCGGTTTCGGTTTCGGCGTCACGGCGCTCGAATCGGAAGAGCACGCCCAAATCGGCTTATATCATGCCAAGAAGCATGCGGGCCACGGCGCGTACATCGTTACCGAGAATAAAAAGGTCATCGGGCCGTTACATCATAAAACAACCAAAACCTTTCAGCTTCAAAGCGATGATGAACACCTCCTTACGGTTGCCAAGCAAACCGGGATCAGCGTTTCCAGCATTACCAAAATCATCGATTTTATCCATCTGCGTCACAACCGG
The DNA here is from genome assembly GCF_000722545.1 of Paenibacillus tyrphae. Taxonomy (GTDB): domain Bacteria; phylum Bacillota; class Bacilli; order Paenibacillales; family NBRC-103111; genus Paenibacillus_G; species Paenibacillus_G tyrfis. Next base: position 147,680 of record NZ_JNVM01000024.1, read on the forward strand.
ATTTTTTCGGCGTCCGATCTGGCCGACTATCTGCAATTAAGCAAACGGAGCGCCGAACGCCTATTGAAGAAGCTGGTCGATAGCGGCTATGCCGAAATATCGGGCGAGGAGCAGCCGTACCAGAAGGGCAGACCGCGGGCCTTGTATAAAATTTTGCTATGACCCTTGATATCGCTGGCAAAAAAAAGCCAAGTCCGAACTAGGTTCGGCTTGGCTTTTTTGACGATCCTCGGCCCCAAAGCGCCTTCAGCTTATGCGCCGAAAGCTTCGGCTGGCGGTCGCGCGTGAACACGCCCTTACGGTTGACGACGACCCGCGAAGGGGTTTGGCTTGTTTTAAAATCGGCGAACGACCATACGTGAGCGCCGATCGTATACGGCTTTTGCCGGATGATTTCATACTGCCGGGTAACCATCTCCGCCTGATACTCCTCGGAAAACACCTCCGGCGGGTCGACATGCACGCCGGCGACCGCATCCGCTCCGAACTCCGTCACGATCACCGGCTTGCCGAGAACCTCGTAGCAGCGGTCCAGCTTCTCGCTCAGGATGCGGCAGCCTTCGTCCAACCGGCCGGCCTGCTCGTACCAGCCGTGATACCGGTTAAGGCTGACAAAATCGTAATGCTTCAGCGCGACGTCCTTCTCCACATCGACGCAATTGACAATCGTAATCGGCCGCGTATCGTCCAAGGATTTCGCATGGCTGTACAGCGCTTCGTAGAACGCATCCGCCTCCGGGGCCAACGTATCTCCTTCGTTCGCCAAGCTCCAGGCGATAACGCACGGGTGGTTCACATCGCGTTCGATCATTTCCGTGATTACCCGTTTCGCTTTATTCAGGATGGCGGTTCCCTGGTAATGGCTGCGGACGAAGCCGACGAAAGGCGTCTCACCGATCACCAACAGGCCGTGCTTATCCGCATAGCTTAAAAATTCGTCGCTGTACGGATAATGCGACGTGCGGACCGAGTTCGCTCCGATCCAGTTCAGCAGGTTGAAATCTTTGGCGATGACCGCGGGAGAGATGCCTTTGCCCAGTACCGGGAAATCCTCGTGCATGCCGAAGCCGGTGAGAAATACCGGCTTGCCGTTTAGCAAAAGCTCGGTGCCCCGAATCGACACGGTTCGAATGCCGAACGTTTGCACGTACTGATCGATCACTTGGCCATCTCCGTCCGTCAAGCGGACTTCCAATTCGTACAGGAAGGGGTCCTCCGGACACCACAGTCTTGCCGCGGGAACGGTAAAGTCAAATACAGCCTTGGCCCCATCCGCTCCAATCTCTACGGACGAACGGCATTGTGTGCCCCGAATGCTAACAGTGCAAGCACCTTCGAAGCCTTCGCTTAGACCGACATGAGCTTTGACTTTGCCGTCCGTACCGTCGATCCCCGTCGTGATCTGAATGTCGCTGACAAAGGACAGCGGAGTCGTAAACAGCGTCACCGAACGATGAATGCCGCCATAAGGAAAAAAGTCGTAGTAATTGTTCGGATATTGTCCTTTAAATCCGACGATCTGCTCGTCCTCCACGTCTCCCGGAGGAAGGCGGTCGGCCGCGATGGCGGCGTCTACCCGGATCGTAATGCGGTTCGGGCCGTCCCAGCGGACATGGTCGGTAATCTCGAACACGAATGGAAGATGAGCGCCTTCATGCCGGCCGACTTCCGTCCCGTTCACCCAAACGGTCGACAAGTAATTGGCCGAGCCGACGCGCAGCCAGATCCGTTCCGAGCGAAGCTGCCGGGAAAGCTCCACCTCCCGCTCATACCAGCCCGTGCCGAAAAAGTACATCAAATCCTGAAATTGCTCGTTCCAGCTGGCCGGTACCCCGATTTCCCTGTCGGCCGGCAGTTGAAGCGGCCAACCCCGTTGTTCCCCGTCATCGTTAACATCCGGTGCAAACTTCCAAAATCCGTCTAGCGAAATCATCGCTCTGGAACTACTTGATTGTGGATACAGCATAAGCTCCCTCCGTCTTCGATCATCTCTGGTTGCATTCCTACGGAACATGATAGCACGGAGCGCCTGCTAAAGATTTGCATGATTTTTACCGGATGTGTTCATTATTTTGACTTGTTGGCACGTGGAGGCCAGCTAACGCACGGCGATCTCGTCATAAACCTTAGGATGAATGACGAGATTCGCGTTTTTCGCCGTCTCGGTGACCTGTTCTTCCAACTTCTCTTCAGCGTACTTCCATTTCAGCCGCTCCTGGACATCTTCAAATCGGAGATCCCCGCCCGGTGTACGGTCCGTACATTGAAGGACGAATACCGATCCGGCCGTTTCGAATCGTTCGCTGACTTCACCCGGCTTCAGCTTTTGGACAGCAGCGAGCACCTTTTCCTCTTCTTCGCTGCTATCCACAGCATAGCTCGATTCGTCGAAGGTTCTTTCCTTCACCAACGCGTTTACCCCAAGCTGCCGGACAACCGCATCGGCCTCCTTGCTGCCCGCCAGTCCGGATCGGATTCCGTTCATCGTCTCCATCGCGGCGCTTCTTGTTAAGGAGCCGGGACCGTCCCCGCTTCCAAAAGCCAATTCAACGACTTGCGTACGAATACGGTCGGGCTTCTTCAGCTCCCCTTTTTTTCGCAGGTTTTCGTAAGCGGCATGCAGCGCCTCATTCGCGGCCTGAGCTTCATGTTTCGCAGCATAATCAAGAAGCTGCCGTTTGATCGTATCGTGAACGTGGTTGAAATAGGCAATCTCGCTATACTCGCGGGGCCCGAATATAGGCTGGCCCTTTTTCACAGCTTCTGCTCTTCTTTTGTTTTCTTCGGCCAGACTCTCTTTAAAGCCTCTGTAGCTGACATCATCCGTCAGTCCGTATTGCTTGGCCAGAAGCTGCTCTGTCTTTATGATTTTAAGCTTTTCCAGCGTTTTTTTCTTCGCCATCTCCAATGGAATTTCACCGTTGAAGCTTGTCGTCCAAAATTTCGCGCTATCTTGCGCGCCATAGGTTTCATGAAAATATCCATACACTTCCGCTACACGATCCTTTAGAACCATTTCAAATTCACCCAAGACAACAGGTTCCCCGTTGATCGTCAAAACCTCTGCATAAGCATCGCGGCCGGACCGCTGTCCGAACAAGAAGAACAATAAAACAAGCAAAGCTGCAAGCAGCACAATAACAAGCGACATCCGTTTCTTCATGTGAAAAGCCTCCTAAAAAAACATCAAGGAAATAGCAGAGACTCCGTCATTCCGTCATCCAAGCTTCTGCTATTTCCCGATGATCCTAACAATCCCTCTAAGTAAGGGAGGTTATTGCGTCAGTACGAGCTGCGGCTTGTTGCTCGCGGCCTCTTTGGTATTGAAAGAAACGTCTCCCTTCGAGCTCGCCGCGCCTTCGTTCACCAGCAAGAACGACACCAGCTTGTCCGACATCTGGCTGTTCACATAGTTCGTCACATCGAATTCATACCATGTCCCGACGGTATTGCTCATGACGGCGCTGCCGAGGAGCGTCGTGCCCGCCGGGGCGTTGTTCCAGGTGATGCCCGTCTCGCTCCAGCTTTTATCCGTGGTGCCATATAGTTTGACCGTCCTTGAAGCGTCCGTATTGACGGCCGGGACATACACCTTCACTTTGGCAGAAGCTGCGCTTGAACCGCCAAAGGTTCCGTAATTGAACTTGACATAAGCTTTTCTGGCAAACCCGGACACATCGGCTTTGACCATCATCGTCGCCTCTGTGCCGTAATTCGTACCTGCGTAAGCTCCGTCCCTGACATAGGAATCGGCGGTTGGCTCATAGCTCACCGAAGGCTGGTTCGGACCGCCCGACGCATACTCGAAAGCGCCAATATCCGGATTGCCGTTGTACAGAGCCGTGCCCCAGAAATCTCTGCCGCCGTTATTCGCCACAGGGATTCCGCTGTTAATGAGCGGCGACGTCGGCTGAAGCTTGTAGCCGCTCAACCGGCTCGGATCGTTCATATTGATGTTCGTTTCTCCAGCCCCGGGGTTAACGAGCTTCGGGTCGGCTGTTATTAAACCGGGATGCGACGCCGGACCGTTGACGTCGTCGATGGTTGCCGGGTAGAAGCTGTTGTTTTGGAATACGGCCGACGTGCTCCAGGCCTTCTCCGCGAATTTCGTAATCGTTCCGTCCACTTTAATGATATTGTTATAAAATTTGACCATATTGGAATCGTTATCAAAAACTTGGGTCTTCACATTGGGTCCCACATAAATGGTATTGTTGTAAATTTCGTTTCCTGGGCTGGTGCTGTGATAGAAGAAGATTTCCTGGCCTGAACGGTAGCCATCGTTTTCACTGATGTTGTACCTGAACTTCAAATTGCTTGCGCTGGGCATGACCAACAGAAGCCCGCCGGAGTTATTGTGGCTGTAGTTATACTGGAACACGTCTCCGATACAGTTGTTGTCCGAATCGAACGCTTCCCCGTCGTTGCCGCCGCCGCTTCCGCCGTACACTTCGTTGAACTGGACGACGGCTCCCGTTGTATAGTGCGTCCATAGGCCCGCGTAATTGCCGGAAGACGTTTTGCTGTGGTTTTTCACCGTGTTGTATTCGGCCAAGGCGCCGGACAGCACCTCCGCCAGCACCATGCCGTCTCCCCATACTTCTTCGACGAAGTTGCCACGGAATACGACATTCGTGCTGATCTTCGGATAGCCGTTGCCCGCATCCGATTTCGTGCGGATCCCTTCCTTGGTCACATTGGCGACATGGTTGTTCTCCACCAGCACATCGTTAAATCCGGCCTGCAAGCCTACCGTAGCTTTCCCGTCTTTGTCAATATGCGTGCCGAAGAAGATGATTCCGCCGCTGTTTTTGTTGCCGTTCTCATCCGAATTGACATCGTGAACGTAGCAATTTCTCACATAAATATGGTTTTTCAAGCCGGGCTGATTGTTGTACGCCAGTATACCGGCCCTTGAGGACACAATGGAAGAGCTGAAATTGGTTACCTCAAGGTTGTTAATTTCCCAATATTCTTGGTTGTACAGCATGACGGCGCCCGATGTGTTCGCGGGATAGCTCGTGCCCGCTCCGTTAATAATCGGCTTGGCGCCGCTTCCGTAGCTGTCGATCACAATCGGATTCCCGCTCGTTCCCGATCCCTTCGGCCACAGCTGGCCGGTCCAGACGCCGCCTGACTTGAACAAAATTTTGTCGCCGGGCTGAAACGTTGTGCCGTTGACTTTGGCTAGTGTAGCCCATGGCGCGGATGAGCTTGTGCCGGTGTTCGTGTCGTTTCCGCCCGCCGAATCGACATAATAAGTCGTTCCGGCCGCATGCGCAGGCTCAGGGGCGACGTACAATACTCCTGCCAAATGCAGCAGCATGGCTATGATAAGGAGGACAGCAAAGCTTGATCTTTTACGGGGAAGGCTCATTTAAGAAATACCCGCCTTTCATCTAAAATAATTTTCTGCTGTCAGCGAACGCTATGCTCAAGAAAGCGCACTCATTTTTCATCCCTCCGTTTCCGTCCGCTAACCCCATATTATTGGGCATGGCCCTTCCCTAAAAGGCACGATTTACACCACTTTTACTCATTTTTTAATCCGTTTGCCCAAGGCCGGACGCAAGACGGCAGTCTCATCCTTTCTTAGACGAACGGTACAAACTCGGCAAAGCGCCGGTATGGGCCTTGAACAGCTTCGTAAAATAATTTTTGTTCTCGTACGAGAGCATGGCGGCGATCTCTTCGACGGTTTTGTCGGTCCGTTCCAAAAGCTCCTTCGCTTTCTCCATCTTGGTTCGGGTGACGAACTCGACAAAATTTTCTCCCGTTTCCCGTTTAAACAGCCGGCTTAAATAGTTGGGATGGAGGTGCAAGTGCGCGGCCGCCTCCTCAAGGCCGACCCGCTCCTGCCACTTGCTTGCGACAAACCGCTGGCATTCCAGCACCTCGCGGCGCTTCGATTCCTTTCTTATCCTTCCGGCACACTCCACGGCTTGGTTCAGGAAATGCTGAAGCCACTCGCCCAGCTCCTGAAGACTGGCCAGCTCCATGACATCGTGATGCAGAAGTCCAGAGGAAAAGCTCGTTGGGTTCATCTGAAGAGATTTCAGCCGCAAGCGAATCTCCAGCACGATTTTGAGCATCCATTCCTTCACTTCCACAGGGTGAAACCGGTTTTCACGCATAACCCCCATCCATTGACCGACGGTTGCGGCGATCATGTCCGTTTTCTCTTGCAGAACAAGCTGCCGGAAATCCTCCAAAGCCGGCACATACTGAGCTAACAGCTCGTCCCCCAAGCCCGCGACGGGCAGCGCCTGCTCCATTCGCCCGACCGATCCGTGCGGCAGGTAAAATCGTTCCTTTCCCAGTCCGACGAGCGCCGCGAGGTTCTCCTTGAGACGGAGCGGCTCCCTGCAAGGTAGTCCGATCATGAACGAATAAGACACTTTCGCATATTGAAGCAGGCACTTCTGCTGGGCACAAAGCATCTCCTCCACCCGCTTCCAGCTCCCGATACGATGTTCGGAGGAGAAAGGAAACAGCAGCAGCAGCTCCCCCTGCTGGTAAGGGAACACCTCGCAAGCTCCGGTACCGAGCGCTTCCGCCAATACATTCTCGGCCGTATCCCGCAGCAGCTCGGGGGTACGAAACCGCGCGACCGCTTCCCGGGGACGATCGGGAAAGGCCAGCACAGGCACCCGCTCCCCTTGGGACAAGTCGATCCCGTACTCCTGCGCCCGCCGCTCCCATTCCTGGACGTTGAGCAGGGGGCTCTGAATGGTATGGAGCATGAAGGCTTGCCGAAGCAAGCTGTCGTTCTGCTTCACCTTCGCTTCCATGTCCCGTTTCGCGGCTTCAGAGGTTCTCTCTGCATCAAGCGCCTCCTTCATCTGCTTCAGCAAGTCTCCGATCAGCCCGGCCATCATCGTTTCTTTCAGTACATAATCGGTGACATGAAGCTTGAGCGCTTGTTGCGCATAATCGAATTCGTCGTGACACGAGAGGATGACGACCTTGAGCCCCGGATGCAGCGCTCGCATCGCCCGGATCAGCGCCATCCCGTCCATTCAGAATATCCACCTGCGATGCCCCGGCAGCGGAAAGTGCTTCCTCCGGGTCTTGAAAACAGCCGCCCAATCGGCATTGAACCGCTTCCCACGGCAGCGCTTCCTTCAAATAGTGCAAAACCGGAAGATCGTCGTCGACAACGAAGACGGTGTACATCCCTTACTCCTCCTCTCGCTGCTGCGGAATGATCAAGGTAATGGTCGTGCCTTGCCCCAGCTCGGAATCCATGGCAAAAGCACAATGCTCCTTATAAATGAGCCGTAGACGCTCGTATACGTTCCGCAGTCCGATGCCCGACAATCCCGCGGACGCCCGTTCCTTCGCTTCGCCCTCCCCCTGCAGATCGGCGCGAAGCTTTTCCAGCCGCTCCTTCGAGATCCCGACACCAGAATCCGCGATCACGATGTTCAGACGTCCGTCTGCCAGCAGGTGCGCATGAATCGTGATCGTTCCTCCCTTGCGGGCAAATCCATGCAGATAAGCGTTCTCGATGATCGGCTGCAGCACAAACCGGGGCACTTCCGCCAGCACGGCGTCCGAAGCGACCGTCAGCTTTAGTTGAAGCCGGTCCCCGAGTCGGACGTTAATCAGCCGGACATACTGCTGAATCATCTCGATCTCTTCATGCAAGCTGATGAACTCGTTGTTGCGGTTAATCGTCATTCTGAGCAGCGAAGATAAAGAACTGATGAGGTCCGCATTTTCCGCGTCGCCGCGAAGCAAAATTCTCATGCGGATCGAATTCAAAATATTAAATAAAAAATGCGGATTGATCTGAGCCTGAAGCATCGCCAGCTCCGCTTTTCGTTTATGCTCTTGCTCGCGGATGATGCTTTGGACCATCGTCTCGATCCGGTCCAGCATCCGGTCGAAGACAACACCCAGCCGGCCTACCTCGTCCCGGCCCCGGATACCGGATCGTTCGCCCAGATGCCCGGATTCGATGCGGACTACGGTCTGCGCCAGTCTTCGAATGGGAGTGGTCAAAGCGCCTGTCAAATAGAGCAGAACTCCGGCGAACATAATTAAACACAGCGTTTGAATGAGAAAATCGATCCGGCGAATCGCCTGGATCGGCTTGGACGCTTGCTTATACGGGCTCATGCTCACGAGCTGCCAATGCGGATTGAGCGCTTCCGCGATGAGAAGGTTGGCTTCGCGTTCGACCTCGATCAAGCTGGCCTGTCCTTCGGAAGGCAATTGATCGCGAAACGAAAAAAGCGTACCGATCCGCTCCATCTCCTTGTCGAATACGATCCGGCCTTCGCGATCCGTAATGAGAAGCGTTTCTTCCTTCTTCGAGCTTGTAAACAGCTTTTGCAAAGCGGCGGCATCCAGACTGACGATAGCTACCGCTCTAAGCTGGTCGCCGGAGCGAATAGGCTTGGCGATCGTAAGGACGTAAGGGTGGCGAACGCCGTCCGGATTCGGCACATAGTTCGGTTCCCCGCCGACCCAGCGGGTCTGATAATGCGTCAATTCGCTCGTTGCCTGATACCACAGCTTGCCGAACAACTGCTTCGGGTCGAAGTCAAAGCTGCTGTAATTGGCCCAATAGTCCCCATTCGGCAATAGAATCGTCAAATACAGCGGATCAAAGGAAGCGAGAATCGCGTCTAGCCTTTTGTTCAGCTTCAGCTTGGTTTGAACGATTTCGTACGGCTGACGGACCGGGTCCATCCGACCGAGCTCGGCAACGAATGAATGCAGGTCCGGATCAAATTGCAGCAGGTTCAAAATATATAGCATCCGATCCAGCTGATTCGCCACGTACTGGTCCACAATTTTCAACGATTCTTGCGAATTGCGGGTGACTTGCTCCTTCATCACACCCTGTGTAAACCAGTTGGAAACAAAAAAGGAAACGACGGACGGCAGCAATAAGCAAACGACGATGCCCGCCATCAGCTTGCCGCGCAGCGAGAGCGCTTGAATCCAAGTCCGCATAGGGAAGCTCCTCCCCGAGCCGAAAGTGAAAAGGAGAACATTCGTCCTCCTTGCCATCATCTTACCATAGCTTGGAAGGCAGCGGTCCGTTTCTCATTGTCCGTGGCAGCACAAAAACGCCAAGCCGCAAAAAGATCGACTTGGCGTCTTATTCGTCATATTGGTGAAGCATGGCCTCTTCCTCGGCCGCGCTTTGCAGATCGTACGCCATGATGCTGTGGATCGGATAATACTCCTGATCCGCCAGACGCATCGCTTCCTCCCGGATGAATTTCGGCGAACCTTCGTTCTCGTCGTCGTAGACAAGCAGCAGACCGTCGGAATTGCGCAGCAAAAATTGATCACGCGCGCGAAACTGCCACGGCCCGCTATATTTGCTTTTCGTGACGCTGTTCACATAGTCCGCGCCCGCCAGCACCTGCTGGTAGACAGCCTTCTTCTCTTCGCTCCAGTTCTCCTCCTGCTCCAGGAACGGGGTAATGACGGCGAGCTTCAGCTCGAAGCCCTGCGACTTCATTTCGATCGCCGCCTCGGCCGCCCACAGCTCCACGCCCCATTGGCCGCTGACGATCACCCATTCGAGCCCTTCGTCCAGCAACGCGGCGAACCGGCTTTTCAGCGCCTTCTTAATAATCCCGATGCCAGGATGCTTCAGCGAAAATATCCCAAGCTCCGACGCCTTGTAGCCCGTTACAAGCAAGCTTTTCACGGTCCCAGCCTCCTTGTGACTTGTGCAGCGGTTATTTGAACCATCCTTTTTCCTTAAACCGCATGATCGCTTCGATCCGGTTGCTGACGCCGAGCTTATCCAGAATGACGGAAATGTAGTTGCGGACGGTTCCGGTGGTAATATAGAGCTGACTGGCAATTTCCTTCGTATTCTTCCCGTCAGCGATCAGGTGAAGCACTTCCTGCTCCCGCTCGGTCAGCGGATTCTCCTCCCCGGCCTTCTCATCAACCAGCTCCGAGGCATAGATGCGCCGGCCGGCCATGACGCTGCGGATCGAATCCGCCAGCTCTTCGCTGGGGCTGTCCTTCAGCAAATACCCGTGCACCCCGGCCTTCAGCGCGCGTTCGAAATAGCCGTAGCGGGCAAACGTCGTCAGGATGATCACCTTGCAGCCGCAGCCCTTCAGCTCCTCGGCCGCCTCCAGCCCGCTCTTCCCGGGCATCTCGATGTCCATGATGCAAATGTCCGGCTTATGAAGGCGGACCAGCTTGACCGCATCCTCGCCATGGTTGGCCCGTCCGACGACCGTCATGTCCTCTTCCAGATCGAGCAAAGAAGCCAGCGCGCCCAATAGCAGCCGCTGATCCTCGGCAATGACAATGCGAATCATCCCTCCGCCTCCTTTTCCGGTTGTTTGAACACATTCGGCACTTTCATCACGATCATCGTGCCCGGACCCGGACCGATCTCCAGACTCCCGTTCACGAATTCGAGGCGCTCCTTCATGCCTCCCAGCCCGTTGCCCCGCAAGCAGTCCGGATGCTCCGCCAGACCGCAGCCGTCGTCCTGTACCCGGATCACGAGCTCCGTCCGCGACGGCGTGATGGTAATCCAGCATGTGGATGCTCCGCTATGTTTGACAGTATTGGTAACGGCTTCCTTAATGCACATGCTGACCACATTTTCGTTCAGCAGCGAGGTGTTGGTCAGCTTCGGGCTGCCCTCCAGAACAAAATCGATCTGCGCCGCTTTCAGCATCTGCTTGACCCGAAATACTTCATCCTCCAGCCGCGTGCCGCGCATCTGGGTAACCATCTCCCGCACTTCCTTCAGCGCGCTTCTCGCGGTCTGATGAATATCGTTCAGCTCGGCTTGGGCGCGGCTCGGGTTTTTGCCGATCAACTTCCCGGCCAGATCGCTCTTCAGGCCGATAAGCGAGAGCTTCTGACCGAGCGTGTCGTGCAGGTCGCGGGCGATTCTTTGGCGTTCCTCCAGCTTGACGAGCTCAGAGATCTTCCTGTTCGCCACCTCCAGCTCGTCCTGCAGCTTCTCCCGCTTATTCCGGTTGTACGTGTTCACCGGCAGCAGAATCACACCGATCAAGCTGACCAGCACAAACGGCAGCTGCGTAATAATGACCGGATTCTGCGTCACGAAGCCATAATTGATCGAGGCAAGCGTGCTGACCAGATGAATGGAATACAGCGTGAAAAATCCGATCCGATGCTGGATATTGCCGATAAAAAACGCCAGAAACAACGAAAAATACACATAGCCGAACAGCAGGCTCATCGTAATGGAAATGCCGATCTGCACGCTTGTCCAGAAGTACACCAGCCACCCTTTGGACACAAAAGTAAGCACATAACATATAAAAAAGCCGATGATCATCGTAATGCCGACGGCCACTTCGTAAGTCGATGAAGAGCTGAAAATGAAATAAAACGGAAGAATATAAAAGACGACCCATACATAGGGGCTAAGTCCCGTATTTTTGTGAATAATTTGAATCCACTTGCGCATGGCGTCATCCCTTGTCTATTAAAAAAAGGCTTTTATTTTCCTTGCAAGCTCGGATTGGGGTTATTCACCTGGCTGGCCGCCGCCGGCTTGCGGAGCAAAGGCTTGATGTCTTTAAAGCCTACAAAGTTCTTGCGCTTCTCGTCCCACAAGTGGAAGCGAAGCGACTGCAAGCTGGTGCCGATCGTAAGCGTCGTGACCTTCTGCAGCTCGGGCGTAGCCTCATGCGCCTTCTCCAAGTTATAGTTCGGCACCTTCGGACTCAAATGATGCACGTGGTGAAAACCGATATTTCCGGTGATCCACTGCAGCAGCTTCGGAAGCTTGTAATAAGAGCTCCCTTCCACGGCCGCCTTCACGTAGCTCCACTGGTCCTCATTCTCGAAGTAGGATTCCTCGAACTGATGCTGCACGTAAAACATCCAAATTCCCAGCAAGCCGGAGACGAAAAAGACCGGGCCTTGGACCAGCAAAAAAGCCTGCCAGCCGATCACCCAGATCAGCAGCGCATACAGAGCGACGATAGCCAGATTCGTCACGTAGGTGTTGATCCGCTCTTTGCGTCTCGCTCCTCTGCGGTTAAAGCGGTATTGAAGCAGGAACACGTAGACCGGGCCGACGACGAACATCGACAGCGGATTCCGGTAAATCCGGTAAGCGATCCGCCTCCATAACGGAGCGGCGACGTATTCGTCCACGGTGAGAATCCAGATGTCCCCGACGCCGCGCTTATCGAGGTTGCTGCTTGTGGCATGATGAATCGAATGGCTGTATTTCCACTGCTCATACGGACAGAGCGTCATCACACCCGTGATATTTCCGAGTATATCATTAGCGAGCCGGCTTTTGAAGAACGATTGGTGACAACAGTCATGGAAAATAATAAAAGTCCGGACCACAAAGCCGCCGGCCACGATGGTGAGAGGAAGCGTCAGCCAGTACGAAACGGACAAGCTCGCATAGGCCGCATACCAGAGCAGCACCAGCGGCACCAGCGTATTCACAAGCTGCCATAAGCTTGACTTCGTATCGGTTTTCTCAAAGGGACCGACGTTCTTTTTAAGATGAGCTATACTCGCTTGGTGCATTCGTTTATTTCCTCCTCGATAGGACGCGCGGGGAACGTTATAGAACGTCGGACGCAGGTTTTCTATCCTCCATTATAGAGAAAGCACCCCGCAGGCTGTAGTCATAAACGTCAGATCGAGGGTATGACAATCGTCATATAGCGTTAGGGTTTAAGCGGGATTAGATATAGTTGTATGGCCAGATTTAAGTAAGCGTCGATCTCTCTGATTTTCGCAAAAGCAGGTTCGAGCGTATCGACGACCTCATCGATAAACAGATCGATATGGAATTTCAAGGTCGTTCCGAGCTGCCTTCCGTACGGCGTTTCCGGCGGAAACGCAAAAGGACGCAATTGGATCGTATTCCCGCCCCTTGCTTGGTCCCTGACAAACCATGAAATAAACTCTAGGGCGATCAAGCCCTCTTCGGACCGTTCGATCTCAAATTCAATCTGGAGGAACACCTCGTTTTCCAGCCCGCCGTTGGTGCGTCTTAAAGTGGCGTGGGGCAGGTGGGCATAATCGGACAGGGACAGCATTTCACGGTCGATCGGCTCCAAATTCTCCACGTGGCTTTCTACGCTGACCATTCCTTTTAAACGCAGTAAAGTCTCATGAAAATTGCTGACATCGATAGGGTAATTGCTCATGTGATATTCCTTCTCTCTAAGATGATGAATATAGATTCGACTGCAACCGATCCTTTTTCGCAAAAAAGGTGCGGTGATTGGAAAACAGCTCCAAAATTCCTTATAGACCGACGGTCAGTCATATGGTAGTATAACCTATAGACTGACGGTCAGTCTATAGGAGGTATCAGTATGAAACGAATAGTTAAAGATCCGAAGACGCGGCGACAAGAGATTTTGACGGTGGCTGGTGAGCTGTTTCGACATCACGGCTATGCGGGCACGACCGTGGAGGCGATCATTCAGAAGGTCGGCGTGGCGAAAGGGACTTTTTATTACTACTTTAAGTCGAAGGAACAAATTCTGGACGCGCTTGTTCACGAGCTGGTCGACCGGCTCTGCGAAGCCTACCAACAAATCGCGGACGACCCTGCGATGGGCATAATGGATAAGCTGCGCCACATGCTGCGGGGGCAACATCAGCTTGCGGTCAACGAAAGCGAGTTGATGGAAGGGCTGCACCGGCCCGAGAACCGGGAGCTTCACGAGCGGAGTAACATCGAGATTATCGTGAAAATCTCGCCTATATTGGCCCAAGTCATCGAACAAGGCAAAAAAGAAGCCCTGTTTGATGTGGAGCATCCGCTGGAAACCGTCCAGTTTCTTCTGGCGGGGTCGCAATTTTTGCTGGAATCGGGCCTCTTCCACTGGAATCAAGAAGAGCAGACGAGACGGCTTAAGTCCATGCAGGCGATGATCGAGAGGTCCTTAGGCGCGAAGCGGGGCTCCTTTTCATTTATTTAGGTGGGGGTGCGGAAATGAACATCCGGGACGCAGCGTTTCGAAAATTTCTTATCGTTTGGTCGGGGCAGCTCTTCTCGGCGATCGGGAGCGGACTGACGGCTTTTGCGCTGGGGGTCTTTGTGTTTCAGAAGACCCAGTCGGCCATGGACTATTCGTTGATCATTCTTTTTAATTTTTTGCCGTCGTTTCTTATGCTTCCGTTCACCGGGGTGCTTGCCGACCGGTTCGACCGCAAGAAGATGATGATCCTGGGGGATGCCGGGTCGATCGCGGGTATCTTGTTCATTTTGTTCATCATGATGTCCGGAAACGTGGATTTGTGGCACATTTATTTGGGAGTCGCCTTAAGCTCGGTATCTGCAGCGATCCAGATCCCCGCGTATAAAGCCGCCGTCTCCGATCTGGTGTCCGAAGAGCAGTACTCCCAGGCCAGCGGGCTTATTCAGTTGGCGGGATCGGCGCAATATCTCATCTCTCCGATGATTGCCGGATTCCTGGTCAGTTATTTTGACATCAAGCTGGTTCTCATCCTGGATATCATGACTTTCGTGATCGCCGTTGCTGCCGTGCTGGTGATTACGAAGCGTGAGGCCGCCCCGCGACAGCAGGATAACCGGAATTTTTTCCGGGATCTGACCGATTCCTTCCGTTATCTCCTCTCCCGGAAAGGGATTCTATGGCTGGTTGTGTTAACCTCTATGGTTTGCTTTTATATCGGGCTGCTTCAATCGCTGTTCGGGCCGATGGTGCTGGCTTTGGCCGATTCGAGGACCTTGGGGATCGCCCTTTCCTTATCCGCAACCGGAATGCTGGTAAGCAGCCTGTTGATCGGCGTATTTGGCTTAAAACAAAGCAAAGTCTTCATCCTCTCCCTGTTTCTTGCGCTGGCTGGTCTGTTTTATGCCCTGATGGGCCTGTTCCCGGCCGTTGCGATGATCATCGTATTCGGGTTCCTCTTTTTCGTCACACTTCCGTTTGTGAATACAAGTCTGGAGGTGCTTATCCGGACGAACGTCGATAACGAAAACCAAGGCAGAGTATGGTCCATGGTTTATGCCATCTCCCAAGTGGGCTTCATCCTGGCCTTCGGGTCGGCGGGCTTCTTATCGGATCACGTGTTTAACCCGCTGCTTCTTCCGGACGGGGCGCTGAGCCAAACGGTCGGGCAGCTCATCGGGACCGGGCAAGGCAGAGGCATCGGCTTACTGTTCGTTCTTTCCGGGTTGTTCGTCTCTCTCCTTGGTCTGATGATCGGGCGGGTGAAGAAAATCAAAGCGCTGGAGTCGGACGCGGCCGGGGAAGCAAGAGCAACTGGTGTGTCTGGCTGAGCGGTGGGACCGTGTCCGGCCAAGGCAGGCGCACGGGGAAAAGCCGATGCGGCATTCAGGCCTCCCGGCTTGATGATGCTTCATCGGCTCCCAGCATGTGTGACTACGGCTATTCCTCATTTTGTAAAAAAAAGAAACGCCCCTTAAGGCGTTCCAATGTACGTCTAGTCAAACAACGAATTCCGACATGATGGTGCTAATATCATATGGCGTAACGCCCCGGTCCACGGCAAACACCGTCTCGGCTTCGTCCGCCTGCTCTACCATGCGTCCTCTGGCCGTCGCGTGCAACGTGAACAAATCATACAGGGTCGGCTTCGTCAGCGTAGTCATAGCTTTCCCCATCAGAACCATCCCTTTTTGATTGCCCTCTACATTGTTATAGTAATACGGATGCTTCTTCAAAGCCAAATCCGTCCAGATCACGGTTCGTTCCACCAGATCCAGAATAACCGGAATGGCAATCTGGGTATCTGCGGTGAGGTCGATTTTATCGGCCACGGTCGAAGGCTCGAATACCTCCCCGGTCTTCGGGGACTGCCGCATCATCCAACCGGCATAGCATTCCGGCAAGTTGCAATAGGGCTGCTCCGTGAACGAATTCAGCGAGGCGACAATGAATCGGCCGCCATACCGGACGATCGAAGGAATATGCAAATCGATAAACTCGCAAGCGCCTTGGGGAGCCGATGTAATATCTCCGCTATGCGCGGCTTTGTATTTGTCGGACCGCAGATTCGTGTACGATATATGCTCGACATACTGCCAATTCTTATCATACATCACCGCCGACAAGTCGATATCGACGCGCCCCGTATGCTTGCCGTTGACCATCCCTTCCTTCCACCAGAGGAAAAAGCGGATCGTATCCCCTTCCGGCATCCGAACCCGGCTGCCTCGCACGATCGTACGCAGCGCTTTGCTGGCCGACCGTTGCGAGAACGGCATCAAATACTGCTTCAGACTTTCGTCGATATACACGTCTCCTAGCGGTGGGAGCTCCGAGAAGCGGCGGATCAAGGTACGTCTGCATGTGTCGACCACTGCTTCGCAAGCATCCGGATGAATACCCGGCAGCGTATTCGGAATGGCCATGGCCTTCGCCACATTTCCTTTTGGGAAAAAGGTGCGCAGCTCGTGTAGCTCCTGCCGATGGCTAAAATGAACCATGACCTGCAGCAGTACGGGCGTAGACGCCTGATCGGCGACCTCGGCGAACTGGCCAATCACTTGCGCGGTATCCTCGGACAGCCGCAACAGATGATCCAACCGTCTGGCAAATTCGCCCGCGCGCGTTTTCAGCAAAGCTGCCGCGAGCAGCGTATCTTTCCGGCGAAGCGCAAGCTCCACTTTTCCGCCAAACGTTTCGTACGGTTTATCGTTGCGGAGAATATCGAAGGCCTCTTGGCAGCGAGCATACCGGTTTTTGTATTCGGCGGGGTGCAAAATTTCTCCAAGACGTATCCAGCGATGCTTATAGCGCAGCATATCTTCGACGATATTGCCGCACCGATCCAGCATCCCCAGAAGCAAGCGCCGTTCCGCGCGCTTGAATTTGCGGAACTTCGTGTTCGCCGCCAGACTGACATCCCCATCCGAAAGCGCAACAGCCAAACGAAGCACATCCGTTGCCGTCTTCACGTATTTTCCGACGAGGTCAAGACTGGCCTTGTTGTACTTCAGCAGCGCACCGACCACAAAGCCCACATTTTCTTTCAAAGGAATCTCATTCGGCAGCACAGCACCTAGATCGTCGTAGGCTGCGATGACCCATTCAATATCTTCCTTGTCTTGTTCTGAAATCGAGCCGTTCGCTGCGATGAGATTGTGGATCGTTTGATCGAAATGTTCCGCGCTTCCCAGATCGATGATTTTCAGATCCACTTGATCCAGCAGCGGGAGTCTCTCTAGGGCCTTGTGCTCGGGCAGCTCAAGGGTGAGGTAGTGATAGATGGCGTGCAGATACAGCTCGGCTTGGCTGAGCAGCATCACTTGCTCGGGAAAATTGGGATACATCGGCTTGAAGCTCACATTCGCTCCCAGGAGCGATTTCAAGTCCGCCACAAACTGGTGGTAGAACGCCGTGAACTCTTCGATGGACAGGGTGCGGAGGACTTCCATTAACGATTTGGAGAACGTAAAGCCCAGGTACTCGATATTTTTCAAGGCAGTTGCCATATATTTATCGGGAAGAACATGACGGCCGGGTTGGACAATGACTTTTCTGTTTCTTCTCAGGTAAATGACGTTTCTCATTATAAGACTCCGGGAAGTAAACAACACGTGAGCCCGGATGCCTCCTCTCCATAACGGATGGATCGTCATCAGGAAATTCGCATCTCTAAAATCAGGGTTAGGTAGAAGGAAGAGATGCGATAGCCTGATGATGGACAATCTCTTCAGGAAAGCCGCCACCCTAATATCCAATGAGTGTAGAAGGAAGGATGGCGATAGCCTGAGGAGATTTTCCCGGAAGCTGCGCGCCTTGCGGCGTTGGCTTCCTGAGGTTGATTATTCCATAGTTTGGAGCACTCGAACAGGGTGAAAGTATTACGACAGTGGGATTGGGGGACGAGGGATAGATAAAATTGTTGCGGGAGATACAAAAAAAGAGGGGGCTCGCCCCTCTTTACATGGCTAGAATATTGGTCATTTGTCTTACGTAGCAGCAGGATCAGGAAGCAACCATTGCTCGCAATTATTAGCCAACTCCTGCAATTCATTTATAAAAACACCGGCATGGTATCCGTCGCAAACCGCATGATGAACCTGTAAAGAAACGGGCAGCAAAATTTCGCCGGCTTGTTCAAAATATTTGCCGCATGTCGTAATCGGCAGCAAAGACCGTCCATCCGTATAAATATTCAGATTGAACCCAGTAAAGCTAACCCAGGGAATACATGAAACATTAACCGTGTTCGGCGGCTCATTCCCTTTTGCAGACAAGCCCTTCACTTCGCCATACCTGTTCATATCATCCAGATAGTTTTGATAAAACACATCGAAGTCGGTCGAAAAATCGGTCCACATGGTAGAAAACGTTTTGTCGTCTTTATGAAAAAAGGTAAAGCTGGGCAGCAACTTTTCCCAATACCCCAATTCCCCTTCATTATTGAAACAAACGCGGAAT
The DNA here is from genome assembly GCF_000722545.1 of Paenibacillus tyrphae. Lineage (GTDB taxonomy): Bacteria > Bacillota > Bacilli > Paenibacillales > NBRC-103111 > Paenibacillus_G > Paenibacillus_G tyrfis. The sequence goes on from NZ_JNVM01000024.1 coordinate 166,075, forward strand.
TCGCGATGCTCATTCACCGTTTTTGTAACCATATAGAGAAACGCAGGATAAAACTTGAGACCTTTTGCCCGAAGGGTTGGGAGCAGTTTGGTAACGTTCAAATTGGCCGTTATGCTGAATGTACATCTGGCCGCATGTAAATAATGCTCGAAGTACGCCCGTCTTTCCCATTTGTTCATATCGAGTACAGTGAAGTTCAATTGGATAACCTCCTAAAATTGTAAAGTGCGTATTTCAGGAGGCTAACTCGATTGCTCGTTTCATATTACCATTCCCTTCCCCGCCTTAGGGCTAGTTCCATGCCCATACTCTAAGTATAAAGCTATATTCGATGGATGGAAACGACATCAATAATTGAAATAAAAAAGTACCAGCTCAATGACATCGGAAAGGTGACTTGATATCTGATATTCATCACTACCGCGGCAACAAACTACATAGATTCCCTGTCGAGTCAACAGTCGGTAAAAAATATAAAGAGGAATGGGTAAACATGAGAGGTTTGACTTTCAACTTTTTAGCTGTTCCTTGATATTTTGAACCCATGGGAGTGGGGAACCTGATATCTCAGGATACGATACTTGCAACACAATTTCACCATTCATGAGGTATATCTGGATCTTTTATTGATATGATTTCACCATTTGCATATTCTCTGACAATTTCACCTTTATCCGTTTTATATACAATGTAAGTCCCATTTGCTTTTGCATCCAATTTTGCACGTTCGCCAGTAAGCTTGATTAATATGCTTAAATCTTGAACACGATTCATGACATCTCACCTTCCTACCTGTATGCAATCTTTTCATTATCGTTACATTCCGCCTTAAACATGCAAAATTGGAATGTGATTTCTTCTAATTTGTTGTGGCGAATAAAAAACAATTATCTAAATGTATGATAGCACATTTATGAATCAGCACTTTTCCTAAGTAACTGACTGACCCAACCTTGTGAAATTCCCAACATTTCGGCTAGTTCCTTTTGCGAAGCTTTAGGGTTTTCCTTCATCGCTTGCTGCAGACGGTCCAGGGTTTCTTTTCTTCTCGCAGTCATTAAATGCCGCGGAAGAAAAAAGGAAGAGAAAGCTATATTGCCAATTTACTAGTTCCCCCCTAAGTATGTCATCCCTCATAGGCCTTCTTTTGGCTAACATGGCTTTAGTTTATGTGGATCTTTCTAACCACTAACTGTGGACTAATGATCTCTAACAAGGACCAGATTTCTCTAAGCTTGATTATATGGAGGTGCAGTCAACTCAACAGAATAGTTGCCATATGTAATTTCAGAAGTTTTAATTTCGTTTTTTTGATTATAAGGACTTTCCTTTTGAATTAAGTCAAAAAGTTTTGGTATGGTAATATCTTCTTTTTTATGCATTCCAATTATTTCAATCAAGTTGTACCACTGACACCAAGCAACTTTACTATATGGCTTTTCGTCTCCCGAGTAATTTCCATTGTGTCTACCAATTACGAAAATTTTGATTTTATCTTTGTTGATAAGTTGTGGACTCAATTGTAGAAAATCAGCTATCCGTTTTTCTGAAACTTTATTAACCCACTGTTCAATATCATTGACCCACTTTGTCGATTTCTCTATATAGTTCTTTCTTTTACTTATAAGTGATCGTGTCGATTCATAGATTGAGTCCTGCCATTTCAGTTGAATAAAAGCAATATCTTTTGTCTCTTTATCAAGAATACATGCATCAATATCTGTGATAATTCTGCCATTCTCATAAATATCTATACTTCTATTCAATGTAATAAAACGATTGTTATCGAAATAATTATAAAGCTCGTTTCTAAATAATTGTTCTCTTTCTTTTGTGTTGCGGTCCCAATCTTTTGAATATTGCCTTTTTAATTCAGACAACATAAAATCTATAGGCCTATAAATGCAGCCAGTAAATGAACGCAACAACTGTGTAGAAGATATTTTTATGAATAATGGGCTTGGAGCACCTATATGACTGTAGTATTCCTTATTCTGATTATCAAATATAAAGGTGTTGAATATTTTTTCACTCATTTCTGTGGGAACGCCTAAAATGTATGTCAACGAATCTAAAAAAACATCATAATCTACAACAAGAGGCAGAATATTAACTTTTTCTAAGTTAGGGTCCTTTTTCATTGCTGCCTCAACAAATTGCAAATGCTTTAAACATATTGATTCAATAGCAAGAAGTGCATCAAGAAAGAACTGATACTCTATATCTCCAAATTTAGAAGTTTGAGAGAATCCATCCCATTCTGTTGCTTGTGCTAAATCTAACTGTGCATTGCGAATGAAAAAAAGGTCTACTTCGGGATCAGCATCATAACCTATAAAATTATAATTCCATGTATAAACCAATTTTTCCATCTTTTTTATAATCTTTGGAAGTTGACTAAATCCTTTAATGTATTCATTTCCTAAGGAATTCAATATCGCATGGGAATATTTAACAGTCTTTGTTTTTTCATATCTTTCAATTGAATAGTGCTTATTTACATAGGATAGACGTACACTTTTTTCTCTAATAAGTTCATACTTTAATATTCCGAACCGAAGCAGTTCTTCATAGTTTTCCATAAGTCCTGCTTTAAAACAAATACCCAAGAATGTCTTAACGCTTTGTATAGATTGCGGTGTTGAAGGTGTTAATGGGAACCCTTCAACTTTGTTATAATCTTTATACAGGTAACGAAATGCTATTGGAAGCGAAAAATCAATAAAATTAAGATCTTTATCACTATTTCCATGGCTTTTATGAAGTACCGAATCATAAATTTGATCATAATAGCGTATCACTTCATTAATAAATAGTTGTTGTTCTCTTATTGATAGTCCTGAAATATACTTTTCTACTCTGTTTAATGCATGATCTTTAATTTTTTTTATTATTGTTACGCTTTCCATAGAATCACCCTTCATAAATCAAAAAGCAATTTATAATCAGTAAGCATTATTCCTAAATAATCTATGAATTTTTTGAGGCGAGCTTCTAATCGATTTATTCTTGACCGCTTCAACAAGGTAAATTTAATATTTGTTTAATTAGATTCGAACATCTATCTTCAGCGCTTCTCTTCAACTCACATTCCCATACAATAATTACATTCCACCCCATCTTTTTGAGTGCTTGCTGGTTAAGTTGGTTACGCAAAATATTCCCCTCGATCTTTTTCAACCAATACTCGGTATTTGATTTAGGAGAACAGTAATATTTACATCCCTTATGCGCATGCCAAAAGCATCCCTGAACAAAAATAGCTGTTTTATATTTAGGCAGAACAACATCGGGCTTACCAGGCAATTTTTTATCGTGTAGTCTATACCTAAAACCTTTGCTATGCAGATACTTCCTTACGATCATTTCTGGAACCGTGTTCTTTGATCGAATCTTTGACATCATCTGATGCCGCTGCTCTGTTGTTAATGAATCCACCATTTGCAAGGCCTCCTTGCTCATCGCTTGCTAGATTGCACAAATCGAGCAACCAGGCAAGTTTCAATGCAATAGCTTTAGCCATTATTGGAGGAACAGCATTCCCTACCTGCTGATATTGCGAGTCTTTTGTACCTACAAACACAAAGCTGTCTGGGAAAGACTGTAACCTAGCTGCTTCACGAATACTTATCGCTCGATCAATAACAGGATGTATCCACATCGACTTCCGTACATTAGTAACAGTTCCACAGGGCTTTTCATACTCCAGACGTAAATATATAGAATTTTGAGTTCTTTCCGGTCTTGTATAAGTATCTTCAATTAAACTGCGATCAAGATCATGAAAGTTCTGACCAGGCTGCAACGCTTTAAATCGTTTCTTAGCCTTCTCTCGTGTCTCAGTTGCAATATGATTGGTCAATACGACAGAATTGCGAAGCTGTACCGTTAATGCAGTTGCTTGATATTCGTTGTTCAGATTAATAGGCGCATCTTCTATGTTAAAGCTCGGAGCAACTGATTCCAGGTCCGATATTGCATCATAGACGGTACGAAATTCTGCCGGTTTAAACTCCGCGGCAGGCAATTCGGACTGAATACCTAGATCATTTCTTATTCCCAGTGCTATATATCTTTCTCTTAGCTGAGGGGCACCAAACCAAGCAGCATTAAGTACATTATCGCTTATATCATATGACTCTCCTAATTTTTTGCTAATATAGTCGAATACTGAATATGATTTTACGTTGACGTATACTCCCCTCGGTTCTACCCTTAAGGAATCAACAATAATGTTATTGTCCAACAACTCTTTCGTATGCAACATTAATCGCTGAACATTAATATAAGAAGTCATCCATGGCACTGCTTCTTCAAATGTTATTTCTCCCCCAGCAAAATCTATAAAAACATTTAAGGCAGTTTGTTCAAAATTAACATACTCCCTTGATATTTCAGGGCTTCTTGCAGGCAATAAAGCGATTATCTTGATACATTGCTTTCCTTTTTTCTCCAAGACTCTTTCCCGCTCCTGCTCATTGCTGGAATTCTTGAGGAACATTCGCAAAGCATAGAAAGCTTTTTCTGGCAATATTAATTCATCAACTATTTGAGAGTCAAGCAAATACTGATTGATATCCGATACAGGACATTCAGCATTGAGAAGGCAAATGGTTTCATTATGAATACTTAAGCCCAAACGCTCAAATTCAAAACCATCATTATAAGAACAATAAAAACGGTGAATTTCAGACTTTAGCATACGCACATTCTCCATAACAAAAGCCTTCGGTCTAAGGTTTAGTATGACCTCTACATACTTTTTAACAAGACTATTATTTTGGCTTACTATATGGTTCTTTTGCCGATTGGCATTTGAAAACCCCTGGCATGGAGGCCCCCCTACAACTACATCAAAATCTCCATACTCATGTTGAAACATGTCATAATCAGTAATATCCAAAATATCACTTAGCATAGCGGTATGTTCATGGTTTCGCATATATGTTGCTTGAGCATTTTCATTTTTTTCTACTGCCGCAGCAATTTCAAATCTGTCTGATTGCAAGAACCCCAAGCTCATTCCGCCTGCCCCTGCAAATAAATCCAACACTCTATACAAAGTAGCACACCTCATTTCAATCCTCTTTCCAACCCTCAGACACAGCCTTACTTAGTAAAGAAAGCAACTTTTGGCTATGTACTGAGTTTGGCAGCTTCGCAGGCATTTGGCAAGCTATTTTTAGTGATTCCGCCTCAGTATGATAGGGAATTTTCTTTTCGGCAACAAATAACTGTACTCTTTTCCAATAATCAGCCCCATAATTAACCACTTTTGTTTGGGCTTCAATGCCTGTCACCATCTTTTGATCTTTGCGCGCCCTTCTGGCTTCTGATTTAGCATTGTTTACATCGATAAGTAATGTCTCAATGCCTGTATCCAGTGAAATATCCTGCTCTTTTATTCGATTCCAGCATGCCTCTCGTTTGCACCATTGAGTTACGTTGGCAATTCCTCTAGAAGGATCTGTAATGGAATCCAACACTAGTTTGGACAGCTTGCTTAGCTGGTTCGTGATTAATTCTGGAACTTCTTGTCTGTTCCAAATAATTTGCAAATCAAGAGTGTTTGTCGGGTATTGCTTCTTGATTAGGTGCGCCAATAGCGCTATAGAGTACGTAACGATATTAGCGCGATATCCTTGTTCATACCATGTCTGCTTTGTAACCAGCTTTTCTACATGCTTGAATAGAATATAAAGGGCCAGTGACTCCTGAAAATATCTTTCATTAAATGATTCGTCTGACAATGACCACTCATCATCAACCCATTGTGCAAACTCATTAAAGTTCGATTGTGCCCCTTTGCTTACCGCATGAGGCAAACCACGCCATGAGTTCCGCGCTTTCGCTAAATCGGTCTTAGTAATCAATTGATGCTTAGGATTTTGGGTTAAGAATCGATTGCGCTCAGCTTTAGTCATGCGCATCTGAGCTTGCAAATACTGCCCTCTTGCGCGTTCATAGAACCAGTGAGTATCATGCTGTGCTCCGCCTATAGCTGGCGCGAAGAGTCTTCTTGATATTTGCTCCATACGAATGTGAAAGGGGTGAGTCGAGAAGAAATCAGCATCACTTACCTTGTTTTGACTGTTTGATGATCGCGATATTTTCTGCATAAGATTATGAGTCTCGTCTAGATCTGCATTAATTACCGTTAATTTCATCTGCAAGCTGATAGCGCTAAGATCGGCTTTATCCTTATAACGGGCATTAGATAAAGAGGCCGTTGTTTGTCCACCATTGATTATTTGAAAATCCTTTACGGAAGTAATAAACTTCCCTTCGGACGTACTTTCGATTGTTACTTCTGCAGCTGTTGCAGATATGCCATTATTAAACGCGAAAAACATGCGCGGTGAGTTAAGTATCGTTTCCCTTATCTTTTTATTTACAGCTACTTTTGTACTAAGAAAAGATCGCACATTTCCTTCTAATAGTTGTGCTCCATAACGATCATATACATCAGCCACTACTGTACCTGGAATTACACCCAGGAAACAGCGGTAGGAATCTTCGCCATAGTTACTAGTATCCAAGCAGGGTATGCCCTGTGCCGAATACTGCGTAAAGTCTATTTCAATATTCTCACGTCCAGAATCTGCGAGGAACATTTTATAGAGCCGCTCAACGTCCCATATTTGAAACTCAGCAGATACCCCTTCAAAATCTCTGATAGGAAAGCTTTCAATTCTACCACTCATAAATCCGTCTGTATAAAGCAAAACACGAAATTTACGAATTCGATCCGTATTGTTTCTTAAAATATCGATCAAGTCTGCTGCTGAACTGCTAATCTCTACTTTCTCGTGAAGATTATAATTGTATGCCTCGTCCAAGAATCGAATAGGCCACTCAAAAATTTGTTCCGCCTCTGATCGCGTAAGTGTTCTCTCTTTATCCTCACCAACATAATCAGCAACTATTAGATTCATTGTATAATCAAAATCGTCTAATGCATATCCATCAATCCGCAACTTGCGATTGCGCAAGCCAGTGCCAATAAAAAACGCTGGCTCAAAGTCCGGTAAAACCTCAGCATTTATCAAATAATTGGAAACAATACCAACAAAGGCAGCGCTTGAGCCTTCTCCATATGCTGCCGCGGTAGATCGCACATCTTCCAAGAGCTCCTTTCGAAATTCTTGCAATTCCATAATATCCTCCACTATTAATCAATTTTCCAATCCTCAATGGCCTGAATACTTAATTGGTAGCTAGCAGCAGCTATTTGAGATCGGACATTACTTTTAATAAGCCTCGGAAATTGTTCATCCACTCTATATCGCAGGGTCCCCCCCAATCGATACCACTGCTTCTCATAGTCAGCCATATCCATATACCCATATTGCAGCAATTTATGATTTACCAAGTCAAGTGCCTGAATGTTGCTTTGAACCATTTCTCGCAATTCAGCGACTTTTCTGCTTAGGGTAAACGAATTTGTTCCATTTGGCGCAGTCTTATCTATTAAAAACAAAATAAGCTCTCCAGGGAGTTCCGCATCTAATTGCTCAAGCGAGGAAATTGAAACTGTTTTAGATCCAATACCTGGAGCTTTAACCTCATGCCATCCAGCTTCATCGACAAAGTCTTGATCCGCACCTTCTGGTCCTATCCAACTACTTACAGCCCTGAGCGGATCTCCTTTTTCAATTAACTGCTGTAAGAAGCATATTTCGCCCAGCAACCCTCTTCTTTCCGATTCGCTGAGCAAACCGTTTTTTTGGAGCTCCAACAGTTTGAACCATTGAGTGTACCGATTCAGAACATATTCAATACCATCTTGTGTATCGATCTGGCCTCGCGAAGATTCAATTAGATCATAGCAAAGTTTAATATATACCTCTTCCTGTTCTTCACGAATAAGTTTAAAAACAAGCGCCCATTTCCCGTCTGCCCTTTTAGCAGATGAAACAAGGATGGACTTTGATGATTCCACGTCTATTGGCTCATTGGCAGTCACAAGCAATAATGATCGTTGATTAATACCCTCATAGCCAATGTGCCATTCCAGCGGATGATCTGCATCAATTCTAACATAGCCATTTGAATGTCTAATCAATTGATTCCACTTATTAATCAAGCCTTCATTAGACAGCATCGTCATCATCATCCTCATCATCGAAATCCACCCAGTTGCGCAATTCAACCACATTTACGACATAATTTGCTGTTCGCAGTACACCATCACCAGGCAATCCTATTCCAATCGCAAAAAGTGTATCTGGAATTTTGTTATTGGGTTTCTCATTATCTTTTTGCTTCCTTTTAATTACATGCAACATTAAAATAGGTTTTCTATCAATTGCCAGGTAGGCGCTGTCAGGAATGCTCTTCTTGTTGATATTCTTTCCTTGTCTAAAAGCATTTTCTGCCTCCTGTATCTCTTTCTTTGTAAGACCTGCTCTTGTACTGCCACCGGATCCTACCCGTACTTTGGTTCCTGAGATCTTTATCATTCCATCCGCTTCTTTTATTGATCGCTCTTCTCTCTTGATTTTTATGGGTCCATTAGCACCCTCGAGTTCAAATTCATCATCAACAGATCCAAACGGCAAAAAGACATCCCAATCGTTAAGCTCAGGACTATTGTCAATAAATTCAGCCAATGCTTTCCCTTGGAAAGACAAATGCCAAGGGTGAGTATCAAAACTGCGCAACAAATCCGAAACCACATCCTTGCTGATTCCCGACCACATTTTACCGCGCCGCACGCCATCCTTCACTTCATATCCCAAACTATCCAAATTCGCTACAAAAAGCCTGAAGACCCTCTCATTTGCTGCCAACACTTCTGGATTCGATTTAAGACGCGGCGTCTCAAGCAACCTGCCTGTTACTGTTATTGGCCTGCTTACAGGTGTTCCTGACCGCATTTTATTACGTGCCGTTACAATAAGGGAGTTTGGATCTTGACGAACCTTTAGTCCAAATTCACTCGGGGTTTGATGCATTCTATTCATTCTGCTGATTTCAATTTTCAGTTCATTTGCTGCTTCAGTTATGAAACCGTACCAATCAATAGCATCTTCAGCCATCCAAACTTTAAATACATCATCGTAATTTGGACGATAACCAAACCATCTTCCCATTTGAAGAAGTGTATCATACATCTGAGAATTGCGATAAAAATAACTAACACATAGTCCTTCCAAAGTAAGCCCCCTAGAAAGACTATTGCCTCCTACTGCTATTACTCTAAAACCGTGCTCTTTATGGTTATAATAGTCCAGACTGGCCGCTCCGGTTCTCTGGTTGACGGCACGAACTTCAATTGGAGAAGCTGCTTTATATAAATAGTTCTGCTGCAAGTCGATCCATTCAACACCTGCCTTTTTTGCTAAGTTATGTTTGTCCCAGACCCGTTTTAAAAATTGCACAGAAGGGATACGCGAAGTCTCGCTTTCATCTAACGCCGCGTAATTTCGTAAATCAGACTGCATTTGATTTAGCCATGTGTTAATGTGATCTTTTATATGAACTTGTACATCAGTAAAACGGCTTACATTTACAAGCATGGAACGATGCTCGCTTGTATCCCCTCGTAAATCTCTTATCGCATTTGCAAGCACGAAAAAACCGACCGCTTCTAACATGCTTGGAGGAAGGGAATCAACAGGATGATCTTTCTTATGAGAAAATGGAAAGAATTGATCAATTTCCTCAGTATCAATTTCAACCAGGCAGTTGCTATAATTTGAACTTGTACCAAAAATAGCATCTGCCCCAATATAATTGGTCGGAGGAGACAACACATAAATAAAGTCTCTAGGGAATAAATCGTCCCCCACCATTTCATCGTTCGTCTCAGGGTTTATGAATATGTTTGCAAATGGTGTCGCTGTAATGCCCAAATAGGAAGATTTATAAAACCGTTTTAGAATTGAACGAATAGCAGCATTAATTGCTGTCGGATCTTCGTCCTCCTTTTTTGTATTCACCGATGCATTGTCAGCCTCGTCATCAATTAATAGAAGAGGCAGATCAATTTTTCCATTATTGTCTGCATTGTTTGAAGTCAGCCAGCTTTCAAGATTTTTAAGTACAGACTTATTTTTTTTGACTACGAAAAGCGCGGGCTCACTGATGTTTTTCAAAGTAAGATCATTGCTATTTAGAATAGTAGAATTAAAATCGTACTTAACAGTAGTAAATGCAGATATTCTTTTACTGGAATCGATTTTTCCAACACCATCGAACACATTTTTAACCACATGCTTTTTAATTCCCAGCAGATCTTTGCTCAGTCTCCCCGCAAACTCCTTGTCCAATCGTTCCTGAGTCTGTTTTCGCAGACTCTCCAATGTTCCTGTTAGCACAATAATCACTTTATATCCTGTATCTGCCGCTTTATTGCAAATTGCTGTATAATTCGCTGTTTTCCCTGACTGTACATCCCCCAATACCAGGCCTCTTCGTTCCCAAGGAGTACTGCTCTTAGGGTCACCTAGTAAATCTACAATTTCAGTAGATACTATATCCAAATTTGCTGTTACACGGACATTCCAGCCTTTATTATCCTCCAAATACCGTCTATAGCGGTTCCAATAGAAAAAATCGAGATCAGCACGCCGTGCAGGCAGCCATGATTGATGGTTTCCGCTCTGCTCAGTAATATAAACACCAACATCCATTGTAATTGGCAATGTAGCTTTAAGATTTCTGATAATTTTCTCAAACTCTTTATCAGATACTGGCATATTGGCTCGCAACGCTATAGCCTCATCCATGAACTGTTCCTCTGTAGGAGGTTCAACTTGGAACTTAGTATTAATTGCAATAGATATGAATCGTTCTAGCATTTGGGCGTTTTGGCTTAGCATTTTACATTGCCTCCTAAAGAAATTCAGATAGCCACTCTGTGTGCTGGTCAAATGGCTCTGTAACTGACAATCTTTCTACCATCTTTTTTCGCTCTTGATCATTTCTGCAGCCAGCAAATAATCGATTTAAAAGCGGAAATAATTCGCCTTTGGATGCCTTTGACTCATTTACTACTCGTTCATCACTTGTCAGATCTACATACAGCTGATTTAACGGCAAACCTCGTTCAATCTGTGTCAGCAACTGCTCTAATATGTTTTTTTCCGTTCCGATAGCTTCACCCATAGAATCAACTAATGGGTAATCTCTATTAATCTCATACACAATACCGCCCTCTCGGGTCCTAATACGATTCCATATGTGTATTTTTGAGTCTTCCGTTTCTTTCTTTCCACGATAAGTCCATGTTCGTCTGCTGTTTCCCGCCAGCTTCTCAATTATTGGAGCTAAATTCTTCCTTACAACCTCTGGCGGGACAGCCACAGACTTCTTAATATCCAAGGTCCATAGATAATCCAATGAATTAGGAATATCCACTTTTACACGGGCTAACTTTGAAAGCTCCCCTTGTCGCATAAGTCTAAACCAAGTCCCCCATACGAGTAGCCGCTTGTTTCGATATATGTAAAATCCCTGTTGCTTTCGAAGCCCTTCTTCTCCCCCAAGCATGTTGATCTCTGCTTGTGAAAGCATTGAAATATGTGGCAATATATACGGACGCACAACAATTTTTTGTCCTTCTATAGTAATACTTTCCTCATCCATTACTTGTGTGCTCTTTCCAGTTAAGAATGGATCTGCTGATTTCAATGGTACTTTATTAATAAATATCTGAATCTTTCTTAAGCCTGCTTCGCCAGAGAGATACCGATGAAATACGAGAGACAGATGGTCACGAACGCGATCCATATGTTTACCCATGTTGCCATCAAAACTTAATTCTCCAACTTTAAGCCGGTCAAGTTCTTGCCATAGAACTATAGTTCCAGAACCATTAGAAGTTATTTCATTAATATGCGGGCAAGCTTGAATTTCATCTTCACCCAACAATTTCAGGGACCAATCATTTGAAGTTGCAATAAAATCCAAATCCCACTGTGCGCCCGTCACTGCTCCATTCTTCACACTAATAACTGACAGCTTCCTGCATTGTGACATTGATGCAGTTTTCAAACCTAGTCCAAACCTACCTAGGTCAGCAACTGTTCTAGTATCCAAAGGGTTTTGGCTACCATAGCGCATCGCGTTTATTAGTTCTTCCTGGTGCATTCCAATCCCATTATCTAGCACCGCGACATACGGACTACCAATCGGAAAGAAATTTATATCTATTTTTGTAGCATTTGCTGTTATGCTATTGTCTATAATATCGGCTAAAGCTGTCTCCAGAGAATACCCTATAGCTCGAGTAGCTTCCATGAGAACAGGGGCATTAGGAGGCAAGGATACTATTTTCAAAATTCTAGCTCCTTTCACACTCACATGAGCAAAGATAACCATCTTAATATTCCATTCTCTGCTAAAATTCGACTTCATAGGCCTATAATCCTGCTCTTTTCCAGAAAAATCACCTGATTTTTACAGCATATGCTACCCTCCTTGAGATGGTAGCCCGAATATATAGTCTCTTTTACATATAAGGTTTTAAGCCCCCGAAAAGCTTTAATCACTCGTTAACTATGGTATAATCACAGGGCAATAGAATAGGCTTGCAAGGACGGCCTCCCCATGCTGTCCGCCAGGGACCAAGCGAATGCCTGCCGGAGAAAGTACAAACTGGCAATACGTGTTGTCCATCTCCCCTGAGCAACTGGCATAGGTGAGCGTAACGTAATCTCCCTTGCATGTCCTGCAAAAGTAGCGCCGGCAGGGTAGCTGCCCTAAGCCGTCAACGCGGCTTTTCATTTCGATAATGTTCATGAGTTTGTTCCTCCTTGTTGATAGGGTTTCATCCATTCCAGGGAAGGCATGGCAATGTCGGCCTGCTCCGCCCACTCCTCGAACAAGCCCGGTTGAGTCGGCCTCTCCCGTAGCCGTTCCCCGGTATCATAATTAGCGATCAGCACCTCGGCATAGGCGCTACCGCTGTCGTAGCGCTGGGCCAAATTGTTCAGGCGGCTGACCGCCTCATGGTATAATCCTGATACAATTCCCGAATGTGGGCTCAGTCGTTGTAGCTGACCAGCCATTTGCCCTGGCTTGCCGCCAATGCATCCCTCAGCCGCTGATGATCTTCCTTGCGGAACTCCACCGCGTAGTGGCCTTCGGTTTCGAAGTACGGTGGATCGCAATAAAAAAAGGCGTTGTCCCGGTGGGACTGACCCCCGTTCGTAAGACAGGGATCAAAACACCTTGCAAGTTTAAGCGGCCAGTCGTCGGAAATTAATCGGCGACTGGTTATTTAGTTTCGTTTGAATGCGAATTGAGTTATAGTAGTTAATGTAATCTCGAACGGTTTGTTCAACGATTGCCGTCGTTGTACAGGTAAGCCCTTCGAGATAGAACGTTTCAGACTTTAGCGTGGAATGAAACGATTCGATGGGGGCATTATCAGCGGGCTCCCTTGCGGGACATGCTCATGGTAATGCCTTTTCCTTCTACAGTATCCTGGTAGGCCTGAGACGTATATACGCTACCCTGATCACTGTGCAGCATCATACCAGGTCGATCTGGGAGCTGGTGTAGCGTGTCCAGAACAAACGATGTATCTTGCTTATCAGCTATACTGTAAGCCACAATCTCTCCATTAAACAAGTCTAAAATGCTCGACAGGTACAATGTTTTCCCGCCAAATGGCAAATAAGTAATATCTGTTACTAGTTTTTGCATCGGCTCATCGGCTTGAAATTGACGTTTCAGCAGATGTTCGGCGATATGAGTAGGTTGTCCAGTTGCTTTACGTTTCTTTATCTTAACACGGCACCGCAGCCCTTCCATCTGCATAAT
>NZ_JNVM01000025.1 GCF_000722545.1 Paenibacillus tyrphae
CCACAGGTTGCCCCGTGTTTCTTGATTCTCTCATGCGAGAGAATCACTTATCCGGTCTTAGCTACCGTTTCCGGTAGTTATCCCAGTCTTACAGGCAGGTTGCCTACGTGTTACTCACCCGTCCGCCGCTAACCCCGAAGGGTCCGCTCGACTTGCATGTATTAGGCACGCCGCCAGCGTTCGTCCTGAGCCAGGATCAAACTCTCCATTAAAGAAAAGCTGATTAAAGCTCAATTCGTTTACTAGCTTAATTGAATCTCATATGAGATTCGCACGTTACTCGTTGTTCAGTTTTCAAAGAGCAAATTTGTCTTACTCAACGTTGCTGCCGAAGCAGCGAGAAATAATATATCATGTTAACCACTTGAAAGTCAATATCTTTTTTTCTTCCAATCCGTCTCGAAAGTACGAATCAATCGAAGCAGATCATCCGTTAATTTGCTTGACTCACGACCGCCTCTCAACGGCCGGAAGAACAATATATCATGTTAATGGATAATGCGCAACAAACATTTTTTTCCTTTTAGGCAGTCGCTTCTCTTTTGCATAAATGTTAGGTGCTTCAGTAATGCTGTCATATGGTTTGAGCAAATCTGATAAAAGGAAAACCCTTTTACCCGAAAAATGTTTAAAGGGGTTCCCCTCACCAGGTTTACACGACTAAGTTATATTTCAATTTAGTGTCAGAACTTGAGGCATTTAGTTGTCTCATAGCCCCCGCTGCCGCATCGCCTCGAACAAGACGACGGTAGCGGCCATCGCCGCATTCAGCGATTCGGCACGCCCCTTCATCGGGATTAACACCTGATGCCGGGCAAGCTGCCGAACTTCCTCAGAGACGCCTTGCCCTTCGTTGCCGATCACAAACCACGTGGATTTGCGGAAATCGTGCTCGTAGCAGCTAACTGCACCCTGAAGGCTTGTAGCGACAACCTGCACGCCGGATTCGGTCGCCCGCGGTAGCCATTCGGTCAAGTCGCCTTGGACGATCGGCAGATGAAAAAGCGACCCCATCGTCGAACGTACCGTTTTCGGGTTATACAGGTCGACGGTTCCTTTGCCAAGCAGCACGCCGGAGGCCCCGACCGCATCGGCGCTGCGGATGATTGTGCCCAGATTGCCGGGGTCTTGGATGCCGTCGATGACGACAACCAGCCCGTTCAGCTCACTGGCCGCGAGCAGATCGCTTCCGCGCCACGGCAGCTTCGGCACGACCGCGAATACGGGCTGCGGGGTCTCGGTGTCCGTGCATTTGGCCAGTACGGCTTCCGTTACCGGGACGCCTTCTACTCCTTTAGCCGCTGCATCCTCCAGCAGCCCGGCAATCGCCTGCTTCTTATCGGAGGCATACACCAGAACCTCCGGCATCAGGTCAACGGAACGCAGCGCCTCCTGCACAAGGTGGACACCTTCGATCAGGAAGCGTCCCTGCTTGTCCCTCCCTTTGCGACTGAGCAGCTCGGTCCACTGCTTTACCCGCGGATTTTGAACCGAGCTTATGATAGCCGATTCACTGGAAAAAGTCTTTTTATTATCGTTCATACGATTTCTTGGGCCCTCTATTCCGCAAACGTCTTTTCGAAATTTTTCAAATCCTCGTTCGTCCCTACGACGACCAAAGTGTCGTTTTGTTTTATGATATCTTCGGCGTGTGGAGCGATGTTCATCTTATCCCCGGTTCGGATCGCCATCACGTTGCAGCCATATTTGGCTCGAATATCGAGCTCTCTCAGATTGCGGCCGACCATTTGCCCGGATGCTTGAACCTCGACGATGCTGTAGTCTTCCGAAAGCTCGATGTAATCGATAATGTTGGATGAGATCAAATGATGGGCCACCCGGACACCCATATCGCGTTCCGGATAAATCACCTTATCCGCTCCGACCTTGCAGAGCACCTTGCCGTGAAGCTCATTCTGAGCTTTGACGATAACCTTCGGCACGCCGATTTCTTTGACGATAATCGTTGTGAGAATGCTTGCCTGAATATCTTGTCCGATTGCGACGATGACGACGTCGAAATTGCGCAATCCGAGCGCGCGCAGCGCTTCTTCATCGGTAGAATCGGCTTGAACGACGTGGGTCACAATATTTGACACTTCCTGAGTCCGCTGCTCGCTGCTGTCGATTGCCAGCACTTCAAAGCCGAGATTCGATAACGTTTTGGCTATGCTGGAGCCGAAGCGTCCCATGCCGATGACGGCGAATTGTTTTTTCATCCGTGCTCATCCCCCTTCTCATTTCTTTATTATAACAAGAAGCGCGGCAGTTCACCAAAGTTCGTGCCGAGGCATGAATCTTATTCAAGCGGAGCATATTAATAAAAGCGAAATCGCACCAACCAAGTGGAAAAGACAACAAAGCGAGGAACTGCCATGAACCTGAATTTGCGGCAAGCAATCGTCCAGCGCATGCATGACAAAAGCAACGAAGAGCTCTTTGATGTTATTGCGGATTCGATGGATGCGGAAGAACGTGTGCTGCCGGGCCTTGGAGTGCTGTTCGAAATTATTTGGAAGCACAGCGAAGCGGATGCGCAGAACCAGATGATCGCGACGCTCAAAGAGCATTTGGCTTAAAGCAACGGCAAAAAAAGCGTGCGGGGAACGGTCCCTGCGCGCTTTTTCCCTCATATTATTGCAATTAATTGAAAATCCCTCGGACCAGTCCGGCTTTCAACGGCGCCGGACGTTCACAGCTGCTGTGCATCTCATAATGCTTTCCATACGTAGAAGCGTCATGGAAACCATGCATGGCCTCCAGCACGTGGTAGGCCAGCTCCCCGTTGGCACGGTTGGTCCGCCCTTGTCGAATCGCCGCGGCCATATCCAGTACGCCAAGACCGCGGCAGTTATCCGTAGAGCCATGCGTAAGCGGCATATCGCTGAATTCCTTGGCGTCATACCGGCGGATCCGTACCGGCCCTCCGAACGTGTTCGGATCGGGTACTCTAAGCGTCCCCTCGCTTCCGTAAATCTCAATCCTCGGCAGCTCGGTTCCGCCGAACGCGTCGAACGAGGTGATGATCGTTCCGATCGCGCCGCTTCGGAAGTCGATTACGCCCGCAATATGGGTCGGCGTCTCCACCTCAATCGTACGGCCGAATTTAGGCTGGCTGGTTATCGTGCGCTGCGAGTACGAGATACCCGCTGCCCGTAACCCGGCGGATCGGTCCAAGCATAGCCACGAGGGTGGTTAAATAATAAGGCCCCATATCAAACATCGGGCCTCCGCCCTTCGCATAGTAAAATTCGGGGTCGGGGTGCCAGTGCTCGTGGCCCCGACCGATCATAAATGCGGAGGCGGCTACCGGCACGCCAATCCAGCCGTCTTCGATCAGCTTGATGCAGGTCTGTATGCCGCCGCCGAGAAACGTATCCGGGACGCTGCCGACGAGCCGCCCTTTTTCCGCCGCCTTGGCCAAAATGGCCCGCCCTTCCTCCCAGGTTATGGCGAGCGGCTTCTCGACGTAGATATGCTTCCCGGCCTCCAGCGCTTGCAGGCATACTTCGGCATGCGCGGAGGGAATCGTCAAATTGACGACGATGTCAATAGCCGGATCGGCCAATAGCTCGGCAAGCGTGCAGGCTTTCGGGATGCCGTATTCCTCGGCGCTCGCCCGGGCCCGGGCCACGTTCAAATCGGCGCAAGCCGCCACTTCAAGCGCCGGATTCGCGCTTAAATTTTGCAAGTAGATACTGCTGATTTTCCCGCAGCCGACGATGCCCGCTTTAAGCTTATTCATAGGTCAAGTCCTCCGGACCGCTTCCGCCCGCCCGTCTGAAGCCCACAGCAAGCCGCGTCGCATGATTTCGTTCACTTGCGGTATTTCCAGAATGCCTTTCTCATGACCAAGCGAGCAGTAGAATACTCTCCCCGCTCCCCACCATTTCGTCCAGACGACGGGCATATCGACGGCGCCATTCAGCGAATGAGGTCCAGGCGCAACCGGGAATCGAGTTGTCGCCAGCACGTTGACCGCAGGATCGACGTGCATATAATACTGCTCGCTCCGTACGCGGAAATCGCCGATACCGTCCAGCAGCGGGTTGGAGCTCGGGATAATTTTGACTTCGTAATCCACCTCGTTGTTTCCCGGATGGGCGACCCATTGTCCCCCGGTCATAAACTGCCATTCGACGTCCGTGCGGAACGCGTCGCACATCCCCCCATGGCAGCCGGCGAGACCGGTGCCGTTCTGAACGGTAGCCGAGACGTTCCGGATGAGCGCCGGATCGGCTTCCCCCATCGACCATACCGGCACGATCAGAGCCAGTGTCTTCAGCTTTTCCCCATCGGCGAACGCCTCAAGGGTATCCGACACTTCCACTTCGAACTCGGCGTCGATCAACAGGTCCCGGAACAGACCGGCGATTTCCGCGGGCTGATGTCCCGGCCAGCCGCCCCAGACGATCAATGCTTTTTTCATCCTTCGATGTCCCCTTTCTACACTTCCCGGATGGAAACCCAGCGACGCTCCGCGATCGACAGATCGACCGGTTCCTCCCTCCTCTGGCCTGTGGTTGATTACCCTTCGCCGTCCCTTAACAAATCGGCCGCCGCGACGGTATTACCGCAGGATGCGGCACGATTGCCGCACGACAAGCTTCGTATCCAGCTTCAGTCTGAAGCTCTCCGATGCGCCGTCCGCATCGTTCCCCCCGCCGATGCGATTCAGCACCCGCTCCGCCGCGAGCCGGCCCATCTCGTAAAACGGCACGGCAACACTCGTCAGCGGCGGGTCGGTCACGCGTGCTGCCTCCGAATCGTCATAGCCGACAATGGCATAATCCCGGCCGGGAACGTGCCCGTACTCGCGAAGCCCCTGCATCAAGCCGATCGCCATCCGGTCGTTCGAGGCGAACACGGCCTCGATCCGGTTCAGGTTCGGATGCATGGCCGACGCCGCTTTCATTCCGCTTGTTCGGCTGTAGTTGCCTTCGTAGTACAGATGCGCGGGCAGGTCACCCGGAGCCTTGGCATCCGCCGGCAGCAGTCCCGCTTCGCGCATGGCCTGCATGTACCCCCGCAGCCGGTCGCCGCTATTGGAAAATTCGGGTGAGCCGCTCAAAAACGCAATGTCCCGATACCCCAAGTCGAGCAGATGCCGTACTGCGCGGTAGCTTCCGCCCTCATGATCCGCATCCACTTCATTAAACCACTCTCCGCTCATATGCTGGTTGATCAGGCAAAACGGGAACCCGCCGTCTTCCAACTTTTTTAGCTCCGCCCGCTCTGAGGGTGTATCCGTCGCTCCGAGGATTACGCAGGCATCCACCTTCTGCGACCGAAAAATACCGCTGTAATCGCTTTCCTCTCCGGGAACGCGGAATTTCAGCAGCATATCGTAGCCTGAAGCCTTCACCTGCTCCCCGATTCCGCTAAGCACTTCGGAGAAATAGTAAGTCGAGAAAATGTGCACTTTCGGCACGTAAGGCAGCACGACGCCCAAGTTGCCGCTTCTGCGGCGGGCGAAGCTTTGGGCAATCGCGTTCGGATGATAATTTAATGTTTTGGCGGCCTGAAGCACCCGCAGCCGGGTCTGCTCCTTCATCGGACCGACGTCGTTGAATACGCGGGAAACCGTCGCTTCGGAAACTCCCGCCAGCTCCGCAACTTCCTTTCGGGTTACGATTTCAGCCACCTCCTTCACAATAAATGTACGCGCGTTCATTATCTCACGCTCCGGCTTTTTATGTCAACCCTGAATACCAGAGTTCACTTCAATAAAAAGTAAACATTTTCACCTATTGACAGCTGGCGAATTATAGGAAACGATTAAATACATAACGACGTTCATCAACGAACGAAAACGAGGGGAGAAGTAGTGTTGGACACCTTATTGTATTTGGAGGAACTGGCGCTAATAAGGCCCGACAGCCGCTTTAAAGCGCAGCTGTGTCTTAGCAGCCGTACATACCCATATGAAGATACGGAAGCGTTGAGTACCCTGCATGAGCAGGAGCTGGCTTACTATCGCAAGCTTCAATATAAAAGGAAGCATAGCTTTGTGGTCGGCCGCTACTGCGCGAAGCAGGCGATCTCCGCTTACAATCGTATGGCGGAACCTCAGCTTGGGCAAATATGGGTACAGCAGGGGGTATTCCAGCAGCCGGTCATCATGCTTCCGCGAACCGAGCCTCTTCAGATCACCATTACGCATTGCGATCATATCGCGGCCGCCATTGCTTTTCCAGAGGCCCACCCGTTAGGAATCGATTTGGAGAAAATCGACGGTGCCAACGTCAGTGCCATCGAATCGCAGATTACAGCGTCCGAGAAGCACATGATCGCGGACACCCCTCTTGATTACGAGGCCGCTCTCACGATGCTGTGGACCTCCAAGGAATCCTTGTCGAAAATTTTGAAGACCGGACTCATGACCCCGCTCCCCGTGTATGAAATCAATCATATGGACATCAAACAAGACTGCATCGTCACCAGCTATACGAACTTCGCCCAATATAGTGCCGTATCGTTTCGCGTCGGCCACCACATATGCTCGATCACGCATCCGAAAAGAACCGAATTCAAAGTGAACATCGCAGAGATTCAGCGGCTTTTCGGTTCATCGTGCGCTGCCGATGTTCGGTGACCGAGAACTACAAGAAAGGGATCGAGGTACGGACAACCCGATTCTAAGCGGAAGTTAGCAGAAATCAAGCGCCTATATGATAGTCAATCCAAGACAAGCCCGGCAAGCAAGGGGCTTGTTTTTTGTGCATAGACCGCATGCCCCGCTAAAATACATTGCGGTAGGGTATACTTCATCAATCGCGGTGGACAGCCCGGACTAAATGCCCCTCGCTTGACTTGCTATCCCGCTTGGAACCCTCTATGCTGGAGATAACAAACTTAACCGAACCATTCCGACTTCGATGGAGGTGCCGCCATGAAACTGCTGATCGCGGAGGACGATACGTCCGTTTGCGAAATGCTTCACTTGTTTTTTCAAAAAGAACAGTATGATACGACCTTCGTTCATGACGGGCTTAGCGCGCAGGAACAGCTTGACCGGTATACGTGGGATTTCGTCATCCTGGACTGGATGCTTCCCGGCAAGGACGGGCTGGCCCTGTGCAGAGATATACGCCGTAAAGGGGAAACGCCGGTCATCCTGCTTACGGCACGGGATCAGGAGCAGGACCGAATTATGGGGCTTGAGCTTGGAGCCGACGATTACGTGAGCAAGCCGTTCAGCCCGATGGAGCTGATCGCCCGCATGAAGGCCGTGCTTCGCCGGTACCATCGAGGCGGCGGGGCTGAGGTGGAAGGAGCGGCCGAGCCGCATGAGCTGCTCAAGCACAAGACGATCGTCGTCAACCTGTCCTCCCGGACCGCCACCGTCGGCGGGAATACGATCAGCAACTTAACGCCGAAGGAGTTCGATCTGCTCTCGCTGTTCGTCCGGCATCCCAGACGCGTCTTTACCCGCGAACAGCTGCTGGAAAGCATATGGGGCTACGATTATTTGGGCGAAGAGCGCACGGTTGATGTCCATATCAAGCGGCTCCGTAATAAGGTGTCCTCGCCGGAGCATCCGCTGATCGTGACCGTCTGGGGCGTAGGCTACAGGCTGGAGGATTGACGATGAAGCTGAGCGACCTGCGGCCGCGCTTCCGGTTTACGTTTTTCCAGCGGCAGTTTCTGTCCCATCTCCTTCTGTCCATGCTCATCCTCGTCCTGCTGGCCGCCGGGTTTACCTACTACATGAAGCAGCAAACGTTCAACAACGAGACGGAAGAGCTCACCAGCGTATCCAAGGGAATCGTCCGCCTGTTCGCAAAAGAAGGGGAAGACCCGACCAGCGCCCTGCAAGCGTATCGCAACCTGCTGGCCGAGCGCCGGACGTCGTTCATCCTGCTGGACCAAGCCGGCGAAATTGCCTACCGCGACCCGAAAATGCCCGGAGCGCTGCGCGGCAAAGCGTTCTTGGACGAGCTGCGGTCGCACATGTCCAACACCAAGGAAAACGAAAGCTTCATCGTCGAACGCGGCGCCGAGGAGCCGTGGGTCGTCGTTTACAGACAGACCAAGCTGAAGCCACAAAAAAATGAGCTGCATCTCTTCATCTTCTCCCCGCTCCACGGCATTCAAGAAACGATGGACACGCTTAACCAAGCGTTGATCTATATGATCGTCGTTATTTTCGTATTAGCCGTCGCCGTCAGTTGGTTATTCTCCCGCAGCATGAGTGCCAGCATCCTGTCACTGCGCCGGACGACCCGCCAAATTGCTGCGGGAGATTATGCCGCCCGCTCCACGGTCCGCCGATCGGATGAGCTGGGCGAGCTCGCAGGCGACTTCAACTCCATGGCCCAGCAGCTCGAGCTCGCCCTGCATAAGCTGCAGCAGTTTGAGACGCGGCGCCGCCATTTTATTATGGACGTGACGCACGAGCTGCGTACGCCGCTTACCTCGATCCGCGGCATCATCGAAGGGCTGAAGAACGATCTCGTCCACTCGCCGGAGGAGCGGGCCAATTATTACGGCATCATCGAGAAGGAAACGTTCCGCCTGATCCGGCTCATCAACGGGCTGCTCGACATGGAAAAAATCGAAAGCGGCCTCATCACGCTGAACAAAAAACGAACGCCGCTCAAAGAGCTGTTCGAAATCGTTCACGAGTCGCTCGAGGTGTTGATTGAAGAGAAGCGCCTGCACATTCTTATCGAATGCGAGCCGGACCTGCAGGTGTATGCCGACTACGACCGGCTGATGCAAATTCTCATCAATCTGGTCAAAAATAGCATCCAATTTACGGCATACGGCACGATCCGCCTGACCGGATCCGAAACGGAAACGCATACCGTGATCGTGATCGCAGATACCGGCCGCGGCATGTCCCAGGAAGAGCTGTCCCTCATCTGGGAGCGGTTCTACAAGGCCGATCCGTCCCGGTCCAAGAGCAACAGCGAGACCGGACTCGGCCTGTCCATCGTCAAGCAGCTCGTCGAAGCCCACGCAGGCACGATCGAAGCAGACAGCACACCCGGCATCGGCACCTCGTTCACGATTGCCCTGCCCAAAACCGATCAAGCTGCATCCAAGGACGGCGAAGCGGGATAACACCGATTTGGGAGCTGCGCAAGGCGGGCCCCCCTTCATAATGGACGGACGGCTGCTTAAAGCCGTCCGTGTGCTTTTGAGTACCGGTAAATTCTCGCGAAGATACGCTTATCCTTCAGCTTTCGGAATATATAAGGGTCGGGTGCCGTGTTAATCTCCAAAATCCACGGATGCAGCTTCTCATCCAGCGCGACGTCCAGCCCGATTTCCTTGAGCCTTCTATACTTCAAGCGAAGCTGCCTCGCAACCGAAGTGCCGAGCCTGCGCAGCCCTGAGGTTAATCTTGACTTTTCCGCGCTCCCGGCATGCCCCTGCAGCAAAACTTCCACAGGCTTGAGCTTTCCTCCATTATGCACATTGGTCACGACCTTGCCCGGCGCCGCGACGCGCCCAATCAGACCTGTCGTCTCCCAGTTCCCGGTCGGGGTCTTCTGCACCATGACGCGAAGATCGAAGCGCTGCTTCTTATATTTGAGCAGATGGATGCCTTTTTGCACCAAGTACATCCGTTTTCGGGTCAATCCCGCGATATGCCTGTATACGTCATCGTATTGGGTAAAGGTATGAATTTTCGTTCCGATATGACAGCGGTAAGACGCGCCCCCTTCGCCGGCCAGCCGCTCCACCCGCATCACGCCGATACCGTAAGTGCCGCTGTTCGGTTTCACATAGACCATGCCGTGCCGGTCCAGCATCCCCCTTAAGCTTTCGCGGTTCAGCTTGCGCGTCTCGGGAACGTGTTGGGCCAACTCCCGATTCGGAATCACCGCCTGGGTTTTGGCCCATTTGCTCACAACGTAGCTGCTGTAATTCGGTTTGCTCTTCCTCATTTCATCCACCTTTCTTCCTTCGGCCGGAGAGCGGCTGACACCAAGCTAGCTGCCTTCGTATCCACTGCAGCGCCATTGACGAACCCTCTGCTTCCGTCATCCGGTCACTCTTCGCCCTTGTTTCTTTCATCCATCATAGTGTATGCCCTTCGCCGCAGCACGGTGAGGTATAGAGGCCTACGACAGGCGGCCGGGACACGCAGGGACCCCGATTTTCCGCAAAAAAAAGCAGCTGCCGCGAATCGGGCAACTGCTCCAACAGTCTTTCTACGATTTATAGCCGAGCTTGCGCTCGATTTTTTCAAAAAACGACAACCCCGCGGCCAACAAACGCCGGGCGAGCGTCCATTGGGTGAACAGCTTGTTTACGGCTATGGCGGAGCCGATGCCAAGCAGTGCTCCGACGGTCACGTCGATCGGATAATGGACGCCGGTCCAGATCCGGGACAAAGCGATCAATGCGGCCAGCGCAAGCCAGACGTACCCGTCCTTACGGCGATACAGCCAAATCGAGGTGGCGATGACAAAAGCGCCGATGGCATGGCTGCTTGGAAACGACGCATTGGCCGCATGATGGATCAACTGATGAACCTCGTGGCTGACGAACGGCCGGTTCCGGTAAAACAACATGCCGATCAGCGAGCCGATCCCCATCGCCAGAGCAGCGGAACAGAGCGCGTTAGCCACCATCCGGCGATTCTCTTGTTTTCGAGTGAACCAATACACGAGGATGCCCAAATAAAAGAAATATTCCGCATATTCCGCAAAAAAGCGCATCCACACGTTAAGCGTCGTATGATCGACAGCCAAGCCGTTGATCATTTCGAATAAATCATAGTCCCATTTCAACAACATTCGCAATCTCTCCTCTTCCCGTAATCCTTTCCGTTAACGGCTGAACGGTAATTGTACCGTCACCGTTGTTCCCTGGTTCTCTTCGCTGTCCAAACGTATGTCCCCATGATACTTCTCGACGAGCCGCTTGGCGATCGAAAGTCCCAGGCCGCTGCCGCCGCGTTTGCGGCTGCGGGCTTTGTCCACCCGGTAGAACCGGTCGAACACATGCTCCACTTCCTCTTTCGGAATGCCCATACCGTAATCGCGGATGACGATGCGCAGCATCGTATCTTCTACCAAGACGGTTGAAACGTGGATTTTGTTTCGTTTGCTCGAATATTTTACCGCATTATCCAACAAAATCAACAAAATTTGTTTGATATGATTGGGAACCAGCCGGATTTGGACGCCTTTCAGCGCATCCACATCCGTTGTAATCTCGAACTCGGGATGAACCACGGAGACGTTCTTAACGATTTGGGCGATCGTTTCTCCCAGATCGAACAGCTCGGTGACGCCGTCCGAACTGGCATTTTCCGCGCGGGTAAGCTCCAGCAGCTCCTGAACGAGTCCCTTCAGACGCTCCAGTTCCTCAAGCGAAGCGCCGAGCGATTCGTCTACGAGAACCGGGTCGCGCTTGCCCCAACGATTCAGCATCGACAAATGTCCGGAAATGATCGCAATCGGGGTCCGCAGCTCGTGCGAAGCGTCTTCTACGAATTGCTTTTGCTTGCGGAACGACGTTTCCAATTGATCCATCATCTCGTTGAACACGCGGGCCAGCGCCGAAATCTCATCCTTGTTGTCGTGAAAAGGCACCCGCTCCTGCAGTCCGTTCCGCTGGATTCTTCTCATCGTTTCCGTTATGCTTTGCACCGGCCTCAGCAGCCGTCCGGCCAGAAGCAAGCCGCCCAGGCCGCTCAGCAGTATCCCCCCGACACCACCCAGAATCATGACCAGCGTGATGACCCCTTTCAACTCGTCGAACGTCTCCAGATTGCTGACAATTTCGATCGTGCCACGGAATTTATCCGACACGACCGGGGCGCGTAGAACGAGCAGATGCTCTTCTTGGTGCCACACGCTTTCAAGCTCGGTCTTTGTGACCGGACGCGGCGCCACCCAATCCTCCGGCAGCGCCGTAAGGACCGTCAGCACCGGCTTTCCCTCGCCGTCCAAAATCCGGATCAATTGATTTTTTTGATTGATGCTCTGAATAAAATGCCTGCTCCTGACAATTTGGCCGGCATCCAGTATATCGCTTTTTTCCGTAAAATAACTTTGCAGCTCGCCCATCGTTTTGCGCACCGATTCCACTTCGCGGCTGCTCATCCATTGGTTGATGCCTATATATTGAACGGCATTATAGACCGTAAACAAGACGAACAGCATGAAAGCCGACCATAAGGTCATCTGCCATTTGATCGGCAGCCGGGTGAAGCGCATTCGCAGCTTTTTCATGACCGGATGACGTAGCCGATGCCGCGGACGGTTTGAATATAGCTTCGCTGCTGTGCCGGATCGTCGATTTTGTTGCGCAAATACCGGACGTACACATCGACCACGTTCGTCTCGACTTCGCAGTCGTATCCCCAGACCAGATCAAGCAGCATATTCCGGCTCAATACCCGGTCCTTATGATTCATCAGTACCAGCAGCAGCTCGTATTCGCGCTTGGTCAGGTCCAGTAACGCTCCAGCCTTGCTTACGGTTCTGGTCATCGGATCGATCCGAAGATCGCGGTACGTCACCGCTTCTTGCGGCTCGGCCGCCCCCCGCTTACTCCGCCGCATCACCGCCCGAATCCGTGCCAGCAGTTCCTCGATCACGAACGGTTTCGGCAGATAATCGTCCGCCCCGCTGTCCAGCCCCAATACGCGATCCGTGACGCTGTCGCGGGCCGTCAGTATAATGACGGGTGTTGCGAAGCCCGCCTGGCGAATACGGCGGCATACCTCGAAGCCGTGAAGTCCCGGCAGCATGGCATCAAGCAGAATGGTATCCCATGCATCGCGGGTAGCGGTTTCCAAGCCTTCCTGACCGGTTCCAACGACGGTAACGGCATAGCCTTGGTGTATCAATTCCAATTCTATAAAACGGGCAAAATTTCGCTCGTCTTCCACGATAAGAATCCTTTTCATCCTGTTCCCTCTGGCTGCGCTTGAAATAGTAAAAAGCGGCAATCGTCTCGGTTCTATTATTGCCCCTCCGCCGCTGCTTTAACTATACACAACGAAGATGAAAATTCGATGAGAAAAAAAGAAAAATTTCGCCACTCCCGGCAAAAAAAACGAACAGCCCCTCGTCCGGTCTATGAAGACCGCGAAGGGCTGCCTGCTTATCGGATCGGCGCCATTAAGGCGCAGTCTCCAGAAATTTCAGGTTCGGATTTTTCTCCATCGCCGTGCGCAGCGCATATTCGTTCTCGAACAGCGCGACGTAATTGTCCTTCTTATCCTTCACCAGCTGCGAGTTGATCCGGAACTTGGCCGGATCGATATCGTCGCCAACAAGCCACCGCGCGAATTGGTAGGTCATCCGGGACAGTTGCACCTCGCTGCTGTACTCCGCTTTCATCCGGTATTCGAACACCTCGAATTGGAGCTGTCCGACGACGCCGAGAATCAAATCCTCGAAGCCGATCGTTTTGAACACCTGAATGGTGCCCTCCTCGGTCAACTGGTCCACGCCCTTTTGGAACTGCTTGTGCTTCAGCGCGTTTTTGACCGTCACCTTGGAGAACAGCTCCGGGGAGAACGTCGGCAGCTCGTCGAATTCCAAGCTGCTACCTTGGCACAGCGAATCCCCGATGCGGAAAATACCCGGGTCGAATAATCCGATAATGTCGCCGGGGTAAGCGTCCTCGACGATATCGCGGTCCTGCGCGAGAAATTGCTGCGGCTGCGCCAGCTTGATGTCTTTGCCGACCCGCACGTGCTTCACCGACATGCCCCGTTCGAATTTGCCAGAGCAAATCCGCAGGAAAGCGATCCGGTCGCGGTGAGCCGGGTTCATGTTCGCTTGAATTTTGAAAATGTAGCCGGAAAACTTCTCGTGCAGCGGATCAACCATGCCTTCATTGCTTTTGCGCGGCGTCGGCGTCGGAGCGAGCTGCAGGAAATTCTCAAGGAACGTCTGCACGCCGAAATTATTGATCGCGCTGCCGAAGAACACGGGCGTCAGCTCGCCATTCTGTACCTTCTCGTAGTCGAACTCGTCGCCCGCCACATCGAGCAGCTCCAAGTCCTGCACCAATTGATCGTAAAAAAATTCGCCTGCGATTTCCTTCACAATCGAGTCGTCGTAGCCGCTCACTTTGCGCACTTGAATTTCTTTATGATCGTCGCCTTGGAACAGCTCGACCTGCGTCAGCTTTCGGTCGTACACGCCGCGAAACTGTTTGCCCATCCCGATCGGCCAGTTCATCGGATATGAGCGAATACCGAGCACCTGCTCCAGCTCTTCGAGCAGATCGAACGGATTTTGGCCCTCGCGGTCCAGCTTGTTGATGAACGTGAAGATCGGGATGCCCCGCTTGCGGCATACCTGGAACAGCTTCTTCGTCTGGGCCTCGACCCCTTTGGCCGAGTCGATCAGCATGACGGCGCTATCCGCCGCCGTTAACGTTCGATACGTATCTTCACTGAAGTCTTGGTGACCCGGGGTATCGAGAATATTGACCCGATGCCCTTCATAATCGAACTGCATCACGCTGGAGGTGACCGAAATCCCTCTTTGCTTCTCGATCTCCATCCAGTCGCTCGTCGCATGGCGGTTCGCTTTGCGCCCTTTAACCGTACCGGCCAGCCGAATCGCGCCCCCGAACAGCAGCAGCTTCTCGGTCAAGGTCGTCTTCCCCGCATCGGGGTGGGAGATGATGGCGAAGGTGCGCCGCTTCTGTACTTCTTCTTGTAATTTCTCGGATAATCCGGTGCCCATAATCAGTTTATTCCTTCCTCAATCATATTCAGTGATGCGGTCCGGAAGCTGCATCGGCTCCCGGTCACCGTAGGTTCAAGTCAGCTTGACGGTCCAGTCGGCTTCCTTCAGCCACGTTCCCGATTCGAACGCCCGGCCGCGCAGCGTCACTTTGTCTCGATATACCTGCACATACAATCCTTGCGCCTTCTCCTTGGCCGCATTTTGATAGCTGCGGTTCAGCACGCGTCCGACCGAGGAGTTATGAAAATAGTGAAAGCTTTCTTTGACGTAATGCTCCACCGTCCCTTGAAAATCCTGATGCCGGTGCCCGCAGAACACGAACACGTTCTTGTAAGGCTTCAAGAGCTCGCGGAATTTTTTCGCCGGAATCAATTGGTGTGATCCTCCGTCTTGTCCGGCGGGCGGCAGCGGCTGATGGGTCATGATGAAGACGGGCTTTCCGTCCTTGTGCGAAGCCAGCCGTTCCTTCAGCCAATCCAATTGTTCGTCGGAATACCATGCCCCTTCGCCTACCTCGGGCTTCTCCTGCACATAAGCCTCCTGCGACAGCAGGATCAAGTGGTACCCTTTCTCCCAAGCGTCGTGATAAGGCTTCGACAAACCGAAAAACTTCTGGAACCGCTCGCGCGATTGCCAGTCCGTTTTGCCGTTGGGCATCGTGTCTTTATTGAAAGCCCCTTTCCGGTCGATCCAAATGTCATAATAATCGTGGTTGCCCATGTTGGCGTAAACCGGGGGCAGCTTGTAAGTGGACAACGTCTTTTTCAGCTCTTTGTAGTCCCTATCCCGCCCGTAGTCGGTTACATCGCCTGTCAGCACGAGTGCCTCGACCGGCGATTCAAACTTCTTCATATCGTCAAGCGCTTGCTTCAAATGCCGGACCGTGTTTGGATCGTCAGGCGACACGTGCAAATCGCTGAGAATCATGAACGAGAACAACGGCGCTGTCGCACTCCCCGCCGCCGGATCGGGATTCGTCCCCGGTTCCGTCTTTGGCAGCGCGACGCCATCCGGTGCTTGTGCCCCGCCGACCGTCTGCCGGTCGACCGATTGCTGCAGCAGCTTGATCAGTCCTGCGAGCGCCGCCCCGATCATGACCAGAAGTCCGAGCATCCAGCGTATAAAAGCGCGTCTGGACATGTAAAGATCCCCCTTGCGTTAGCCGGCACTGTACACTCCATCATACCATATTTCAAGCGGTGAAAAAAAGACGCAACATGCGCCAGCAAAAAAGAGCAGAACCCGGCGCCACCGGATCTGCTCTCTTTCGGTTTCTTTCGACTAGCCATTACATTTGGGTATGTCCCCAAGTGACTTCGCCTTCGTCCTGCCCGTTCACCGGCCACCAGCGGAAGCCGTCTTCGGCAACGAGCTGCTGCCCCTGCTCCGGTCCCCAAGTGCCTGCCGAGTACAGGTGCAAATCGTCCGTACGCTCGCCCCAGGCGGAGGCGATTTTGTCGACATATTTCCATGCCAGCGCGACCTCATCCCAGCGGGTGAAGTACGTGGAATCCCCGCGGGCGGCGTCGTAGAGCAGCCGCTCGTACGCTTCCGGTGTGTTCAGCCCGATCTGGCAGCTCTGGCAGAAATCCATCGCAACCGGAACGATCGTTCCTTCCGACCCCGGCTGCTTGGCGTTCATTTTGAAATAAATGCCTTCCAGCGGATTGACGCGGAACACGAGCAGGTTCGGCTCCAGTTTATGCTTGCGTGACAAGTAAACGTTGTTTGGCACGTTCTTGAACTCGACGACCACTTCCGTCGTTTTCACCGGCAATCGTTTTCCCGTACGGATGTAGAACGGAACGCCGGCCCAGCGGAAATTGTCCACGAATACGCGGGCGGCAAAATACGTCTCCGTCGTCGACTCCGGATTAACCTTGTCTTCGTCACGGTAGCCGCGCACCTGCTCGCCTTTGATATTGCCAGCGACATACTGTCCGCGCACCGTATTGGCCCGCACCTCCGCCGCCGTCTGGAAGCCGCGCAGACTGCGGAACACCTTCACCTTCTCATCGCGGATATCCTCCGGATGCATCCGGCTCGGGGGCTCCATCGCCATGATGGCCAGCATCTGCAGCATATGGTTTTGTCCCATGTCGCGCAGTGCGCCCGAATGCTCGTAATAGCCGCCCCGTTCTTCCACGCCTACGGTTTCACTCAGCGTGATTTGAATGTTGGCGATGTACTTATTGTTCCAAAGCGGCTCGAAAAAGGCGTTCGCGAACCGGACGACATTGATGTTCTGCACCATTTCCTTGCCAAGGTAATGGTCGATGCGGTAGATGTCCTGCTCCTCGAACACCTGGCGGATTTCGGCGTTCAGCTTCTCAGCGGACGGAAGGTCGTAGCCGAACGGCTTCTCGATCACAAGCCGGTGCCAGCCGGCCCCTTCGAGCAGTCCGCCCGCCTTAAGATTGTGCGACACATTGCCGAACAGCTCCGGCGCCAGAGCCAAGTAAAACAACCGATTGCCGCCGATGTCGAATCTGACGTCGAGCCGGTCGGTCAGCTCGCGGAGCTGCCGGAAGCCGTCAACGTTATTAATGTCCAGCGACATGTATTCAAAATGCTCGGCAAACGCATCCCATTGCTCGTCCTTCGTCACGTTGTAGCGTGCGAATTCTTGAATCGATTCGTAGACGTCGTCGCGGAACTGGTCGTTCGTGCGCGAACGCCGCGCGAGGCCGATTACCGCAAATCGGTCACCCAGCTTGCGCTCACGGTACAGGCTGTAAAACGCCGGGAATAACTTGCGCCGGGCCAAGTCCCCGGTCGCTCCGAAAATCAAAAACACGGCACTCGTCATGGCTTCAGGTCCTCGTTCTTTCTATAGAGAATAGGAGATAAGGAACGGCAGTTGTTTCCTGTCCGTTCCCTATACCCCTTTAGCATATCGAAAACCGACGAGAGATTCAATACTCTGTCGAATGCAAGCGCGTTCACGGAAAATAGGCATGCGCATACGGGGCATTTGTCCCGTACAATCGGCACAAATGCCGCATAGTCTAAAGTGTAGAAATCAACTTCGGAGGTGACCCTTGCGTGAGACCGATTCATCCGATTAACGAAGAACAATGCAGGCCGTATTACGGCCAACCGGTTTTCATTCTATTGAAGGACAGTACGGAGCTTGTCGGCACGCTCAGCCGGTTGGACAAAGGAAAGCTCTATTTGAACGAGACGGCGGCCGGCATTCAAACGAATGCAAGCACGACTGCCAAAAGCAGGCGAAGCGGAGCAAGCAGCAGTCTGGGAAAAGCCCGCACCCAAACGAAAAAATCCGACAAGCCGAGAACAACCGCCGCGAGCGAAGCGTTCCCCGTACCTTATCCGGACTCCGAGCTGTTTGGTAGCCCCTTTGAATTGGACGTCGCCAGTGTCGGGGCCTTGATCGTGCCCGACTAACGCGGTCCGGCGACGGCCCGCCTGCACATTGCAACAACACCAAGGCTTTCGCCGCCATCGCGCGGGAGAGCCTTGGTGCTGGCAGCATCTGCGGCTAGCCCAGCCGTTTCATCATCATATAGCAGCGAAGCCTGGCGTCGTAGTGAACCGTATCGTAGCCTTTCCGTACATAGAAAGTCTGAGCTTGCGTATTCGCATCGTCCACCCATAGAACCACTTCGCGGCATCCCCGTTCCCCCGCCGTACGCTCCGCCTGACGCATCAAGTGCGTGCCGATGCCGCGGCCCTGAAACTTCGGATTCACCGCCAGCATATCGACAGACAGGCGCTTATCCCGATCCACACGCAGCGCAATAAATCCGACCGGCAAGCGTCCGGCCGCGGTATCGACATAAGTGTCACAGGATTTGAGCCGTTTGATAATATCCGTACGGCCTATTCGAAGATCGGGTACCGTTTGCCGCGCAAAGGGAAGGAGCAGCTTTTCCACCAATCCGTATATAATGCCGTCGTCCTGCCTGGGAATGCGTTTTCGGAGCATGGCTAAGACCGCCTTTCTGCGCATAAAGTTTAAGTACTTTATCGTATGACAGGCGGTGGCGGAACGTTAAGAAGAAATGAGTGCGAGGCGAAAAAAAATCATGCCGGTTACTTTTTATATTTTTTCCCGACAAACATCATAAACAGCACGCTGACAAGCAAAACGGCGGCGATGACAATCCATTGAACCCAATTCATGTGCTGACGCGAGCTCCTTTGACAGACAGGTTTTGGTTGATAAATCATCATACTGCATCCTTTTGCAGCCTGTCAAGCATGTATCCGTTTACGGACGGAGTGTCTTCCGCTATAATGTAAAGAAAAATGTTCCATTGACAGTGAGGTGATCGGGCATGATCGCTCCGATTCAGAGCGTGATTCGTTCGTATCAAATTCATAAGCAGTGGTTTGCCTTGGAAGACCGGCACAAGAGACAGGAAGATTTAGCAGGCAAACGCTACCGCGGACGACCGCAGAAGGGAACGAGACAACCCTCCTATGCGTTCGACCGCTTTGCTGAACGGGCGGCAGGGGATGCCAGAACCATCGTCACGGCGGCAGGTGCCTTGAAAGAAACGGCGGATAACGCCAAGGCCGTCCTGCAAAGCAACGGCGCATCGCTCCGGCTGGTGGAAGGGCTTGTTGGAGGCTACAACGAGCTAGCGAGCGCATTGTCCGAAGCCGGCGTCCTTCTGCGGCCCGCATGGAGAAAGCAGGGGATCGGCGCCCCTGCCGAAGAAGAGCTTGACCGCCTTGGCGTAGTCCCGCAGGCCGACGGCACCTTAAGCTTGGACAAGCATAAGCTGCAGACGCAGCTCGACGGCGGGGACAAGCATGCGAATGCCGTGCTTCAAGGCATCGACGGTTGGATATTGCGCCTGACGCAGGCGACTTCCGCCCTGCATGCCATCCCTCCGGCCGATCTGCTGGAGCGACACGATTCGGAAGCCCGCGCGTTCGGCCACTATACCGCACTGCCGGGCAAAAGGCCGCACAGCCATTGGCCTGTTCCGCCGCTCACGGGCATTCTTATGAATGTTCGCTATTAAGAAGCTTCGTTCGTGCATCAAGAAGGCTGGCGCCCGCTTCGCACCGCCAATGCGTGCCGGACGGCGGCAGCCTTCACTTTTTCCTTGCGCTCGTGCTCCGGCAGAGCAAAGAAACCGTCCAGCTTGTATAAGGCGAGCAGCGCTTCCTCGGCCGCGAGGCGCGCTCCCGCCTCCTGCTGCAATAAATAAAAAGCGACCTGGTAGCAATACACTTCGTACCGCTTTAACAGCTCCGTTTTTTCCCCGAACGTTAATGGAATGCTAGTTTCATTCCGGTTTTTCACGGCTAATCCGTTCATCCGGCTCTCATCTCCTCTCCTTGATGTCCACGATCCGTTGTATATATTTTACTATTCCTATGATCCGACAAACGGAATGGATTTCTCGACCTGGAACATCTACATCTATATAGACGAAGGAAACGTGTCAAAACTCACATTTATTAAGAAAACTTTAATATTGAATATCGCAAGAGCCTCCAAAATACGACATGCAAGCAAAAAAAGCTCCCAAGAAGGAGATCCCGACAGCTTCGGGTCCTCTTGAGAGCTTATTACCCTGATATTACTCGACCAAACCGTGCTTGTACGCATAAATGGCGGCCTGCGTGCGGTCCTCCACCCCAAGCTTGGCCAAAATGTTGGTGACGTGAAACTTGACCGTTTTGACCCCGATGAACAGCTCGTCGGCTACGTCCTGATTGGATTTGCCCGCGGCAATGAGCCGGAGCACCTCCATCTCGCGTTCGGTCAACTCTTCATGCGGCTGCGCAGCCTGCTTCGGTCCGCGGAAGCGATTCATCAGCTTGGAAGCGACTTGGGATTCCAGTACCGACTGGCCTTTAACGGCCGAGCGGATCGCTTGGGCGATTTCGGCGGCGCGCGACGTTTTAAGCAAGTAGCTGAACGCTCCCGCTTCGATCACCGGATAAATTTTTTCATCGTCGATAAAGCTGGTCAGCACGATCACCTTGCATTCCGGATGCTGCTGCAGCAGACGACGTGTCGTCTCGATGCCGTCCATCCCCTCCATGACCAAATCCATCAGCACGACGTCCGGCTTGTATTCCAATGCCAGCCGGATGCCTTCCTGTCCTCCGCTCGCTTCGCCGACCACCTCGATATCGTCCTCCGTGCTCAACACGGCGGCAAGACCGATGCGAACCATTTCATGATCGTCGACCAGCAGTACTTTAATCGTCGTCTCTTCCAATCTCAAGTCCTCCTTCCGCCATAATCGGAATGCGAATCTCAATGCGTGTTCCTTTGCCCGGCGCCGTGATTAAGTTAAGTGAGCCTCCGATTTCGTTCACCCGCTCCCGCATCGTCACCAGCCCGTATGAAGCCTGTTTTCTCATATCCAACTCGAAGCCGACGCCGTTATCCCGAATGAGCAGCCGCACCGCATCGCTTGAAGGCTGGGTCAGCCTCACCTCCAGCTTTGTCGCTTTGGAGTGGCGGAGCGCATTGGACAACGCCTCCTGCACGATGCGGAACAGGTGATCCTCAATCCCGCTCGGCAGCTTGATGTCTTCGGTCAGCTCGCAGTCGATCTGCATCGGCACCTTTGAAGACAGCTCCTGCACCAGCTCGATCAAGCCTTCGGCCAGACGCTTCCCTTCCAGATGCACCGGACGCAGGTGAAGCAGCAAAGCGCGCATCTCCGACTGCGCTACCGAGGCCATTTCCTCAATGAGGAAAATTTGCCGCTGCGCTTTCTCGAAATCTTTGTCCAACGTCCGGCCGACGGCCGTCGCCGTCATTGAGATTGCGAAGAGCTGCTGGCTCACGGCGTCGTGCAGCTCCCTTGCCAGCCGCTGGCGCTCTTCCACGATAGCCGAATATTTCGCTTTTTGCGCCAGTTGGGCATTATTGCTGGACAGGCGCTGCAACGAAGAAACTTGCTCTTCCCATTTTTTGGTGATCGCATTCAATTGATCGCCGAGCCGGCCGATCTCATCCTCGCCGAGCGGCGGCACCGAACGGCTCAGGTTGCCCTTCTCCAGCGAGAGCATCACCTCGCGCAGCGTCTCCAGCCTGTGCTTCATCCGGCTGCTGTACCACAGGCCGTACGAGCCTCCGACCGCTGCAACGATCGCAATCAGCGTCAGGCTCATGCGCACGCCTTCCTGCCACGTTTCGAAAGCGTTCAAGTAGCCGTTCGACTGCAGGAAATAGACGATCACGGCAAACAAAACAAGGCTGAGCCCGATTGACTCCGCCATGCTTCGCCATATCATGTTGGTTAACCGCTTGTCATGTCCGTCCATTCCTGCCGTCCTCCGTGCATCAAACGATTTTAATATCAATATCGGCAACGATATACGAAATTTCCAGCTTCACCTGACGGTCCGCCGTCCAGTAATTGGGCGACTGCCATACCATCTTGTTCAGCACGCCGGCCTCTTTATCATACCCGATGCTCGTTTGCCCGAACAAGACGGAAGCCGTAACGGTAAGGCCCACATCCTCCGGAACGATCAGATCGATATCGGCGATGACCCCCTGCAAAATAATCGTCGTCTCCTTCTGCTCGTGGATCGCGTAGGTCAAATCCATCTGCAGCTCCCCCAGCACGTTCCAGATCGACATGTTGCGCAGAACCCAGGGCTCCCGTCCCCACCGGATGCTGTCGATGACGCTTTGCTTGCGGTAATGATGCTCGCTGCGGTGAGCTTTACGCGATTTATTGTAAAAGAAGCCGAGCGAAATGAGGATAATGGCCAAGATTAGCGTAAAATTGCCTCCTGCGAGCAGCAGCAGGCCGATAACCATCATGATGTAGCCTTTGCGCTCGGCGCCCGAACGTACCTTATATACTCCCACCAAAAGCAAAAAGAGGGCAAGCACGGTGAAAAATCCGAGATGATTGTCCGCCAGAAGGAAAAGCCCTGCGCCGATCAAAACCAGCGCGATGTTGCGGTTTCGTTTGCGGTTCAACCGTGTCGCCCCCTTTCCCAGTAAATTCTGGTTGATCCAGCAAAAGCCATAGCGCCTTACAGAAGGACGTCCATGGCTTTTGCCTTACATAGCATATCACAAGTGCCGCTTTTGCTCCAACAGCTTTTTCGTGAAGATTATTTCCCTTGCTCGCTGGACATTTTTTCTTTCAGAAGCTGCAGTTGATCGTCGATTTTTTGCTGCTTCGCCGGGTCAACCGATACGGCGTTGCTGTATACCGAACCGGCATAGCCACCGCCGACATAAGGTTTGCGCGCGATTTCCGCTTCGACTTCCAGCGACATGATCTTCTCTTCCATGCGACGGAAGCCTTTTACGGCATTGCCGCCATCGATCACGTTGGTTGCCGTCACTTCGGCCATTTGCTTTTTGGCCTTCGCCAATTGAGCGCGGGAGATCAGCTCGCTGCGTTTGTTGCGCATTTGGTAGAACGCGTCTTTCATTTCATGCAGCTGCTGAACCAGCTCGGCCGCTTGCGCTTTGGCCTGCTCGTGCATTTCTGTGTACTCGGCGATTTTGCCTTCGTAGTACAGCTTTTGCTCCAAAGCTTGGCGCGCCGTCGCTTCCTGATCGTTCTTCAGCGCTTCCTTCGCTTGTCCTTCGTACTGCGCCGTCAGACGAACCGCTTCTTCCAGACGCTC
This sequence comes from Paenibacillus tyrphae, assembly GCF_000722545.1. Classification (GTDB taxonomy): domain Bacteria; phylum Bacillota; class Bacilli; order Paenibacillales; family NBRC-103111; genus Paenibacillus_G; species Paenibacillus_G tyrfis. The sequence continues at coordinate 23,277 of NZ_JNVM01000025.1, forward strand.
TTTCAGCTTGCGCTCGCTGGCGATTTGACGGGCAACCGTCACTTCGGCTTGAGCGATTTCTTCTTCCATGTCGCGCAAATATTGATTCAGCATGATGATCGGATCTTCAACCTTATCAAGCAATTCATGCATCGAAGCCTTCGTCATGTCTTTAATTCTAGAAAATACTCCCATTGTTAAACATCTCCTTTAGATGGTTTCTGATTTTGGTTTTTTTCGTATTGTGCTACTTTGCCGCGCAGTTCTTCGATTTCTTTCCACATCGCTTTTTTCTCGATATCTTTCATCATATCGTCCAGATCGCTGCCCGCTGTACCGCTCGGATTCGAGGAGGCTGCATATTCGCCTTCATAGCGGTTGCCTTCTTGCGGCGGAACCCAGCCATGTCTTTGCGCTCTGCGGTAATGCTTCTCGGCGCGTCTCCACTCTTTCCAGTTCGGATAATGGCCGCCAGGTTGCCCGTAGCCCTCGCCGCCATAGGACGGTCCATAACCGTGAGGCCCGCCGGTCCAAGGCTCGCTTGGAATGACCAACGCTGCAAGGAAGTACAGCGGAATCACGACGCCTCCGGAAAAGAATGCCGTTACCACCACGATCAGACGGAGCAATGTGGCGTCAATGTTCATCGATTCCGCGAGACCGCCGCACAGGCCGGTTACTTTGCGATCGGAACGGGAACGGTATAGTTTGCTCATGATTTATCCCAGCCCTCCTGTTTCAGTTTCGTCCGCAGCTTGGCCAGCTCCTGTTCCAGCGCCTGAGATGCCGCGCTGCCTACGGCGGACCATGCTTCACGGACTTGGCCTCTCACTTCCCGCAGGGTACGCGCAGTCAGTTCCATATCGGAGACCCGCTCGTCCAGCCGGTCGAAGATCCGCGGATTCGGACCTGCGCCCATCGAGCGCAGCCTTTCGTTCATCCGCTGCTGCAGCCTTACGGACTCCAGCCGCGCGATATAGTAGCTGCGTTTCGAGGCGATTTCGTCGAAATCGGCCTTAAGCTGTTGAAGCTGCTCCTCCAGCTCGACGATCCCCAGCTTGCTTTGATCGTACAGCGCCCGGTACTGCGTCGCTTTTTCCTCCTGCTGCATTTTTTCTTGAAGCGCGATACGCGCCACTTCTTCCTCGCCGGCTCTCAGCGCCAGCATCGCTTGCTGCTCGCGGCGCTCCTTGAGCTGCTCCGCCGATACGTACTGCTGGCGAAGCGAAGCGGCGTGAGACAGACACTGCTGCAGCAGCCGTTCGGAATCGCGGATTTGTTCCGACTGGGACGCGAGATATTTATCGATCAGGCGAACCGGGTCTTCCGCGTTTTCCAGCATTTCGTTGAAGTGCGCAACCGTAATATCCCGGAATCTTTTTCCTAAACTCATGCTTTGTTCTACCACCTTTTCTCCGAATTTCAATCCGTCGTTTGTTTGATTTAATATACCGATTTGTTACGCAGCAGCGAGATGCCGTAGCAGATCAAGCCGATGGCGATCAGGATGGCGAACAAGCCGGACAATTTACCGAAGAGGAACAGGCCGCCAAGGATGATCAGCCCCCACCCGATGATCGTTTTCCCGTTTCTCAGTCCTACGAATCCGAGCCCTACCATAGCTGCCGGGAACAAGTAGCTCATGATATGGTGCCCGAGGTGAAAGCCGAGCTTGTTACTCAGGATCAACGCTCCGAAGAAGATCAGAAGGAACGCGAGTCCGGTATGCCGGTTCATTTTCATGGATTGACTCACCGCCTTTCGTTTTTATTGTCGTTTTGCTTATGTCTTTATTCTAGGTGAATCCGTCATTTCCCAAAACGGACCTGCGGCGGTTTTTGGAACTGGACCTAAGTCCAGTACGCTACCCGGCCTTGGACAAGAGGAGCCCCCGCCTTATGTACAAGGAATTGCTTGTGCCCGCACCCGAGGTCTCCTCTTCAAAACAAAATCCCCAGTTGCCGGCTTTCAGCGCTGAGGATCGATTGTACGTATTCGATTGTTCTTACCCGGCATTGCGGCCAAATGAAATCCTGCTTGATCACCCCCAATCGCAACAAAAAAGCCCGCTTCGAGCAATATCTCGAAGGGGCCTGAATTCAGTCAGCAGGAAAAAGTCTAGAAGAAGTCGGGTAAAGGTAAATACGTCTGACGTACGGGAATGAGCCGCTCCAGCGATTCGCATACCTCCGTCGTGCCGGTCAACCTGCCGATGTCCATCAAAAAGGAGGGGCGTTGATGCCCTGTCATCATAGCGGCAAGCGTCTGGATCGTGCAACTGGCGGCCGGCAGCTCGGGCGAAGCGCTTGCGATAGGAGCCACACGCGCTGTCCCGGACTCGTCCACCTGCAGCAGGAACCAGCCGTTATTCCATTCCGCATACTCGTCGTTTACCTCCAACTGCAGCGACCATTCCGCCCCCGAAGCGAACGGATACTTGGTCAAAAAGCTGGCCACATCCACAATCCGCGCCATGAAATAGGGCACGATCTCTTGTTTGATCCGGGGATTGTCGAGCAGAAACGGCAGCTTATCGTTTGCGGGCGCATTCATCACCAGCTTATCCAACATCGAGTCGTGATCGGCCAAGAAGCGCCATAAGGCCAGGCAAGCCCCATGATGCAGATAGACCAGTTCGTGAACCTTGAGGATATTATCCTTTACTTGATAATATACGTAACCCGCAGGCTGATTCTCCGCATCATAATATACGGCTACCGTTCCTTGCGTATTGCCGAAAATGCGGTTCTGCCACCAAGCTTCGTTTCGAATAAGCGTTCCGTTGTACCTGCTGGCGTAAGCCTCGTAGATCCCGTTCAGCAGCTTGATATCGTGGCCGCTCCGAACGATCCGCCCCGGCTGCGGTCCCAGTTTTGGAAGCTGCTTGACGGAGATCTCATACGATTTATACTCTGCATACGTCTCCCAGCCGTATTTACGGTAGAACGAGAATTGAAAAGGATGAAGGAATGACACCGTCTGACCTTTCTCCCGCATCACCCGCAGTCCGTGCGACAGCAGCTTGGCCACCAGCCCGCCGCGCCGGTATTCCGGCCATGTGACGACGCCTGCGATTCCGCCCATGTCGAACGCCTTGCCTTGAATCCAGGTCTGCAAATCGAGAATGGTCATTTTCGCCGCGAGCGTATCATCCACATAGGCTCCCCACATCTGATTTGAATCAAGAAGCGCCATCGACTTCTCCACTTTTTCGGGAGTAAGCTCATATTGAAAGGCGAATGCTGACATTTGCAAGCTGTCCATAAAATGCACATTTGGAATATTGCGAATTTCTAACCGCTGGTTCACCGTACCCACCCTCTCCGCTCTTGCATCCGCTTATCGGCGCTTCTCATGCCTTCGCACCTTGTCTTGGCCATTGTAGCCTAATTTTCTAACAAGTTCTACCTAAACCTTTTTTCACCGGTTGTTGGGGTGACCTAACGAAAATCACGGCGGGTAGCCGCCCTTGATTCATATTCCGGTACAGTCAGGGTACTGTCTCCTGCCCGCAGACAGTTGTATTTTCGTCGAATAATCGGGCATACGTCCAATCAGTATCCGGCACTCGTTCATATCATTTAACATGCCTTCTGAAAGGGGGATGTCACATGAGCCACATTGGCGGATTCGGCTTTACTTCCACTGCTGTTATCCTGGTGCTGTTTATTCTGCTCGTCATCGTTTCCCGTTCATTGTTCATCTAATGCACCATGCACCGCCCCCCTGTCAGGGACTTTACTCAGGCAGGGGGTTTTATTTCAGTTTCCGATCTTCAAAACCCGCACCGACTCGCCCCGCTGGGCTCCTCGCCCGCCCGCCGGAAGACAGATTAAGCAGTTGGTCTCTTTGATGGAAACCATGATGCTGGATTTGTCGCGACCGGAGGGCCTCACACGGACCGTCCCATGTTCCACGCGCGAAGCCCCGCGGATATACCGGGGATACGCCGATCCTTTGCCGTAATCGGCATCCAGTACCGCCGTCACTGCGGGAGGCAGCGGGTCGGGCGCCCCTTGCGAGGCACGCAGATAGGGGCGTACCAGCAGCTCGAATCCTACATAGCAAGCTCCAGGATTGCCGGACAAAGCGAACAACAGCTTGTCCCGCCACAGACCGACTGATGTCGGACTGCCCGGACGCATCGCGATCTTGTTAAAAAGCAGCTCGCCGTCCCATCGCCCGAACAGCTCCGCCAGCACATCCTTATCCCCTACCGACACGCCTCCGGTCGTTATCCACAGATCCGCCTGCTCCGCAGCAGCCAGCAGTTCCCGTTCCACTCGGTCCGCTTCGTCGGGAAGAAAAGGCATCAGGAGCGGCACTCCGCCCGCCTGCTGTACCTGACAGGCCAGCATATAGCCGTTGCTGCCCCGGATTTTACCCGGCGCGAGCGGCGCGTCCACAGGAAGCAGCTCGGAGCCGGTCGAGAAGATCGCTACTCTCGGCCGTTTGTACACCTTTACGAGGCTATGACCGAAGGCGGCCAGCACCGCCGCTTCCCCCGGTCCGATGATGCAGCCCTTCTGCAGAAGCTGCTCCCCGGCAGCAGCCTCTTCTCCAACCGGGGTCACATTGTCGCCGGGATTCATCGCCTTGTGAACTGCTACTGTGCCTCCAAGGCCGATCTCCTGATGCACTGCATCGGTCATCTCCAGCATTACAACCGTATCCGCCCCTTCGGGAACGGCAGCGCCAGTCATAATTCTGGCCGCTTGGCCCGGGCCGATCGTCTTCGCCGGAATCAAGCCGCACGGAACCGTCTCCACCACCTCTAAGCAGACCGCCGCCGCAAGGGAAGCTCCAGCCGTATCCGATGCGCGCAAAGCATAGCCGTCGACACCCGATCGCCGAAAATGCGGCAGCGGGCTGCCAGCGCAAACATTTTCCGCCAGCCGCCTGCCGTAAGCCTCGAATAGCGGCACCTCTTCCGTCTCCTGTAGAAGGACATGCCGGAGCACACGCCGCTGCGCCTCTTCAAGGCTGATGGTCTGCCGCCCGAATTTCAAGTCGTTCACACTTCAACCCCCGATCTGCGACATGCGCCGGGAGGTAGGCGTATGACTCTGCTGCTCGCTCAGCAGCGCTTTAGCCATCTCGTGGCTTTCCGGCTTCACGTCCAGCGCCCGGAAGAACAGTTCGGCCAGCGCCTGATCATTGCCGATATAACGGCGCACGTTGAACTCGTCGGACCAATACAGGCAAGGCTTGATGTTGCCGTCCGCCGTGAGACGCAGCCGGTTGCACGTCTCGCAGAAATGGTCGCTGACCGGATGAATCAGCCCGAACGTGCCGGCTGCCCCGGCGATCCGGAAATTTTGCGAAGGCCCGTTTCCCCGGACCGACTGCTCCACCGTCTCCACCTGCCACCCAATGCTTTCGCAGCGTTCCAATACCGTGTTGAGCGAAATATATTTCGTTTTCCAGCCGTCGTCGTCGTGTCCGATCGGCATATATTCAATAAAGCGCACGTGCAAACTGCGCTCCAGCGTCAGCTTCAAAAAATCTTCGATCTCATCGTCATTCATGCCTTTCATGAGCACGACGTTCAGCTTGATCGGGTCGAGTCCGACCCGGGATGCCGCTTCCAGACTCGCCAGCACGCGCGACAAATCGCCTCCGCGCGTAATGAGAGAAAACCGGTCTGCCCGCAAGGAATCGAGGCTGACGTTAATTCTTGTGAGCCCGGCTTCGCGCAGCTTTTCCGCCCGCGAAGCGAAATGGATCGCATTCGTCGTCAAAGCGATATCTTCAATGCCGTCAATCGCGCTCAACATCCGCACGAGCTGCTCCAAATTTTTGCGTACGAGCGGTTCGCCTCCGGTCAGCCGCAGCTTGCGTACTCCGTATCCGGCCAGCACCCGCACCACTTCGGCGATCTCCTCGAACGTCAAGAGCTTTTCCTCCGGCTCAAATTCCATGCCTTCTTCCGGCATACAGTATACACAGCGCAAATTGCACCGGTCCGTCACGGAAATTCGAAGATAGTCATGAATGCGGCCAAACCGATCCTTCAATAGCTGTGACATCCTGCATGCCTCCCCGTTCTAGTTATACCCATCATTATGTCACAAATCAGGCGCGTCTTCCATAAACAAAAGGCATACGATAGAAAGCGTCACAAAAAGGGCTAAAACCGAAGTCATTTGCTGGTAAGCCTCTCATATTCGTCCGGATCGTTAACATTCCGAATAAATCCCTTAGAAATCCCCTTCCGCTCCAGAAACGATTCGTCCGCCACCTGCAGAGTAACCGAATCCAACAGCCTCATCAACCGCAGATCGTCCGCAGCCAACAATCGCTCCACCTCGGGAAGACAGCTCTTGAGGTATACGCCGTGAAGCGGATGGAGCCTTCCGTCGATCTTCGCAACCGCAGCATCTACATCAACGCTGCTCCGCAGCTCTGAGAGGGCTTTCGCCGCTTTGGCGTCGACCCACGGCATATCGCAGCCGACGATCCACAGCTCCTCGTACGACGCCGCTCTCATGGCCGCCTGAAAACCGGCCAGCGGCCCCCGGCCCGGCTGTAGGTCGGGAATGATCCGCACCGTAGCCCCTCCGGAGAACGCGTGAACGACGGCTTCATACCGTTCTGGCTCCTGAGTCACGACAAGCAGGTCCGCGCACAAGCTTCCAAGCTCGGCCAACTGCCTGGCCAAAAACGTATCGCCTTCGTACATAAGCAGCGCTTTGCTTTGCCCGCCCATCCGCCGATTTTGCCCACCTGCCAAGATTACGCCTGTCATGGCATGCCTTTGCCCGCCGTACCGTTCCATCGCTTTCAATCCTTTCTTACGTCTATCCTATCTTATTTTTGCGGCCTCGTAGCGTTCTTCGTTTCCATCCTTTATTTATTTTTTACAGTTGACCCCCGCCATGCGCCCCATCCTCCAGCGCTACGCCTGCTCTCTTCCCTTCGGCACCCAAGCGTCGTTATCGTAGCCCCGCAGCTCCCAGTACCCGATATGCTCTTTATCGATGAGCTCGATGCCCTGGAGCCACTTTACCGATTTATACGCATACATTTGAGGAACGATCAGCCTTACCGGGCCGCCGAGCTGCTGAGGAATCGGTTTTCCGTCCATCAGGACCGCCACCATGACGTCATCCATCCGTGCCTGCTCCAGCGACAAGCAATCCGTATAGACGCGGTCCCCGGAATACAATTTGACGAACTTCGCCTCGTTTCTTACCTTGGCCAGCTCCAGCAGCTCCTTAAGCGGAATTCCCTCCCAAGTGACCTGGTACACCGACCAGCCCGTCACACAGTGAAAATCGCTAACCTGAACCGTTCGTTTGAGCTTCAGAAACTGTTCCCAGCTCCACGCATATTCCCGGTCGACAAGTCCGGTAAGGGCGAACTTCCAATCTTCGCTCGAAAATGCCGGGATCGGCGTCACCGTATATACCCGAAATTGCCCTTGTCCGCCTCCGCCGAGCGGAGGATTGGATTCCGCAGACGGAACCGGCGGCGGCAGCATCCGGTTCGCATCCTCCCGGACCAACCGCTCAAGCTCCGCGCCTCCCGTATCGGAAGCGGTTATCAGCCACCGGTAAAACGACGGTCCCAGGCCGAACGCCAAAAGTAAACCTGCTGCCGTACGAAGGAACGTTGCCCTGGAGATCGGAGCGTTCCTGAGCAGCTGTACGATTCGTCCAGGCTCGGACGGCGATACGTCGTCGGCTTCCCTCGCCTCTTCTTCCACGCGGTTTTCGGGCCGGCTTTGGGCCGTTTTGACCCATCGGCTGCGGGAGATCGAATGGTAGATGGCATAAGGAACCCCGACCCAGGTGAACAGATCGTGGAGCAGCAATGCGGCGTTGCCCCAACCGGAAGGCAAGCTTCGTACCAGCCAGAGCAGCACGCCGGTGACATTCCAACCTGCGAGCAGGAACAGAACAAGTCCCAAATTCCAACGCTGCGCCGATTTCGTCCGCAGCTGCTTCCAATGCCGGGGGAGCAGCGGCAAATAGAGAGCTGCTACTACAATGGAAGCCGCGCCGATCCATAGGTGCCCTTCCTTCAGCCACACTCGGCCTGCTCCCCATGCCCGTATCGGCTCCACAAACAGCAATAGCCCGGTAACCGCAAGCAGCACCAGCAGCCATGCGTTCCAGCGGTGGAGCTTGACCAGTCTTTTTCCGTACGGCACGCCGGAAAGCCAATCCGTCCATACCCGTTTCGGTTTCATTACCCAGCCACCTTTCGCTTACGTCTACTTGAGATTACGCATGCTGCGGGCTTTCCGGTTTGCCGGGAAGGCTTTTTTATTCGCAAAGGCAAAAAGGGCCCGAACCCGTCGGTTCAAGCCTCTCGTCTTCTATCAATTCAAATACCCCATAATAATGCCGGCTGTTTCTTCAATCGCTTTATCCGTTACGTTGATCACCAAGCATCCGACTTGTTTCATCAATGCTTGCGCATAGCGGAGCTCTTCGTCGATTCGCTCCATCGCGGCATATTTTGCCCCGAACGGCAAACCGACCGCTTTCAGCCGCTCCGTCCGAATCTTGTACAGCTTATCTGCATCCATCGTCAAGCCGACAATCCGGTTGCCCGGCACCAGAAACAGCTCCTTGGGCGGTTTGACCTCCGGCACGAGCGGCAGATTGGATACTTTTATCCCTTTATGCGCCAAAAAAATACTGAGCGGCGTCTTCGACGTCCGCGAGACTCCGATCAGGACGAGATTCGCCTTCAGCAGGGCGCTCGTATCGCGTCCGTCGTCGCATTTGACGGCGAACTCGATCGCCTCTACGCGGCGGAAATAATCCTCGTCCAGCTGATGAAGCAAGCCCGGTTTCCGCTTCGGCGCATCGCCCCACGTATCGATGAACGCCTGCATCATCGGCCCCATGATATCGACCGCCCGGACACCGAGGCGGACCGCCTCTTCCTTCATCATCTCCCGAAGCTCCGGCTGTACCAGCGTATACGCCACAAAACCGCCGCGTTTGGCCGCCTCTTCCATAATGGTACGTATTTCATCCTCGGTTTTTATATGGCCGATCCGCTTCGTTCTCACCTGGTGGGCGTCAAACTGGCGGATAGTCGCTCGAACGACCGCCTCCGCCGTTTCCCCGACGGAATCCGAGCATATGGTGATCTCGTACTGTTGCTCTTCCTTCATCCGGTTTCTTCTCCTTTGTTCATGAATGCCCTAACGGTCCATCGCCAGATCGACCAGAATATTCGTCATAATCGTTTTTGTCACCCGTCCGACAACGTCCCACCGGGATCTTCCACCCACTTGGGCAGCTTTGGATTCCACGACGACAGGCAGGCTGTCGACCTGATGATGAATCATCTTCCGCGCGGCGTCGATCACCGACTCGTCGGGAGAGACATGGATGACGTTCGGCTCGCGGGTCATGACCATGCTGACCGGCATGGAAGCCGCATTCGTATTGCCGAGCGTGAATTTAAGCAAATCTTTGCGGGAAATGACGCCGGACAGGCAAGCCTCGTCATCCACGACGATCAGGCTGCCGACGTTCTCCATAAACAGCATCACGACCGCGTCGTTCACGGAAGCATTTTCCCGGACGACGACAGGGATCGATTGGACATCTTTTACCTTCATGCCCAGCAGCTTACGGGATACCTGGGAGCCCGGCGTCATGGCCGAGCCCGGCGTATAGCCCACCTTCGGCTTGGCATCCACAAGCCCGAGCATGACAAGCAGGGCCAGATCCGACCGGAGGGTCGGGCGGCTTAGACCTAACATCTCCGCTATTTGTTCGCCCGTAATGGGCGCGTGTGCCTTTACCAATTCTACGATCTGCAGTTGGCGCGCAGTCAGTTCGATGACCGGTCCCTCCTCACTCAAAGCAGCCTTTGCGGTTTATCGCTGTGCCGCATTCCAATCCAATTGTACCAAAAATAGTCCGAAACTCATAGAACCGTTTTTCATTCGACGATTTTATTTTCAATCTAACGCACTACTCGATTCATATCAAGTATTTATTGCGCATTATTTATTTATTAATTATACTATATATATTGAAACGTGACCATTTATTTTATAGGGGGCTGAGCTGGTGGAAAGGGAATTGGCACTTGAGATCGTCCGGGTAACGGAGCTGGCGGCGCTGTCCGCGGCAAGATGGATGGGCCGGGGAGATAAGATTCAAGCCGACGGTGCGGCGACGACCGCCATGCGCGCCATGTTCGATTCCGTTTCCGTCCGCGGGACCGTCGTCATCGGAGAAGGAGAAATGGACGAAGCGCCGATGCTGTATATCGGCGAACAAGTAGGCAATGGACAAGGTCCTGAGGTGGACGTGGCCGTCGATCCGCTCGAAGGAACGGAGCTGGTTGCCAAAGGATTGAACAACGCGCTGGCCGTCATTGCCATTGGCAACAAAGGCAATCTGCTGCATGCGCCGGATATGTATATGGAAAAACTGGCTGTCGGCCCGGCTCTTGCCGGCAAGCTCAGCTTGACGGACCCGCTCGAAACGACCCTTCAACGGGCCGCAGACATTTTGGATAAGCCGCTGAGCAATCTTACGATCATGATTCTTGACCGCGACAGGCACCGTAAGCAGATCGATACCCTCCGCCAGGTCGGCGTACGGATCAAGTTCCTTAGCGACGGCGATGTCGCCGGGGCCATGGCTCCTGCTTTATCCGAATCCGGCATTGACATGTATGTAGGCTCTGGCGGCGCACCCGAGGGCGTGCTGGCGGCCGCGGCGCTGCAATGTCTGGGCGGGGAGCTGCAAGGAAAGCTGCTGCCTTCCAATCAGGAAGAATACGACCGCTGCATCGCCATGGGACTTACCGACCCGCACAAAATTTTAACGATGGAAGATATGGTCGGCCGGGACGACGTTATTTTTGCCGCAACGGGCATTACCCCCGGTGAATTTTTAAACGGCGTCCGCTATTTGCCCGACTCCCGGGCAGAGACGCATTCGATTGTCATGCGGGCAAAAACAAAAACGATCCGCTTCATTCAATCGATCCATTACTTGCCTAATAAAAACATTCTTAACGATATCGGATAACTCGGTATTGAACTATTTTCTTCCTGTGTTAATATTACCATAAAGTAACTATTCGACACGGAAGAAGGTTTGCGCATGAGTATATTGTTTTATACCGCTGTCGGGCTGATCGCTGCCACCTTCGGGAGCCTCGTCGGTCTCGGCGGCGGTATTATTATTGTGCCCGCTCTGGTTTATTTAGGCCCCGTGTTCGTCGGACAGACGACTTCGGTATCCACCGCGGTAGGTACTTCGCTGGCCGTCCTGATCTTCACGGCATTGTCTTCGACCCTGACTTTCGTCAAGCAGAAAAGAGTCGATTTCAAAAGCGGCTGGCTCTTGTTCATCACATGCGGTCCGGGAGCCATGCTCGGCTCGTATACCACGCAATTTGTCAACGCCAAATCGTTTCAGCTCAGCTTCGGCCTCTTCATGCTGCTGATGGCCATACTGCTCGTGCTGCGCGACTACTTGAAACCGTTGAACGTGAAGTGGCACATTCAACGCACGTATACGGACAGCAGCGGGAATACATATCATTACGGCTACAGCATACTGCCCGCCTTGATCATCGGACTCTTGGTCGGATTCATTTCGGGCCTGTTCGGGATCGGCGGCGGTTCTCTGTTCGTTCCGGCCATGGTGCTGCTTTTTCGGTATCCTCCTCATGTAGCGACAGCGACCTCCATGTTCGTTATCCTGCTGTCATCTCTTATGGGCAGCTTCACGCATTTTAGCTTAGGAGAAGTGAACCTGTGGATGGTGCTGGGCTTGGCGCCTAGCGCCATTGTCGGAGGCTGGCTCGGCGCGAAAATCGCCAGTCGGCTGAGCAGCAAAAAGCTGCTTTGGGTACTGCGTATTACCTTCGTTATCGTATCCTTCAAAATGATCTGGGAAGGCTTGGTCCTTACCTGATTGCGTTAGCTCCATACTATTTGCCGCGGCGTTCGTGGCATCATTTTCATGAGTGGATAATTCGTCTCTCCTTATCCCAAACTAAGGGAACGTAATCTGTTGCCCAAAGGAGACCAAGCCCCATGAAAAAGCGAACGCCTGCGGCTTTTTTGCTATTATACGCCCATCGGTTCATCTCGCTGCGAATCAGAACAAGCTTATCTTTGTCCATTTTAACCTTATGCTTGGCTTTAACGGCATGTACGCCTGCCGCAAATTCACCGCAAGCGATGCCTCCGGGGATCGGGCCTGCCGAAGCTGCACCTCGGAACGCGGCTAAAACAACGGAAACGGGCACCGGCAGCCCGCTGTCTCTGGCCGGGCCTCCGGCCCCTTCAACGGTGCAGCAGGGCACGCCTCCCTCGGCACCGCCTGCCCCTGCACCGGCACCTGCTCCCACACCAGTGGTCGTTCCGCCGGCGGAGCCCAAGACACAGAAGAAGCCCAAATCCAAATCTAAGCAGCCTGTCGCCAAACCGTCCAAAGAAACATCCGGTCAAAGCCAACGTCTCACTTTATCACAGCTTGTGCGCAAATATCCGGAGCTGCTGCTGCTGCGGGGATCAGCTGCCTCCGGGCAGGTCGCCTTAACGTTTGACGACGCCCCCGACACGACATTTACGCCGCAGGTGTTGGATGTATTGAAAAAATATCAGGTTCGCGCCACGTTCTTCTTAGTCGGCGCCCAAGCCGAGAAGCATCCGGAAATGGTTAAGCGAATCGTTCGAGAAGGCCATGTGATCGGCAATCATTCGTACAGTCACAAGCTGTTTACTAAGCTGTCCGACGATTTGTTCCAGTCACAAGTGCTTCAAACTCAGCAAACCTTAAAGCGGCTGATCGGATATTCCCCCCGCTTGCTGCGGCCGCCCTATGGCGAGATCAGCGAAAGCCAACTGCTGTGGGCATCGGAACACGGTTACCGCATTGTGAACTGGAATGTCGATTCGCTTGATTGGAAGCAGCTTGGGCAAGAGAAAGTCATTTCGAACATTCTCACGAACGTTAAACCGGGTTCCATCATTTTACAGCATTCCGGCGGCGGGCCCGGGCAAGATTTGAACGGTACCGTCCAAGCGCTACCAACCGTGATCCAGACTTTAAAATCCCGCAACCTGAAGATGGTTACCTTGCCTGAGCTTTTACAGGTATCCAAGCAATTGGATTGAGTTATCGCCTTCAACAATCAGAACGATTCAACCTAAAAAGGGACGCCCTTCGTACCTGCAGAAGGGCATCCCTTGAATTGTTTGTATCAGCAGCGTGACTTTATGCCTGCGCAGCTTCTAGCCAAGCATTGGCAATAAGCGCGTGACCTGCCGGTGACGGGTGAACGCCATCAGGCGCCCAATAGGCCGACGGTGCTTTGGTACTTGCCGCCGCGAACATCCCGTCTAACGGCACGTACAGCGTTTCAAATTCCCGAGCAAGCTCGCGAACGGCGTTAATTTTCGGGTCCAAATCCTCTCTCCATCGTTTCCGGTCCTCCGGCACCGGCAGCACAAACGGTTCGACTAAAATGAGTTTCGCATCAAGCGTCTCCTTGGTACGAACAATCAGATCACGGTACCCTTCCGCAAACGCTTCCACCGAAGTCGGGTCGTTACGATCATAACGCCGCCATGTATCGTTAATACCGATATAGATCGAAACCCATGTCGGGTTCAAATCGAGGCAATCTTCCTGCCAGCGCTGCTGCAAGTCCTTTACTCGATTGCCGCTGATTCCGCGGTTGATGAATTGGACTTGTTTCTCAGGATATTTGCTGGCGAATAACGCAGAAGCGATGAGCGCGTAGCCCCGGCCTAAATCCGTCCCGATCTCCCTGTTTCTTCCGCAATCCGTAATGCTGTCTCCTTGAAACAAGACAACCGCCCCATCTTCGATTTTTGTCATGACCCTATTCCTCCAATATTTAGGATGTAGTTCTTCTTTTTAGTACCATACTAAAAGTTATCGGATTTGTATATCGCAATGTGAAGAATCGACAAAAGAAGTTGAGGATACAATAAATCATTCCCAAGAGCATAAACAAGTTTACTAAATAAAAAAACAAGCCTTAAAGATCAAGAAAGATCTTTAAGGCTTGTTTATACCGATGAGAGGACTCGAACCTCCACCCTTTCGGACTCGATTTTGAGTCGAGCGCGTCTGCCATTCCGCCACATCGGCAAGTGGCGTGCCCTAAGAGATTCGAACTCCTGACCTTTTGATTCGTAGTCAAACGCTCTATCCGGCTGAGCTAAGGGCACACATTTTAAATTGTTGGAGTGGTGCCGAAGACCAGACTTGAACTGGTACGGTAGTCACCTACCGCAGGATTTTAAGTCCTGTGCGTCTGCCGATTCCGCCACTCCGGCGAAGAAAGAAAATTGGAGGCGCCACCCAGATTCGAACTGGGGGTAAAGCTTTTGCAGAGCTCTGCCTTACCACTTGGCTATGGCGCCATATGGAGCGGAAGACGGGATTCGAACCCGCGACCCTCGCCTTGGCAAGGCGATGCTCTACCCCTGAGCCACTTCCGCATATAAACTGGGGATCTAGGATTCGAACCTAGGCATGACGGAGTCAAAGTCCGTTGCCTTACCGCTTGGCTAATCCCCAATGAATGTGTAAATGGGGCGATCGAAGGGAATTGAACCCTCGAATGTCGGAGCCACAATCCGATGCGTTAGCCACTTCGCCACGACCGCCACGATATGAAAATATTTTTGGCAGGGGCAGCAGGAATTGAACCCACACTAACGGTTTTGGAGACCGCTGTTCTACCTTTAAACTATGCCCCTATAAACTGGTGGAGGCTGATGGATTCGAACCACCGAACTCGTCAGAGAACAGATTTACAGTCTGCTGCGTTTGGCCACTTCGCTAAGCCTCCATATGAAATTGCAGTGGTGCCGCCGAGAGGACTTGAACCCCCAACCTACTGATTACAAGTCAGTTGCTCTACCAATTGAGCTACAGCGGCAAGTGGTGGCTCGGGACGGAATCGAACCGCCGACACGAGGATTTTCAGTCCTCTGCTCTACCGACTGAGCTACCGAGCCATATTCCTTTATTGTATCTCATTTCTTACAAATTGTAAATCATGGCGGAGCCGACGGGATACTCTCCGTTTCACTCCGAGACTGCGTAGTAACGCTATCGAAGTATCACTCCGACGAACCCAATGGGTTCTCATCCCTTACAGGGAAGATAATACATGGCGGAGCCGACGGGATTCGAACCCGCGGTCTCCTGCGTGACAGGCAGGCATGTTAGGCCTCTACACCACGGCTCCACACAAATGAAATTGGTTGCGGGGGCAGGATTTGAACCTGCGGCCTTCGGGTTATGAGCCCGACGAGCTACCGGGCTGCTCCACCCCGCGTCAGTAAGTAATTCTATGGTGGAGGCTGACGGGATCGAACCGCCGACCCTCTGCTTGTAAGGCAGATGCTCTCCCAGCTGAGCTAAGCCTCCATGGGATAATGATGACCCGTAGGGGATTCGAACCCCTGTTACCTCCGTGAAAGGGAGGTGTCTTAACCCCTTGACCAACGGGCCATGCTTAATTCCTTGATGAAACTCTACGGAGAGAGAGGGATTCGAACCCTCGAGACGCTTGTGACGCCTACACGATTTCCAATCGTGCTCCTTCGGCCAACTCGGACACCTCTCCATAATGGCTCCCCGAACAGGACTCGAACCTGTGACAACTCGATTAACAGTCGAGTGCTCTACCAACTGAGCTATCAGGGAATATTTTCAAGGCTTGCACCTTGAAAACTGGATCGAAACAAA
>NZ_JNVM01000026.1 GCF_000722545.1 Paenibacillus tyrphae
TGAGCCAGGATCAAACTCTCCATTAAAGAAAAGCTGATAAGCTCAAAATTTACTACTGACGAGAATTTTCATTCTCTTATATGACACTCACTCGATGTTCAGTTTTCAAAGGGCAATTCGGTTTTAGTATGCCTCCGAACCGTTTGTTCCAAACAGCCGGAAGACTAACTTACCACATCGTTTGTCTGATTGCAACTGTTAATTTTTTCAGGCCATTCGGCCGTTTCAATTAAGCGAGGCTTTCAAGACAACGATCATTACTCTATCATATTTGCTCTCTGTTTGGCAAGCACTTTATTTTTCCATTCCAGGGGACGAGCCCGCAAGCGCAGAAGTTGTAATCAAGTGCTGCATGAGACAGCGAAAGTAACTTTACCACATTTCACGGAGAAGATGCAAGTCCAATTTTTTCAGCCTTTACGCTTATCCTGCGTGGTAACTTGTGACCGGCTCAAACGGCCGGAATGACACTATAACATAATTGCTGTCATATGCGCAAGAGTTCTCAAAAATATCCTCTTTCATGTTAATCTATTAAAAGAAGATAAAGATAAGAAGCGGGGGGCGCGGATGACGAAACGAACAATTACGATGGCCCAAGGCGTGGCTCTATATATGGGGGCGGTTCTGGGATCGGGCATTCTGATTTTGCCGGGATACACGGCGGACGCCGCCGGGCCAGCGGCGATTATCTCTTGGCTCCTGCTTTCCTTATTAAGCGTTCCGATTGCCTACACGTTTGCCAGACTTGCGCTGAAATACGAAAACTACGGCGGGATCGCAACGATCGTGCAGCAGGCGTTCGGAGAAAAGTCCGGCGCTGTCGTCGGCTGGTTCTTTTTTGCATGGGTCGCGACAGGACAAGCTGTCGTCGGATTAACGGGCGCTTCTTATATTGTTACGGTTTTCGGACTGGCTGGCGAATGGCTGTACGGCTTCGCCTTTCTATTTCTAGTAGCGGCGCTCGCTGCGAATCTGCTCGGGATGCGTATCAGCGGGCTCGTGTCACTGGGATTAAGCGGGATAGTTCTCGTCCTGCTGGTGCTAACGATTGCCTTCAGCCTTCCGGCCATCGATGCGGTCCACTTCCGCCCTTTCGCTCCTCACGGATTGACCGGAATCGGGCAAGCGTGCGTGCTTATTTTTTGGGCGTTCTTCGGTTGGGAAAGCATCACCCATCTCGTACCGGAGTTCCGCAACCCGCAGCGGGACGTGATGCGCTGCACATGGGCAAGCGTCTTTATTATCGGCGCCGTATATACGCTGTTATCCGCGGTGACGATTGGAACGCATACGTACGGAGACATCGGGACCGAAGCGCCGCTGGCTGCGTTGATGAACCGGGCGCTCGGATTAAACGCGGGGCTGGCAACCGTGGTTGTAGCCTGTATCGTTTGTCTTGGCACGCTGAACGTGTACCTCGCCAGTTCTTCCCGCCTCGGGTATGCGCTGGCCGTCGAAGG
The DNA here is from genome assembly GCF_000722545.1 of Paenibacillus tyrphae. Taxonomy (GTDB): domain Bacteria; phylum Bacillota; class Bacilli; order Paenibacillales; family NBRC-103111; genus Paenibacillus_G; species Paenibacillus_G tyrfis. The sequence goes on from NZ_JNVM01000026.1 coordinate 1,464, forward strand.
AAAGCTGCCGCAATGGTTTGCGAAATCGAGCAGGAGCGGGACGCCTTACCGCTCGGTGTTCTTTCTATTTGTAACGAATACTTTGACGCTGGCTTTCAGCTACACGGCTTCGTTTTCCGTGGACCGCTTAATTTTGGTGCCCACCACGCTCGGAATTCTTGTTTATATCGTAGCTTCGTTTGCCTGCGTTAAGCTGCTGTGGAGCGACAAAGCCGGACGTTTGGCCGCATTGACATCGTCAGCGCTTTGTCTGGCGATTGCGCCCTTTTCGATGCAGTACTTGGCCGTACCGGCCGTCGTGGCCGCAAGCTGCCTGCTGTATCTGCGCTATCGCCGTAAGCTTCAGCCGTGAATTCGCCATAATGATATGAAAAAAGATCGCCCTTCCGGTTAGGCCAGCCAGGAGTTCGGCGGTCTTTTTCGCGTTTTGGCAGCGAATAACATGAGGCACAGCTTGCAGTCGTACTAAATTTGTCACATTTGACGCTCCTCTGTGATAAATATCGCATAGTTGTGAAATAAATCACTAATTTTTCGTTAGCTTCCCTGTATACTTTCCTTATACACAAGAAAAATCAGAGCTTTCGAGGAGGCCGGACAATGACCCTCAATAAAGAAAAACTTGTCGTCATCGGAAACGGAATGGCTGGCATCAGTACCGTGGAACAAATTTTGAAATTGACAACGCGCTTCGAGATTACCGTATTTGGCAGTGAGCCGCATCCCAACTATAATCGTATTCTGCTCTCCTATGTGCTGGAAGGCAGCAAAACATTCGACGATATTGTATTAAATGGATGGGATTGGTACAAAGAAAACAACATTACGCTTCATACCGGAACGACGGTTTCGCATATCGATCAAGCGGCTCATGAGATCGTAACGGAAAATGGAGAGCGTGTTCCATACGATAAAGTCATTATCGCGACGGGCTCGAATCCGTTTATTCTACCTATCCCCGGCACCGACAAGCAAGGCGTGATCGGCTTCCGCGATATCTCGGATTGCCAGCAGATGCTGGAGGCAGCCAAGTCTTACAAGAAGGCGGCCGTGATTGGTGGAGGGCTGCTTGGGCTGGAAGCGGCCAAAGGTCTTGTTCATCTCGGGATGGATGTGACCGTCGTTCATCTGATGGACGATTTGATGGAGCGCCAGTTGGATCATCAAGCAGCATCGATGCTGAAGGCGGAGCTTGAGCGTCAAGGCATCAAATTTGCGATGGGCGCAAAGACGGTAGAATTGTTCGGAGACGAACGTGTCGCCGGGCTGCGGTTTGCCGACAATACGGTGCTGGAGGCGGAGTTCGTCGTCATGGCCGTGGGTATCAAGCCGAATGTGGCTGTAGCGCAAGCAAGCGGAATCTGGACGAAGCGCGGTATCGTGGTAGATGACTACATGCAAACTTCCATGCCGGACGTTTATGCGGTTGGCGAATGCAATGAACACCGCGGCGTTTGCTACGGACTGGTTGCCCCGCTTTTTGAACAAGGCATGGTACTTGCCAAACATCTGTGCGGCGTAGATACGCTCCCTTATGAAGGCTCCGTCGTATCGACGAAGCTGAAAATATCGGGTGTGGACGTGTTCTCCACAGGCGAATTTATCGAAGGTCCGGAGCATGTCGTCATTGCCACTAAGGACGAATGGAAGCAAACGTACAAAAAAATATTGCTGAAACAAAATGTGATGGTGGGAGCGGTGCTCTTCGGCGATATTACGGAATCGGCCAATCTGCAAAAGCTGATCAAGCAAAAAACCGTGATGACCGACGAAATTTACGACTCGCTCATGGGTACCGGCTGCTGCGGCGGTGGAGCGAAAGGCGCGGCTTCGGTGGAAGCCATGGCTGATGAGGAAATCGTGTGCGGCTGTAACGGCGTCACCAAAAAGACGATTGTCGACGCCATTACGGAACAAGGATTGACGACGGTCGATGAAATTAAAGCCTGTACGGGCGCAACGCGGTCTTGCGGCGGCTGTAAACCGGTCGTTGAGCAAATTTTGCAGCATGTTCTTGGCGACGGCTTCAAGACTTCCGTCAAGCAAGGCATCTGTGGCTGCACAACTCTCGGCCGCGATGAAATTGTCGCGGAGATCCGAGCTAAAGGATTGACCTCAACGAAAGAAATTATGCATGTGCTGGATTGGAACCAGCCGGAAGGCTGCTCGAAGTGCCGCCCTGCGTTGAACTACTATTTGGGCATGATTTATCCTGATACATTTCAGGATGAGAAGGAATCGCGTTTCGTGAACGAACGCATGAGCGCCAACATTCAGAAAGACGGAACCTTTACCGTCGTTCCGCGGATGTACGGCGGCGTTACGACGCCGGAGGATTTGAAGAAAATCGCCGACGTTTCGCTGAAGTACGATGTGAAGGTCGTTAAAGTAACCGGCGGTCAGCGGCTGGATCTGATCGGCGTGAAAAAAGAAGATGTACCCAAAGTTTGGGAAGAGCTGGGGATGCCTTCGGGCTATGCCTACGCGAAATCGCTGCGGACCGTTAAAACCTGCGTCGGCGCGCAATTTTGCCGCTTCGGCACCCAGGATTCGATGGGTATGGGCGCATTCCTCGAACGCAAATTCGAGCGTCTGGACCTGCCGGCCAAATTCAAAATGGCCGTTAACGGATGTCCTCGAAACTGTGCCGAAGCGTGCACCAAAGATATCGGCATCGTCGGCAATGACGGCGGATGGGAGCTGTTCGTCGGCGGCAACGGCGGAATTAAAGCGCGTTTGGCGGATTCGCTCTGCAAAGTAAAAACCGATGAAGAGATGATCGAGCTGTGCGCAGCCATCATCCAATATTACCGGGAGACCGGAAAATATCTGGAGCGGACTTCGGAGTGGGTTGAGAGAATCGGCCTGGAAACGATCCGCAAGGCGGTCGTTGACGATATAGAAAGCCGCAAAGCGCTGGTGGAACGGATCGAATTCGCATTGGCGCAGGTTAAAGATCCGTGGACCAAAATGCTGAACGATACGGATACGCGCACGGCCTTGTTCCAAAACCTGGAGCCGGCAGCCCAATAAACTAAACTTTGGATACGGGAAGGAGTATGGAATATATGAAAGAACAGGAAACTTTTTATCCGATCGGAACGCTTGATCAGTTTTTGCCGCAAATCGGACGCACCGTGAAGTGGCGCGAATGGGAAATTGCCGTGTTCCGCACTTCGGACGGTGGAGTCTATGCGCTGGAAAATCGCAGTCCGCATCCGAAAGGCGGACCGCTCGCTGAAGGGATCGTATCGGGGCATTACCTGTACGACCCGCTTCATGACTGGAAAATCGATTTGACTACGGGGCTCGTACAGCTTCCCGATCAAGGACAAGTGCTGACGTTTCCGGCAAAAGTGGAAGGCGGTCAAGTTTACTTCGCTGCGCCTGCAGTCCAAACCGCGCAAAGCTGAAAAGCTTGACCGACTTTTATACAACGCAGAAGAGTAACCGGGGAGGACCACCGTATGTTTACATCAAGCGTAGAAGCAATCGTTGAAGCTGCTGTAAAAAAGAAAGAAAAAATGAACGAAAATCTCGCCCGCTATGTAGTGTCCGCTTTGCTGGCCGGAGCGTACGTCGGGCTAGGTATTATATTGATTTTCTCTGTCGGAGCGCCGGTCGCGGCTGCGAAGTCCCCTTTCCAGCCTATGGTGATGGGGATGTCCTTCGGTTTGGCGCTGACGCTTGTCGTCTTCGCGGGCTCGGAGCTGTTTACCGGGAATAATATGTTTTTTACAATGAGCACACTTGCCCGCCGAACGACGGTAACCGATACGCTGAAAAACTGGGTCATCGTATTCCTTGGGAACTTGGCTGGAGCCGTAATCCTTTCCTTGCTGATCGTCGGTACCGGTCTTTTCAAAACGGCAGCGCCGGAGCATCTGATCTTCGCCGCTGCGGCCAAAAAAATGGCGCTTCCGTTCTGGGAATCGTTCTTCCGCGGCATTCTGTGTAACTGGCTTGTTTGCTTGGCTTTATGGATGGCCGGAAGGGCGAAGGAAGACATCGCCAAGCTGGTGCTCATCTGGTGGTGTCTGTATGCTTTTATCGCCAGCGGGTACGAGCATAGCGTAGCCAATATGACGCTGCTTAGTTTGGCCTATTTGCTGCCGCAGCATCCCGAAGCGATCTCGCTTGGCGGCTGGTTTAATAATATGATTCCGGTCACGCTCGGCAACATCGTCGGCGGCGGCATTTTCGTCGGGATGGCTTACTGGTTCATCTCTCCCGTGCGAAGCAAATAGCTTTAATTAAAAACGAGAAAAATTTGCCGCGACTGCGGCATTTTTTCTTTTCCGGGGAAAACAAGGTACAATAGCGATGAGGTGAATGGACATGCAGCCTTTATTGAAGGTGGAAAAGCTGACCGGCGGATACAGCCGCAAAAAGCCGGTACTGCACGAGCTGTCGTTCTCGGTTCGTCCGGGAGAGATGGTCGGCCTGATCGGATTGAACGGAGCCGGCAAAAGTACGACGATCAAGCACATTCTCGGACTGATGCAGCCGCATAGCGGTCAAATACTACTCAACGGCAGATCCGTGGAGCAAGACCCGACAGCCTATCGGCAGACGTATGCCTACGTCCCGGAAAACCCGCTATTATACGAAGAATTGACGGTGAAAGAGCATCTCGAAATGGCCGCAATGGCTTACGGCATCCCTAAAGACGCTTTCGAAGAGCGGGCGGCCGCCCTGCTGGACGAATTCCAAATGACCGCCAGCTGGAACCGTTTGTCGGCTCATTTGTCCAAAGGGATGAAGCAGAAAGTCATGATCATGAGCGCTTTTCTCGTACGGCCTGCGTTATATATTATTGACGAGCCCTTTCTCGGCCTAGACCCGCTCGGCATCAGGGCACTGTTGGAGCTAATGGTCCGTGTCAAAGAAAGCGGCGGAGCCATTCTGATCAGCTCGCATATACTGTCTACGATCGAACGGTACGGCGACCGTTTTCTTCTGCTTCATCAAGGCCGGCTGACGGCTGAGGGGGATGTGGTGTCGCTGCGAAAGCAGGCGGATATGCCCGGAGCTTCGCTTGACGATTTGTTCTGCAGCCTGGTAACCCGGGACGTGACGCTGCGATGAGCAAACACGAGCTGCCTTCGGATATTTCTGCACTATGGAGCAAACGAACTTCGGAGTTTTGGCGGGAAGTACGCCCCTATGCCGGGTATGCGCTGCAAAGCTTCTCTTACGCGGCTATTTTGATTATGCTGGCCGGAGGATATTTTTATACCCGGTTACTAAACGAGGCTCCGCCGGATTTTCCGTTTCGCGAGACCGCAGCGCTCGTACTCCTGCCCTTCTTGGCTTTATCCCCGGTACGGACCTACATAAGGAACGCGGACTTCATCTATTTGCTTCCGATGGAAACGAAGCTGTCGGTTTATATGCATCGGGCGGTAATGCGGTCATTTTGGATACAGTCGTTACTGCTGCTTGCCGTGTGGATGGCGGCTTGGCCGATGTATGCCATGGCGGCCGGCGGAAGCCTCGTTCAATTCGCTCACGTGCTGATCATGGCGATTCTCGCGAAACGCGTGCTGATCCACGGCGCATGGCTGGAGCTAAAGCAGACGGATCGTCTGCCGATCGCTCTATGGTCGGCGCTTCGTTGGATCGTTGCCGCCGCAGCGGCGCTGCTTCTGCTCCGCCTGCCGTTATGGACGGGGACGTTGGCCGTCTTCGCCGTGTTGCTGGCTTACCTCGGGACGCTGCGGCTTATGGGCGGCAAACGAATCTTGAATTGGCTAAGGCTCGTCGAGACGGAGCAAAGACAGCGGGCGCGGATTTTCAGGCTTCTGAACTATTTTATCGATGTGGCGGACATCCCGAACCGTCCGACGCCAATTCGCGCGCCGATGAAGCTTCTCCGGGGGCTGGGAGGCTTCGGGTACGATTCGGCTCATACTTACCGTTACTTGTTCACATTGGTATGGCTTCGCTCCGAGCTGGGCGGAATTACGATGCGGTTGACGGCGCTCGGCTTCTTATTGATTGCCTGGACCCGCAGCGATGCGCTTGCCGTCTTCTTGTTCGCCCTGTTTGCGGGACTGACGATGCTCCAGCTTAAAGAGCTGCAAAAAGCGTACCGCCACTCCGATTGGTCGTATATCTACCCGCTTCCGCCGGAATTGCGCATGCGTTCGGCCGCAGCCGTCCGTTTCCGCATTCATGCCGGTTGCCTGCTTCTGCTTGACGTCCCTCTGCTGTGGGCGATGTCCCATGCCGGATACGCCCTACTGACGCTGTGCGCCGGGCTGGCACTGTCTTACGGGTACGCCAGATGGACCATGCGCGCGAAGAAAGCCGCAAAAAAGAAATAGACCCTGTCCCCTTATCCGATCCTGTCGTATAATGGGGATTGTTTTTAGAATCAGACCGTTTTTGGATAAAGAAAGGAACGCGACCTATGAAACCAACCCCTGCGATATCGAGAGCGCCGCGAAGGCGAAGAAGCATGTCGAGGAGCCCGTTATGGCTGCGAATCGTCCTCGGATTGCTGGCAGTAGCGGTGATCGCTTGCATAGGAATCTCGGTTTATGTGGGATGGAAGCTGTCCCACCCTGTGCCGAAGGCTCTGGATGATTCGCCGGAACGCCTCGGGCTCGCCTACGAAAACGTACAATTTCCGAGCCGCGAAGGCGGACTGACCCTGAAAGGTTGGTACTTGCCGGGCAAAGTAACTGAAGGAGAAGGCGCAGCCGTCAAACCGAACATCATTATGGCCCACGGGTACAAGAACAACCGATTGCAAAAAAGCGCCGAAGCGTTATCATTAGCCAAAGAGCTGACGGACCGGGGCTACAGCGTGCTGATGTTCGATTTTCGCAACGCCGGGGAGTCCGAAGGCAGCATGACTTCGATCGGCTACTATGAAAAGCACGATCTGCTCGGCGCCATCGATTGGATGAACAAGAATCATCCAGGCAAGCTGGCGCTGCTCGGCTTCTCGATGGGAGCCAGCACTTCGCTGCTTGCCGCGGCAGAAGAGCCGTCCGTTCTCGGCGTGGTGGCGGACAGTCCGTTTAATCATTTGACCCGCTATTTGAAGGACAATTTGCCCGTTTGGTCGAACTTGCCCAACTTTCCTTTTACGCCGCTGATCTTGAGCATTTTGCCTCCGATGATCGGGGTCGATACGGATCAGGTGAACGGGCTCGCGGCGGTCGACCGCATTTACCCGCGGCCGGTGCTGTTCATTCACAGCACGAAAGACCCTTCGATTCCCTACAGCAACAGCGAGTCGATGTGGGAAAAGCACAAGGATAAGTTCGAGCTGTGGACGACTGCGGCGGAAGGGCATGCCAAGAACTATCCACCGCTCAAAGCGGAGTATGTGCAGAGAGTGACGGCTTTCTTGGAAAAACTGTAACATGCAGAAAAACGAGCCACGGTGCTTTATGCGCCGGAGGCTCGTTTTTTCATTTTGTTAAGGAGAAGTATAACGAATCCGCTGTCCGCTGCGGGACGATTCGTAAATGTCCGTCACGAGCCGGAGCGCTTTGTAGCCCTCGGGTCCGTTCAGCGGGTAAGGCCGTCCCTCCAGTACATGCTCGTAAAAATCGCGGATTTGGTAGCCGTGGCTGACGCCCCAGTACGATTTTTCCCCAAGATCGTTCGGTACCGGCTCGCTCAGAACCGTCGATGTGCCGTTCCGATGCAGATACAAAGTATCGCCCAACAAATGCAGCCGACCTTGCTCGAACACCAGTTCCACCTCCACTGGAGAGTTGACGCCGTAGGCATTCGTCGCATAAAACACCGCCGTCGCCCCGCTGGCAAATACCAAATGAGCGTGCGCCGAATCTTCGACTTCGATGACGCCTTCGAGCGCATCGGTCGAAATCGAGCCCTTGATGCTCTCTATCTCGCCGCCGAACCACTGCAGCAAATCGAGTGTATGAATCGCTTGGTTGATAAGCACGCCGCCGCCCTCCGTCGCCCAGCGGCCCTTCCATTCGGTCTCGTAATACTGCGGACTGCGGTGCCAAGTCACGATGCCTTTCATGCAGAGCAGCTTGCCGAGCTCCCCCGAATCGATCGCTTGCTTCATTCGGACCGAAGCGGGATTGTACCGGTTCTGAAAAATGACGCCGAGCTGCACGCTCGTATGCTTCGCCGCCGCCTCCAGCATCGTACGTGCCGACGCCTTGTTCTCGGCCATCGGCTTCTCCGTCAGCACATGCTTGTCTGCCGCCAGCGCATCAACCGTCATGGGGGCATGCAGATAATGGCCCGTGCATACGTGGATGACGTCGATATCGCTGCGCTTCAGCATGTTGCGGTAATCCGCGTAATAATCGCAGCCGTACTGATGCGCGGTTCGCCGCCCGGCCGTTTCGTCCGTGTCCACAACCGCCTTCAAATCGGCCAAGCCGAGCTTGGCGATCGCTTGCAAATGAACGGCGGCAATCGCGCCGCAGCCGATCAGAGCCGTACCTAAACGTTTCACAGGGTTCACCTAGTTTCTTCAGTGGTAGAATATCTCCATCATGACGTATAATAAAAACATATTCCTTGCATCGATTGCTAAATTTATTGCTTTTTTTGACTTTTACCCGACAGAGGAAGACGGCCATGCACATCCATGGAAAAAACAAGTATTTCGACTTTACCCACCGCCGAATGGAAACGCCTCCAAAAATCGATTTTCATCTTCACGACCGGTTCGAGATTTACTTTTTTATCACCGGAGACGTGCACTATCTGATCGATAAAAACGTATATCCGCTCAGCTATGGCGATATGCTCATTTTAAACAACCGGGAGCTGCATAAGCCGACCTTTCGTTCGAATGCGCCGTATGAAAATGTCGTCATCCATTTCGATCCTTCCATCGCCGCCGGTCTGGCGCTGGTCTCGGATTTCCCCCTGCTCGATTGCTTCGTCAACCGGCCGCAAGGGGAGGCCAACCGGATTGCACTCAGCGGCCCCCGGCTGGATGCCGCGCTCGCTTTGTTCAAGAAGGCCGAGCTTCTGCTTTCCGAGCCCCAAGACGGAGCCGATCTGCTGCTGACCGCGTGCATGATCGAGCTGCTCGTGCTGGTCAATCAGGCGTTCCGCGACCATCGCTCGGACATCGGCTACAGCCCGGCCGCTACGCACGAAAAGCTGGGGCCGCTGCTCGAATATATCGACGGGCATCTGGAGCACGATTTGACGCTGAAAGCGCTGGAGCGGCAATTTTATATGGACCGCTATTATCTCAGCCGTCTCTTCCGCAAGCATACGGGGAGCACGATTCACGAATATATTTTGCTCAAACGGATTGCCCGCGCCAAAAAGCTACTTCAGGAGGGGCACAACGTTACCGCCGCTTGCGAAGGCTCGGGCTTCAACGATTATTCGCATTTTATCCGCATGTTCAAGCGGCTTGTCGGGGTTCCGCCGGGACAGTATCGCAACCGCTAGGCGAGACGAAAAAACACAGTATGCCCTCACGTATCGAGAAACCGCTCCCGCACTTCGGAGGGCGGCAGCATGCAGGAGTCGCTTTTGCCGAAAAAACGGTACCGGTTCGCGGCGATCCAGCGATAAGCTAAATCCCGCAGCGGCCGCGGAATTACGATAAACGCATAAAGCAAAGGCCACGCTCCGTCCAGCCTGCGAAGCACCCGGAGTCCCGCAGTCGATCGCGTGTACACCCGTCCCTGCTCAAGCAGCACGAACGTATTCAACTCGGCGGGATCAAGCCCGTGCCGTAGCAGCAGACGGCTTCCGGTCTCGGACTGGATGGCGATGAACCGGAAGGCGGCGCTTCGATCGCGGGGAATTATGAACTGCACGACCCGTTGGCAAAATCCGCACACTCCGTCGTAAAACACTAGCGGATGCCGCTCCGCTTCCGTATCTTTGCGCGAGCTGTTCTCCATCGCCTTTCCGCCCCCTTCCGCAAGCCTTTCTTTATCTATTGTACACCATACGCTCTTTTTGTCGCGCTTCTCAAAAAAAGAAAGGTCCCGGCAGACGCCTAATACGCCCCAGGACCGGTGATGTGTGGAACTCCATCTAATCTTGAAAAGTAAACCGTTCATGAATCGGCACTTTGCCGGACAGGCTCAGCACCCTGCGCTGAACCGCCGCCAGCAGCTTGGTCCGTGTAATCAGAGAAATAACAACCGGCGCGAGCGTTCGAATGAACGGTGTCGAGGCAAAAAGCATTCTTGCCGCACGCGCCTGCATTTTGTGCACTGAACGAATTTCGCCGTCCCGCAGCGCTTGAACGCGCCCGAGACGATCTGCGGACACGTCGCCATCCTGGAGCGCATCGTAAATGACGTCCGCCGCTATGACGGCCGTGGTGACGGATAAGGATACGCCGACCGCACCGACGGGAGAAGCGCAATGTGCCGCGTCTCCGATGAGCAGGCAGCCGTCCTTGGCCCACTGCTTGACGTAAAAATCCTTGACCTGCAGAAGCACAAACGGCTTGAAATCGGTCAGCGCTTCGGCAAATTCCCGAAATGCCGGATGCGCGGCCAGCAGCTCTTGGCGGAACGGCTCGATGCCGTGCTCACGGATCGCCTTCCATTCGCCTAACGGCACGGCGACGCCGACCTGAAGACAATTCGGGTATTTCGGCAAAATGATGTAGCCGTAGCCGTCGGTTATTTTAAGCCGCAGCTCGTCGCCCCAATCGTCCGGCTTCGGAATCGTGAACCAGATCAGGTCGCCCGCGATGTGCTCATATTCCGTCTCAAACCCGCCCAGCCGGCTGACTGCCGAAAAGCGGCCGTCCGCTCCGACCGTAACGCGGGCGCGTACCTCCAGCGTTCCTTCGGGCGTCTGGGCGATCGCTCCGGTTACCCGCTCCCCCTCATAGCGCAGCTCCTTCACTGCGGCGTGAAACAGCAGCTCAAAGGAAGGCAACGACTTCGCTTTGTCGTAAAGCGCCTGCAGCAAAATAGGCTGCGGCATCCAGAGCGCGTACGGGATTTCCTTGGAGATGTTGTCGAAACTGAACTCGCCGAGACGCTTGTCTTTGTAATAAAGAGCGCCCTTGCGCACCTTCGACGAGTGGAACGATTCGATATAGCTCCGCAAATTCACCTGCTCCAGCAGTTGCAAAAAACGCGGCTGAAGCACCTCCCCGCGATATTCGCGGTCAAAGTTGTCATGACTTTCCAGCACAACGACGTCGACGCCGGCCTTGGCCAACAGCATGCCGAGAACGAGTCCGGCTGGGCCGCCTCCCGCAATACAAACGTCTTTTTCCATCACGCGATGAACCATCGTTATCGCCTCCGTTGTACGAAGATCGTGACTTCAAATTCGAAATGAGTGATCACTCACTTTTATATTTTCAGTATACCCCGCCCTCTGAACTTGCGTCAATGGAGAGCTGCCACCTACCGCTTCTTTTCCCGATCGTTCATGTAGAGGGAAGGCTTCTCGCCCGTGATTCGTTTGAAGGTGCGCTGAAAATACGACTGGTCGCAGTAGCCCAGGTGGTCGGCGATATCGCCTATCGTCAGCTCCGAATGCCGGAGCAAATATTTGGACGCTTCGATCCGTAGCGCATGGACGTATTCCCCGATCGTTTGCCCGGTCGTTTCCTTGAAGATCGTTGCCGCATAAGCGGGACTTTTGCCGATAAACCGGCCGAGCTCTTCCTTCGTCACTTTTTCCCGGTAATGCTCTTGAACATACTTTTTCATCTGGGCGGTCTGCGCGCTCTTGACATCCGGCCTGCGGAAGGCGTCATAGTCCCGATTGAACTCAGCCAATAGATCAAGCAGAAGGCTCAGACACTTCACTTGGTAATAATCGGGCCGGTCCGTCCATTGCGCATGCAGCTTCTTCATCAGCCGCAGCAGCAGGTCCATATTTCTCGGCTTGAACACAACCGGTCCGGCTTCGTCCAGCACCGGCAGCCAGCCCTCTTCCGGCTCTGCGGTAAACTCGACGCGGTATTTCTCGTGAGCGACGGTCGGAATGCTCTTGGCATAAAACGGCACGCCGCGCGGCACAAACAGCACGTCGCCTTTTTCCATCACGATCTTCTCGTGGCGGACCCAGTAGCAGCATTTCCCGTAGGCCACGGCATGGAGCGAATAGGCTGAGGGGCTGTCCTCGGAGGCGATGTTCCACCCGTGCCCCAAATCGTGGGCCGAAGCCATGAGCCGAATCATTCCCGAACCTCCTTCACAAGATGATCAAACTATTTTACAAAAAGTGTACTATATTTCATAGTGTAACGGCAATTTTTTCGTTACAATACGGTCATTACAGACATCTTGCACCTGCCCGGAAAATGCGGAGATGACGGAATCCCCGATGTCCGGACAAGCCGAAGGAGAATGAGACCCATGCGAAAAACGAAAATTGTATGTACGATCGGCCCGTCTTGCGAGACGGTGGAGCAGTTGAAAAAGCTGATTGAGGCGGGAATGAACGTCGCCCGGCTGAACTTTGCCCACGGCGAGCCGGCCGAGCACAGCAGCCGCATTGCAAATATCCGGCAAGCCGGGAAAGAACTGAACCGGCCCATTGCCATTATGATCGATATCAAAGGCCCCGAAATCCGCACCGGCAAGCTGATTGACGCCTCGTACACGTTGAAGCAAAACGAGCAGGTCGTGCTGACGACCGAGCCGATTCTCGGGGACGGGCAGCGCATTCCCGTATCGTATCCGGACCTCCCGAAGGATGTGGCTGTCGGCACGTCCATCCTGATTGACGACGGGCTGATCGAGCTGAAGGTGGAAGAAATCGCAGACACGGAAATCCGCTGCCGGATCTTGAACGGCGGTGTCCTGAAGGCGCGCAAAGGCGTCAACCTTCCTGGCGTAAGCACCTCGCTGCCCGGCGTGACAGAGCGGGATATCGAGCACATCCGTTTCGGGGTGCGGGAAGGCATCGATATGATCGCCATGTCGTTCGTCCGCAAAGCGGCAGACGTGCTGGAAGTGCGGCACCTTCTGGAGCAGTATGGGGCGCCTGACATTCAAATCATTTCGAAAATCGAAAACATGGAAGGCGTCGATAATCTGGACGAAATTCTCGAAGCTTCGGACGGCTTGATGGTGGCGCGCGGGGATTTGGGCGTGGAAATTCCGGTTGAAGACGTACCTATTATTCAAAAGCAGATGATCCAAAAGTGCAATCGGGCCGGCAAGCCGGTCATTACGGCAACGCATATGCTCGATTCGATGCAAAACAACCCGCGTCCGACCCGCGCGGAAGCGAGCGACGTCGCCAACGCCGTGTTTGACGGCTCCGACGCCGTGATGCTGTCCGGAGAAACGGCCTCGGGCAAATACCCGGTCGAATCGGTCGCCACGATGGCGCGCATTGCCGAGCAGACCGAATCGTCGCCGGAATACCGCAAGCACAAGCTGGGCCACGTGCTGGTCCGCAGCAGCGTGACCGAGGCGATCAGCCAAGCTGTCGTCGGGTCGGCCGACGATCTGAATGCCAAGGCGATTCTGACCTCCACCGCGACCGGCTTCACCGCCCGCATGGTGTCCAAATATCGTCCTGACGCTCCGATCATAGCGATCACGCCAAATGAAACCGTCATGCGGAATTTGAATCTGGTCTGGGGCGTCGTCCCGATCCTGGGCGAGCCGGTTAGCTCGACGGACGAGCTGTTCTCCTCCGTCGTCAGCCGCGGAATAAAAGAAGGCTTGCTGGAAGCCGACGATCTGGTCGTTATAACGGCCGGGGTGCCTCTCGGAAGCACGGGCACGACCAATCTCATCCAGATCCAGCATGTGTCCGATTTGATGCATTAAAATTAAACGCAAAGGGATGACTAGCGTCCGCGCGTCGAGGCTCAGCCTGACGACGGCCGCCGTCATCCCTTTTTTTCAGTCGATTAAAGCTTCGCCGTAAACGCAAGGACCGCTTGTGCCAGCTCGCCGGGCGCTTCCATCATGCTCATGTGGCCGGCTCCGTCGATCTGGCTGCGCTGAAAAGTCTCCTTGTCGACAGAAAACGTACGCTGCGGCGGAATGATCTGATCGCCCGTTCCGGCGGCAAGCAGCACCGGCACCTGCGCTGCGGACAATACGGCATTGCGGTCCGGCCGCTGCCTCATCCCTTCCAGCGTACGGACCGCGCCCTCCGCGCTGGTGCCCAGGCCGATCTCCTTCGCTTTGCGCACCGCCTCCGGCATCGTCTCCAGATGAGCCGGAGCGAACAGCTTCGGAATCAATCCTTCAATAAACGCCGGCAGCCCTTGCTCCCGGATCGTCTCCATTGCCTTCAGCCGGCCTTCCTTGCCCTTCTCGTCGTCCGGAAACGCGGTCGAATGAAGCAAGCCGAACGCAAGCAGCTTGTCCTCGTGCTTTTCGGCCAGCGCGAGCGTCACGTACCCGCCCAGCGAATGGCCAAGCACGACCGGACGGCCGATATTCAGCCGCTCAATTAACGCGGCGATATCGTCTGCTATCGCCTCCATCGTATACGTCCCTTCGGGGGCGTCGGATGCGCCGTGCCCGCGCAGATCCGGTATAATCAACCGGCAGCGGCCTTCGAGCAGCGGCGCGACTTCGTCATAATAGGCCGAGCTCCCGCAAAAGCCGTGAAGCAAAATGACAGGGGTTCCTTGACCCCGGTCGATGTAGGCCAGCCTCGTGCCGTTTACGTCCGCATACCGCTTGTCCATGGTGAACCACTCCTCTTTTTTCGCACGCTATCGATTAGATAGCTTTTAAGGGTATTATACCCGTTTTACCCGGGAATTTCCCTTGAATCCGGAGCGGCGCCATGATAAACGACAGCACGAAAAAAGAACCGGATATCCGCTCCCTCCCTGGAGATTGGTGGACATCCGGTTCCTTCCTTTTCTTGCGGCGCTCAGGCCGGTTAGGATTTCGGAATGGCTGGGCTGACGCTCGTTGCGGCGGCAGGCTCGGCTACCGGTTTATATTTGGACGATACGTACGTTTCCGCCGTCGGCTCGGTAATCGCCTGGGTGTTCATGCTGTCCGGCTTCGGATCGGTCAAAGTGTACGTAATCACCGCCCGGCCGTCCGCTTCGAACCGGATGCTGCTAATCGCGATACCGTAGCCGCCGGTCGGCTTCTCGCCGCGGGACAGCACGACTTTGTTCACGTCGTCGTTCACTTTTTCCACCGTCACTTTAACGTCTTCCTGCGGCGCCGGCTTTTGCGCATTCGCATACGATTCGACGAACTTAATCGCGCTGTGCAGCCAGACGGCCGCTTCGCCGCGCGTCAGCTCCCGCTTCGGATAAAACTTCGTATCTTCTCCCAACGTGATCAGCTTGTGCAGTACCATCCGCTGCACGCTGCTGCTCACCTTCGGATCGATGTCGTCCTGATCGGCGAAAGCAACGAACATTTCGATCACAGGGTACATCCCTTTCGTATCGATCGCGTGGATTAGCAGATCTGCATACTGCTCGCGGGTAATCGTGCCGTTCGGGTCGACATCCTTCGGAATCGGCAGCCCGTTCAATTGGGCGATCACGAACGATTCGGCGTACCACGCGTTATTCGGCACGTTCGTATAATAGTCCGATGCTTCGGGCTTTTTGATGAAGCGCATCGTATCCATATTCAAATTCAGCCCTTTGACCAGCATATGAACGGTTTGCGCATAGCTGGCTTGGCCCGTTGGGACGAAATGCTCGCCGTCCACTCCACTGACGATTCCGCGCTGCTTCAATGCCATGATCGGCTCCTTCTGATCGGCGCTCAAATCGTTGAATGCCAAAGCCGAACTGGCCGCCAAGCTGCCGAACAGCGCTGCCACCGACAGGAGTGCCACTGTTTTTTTCATCATAATCAAGAACCACCTTTCACCGTTTACTCCGGAGTTATTTACTAGACGGACGGGGTCTGCCAAATGTTGCAGGAAAGCCGATGCAGCAGCGCCCATCCGAGGTATGTTCCGAAAAACGGCGCATAAGCTGTGATAGATACCATTATGAACCTGGAGGGAGCCGGCATGCCCGTAGCGCTCGTGCAAATCGCCTTGTTTCTGATCGTCATCCGTTCCGCGCACATGACGTTCCAACTTTTGTTGCGTCCGAAGAAGCCGTGGCTCGATCTGCTGCATTACGTCTCGATTGCGATCGTGGCCGTGTCGTTTTTGCTTCGTTGAAAACGGCGCTTCCCCTGCTCGCCCCTGGAACGAATCCGTACAATAACCGCTAACCTCCTCCGTTTCATCATCCGATGACGGAGTTTTTTTACATTTTCCCTTATGTTGACGGATAAATATTCGGAAAACGCCCATTTTCCCCGTTCCCAACCGGAGAGGTCTGTGCTACTATGAGTGGTATGATTCGAATTGTCGTATTTTGTAGATTTTTGAAGGATCATCTCTAAAAATATTCCCCTACATATTGACCGTTTATGAATAAGAGTGGTAAAGTATTTATCACCTACTAATTCCATTGGAATTATATAATTACAGTCATTCGGGGGAGGAACTTATCGTCATGTCACATTGGAGAAAAAGCGGCCTGCTGGTACTCATCTTCGTGCTTTCGATCAGCATGATCGCTTGCGGCGCGAAACCGCAGGCTTCGGAGCAAGGCGGAAAGCCGGCGGAAGGCGCGAACGCCCAAAGCAGCGCGGACAACCCGCTTGCGAATAAAAAGATCGCGCTTATTATGCAAATCAACCTCGGCACCTTCTCCGCGCAGTATATCGAAGGCGTGAAGGAGCAGGTCGAGAAGCTCGGCGGCAAAGTAACCGTCACTCCGGCCGATGGCGATCTTGCCAAGATGGCCTCGAACCTCGACGCCGCCATCAACCAGAAGGTCGACGGCATCCTGCTCGACCACGGGACCGCGGCAGCGCTTGAAGCAGGTGTGAAGCGGGCGCTGGAGAAAAAAATCCCGGTCGTCGCCTTCGACGCCGATCTGAAGGTTCCGGGCGTGACCGTGCTGGAGCAGGGCGACGCCAAGATGGCCGAAATGACGCTGGACAAGCTGGCGAAAGACATCAGCGGCAAAGGCAACATCGTGAAAATCTGGGTTGCGGGCTTCGCCCCGATGGAACGCCGTCAAGTCGCTTATAAAGAATTCCAGGACAAAAACAAGGATATTAAGGAAGTCGCCGCTTTCGGCGCCGCTTCGCAGAACACCGCTCTGGACACGCAAGCGCAAATGGAAGCGATCCTGAAGAAATACCCGAACAAAGGCGACATCGCGGCCGTATGGGCCGCTTGGGACGAGTTCGCCAAAGGCGCCTCGCGGGCCATTCAGCAAGCGGGCCGCACGGAAATTAAAGTATATGGCATCGATATGAGCGACGAGGATCTGCAAATGATCCAGGATCAGAAGAGCCCGTGGGTCGCTTCCGCCGCTGTCGATCCGAAGGATATCGGCCGCATTCAGGTTCGTTACCTGTACCAAAAGCTTCACGGCGACCAAACGCCGGACAACGTCGTCCTCGACCCAGTATTCGTCTCCCGCGAGCAGCTGCCGCAGCAGCAAATCTCGACCACTCAGCTCAGCGAGCACGTAAAAGGCTGGGGCAACAGCCAGCAAGGCTACACCGACTGGCTGAAAAAAGCCGAGAAACCGGCGGCCAAGTAACCATCTGAATAACCAATCCCACCCGCTGCGGAGCCGGTGGGATTTTCCGTTGAAGGAGCGTGAGACTGTCCCGATGACCATTTCCGCAGCTCGACTAGAAATGAAAGGCATATCCAAATCGTTCCCCGGCGTCCGGGCGCTGCATCAAATCGATTTCGAGGTGCGCGGCGGCGAAATTCATGCGCTGCTCGGCGCGAACGGAGCCGGAAAAAGCACGCTGATGAAGGTGCTGTCCGGCGCTTACCGGCCCGATGAGGGCAGCATCCTGATCGACGGGGCCGCGTTGTCGATCGCCGGTCCGCTCGACGCCATCCGCAGCGGCATCCAATGCGTGTATCAAGAGGTCGATACGGCACTTGTTCCAAGGCTGACTGTCGCGGAAAACATCATGCTGGACCGGCTCACCGCCGGGCGCGGCTGGATCGATTGGAGCAGTCTGCAGCGGGAAGCTTCCCGCGTGCTGACCGATATCGGCTTGACCGGTCTGGACGTCCGGCAGCAGGCCGGTGAGCTCTCCATCGCCCAAAAGCAGCTGGTGCTGATCGGCCGGGCGCTGGCGCAAAAGGCGAAATTTATTATCTTTGACGAGCCGACCGCCCCGCTCTCTGGCGAAGAAGCCGAGCAGCTCTTCCGCATCATGAACCGGCTGAAAGCCGACGGCGTCGGCTGCATTTTCATCTCGCACCGGCTCGGCGAGGTGTTCCGCATCAGCGACCGGGTCACCGTCATGCGGGACGGGCAGCGCATCTCGACGAAAGCGGCGGCGAGCACGGACGCGCAAGCCGTCGTCGAAGAGATGCTTGGCAAGCCGTTCGAGGAGGAGTTCCCGAAGGCCGAGGTCGCCATCGGCGAGCCGCTGCTCGAAGCGCGCGGTCTGACAAGCGGCACCAAGGTGCGCGGCGTCGATCTGACGGTGCGCCGCGGCGAAATCGTCGGCGTCGTTGGACTGGTCGGCGCGGGCAAAACGGAGCTGTCGCGCCTTCTGTTCGGCGCGGACCCGCTGGATGCAGGCGAGCTGCGGCTGCACGGACGCGGGCTGAAGCTCCGCGCCCCGGTTGATGCCGTTCGCGCTGGGCTTGCGCTCATCCCGGAGGAGCGGCGCAAGCAAGGCGTGCTCGTCGAGCTGTCGGTGAAGGCGAATCTCGCGTTGACGCTCCTTGAGCGGCTCAGCCGGCTCGGCTTCGTCAACCGCCGCAAGGAGACGGAAAATGCGGACGCCCGCATCGCCGAGCTCGGGATTCAGCCGCCAAACCGGGAGCAGCAGGTCAAATATTTGAGCGGCGGCAATCAGCAGAAGGTGGCGGTCGGCAAATGGCTGCCGACGGACGCCGAAGTATATTTGTTCGACGAACCGACCAAAGGCGTCGACATCGGCGCCAAAAGCGATATTTTCCGCTTGATCGGACGACTCGCCCAGGAAGGGAAAGGCATCGTGTACTTATCGTGCGAAATCGCGGAAATTCTCGGCATTGCCGACCGGATTCTCGTCATGAGCTACGGACGGATCGTGAAAGAGCTGTCCCGCGACGAAGCGACGCAGGAGAAAATATTGTACTATGCAAGCAGCGGGGAGGCATAAGCAAGTGAAAGGCAAATGGCTGGATGTTTCTTATAAATACGGGGCCTTGTTCATCATCGCCGCCGTCATTGCGATTTTTTCTATCGTTAACGAAAATTTCTTGTCCTACGACAACATGGCGGACATTCTCCGCTCCATCTCGATTGTTACGTTCATCGCGATCGGCGTGACCTTCTCGCAGATCGTTGACGGGTTCGACCTCTCGGTCGGCTCTACCGTTTCGCTGACGACGGTCGTCACGGCGACGCTGATGGTCTGGTTCCAGCTTCCGCTTATCGTCGTACTCATTGTCCCGCTGCTGATCGGCATCGTCATCGGACTGCTGAATGCGCTCTTGATCGTCAAAGTCCGCATCCCGGACCTGCTGGCGACATTAGCCGTAATGTACATCATCGGCGGCGTGCACAAAACGTATACCCAAGGCTTCTCGATCTATAACAACATGCAGATGACCGACGGATCGAAAGCGCCCGGCAAATTCACCGAGGCGTTCCTCTGGATCGGCCAAGGCAAGCTGCTTGGCATCCCGGTGCCGGTCGTGCTGATGATTATCGCCGTCGTTCTCGTTCACGTCTTTCTGACGTATACCCGCTGGGGCCGCCAAATGTACGTGACCGGCGGCAACCAAGAGGCGGCTCGCCTCTCCGGCATCGCCGTCAACCGCGTGCGCACGTTCGCTTACGTGCTGTCCGGCATCTTCGCCGCCGTCGGCGGCATTCTGTTCGCCGCACGCGTCGGCTCCGGGCAGATCGATGCCGGAGCGCCGCTGCTGATGGAGTCGGTCGCCGCCGTGTTCGTCGGCTTCTCCGTGCTTGGCGCAGGCAAGCCGAATGTGATCGGCACGTTTTTCGGCGCCGTCCTGATCGGCGTGCTGCTGAACGGGCTGACGATGCTCAACCTGCCTTACTACGCCTTTGACATCATCAAAGGATCGGTGCTTGTCTTCGCGCTCGCCATTACGTTCATTCATTTGACGCGGCGCCGCACTTAAAGCTTTTAAATTCGCGTCTATGCCCGCTGCCGGCCGGAACACGCTTCCGTGCCGCAAGCGGGCATTTTTTTCCTCGCAGGCAGCGAACAGCAAGCAGCCTTCAGTCCAGCTTAGCCACGTGCCCCCGGTGGCGGCGGATCAGATCGACGATCTCGTCGTACTGCTCCTCGGCCACCTTCGCGCTCAGCGCGTAGCGGAGCTCCCGGTCGTCCACACCGTCGCCGTCCTTGTCGTGTCCAGTTACGTCCAACGTACCGAAGCCGAAATAAGTGCCGGCGGCCGCCGCGCCGGTTGCGGCAATCGGTCCGGCTTCGCTGCCCGCATAACCGACGCCCGCGGGAATTGTCCCCGTGCCTGCGATAGCAATCGGAAACAGCAGCGGCGTATCGCGGTCCGGCCCCTCGTCCAATTCTCCGATTTCGACCTGCTCCACCCGGTACGTTTGCAGCTTGATCCGAACGTCCTCGGCTTCGTTTTCCGTATGAAAATAAGCTTGGATCGGTTTGCTCATCATCCGTCGCTCCTTTGTATGGAAATGGCTTTCTCTTTTTCCTTACTCCTATGTTGCCCGTTTTTACTCAAGCATGTCCTCTCCATTCATCCTCAAATCGAAGACTTGGATAAAATGATGAAATAATTCGCCCCGCCTCTTGGTACGCTAACCAATAGAATGGAGGTGAGCAGACATGGCAGGAAGAAACAACAAGCCGGACAACGACGGACCGGCCAGCCAGCCGGGACGCCTTGACCAATTCGGCGACAAGCTGGCGGAGGAGACGGTCTCCCGCGAGGCGGGCGCTTGCGACACCGGCAAGAAGAAGTAGCCCCGTAGTCTATGAAAAGAACAGAACCGCTCGCCGGCCCTTCCAAGGAACCCAAGCGAACGGTTCTTTTTTTGACGTCGAACCATTTTATTCCAGTCTACGTTTGCCGGACTTCCAGCCGTTTGGCCAGCAGCGACAACGCGTAGTTGACTACAAAATAGATCAACGCTCCGGCGATAAAAACCGGGATCACCCAGTTCGGGTTTTTCGCGGCTACGATCTGCATATTGTGCATGAGCTCGGCGAGCACGATAACTGTCGCCAGCGACGTATCCTTGAGCAGCGAGATGAACTGGCTGACGAGCGGCGGCACCATCCGGCGCAAGGCCTGCGGCAAAATCACATGCCACAAAGCCTGAATGTAAGTGAGCCCCGACGAGCGGGCCGCTTCCATCTGCCCCTTCTCGATCGACAGCAGGCCGCTGCGGACAATCTCGGCAATCATCGCCGCTTCGAATACGGTAAGCGCTACGATCGCGGCGTACTCGGCATTTTGGAACATTTTCAGCCCGACCTCGGGCAGTGCAAAGCGTGTGAAAAAGATAATGAGCAGGAGCGGCAAATTGCGGACCGTCTCTACGGCCACCGCCAGCGCCTGAGAAAGCACGGGAACGCGCGCATATCTGAGCGTGCCGACGAGAGAGCCGAGGATAAAGCTGAAAATGATCGAGAAAAAGGCCACTTTTAACGTCACATAAAGCCCCTGCATCAAAAACTTGAGATTTTCCGGGGCATAAGCTCCGGCGAAATCCATATCGCTTCCCCCTTCCTCCCGCGCCGGGCGTTAGAACGCCATCCGTTTCTCCAAGTACCGAACGCCGAAGCTTAGCGGAATCGTCAGCGCGAGATAGAACAGCGCGATAAAAATATAGACGCTGAACGTGACGAACGTCTGCGTCGAGACGATGTCGCCGAAATACATCAGGTCCAGACCGGCGACGACGCCCAGCACGGACGTATTTTTGACCAGGTTCAAAAATTGGTTGCCGAGCGGCGGAACGACGATCTTGATCGCTTGGGGGAGCACCACGTGGTGCATCGTTTGCAAGTACGTCAGCCCCGACGAACGGGCTGCCTCCGTCTGGCCCCGCGGAACCGCTTGAATGCCCGCCCGAATCGCCTCCGCAATGAAGGCCGCCGTGTAGATCGATAGCGCGATCGTCCCCGACGTAAAGCCGTCGAACGGCAGGCCGAGCGTCGGAGCCGCCAAATAAATCAACAGAACGATCAGCAGCAGAGGAATGTTGCGGATAAATTCCACGTATGCCGTGCCCAGCCAGTTAAGCGGCTTCAGTGGAGCGATTCGAAATATGGCGATGACCGTTCCCAAAACAAAGCTTGCCAGCAGCGCGATCACGCTCGCTTTGACCGTATTGCCGAAGCCGAGCATGTAGGTATCCCAGTGCTTGATCAAAATATCGAAACGCAGGAGTTGGTCGTTCATGTCCGGTTGAGCCTCCCTTCGGACAACAAGGATGTAAGCTTAGCTTGTTATTTCGCCGGCTTTTCTCCGAACCACTGTTCATACAGCTTGTCGTATTCGCCGCTCGCGTTCAACTCCTTGAGAAACTTATTGACGTAAGCGACAAACTCGCTGTCGCCCTTCTTGATCGCCATCCCGTACGGCTCATCGGTGAAATTGCCCCCGACCAGTTGGAAGTTCGGGTCCTGCTTCACCATCCCGAGCAAAATCGCATTGTCCGTTGTCAGCGCATCCCCTTGACCGGCTTTAAGCGCGGTGAACGCGTCCTGGTAATTGTCGAACTCCAGCACGGTCGCCTCGGGCGCTTTGGCCCGAATGTTGACCGCCGACGTGGAGCCTTTGACCGCCATCACCTTCGTGCCCTTCTTCAGATCGGCGATCGATTGAATCGCGCTGCCTTTCTTCACGAGCAGCGACTGGCCGGCTTTGAAATAAACGTCCGTGAAATCGACCTGCTGCTTGCGCTCTTCGTTGATCGTCATCGTGGCAATTATGATATCGATTTCGCCGTTTTGCAGCATCGGAATGCGCGTTTTGGAGGTAACCTCCTTCAGCTCGACCTTCGTTTCGTCGCCCAAAATGCTTTTCGCCAGCCGCTTGGCGATATCGATATCGAAACCCTCGACCTTACCGGTTCCCGGGTCCTTCAGCCCGAACAGCTTCGTATCGTATTTGACCCCGGCGACAAGCTTGCCGCGTTTCTTAATGGCTTCGATCGTGGAAGCCGCCGCCTCCGGCTTCGTGGGCGTTCCACCCCCGGCTCCCGACTGCTCCGCCGGCTTGGTGCCGCAGCCCGCCATCATCGTCAGCATGAGCATCGAAACGAGCGTTAAGGAAAACAGCTTCTTCATTTTAAGCATTTTCACCATCCAGTCTCCTCCCAATATGAAAATCAGATTAGTGATTCAACACCCGGCTAAGAAACGTGCGCGCCCGCTCCTCGCGCGGACTTTCGAAAAATTCGGCCGGAGGCGTCGTCTCGAGAATTTGCCCTTGATCCATAAAGACGATCCGGTCGGCCACTTCACGGGCAAAGCCCATCTCGTGGGTGACGACGACCATCGTCATGCCTTCTTGGGCCAAGTCGCGCATGACGTCGAGCACTTCTCCAATCATCTCCGGATCGAGCGCCGACGTAGGCTCGTCGAACAGCATGATCTTCGGCTTCATGGCGAGCCCGCGCGCTATCGCCACGCGCTGCTGCTGCCCGCCTGACAGCTGCGACGGATAGGATTTCGCCTTGTCGGGAATGCCGACTTTGTTCAAATAATTCATGGCCGTTTTCTCGGCCTCCCGACGCGAGAGACCGAGTACCTTCATCGGGGCCAGCGTGATGTTCTCCAGCACCGTGCGGTGCGGATATAGGTTAAAATGCTGGAAGACCATGCCGATGTTGCGCCGCAGACTGTTGATGTCGGTTTTCTTGTCGTGAACCTTGATATGGTTTACCGTCAGCTCCCCTCCGGATATCGTCTCCAGCCGGTTGATGCAGCGGAGCAGTGTGCTTTTTCCCGAACCGGACGGTCCGATCACGACGACGACCTCGCCCGGTTCAATGGTCAAATTGATGTTTTTCAATACGTGAAAATGACCATAGTGCTTGTTCACATCCCGGAATTGAATCAAGACGCAACCCCCTTTGTGCATATCGGCTTTGAAGGATGATGCTTTTTTTGTCCTACGGTCTCAGATTAAGTATGCGGGCTCGCCGCAAATTATGACTTGGCAATCGAAGTTTCTTTTGAAAGCAAGCGCTTTCAGTCAACTTTTTATTGCGGCTGCCGCCCCCTTGTACCGCCCCTTGCTGGTTAAGATTAACATAGACAAGGAAAGAAACGGCTTATATAGTTAATGGAAACGATATCATCAGGCAAAAGGAGGAATGCGTTTTGAACAAACGTTGGTTAACCTATGCTCTGACCATGGCATTAAGCTTCGCTTCTGTCTTTTCCGCTTCCATCCCTTCGAATGCCGCCGACGCTTCGGCGTTTACCGATACAAGCCGTCACTGGGGCGCCGAAACGATCTCGTGGGCGGTGCAAAACGGCATCGTCAACGGTTACGAGGACGGTACGTTTCGTCCGAATGCCGTCGTTTCCGAGCCGGAATTTCTCGCGATGCTGCTGCGCGCCTATCCGGACAATGCCATGCCCGCGCCCGAATCCGGGGCCCCGTGGTACGAGCCTTATTATTCCTATGCCGCCACCCGCCATTGGCCGCTGCTCCAAAATACGGACCGGAATTCCTACAACCGCGGCCATGTCGCCCGGCTGATCGCAGCAACGCAGCAGCAAGCGCTCAATTTGAACGATTCCATCCGCTACCTGCTCGATAAAGGGCTGTCCCGGGGGAAAACGGCTGCGACCGTCGAAGGCTACAAAGCGGCGGATCGCCTGTCGCGGGCGGAAGCGGTTCAATTCATCCGCAATCTGAAGCAAAACGTTTCCGCGCTCCGTCCCGCCCCCGATTCTTCCAAGGAAGCATCGGACGTACCATCGGCCTCCCAAGCTCAAGCCGTCGTCTCGGTCAAAGGCGTGGCCATCGGTGATTCCGCCGATGCGGTCGTGCAGAAGCTGGGGCAGCCGGCGCGGAAAGACGCAAGCGAATATAGCTTCCAATGGTATATTTACAACCAGGACTATAAAGATTATGCCCAAATCGGCGTAAGCGGCGGCAAAGTCGTTGCCTTGTATTCGCCGTCAGCCAACTGGCGCACGGACAGCGGGATCGCAGACGGCACGAGCAAAGCCCAAGTCGAGAAGCAGTACGGCCGTCCTGTCTCCTATATTATGAAGGGAAATACCCGCTTCATGATCAATTACGGTAAAGGCGAATACGGCACGTACGAAATCGCCGGAGCTTACGTCACCTTTTTCTACGATATCCAACGCGGCAGCATGGTCACGGGCTTGCAGGTTATCGAAAAGCCGACGGAGCAGGCGTTTGCTTCCTTTTATCCGGAAGGCAGCGACAGGCTCGCACGCTCGTTCGAGCTTCAGAGCTTCGATCTCGCCAACGCCACCCGGGTGAAGTTCGGTTTGCAGCCGTTCGTCTGGGACGACAAAGCGGCGGAAACGGCCCGTAAGCACAGTCAGGATATGGGAGCCCAAGGCTACTTCGACCATAACGATCCGAGCGGACACAGCCCGTTCGACCGGATGAAGCAGGACGGCATTACGTACCGTGCTGCAGCCGAGAATATCGCCGCCGGACAAGCCAGCGCCATCTTCGCACACCACGGCTGGATGAACTCGGAGGGCCACCGCAAAAACCTGCTGAGCGACATCAAGCGTCTTGGCGTAGGCGTCAGCTTCGGCGGCTCGATGCACATTTACTACACACAAAACTTTTACACTCCGTAACCCCGTTTGGAACAGCAAACGCCCCGTTCCCGGCGATTCATCGCCGGACAGCGAGGCGTTTTTTCATTCGATACACTTTCCACTATCGTCAAACTCAGCAAGCTCGATAATAAATGATTTTAAATCAACCAGTCGCGTCGGTTCCTTCACAGGATTCTCCGTTCCGGCCACGATCAGCGGGATCAGAGAATCATACTTATGCAACGACCCGTGGCTTCCCCCATTCAAATGTAGGGGATAGAGCCTGCTTTTAAATTGATATCTCGGCCGGGCGGTAATCGCAAACATGAAAATATCTTGCGAATACAGCGCACCGTACAACCTGGAGAGCGCATCGGGATAATCCCCGTAACTCATATTCCCCTGTTCGAAATGCAAGTCCAACGTCGCCCACTCGCCGTCTATCGTCCACTTGGCACCATAAATGTCTTCTATATTTCCGCCCGATCTAAAATAAACTTCCCGGCCGGAGCCGCCCTCCCTCACAACCACGCCTTGATTCGCTTTCCAAGCGATCAGGTCAATTCGCGATTCCGATGAAAGCTGCTGCAAAATTTGCTGTTGTTTATCCGGCTTCAAAGGATAGACGTATGCCATCCGCTCATTATTGCAGACGATCAAGTCAGGATCTTTCACTTCTTCCCCTAATTGATGAACCCGAAAGGGAGCGAAAAGCTTGTCGAGGTCTATATTATAGCTTTGTTCCTTTCCGATTCTCGTTTGTCCGTGATCGCTCGTCACAATAAATACACATTGGTTGATGGCATCGTCCCAAGATCCGTATAAATTTAAAATCTCCTGGATGTGCCGATCCACGCGGATTAAAGCCTCCTCGGCGTGAGCAGGGTTTTTCTTATGGACTTCACGGTCGTTATCCGGAAGATAAACCAGCATAAAATCCGGTTGACGATTGGATTGAACAAGCGTTTTCGTTACGTTTACCGCATAGGTGTCATTAATCCCGTACATATGTCTCGTGCTTTTCAGCTTACGGGGAATGGTCCGATCGAGATCGGTCTGAACCATCGCTCCCAATGTTAAAACTTCCGGTCCGTTAATATCTTCGACCATGCGAAACCCGGTTGCCAGATTCACCAAGAAGGGAAGTCGTATACGATGTTTTTTACTTCCACGGTGAATAACCGTATTAACGGAGGCGGATGTCTTTCCCCTCAACGTCAGCTCCTCGAACAAAGTGGTCACTTGCTTGCTCAAATGCTTCTCATTGAGGTTATATAGAACGTTTTTGACACAATTCGAAAATCCAAGTTTTCGAACACACTTCCATCCGTTTAAGTAATTGATAATCGCTTTCTGTTGAGGATCATACCAAATGAGCCCGGGAATCCGGTGTACATCGGGAAAAACCCCGGTCAGCAAAGAACTGTCCACGGAAGCGGTCATCGTAGGAAAAACCGTTACACAATCCGGCCAATACCTTCCGCGATCCTTCAAAAATTGAAGAGCCGGTACGGTTTTGTTTCGCATACACTCTTCCAGTACGCTCGGGATTAACGAATCCACCAGAAGAAGGATTACTTTTTTCATCACCACCGGCTTCCCTTCTTAATGCACTGTCATATCAGCTCCAGAGCAGCTTTCGCTCCGGCAAGAGGATTTATGTATAACCTTTCCTTTGTACCAATGATTTCTCTGGTATTTTTGCATGATTAACCGAACTTTATGCAGAGGCCCTCAATTCAGGATTAACGTCGCAATTAACGGTAAATGGTCAGAGGCTGCCGGTATCTTTTTAATCACCTCTACGGAAACAACATCGATATCCCGACTGGTGAAAATGTAATCAATCTGCAGAACGGGACGTAACGACGGAAACGTGTTGCAAGAGGTCTGTGTCGCCAAATAACAGTCCTGAAAAATTCCCGCTATTTTTCTCCATGCTTTACCGCCGCGCTTCATATTCCAATTTCCTGCGATGATAACAGGCGGACGGTCCTTCGTAATTTTGCCCGCGATAAAATCGATTTGTTTATGGCGTATGCCCGGATTCAAACTGAGGTGGGTAACATACATTTTGAGCGGTCTATCGATCATGAGCATGTCGGCCTCCAATAAAGATCGGCCTTCCATCATACCGAAGTCCATAAGATGGTTCATACTCGAAACGATAGGATGACGGGACAAGAGGGCGTTTCCATACTGTCTGATCACAGAGCTGTCTTGTTGCTTCAATGTAATGGCCGCTCCGAAGGCCGATTGCATCTTTAACCGTTCCGCTAACCAAGAGACTTGATCCATGTAGCCGCTTCTTTTGGAAAAGTATCGATCGACTTCATTTAGAGCGATGAAGTCCGCTTCGCTTTCTTCTACAGCTTCGGCGATTCGGTTCAAGTTCAGTTTTCCGTCTATTCCTCTTCCATGGTGCATATTGAACGTAATAACCTTGATCTGCAACTCTATCCCCGGCTTTCCGATTTGATCTAGGAGACGCTCCCAAAAATCAGCATTAACCATATTGATGAGTATCAATCAGTAGAAAAAATATTTTTGGGATGGTATATATACCCTGAAAATGAATAAAGCCCTCGGTCTTTTAGACCGAAGGCTTAGCGTGTACTTATTATATGCAGGCTCGACTTTACTTTGCGATTGCTGTCCGTTTAGTGACTGCCCGCTTCCCCTTCGGGCACTCCGGCTTTTGCCGGCATACGCATGACCGGAAGCATGACGAGCACGCCCAGTGCAAACAGAACGGCCGACGCTTCATACATCCCCACGATCGAAAACAGCTCCTTCAGCTTGCCGGCCAAGCTCATCGTCACGACCATCGAGCCCATAAAAATCGGACTCAAAATGCCGTTCACCCGTCCGACAAACGCCGCGTCCGTATTTTGCAAAATAAGCGTATTAATGCCGATCTGAATACATGGCAGCACCAAGCCTGCGAGAAACTGGGCGAACAGCGTAAACCACAGCACCGTCGAAAAGCCCGTAAGAGCCGTACTTACGGCGCTGACCGTCAAGCCGATCATGAGCAGCACTTGGGGTGCGAACTTCTTCGACAGCCCCATGGCAAGTCCGCCGCCCACAATCATCGCTATGCCGCTCGCGGTCATCAGCCATTGCAAATTCTCCTTATGCAGCCCAAGTCTTTCCGTGACCAAAAAGACGCCGAGCGGCTGAATAAAGCCGATCGCGAAACCGGCGATCATAAAGCAAAGACCGAGCGTAGTCAGCAGCTTGCGGGACAGCACATAGCGGAAGCCGGCGGCCATTTCCTCGCGAATCGAAGTGCGCTCCTTGGCAGTCTCCACTTCGGCATCCGGCGGCAGCAGAACAAGTACCAAGGCGGACAGCAGAAAAGCGACGCCCATGATGGCGATGGCTACCACAATGCCGTAACGCTGATAGACGAAAGTACCGAGAATCGGCCCCAGCACCATGAACAGCGCGAACATCGTCTGATAAATCGACATGCCCGCTTGAAGGAGCGCCTCGGGCACGTGCAGCTTGAACAGGCGCATCCCCGAAGGCTGCGAGAACTGGGAGAGGATGGCCGAGACCAGTGTGGCGAAAAATACGGCCTTCCAGGTGCCGTATACCAGAGTGAGCAGCACGGCAAAAACGGATGCCGCACTGAGAATATCGCACCAGACCATCGTCCGCTTCGGCCTCCAGCGGTCCGCAAACGTACCTCCGATAAACGAGAAAATAAAGATCGGCACAAATTCAGCCACCGAGATCATCGAAACGGCGAACGCATCTCCGTTCGTCTTATCTACGACAAACAGCAAAATGGAAAAGTTGCGCACCCAAATGCCGATTTGCAGCAGCAAGCCCGACAGCAGGATGACTTGTACAAACCGGTTGCGAAATAAATTGCCCATTCCCGGCGCAGAGGTGGTCATAGGTTCTCAATCCTTTCTCTTGATGAAGCTGTTTTTACAGAATTTGAAAAGCAATCCACAGGAAACCATAATTAATACGCAGCCAATCCAAAAAAGGTTGCTTTTCCATCCAACAGCGGACAAAAATAAGGGCCGGACAGCTAAAGCCGTACGGCCATCTTATCTTGGGTGCAGCGGACTTGGATCGTAAACACGAAGACAGCTCCGTTTCCCGGAGAAGATTCCGCCCGTATGCTGCCGCCCACTAAATTTTACTTTATAATGACTCCGCCGAACGGAAGCGCTTCTCTCAAAATCCGTTTGAACAAGGAGTCGCCCTGCAAAGGGTCGGCCAGCCCGAATCGCGGTCTGGAAGGCTGCAAAAGCACCTTGCCCGAGCCGGTAATTTCCCAATGGTAGTTCATGCGCTGGCTTGCAAGCGGGTTGCCGTACACGCACAGCTGCAGCTTGGCTTCCTCCGGATAAGCGACGAGACAGCCGATATCGACATAGACCGGTTCCGACGGATCGATCGTTAGCTCACATAAAGGACCGCAGCTAAGCAGACCGAGCGTGCCGCCACCGGAAAATTTCATCCGTATCCAATCCTGCGTTACAACGGCTTGCTTGATTTTTTGGAACCGGCTCTGCAGCTTCATCCCCTCGCTATACAGCAGCACATACCGGATGTCGAACAGCAGGCTGCTATCCTCCGGCAGCTCCATCGCCCGGAAGCTGTAGCCTGCCGGAACGCCCAGCACAAAGCGCGCAGGGCCGGTCAAACGCGACTCGATCCAACGCTTCTTCCGATAAATTCCGGCCACATTCAGCAGACGGTCCTCCCGGCTCCCGGAACGGCCCTGAAAGGCGATGATCTGCTTCGGATGCAGCACCAAGGCGGCTTCGCCGACGGCAAGCTCTACGGCTGCCGCTTGTCCTTCGCTTCCGGCTCCTTCTTCCACATGAATCTTCATCCGTTCCCTCCCCGGTGGCTTGCGCTGCGGTTCCGACGCCATACGGCCAGCCGGATCACGCGCATCAGAACAAAATAGAGCACCACAAGCAGTACTCCCGTCAGCGCCGTTCGAACGATTTGTCTCGTGCGCTGCGCACTCGCCTGCTCCGCCTCTTCCAAACGCCGGATCAGCTGCTCCAACTGCTCGTTTCGGCTTCGAAGCTCGCGATTTTCTTCCATCAGCCGCTGCTCCGTCGCTTTGTATTGCTCCGCGGCTTCCTCTGAGCGCTTGAGCGTCGTCTCAAGCCGTTCCCGGTTTCGCTCCAGCTCCTGCTTCGTCTCATTATATTGATTCTGAAGTTGTCCGATCTGCTCCGGCATGTCGTAAATGTCTTTCACCCGGTCCATAAAACCTGCTTGCGCGATAGGCCAGGGAAGCGTCAGCAGCAGAAAAAGACAAGCCGTCCCCGCTTTGGCCTTGATTCCCCATTCCGGTTTTTTGGACGGGCCCGGCATCATTTTCATACGTGCTCTCTCCCCTTCCTATCGTACGAATAACAGGCGTATTTCCTTTATTTTACCTGTTTTTTCGACAAAAAGGAACATACCCCCAATGCCAGAGGATAAAGAAAAGACCGCGTTCTTCCGGAAGCTTTCGCCTGCGGAAAGTGCGGTCTTATGACGATAGACAAACGGAGGAGCAAGACGTCCGGGACGAGTCCCCAGGCCATCTTCGCAGCACTCTGCCCAATCATTAGATGATATGATAACGAAATAAATATTCTACAGCGGAACCTGCAAGCCTCATCCACCCGATAGCGGATACCCACAGCGGTATACTGAGCATCGTTCCTATAACAAGTCCGACGGAAAATCTTCCCTCCATGGCGCTAAGCCTCCTTTTACAGCGATGCCGCTGACAGGTTAATTCCATTATATGATGAAAGCGCTCTATTTTGAATTATTTTTCAGAATTTTATTGAAATTTACCAATGTCGAATGATTTGAATTTAATCTCCCGTTACTTTACAATAAAAGAGGATGTTTTTTTAATTGGCCTGGGCCGTAAGGCTTAGGCCCTTTTTTAAGGGACCTGGCTCCTTTATACAAACGGCTTGCGTTTAACAAGCTCTACTCTATTCCACCGATCCTCTTTTTTTCACCTCGTTTGGTCCTTTACTATTCCGTTGATTATTCGTTGCATTCCAAGTTCCGATTCCAGTCGATCCGCTGCAAATTTAAACTATTTTAACGTTTTTTGGCGTAAACTATAGCTATGGGGTCATTTTCAATCTTGGAGGGAGTTGGATGACAGATGATGTTCCTTAGCCCGACTAGAGGTTCCGTTGCATTGGAGGAAATGGTTAAAATCCTGCACGACTTTGTCCAAGAAGATCAGGAAGCAAGCTATAAATTGGTTATCGGAACGGATTCCCATACGACCCGGCGCAGCACAACGCTCGTCACGGCCGTTATCATTCACCGGATCGGCAAGGGAGCCCGCTTTTTTTATCGCAAACGGAGCAGCCGTCCGCTCTTCGATCTGCGCACGCGCATTTACCGCGAAACCGAGCTCAGTCTGGAGCTGGTCGAGCTGCTGAACCGCAGCGGAATGAGCGATCTGACTTCCCAGTGGCCGCTGGAAATTCACATCGACATCGGCCAGCAGGGCGAGACGAAGGTGCTGATTCAGGAAATTTGCGGCTGGGTC
Organism: Paenibacillus tyrphae; assembly: GCF_000722545.1. Classification (GTDB taxonomy): domain Bacteria; phylum Bacillota; class Bacilli; order Paenibacillales; family NBRC-103111; genus Paenibacillus_G; species Paenibacillus_G tyrfis. The sequence goes on from NZ_JNVM01000026.1 coordinate 33,741, forward strand.
ACTTCTATCGGCTACGAAGCGCGGATTAAGCCGATGTCGTTTGGCGCCAGCTCGGTGGCGGACCGATTTGCGGAGTGAACGCAAAAAAGAGGGCTTGGATGCCCTTCGGAGTGTTGAGAAAGTGTCAGGTGAGATAATAGAGGTGTACGTGGGGGTGGGGTATCCACTTCCGACCGCTGCTCCACCCCACAAAGTGAAGTTGAATCGGGGAAGCTTAGTCCGATTACTTTGCGGGGACCCCGGGTTCTCGGGAAATTTTGATTGGAAGCCGCTTATCAGCGGACATTTCCCGAAGACAAAGGCGGGCGCTATCGCTTCTCAAGTGGATACCCCACCTCTGTATGTCTCTCTCTATTCTTAGTCAAAAACCGCATTCTCGCCCCCGTTGTCTGCCCTCTTTTTTGCGTCTATATAATAGTAGATAAAATTCGGTCCAGGTTTGCGACCGAACGGATAGCGCCGGATTTTTGCTCGTCGTCGCCTTCGTACTCGACGGTCAGCCAGCCGTCGTAGTCAGCTTGACGCAATCTAGTAATTAAGCTGTTCAGGTCGATGCTGCCTTCGCCGGCGATACGTCCGGCAAATCGGTCGCCGGACAATGCTTGATATGAACGCCCTGTGTAATTATCGTCCACGCGGACGAAGTCCTTGAAGTGCACATGGGCGACTTGCGCATGCAGCGTCTCCAGCGCTTCTCCCGGGTGCTCGTTCACGAGCAGGAAGTTGCCCGTATCGAACGTGCTGCGCAGGAACGGCGAGTCCACTTCCCGCAAGATGTCGAGCACCTGATCGGCCTTTCCGGCGAATACGCCGTGGTTTTCCAGACACAGCAGAACGTCCTTCTCCGCAGCGTAGGCAGCAGCTTCCCTCAGTCCTTCGACGATCCAGCCTTTGACCTCGTCATAGGAGCTGCCGTCCGGCGGCACGTCGCCGGCAAAGACGCGGACGATGCGGGTACCGAGTGTCCGGGCCAAATCGACCGCGCCCGTAATCCCGCGAACCTGCTCTGCCCGCTTGGCCGGATCGCTGAAGGAAAAATTGTTGGACGCCCCGATTGCGGCTACTTCCAAGTGATGGCGGTCGAGCGCAGCGCGGAAGCTTTCCAGCTCCTCCGGCTTCCAATACCGCGTCAGCACCTCAATGCCGGTCGCTTTCGTCTCATTGACCACAAATTCAGCCAAATCCTCGTGCGACCACTCGCCGCTGTTAAAATAAGAATGAACACTCCATACGCTCAGCGCAATTTTCATGCTCGTCGCTCCTTCGCTGTTATTCACCGAGTTTTCCATTGCTTGCGCTCGTTATTTATAGCGGCGAATAAAATCAACCGCGAGCCGGATGTCGACTTCCGGCTGCACGCCGACTTCGCGCTCGATCGTCAGATAGCCTTGATAACCGATCTCCTGAAGCGCGGCAAAATATGCGTCGAACGGCACCCGCCCTTCACCGAGTGGCACTTCCTTAAAAATCTCGCCGGACGTCACCATCTGCGCAATTTTGCCATGATCCATCGGCTCGAAGCCGAGCGCGCCGTACACTTCTCGCGGGTCTACCTCGCGGAACCGGATGCCGTCCTTCACATGCGTATGAACGATGTAATCCTTAAGCAGCCGCACGCCCTCCACCGGGTCGTCTCCCGTGACCATGACCATGTTCGCCGGATCGAAGTTCACCGAGACGCCGTTCGTACTGAGCGTATCCAAGAAGCTTTTCAAATGAGCGGACCGTTCCGGGCCGGTCTCGATGGCGAAATAAGCGCCGCTGCTCTTGGCATACTGTCCCAGCGCCTCGCAGGCCGTCTGCATATTGTGGTACACTTCGCCGCTTGTATCCTCAGGCACAATGCCGATATGTGTCGTTACGATGTTGGTGCCGAGATCGAGCGCCAGATCGAGAATGCGCTTCGACTTCTCGACCTTCGCCGGGTTGGCCTCGCCGTCCTGAAAGCCGTGCCCGCCCAGGTCGCCGCAGAGCGCGGAAATTTCGAGCCCCAGCGAAGCGATGTACGCTTTCAGCTCGCGTCTTGCCTCCGCCGTCAGCGCGGCCGGGTCCATCTCGCCGCTGACCGCGTAAATCTGTACGCCGTCGGCGCCGACCTCCTTCGCCTTGCGCAGCCCTTCGCGAACCCCGACACCGAAGCTGTCGACGATCACGCCGATTTTGTTCGTCAATTTCATCTCCGCCCTCCTCCATATTCAGAAGTCCGGTGAACGAAGCAGAGCCGGCGGACTTCTTCCCCCCGCGCAGCGCGCCATTCACCGGACTCGGTTTTAGAATTGAATTTCGATGCCTTTTTCGCTCGACTCGTAGATGCCGGAGATGATCTTGGTCAGCTCTACGCCATCTTCGACCGGACTGATCAGTTCGGCCCGTCCGAGACAGCAGTCGACGAAGGTATTGATTTCGTTCTGGAAGCCTGCCATAAAATCAAAGGTCGAATTGTCGATCTGCGGCGTCACGTTCAAAATCGTATCGTGCTTTTCCGTGACGATCGTAAAGTCTGGCTCGACCTCCGCGCCGCCCCGCTCGCCAAATATTTTCACAGCTACCTCGTTGCTCTTCGCATGCAGCGTAAAGCTGACGTCCACCATCAACGAAGCGCCGTTCTCGAAGCGAATCAACGCGTTCGCCATGTCCTCGACGGTGTTTTTGGAAGCATCGAAGTCCGCCGCCTGATAGTAGCTCAAATTTTGCACGTTCGAGCGGTTGCCCAGCTTCTTGTACGTATTGCCCGTCACCGACTTCACTTTCGGACGGCCCATCAAGTACCAGCACAGATCGATCACATGCACGCCGATGTCGAGCAGCGGTCCGCCGCCCGAACGCTCGATGTCCGAGAACCAGCCGCCCGGATTGCCGAGGCGCCGCAGGTAGGACGCTTTCGCGTAATAGATCTCGCCGAGCTCACCCGCGTCGATGAATTTTTTCAGCACCTTGGTGTTCGTCCCGTACCGGCGCACGAAGCCGACCTGCAGCAGCTTGCCGCTCCGGCGAACCACCGCTTCCACCTCGAGCGCCTTATCGACGGTCGTGCACAGCGGTTTTTCACACAGTACATGCTTGCCCGCTTCGAGCGCCGCTATGCTGATCTCGCCATGAGAGTTGTTCCAGGTACAGATGCTGACCGCTTCCACTTCCGGGTCCGCCAGAAGCTCGCGGTAATCGGTGTACACCTTTTTCGCGCCGAACTTGTCGGCGGCCTGCCGCGCCCGTTCTTCCACCAGGTCGCAGACGGCGACGAGCTCTGCCTCGGGATGATTTTGGTACGAAGTTAAATGCATTTCCGAAATTGAACCTGCGCCAATCACAGCTACTTTCAAACTAGCCATGCTGTTCCCCCTCTCTCCACCCGGATACTACCACATTTGTCCAGATCTGTGAATTGCAAATATTTCCCCCCGCATGAGATCAATTTATCCCTTGACCGCCCCCGCCGTCATCCCTTTCATAATCTGCTCCTGGAACAGCAGGTAGACGATAATGGTCGGCAGCACCGCGATCGACATCGCAGCCATCGTCAGCTTGTAGTCGGTTGAATACCCGGTGGCAAAGACGGACAAGCTGAGCGGAATCGTTTTTAAAGCGGGCTTGCTGATAAAGACGAGCGCGAACGCAAAGTCATTCCAGAACCGCAAAAAGCCAAGAATCGCTATGGTCGACAAGGCCGGCAAGCTAAGCGGCAGCATCATGCGGAAGAAAATGCCCCAATACCCCGTGCCGTCGATCAGCGCGGCTTCTTCGATCTCTTTCGGAATTGCAGTCAAGTATGCCGCGACGACGAAGATTGCGAGCGGCAGCTCAAACGCTGTATAAGGAAACACGAGCGCCGCGTACGTATCAAGCAGCCCGACCTTTTTCATCAGGACGAAGAGCGGCACAAGCGTGCTGTGAATCGGAATGAGCATGCCAAGCAAGAACAAACCCATGAACAAAGGCTTCAGTTTAAAATCAAAGCGTGCCAGCACGTAAGCCGCCAGCGCACCGAGCACCAGTGTCAAAGCCAACGACAAGACGGTAACGATGGTCGAGTTGACAAGCGACGTTCCCATCGCCGATACTTCCCAAGCCCGTACAAAGTTGTCCCACTGCCATATCTCCGGCAAGGAGAACGGCTTGGAATGAAACTCATCGTTTGTTTTAAAAGCGCTAACGAACAGCCAGAACAGAGGATAAAGCGTAACGAGGGCGTAAGCGGTGAGCAGGACGTTAATAAGCCCGCGGCTCCATTTTGCCCCGGCTTTGCCCGTGGCGCTTCCCGTTTTTACTGACAAAGCTTGTTCCATGACGGGTCCCTCCTTTCCATTATCGGTAGTTGCGTTTCATGAGGTATTGGCTTCCCAGGATCAGCAGCAGGCTGAGAATAATGATCGCGGTCGAGACAGCGCTGCCGTAGCCGAAGCGGAAGACGTTGAACGTGTTGTTGTACATATACGAAGCGAGCAGTTCGGTCGAGTGCGCCGGTCCTCCGTTTGTCATGACGTAGATTAGATCGAATGCCTTCAAGCTGCCCGAGATACAGAGCACGACGGCTACCTTGATCGTATCCCAAATCATCGGCAGGGTGATCGAGAACAATTTTCGCACCGGCCCGACGCCGTCGATTCGCGAAGCGTCGTCAATTTCCGGGGAAATATTTTGCAGCGCGGCAATAAACATAATCATGTACGGCCCGATGTAGTTCCAAATAATCGGGATCATGAGCATATACATGGATATTTTCGGATCGGATAACCACTGCATCTTCCAGGATTCGAGGCCAAGGGCGTCGAGCAGGAAGTTCAAAATGCCGATTTGCGGGTGGTAAATGTAGCTCCAAATGATCCCCACGACAACCGAGGAAAGCACCATCGGCATAAATACCGAAGCGCGGATCATCCGGTGAAAGAGCGAGCTGCTTGTAAGCACAAGCGCCAGAATAAGCGCGATCGGAATTTGACCGAACACCGAAGCGGCGACGATCAGCATGTTGTTCTTGAACGAAAGCCAGAAAATCGGGTCGCGGATCACTTCCACGTAGTTGTCGAAACCGATGAACTTCGCAGCCCCGATGCCTTTCCAATCGAAAAAGCCGTAATACGCAGACCAGAAAATCGGTATAATCGCGAAAAATACGAAAATCAGCGTGGCCGGGAGAAGACCTATCGCAATAAACCCTCTAATACGTGCCGCTGCCGTCATGGAATCCCCTCCTTCTTCCGGAACTGGCGATTCCAGCCCCGGTGAAGAGCTGGAATCGCGCGGCCCATCTTATTTTGCGCCGACCGACTTGGCTTGCGCGTCTTGAATTTTCTTCGCTATGTCTTCGGGCTTGGCGCCCATAAGAAGCTCTTGCAGGCCGTTGTTCACGACATCGGCTGCGGCCGAGCTCAGGCGTCCGTCATAAACCGGCGTCCGTTTCACGGTGCCTACCATATTGTGGACTTTGGCGAACAGCGAGGACACTTTGCTTGTATCGAGATCGACCTTGTAGCTGACGAGCTGGTTGCTTTCCAGCGTCGCTTTCTGCGCCGCCGGGCCGGACATGGCGTAGATCAGCTCGTAAGCCGCCTCTTTGCTCGCGCCGGACGTTTTCTTGCTCATGCCGAGACCGGTTCCGACGACGCCGGAAATCGAGTTCGGGTCGCCCTTGCCGTTCGGAACGGAAGGCAGTACCGTTACGTCCATGCCGGCCAGCGCTTCCTTGGACGCATTGGCTGCAAGGTTCGTCAGCGCCCAGCCGCCGTCGATCATCATCGCCGCTTTACCTTGCGCGAACATTTGCTCCATCTGCGTGTTGTCGATGCTGTTGAAGCCGTCCTGGAACGCGCCCGCTTTGCTAAGCTGCTGCAGATACGCCAGCGCTTGCACGAATTCCGGATCGGTGAACTTCGCGCCTTTTTGCTCGGCCGCGCTCAAGAACCATTCCGTCCCCGTCACCCGGTCGGCCAAGGAGCTCAAAATACTGGATTGCGCCAGCCATGCCGCTTTGTTCCCGAGAGCGATCGGCGTTATTTTTTCTTTCTTGAACGTTTCGACCAGGCTCATCATGTCGTCCCACGTTTTCGGCGGCTTGACATTGTATTTATCGAACATCGCTTTGTTGTAGTATAAAATCGACGTCGGCGACAGCCCCATCGGAGCTGCATAAATGTTGCCGTTCAGCGTGAAGTCGTCGAAGGAGCCGGGCAGGAAGCCGTTCTTCCAATCCGCTTTGCTGTCCAGCAGCGGGTTGATCGGCTGAAGCAGATCGCCTCCGGCGAATTCTTTGGTCATGACGCCGGGCCACATCACAAACAAGTCGGGCATTTCGTTAGCCGCCGCAACCGTTTTCAAACGGGCTCTGTAACCATCGGGCGGAATGCCCTGAATATCCAATTCCACGTTCGGGTGATCCTTCTTGTACTGCTCCATGATCCCCCGCATCGTTTTGGCGCGGAGATCGTCGCCGGTAAAGTTATGCCAGAGCGAAAGCTTTACTTTTTCGGACGCTTTTCCTTTATCTCCGCCCGCGCTGCCGCCTGTGCCCGCTTGATCCCCACCCGAGCCGCAGCCGGCGAGGAGCGAAAGCGAGAGGGTCAACAGGACTCCCGTTGTAGCCGCTTTGTTCATCTTACGAACCCTCCTTGTATATGTGTGTACTGCTTCAGTATAGAGGACAATCCCCGGGAAGCGTAACGGGAGAGATTTCGGCCCTAGGGTGGAAAAAATTCAGTCTTTGACCGATTGCCTGAATTCCGACGGCGTCTGTCCGGTATGCTTTTTGAACTGCTGGCTGAAATATTTGATGTCCTCGTAGCCGACCCGGCACGCCACTTCGCTGATTTTCGCCTGCGACTCCTGCAAAATTTCCGCGGCCCGCCGCATCCGCTCCTGCGTGACGAATTCGATATAGTTCAGCCCCGTCTCCCGTTTGAACACTTCGCTGAAGTGGTTCGGGTTCAAGTGAATGAATTTGGCCACCTGCTGCAGCGACAAGTTTTGATCCAGATGCTCCTTGATGTAGACGATCGACTTTTGAATATACGCATAGGGCTTGTCGGCAATCGCCTCGTGGAACGTCGCCATCACCGAGGATAGCAGCTTGAACACCTCGTCCTCGGCGCGCGAATCGACTTCGAACGTGCGGAGGGCGGCCGGAGCCGCCTCCGGCTTCCCGCTGCCCTGCGACCGCTCCAGCCAGCGGTGGCCGGCAATAACCATCGATTGCAGAAACGCCTGCACCGAAGACGGCGTGGCCGCTGGATCTTCGAGCTGCTCCCGCACCTTCCGGTTCACCCAATGCCTTAGGTCGGCCCCATTGTTGCTCATCAGAATGGCCGCCAGCTCCGACTCCTCCTTCTGGGAGCAGACAGTCCGGCCGCCGCAGCGGTCCGCGATATCCGCGGATGTGTAGAGCCCCTCGGCCCCGAGCAGTCCGCGGTACGCGAACACCGTCCCGGCTTCCCGGTAAGAGGCCTGCAGCTCGCCGTACGAAGCCACGGAGCGGCCGAGCGCCGCGAAAACCGTACATTTCAACGTCTGCCGCACCCGATCAATGGCCCGCTCCAAGCCGCCGCAGTCCGACACGCGGGCTTCCTCACGCACGACGAGCACGATTCGGTCGGCCTTCAGCATCGTCACCGCCGGAAGCAGCTCGTAGAGCATATTTTCGGCTGCTCCGAGCAGAAGACCGGCCAGCGCTCCGTCCCCCCAGCCCGTTGCGGCAAGCAACAGCACTCGCATCGGCGCCAGAGACGATTCGTCTGGCTGCACGCCGTTTTTGCGAAACCAGGCCTGAACCGGCGCCAGAGACGACTCGTCGCCCTGGATCAGCAGCCGATCCAGCAGCTGGCTGCGCAGCGCCGCCGTTTGCATCGTTTCCTGCTTGGCGTTCTCCCATTTGTCCATGATGCGCTGCTTCGCCTTCATCGCCGCTTTAATAATTTCCTCAGGGCGGCTTGTCTTAAGCAGATAATCGGTCACTCCTTCGCGCAGCGCCTGCTGGGCATACGCAAAGTCGTCGTATCCCGTGAGAATGACGGTTTCCGTATCCGGGAGCAGCCGCTTCACCTCGTGCGCGAGCTGAATGCCGTCCATTCCCTGCATGCGGATGTCCGTCAGTAAAATATTCGGCTTCTCCGTCGGGATGCGCGCCAGCGCGTCCTCGGCAGACGAAGCCGGAGGGAGCAGCGTCAAGCCGAGCTCCTTCCAGTCGATGACGGTACACAGCCCGTTCCTTATAATCACTTCGTCGTCTACGATTAAAATTTTCATGCGGGCTCCTCCAATACCGGAATGCTAAAAGAAACGCGGGTGCCTTTGCCCGGCTCGCTATCGATCGTCAGTCCCGCTTCGCTGCCATAATGCAGCAGCAGGCGCTGGTGCACGTTGCGCAAGCCGTAGCTCGTTTTGGCCGCCGGCGCACCGTTCCCCGTCCAAGCAAGCTGGCGGCGAATTTCGCGCAGCTTGTCCGCCTCGATGCCGATGCCCGTATCCTCGACGACAAACTTCATCCGCGCGCCGCTCAGCTCGCCGTGAACATAGACGAAGCCGGGCTCCTGCTTTTTCTGAATGCCGTGAATCAGACTGTTCTCGATCAGCGGCTGGAGCAGCAGCTTAAGCATCGGCTGCTGGAGCATGGCCGGGTCGATATAAACCTCCATCTCGAATTGGCCGGGAAAACGGATCGATTGTACGTAAGCATAGTTCTGGGCATGCGCGATCTCCTGCTGCACGGGGCAAAACTCCTCGCCTTTGTTCAGGCTGAACCGGAGAAAATCGCTGAGCGCCCCGACCATCTCGGCGATCTGCCGATCCTGGTTCATCAAGGCCATCCAATGGATCGAGGACAGCGTATTGTATAAAAAGTGCGGATTGATCTGCGCCTGAAGCGCGAGGATATCGGCTTCTTTTTTCTTCGCCTCGTTCAGCTGCACTTGCTCCTTCAGCCGCTGAATCCGGTCGCTCAGCTTGTTGTAGCTGTGCAGCAGCAGGCCGACCTCGTCGCTGCTTTTCACCTCGTACGTCGGGATCGGCTCGTCTGGGTTGATGTCCTTCATCGTCTGCGTCATCCGGGTCAGCGGCCGCGTCACCCACTGGATGAAATAAAGCACCAGTCCGGCGGCCAACAGCAGCGAGATGCCGACCGCTACCGCGGTAACCGTCAGCACATAGACGTTCTGTGCCGTATAGATTTGGGTCGGGATGAAGCCGACCAGCTTCCAGTTCAGGCTCGGGAGCGTGTAGTACAAAATTGTTTTCTGCCCGTCCCCGTGGCCGTAATTGAGAACGCCGCTCGCCTCCGCCATCGGCCCGATATCCGGGAACGGTTCGCTGACCGGACGGTTCAGCCACGCGGACTCGCCGCCGGATAAAATCCGGTTGTTTGCGTCCAGCAGCAGCACGAAGCCTTTGGCTTCCCAGCCGGATTCCTTCAAGTAGCGGGCAATCTCCGCTTCGTCCAGGCTGATCGACAGCTCGCCGAGCGGCTTGAAGTTGTTCACGTTGCGAATCGGACGGACAAGGGAGACGACTTTCTTCAGCCCTTCCGTCGTCTGATTCTCGTACAGCGGGGTCCACCACTTGGTGCTGTTTCGGTAAATTTCCTCATTTTTGCGGAGCACGTCCGGCAGGCCCGAATAAAGCACCGTCGTGTTCGACAGCGGCGGATAGCCGTTGACCGAATTGATCGTGATGTTGGAAATGTATTTTTTGGAAAAGGCCAGATTGGTCAAAAAGCCGACGTTCAGCGTATAGCGGGCCACGTCCTCCCGGTCGTTGTCCAGATACGCCTGAACCTCCCGCTGGCCGATAATGAACAGGGACATGTTCTCGACGTCCTGTATAACGAACTCCAGCTTGTCCGCAATTTGACGCAGCGTGTTCATGCCCGATTGCTTCGCCTTCTCCTCCGTGGCGGAGGTCGCTATTTTGTACGAAACCGCTCCCGTGGCGAGCAGCGGCAGGACAATCGCAATCAGCAGCAGCAGGGACAGCTTGTGTTTGAGCGACTTCGACAGCCACCGTTTCATTGTGTCGTTCCCCCGTTTATCTTGAAAATGGAATTGTAAGCGTTGCGATGCCTTAATACTAGCACATTTTCAGGGGGAAGCTAACATACTTTTTTTCAACCAAAAAAACTTTTTGTTTGATTTCACGCTGGATTATGTTAGTATCTTTCTCAGAATGACCCGGGGACCATCCAGCCCCCGGAAACGACCGGTCTGAAGAGGGGAAATCAGCTCGAATCAGGGCGGCGCTCTTATATTTATCAGAATATTCGAAATATTATGGGAGTGAGTGAGACGATGAACGACCGACTGGATACCCCCAGCGTAATCATCGACACGGACATCATGGAGCGCAACATCCGTTCCATGGCCGACTCGGCCAAAAGGCTCGGCATCGCGCTGCGGCCCCATGCCAAAACGCACAAAATGCCATGGGTCGCGCAGAAGCAACTGGACGCCGGCGCGGTAGGCATCACCGTCGCGAAAGTGTCCGAGGCGGAAGTGATGGCGGAGCACGGCATCAAGAACATTTTCGTCGCCTACCCCCTCGTCACCCCGGCCAAAATCGCACGTGCGATACGGCTCAGCGGGCAAATCGAGCTGATCGTCGGCGTCGACAGTCTGGACGGGGCCAAGCTGCTGTCCCAAGCCGCCCTTGAGGCCGGGCGCGAGCTGCAGGTCCGCCTCGAAATCGATACCGGTCTGCGCCGGACAGGCGTACCGTACGATCAGTCGGAAGCGCTGGCATCCGCTATCCACGCAATGGAAGGCCTGCGCCTGACGGGCATCTACACGTTCCGCGGCGCGCTGCTCGGCGGCAAGCCGACGCTCGATCTGCAAGCGGCCGGCGCCGAGGAAGGCCGGCTGATGGCCGAGCTCGCGGACCGCATTCGCGCGCAGGGCGTGCCGATCGCGGACGTCAGCGTAGGCTCCACGCCGACAGGCGTTCAAGCTGCTGCGGTCCCAGGCGTGACCGAAATCCGGCCGGGCACTTACGTGTTCCAGGACCGGATGCAGGCCCGCCTCGGCGTCTGCTCGCTCGGCGATTGCGCCGGCGCCGTCCGTGTGACCGTCGTCAGCCGGCCAGCCGCCAATCTGGCCGTGGTAGACGGAGGAAGCAAGACGTTCGCCACCGACGTGCAGCCGAACACGGACCCGATGCAACTGCAAGGCTTCGGGCACGTCGTCGAGCTGGAGGACGCGGTACTGGAGCGGATGTCGGAGGAGCACGGCATGTTGCGGCTCGGTCCCGCTGCCCAAGCTTCCAGCCTGAAAGCCGGCGATGTGCTGCACATCATCCCGAATCATATTTGCAGCACGGTCAATCTGCATGACAAAGTGTTTTTCAAGAGCGGCGACAACTATGAGGAGCGGGCCGTTCTGGCGCGCGGCAAGCTGCAGTAAGCGGGGAGGCTCGAAATCATGCTGGATCTTATCATTCGTAACGGACGTATTGCGGACGGCACCGGAAACCCTTGGTTTTTCGGCGACGTCGGTGTGAAAGACGGGCGGATCGCCGCCGTCGGCCGGGTGGAGCAGGAAGCGAGAAGCGTCATCGACGCGCACCGCCAAGTGATCGCTCCCGGGTTTATCGACGGGCATTGCCACTCCGACCTGATGATTTTCGATCATCCGCACAGCGAGATCAAAATCCGGCAGGGCGTGACGACAGAAGTCGTCGGCAACTGCGGACTCGCGCCGGCTCCCTTCGTGAAGGAGCGCGCCGAGCTGCTGCAGAGCTACGTCCAACCGGTGCTGGGCAAGACGGACTGGGCTTGGCCCTGGGAAACCGTCGAGCAGTACATGGAGCATCTGGCCCGCTCCGGCCCGTCGGAGAACGTCGCCACCTATGTCGCGCACGGCGCGCTGCGCATCGCTGTCATGGGCTTTGCGAACCGTCCGGCTGCGCCGCACGAACTGGAGCGCATGAAGCTGATGCTGGAGGAAGGGCTGCGGGCCGGCGCCATCGGGCTGTCCATCGGCTTGTTATACGCCCCCGGCAGCTACACGGCCAAGGAAGAAATCGCGGAGCTGTGCTCCATCCTGCCGAAGTACGACGGGCTGTTCTCCACGCACATCCGCGGCGAAGGCAACAATCTGATTCCTTCGGTCAGGGAAGTAATCTGGATTGCGGAGAAAGCCGGCGTGCCGCTGCATATCAGCCACTTGAAGGCAGCCGGCAAGCGGAACTGGGGCAAGGTGCTGGAGGCGCTGGAGCTGATCGAGGACGCCCGGGCCCGCGGCATGGACGTCACCTGCGACGTGTACCCTTACCATGCGGGCTCTACGACGCTGACAACCGTCCTTCCGCCATGGGTGCTCGAAGGCGGAATCGAAGGCACGCTGGAAGCGTTCCGCGATCCTTCGCTGCGCGCGCGCATCCGCGAGGAGCTCGGCCGCGAGCAGGACGATTGGGACAACCTCGTCTGCTCCACCGGCTGGCAGAGCGTCGTCATCTCGGCGGTGCATACGGAGAAGAACCGGCATCTGGAAGGCAAGCATATCGCAGAAATCAGCGAGGAGCGCGGCCAGCACCCGGCGGACTGCATGATGGACCTGCTGCTGGAGGAGGAAGGCCGCATCTCGATCGTGTACTTCCACATGTCGGACGACGACGTCTCGCAGGTGGTCCGCTATGAAAAGTCGCTGATCGCTTCCGATAGCCTGACCTGCGAAACCGGCAAGCCGCATCCCCGGCTGTACGGCACGTTCCCGCGCGTCTTCGCCAAATACGTGCGCGACCAGCGCGTGCTGTCGCTAGAGGAGGCGGTCCGCAAGCTGACGTCGTTCCCGGCGCAGCGCTTCAAGCTGGGCAAGCGCGGACTGATCGTTCCCGGCTATGCCGCCGATCTGACCGTCTTCAATCCGGATACGATCCAGGATCTTGCCACGTTCGAAGAACCGAGACAGTATCCGAACGGCATCTCGCACGTCATTGTAGCGGGCAAAACAACGCTCACCGGCGACCAACACACGCATGCCCGCGAAGGCGGACTTATTCGTGCAGCGTCGTGCTGCACCCATTAATTTAACGAAACTATCGGAGGTATTATTTTTATGTCCCAAATCGAACAACGTTTGCAAGAACTCGGCATCACTTTGCCCCCGTCCCCAGAGCCGCGCTTTACGTACATCCCTTGCAACCGGACAGGCAACCTGCTCTATTTGTCCGGTCAAGATTGCCGCATTAACGGCGAATTGATGTACGAAGGCAAGCTGGGCAAAGACGTTACGATCGAGCAAGGCCAAGAAGCGGCCCGCCAAACGATCATCAACTGCCTAGCCGTGCTGAAAGGCTACCTGGGCGACCTCGACCGCGTGGTCAAAATCGTCAAGCTGCTCGGCTTCGTCAACAGCACACCGGGCTTCGGCGACCAACCGTATGTCATGAACGGCGCATCCGACCTGCTCGTCGCCGTCTTCGGCGAGAACGGCAAGCACGCCCGCTCCGCGATCGGCACGAGCGACCTTCCGTTCCACACGCCGGTTGAAATCGAGCTGATTGTGGAAATCCGCGACTAAGCGAATCAAAGACGTCGTAGACGGTCGACTTAAACTTAGAAGCACCTCCGGCATCGGAATCCCCGAGTGCTAGAGGTGCTTTTTTTATATGGCTTCGCCTTACCCGTTAAGCTACCGGTTCACCAGCTCTAGGAGCTTGCTCCGCTCCTCCTCCGTTATGCTCTCCACAAGCCGGGCGGCCGCAAGCGGCAGCAGCCACGCCTCCATCGACTCCATCGTGCTGCCGGTAAGCCGTATGTATTCTTTCAAGTACGTCCTGCACAACTGCCGGCGCAGCGTGGTAAACAGCAGCTTCACCGGCTTCGGCATTCCCGGCGGGAGCGAAGCATAGTCCAGAACGAGCCGCGTTCGGGCCGCATCGCCATCCGGATGACCGCTCACGCCGGTCATCCAGTCGATAATGACCGGACCTTGAGCGGTCATCATAATATTTTCGGGATGCAGGTCCCCGTGACACAGCCTGGCCTCTTCGGGCAGTCGGTTCAGGTGCTCGATCACCCGCGCCTTGGTCTCCTCGGACAGCAAGGACGTTTCGCGGATGCGGCGTTCGAGCATCTCCTTCTGCTTCGGAAGCCCCGGAGCCTCGCGGCGATGCATTTCCGCGTGCAGCGCAGCCAGCTGCCTCGCAGCTTGAGCGATGCGCCAAGGCTTCGCCGCGATCACCTGCGTCAAGGTCGGACCCGCCACCCGCTCGTAGACGATTCCCCGTTTTCCTTCAGCTTCCTCGATTCCGTAAACTGCGGGCACCGGCAGTCCGAGCCCGGCCACCTGGCGGCTGATCCGCCATTCGTATTCCATCAAGTCTCCGGTGTGGGGCCGGAACACCTTGATGATTTTATCGCTCCCCCATTCAAATACTTCTGCCGTATATCCTTGTCCGATGCGCTTCCCCAGTTTCACGACGACGACTTCCCTTTCTTGGCCCGGTTGTGCCGGGACGATGTGGCTAAACTTGAAATTCGGCCCAGGAACCGATATAACTGACTATAGACGTTTTTATCCGGAAGCTGCTTCAGCTTTACCCGAGGGAGACCCTGCTATGATCAAAAAAGTTTTGGCCGCTTTGCTGCTTGCCGTAGTCTTGATCGGCGCGCTTGACGCCTGGTCGTATAAAGACGCGCTGCACTACCGCGACCAAGTAGCCGTCCTGATGTACCATCATGTCCATGATACCGAACAAAGCTCAAGCACCATCTCCACCGCTTTGTTTCGCGATCAGCTCAATTATTTGAAATCGAAAGGTTATCATTTCATTTCGCTGGGCGAATTCAAGCAATTTTACGATGGCGGTTCCGTGCCGGACAAAGCGGTGCTCGTTACCTTTGACGACGGCTACAAAAGCTTCTACGATTACGCGTATCCGATTCTGAAAGAGCTTGACGTACCGGCCATCAATTTTGTCGTGACCAAAGATTTAGACGACCCGCTGGCCCCGTCGATTCCAGCGCTGTCCCGCGACCAGATCCGGCAAATGCTGAGCGAGCGGCCCGGGCGCTACGATTTTCAATGCCACTCGAACAATCTGCATTTCAAGGAAGGGAAGACGGCGGCGATTATCGGACCGCTTACGCGGGAAGACGGCGCGTTGGAAACGCCCGAGCAGGCCGTCGCCCGGGTGGCGGCGGACACCAAAGCCTGCGCGCAGCGGCTAAATGAGCTGTACGGCAGCGATCATGCGGCAGACAGCTACGCTTACCCGTTCGGCATCCATTCCAAGACGGCGCAAGACCTTCTTACGCAAGCGGGCTTTCGTTACGCCTTTACCATTGTGAACGAGATGGCGGCCCGCGCCAATCCGAAATTGGAAATTCCTCGAATCAACGCGGGCAATCCGGCCATCCGGCCCGAACTGCTGGACAAGCAGATTATGCTGCGCGTCGAAAGCGTCAAGCCTTTTCACTGAACGGAAAGCACGCTATTACGCGATACGGGACTCCTTGAAGACCTGTCAGGTCTGAACGGAGTCCCGTTTTCGTATTATCGGCCGAGCCCGAATAAATCTGCCAGCAGTTCGTACGAGCGCAGTCGGGCTTGGAAGTCGTACGTATAGGTCAGCACGATCAGCTCTTCCACCCCGTAGCCCTTGCTGAACTCAAGCATTTGCGCCCTCACCTTCTCCGGGCCGCCGACGATCATCCGTCTCCGGTTCGCCTGGATGCGCATGCGGTCCCAGTCGGTGTACGGATAACTAGCCGCTTCCTCCGGCGTCGGGAAGGGCCGGCGGAACTGTCCCTGCTCCAGCAGCAAGAGGCGCAAATCGGTCGATGCCGCCAGCCGTTCCGCTTCCTCGTCCGTGTCGGCGCAGATGACGATCACGCATACGTTCGCCTGAGGAGACGCGCCGAGCGAGCCGGGCCGGTAATTGGCAAAATACCGCCGAATCGCTTCATGACCGCCGTCGCCGTTAATGAAATGCGCGAACGAGAACGCCCCGCCCAGCTCCGAGGCCCGGTCCGCACTGAAGCCGCTGGAGCCGAGCAGCCAAAGCTCCGGCGCCGTATCGACGAGCGGGGTCGCCCGCACGCCTTCGAAGCGGTGTCCTGGCCCAAGCCAGTCGGAAAGAAAGCCTCCGAGATCGCGGAGCATCTCAGCGAAATGCTCTTCCCGCTCCTTCGGCCGGCCGTACCGCAGCGCCTCCGAAGCGATCGGCATGCCGCCGGGTGCCCTTCCGATGCCAAGATCGATCCGTCCCGGGTACAGGGCTTCCAGCACCCGGAAATTTTCCGCGACTTTATAAGGGCTATAGTGAGGCAGCAGCACACCGGCCGAACCGACCCGAATCCGCGACGTATGCGCGGCAATGGCTGCGATCAGAATTTCCGGGGAAGAACCGGCGAGGCCGGGCGTGTCATGATGCTCCGACACCCAGTATCGCGTATAACCGAGCCGCTCAACTGTCTTAGCCAGCTCTAAAGTGCGCGCCATCGCGTCTGCCGCCGTTTCTCCCGGAATGACCGGCGATTGATCCAATACGCCCAGCTTTAACATTCGAATCCTCCATTCCCCTCCTCTTATGACGTTCGGACGCGTTCATGAAGCCGGAGGAGGCCACTTGTTTCTCCATTCATTATACGCCCAGAAACCCGGTTGTGCACTCTAACCCGTTCCGCGCCACCTTCTTTCGATCGGGGATTCACAACTTGTTGGAAAACGGACAAGGAAAATTCCCAAAAAGGGTTGAAATTCCAGTGCGTTCTGTTATACAATTCAATTGATAAAGATTCTCATTATCATCGTCCTTGTCATTGTGCCCTCGCCGGTACTTGTTGAATAAGTTCTCCTGCCTCGGAGTTCAGCTAAATTTTAAGGGAGTGGTTGGGTTGGAACGGTTATATACGGAACGGTTGGAAATTGCCTACGGGGAACGATCCATTGTGCAAAATTTAAATATCAGCATTCCCTCGGGACAAATTACGGCGTTGGTCGGCGCGAACGGGTCCGGTAAATCGACGATCCTGAAAGCGATGGCCCGCATGATGAAGCCGAAGCAAGGCAGCGTCTTTCTGGACGGCAAGTCGATCCATCAGCAATCGACCAAGGAAGTGGCCAAGCAGCTCGCCATTTTGCCGCAAAACCCGACGGCCCCGGACGGATTGACCGTCTCCGAACTCGTCACCTACGGCCGCTTCCCCCATCAGAAAGGTTTCGGCTCGCTGACCAAGGAAGATCGCGAGATCGTACACTGGTCGATTGCCATGACCGGAATGGAGGAATTTCACGACCGTCCCGTCGACCAATTGTCCGGCGGGCAGCGTCAGCGCGCATGGATTGCTATGGCGCTCGCGCAAGGAACCGACATTCTGTTCCTTGACGAGCCGACAACGTTCCTCGATATGGCTCACCAGCTTGAAGTGCTCAAACTGCTGGAAAAACTGAACCTCGAAGAGCGACGCACCATCGTTATGGTCGTTCACGATTTGAATCATGCGACCCGCTATGCGCACCATATGGTGGCGATTAAACGCGGAACGGTAGCGGCGGTAGGCAGTCCGGCGGAAGTGATGACACCGGAGATGCTGCAGAACGTCTTCGGCATCGAAGCGGACATTGTGCCGGACCCCCGCACCGGCGTTCCGCTGTGCATTCCGTTTGAGCTGGCAGGTCACGGCCGGCCGGTTCAGGTCGCTGCTGCCTCCTCCTCTATCGCCAGACGCTCCGAAGCGCGGGAGCTTGTTGCGGCTGCCAAGTAGAACGGAGAACCGCGTTTGTTACTTAAAAGATTTTTTAGGACTCCTCCGTTTTTGAGGGGTCCTTTTTTCGTTTCTTCCTTCTTGTCATAACTAGTTTGTTTTTTTCAGTGGTATAGGCAAGAAACATTTTCCATAGATTTTACGTTTAATTTAATGTAAATAGCGTTCGGAACGATTCTATTCCCGAGCGAAGGAGGGAACGCGAAATGAGCAGGCGCCAACGGCTTGCTATCGCTTTAATGCTCATCGCAAGCACCATTATTTTGAATTGGTCCTATCCGGATGCCAAAGCGCTCGGAGAGCGGCTTTTTCAATGGGTCGGACTGCCCGTATGGTCGCGAGGCACCAGCGGCTTGAACTACGTCGGCATCACCTCGCTGCTGCTGCTGTTCGCAGGTCTGTTCACGCTCAGGGCCTCGCTGCAGCGCCATGCAAGAAAGATCACCCTGCTCGCTTTAATTTTGCCCTTCTGGCTGCCCCCTCAACTGGTTGCAGCTTACCAAAGCGTGTGGGCCAAAGGCATCTATGCCTTGGAATACGTCAAGGACGAAAGCAGCTGCAACTACAAAAAAGAAGACGAACAGGTCACCGGTACTTGTTCGTTGACCTTCGTTAACCATAGCGGTCAAGATATCCAATTCACCGCTTCCATCCGCAATCAGCGATATCTCGTCGGCTCGTTCTTGGAATCGCTTGACATCCTTGGGGATCAAACCTTGACCATGCCTTCCAGGCAGAAAAAGACGATCAACGTAGTTTTCAAAAAAATGGTTGCTGATGCCCGCACTCCTGACAGTGGTACATTCTACGGAATGGATTTGGCGGTGAAAAGCGACGAACAAGAAAGAGATTTATAAACGTTTCGGTGCCGTCGGATGCCAAAAAGCCGCATCGCCCCTTCTGCCAGGGGGTGCGGCTTCGTTCTTTTTATAACAGGCTTGCAATCAGCTTAGCGATTGTCGACCTTCTCCGGGTATAGGTCATGGTTCAGCAGCCGGTGCTCGGCCATCTGTTCGTATTTCGTCCCGGGACGTCCGTAGTTGCAGTAAGGATCGATGGAAATGCCTCCGCGCGGGGTAAATTTGCCCCACACTTCAATGTATTTGGGGTCCATTAATTTTATCAAATCGTTCATGATGATGTTCATGCAATCCTCGTGGAAATCGCCATGATTGCGGAAGCTGAACAAATACAGCTTGAGCGACTTGCTCTCGACCATTTTGAGGTCCGGGATGTAGCTGATATAAATAGTCGCGAAGTCCGGCTGGCCGGTAATCGGGCATAGGCTGGTAAATTCCGGACAATTGAATTTGACAAAATAATCGCGGTAAGGATGCTTGTTATCAAACGATTCGAGCATCTCCGGCGCATAGTTCATCGGATATTTCGTTTGCTGGTTGCCGAGCAGCGTCAAGTCGAGCTCGTCTTCTTTTCTTCCTGCCATGGTGTGCGTGGCTCCTTTCTCTTCTTAAACCTTTATTATAGCCGATCTATGAGCTAAAGGTAAGATTTTGCAAGAAAAAGGAAGGCATCCGCAACCGTGACGGCGTTCATTTGAGCCTGCGCTTCCGTTCCCAGCAGCGATTGATTCACCTTCACTTGGATGGTACCCTCGGCCAGTGCGGCAGGCTGAACGTACAACCGCCAACATCGTTACTACTAACCCTATTTTCTTCATGTTAAACAGTCCCTGGTTCGTTTGATCTAAATACTGTATGTCAGACGACTTCGGAAAATAGAAATTACGACCAAAATTGCAAAACCTCTTGAAGGTTTCGGAATAAGATGGTAATATAACAACGAATGATGAGCGGAAGAACCGCCTTATCCATGCTTTAATGGGTAGGGCGGTTTTTGTGTTTTGGCGCAAGAAAAATCTGTAAATTAAGCACAGTCATGGTACAATAGACCTAGTTCTTTTGAATCTAGAAATCCATATTCACTCGAAAGGAAGATTTTTGATGAAACGAGTTGTCCCTTTAGTTGTATCTATGATGTTAATGAGCGCCTGCAGCCCCAATGCCAATACGCTGGTTGCCGCAGAGCAGCCGAAAGCGGCTGCGGAGTCAAAAACGGGTGTCTCTTTAAACGATATTTCCAGGCATTGGGCGGAATCCGATATTAAGGCTATTGTGGCAGCCGGGTACGTCGACGGTTATCCGGACGGATCATTCAAGCCGGGCCACACCGTTACGAGGGCGGAGTTTATTACCATGACGGCAAAAGCAGCCGGTTTGAAGCCGGTACCGGGTGGCGATAACAAAGAGTGGTATGCCCCTTATGTCGCAGCGCTTGTGCAAGCCGAAATTCACCAATACAAGGACTTTTCTTCCGGTGACTGGAATACGCCAATTACCCGGATGGAAATGGCCCGCCTTGCCGTCCGGGCATCGGACAAATCGCTGCAATCGCCTGAGGACAGCACCGATGCGAAAAAGTTTATGTTTTTAGCGACGCAGAAGGGATTGATTACGGGTCTGGCCGGCGGCGAGCTTGGTAAAGAAGAATCGGCCACAAGGGCGCAGTCCGTGAAGATCATTCAGCGGATTTTGGACGTGGGCCAAGGTAAGAAGCTTGAAGTGGATAAGCGTGCAGCGAGCTATGCGGAAGTGGAATTGACGGGGAGTAACGTTCAAACGATGTGGGGGAGCCATGTGGTTGAGCTACCTTATAAGATGCCGTTGGAGAATACGAAAGCAACCGTGTCGATCAAGCAAATTTTAATCATGGACTTGAAGGAAAATAACGGGGCATTTAGGTCAATGTTTAATGGTGAACTGAGGAAAGTTGATGGTAAACCAATTGATGATGAATATTTGGTTGCTTTGAAAATAGATCTAAAAAACGAAACGGGGAGCCCACTGGATTACTCATTGTGGGGACAATTATCTCCGGATTTAGAGGCTACACAAGTAAATATGCTTGATAAGAATCATGAAGTAGATGATCGTTTTTTTATACCTAGAATGAACTCTGAAGGATGGTATCTTTTAGTGACCCCAAGAAAAGAAGCTGAGAAAGATCTAAAAAAGTATGGTTTTGTATATCTTAGATTGCTTGAAAATAATGGGACTTCTATTGAACTTGGCAAAAAAAGATAGTAGAGGAGGAAGGCTGCTATGTTTACAAAAAGCAAATGGAAAAGAATCATAATAGCAGCCTTAATCTTCATATTAGTTTTCTCCGTATTTATATTTCTACGGCCGGACTACATCATGGCTGCGATCAACTTTAAAACCTTCGAGCCAACATCTACCCTGACGAATTATTCAGTCTCCTTAACCTCGGGTACTCAAAAAGTAGAACGTGTCGATGTGTATATGAAGGACTCTAAAGGTGTGGAAAGAAAGATTGATGTAAATTTATATGAAGTAGTCAACGATCAAATTATATTCAAAAATTTAACAGATGGCGTCCCTACTCCATTGTATGGAAGACAGTATGCAAACCCTGGACACATCATATGGCGTGATCCTAGTGGGAAGTATTGGGATACCGAAGGAGAAAGAACGAAACATTATCAATTCCCGGGAAGTTGTATTGGTTCACCGGATCCAATTCCTTCTCCTTGCCCTGGTTTGTTTCCTAATGATGCAACAATCTATCCTCCCGATGGAAAAACTTTCCCTGGGGATTACGCTGTCTTTGATGAACCTGATTTAAGGAAATTTGATGGATCGGCAGTAACTACGGCATATCGAGTTCCCCCACCAACGCAGTTCTTTTTTGATGAAGAGAGAAGAGAGCCTATAAATTTTGATCGAATAGAGCCTAAGAGTATTGCAATCAAAAATGCAATTGCTAAAGCCGAAGGATTGCTAGTTGAGGAATTTGGGAGAAAGGTGGACGGTTTTGGATACTTAAAAGTATCGAAGCCTTTTACCTCGTCATACAATCGGTTAAATATGGACTATCTACTTTGGCCAGAAGGTAATTCAACCTACAACAAGTACCAACAAGGACGAAATTACGTAATGGGTGCGGATACATATTGGACCGCCAAGACCTACAAATTCGAAGGCCGCATTGAAGTATTCTACAAAGCACCGACCTTTCCCGACCTGATCCCTATCGATCTCAAATCGAATGGACCGGTCAAAATCGGCGAACCGGCGACGTTCACCTACACGTTCCGTAACGTCGGAGAGCCGATCAAGAACAAAACATTCTCGATCCTGATCCAGAACCGTTCCAACGGCAAAACGATTCATAAGGAATCCTTTACGAACGCCGAGCAGAACGTGGATATTACGGGCACGTTTCAGTATACGGTAACGGACCCAGGGAAGCTTTTAACCGGATTTTATGTCGATTCGGACAATACGATTGATGAAGGTACGACAGGCGGGGAAGACAACAACTATAAGCCGTTTGATTTTCCGGTCGATATCGGCATCGACGGCGACTTTCGAATTAGGCCCGGACCGACGATCAAAATCCGGGATAATTTTGAGCTGGAGCCCGTTGATTTTAAAATCCCGAAAGGCTGTACTTATTTCGGTCATCAATATCGGTTCAACTATAACGGCCAGACATGGTCGACGAATCGGGTGAAAGGGCAGTCGCAGAACAGCGCATTCCCCTATCCGAACGGGAGACCGTTTTATTTTGGAGAAGGCAGCAACTTCATAAGTCTGAAAATTCAAACTTCTTGTGGCGAAACGGACTGGATTAAGGAAAAACCGTTAACGGTTCTCCCCGATCCGAACAATAAACCGCCCTATTTTCAGGCTGGCTGGTTTTACGATCAAGATCGGAACGGGATCTATCCGCCGGAATATTTTTTGGTAGGCGACATGGTGAATGTCCGCGTTATTCATAACCAGTACACGGACCCGAAGTCGCCTTCGGACCCGGACAACGATCCGATCCAGTGGAAATGGGACTTCGATTCCGGTACGCACCCTTGGATTCAAAAAATAGCGAAGCAGTTGCACGAGGATTGGGGCAAGACGCTCGACGCCGAAGGCTATTATCATATCAAAGCGGATACGCCGGGAACATTCTCCGTGAAAGCTACGGCGGATGACGGGCGCGGCGGGACAAGAACGGAAAACGTATCTTTGACTGTGATGGAACCGAATCCCATTCCGGTCTGCACCGCGCCCGCAGAAATCAAGGAAAATCGTCCCGTCCCTCCCGGAGCGATCCATGCCGATAAAAGCTGGAGCCCGGCGAGACGGTCCATCGACCATTTGAAGGATTTGTGGGTCAACAAGCTCGATAAGTACTATAACGGCACCTTGCAGGACGTTACAACGACCGTCACGCTAGCAAAAGTCGTGGACATCTCGGGCATGGCATCGACCGGCTACAGCACGTGCAGCATTACCGTGCACCCGGACTTGCCTCCCGTCGGCAAAATCGTCGTACCGCCGCTCGGTATCCGGAATCAGCCGATCACCATCCGGAACCAATCGTACTCACCGGACGGCGATCAGATCGTCTCCGTCAAATGGCGGTTCAAATACGACGCGGCAAACAACGGTTTCCAGGACGATCCATGGCTAGATGTCCTTGGGACAGACGGCAGAGTCGTATCCCTTGACAACAATACGCTTGTATTTAAGACCGACATGGTCGGTAAATATCTGTTCGATGTCCAAGTGACGGAGGATTACGGGAAAAGCGCCCTGGCATCCGATACGCAGCCGGAAGCGCCGCGAACGCTGGATATTGTCAATAATGCGCCGCACGTTTCCTTTGCCATCGAAGGGCAGAACGATCAGCCGGGTATGAATCCACCTATTATGTTTAATGCCAATACAATCGTAAATTCGTGGGCTCTGTTCGATACGAACACGAATAACCGGATCAATAACTATGTTTACCGGTGGGCTGCCGAGGGCAACGCCGTCCTACGGGCGGGCTTGGGAAGAGAAATGGAACGCCAGGAAAGCATTATCAAGCGGGATAACCCACCACAAGGACCGACCAACGTTTTCGGAACATTCCTATGGCCGGACCTCGGGTTCGGAGCGAACTTTATCAGCTCGTACAAGGGGACAGTATACAAGTGGGAGAACGGCAATTCCTCGCTTACCAGTACGCCTCTCTTAGTCCCTTCTAGCCTATGGGATCCAGATAAGAGGACATATGTACCCGGGTATGCCCCGGCGAAATTCAATTCGCTCGTCCGCACGAACAAAACGTATTTTTATTTTGACGAGGGCTCGAAGCTGTATGCCTTTAATAAAAAGAAGCTGCCAAAGTACAGCCGGAAGTGGAATAATGCAAGCAACAACCTGTTTCATCGATGGGATCAGGACCCGTATGATTTTATCCTTGCGCCGGACAAGTATACTGTCGCCGTACCTTTCCGGGATTCCCCGAATGGGCCTACTTATACGAAAGAAGTATATCTGCAAGATGGATATCAAGGTTCTGTGAAGTATGAGGTCGCAGGCGGAATCATCTACAAGGTTTCGAACATCAGAATGTACGATTATTTCACGACTTGCCGCAACGACGATGATTCGAGAAGCTGGACGTGCGGCGTCGGCAAGGCCAGCAACTCCTTTATAATCGAGGCATACGATGCGTATACCGGTAAGCTGATTTCAAGCAATAAGGACAATCCGCTAAAGACCGGCTGGGAAGAGCTCGGATTATCGATTGATGAAAAGGATTATGTCGGACGGAAGACGTTCTCGCTGATGACAAAAGGCGAAAGCCTGGTCATCGTGTATCAAAAGAACTCTAGTAATGGGTCGTCTGCCATTGGGTTCGTCGAGATTAATCCGCAGCTCCAGGAAGTCAGAAGAGGCGGACAATCATTCCCGGACAGCACGATTAAATACCAAAGAAAATATTATAATACGATGCAAGGCCGTGTG
The DNA here is from genome assembly GCF_000722545.1 of Paenibacillus tyrphae. Classification (GTDB taxonomy): domain Bacteria; phylum Bacillota; class Bacilli; order Paenibacillales; family NBRC-103111; genus Paenibacillus_G; species Paenibacillus_G tyrfis. Next base: position 58,257 of record NZ_JNVM01000026.1, read on the forward strand.
GTTCCGGAGCAGTATGTCGAAGACTATCAATGTAAATACAGCGATCTAAACGGGTTATGGAAAGGGCCGGACGGGGAATTTTACACCTATATCAAGCGTTCCTGCGACCGGGCCGACGGGTACATCAAAATCGACAGACGATATAATGAAGATGCTCCGATCGGTGTTTATCTGCTGCGCATCAATAACAACTTGAGCATGGGATGGACCGCCAGATTGGCGGGTATGGACTGGTTCTACCCTTCCAACACGGTCTTGGGTGGAGAAATGCTTTACAACAATTTTACGGCACTCGTTGTAAATCCATATAACCGGACCTTGCTGACCCGCAGTTACACGAATATGGATCTGATGAACGGTCGTGGCGACCACCATAGCTTCGGACAATACGTGAATATGGACACCGGCGCGGTATCGGATGGACCTGTTCCATTCAACTATCCGTACACAGTTGGCGTAACTCCTGGTGGCGGTTTCGATGACGGAGGAGGAGGTTGCTCCTGGGCGACGGATGGAAAGTGCAGCCGGTTTATGAACCACTCGCAGGAGCTGCTGAACGAATCGCCAGGAGAACAAGAACGGGGAGATAATTACCTATCCGGATTTTATGTAGGGGACGGCCTGTTCTTGTCCATGTATAACACGTTTAAAAGACAATCCGGCAATGGCTATTACTTCACAGAAACGGACAAGTACATGTATCTCGAAAGCGGTCCTTTGGATCAAGATCCGGTATTACGGAAAGGGTTTATGCTCGGCCAATTTGTTTCTCCGGACAGCTACCGTGACACGGACATTACGTTCCGAATGAAGATGACAAGTCCGAACGAAGATACGAACTTAAGTGGCTTTTCGTTCCGCATGCTTGATCCGACAAACCGGTACAGTCTGGAGACAGACGGTTCCACGCTCTATCTAAGCCGTTACATCGGCGGCAACCGAACCGTGCTGCGCAGTCAGGCATGGCCGTTCGATAACACAGACAATCTATTCAAAATCAGCCTGTCGGGCGATAACATTCAAGTATTCATGAACGGCGTGCCGGTGTTTGAGGTACAGGACGTCACATTCACGGATGGAAAAATGGGGCCTTTTACGGACAAATCGTTTGTCACTTTTACGGCCATTTCCGTCAAACAGAATCAGGACCGCCGGGATTGGATGTCCGACTACGCCATATGGGAGAATGGTTCGGCATCTGCTAACGTGCGGTATAAAAGCATTCTGTTCGAAGATCCGGAAAACGATCCGATGGCCGGCAACTTCCGCTGGGGAGTAACGCATACGCCGAAGTTCTTAAATAATCAGGGACTGTCCGCGCTGAACGGGAAAACTTTTGATGCTCCGCAGCAAACCTTTGACGCGGTCGGCGTCTATCTGCTCACACTGCGGGCGCAGGACGATCCGAACCGGAACTATTTGTGGGCGAGCATGGTGTTCGATCAGTATCGCAAATGGTCCAATACGTTCCAGAAAAAATTGACGGTTCACCGCAGGCCGATCGCGCAGTTCACCCTCGCGGAGAACGGAGACGGCACAGTCGCCTGGAACGATACGTCCTACGATCCGGACCGGTTCGATCCGAATCGGGCGGCTTGGGACTCGGCACGATGCAGCGCGCCCGATGTGACGGGCTACGATTATTGCAGCATGCGGGGGATCGTTTCCCGGGAGTACGGCTATGTTGACCCCGACGGTAATTTTGTCGCTGAAAGGCTGACGAGGCCGAAAAAGCCGGGACTTTATACCGCGTATTTACAGGTCGTCGACGAGTACGGGGCAAAATCTTACCCCGCCACCGCTTCGATCCAGCTCAAAGGCAACGTTCCTGAAATTCCAAAACCGACGGTCCAGCTCACGTATCCGACCGGAACGCGAGACAATCCGACACTGGAACACGGAACGAGACCGACGATCCATTGGAGGCAGGATGACCCGGCGGGCCATTCATTTACGGGGTACGAGGTTCAAATCATGGATTCGCAAGGAAGTCTCGTCATCAGCAGCGGGGAAACAAGTCAGAATGCGCCGGCCCATAGTACGGCTTCGTGGCAGGTGACGACGGATTTGATCCGCGGCGAGCTGTATCAGGTACGAGTGCGTGCGCAAAATCCATACTATTGGACGGAATGGTCCAATATCGGATGGATGGTCATTAATTCGGTGCCCAGCGTTGTTATTACGAATCCGAACGGACCTGACGCCTATAATCCGACGCTTATTCTGGATAACAAGCGACCGGCGATTGCTTGGGTTCAATCGGACGGCCAGAAGAACTATTACGCGAAAATGTACATCGAAATTTTGAACGAGACCGGCGACATGGTCTACAATACCGGATGGAATGCGTATCAGAACACCACGGCAACAACGAACAGCTTCCAAGTGCCGACGGACCTGCCGACAGGCGTTCCTTTGCAAGCACGGATGAAGGTTACCGACGACGATCCGAACCTGTGGTCTGAATGGAGCAACACTGTATGGTTCTACATCAACATGACGCCGACCGTGACGATGAACGTTCCTTCGGGAACGCAAGCGAATCCGACGCCGATGAGCCCGACGCCGACCGTTTCGTTCACGCAAAGCGACCCGGACCCGGATACGACGTTCACGAAATATCAGGTCCAATTCATCAATGAAGCGGGAAATACCGTGCTCTATGATACGGGAGAGCAAGGGCAGCACCTTCAGGGGCAAGTGTCCGTACAAAGCGTCTCTGTCCCTAAGGATCAACCGCTGCCGGCAGGAGCCAAAGTTCAGGTTCGGGCGCGTGCTTTTGACGGATTTGTATGGTCGGCATGGTCTGCGCCGACGTGGCTGCTGACCAACCGCCCTCCGACGGGAAATATTACGTTTGTCACGCCGATTTACGAGCATGACACACCCGTTTTCACCGTATCTGTCTCCGATCCGGACGGCGATGCGATCGACGTCACGGTAGAAAGCAGCTTGAACGGCGGCGCGTTCGGAATTATTCAACAATGGAGCGGCGTTCCGTCCGGCCAAAGCAAGGCGTTCACCTACGGGCCGCTGCCTCAAGGAAATTACACCTTGCGGCTATCCCTCAGCGATGGCAAGGGCGGAACGTTCAGCCAGATCTATTCGTTCGTCGTATTGCCGCTATTGATTAAGGGTTATGTCACGCATACGCCGGAATGGGAAAGCTACCGGCTGTTGTGGAACGAGAAGCACCCGGGCACGCCTCGGGCGGCCGACGTCTTTTGGGCCGGGGAAGCGTTCGAGCTGTCGGCGACGGTGACCGATACCGGCACCAGCACAACCAAGCCGCAGGCAGTCGATGCGACGCTTCTGGAAACCGGCGAACAAGTCAAGCTTGGTTCCTCCGACCGCATTCAATTCAGCGGACAGCTGGTCAATCCGGATCATGCCCAATCGCTCCGAAGTGGCCAAACCTACACGTTCCGATTCCGCGTGCATTGGAGCAACGGATTGGTTCAGACCGACGATGTGCCGGTCAAAATTCAAGGCAGCATGTATGATGTGATCGTCAATCAGATCCGGCATTGATGGCGCGCAAATTCGTCCGCTTGTCTCTGAAAATAAGTGTCAGCGCGAAAATAGCCGTACGATTTCCAGCCCGGTTTGACGACACGAATCTAAACATTTACAATTTAAGGTAGGCATGTCAACCAGTCTGCTGGAGACCCCCGACAGGGGGTCTTTCCTATTCACTACATTCCATACCATTCCATTCGGAGGTGTAACCATTTATGAACGCCATAATTGATTTGCTCCAAAGCCACCGCTCCATCCGCAAATTCAAGGACGTTCCGCTGCAGCCGGAGCACATCGACGCCATCGTCGCTTCCGCTCAAATGGCCTCGACTTCAAGCAACGTCCAAGCCTACAGCATCATTGCCGTGACCGACCCGGAGAAAAAACAGGAGTTGGCCCGGCTCGCCGGAAATCAGGCCTATGTCGAGCATTCCGGTCTGTTCCTTGTATTCTGTGCGGATTTGTACCGGCTCCGCGAAGCAACCGAGCTGAACGGTGAAACGTTCCATCAAAATACGGAAAGCTTCATCGTCGCCACCGTCGATGCGACGCTTGCCGCGCAAAATGCCGCCGTGGCCGCCGAATCGCTAGGCTTCGGGATCGTGTACATTGGCGGAATCCGCAACGCGCCGGAGGATGTAAGCCGGCTGCTCCAGCTGCCCGAGCTCGTCTATCCGGTGTTCGGTATGTGTATCGGCGTACCTGATCAAGAGCCTTCAGCTCGACCACGCCTGCCAAAGGAGGCCGTTCTGCACTATAACGGCTATCAAGCGGACGGTGTGCGGCGGCAGATCGAAACGTACGACGACACGATGCAGGAATATTACCGGGCGAGAACCGGAGGCAAGACAGCGACCACATGGTCCAGAGGGATGGCGGACAAATACCGGCAGCCAGTTCGTGCACATCTACGAAGCTTCTTGGAAGCCCGGGGCTTTAAGCTGGAATAGGTTATTGCGGCTTTCGGCGATCCACATATTTGAGCGCTTCACGGATACTGAGCGGCGATAGCGCGGTTTCGGCGACGAACCTGCGGACCGCCGCTTCGTCCGTTTTAGAATATTCCCGGAGCGCCCAGCCGATCGCCTTTCGGATGAAAAATTCCTTCGAGTCCGCACATTGCCGGATCAGATCAAAGAGTAAAGCCGCATCCGTTCGCTTCTTGTAGCGAAGCTGGAACAATAAAGCCGTCCGCTGCAGCCACATCGAATCCGAAGCCATCCATCTTTGTGTATAGACCGGAATCAGCGCGGGAAACCGGGTGAACAATTCTCCTACCACATGTCCCGCCAATTCATCCACCGTATCCCACCACGATTTGGTCGTTATGAGCTCTTCCAAAAGCTCAATTCGGGAGGCATCCGCAGTCTTGCTTCTTTTCCCGAGTAGCTTTAGTGCCGCATACTGGAATTCGCGTTCCGGCTGCGCCCACAATTCCCGGACCGCTTTATCCAATTCCCCGTTTTCCGGTACGCCATGCTCTTGAAGAAACTGCCGGACAAGCTCTGTGCGTTCAGGCGATTTGATCCCCAGAAAAGCGAATTGATCGCGCATATATGCCTGCATCGGACCTGCCAATTCCGGGTTCGCATGGGATCGCAGATGGGCTTGCAATCGTTCGGCATAATCGGGAGTAATATAAGCCAAGAAAACAACCTCCAGTATCGTTATTTTTCTTCACTTTACAAAAAAGCGGAAAGGCAAGCAACCAAGGGTGTGGTAAATTCCTGCAGCCGGTTATACAATAAAACTAACCTGACTACGGGAGGAAAATCGTTTGGAGACCCAACAGTATGCCAACCACCGTAAATTTGATCCGCTGTTCCATTTCGTGCTTCTTTGGCTGACGTTGATCGTTCTCGTCGGTGCCGTGATTTATGCCATCCGTTCTCTGGCAATGGGAGAAGGCGTGTCCGTTGCGCTACTTCTGCTCGGGCTGAGCGTCATCGCCGCCATTTTGGTCATGCTGGTGCGGACGTATGCGCTCAAGGCTCAAGACCGGGCGATCCGGGCGGAAGAGCTGCTCCGGCACTTTATTTTGACCGGCAAGCCTATGGATCCCCGATTATCACTGCGGCAAATCATCGCTTTGCGATTCGCCGGCGATCAGGAGTACCCGGAGCTGTGCCGCAAAGCGGCAGAAGAAAACATGCAGCCCGATGACATCAAGAAAGCGATCCGGACTTGGCGGGCGGATCACCACCGGCTGTAATATTCCTGCTGGTGAACCTGCTGCTGTATACACCATAGGTTATATACGCCATACGCTATATGCACCAAACGCTATATGCACCATACGCTAAATATCATGCTTTCCAAATAGAGGAACTGTAGTGAGCTATGTGCTTCTCCCGACTACCTTTGGCAACATTTAAAGGAACTGCGATGCGCTATTGCTCCCTTTTGAGGCATAACAAACTATTTTCGACACGAATAAAGAACATACGTTCCTTTATGTTTTGCCAAAGGTAGCGGTCCCCACGATAGCGCATCGGAGTTCCTCTACTTGCTTCCCGAGCCAGCGGGTCTGACCACCAGCCGTGTAGTGCCGCCGCAATACGCGAGGAGAGGCGCACGTTGAGAAAAGTCGCGGCCGGCGAGATCAGTCCGGGAACCTTCAGACCCGCCCATGGATCCGACCGCCGTCATCCAGGTTCATGCTCGTTGCATCGCGAGGAAAGCAGCAGATAAATCGAGAGCTACATAAAAAAGAACAACACGCCAACACCGTGTTTTAACTCCGCACGTCCATTCTACAGCATAAGCCAGGATCGCCTTCAGGTTATGCCCCTCCGGTCTTCTCTTCCCAGCCGACAGCTCCATCTTCATAACTTCCACATCGAATGAGTCTGATTCAAAGCAAAAAGGACAGCTTCCTCCGCTGTCCTTTTGCCTCTTCATTCCGCCCGATATGCAAGTTAAGGTCGCCAAATTGCTGAATGGAGCCTACAAGCCCTTCTTTATTATGGTTCTCCGAGCTCCCATTCATCTCAACCAACCAGTCGACGTTGACGTATCGTTTATTCACAACGTTTCGTATCAGCGTAAGCCGTTCCGGCACGGTCAGCATACCGGGAATTCGGAACTCATAGTCCTCTCTCAGTTCGATCATCCCATCCTTCCATCCTGATCCCTTTGAACTCGAAACTCCTCGCTCCGACACTGGGTATTCTTTCCCACCTGAATCCTGTACGATCCAATCGTCTGGTGACGGTTCATTCCAAAGTTCCCCATCGACATGCAGCGTACCTTCCGTTTCTTTACCGTTCGTATTCGGCGGTTGCTCGATCGTAAAACCTTTCAACCGGATATCGTCGCCGCCCGCACGGAAAAACACCGGTTCCTCCTGCAAACGGGCAGGTGCAAAGCTCACCGACGAACCGTCCTGCTCCGCTACGAAATAACCGTCGAGGACGAACCGATATGGCTGATTCTCCGGGAGATACTTGAACGTATAGCTTAACTGCATCTGTCCGGGCTTGTCACCGGGAATGTGCGATTGAGTCATCAAACTATCCCTGCGCGGAGATTTTCTCGTATTCACGCTATGAATCTCACTGCCTGCCGCGTCCTCAAAATGAAATATCAGCTCCTGCTTTTGCCACAAGTCTCCCGGGGATCGGATTAATGCCTCCGGACTGAGCTCCGTATCCAACTCCAAACGAACCCCCTGCACCATACGGGTTAACCGCTTTAAGCGAACCGTCATGCCACCCGGAGAAGTATATTCTCCCTGCAATTCGGTAATCTTCGTTTGTTTCTGCGCCTCCGTCATATTGATCGGGAACTCGAAATTCCAGTTTCCTTTAATAGCAGGAAACCCCTTGTCCCACGGATCCCCATCTATTATGCCGATCTGTCCCTCGATCGTGATACGATTCGATTGAATGGGCTCCGGAAAAAACGCAACGAGATAATAAAAGTCGTTCGTCGCTCCCATATCGTACAATTTTCCAATCACTTTCCCCTGCTCGTCCTTGACGAGAATACGGCTTCCTTCTTCCGAGAGTTTTAAGCGTTCCCGCTCGTGCTTTCCGTCCGGGCCGAACAGCTGCACCGCCACAATGACACGTGTAGGGTCGGCAACAGCCTCGTCGATTTTGAGCGTGTAGCCTTTGTCTCTTATTTTAATGTTCGGATGCTGTACCAAACCGAATTCCTGCGCCCGCAGCAAGCCGATATCCACATTATTGCGCGAAAATAAAGACCGGATGATTTCCGCGACCGTCGGTATCGAATAGAAGGACGCCACGCTCAGCAGCACGAGGATAGAAGCTACGCCTACCGTGACCCACCAGATTTTCCGGCTGCGCTTCACCGCCACACGGCCTGCCCGTTCAGTCATCGGTGTGGGCGTCACCGGCTCGATTTCTTCGTCCCGCAGCGCGGACATGACTTGATCCGTGAATGATTCCGGCAGCGTTTCCGCATACATTTCCCGGGCCCATTGCTCCTGTTCCTCTAAAAGAGCGTCTTTCAATCGCTGACAATCGGAGCAAGCGGCGATATGATCAGCCATGCCGCTGCGATCGGTGACGACAGAGCGGGTTAGGAACATCTCCATTTCATCGCGGCCCAAGCATTTCATATTCCATTCCCTCCTTGCTCTCGATCATGAGCTGTTTAAGCCGTTTTTTCGCCCGGTACAAGTCGTTCTGGACTTTGCTTACGGGCACCTCCAGCACTTCGCCGATCTCCTCGTAGCTCAAATCATTCGTGTACCTTAACAACAGCACCATCCTGTAGTTGGCCGGAAGCAGGGCTAGCAGCCGCTGAAATTCCGTTCGCCGTTCCGTCCGAAGCAGCGATTGCTCCGGACCGTCGTTGACCGCAGTATCAGCCTGCCCGATCGGATGCTCCTCGAATCGGTGCTTTTTCTTATGGTCCTTCAACAGATTGGAGGCGATCGTATATAACCAGGAAGCAAAGCTTTTGTCCGGTTGATGCGAAGCGAGCTTGCGGTAAGCCTTAATAAAGGTTTCCTGCGTCAAATCCTGCGCATCCATAGGACTCGCCCCCATCCCCCGAAGGAGACCGTAAATTTTCTGTTTATAGCGATCGACCAGAAAGCAAAATTCTTGCTTGCGTCCTGCCACAATCCGATGAATAAGCTCTCGTTCCGACTCCTGCCGGATATCGCGTTCCTCCACCACTCGGTCCTCCCAGCGTTCTATACTGTATAGACGACGAACCGGAATCCGATCTCTCACCTTAGGGAATATTTTTACAAAGAGCGGATGGGAGAAAAATTTAGGAACTTTTCGTTTCGCTACGTCGTCTATGTAATAAGACCGCTAAAACGCGCGTGCATTTTTAATACAGAAAGGATTTGGCTCTATTGAACTCTCGTCGTACGACCGCCGCAGCGCTGCTGCTGGCCGCATTCATGCTCGTATCCGCCGCATGCGGAGACGGCGGCAGCAAAACGCAGGCCGACACCGCAGCCGGAACCTCGACGCCTCCTGCCTCATCGAATACCGGCTCGACTAGTACTAGCGCGGATGCATCCAAGTCGAAACCGGCCGAGACAACTGCCGCCTCTACGAACGGGCAGAATCAAGCTTCCGGTACCCCGGGGGTAAAGCAGACGGCTCAAACGGATACCAAATCCGGTACGAAAACAGACGATATTCAGGTTGCCGCGAACCCGGCGGATGTTGCGGTGCTTGTCAATAAAACGTACAAGCTGCCGGACAATTACAAGCCTCAGGACCTGGTTGACCCGAATGTGCCTTTTACGTTCAAAGAAAAGCTTGAAAAGCGAAAAATGCGCAAGGAAGCGGCCGCGGCGCTCGAAAAACTGTTTCAAGCGGCCAAAAAGGATAACCTGCCGTTGGCCGGCGTCTCCGCTTACCGCTCCCATGAAACGCAAAAAACGGTATACGACCGCTATGTGAAAAAAGACGGCGAGGCCGCGGCGAACAAATACAGCGCCAAGCCGGGGCACAGCGAACATGAGACCGGTCTGGCCATCGACGTAGCCGGCAGCTCGGGCAAATGCGCGGCGGAGGACTGCTTCGGCGCGACCAAGGAAGCGAAATGGCTCGCCGAGCACGCAGCCGACTATGGATTTATCATCCGGTATCCGGAGGGCAAAGAAAGCATCACCGGGTACCAATATGAGCCTTGGCACCTCCGCTATGTCGGCGTAGACACTGCCAAAGCGATCGTCAAGCAGGGCGTGACGCTGGAAGAATACGTTAAGAACGCTGTACCTGTAACGAAGCCAAAATCTTGACCCGCTTCATACAGAAACGACAAACGCCTGATTCTTTTTCCGCGAAGGATGAAGAATCAGGCGTTTTGTTTTTTTCTGCGCGTCCTGTACTACGGTTTATATACCTCGATGGAGTACAAGCTGTCCTCTCCCTCGGTTTTCACCTTTGCGCCCAATTGCTCGGCTACGAACCGGATTGGAACGTAGAGCGAATCTTTCTTCAGCACGGCGGGAGCACCGATGCTTTTGTCGGTTCCGTTCACCCGGGCCGTTGCGCTGCCCGCTTGCAGTACGATCTCCGTCTGGGAGCTCGCGATGATCATCGTTTTCGTTCCCGCATCCCAGGTCACCTTATAGCCCAGCCCTTCCCCGAGCTCTTTCCCTTGCACATAAGCGGTGTTATTACCCGAAATATATGCGGCATTGTAACCGTAAGCCGGGTAGGCCGGATAAGCCTCCATCCCCTCTGCCTCTGCCCCCGGTACGCCGTCCAAGTCGGATTCGGACCAAATGTAGAAGTACAAATACTTCTCCGTAATCCGAAGCTGCTCTTTCAATAGCTTATAGAACGCCGAATCCGGCTGTACAACCTGTCTCAAGTTGTCCTCGTTCGATAAGTCCTCGTAGAGGATCGCATCCTTCGCGGAGATGATGTCCGGCTTCACATTTCCATTGATGTTCCAGCGGTCCATCCGGACGGTAAGCTTGCCGCCGCGGATTCCGCCTTCCATTCCCGGGGGACTTTGCATAGCGATCTCGGCGTTCCACTGGCGAATATGCTTGCTCTCGTCAACGAATGCGTCCACTTTGAGCTTGGATTGGCTCAGCAGTTCGTGCTCCCAAGCGCCCATTTCAGAGGTCAAATAAAGCGCAATCGCTTTGGCACCCGTATAGACCGCTTCCGTACCGAGCTGCCGATCTTGGAACAGTTCTTCCGCGAAGCCAAGTTCTTTTAGCTCCGGATGGAACTTATCGTAGATGACGACAGCCAACTCGCGCAAGCCTTGGTCGTCCAAAGCTACGTTTTTAAACGTTGACCGGAATAACGAGGCAAATTGCTCTCCCGATACATCGAACCGGAGCTGATGTCCGCTTACAGCCTGGCCCTGGATCGTTTCCGTCTTTTTGTCTACGGCAAGGGAGGCGGCGTTTGGAAGGTTTTTGGCAAGGAGGCCGATCCCTTTGTTGGTCACCTCTTGTTGATCTGCCAAGCGAAACTCCTTCAAAAACCTTTGCAGCCTATAGAACCAATAATCGTCGTACATCGTCAGCTCGTGGGACAGACCGGTAAGCTCGTTCGTACGCCAATCGGCAATAACAATCGGCTTGTTCGCGCCTTCCACGGTTAGCACCGCAACGTCCTTATCCATGGAAACGGCAAACGGAACGTTCAGCTTGGCAGCAGTGAGCGACCCTTTGGCCGACATCGTCTGCTCTTTTCGATTCACCTTCAAACTGGATACGTTTAATTGAAATCCGTTCCAAAAAGCCGCTCGTTCCTTCTCGGATTCGGACAAGGCACTCGTATCTCCCATATCGTATTGCAGCGCCATCGACAGCGAAGCCTCGTAAGTATCCGTCTTCAATTCGTTTTCGATGGCCTGATTCATATCCAAACCGCCAAGCGGCTGGCAGCCGGCCGTAAAAACAAGAGCTGCGCTCATGACCCATGCGCCGATTTTTTTAAACAATGGGCATCTCTCCTTCGGTAGTCTTACGTACTTGACTAAAAAGATTCGGCGAGATGGAATGGATTTCCTCCTTCCGTAACTTTGCAAAAGAAAAAGACGTTCCCGCATAACGGAAACGTCACATTTGGCCGGTCAGCGTGCCGACCGCATATCCGGTGACGGAGACGACCAACCAGACGATTAAGCCGAGAATCATCGGCCTTACCCCGGTGGCGGTCATTTGCCGGAAGTCGGCCGATAAGCCGACCGCGGTCAGCGCCATCACGATCATAAACTGCGCCGCCAGATGAATCCACTGCAAAAGTTGCTCCCCGAAGAGACCGAGCGTGTACAGCAGAGAAGCGGCGAGAAACCATAAAATAAACCAAGGAAATACCTGCTTGACCGAAAACGATCCTCCCGCCGTGCTGGCGGCTTCCCGCTTCTTGCTCCAACCGACGACGACCGCCATAATGATCGCGATCGGCACGATCATCGTGGTGCGTGTCAATTTCACGATGGTGGCGTAATCCCCAGCAGCGGTGCTGAACGCGTACCCTGCGGCGACGACGGAAGAAGTGTCATTCACCGCGGTGCCTGCCCATAAACCGAAGCCCGCATCAGATAAACCGAGCGCATGCCCAAGCGTCGGAAAAACAAGGACCGCGACAATGTTGAACAAGAAGATCGTCGAGATCGAATACGCGATCTCCGCTTCCTCCGCTTCGATAACCGGTGAGATGGCCGCGATCGCCGAGCCGCCGCAAATGCCGGTGCCCGCGCCAATTAGCGTCGCCATGCGCGGCGGAATGCGGAGCAGCCGTCCGAATCCGTAGGCCGCGGCGAACGAAAGCAGCAGCGTGACGATCATGACCGCGAACGTCTCCGTGCCGGTCTTCCATACTTCCGACAGGCTGAGACGGCAGCCGAGCAGGATAATTGCCCATTGCAGCACTTTTTTGGAGCAAAAACGAATGCCCTGCCATGTATTTTGCGGCTTGCGCCATAGATTGTTCACCAAGATGCCGATCACGATGCCGAAAACCGAGCCGCCGATCAGCGGAAACAGCAGGCCGAGCCCGTAAGACACGGCCGCAATGACTCCCGTGAGCGCGAGACCCGGGCCGAGCGATTTCAAACCGTTCATCGATGTTCCCCCCGATTCCCCATTACTTCTGACAGGTGTAATCGTAAGAGATTCGGGAGGAAAACACAAATACGAATCCTTGATGCTATAAATAAGCTTTTCTTATGATTGACGGGATGGCTTTAAATTTTAATCATGAAGAGGCGGTACAGAAGCGCGATGACGGCACCGGTCCAGAAGAGCGCGGGAACATGCAGCCAAGCGGCCGCTCCGCCGGCGACGACAACGATCAGAAGGGCTATTAAAGAGGGATACAGACGGGAAGCGGCAGCCGTGCCGTCCCAATAAGTCAAAGCGTCCAGCAGCCGGTCTTGCGTCTTCGCCTCGGCTCCGCAGTGAGGGCAGATCGAATCGTCCAAGGGCTGAACGCCGGAGCAGTGAGGACAACGTGCCGTCATCGGAATCACCCATTCCTTTCGGTTAATTCATAGTTATTTTATCGGATAAATAAAGATATTGCAACCCTCCTTGGGGCCTAATCGAGTAGGAGGAGGCGGCT
>NZ_JNVM01000027.1 GCF_000722545.1 Paenibacillus tyrphae
CTTAATATTGATTTCGTTGGAAACCGCGCTTTCTCCCGCTTCATTCACGGCAGTTACCACGTAATAATACGTAGTTCCGTTGATAACTGAGGTATCTGTAAAGGAAATTCCCTTAATGTTGGAAGCGAGGACAGCATAAGGTCCTCCGGCTGAGGTCGAACGCTTAACCGTATACGATTTTGCTCCGGTCGTAGTCCAATACAGATCTACGACACGATCTCCGCCACGAAACCAATTAATCGTAGGGGTCGCCGGCGGGAAAGATGGAGTTGTGAATACGTTCCATTCGTAGGCCAAAATAGCAGACCCGGCAGTGACGGGTCTCAACACAACGCTCGAAACATTTTGAATCGTATTAGGCAATGACTCCACGCCATCATTAGTTGTCGGCGTGTAGGAACCGATCAGCGTGTTATTGGCGTCATAGAACTCCATTTTAATTGTGTAAGTGCTGTGCCATTTGGCGATTACGGCACTAATGTCCTTAGGAGCGGAAAATGTATACCATGCGACATTGGTTCCAATATTTTTGTATGTATTCCCATTGTTATCCGTAAATTCAGTAACCGTGGATGTCGGATTGTTAGAAGATGGGCCTACGTTTAGCGTTACTCCATCCAACAGTCCCCCCGTATACTTGCTGGTTGCAGCTTGGGCTGAACTTACGGGTAACACTTGCAACAAAATGACTAGCATCATAAGTAAATATCCAACCTTTTTCAAATAAAAAACCTCCCATTATATTGTAGTTTAAAAAAAAGGTGTTAAAATTTACTATTCGATTTAAAACGACAAGATCCTCCTTTTTTTGACACATTTTTTATGTGTTCAAATTAAGTTTGACCGGGGTAGTTTTCTCTTTATTTTAGCCGGTCGTTCAGAAGCTGGTAATAGTGTGATAAAATAACAGCATATGGAGTTCTATTCCGAACAGGAGATGGAGATGGAGATGGAGATGGAGACGGAAGCGATGCGTTACGACTCATACGAGACCAAGGAACAGATTGTTCGGCTTAGTTTTTACCGACACGAGCACGAAGCGGCGCTTCAGGCGTTTGAGCTTCCGGAAGAGCAGGCCAGGTTTACGGCGCTCCCCGGTGAGGTGCTTGAGCTTTCGTTAAACGACGAGAACCGGTATCCGGTCGTTATTTTAGCCGGGGATATGCCGGTCGGTTTTTTCGTCTTACATCGCGGTGAAGTGACAGTCCCGTTTTCCGATAATCCGAATGCGATTCTTCTCCGGGCATTTTCCGTCGATCGGGCTCACCAAGGACGCGGTTATGGCAAACGGGCCATGCGGACCGCGGCCGCTTTTGTGGCGGAGCATTTCCCGGGAGTGGAAGAGATCGTACTGGCGGTGAACGAACAAAATCATATTGCCAAGCGGCTGTATGAAGCATCGGGGTTTCGGGATACGGGAAGGCAGCGGCAAGGATCGATCGGCATGCAGCACATCTTGAGCCTTTCCTTGGAGTAAATACGCGCAGTTTCAAAAGATCCAAATAAGGAGAGATTGCCGTGAATACTGCTGAAGCATTGGGATACAGCAAGAGCGACAGACTGTTGATCGTCAACGCCGACGATTACGGAATGTGCCACGCCGCGAACGAAGGGGTACAGCAGCTGCTATTGGAAGGTGCTGTATCGTCGGCTACGGTCATGATGCCTTGTCCATGGGCAAAGGAAGCGGTGAGTTGGGCAGTAAAGCATCCGGACTGTGACGTCGGCGTGCATTTGACCTTCACCAGCGAATGGCCGACCTACAAATGGGGGCCTGTCACCCGTACAGGCTCCGTCGCTTCACTCCTCACGGCGGAAGGCTATTTTCCTGCAGATAGTCCGACCGTCGAACGCGAAGCGGACCCGGACGACATCCGCCGGGAGATCGTGAGCCAGATCGAGTTGGCGCTGCGGATGGGCCTGAAGCCGAGCCATGTGGACAATCATATGGGTAGCCTGTACGGGCTGCATATGGGCAGGGACTTTTTGGAGATCATCCTGGACGTCTGCACCGCCTACGGGCTGCCGTTTCGCCTGCCGAGATATTTGGAGCCCGGTGACCCGGGCATTCCGCCGCAAGCGTACGAGATTGCGGAGGCGCGGGCAGCGCTCGCGGACCGGAAGGGCGTCGCGATCATCGATCACCTGCGCAGTTTGCCCTTTGTGCAGGGGCCGGGGGAGACGTACGAGTCGTTCCGGGATGGGATGGCGGCTTTGCTTCGTTCGCTGAAGCCCGGCATCACGGAAATCATCATTCATCCTTCGCGGATCGACGAAGAGCTCAAGGGCATTCATTCTCATTGGGAGAAACGGGGAATGGAGCTTGAGATATTCCGCGATCCGGTCATTCGTCAGGTGATCGCTTCCGAATGCATTCGTCCGATTCGCTGGTCGGATTTGCAGCGCCTTATGCAAAAGGAAGCTTAGCTTGAGCTCAAAAATCGAAAGATCCCGTCAGGCTCCGAAAGGAGCCGGCGGGATCTTGTTTGTATAGGGGAATCGTTAACGCTGCCAGTAAGCAGGCAGCTCCGCTTGGTTTTCCCGCAAAATATCGTCCAGCACCGACTTGGCCAGCGAAACGGAGCCGACGAGCGGATGGAGGGTCAGCGCTTGAAGCGCGATGCCGTAGTCCCCGGTGACGGCAGCTTCGACCGTCAGCTCCTCGTAAGCTTTTACCGCTTGCAGCAGCCCGCGGATTTTGGCGTCGATCGGTGTGGTCAACTGCACCGGATGGGCGCCGTTTGCGTCGATCACGCAGTTCACTTCCACCGAGACGTCGTCCGGTAGGCAGCCGATGATGCCGTTGTTGCGCACGTTGACGGTTTGGATGTCCTTTTTGTTATTGTAAATGGAAGAGATCAAATTCAGCGCCGCTTCGGAATAATAGGCGCCGCCGCGTTTTTCGAGCTGCGGAGGTTTGACGTTCAGGTTCGGGTCTTTGTACATCTCGAACAGCTCGCCCTCGACCTTCTTCACGGCTTCCGCCCGAGTGCCGGTCGTTTCCGCCGCATGGAGCTGCTCTTTCAGCATCTCGTCGCGCAAATAATAATAACGGTGGTAAGCGCACGGAAGCGAACCGAGAGATTTCAAAAATTCGAGATCCCAGCCGAAATCCGGGATGTTCTTCATCGTAAACCCGCTTTGTCCGCTTGCCGCTTGGAAGAGCACCTGCCGGGTCACGTCGACGCCGTCCACGATCACGCGGGTCGTCCAGTTCAGATGGTTAATGCCGATCATCTCAATGTCCACTTGGGAGACGTCGACGTTCAGCGCCTTGGCGATCTGCATCCGGGTGCCGATCGGCAAATTGCAGAGCCCCATCGTCCGGATGCTGGAATGCTTCAGCACGGCTTCCGTCACGATTCCCGCCGGATTCGTAAAGTTAAGCAGCCAAGCGTTGGGCGCAAGCTCTTCCATGTCCTTGCAAATATCCAGAATGACCGGAATCGTACGAAGCGCCTTGGCGAATCCGCCAGCACCGGTCGTTTCCTGTCCAATGAGATTGTAACGCAGCGGAATGCGCTCGTCTCGGGCGCGCGCCGCGAGCTGGCCGACGCGAAGCTGCGTCGTGACGAAGTCGGCATCCCGGATCGCCTCCCGGCGGTCCAGCGTCAAGTGAAGATTGATGGGGACGTTCGCTTTTTCCAGCATGCGCTTGGCCAGGTTGCCGACGATTTCGAGCTTTTCCTTACCTGCTTCGATATCGACCAGGTACAAATCTTTCACGGGAAGCTCGGGATACCGTTTGATGAAGCCTTCGATCAATTCCGGCGTGTAGGAAGAGCCGCCGCCGATAACGGCTACTTTTAACGATTCCTTTTTCACGTTTCATACCCTCCGTAAGCTGCAAATTTGGAATGAATAGCTTCGCCTGCCGCCAGACCCAGATGGTCCATACCGAGCAGCACGGCGCCGTAAACCGGAGCCATCTCCGGAATGATCAATTCGATGGAGCCGTGCTCTTGCCGGACCGTCTCCTTCAAGGCGGCGAGCAAATGCGGATTGCGGCCTTTCTGTACGACGCTGCCGACCAGCACGATCGGAATCGTCGCCTTCCGGAAGCCGCCCAGCCGGCGGATGACCGAGCACGCCGCAATGCCGAGCTCCCGGCCGGTGTCCTGCAGGATGCGGATCGCCAGGGCGTCGCCTTCGTCAGCCGCCTCGTGCAGCACGATCGTGAGATTGCCCTCCCGCAGCGAGTAGATGTCCCGGTCCAGAAAATCGTTCACCATCTGCTCGACGGTCTCAAAACCGAAATAACGAGGCACTTTGTGCTGCAAAACGGACGGAATTTCCCGGTATTCCCAGGAGCGAACCGCCGCTTGGAATGTCCGCGTCGCCATGTAGTGGCTGCCTGCGGCGTCGCCGTACAGCGTTCCGAGGCCTCCGGTTTGAATCGTGAGCCCTTCCTCATTGCGTCCCGCCGCATTCGTGCCGCTGCCGCAGACGAGCACGACGCCCGCATTGTCCGGACAGCCGATACGAAGGCCTTCCATCGTATCGCAGACGACGTCCCAATTCGCAAAAGGCAGCGTCGCCAGCGCCGGGCGAAGAATCGAGAAGTCGTGCTCCCGGTCCGCGCCCGCGAGGCCGTACTGGACAAAGGCGATGTCGGCATAGGTCAGGCCGGCCTCTTGGATCGCCAGCTCCATCGATTGCCGGATATGCCCCAGCGCCTTCTCGATGCCGACAATCTGATGATTGCCGCATCCGGCAATGCCGCTTCCCAGCTTGTTTCCTTGCTCGTCAATGACGACCGCGTACGTTTTGGTTCCACCGCCGTCTACGCCGATGATGTAGCGCATGTTGAAGCCGACTCCTTTCCTTCTCTAAGAAGTATTTGTTACTACAAATATGATTAATTTGTATTTGTCATTACAAATTTAACATGCCTTCCGAGCGGCGTCAACGGGTCATTTTTCGGATAAAACAGGCTCTTGAATACCTATCTTCAACGTTGTATCCTATAGTTGTATCTAAATTTGTATCGAATATATTGGTACAATGACTATGGGATTCATATCGGAGGTTTCAACGTGGCGAAAACGAAAGCGGATGCTCCGCTCTATCATAAACTGAAAGACCGCATATTGGAGCTGATCGAGTCGGGACGTTACCGGCCGGGGGAACGCT
The DNA here is from genome assembly GCF_000722545.1 of Paenibacillus tyrphae. Classification (GTDB taxonomy): domain Bacteria; phylum Bacillota; class Bacilli; order Paenibacillales; family NBRC-103111; genus Paenibacillus_G; species Paenibacillus_G tyrfis. Next base: position 5,134 of record NZ_JNVM01000027.1, read on the forward strand.
TGCCGACCGAATACGAGCTGTGCGAGCAGTTCGAGGTAAGCCGGACGACGGTGCGGCAAGCGCTGCATCATTTGAAGCTGGAGGGGCATATCGAGCAAACGCAGGGCAAGGGCACCTTCGTCGCTTCTTCCAAAATTCAGCAGCCACTTTCCAGCTACATCAGCTTTGACGATTATATGAAGCGCCTGGGGCTATCCGGCGAAACGAAGGTGCTGGAATTCGCCGTGGTGCCGGCAACCGCGCAGTTGGCCAAGATGCTGCACGTCACCGAAACGGATCCGCTCTATAAGCTGATCCGCATGCGGTATGTAGATCGGACACCCTTGAAATATTCCATTACGTATATTCCGTGGAAGGTCGCGCCGGGTCTTGCTTTTGAGGAAATTCAAGGCTCGCTGTACGATGTATTCCGCGGCAAGTACGGGCATCAATTAAGCAAATGTGTCGACTGGATCGAGCCGATCTTGACCGACGATCAGTACAGCGAATATTTGGAGGTTGCCGTCGGGGCTCCCGCCTTGATGGTCCGCTCAGTCACCTATGATACGGCGGGCATGCCGCTGGAGCATTCGCAGGAAATATTCCGCGGCGACCGTTCGAAGTTCGTACTGGAGCGAGATCTTCAGTCTCCTTCTGCGAAGTATACGGGACTGCTGCCCGACCCGTGGCAGCACGAGCCGGACGGCGCCGAATGACCCCGGAGCACGACAAAACGGCCCGGTTCCAATGAACCGGACCTGCTTGATGCTTTTCGTGCCTATTTGAAACGGTTAGCCGGAATGATGCTTTCTGATGTATTGCTCCGGGGACGGTCCTACGATCGACCTGAAATCGCGGATGAAATGGGACTGATCGTAGTAGCCGAGCGCCACGGAGAGCTGCGACCAATCAGGAATGGAGCCGTGGTGCATCTGCTCGGCCGCTTCATGAAGCCGGTAGCGCCGAATGACCCATTTGGGGCTTACGCCGACATAGCGGTCGAACAAGCGCTGCAGCGTCCGCTTGTGCACTCCGGTTTGGCGCACGGCATCATCTACTTTGACGATGGCCCGGTCGTCTTGGATGCGGCTGACAATGTCGCTCACAAAGCTGACGTTGTCGTCCGGCGCCGGAAGCCGCTCGCCGAGAAACGTTTCTACCCGGCTCAACGCTGGCTCGATCTCCTCCTGGGCAAAAATTTCTTTCTCGAGCGGCCCGCTATCCATACCAAACACTTCGCGGAAGCTGACGGAGCTGTCTGTCAACCGGGATACGGGCTCGTTCAGGAAAGGATAGAAGCCTCCGGGTTTGAATTTCAGACCAAGCACCCAGCCTTGGTCTTGCAGCAAATGAGAAGAGGTCGTGCTGGCAACGCCGTAAATGCGCGTAAGCTCCGGTTCGAAAACCAGGTTGATGTTCGGATGGGTCAATACCGTCTGACGATACGGCGCTTCTCCGCGCAAGTCCCACTTGACGATCCAATAATGCTGTACGAACAAGCCAAGTTCCGCCGAAGGTTGGAATCGGGACAGCACAAACTTTTTTTCGCCGGTTTTCGGATGCAATATTCCTCTGGGGGTCTCGTCGGCCGTCCTGTGCATCAAATCTCTCCCTTGCTCCGTTATGCGGGAAAATCGTTCTGTCGCGTTTTTCCTATACGCTTGTCCGCAGCCGAATGTATAGTAAGAGTAGCAGTCGGGGCGTCCGATTGCAATTCCAAATTCATTAATGCGCGGAGGGATAAGGATGGATCTTGTTTACCATTACTATATCGGGGCGTCGCCGGAGGACGTCTGGCAAGCATTGATTTCGGACGAAGGCGTGAAAAAGACGATGTTCGGCTGTACGATCCGCTCCACCTTCGAGGTCGGCGCCGATTACGCGTATGTGGGACCCGGGAACGACGGAGACGAAACCGTCCACGTCTATGGCGAGGTGCTCGCCATCGAGCCGAACCGTCTGCTCAGCGTGACCGAGCATGCCGGACCGTCTTACCGGGACAACCACGCCGAGCTGGAGACGCGGATCACATTCACGCTGGAGCCTGTGGGCGGCTGCACCAAACTGACGCTGGTCAACGACCGGTGGCCGGCCGATCATCCGTCGTACGAGAACACCCGGCAAAGCTGGCCCATGATTTTGAGCAACATCAAAACCTACGCCGAAACGGGCAAAACGCTTGATTTCGGTTATTAATATCGTGACAAACGGGACGGAGATTTGCTCCGTTCCGTTTTGCTTTCTGTGATTTTTGCGGCGGCATAAGCAACGATCAGAAGGAGCGTAATCCAGACGGACCGTTCGAAGGCGATGCGAAAGTGCGCTTGCGTCCACAGGCCGTCGCCGATGATAAAATAAGCTACCCGATTGGAGATGCGTAAGCCTCCGTCATGAACGCCGGGAAACAGATTGTAAAAGTAGTTCTGCCCCAGACCGAAATTGGCGACAAGCGATAACAGCACCGACAAGAGCAGAGCCGTCGAATAGACGGCCTTCGCGCCCAGCCGCTTGAGCACGCCTGCGACCAGCAGCACGGCAAGCAGCGTCAGAGCCGCATAAAGCATACAGCGATCCTCCTTTTGCCAAAAGATATCCGTCTCTTTCAGCATAGTGAGAACGAAGCGGCGTGACAATGACGCGCGGCTGACAATTGGGTTACAAAAGCAGATGCCGGGCGAGGTGAGGATCAGGCCGACAGGCCGGGAACCGGCTGCGGTTTCTTTTTGGCTTTCCCCAAACCGGTCATCCATTGTCCGAGGAACGGAATCTTGGACAGCGCAAATGTGGCCAACACCGACATCGCCGAGCAAAGAATAAAGGCAAGGATCATGCGAAGCGTGACGTTCATCTGCGGAAGCAGGAGGTCAGAGAGCAAGGTAGCCCAAGTCAGCATCAGCGCATGGATCAAATAAGCGCCATAGGAATATTGGCTGACAATCCAGAGCGCACGGCGCGTAACCCCCTTCGCGGATTCGGCCGCCCGCATTCCGAACTTATATGCCACAAGAATCGAAACGATTAAGAAAACCGCCGTCACCGGGCGCAGTAAAAGCAAGTCCTCGTAGTGATTCTGAGATGCGGGGTTATTTTCGAAGCCGGCAACGACACGATATGTCAAGTAAGCGGACAAGCTAAAAAAAGCGGCATACACCAGCGGCCCGTTGCGTCTCAGCCATTCCCTCCATTGCGTTAGCGCCAAACCGGAGACCGCTCCAAGGACGAAGTAGTAGAAAAAATAGAGCGAGTTGCGGTCTGCATATTCGGTCAGCATCGGGGTCAGCACCGGCAGATTCCATTGCTCCGCCACCTGGTAAATCGGCCATATTAGAGTCATGCTATAGACATACACGGCAGCCAAAAGCACCATGGCGGCGATCGCGCGTCCAGATGTCAAAATTCGGCTTCGCACTTTCCGGATCACCCAGCGCCAAAGCGGAAACGTCGCGTAAAACGGAATGATCATCACAATATACCACAAGTGATACGAAGCTTTGCCGGTAAACGCCAGCCCCGCGAACTGCTGTATGCCTGGGAAGAGGCCGGTGCTTTGCAGCAATGCGGGAGCAGCATAGACGAGGGACCAGAACAAATACGGGACGCCGATGTCCTTCAGCCGCTTTTGCAGAAACGAACCGTAACGAAGCGGCCCGTCGTAATTGTAAAACAGCACGAGACCGGTAATAAAGATGAACACCGGAACGGAAAACTTGGAAATAAGAAGAAAAAGTGTAAACATCACACCATCCGAAAGCGTCGTATCCGGCTCGGACAAATAGTGGCCGATCGAGTGCTGCAGCACAACCGCCAGAAAGGCGAGCGCCCGTAAAACATGTACTTCTTCAATGCTGTTTTTTTTCATTTCTATTTTCTCTGACCCCCTAATGGCAATGAATCCTGCTGCGATGATTTAAATAACTCTATCATTATAGTGCAAAGCATAGTGTTTATGAAAGAAATGGGGGGTTCGGGATTTCTGGAATTTTAGGAAAATAATAAAGTGATCTACCGGCGCCTTCTATGAAGCTTCGGGCTGATCCATACGGCGGATTTTCCGGTTATGGAAAAGGGTTCCGGCTTTGGAGCCTTCGTTTGCTTTGCAACGAACAGGCGGGAAGGGGCGGTTTTGCGGGTCCGCGATTTGCCGCTCCGGCTGGCGGTCATGGTTTTGGCGACGGCTCGTTGTGCGGACCTCGACCGGTATGACGATCTTGTAGGCTGAGCCGAATCGTCCGGCGCAGAACCGGTCGCAGGGTCGACGGATTCCGGTACGTGCGATAGCGGCGAGAACGATAGCGTCCGGGCGGCTTGATCATAAGCTAGCAGGTACAGCTGCCCGTTGCCCAGACGAAGCTTGGCCGCAGCGCCTGCCGACAATACGAATTGTTCGCTAAGCTCGTTTTGGGGCACCAAAAGGCGGAGCTTGACGGAAGCATTCCCGTGTCGGGCATGCATAGTCCGGCTCTTGGCCATTCCGAGCTTGTTCAGTAACGAATACCCGATTCTTACTCTTGGTTCCGTTCGGCCCTTTTCGGTAAGCACGATGACCTGCTCCTTGTTCACGGAAATTTTAGTCAGAGTCACGGTCTGTTCGAGCTCGTTATATTCCAGCAGGCAGCGGGCTCCTCCCCGCAGGTTGACGGCTTGGGCGGTGGCCGGTCCCATTTCGATGTAATGAAATGGGCATTCGTCGTCGTGTCCCCGCACGATGCGAATTTCTTTTCCCGGACTGCCCTCTTTTTTCAAAACGACCGTCGTTCCGTTCCGAAGCGTATGCAGCTCATGTTTGTAGCCATTTATACAATTCCCGACCACCGTCATCGTATCCTCGCCGTACTCCGGGTTTACTACGACATCGAATATTCCTCTAGCCACTTCGATCCTCTCCCGTATTTCCAATGTAAGTTTCTGTCGTCCTGCTTGCACCTATATATGGTATGTCACCCGCCGTCCCATGGTATGTACAGGTGTCCCTGAGGCAGCTATAACAAAAAAAGGCCATGGTCCCGGAAACACGGTATAATGGAGCTGGAACAGAGAGCAGCCTGGCTGCTGTACGAGAGGAGAAAGGGGCTTATGGGGATGACCCGGTATACGCATTTGTTGTTCGACCTGGACGGGACATTAACCGATCCGAAGGAAGGGATTACCCGGTCGGTTCAATATGCTTTGGGGCGTATGGGAATCGAAGAGCCGGATTTGGACAAGCTGACGCCGTTTATCGGTCCGCCGCTGCAGGTGTCGCTGCGCGAGCGGTATGGTTTTACCCCGGAGCAGGCGCAGGAAGCCATTGGCTGGTACCGGGAATATTTCACGGAACGGGGCATGTTTCAAAACGAAGTGTACCCCGGCATCCCGCAGCTGTTGGCCGAGCTCGGGGCAGAGGGCCGCAAGCTGATCGTCGCGACATCGAAGCCGATCGTGTTTGCAAAGCAAATTTTGGCGCATTTCGGGCTGGACCGGCATTTCGCTCATCTGGCGGGCAGCGAGCTTGACGGGACGCGCTCGGACAAAGCCGACGTGATCGCCTATGCGCTGGAGCTGGCGGGCTTTCCGCCCGTTTCCGCCTGCCTGATGATCGGCGACCGGAAGTACGATATCGAGGGAGCGAGGGCTCACGGAATGGATTCGGCGGCCGTCGCTTACGGCTACGGCACCGCGGAAGAACTCAGGCTGGCGCAGCCCGCATATACCGCGGCAACCGTGCGTTCGCTTGCGGAGCTGCTGCGCGGATGAGTCGCGGGGACTACGTGGGCATCGACGGCTGTCCGGGCGGCTGGCTTGCGGTGGCGTTATCGGAGGACGGACGGAGCTGGACGGCGGACGTATATGAAGACATCAAGCATCTGTGGGAAGCCCACCGGGGGGCCAAGCTGCTGCTGATCGACATGCCGATCGGCTTGGCGGATGGCCAAGAGCCGCGGGCTTGCGATGCGCTCACGCGGGAGCTGCTAAAGCCAGGGCGGGCTTCCTCGATCTTCGCCGCGCCGGTACGCGAGGTGCTGGGAGCGTCGGGCTACGCCGAGGCGAACGCCCTGCAGCGGGAGCTCGGCGGCCGCGGCTTGTCGCGCCAGTCCTGGGGCCTCGTGCCGAAAATTCGCCGGCTCGACGAGCTGCTCCAGCAGGATATGGAGGCGCGCGGACGCTTCCGCGAGTCGCATCCGGAGCTGTGCTTTGCTCAGCTTTTCGGCGGGCCGATGCATCACGGCAAGAAGACGCCGGAAGGCTTCGCCGAACGGCTCGCGCATTTGCAGCGGGTCTGTGCGCACGCCGATACTGTCGTCGCCGAGCTGCTGGCGCGGTATACGCGCAAGGCGCTGGCCCGCGACGATATGCTGGACGCGCTGGTGCTCGCGGTCACCGGCTGGCTCAGCGGCGGCGCATTGCGCCAGGTGCCTGCCGAAGGCGATGCGGACCGGACGGGTCTGCAGCGTACGATTTCATTTTACAAGCCCGAAGGACGCACGCTTACTGCCGGGTCGCAAGAACATGTCTAGCAGCAACGGGCTTCATAGCTGCTCGGATTTACTTTTTAAATGGGTGGCGATTTCAAAGGCCGGGATTCCTTGCTGCATAGGGGTCGGGGCTTTTTTGTTTTCGCCGGAATCAACGAAGCAGGCCTGCGAAAAAATACAATTGACAATGATAATCATTATCACTTAATATGGTTGAGGAAGTACATGGAACATTACGGAAAACGGAGGAGCGCGAAAATGAAACTGATTCTTGTGTTTGCCAGCATGACGGGGAATACGGAGGAAATGGCCGACGAGGTCGCAGAGGGGGTCCGCGAAGCGGGGATCGAGCCGGTCGTCAAAAACGTGATGGATACAAGCGGTCACGAGCTGGGAGAGTACGACGGCATTATTCTTGGAGCCTACACTTGGGGCGACGGCGAGCTGCCCGACGAATTTCTGGATTTCTACGAAGAGATGGACGGTCTGGAGCTGAGCGGGAAAAAGGCGGCGGTCTTCGGTTCGGCCGATTCCTCGTACGCGCAGTTCGGAAAGGCGGTTGACCTCCTCAAGGAGAAGCTGGAGGAGCTCGGAGCGGACGTTGTCGCAGAAGGGTTGAAGGTGGAGTTAAACCCGTCGGATTCGGATAAAGCCGCCTGCCGGGCACTCGGTAAACAGGTGGCGAACGCTTTGGCCTGATACGGCCGCTGCGCGCCGGCTCGCCTTATCGTGGCGCTGCAGCCGGCGCATCAGCTCATCAAGCGCGGCTCTGTTCAGATCTTTCCGCGGTTCCGCCAGCAATGCATTGCCGGCTTGTCCGGCATCTTCCTCGTTCATGCGCTCCTTTTTCCGCCCCGGCCTCCACGCTTTGAAGCTCAAGCACGCTGACCGGTGTACGCAGCGTGGTTCCCTCGTTGATCCGCGCTTTCTTCCAGCATCGGCATTCGCCTCCCGATCACTGTATGGTCTACGCTCGGAGCTCCGAAGGGAGCGTGATAAAATCAGTCCAGACGACACTTCCCATCGGCCGAAGCGGGAGCTTAAGCCGCGTAGATAACCAGCCGGTGCGCTTCCGTTTTCCTTTCCCTTCCCCCAGAAAGAATCCCACTCGTTTGTCTTCTCACCTGATCTCATCAAAGGCATAGACGCCTCAAGCAGCGCATAAATTACCAAGTACAGGGGAGATGGAACGCTTCGGACAACCTGGCTGCCGTTTGCCTCAAACGGGTAAGGCGGACGGTCCTGCGGTTTTGCTGCCAGGCGGTTAACCGTTTCCCCAATCGGCCGCCGCCGAGGCGTCATGCGTGACCGGTGAAACCGTCGGCGTCGGCCCCCAGACAAGGCAATCTTGCATGGAGGTGGTTTTAATGCCCGACAAGCCTTGGCTGCGTCACTATCCTGCCGAGGTGCCGCCGACGTTCGACTACCCGCGACATTCACTGGCTTATTTTTTGACGGAGTCCGCCCGTACGTATCCGCAGCGCGCCGCCTTGGATTTTATGGGCAAAACGATGACTTACCGCAAGCTTTTGGAGCAAGCTAGCCGATTTGCGGACGCGCTCGTCCGGCACGGCGTGCGCCATGGCGACCGGGTGGCGCTTATGCTGCCGAACTGCCCGCAAACGGTCATTACGTATTTCGGCACGCTGCTGATGGGCGGTATCGTCGTGATGACCAATCCGATGTACACCCCGCGCGAGCTGGAGTATCAGCTCAAGGATGCGGGGGCCCGAACGATCGTCACGCTGGATCTGCTGTACCGGCGGGTATCGGAAATTGCCGAGTCCGCCGAGCTGAGGCATATCATTGTCACGTCGATGAAGGACTACATGCCTGTTCCGCAAAAATGGCTTTACCCGTTGTTTGCGAGGAAGCAGGGACTGGACCGGAGGGTCGTTTACGGCAACGGCGTCTATCCGTTCCGGCAATTTGTGGAGCGGGGTTCCCCGGAGCTTCGGCAAGCGGAAGTGGATGCGGAGCGCGAGCTGGCCTTGATCCAATATACGGGAGGCACGACCGGGCGGGCCAAAGGGGTGATGCTCACGCATTATAACCTGATCGCCAATACGATTCAAAGCCAGCTGTGGTCGTACCGTTTGGAGTGCGGACAGGAAACGTACTTGTCGGCGCTGCCCTTTTTTCATGTGTTCGGGCTTACGGTGCTGCTGAATCAGTCCGTTTATTTGGGCGGAACGCTGGCGCTCCTGCCGCGGTTCGAGACCGGTTTGCTGCTTGAGACCATCCGCCGGATGAAGCCGACCGTGTTTCCCGGCGCGCCAACGATGTATATTGCGCTTCTTCAGCGAGCCCGCAAGCCGCGATTCAACCTATCTTCGCTGAAGCTGTGCATCAGCGGGGCGGCTCCGCTGCCGCTTGAGGTGCAGGAGCAGTTCGAGGCTATCTCGGGAGGCCGCCTCGTCGAGGGCTACGGTTTAACGGAAGCATCGCCCATCACACACGGGAACAACATCTGGGAGCGGCGGAAAATTGGCTCTATCGGTATTCCGTTCCCCGATACGGACGCGCGGATTGTCGACCCGCAGACGCTGGAGGAGCTGCCGGTCGGAGAGGTCGGCGAGCTTGCCGTCCGCGGGCCCCAAGTGATGAAAGGCTATTGGAACCGGCCGGAGGAGACCGCAGCGGTGCTGAAGGACGGATGGCTGTACACCGGCGATATGGGAAGGATGGATGAGGACGGCTTTTTTTATATTTTGGACCGCAAAAAAGACTTGATTATCGCCGGAGGCTTCAATATTTATCCGCGCGAGATCGAGGAGGTGCTGTACGAGCACCCGGATGTGGCGGAGGCTGTGGTGGCCGGCGTGCACGATCCGTACCGGGGGGAAACGGTGAAGGCGTATCTGGTCATGAAGCAGGGCAGTGAGGCAGGAGCCGAGGAGCTCAACCGGTGGTGCCGGGAGCGGCTGGCCGCTTACAAGGTACCCCATATTTACGAATTTCGCGACCATCTGCCGAAAACGATGGTTGGCAAAGTGCTTCGCAGAAAGCTGCTGGAAGAAGAGGCGGAACGGACGGAAGGCGAAACACCCGGCGATTGACGGCAGTTTTGCGGCCGGTTGGCTGAAGAAAGCGGGCGGAGCTTGTGGACGGGGCGACCTATGCGGCGGACTGCAAGCTGACCTTATCGGAAGCAACGCTGCTTCGGCTGATGCGGAAGCAGGTGAACGCCATGCAGGCTTATATGGCCGGCGAATTGAAGGTGGAGGGGAGATTGACGGCGGCGTTCCGGCTGCAAGAGGTGTTGAAAGCCTATCCGAGCCTCTAGAGCGGCCTGATTCGTGCCGCAATGCGTAAGCTCATATCAAGCGAAGCAAAGTGCTTCTGCAGGCGGCGGTACACGCTGCGGCGGAAGCACTTTGCTTTTGCAGGGCTCCATCCAAACGTATCCGGCAGCCGATCACAAAATTTGCTCCCCAAGCAGGGAGCCGATCAATTCGACGGCGAGCTGTGCCGTCTTCTGCCCCGTATCGAGCGATGGATTCACCTCGACCAACTCGGCGGACGTCACGATTCCCGATTCGTGCAGCAGCTCAAGAGCCAGGTGCGCTTCCCGGTAGCTGAGCCCGCCTTTCAACGGCGTTCCCGTGTCGGGCGCTTCGGCCGGGTCAAGACTGTCGATATCGAAGCTCAGATGTACGCCGTCCGTGCCTTTGCCGGCCACCTGAACGGCTTCTTCCATCACGCTGCTCATTCCGCGCCTGTCGATGTCGTGCATCGTGAAGCAGGTGATGCCCTGCGCCTTGATGCAGGTTTTCTCGCCCGGATCGAGATCTCTTACCCCAAGAAGGACCGTATGCTCCGGCCTGATCTTCGGGCCAAAGCCCCCGATTCGAGTCAGCCGTTCGTCGCCTTGTCCGAGACTTGCGGCGAGCGCCATGCCGTGGATGTTGCCCGACGGCGTCGTATCGGGCGTGTTCAGATCGGAATGGGTATCGATCCAGATCACGCCGAGCCGGCTATAGTGCGAGGCCAGCCCTGCCAGCGTACCGATCGCGATGCTGTGATCGCCCCCGAGAACGAGCGGGAAGCTTCCCTGCTGTACGATACGGGAGACGCCGGCGTGCAGCGCTTCGTTCAAGGCCAGCACATCGTGCAAATGCTTCAGGGCGGTAAGAGGAAGCGCATCCTGCTCGAGCTGCGGCTCCGGCCATGTCAACAGTCCGGCATCGTTCCATGGAATGCCAAGCCTTTGTAATTTTTCCGGCAGACCGGCTTGCATAATAGCTTCCGGTCCGCCGCAGGCCCCCCGGCGTCCGGCCCCCAAGTCGAAAGGAACGCCGAGGAGGGTGATTGAGTTTGCGCGGGTCATGAAGTCCAGCTCCTTCTTCTGTGCTTAGGTTAAGGCTCTACGCACGTTCATGCTGCGGCAGCGATTCAAAATGGAAGAAATCATCCTGCTAAAAATATATTCCATGCGAAGTTCGGCTGTTCATAGAAAGCATGCTTGAAGGAAAGCCGAAAAGGGCCAACCCCTGATCCGTCTTTATAAAAAAGACTGGGGGCGGCCCTCTTCCTATTCGTTTTGATGATTATACAGCTGCGATTAGGAGGATGTTGGCTTTGCTTGTTTTAATGCGGCGATAGCTTCCCGGAAGGCGGTTACTTCTTCGAACATTTCATTTTCCTGTGTATTGACGCTGGTCTTGACGATAACGATGTTTTCCTTTTGGTTCACATAAATGGATTGGCCATAAATACCGCTTGCAAGAATTTCTTGGCTGTCGCCGGGCAGCCACCACTGATTTTTATAGTAGGGCATTCCCGGACTGCCGACATAGGTTTCTTTGACCCAGTTATCGGATATGATTCGCTTGCCGTTCCAAAGGCCGTTATTCAAGTACAGTCGGCCGAACTTGGCGTAGTCGCGCAGCGTTGCATTGAGAAAGGCGAATGTCATGTCATCGCCGTGCAAATCCGTATTCCAATAGGCGCGGCTTTCCATGCCCAGGGGCTTCCAAATTTTTTCTTCCAAATATTGCGCTGGCTGCTTTCCGGTCGTTCTGCGAATGAGCATGCCCAGAACCTGGGTGTCCGATCCTTTATAAGTAAATGTCCCCGGCGAGGTTTCGGAAGGGAGCGTTGCCATTTTGCTGTTGAAAGATTTTCGATTCACAAATAATTCATTGTACCACACGGTTCTGTAAGGCTCTTCAAAAACGGGATATTTTACACCGGATGCCATGTTGAGAATATGTTGAATCGTGACGCCGTTATACCCCGACTGGCTCAGCTCCGGCAAATAATCGGTGATCGGATCGTTTACACTTCGAATATATCCTTCGTCTATGGCAATGCCGATTAGGGCAGAAGTAAACGATTTGGATATGGACCAGGACGTATTCAACGATTTTTGGGTATTGCCCAGGTAATAATTTTCCACTAATATTTTATCGTCTTTTATGATAAGAAGTCCTGTTGTTACGGTGCGTGCGAGCAAATCTTTAAATTGTCGGGACTCCCCATTATACGTGTAAGTGAAATTAGGCAGTTTGCGGAGATCTTGTTTGAACCGGAACACATTTTGTTTATCATGCTGGATCGTTCGGCTTGGGAAAACTTTATCCATGGAACGAAAGTTTTGTACAATCTTCTTTCGGTCAAACAGGGTTAAAAACTTGGACGGATCATAAGTCGCCGAGCTGACGGACGTCTGCTGCTCTTCCTGCCCGACGATTTCTTTGTCGCTTGACAATTGGATATCCTCGTAATCTTCCAAGCTCGCAATCTGCGATTCCTCCGCATGCGAGACGGAGTAGAGAGGAGAGAAGGAGCCAAACGATCCGATGACAAAAGTGCCGAGAACTGCAGACATCAACCATGGTTTCTTGGACATGTACTGTTACACCTCTTAAATTGTAGTAGTAGATTCTTAGAAAGCGGTTACAAGATTTATTTTACAATATTTAATAAAATATTACAAATAAAGAACATGCTTCCGCAATTGACCTAAAGAAAACAACACTCCGCCTAGAATTTGTCGCTTCCTTATTTGGATAAATGGGATTACAACTTAATTAACGTAATATTTTATCACACATCCCATAAAATGGTTTGTCATTCGTCGAAAGGGGGGATTTCATACTATTCATCGGCCGGTACGATATGCAGCTGATTTTCTGTCCAAGAAAGGCAGCAAAACCTATTTACCAGAAGGAGGACTGTTTATATTGGCAGCGAGAAAAGGTTTGAAACTGATGCTGAGCGCGGTGCTTGCCATGACTTCCTGGGGCTTTCTTTCGGCTTCGCAAGTGGAGGCCGCCGGGGTGCACCCGTCGCTTCCGGATTGGTCCCATGCGGGCTATAAGGGCGGGGCGCCGCTGCCGACCGGAGGGACGGTCATCGATCTGGCCGCCAAAGGCGTAAAGGCCAATGACGGCAAGGACGATTCCGATGCGCTGCAGGCAGTCATCGATGGGATTCGCAGCGGTTCGTTAACGGTCAACGGCGCCAAGGTCAGCGAGACGAACCGGGCGATTCTGCAATTTCCCGCTGGGGAAATCAATCTGAGCAAATTCATCCGGGCGGACGCCAACTGGGTGACCTTCCGAGGCGCAGGCACCGATCCGGCCACGGGAACGAAGATTGTGTTCAGGCCTGCCAGCACGTATACATCGGACAACGGTCTGCCCGTCATCGACGGCAAGCTGTGGCCGGGATACGGCGCTTTTCGTGTGGAGGACCGGGACAAAGATCCGGGCGAGCCCGACTATGAAGGCAGCATCAACTTTCATTGGAAATCCGGTGTCAAGGTAGCCAATGCCGGGGGCGGAACGAAGGGCAGCAATCAAATCAAGCTGGCCAGCGGTGGCGGCAAAAAATTCAAGGCCGGGGACACGGTCTACGTCGGAGCGGCCAATACGGCGGACTTTTATCAAATGATGGGCGCGCCGCAAAATTACTGGATCAATCAGCACATGCGCAGCCAAATGTTTAAAGTGACAAGTCTGAGCGGGGACACGCTGACGATCGACAAGCCGCTGGAATTTGACATTCCGTACAGCAACGGTGGGGCGATTCTGGGAACGACCTACTATAGCAAGGTGATGCCGATCAAGCTCGTGGAAGGCGTCGGTTTTGAAAATTTTTATTTCACGCAAGATATTTCTTACACGCCATACAGCAATAAAAATGTAAACGATTACGATCCGGTTACCAATCCGAACGGCGTCGGTCTGAAATATACGAACGAGGCCCCGGAATACGCGATTCATGCGATTGTATTCAAATGGGCGCAAAACGGCTGGGTAAAGGGCATCCGCACCTACATGACGGGCTCGCACCCGATTGTCACCGAATTCGCCAGATATATGGAGTTTCGGGACAACGTCATTTTCGGTTCGTGGAACAAAGGCAAAGGCGGCCACGGCTATTTCCGAGGCTCCAAATTGTACGACAGCAAAATTATGAACAATACGATCGACCGCGTCCGTCATTTGACGCTGCAATGGTCGGCCACGGGCAACGTCGTCTCGGGCAATACGATGACGGTGGATATGAATCTGCACGGCGGCTGGGAGCGCCGCAATCTCATCGAGAACAACGTCATTACCGTTCCTTTCCGTCATCGCAGCTGGGGCGAGGGAGAAGGCGGCGCGGAGCCGGAAGGTGGAACTTGGTACCCCATCTGGTACGGTGCAGGGCCTCACGCGTCCAAGTGGTCGGGCTCGACCGGCGAGCAGAATGTGTTTTTCAACAACACGATGAGCAAGCAGGAAGCGGACGGCGGAAGCTACACGACGTATGCGCCTTATAACGACCCTCACCGGATCTATCAGATCGGCTGGGACGGAAACAAGTGGGCGCACTTGGAGAAGCCGGCCGGGACGCTGATCAGCACTTGGACCGATAACGAGAAAGTGGACTATGCGCTCGCTCCGAACAAAGGCGTCTACGACTGTTTGACGTTTTCGGGAAGCTCTTTATTGGGCGGCGGAACGGCCGTATTGAATTGCAAAGGCAGCAATCCCGGGGATACGCAAGCGCCGTCGGCACCGGCCAATTTGACGGCAACCGGCGTCACGTCCTCCTCGGTATCGCTTTCTTGGAATGCTTCCACGGACAACGTCGGCGTCACGGGCTATGACGTTTACAACGGAGCAGCACCGGCCGCCACCGTGACCGGCACCGGCGCAACGGTCAGCGGGCTGAGCCCGAATACGACGTACACGTTTACGGTCAAGGCGAAGGATGCGGCCGGCAACGTTTCCGGCGCAAGCCATCCGGTCAGCGCGACGACGGATGCGGTCGGAGCCGGGTGCTCAGGCGCGCTGAATTCGACGCCGGCCATTCAAAACGCCATGAAAAACGCGAAGCCCGGCGATATTATCAGCATTGCTCCGGGAACTTATCTCGGCGACGTGTCGACGTCCGGAGATACGCCGAGAACGCCGGATGATCCTTATGGGCCCGGACTGTTCTTTTCGCCGAAAAACGGGACGGCTGCCGGTCATATTGTGCTGAAAAGCTGCGATCCCGGGAATCGGGCGATTTTAACAGGAAAAGCGGTAAACGACGGGTCCTATGGCATTCATTTGACGGGGGATTATTGGGAAATCCGCGATCTGATCGTTACGAACGCCCAAAAAGGGATCATAGTCGATAACGGCAACAACAACCTGCTGAACAACGTTGAAGTGCATCGGATCGGGGACGAAGGCGTCCATTTTAGAGACGGCAGCTCGTACAATACGCTGGAATATTCCAAAATTTACGATACGGGCAACTACCAGCCGGGGTACGGGGAAGGGGCCTATGTCGGATCAGATGAGAGCTCGCCTTACGAGCATACCGTGATCGGGAATACGATCCGGCATACCGTCTTCGACGGCGGGATTACGGCAGAGCATATCGATATCAAGGAGGGCGCCGACGGCACCGTGGTCGAGTACTGTTATTTCAACGGGACCGGCATAACGGGAGAAAACAGCGCCGATAGCTTCATTGACGTGAAGGGCGTCGATTCCGTGGTTCGCTACAACGAGGGCTACCGGAACGGGAATGCGAAGGTGGCGGACGCGTTTCAGGTACGGACACACGGCTCCAAGTATCCGACCGGAAAGGACAATACGTTTTATAACAATAAGGTGAATCTGGATAATGCGCCAGGATACATTGTCAATGCTACAAGCGCCGCTACGGGCACGAAAGCGCATGACGACGTCCGAATCGGCGGCGGCAATTTATACAACAAAAATGTGAACAAGTAAGGGCGAGGAGCAGCTGCTGGTGGAAAAAACGAACGTTTAGGAGCAATGAGCATAAAGGCATTCTCTCTTCGCGAGGGAATGTCTTTTTTGCTATGAATAGTACGTGAGAATTTGGTAAATACAACCAACTATGTTAAAATAAAATAGATTCCTAAAACATAGAGAGGGATGCTCCAATGAACAAAACGAAATCAAATGAAGTTGTACAGAGCAATTTCCTGAATACTTTAACCGAGGAGAGGATACAAGTCACCTTAATCACCAAAAATGGATTTCAGATGAAGGGGGTCATCAAGTTTCACGATCAATATACGATTGTTCTTGAGGTGAATGGAAACGATACTCTGATCAACAAGGTCGCCATATCCACAATTATTTCAAGCAAGCGTATGCCGATTTAAATATGGTATAATTGTCCAATTATAATAGAATGGCTTTATCGTTAAGGCTGAGAAGACTCCCTCTTCGATAAGGGGGAGATGAATCAGCATCTCTTGTGTATGAATGCGAACATATGTGCTATAATTATCATAAAATCACCAAAGGAGGTGAATCCCGCATATTGCATCATAAAGCTTTTCGCT
>NZ_JNVM01000028.1 GCF_000722545.1 Paenibacillus tyrphae
GGGATTACGACATTACGGTGTTTGAATCGACACCGGCGCTGATTGTACCGTTTATGCAGCATATTGCGGATCATGGTCTCGACATCAGCTCGATGGAGCTGCTGATTACGAGCTCGGACAGCTGCAGCGTGACGGATTACCGGGTGCTGCAGGAGCGGTTCGGGTCGTCCATGCGGATCATCAACGCGTACGGGGTAACGGAAGCGGCGATCGATTCGAGCTACTACGACGAGCCTTTGTCGAAGCTGCCCGAGACGGGCAGCGTGCCGATCGGGCAGGCGTGGCTGAATGCGCGGTTCTACATCGTAGACGCGCAACTGCATCCGGTGCCGGTGGGCGTGCTGGGCGAGCTGTTCATCGGCGGAGCCGGAGTAGCGCGAGGCTACTTGAACCGACCGGAGCTGACGGCGGAGAAATTCGTGCCGAACCCGTTCGTGCCGGGCGAGCGATTGTACCGTACGGGCGACCTGGCGCGGTGGATGGAAGACGGCAACGTGGACTTCATCGGCCGGATCGACCATCAGGTGAAAATTCGGGGGTACCGGATCGAACTGGGCGAGATCGAAACGGCGATGCTGCGCTTCGCGGGCGTGCGTCAGGCAGTGGTGATCGACCGGACGGACGAGCGGGGACAAAAATATTTGGCGGGCTACGCGGCAGGAGACGAAGCGCTAAGCGTAGAGGAGCTGCAGGCGTATCTGGAGCAAAGCCTGCCGTCGCATATGGTGCCGGCGCGGATGATGAAGCTGGAGCGGTTGCCGCTGACGCCGAACGGCAAGGTAGACCGCAAAGCGCTGCCGGAGCCGGAAGGCGCAGTGCGCACGGGAGCGGCGTATGCAGCGCCGAAGACGGCGGCGGAGCAGACGCTGGCGATGGTATGGCAGGCCGTGCTGGGCGTAGAGAAGGTCGGCATCCTGGACAACTTCTTCGAGCTGGGCGGCGATTCGATCAAAGCGCTGCAAGTGGCATCGCGACTGCTGCAAGCCGGCTACAAGCTGGTGATGAAGGACTTGTTCAGCTATCCGACAGTGGCGGCGCTGAGTCCGCATCTTCAAACGTCCGGCAAGCTGGCGAGCCAGGAAGCCGTAACCGGAGACGTGGAGCTGACGCCGATCCAGCGGTGGTTCTTCGGGCAGCAGCCGGCCGACGCACATCACAGCAACCAGTCGGTCATGCTGTACCGCAAGGAAGGCTTCGACGAAGCGGCGCTGCGCGTGACGATGCGGAAGATTGCCGAGCATCACGACGCGCTGCGCATGGTGTTCCGTTTACAGGGGAATACCGGCAGCGGCTATGCGGCATGGAACCGCAGCGTGGACGAAGGCGAGCTGTTCGGCCTGGAAGTGCTGGACTTTAGCAGTGCAATGGATATCGCGGAAGCAGTCGAAGCGAAAGCGACGGAAATTCAAGGCAGCATCGACCTTGAACACGGACCGCTCATGAAGCTGGGGCTGTTCCGCTGCGCCGACGGTGACCATCTGCTGATCGCGATTCACCATCTGGTAGTCGACGGGGTGTCGTGGCGCATTTTGTTCGAGGATATTGCGACAGGGTACGAACAGGCGCTGCGCGGAGAAGCGATCCGTCTGCCGCACAAAACGGATTCGTTCCGGACGTGGGCGGAGCAACTGTCGCGCTATGAGAGCAGCCCGGCGATGGAGCAGGAGCGGGCGTATTGGCAGCAAATTGAACGAACCGACTATACTCCGCTGCCGAAGGATAACGCGGAGGCCAAACCGCTGCTGAAAGAAAGCGACGTCGTGACGGTACGCTGGACGGCGGAGGAAACGGAGCAGCTGCTCAAGCAGGCGCACCGGGCATATCGCACGGAAATGAACGACCTGCTGCTGACGGCGCTGGGAATGGCTGTAAGCGAATGGTCGGGTCTGGATCGCGTGCCGGTCAACCTGGAGGGCCATGGACGGGAAGAGATTATCCCGGATGTGGACGTTTCGCGGACTGTGGGCTGGTTTACAAGCCAATTCCCGGTTGTGCTGGAGACGGGACAAGATGAGTCCGTCGGACAGCGGATCAAGCGGGTGAAGGAAGGACTCCGCCACATTCCGAACAAAGGGATCGGGTACGGCATCCTGCGGTATTTGTCCGCGCCGCAAGAGGGCGTGAAGTTTGCCGTCGAGCCGGAAATCAGCTTCAATTATCTCGGCCAATTCGATCAGGATTATAAAGACAACGAATTAGAGTCTTCGGCTTATTCCGGCGGTTTATCCATCAGTGAAAATGCCGCCTTGGATTTTGCATTGGATATGAACGGGATGGTGTCGGAGGGCGAGCTTGTTTTAACGATCCTGTACGGCACGACCCAGTACCGCCGGGAAACGGTGGAGCGGCTGGGCGGGCTGCTGCAGTCCAGCCTGCGGGAGATCATCGCGCACTGCGTGGCGAAAGAGCGGCCGGAACTGACGCCGAGCGACGTTCTATTCAAGGGGCTGACCTTGGAGGAGCTGGAGCGGTTGGCCGAACAGACCCAAGAGCATGGCGAACTGGAGAACGTATACGCGCTCTCGCCGATGCAGAAGGGCATGCTGTTCCACAGCCTGATGGATGCGGAATCGGGAGTCTATTTCGAGCAGGCGTCGTTTGATCTGCAAGGCAGCTTCGATGTCGGCGTGTTCGGCAAGAGTCTGGAGCTGCTGGTGCAAAGGCACGGAGTGCTGCGGACGAATTTCTACACCGGCTGGAGGGACGAACCGTTGCAGGTCGTCTACCGGAACCGGGGCAGCGAATTCCTCGTTCGCGACCTGCGTGATATGGAGGAAGCGGAGCGCGCAGCGGCTGTCGAGGCCTTCACGCGGGACGATAAGGTCCGGGGCTTCGATCTGGCGGACGATTCGTTGATGCGTGTAGCGATTTTGCGGACCGGCGAGGAAACGTACCGCTTTGTTTGGAGCTTCCATCATATTTTGATGGACGGCTGGTGCTGGTCTTTGGTCACGAGCGAAGTGTTCCGCATCTACTTTGCGCTCAGCGCGAACCGGGAGCCGGAGCTTCTCCCCGTACCGTCTTACAGCGAATATATTGCATGGCTGGAACGTCAGGATCAGGCAGAGGCGTCCCGCTACTGGAGCGGCTATTTGGCCGGATACGAGGAGCAAACGACGCTGCCGAAGGGCAACCCGCAGGAAAAAGCGGGCTACGCGTCCGCTGACCTGGAATTCGATCTGGGACGGGAATTGACTGGGCGGATCAACCGGATTGCTCAGCAGCATCAGGTCACGATCAGCACGCTGATGCAGACCGTTTGGGGGCTCCTGCTCCAAAAATACAACGGCAGCCGGGACGTCGTGTTCGGCAATGTCGTCTCCGGGCGGCCGGAGGACATTCCGAACGTCGAAAACATAGTCGGACTGTTCATCAATACAGTTCCGGTGCGTATCCGCTGCGAGGCCGAATCTACCTTTGCAGAAGTGATGGCGTGGAATCAGGAGCAGTCGATCGCTTCCCATGCCTACGATACGTATCCGCTCTATGAGATTCAGGCGCTCACAGAGCAAAAGCAGGATTTGATCAGTCACATCATGATTTTCGAGAACTATCCGATGGAGGAACAGCTTGAGCAATTAGGCGAGGACGGGGCAAGCTTTACGATCAAGGGCATCGAGTCGGTCGAGCAGACGAACTACGACTTGAACCTTGTCATCCTGCCGGGCGAATCGATCCATATTTTCTACGGATACAATGCACTGGCGTTCGATCGTGCCGATATCGAGCAGATGTACGGGCATCTCGTCTATGTGCTGGAGCAAATCGCGGCGAATCCGCAGATCCGCGTCAGCGAGCTGGAAGTGGTGACGACGCAGGAAGAAGCGCAGATCAACAAAGTGTTCAACGCGACGGCGGCGAACTCCCCGCGGGAGCAGACGATTCACGGCTTGATCGAAGCGCAGGCAGAGCGGACGCCGGACCAGACCGCCGTCTACTTCGAAGGCGAGCGGTTGACGTACCGCGAGCTGAACGAGCGGGCGAACCGGCTGGCGCGTACGCTGCGGGACCGCGGCGTAACGAAGGACCGTCTCGTCGGACTGATGACCGAACGGTCGCTGGATCTGATCGTCGGCATCGTTGGCATCCTGAAAGCCGGGGGCGCGTATGTGCCGATCGATCCGGAATATCCGGAGGAGCGCATCCGCTATATGCTGGACGATTCGGGCACCGAGCTGCTGCTTCTGCAAAGCCATTTACGGGATCGCGTCGCGTTCGCAGGGACCGTCATGGAGCTGGATGCGGCGGACGTGTACAGCGAAGACGGCTCGAACCTGGCGCCGGTGTCGGGACCGGACGATTTGGCTTATGTCATCTATACGTCGGGAACGACGGGCAAGCCGAAAGGGGTCATGGTCGAGCACCACGGATTGTGCAACCTGAAGACATACTATGATCATACGCTGCACATCGGGCTGCAGGATAAAATCCTCCAGTTCGCAAGCTACTCGTTCGACGCCGCTTGCTGGGAGTTTTTCCAGGCGTTGTTCTGCGGAGCGGTGCTGTATATCCCGACGTCGCAGACCATCCAGAACTACCGGTTGTTTGAGGACTATATGGCCGAGCACGGCATCACCGTCGCGGCGCTGCCGCCGACCTATGCGGTTTATTTGGACCCGGACCGCATGCCAAGCCTGCGCATCCTATTTACGGCCGGCTCGGCTTCCTCGACGGAGCTGATCCAGAAGTGGAAAGACCGGGTGATGTACTACAACGGGTACGGCCCGACGGAAAACTCCATAGCGACGTCTATCTGGCCGGTCTCGACGGACCCGATGGCGGATCGGATGATTTCGATCGGCCGTCCGGTTCCGAACCACCGCGTCTACATGGTGGACCCGTACGGACATTTGCTGCCGGTCGGCGTGGCCGGAGAGCTGTGTATCGCGGGAGCGGGACTTGCCCGGGGCTACCTGCACCGTCCGGAGCTCACGGCGGAGAAGTTCGTCATGAGCCGGTTCGCGGAAGGCGAGCGGATGTACCGGACCGGGGATCTGGCGCGCTGGATGCCGGACGGCAAGATCGAGTATTTGGGCCGGATCGACCATCAGGTCAAAATTCGCGGCTACCGGATCGAGCTGGGCGAGGTAGAGGCGCAGATTATGAAGGCGGCGTCCGTGCAGGAAACGATCGTGATCGCGCGTGAGGACGCGTCCGGGCAAAATCAGCTGTGCGCGTACTTCGTGGCGGACCGGGAGCTGGCCGTGAGCGAGCTGAGAAGCGCGCTGGCGGCGGAGCTGCCGAACTACATGGTGCCGTCGTACTTCGTGCAGCTGGAGCAAATGCCGCTGACGCCGAACGGCAAAATCGACCGCAAGGCGCTGCCCGCGCCGGAGGAAAGCTTGCAGGGCGGAGCGGCCTTTACGACGCCGCGCACGGCAATGGAGCAGACGCTCGTCTCAGTATGGCAGGCCGTGCTGGGGTCGGAACGGATCGGGATTTTGGACAATTTCTTCGATCTCGGGGGCGACTCGATCAAGGCGATTCAGGTGGCTTCCCGATTGCTGCAATCGGGCTACAAGCTGGAGATGAAAAACTTGTTCGCGCACCCGACCGTCGCCGAGCTTAGCGGCTATGTGCAGCTGGCCGGCCGGATAGCGGATCAAGGGGATGTCCGCGGAGAAGTGAAGCCGACGCCGATTCTGCACTGGTTCTTCGAGCAGCGGTTTGCCGAGCCGCATCATTTTAACCAGGCCGTTATGCTTCACCATGAGCAGGGTTTTGACGAAGCGGCGCTCCGTCAGGCGGCAACGAAGCTTGCGGAGCATCATGACGCGCTGCGCATCGTGGTGCACGAGAACGGCAGCGGACAGTTTACCGTGTTGAACCGCAGCGTCGGCGAGGGCGAGTTGTACAGTCTGGACGTCGTCGACTTCCGGGGACAAACGGACTTCGCGGAAGCGCTCGAAGCGAAAGCGAGCGAAATCCAAAGCGGCATCGACCTGAGCGAAGGGCCGCTCATGAAGCTGGGGCTGTTCCGCTGTGACGACGGAGACCACCTGCTGATCGCCATTCACCATTTGGCGGTGGACGGGGTATCGTGGCGTATTTTGTTCGAGGATCTGGCGACAGGCTATGAGCAAGCGGTCAAAGGCGAGGCGAGCCGCCTCCCGCAGAAGACGGATTCCTTCCGGACCTGGGCGGAGCAGTTGACGCACTATGCGAACAGCCCGGCCATGGACCGCGAACGTGAATACTGGCGGCAAATCGCGCAAACGGAACAGCTTCCGCTGCCGAAGGATCACGCTGCGAGCGGACAGGCGGCGATGGCCTTCCGGGATAGCGAGACCGTCACAGCGCAATGGACGGCTGAGGAAACGGAGCAGCTGCTGAAGCAGGCGAACCGCGCGTACAACACGGAAGTGAACGATCTGCTGCTGACGGCGCTCGGCATGGCGGTTCATGCCTGGACCAGCATGGAACGGGTGCTCGTCAATCTGGAAGGGCACGGCCGCGAAGCGATCCTGCCGGAGCTCGACATTACGCGCACCGTCGGCTGGTTTACGAGCCAGTACCCGGTCGTGGTTGATGCAGGAGCAGGCCGGAACGTATCGCAATCGATCAAGCGGGTGAAGGAAGGGCTGCGCCGCATTCCGAACAAGGGAATCGGCTACGGCATCCTGCGCTATTTGTCCGACCGCCGGGAAGGTGACAGCTTCGGAGTCGAGCCGGAAATCAGCTTCAACTATCTGGGGCAATTCGATCAGGACGCGCAGCACAGCGCGATACGGGTTTCGCCGTATGCAGGCGGCGAATCGGTGAGCGGCAGCACCGTAATCAGGCATGCGCTGAATGTCAGCGGGATGATTTCGAACGGTGCGCTCTCGCTGGATCTCCGTTATGACGGTCAAATGTACCGGAAGGAGACCATGGAGAAGCTGGCCGGATTGCTGAAAGCAAGCCTGAGGGAAGTGCTAGCGCATTGCGTGGCACAAGAACGGTCGGAGCTGACGCCGAGTGATGTCCTGTTCCAAGAGCTGACGGTGGAAGAGCTGGACGCGATTGCGGAACAAACCCGCCATGTAGGCGAAATCGAGAACGTGTACGCGCTGACGCCGATGCAAAAGGGGATGCTTTTCCACAGCCTGATGGAGCCGGACTCGGGAGCGTACTTCCAGCAAGCCGCCTTCGACTTGCTCGGAGATTTCGACGCCGGTCTGTTCGTCCGGAGCTTGGATCTGCTCACGGCGCGGCACGAAGCGCTGCGTACGAACTTCTACACCGGCTGGAAGGAAGAGCCGCTGCAGATCGTTTACCGCCATAAGAGCAGCGAAGTATGCGTGGAAGACCTGCGCGGCATGGGAGAAGCCGAGCGGGAGGCGTATATTGCCGAGTTCACGAACCGTGACAAAGCCCGGGGCTTCGATCTTGCGCAGGACGCCTTGATGCGCGTGTCCATTCTGCGCACCGGTGAAACGGCCTACCGTTTTATCTGGAGCTTCCATCATATCGTGATGGACGGCTGGTGCTTGTCACTGGTGACGAGCGAAGTATTCGGCGCTTACTACGCGCTGGCGGAGCAGCGTCAGCCGGAGTTTGCCGAAGTCACTCCGTTCAGCCGCTACATCGAGTGGCTGGAACGGCAGGACGTTCGGGAAGCGGCAGCGTACTGGAAAAATTATTTGGCTGGATACGAGCAGCAGACGCTGCTGCCGAAAGCCGGTTCGGAACAGGGGCAGGCGGAAGGCTATACACCGGAGCAGCTGACCTGCGAGCTCGGCAAAGAGCTGAGCGAGCGGATGAACCGGGCTGCGAAGCAGGACCAGGTGACGATCAATACGCTGATGCAAACCGCTTGGGGCGTGCTTTTGCAGAAGTACAACAACAACCGCGACGTCGTGTTTGGCAGCGTCGTATCGGGACGTCCGGCGGATATTGCGGGCGTGGAAAGCATGATCGGGCTGTTCATCAACACGATTCCGGTCCGCATTCAAACCGAAGCGGAAACGACCTTCGCGGAAGCGATGAGAAGAACGCAGGAGCAAGCGCTCCGCTCGGGCGGCTACGATACGTTCCCGCTCTACGAGATTCAGGCGCTGACCGAGCAGAAGCAGGACTTGATCAACCATATTATCGTATTTGAAAACTTCCCGGTGGAGCAGCAGGTGGAACAGCTTGGAGACGGCGGACAGGCTGCCTTTGCCATCGCGAACGTCGAAATCGCGGAGCAAACGAACTACGATCTGGACCTGATTGTTATGCCGGAAGAATCGATTCAAGTCGTATTCCGCTACAACGCGCGGGTATACGATCAGGCGACGATCGACCGGATGCGCGGACATCTGGTCCGCATCATGGAGCAGGCGGTGGCCGATCCGAACGTTCCGGTGAGCGGGCTGGAGCTGGCGACAGCCGAAGAACAAGCGCAGATTTTACACGTCTGGGGCGATACGGACGCCGACTATCCGAA
The DNA here is from genome assembly GCF_000722545.1 of Paenibacillus tyrphae. GTDB lineage: Bacteria > Bacillota > Bacilli > Paenibacillales > NBRC-103111 > Paenibacillus_G > Paenibacillus_G tyrfis. Next base: position 8,411 of record NZ_JNVM01000028.1, read on the forward strand.
GGACAAGACGCTTCACGCGCTGTTCGAGGAACAAGCGGAGCGGACGCCGGACCGGATAGCCGTGGTGTTTGAGGACGAGCAGTTGACCTACCGCGAGCTGAACGAGCGGGCAAATCAGTTGGCGCGTACGCTGCGGGCCGAAGGCGTGCAGCCGGATCAACCTGTAGGCATCCTGATCGAGCGCTCGCTGGAGATGATTGTGGGCATCTACGGCATTCTAAAGGCCGGAGGCGCGTATGTGCCGATTGATCCGGAATATCCGGAGGAGCGCATCCGCTACATGCTGGACGATTCGGAAGCGCAGCTATTGCTGACGCTGAGCCATTTGCGGGATCGCGTTGCGTTCGGCGGTAAAACGTTGGAGCTGGACGATGCGGCGGTTTATGACGCGAACGGTTCGAACCTGGAGCCGGCCGCAGGACCGACTCATTTGGCCTACGTCATCTACACGTCGGGCTCGACCGGCAAGCCGAAAGGGGTCATGATCGAGCATCATTCGGTCCTCAACCGGATTTTGTGGATGCATGAAAAATATCCGATCGGCGAAGCGGATACCATTTTGCAGAAAACGACGTTTACGTTCGACGTATCGGTGTGGGAACTGTTCTGGTGGTCGCTGGTCGGCTCGAAAATGTGCTTGCTGTCCGTCGGCGGCGAAAAGAGCCCGGAACGCCTCCTGGAGGCGATCGCCCGCTATGGCGTCACCACGATGCACTTCGTGCCTGCCATGCTGCACGCTTTCCTGGAATATGCCGAAGAGCAGCCGGCCGAATGGCTTCGCGGGAAGCTGGGGACGCTGCGTCAAGTGTTTGCGAGCGGCGAAGCGCTGCCGGCGCAGCACGTGGCCCGCTTCCAGCAAGCGGTCGCTTCGATTCGCGGGGCGAGACTGATCAACCTGTACGGTCCGACGGAAGCGACGGTCGACGTTTCGTACTTCGACTGCGAGCCGGACGGCGAGTACCCGATGGTGCCGATCGGCAAGCCGATTTATAACACCCGGTTGTACATCGTGGAGGAAGGAACGACCCGACTGCAGCCGATCGGTGTGGCGGGAGAGCTGTGTATCGCCGGCGTCAACGTGGCGCGAGGCTACTTGAACCGGTCGGAGCTGACCGCCGAGAAGTTTGTGCCGAACCCGTTCGTCCCGGGCGAGCGGATGTACCGGACGGGAGACCTGGCGCGGTGGATGCCGGACGGCAACATCGAATATTTGGGCCGGATCGACCACCAGGTCAAAATCCGCGGCTACCGGATCGAGCTGGGCGAGGTGGAAGCGCACGTGTTGAGCGCGGAAGCCGTGCAGGAAGCGGTCGTGGTCGCGCGGGAAGACGGAGCGGGCCAAAAGCTGCTCTGCGCGTACTTCGTGGCGGACCGCGAGGTAGCGGCGAGCGAGCTAAGAAGTGCGTTGTCAGCGGAGCTGCCGAATTACATGGTACCGTCGTACTTCGTACAGCTGCCGTCCATGCCGCTATCGCCGAACGGCAAAATCGACCGCAAGGCGCTGCCGGCGCCGGAAGGAAGCGTGCAGACGGGCGTGGATTATGTCGCGCCGCGGACGTGGGTGGAAGCGAAGCTGGTGCAGATTTGGCAGGAGGTGCTGGGCGCTGCGCATGTCGGGGTGAAGGAAAACTTCTTCGACATCGGCGGACATTCGCTGCGGGCCACGACGCTGGCTTCGAAGATTCACAAAGAGCTGAACAAGCAGCTGCCGCTGCGCAGCATCTTCGAGTATCCGACGGTCGAGCAGCTGGCGCGGGTGATCGAAGAGATGGAGCAGGTGGCATATGCGTCGATTCCGGTAACGGCTGAAAGCGAGTACTACCCGGCATCATCGGCGCAGAAGCGGCTGTATGTGCTGAACCAGCTCGAAGGCGAGGCGCTCAGCTACAACATGCCGTCGGTGTTGACGGTGGAAGGACCGCTTGACCGCGGGCGGGTGGAAGAAGCGTTCCGCGGGCTGATTGCGCGTCACGAGACACTGCGGACCGGCTTTAAGCTGATCGACGGCGAGCCGGTGCAGCAGGTGGTTGCCGCCGAAGACGTGCCGTTCCGCCTGGAGGTTGTGCGGGCGGACGAGAATGGAGCGGAAGCGCATATCCGCCGTTTCGTGCGGCCGTTCGATCTGGAGCAGGCGCCGCTGCTGCGCGCAGGCTTGATCGAGCTTGGCCCGGACCGTCATCTGCTGATGCTGGACATGCATCACATCATCTCTGACGGCGTGTCGATGGGCGTGCTGACCGACGAATTCGTGCGGTTGTACGGAGGCGAGGAGCTTGCGCCGCTGCGGATACAGTACAAGGATTACGCAGCGTGGCAGCAGGCGGACGTGCACGGCGAGTGGATGAAGCGGCAGGAAGCGTACTGGCTGGACGTGTTCCGCGGGGAACTCCCGGTGCTGGACCTGCCGACGGATTATGTCAGACCGGCGGTGCGCAGCTTCGAGGGCGAAACGGTAACGTTCACCCTCGGCCAGGCCGGAAGCGAGCAGCTCCGGCAGTTGGCGGCGCAAACCGGCTCGACGCTGTATATGGTGCTGCTGGCGGCTTACATGACGCTGCTGCACAAATATACCGGGCAGGAAGACGTCGTCGTGGGCACGCCGATTGCAGGCCGTCCTCATGCGGATCTGGAGCCGGTGATCGGGATGTTCGTCAACACGCTGGCGCTGCGGAGCTACCCGGCAGGCGAGAAGACGTTCCTCGGGTATTTGCAGGAAATCAAGGAGCATGCGCTTAAGGCGTACGAGCACCAGGATTATCCGTTCGAGGAGCTGGTCGAGAAGCTGCAAGTGAAGCGGGACATGAGCCGCAGTCCGTTGTTCGACACGATGTTCGTGCTGCAAAATACGGAGGAAGGCGAACTGGGTATCGAAGGCTTGACGTTTAAGCCTTACCCGAGCGGCCATGACGCGGTGAAGTTCGACTTGACGCTCAATGCCGCCGAAGCGGAGGATGAGCTGCAGTTCAGCCTCCGCTATGCCGGAGCGCTGTACAAGCGTGAAACGGTGGAACGGATGGCGGGCCACTTCGTCCGGCTGCTGGAAGCCATTGCGGATAGCCCGCAGGCGAAGCTGGCGGAGCTGGAGATGATCACGCCGGAGGAAGCTGCTCAGCTTCAGACGGAGTTTAACGATACGGCGGATGACCGTTATCCGCAAAACAAGCCGCTGTATGCGGTCTTCGAGGAGCAGGTCGAGCGGACGCCGGACCGGATAGCCGTGGTGTTCGAGGATGAACAGCTGACCTACGGCGAGCTGAACGAGCGGGCAAACCGTGTGGCTCGCGTGCTGCGGGCGCATGGGGTGACGGCGGATCAGCCGGTGGCGATGCTGGTGGAGCGGTCGCCGGAGATGATCGTCGGGATGCTGGCGGTGCTGAAGGCGGGCGGCGCGTATGTGCCGATCGATCCGCAGCATCCGGAGGACCGGATCTGCTTCGTGCTGGAGGACAGCAGAGCAAGGCTGCTGCTGACGCAAAGCTGGCAGCAGGCCAAAGCGGTGGAGTTCCGAGGCGAGGTATTGTGCCTGGACGAAGTGTGGCTGTACGATGGCCCGGCGGAGCATGGCGCGAACCTGGAGCCGGTGTCTACCGCGAACAATCTGGCGTACCTGATCTACACGTCAGGGACGACAGGGCAGCCGAAAGGGGTCATGATCGAGCAGCGGAGCGTGGTGAACTTTACGCTGAGCTTGTTCGAGCCGATCTATGCGGCGCATCCGGAGTACCGGAATATGGCGCAGCTGGCGCCGTACGTATTCGACATGTCGGTGAAGCCGATCTACGGAGCGCTGCTGCTGGGCTTGACGCTGCACATCGTGCCGGAAGAGACGCGGATGGACGGGGACAAGCTGCTGAAGTTTTTCAGCGAGCATGCCATTGACATCACGGATGCGACGCCGACGTATTTGGCTATCTTGGTGCAGGCGACTGCGGCCAGCGGCGGCGCGGCCGGGGCGAAGCATTACGTGATCGGCGGCGAGGCGCTGACGACGAAAGTCGTGAAGTCGTTCTGGTCGACGTTCGGCGGGCAGGTGAAGCTCACGAACGTGTACGGACCGACGGAGTGCACGGTGGACTCGACGATCTACGAGGTCGAACCGCAGCGTATCGCCGAACTGGCGGACACGGTGCCGATCGGGCGTCCGCTGCCGAACCAGAAGATTTGGATTCTCGATGCGGAGCAGCGGTTGGTGCCGATCGGGGTGGCAGGCGAGCTGCACATCAGCGGAGCAGGTGTGGCACGCGGTTACAACCGGAGACCGGAGCTGAAGGGAGAGAAGTTCGTGCCGAATCCGTACGAGATTGGCGGACGGATGTACAAGACGGGCGACTTGGCCCGCTGGCTGCCGGACGGCACGGTCGAATATATGGGCCGGATCGACCATCAGGTGAAAATCCGGGGGTACCGGATCGAGCTGGGCGAGGTGGAAAGCGGCTTGATGAGCGTGGCTGCGGTCCGCGAAGCGGTAGTGATCGCGAGGGAAAACGAAAGCGGCGAGAAAGACCTGTGCGCGTATTACGTCGCGGACGAGCCGCTTGCTGCGGTTGAGCTCCGTGGCGAACTGGCTGCGAAGCTGCCGGGATACATGATCCCGTCGTACTTCGTGCAGGTGGAGCGGATGCCGCTGACGCCGAACGGCAAGCTGGACCGCAAAGCGCTGCCGGCGCCAGAAGGCGGCCTCGAAACGGGCACGGCGTATGTGGCGCCGCGGACGGCGCTGGAAGCGAAGCTGGCACAAATCTGGCAGGACGTGCTGAAGCTTCCGAGAGTCGGCGTGCAGGACAACTTCTTCGACATCGGCGGACAGTCGCTGCGGGCGACGACGCTGGTGGCGAAAATGCATCAGGAGCTGCAGGTCAAAGTGCCACTGCGCGATGTGTTCCATTACCCGACGGTCGAGCAGTTGGCGCAGTCCATCGCAGGAATGGAGCAGGACGTTGATACGGCAATCCCGCAAGCCAGCCCAAGAGCGTATTATCCGGTATCCTCGGCTCAAAAACGGATGTACGTTTTAAGCCAGCTGGAAGGCGGAGATACGAGCTACAACATGCCGGGCGTCACGCTCGTGGAAGGGCGTCTGGACCGCGGAAGACTCGAAGATGCGTTCCGCAAGCTAATTGTTCGTCATGAGACGCTTCGTACCGGCTTCGAGCTGGCAGACGGCGATGTCGTGCAGCGGATTTACGAGAATGCAGACTTTGCCGTGGAGTACAAGGCGGCAAGCGAAGAGGAAGCGGAAACGCATATCCGCGAATTCGTGCGGCCGTTCGATTTGGAGCAGGCGCCGCTGCTGCGGGTAGGCTTGATCGAGCTTGGCCCGGAACGTCATCTGCTGCTGTACGACATGCATCACATCGTTTCGGACGGCGTCTCGATGGGCGTGCTGATCAAGGAGTTCGTGCAGTTGTATGAGGGCGAAGCGCTGCCGCCGCTGAGCGTGCAGTACAAGGACTATGCGGTCTGGCAGCATGCGGAAAAAGCCGGCGAGCGGATGAAAAAGCAGGAAACGTACTGGCTGGACGTCTTTAGCGGCGAAATCCCCGTGCTCCATATGCCGACCGATTATGCGAGACCGGCTGTACAGCGTTTTGAAGGCGCGCGGTTTGACTTTATCGTCGGTCAAGCGGCTCGCGATGGGCTGAAGCGGCTTGCCGCGCAAACCGGATCGACCCTGCACATGGTGCTGCTGGCCGTTTATAAAACGCTGCTGCACAAATATACAGGGCAGGAAGACCTTATCGTCGGCACGCCGATTGCGGGAAGGCCGCATGCTGATCTGGCAAGCTTGATCGGCGTGTTCATAGGCACGCTGGCGCTGCGCAGCCATCCGACGGACGAGAAGAATTTTATGGACTATTTGCTGGAAATCAAGGAGCAGGCACTTGGGGCTTACGAGCATCAGGACTATCCGTTCGAGGAACTGGTTGAGAAGCTCAACCTGACCCGGGATATGAGCCGTAATCCGCTGTTCGACACGATGTTCGAATTGAAGACGCTGGAGCAGGTGGAGCTGAGCATTGCGGGGCTCGATTTCAAGCCTTACTCAAGCGAGAGCGCGTCGGCGAAGTTCGATCTGACACTGGATGCGCTGGAACGGGAGGAAGGACTGCAGTGCAGCATCGAGTATAGCACCGCGCTGTACAAGCGGGGAACAGTCGAGAGGCTGGCGAATCACTTTGTCCGGCTGATCGACTCGATTGTTGGCAATCCGCAAGCGAAGCTGTCGACGCTGGAGATGATCACACCGGAAGAGCGGACGATGCTGGTGGACGGCTTCGGCAGCGTGGGCGCAAGGCGTCGCCCAGCCTCCGAGCTGGCAGATTATGCACCGGAGCAAACGTTCCACGCATGCTTCGAGGCGCAAGCGGAACTTGTGCCGGAGCGGACGGCGGTCGTGTATGCCGGAGAGCAGCTGACGTACCGCGAGCTGAACGAGCGCGCGAACCGGCTGGCCCGGACGCTGCAAGCGCGCGGGATCGGGCGGAAGTCGATCGTCGGCATTCTGGCCGACCGTTCGACGGACTTGCTCGTCGCCGTGTTGGCCGTGTGGAAAGCGGGCGGCGCGTACGTACCGCTTGACCCGGACTATCCGTCCGAGCGGATTGGGTTTATGCTGCGGGACAGCGGAGCGGCCGTGCTGCTAACGCAAACGCATTTGCAGGAGCGCGCGCAGGCGTGGCTGGCCGAAGGCCATGCGCTGGAGGCGGTGCTGTGCCTGGACGACGAAACGTCGTTCACCGAGGACGCGTCCAACGTGCCGAACTCGAACGAGCCGGGCGACCTCGCTTACGTGATCTACACGTCGGGGACGACGGGACAGCCAAAAGGCGTCATGATCGAGCACCGCAGCTTGGTCAACACGGCGGCGGCTTACCGCCGGGATTACCGTCTTGACCAGTTCCCGGTGCGGCTGCTGCAGCTGGCGAGCTTCTCGTTCGACGTGTTCGTCGGGGATATCGCGCGGACGCTGTATAACGGCGGGATGATGGTCATCTGCCCGAAAGAAGACCGGATCGACCCGACACGTCTGCACGGTTGGATACGGGATTACGGCATTACGGTGTTCGAATCGACACCGGCGCTGATTTTACCGTTTATGCAGCATATCGCGGATCACGGTCTTGACATTGGCTCGATGGAGCTGCTAATTACGAGCTCGGACAGCTGCAGCGTGACGGATTACCGGGTGCTGCAGGAGCGTTTCGGGTCGTCCATGCGGATTATCAATGCATACGGGGTAACGGAAGCGGCGATCGATTCGAGCTACTACGACGAGCCTTTGTCGAAGCTTCCGGAGACGGGCAGCGTGCCGATCGGGCAGGCGTGGCTGAATGCGCGGTTCTACATCGTGGACGCGCAGCTGCATCCGGTGCCGGTGGGCGTGCTGGGCGAGCTGTGCATCGGCGGAGCCGGAGTAGCGCGAGGCTATTTGAACCGACCGGAGCTGACGGCGGAGAAATTCGTGCCGAATCCGTTCGTGCCGGGCGAGCGATTGTACCGTACGGGCGACTTGGCGCGGTGGATGGAAGACGGCAACGTGGATTTCATCGGCCGGATCGACCATCAGGTGAAAATTCGCGGCTACCGGATTGAGCTGGGCGAGATCGAAACGGCGATGCTGCGTTTCACCGGGGTACGTCAGGCAGTGGTGATCGACCGGACGGACGAGCGGGGACAAAAATATTTGGCGGGCTACGCGGCAGGAGACGAAACGCTAAGCGTAGAGGAGCTGCAGGCGTATCTGGAGCAAAGCCTGCCGTCGCATATGGTGCCAGCACGGATGATGAAGCTGGAGCGGTTGCCGCTGACGCCGAACGGCAAAGTGGACCGCAAAGCGCTGCCGGAGCCGGAAGGCGCGGTGCGAGCGGGAGCGGCGTATGCAGCGCCGAAGACGGCGGCGGAGCAGACGCTGGCAGCGGTATGGCAGGCCGTGCTGGGCGTAGAGAAGGTCGGCATCCTGGACAACTTCTTCGAGCTGGGCGGCGATTCGATCAAAGCGCTGCAGGTGGCTTCGCGTTTGCTGCAAGCCGGTTACAAGCTTGACATGAAGGATTTGTTCGCCTACCCGACCGTGGCCGACCTAAGCCGCCGCGTCCGGTCTGCGACCCGCATGACGGATCAAAGCGAAGTCGTTGGAGAAATGAAGCTGACGCCGGTTCAGCTCTGGTTCTTTGAGCAGCAGCTGGCCGACGCGCATCATCATAACCAGTCGGTTATGCTGTACCGCAAGGAAGGCTTCGACGAAGCGGCGCTGCGCGTGACGATGAAGAAGATCGGCGAGCATCACGACGCGCTGCGTACGGTATTCCGGGCAACCGACAGCGGCTATGCCGTTTGGAGCCGGGGGACCGATGAAGGCGATCTTTTCAGCCTCGACGTGTCGGATTTCAGCGGCGAGGCGGACATCGCGGCAGCTGTGGAAGCGAAAGCGAACGAAATTCAGAGCGGCATCGACCTCGGTAACGGACCGCTCATGAAGCTCGGGCTGTTCCATTGCCCGGACGGCGATCACCTGCTGATTGCGATCCACCATTTGGTGGTCGACGGGGTGTCGTGGCGCATTTTGTTCGAGGACATTGCGACCGGGTACGAGCAGGCTGTCCGCGGAGAAGCGATCCGCTTCCCGCACAAAACGGATTCGTTCCGGACGTGGGCGGAGCAGCTTGCGCTCTATGCAAACGGACCGGCGATGGAACGCGAACGGGCGTATTGGCAGCAAATCGAACGGGCCGACTATCGTCCGCTGCCGAAAGATGTTCTCGGCGAACAATCGCTCAACCGGGACAGCGAGACTGTCGCGGCCGCCTGGACGCCGCAGGAGACGGAGCTGCTGCTGAAGAAGGCCCACCGCGCCTACGGTACGGAAATGAACGACCTGCTGCTGACGGCGCTCGGCATGGCCGTGCACGAATGGAGCGGCATCGAGCAGGTGCTGGTGAATCTGGAAGGCCATGGCCGCGAGGCCATCCTCCCCGAGCTCGACATCACGCGCACCATCGGCTGGTTTACAAGCCAGTTCCCGGTCGTGCTCGACATGGGCCAAGGCAAGGACGTAGCGCAGCGGATCAAGCGGGTCAAGGAAGGGCTGCACCGCATCCCGCAAAAAGGAATTGGCTACGGCGTCCTGAGATACTTGTCTGCGCGGAGGGAAGACGACGTCTTCGTCACTGAGCCGGAAATCAGCTTCAACTATTTGGGGCAATTCGATCAGGACGTACAAAGCAGCGCCATCGGGATATCGCCTTATCCGGCGGGCGCGGAGCTCAGCCAAAACGCGGCCAAGCAGTACGCGCTCGACATCAACGGACTCGTTTCGGAAGGCGCGCTGCAGCTGACGATCCGCTACAGCGGCAAGGAGTACCGCCGGGAAACGATGGAGCGGCTGGCCGGGCTGCTGGAGGAAAGCTTGCGGACCGTCATCACCCACTGCGCGGCGAAAGAACGGCCGGAGCTGACGCCAAGCGACGTCCTGCTCAAGGGATTGACCATTGAGGAACTGGAGCAGCTGGCGGAACGCACCCAAGCGATCGGAGAGATGGCGAACGTCTATGCGCTCACGCCGATGCAAAAAGGCATGCTGTTCCACAGCCTGCTGGACGCACAATCGGGAGCTTACTTCGAGCAAACGACGTTTGAACTACGCGGACGCTTGGATGTTCGGATTTTTGAGAACAGCCTGAATCTGTTGCTGCAAAGGCATGAAATTTTCCGGACGAACTTCCTCATCGGATGGAAGGACCAGCCGGTGCAGGCCGTCTTCCGCAGCAAGGATAACGGTTTCGCCTATATGAATCTGTGCGACATGAACGAGACCGAACGCGCCGCTTACCTCGATACGTTTATTCGCGAGGACCGGGTCCGAGGGTTCGATCTGGAAAAAGATCCGTTGATGCGCGTGTCGGTTCTGCGGACGGGTGAAGAGGCGTATCGATTCGTGTGGAGCTCGCACCATATTTTGATGGATGGCTGGTGCGTGGCGCTGATGACCGGCGAAGTATTCGAAAGCTACTTCGCGCTCATACAGCACAAGCAGCCTGAGCTGGCTCCCGTTACGCCGTACAGCCAATACATCGAATGGCTGGAGGCGCAGGATGCGGAAGAAGCCGCGCGTTATTGGAGCGGCTATCTGGCCGGCTACGAGCAGCAGACGCTGCTGCCGACCGGCAAGCCGCAGGTTAAGACCGAAGGGCAGCAGTTCGAGACGTTGTTCTGCGACCTCGGCAAGCCGCTAACCGGCAAGATCGATCAACTTGCCAAACAGCACCGGGTGACGCTTCATACGCTGCTGCAAACCGTATGGGGACTGCTGCTTCATAAATACAATGGCAGCAAGGATGCCGTGTTCGGCAGCGTTGTATCGGGGCGTCCGGCAGAAATTCCGGGAATCGAGAACATGATCGGATTGTTCATCAATACGATTCCGGTGCGCGTCCGCTGCGAGGCGGAAGAGCGGTTCGCGGACGTCATGCGAAGAGGTCAGGAGCAGGCGATTGCTTCCCAGGCTTACGAAACGTATCCGCTCTACGAGATTCAGGCGCTGACGGATCAGAGGCAAGACCTGGTCAATCATATTATGGTCTTTGAAAACTATCCTGTGGAAGAACGGGTGGAACAGCTCGGAAACGCCGAGCGCGACCAATTCGAGATCGTCGACGCGCAAATGGTCGAGCAGACGAACTATGACTTCAATCTGCTTGTCATGCCGGGTGAAGCGGTCAAGCTCCGTTTCGAATACAATGCGCTTGTGTACGACCGGGCGAGCATCGAACGGATGCAGCATCATTTCATCCGTGTGCTGGAGCAAATCGCGGCGAATCCGCAAATCCGCGTCAGCGATCTGGAAGTGGTGACGCCGCAGGAGCAAGCGCAGATCGTCGACGTATTCAACGCGACAGCGGCGGACTATCCGCAGGAGCAGACGATTCACGGCTTGATCGAAGCGCAGGCGGAGCGTACGCCGGATCACACCGCCGTCTACTTCGAAGGCGAGCGGCTGACTTACCGCGAGCTGAACGAACGGACGAACCGGCTGGCGCGCACGCTGCGGGACCGCGGCGTAACGAAGGACCGTCTCGTCGGGTTGATGACCGAACGGTCGCTGGACCTGATCGTCGGCATCGTCGGCATCCTGAAAGCCGGGGGCGCATATGTGCCGATCGATCCGGAATATCCGGAGGAGCGGATCCGTTATATGCTGGACGATTCTGGCACGGAGCTGCTGCTTCTACAAAGTGGGCTTCGGGATCGCGTCGCGTTCGAGGGGACGATCGTGGAGCTGGATGCGGCGGACGCGTACAGCGAAGACGGCTCGAACTTGACGCCGGTGTCGGGACCGGACGATTTGGCTTATGTCATCTACACGTCGGGAACGACGGGCAAGCCGAAAGGGGTCATGGTCGAGCACCACGGATTGTGCAACCTGAAAACGTACTTCGACCATACGCTGCATATCGGGCCGAACGACAAAGTCGTACAATTCGCGAGCTATTCGTTCGACGCTTCTTGCTGGGAGTTTTTCCAAGCGTTGTTCTTCGGAGCGACATTATATATCCCGACGTCGCAGACGATCCTGAACTACGAGTGGTTTGAGAAGTATATGGCCGGACACGGCATCACCGTGGCGACACTGCCGCCGACCTATGCGGTCTATCTCGATCCCGATCATATGCCGGACCTGCGCATTCTGTTCACGGCCGGTTCCGCTTCTTCGGCGGAATTGGTGCAAAAATGGAAAGATCGGGTGATGTACTACAACGGATACGGCCCGACGGAGAACTCCGTAGCGACGTCCGTATGGCCGGTATCCGCTGATCCGATGGCGAGCGCGATAATCTCGATCGGCCGCCCGATTCCGAACCACCGCGTCTACATGGTGGACCCGCACGGGCACTTATTGCCGATCGGCGTAGCCGGAGAGCTGTACGTCGCGGGAGCGGGTCTTGCCCGGGGTTACCTGCACCGTCCGGAGCTGACGGCGGAGAAGTTCGTCATGAGCCGGTTCGCGGAAGGCGAGCGGATGTACCGGACCGGGGACCTGGCGCGATGGATGCCGGACGGCAACATCGAATATTTGGGCCGGATCGACCATCAAGTCAAAATCCGCGGCTACCGGATCGAACTGGGTGAGGTAGAGGCGCAGATTATGAAGGCCGCATCCGCCGTCCAAGAAACGATCGTGATCGCGCGGGAAGACGCATCCGGGCAAAATCAGCTCTGCGCGTACTTCGTGGCGGACCGTGAGGTAGCGGTGAGCGAGCTGAGAAGCGTGCTGGCAACGGAACTGCCGAACTACATGGTGCCGTCGTACTTCGTGCAGCTGGAGCAAATGCCGCTGACGCCGAACGGCAAAATCGACCGCAAGGCGCTGCCGGCGCCGGAGGGAAGCGTGCAGACGGGCGTGGACTATGTCGCGCCGCGGACGTGGGTGGAAGCGAAGCTGGTGCAGATTTGGCAGGAGGTGCTAGGGGCTGCGCATGTCGGGGTGAAGGAAAACTTCTTCGACATCGGCGGGCACTCGCTCCGGGCCACGACGCTGGCTTCGAAAATTCACAAAGAGCTGAACAAGCAACTGCCGCTGCGCAGCATTTTTGAGTATCCGACGGTCGAGCAGCTGGCGCGGATGATCGAAGAGATGGAGCAGGTGGCATATGCGTCGATTCCGGTGACGGCTGAAAGCGAGTACTACCCGACATCATCGGCGCAGAAGCGGCTGTATGTGCTGAACCAGCTGGAAGGCGAGGCGCTCAGCTACAATATGCCGTCGGTGTTGACGGTGGAAGGACCGCTTGACCGCGGGCGGGTGGAAGAAGCGTTCCGCGGGCTGATTGCGCGGCACGAGACGCTGCGGACCGGCTTTAAGCTGATCGACGGCGAGCCGGTGCAGCAGGTGGTTGCCGCGGAAGAGGTGCCGTTCCGCCTGGAGGTTGCGCGGGCGGACGAGAATGAAGCGGAAGCGCATATCCGCCGCTTCGTGCGGCCGTTCGATCTGGAACAGGCGCCGCTACTGCGCGCAGGCTTGATCGAGCTGGGGGCGGACCGTCATCTGCTGATGCTGGACATGCATCACATCATCTCTGACGGCGTGTCGATGGGCGTACTGACCGACGAATTCGTGCGGTTGTACGGAGGCGAGGAGCTTGCGCTGCTGCGGATACAGTACAAGGATTACGCAGCGTGGCAGCAGGCGGACGTGCACGGCGAGTGGATGAAGCGGCAGGAAGCGTACTGGCTGGACGTGTTCCGCGGGGAACTCCCGGTGCTGGACCTGCCGACGGATTACGTCAGACCGGCGGTGCGCAGCTTCGAGGGTGACACGGTGACATTCACCCTCGGCCAAGCCGGAAGCGAGCAGCTCCGGCAGCTTGCGGCGCAAACCGGCTCGACGCTGTATATGGTGCTGCTGGCGGCTTACATGACGCTGCTGCACAAATATACCGGACAGGAAGACGTCGTCGTGGGCACGCCGATTGCAGGCCGTCCGCACGCCGATCTGGAGCCGGTGATCGGGATGTTCGTCAACACGCTGGCGCTGCGGAGCTATCCGGCGGGCGAGAAGACATTCCTCGGCTATTTGCAGGAAATCAAGGAGCATGCGCTTAAGGCGTACGAGCACCAGGATTATCCGTTCGAGGAGCTGGTCGAGAAGCTGCAAGTGAAGCGGGACATGAGCCGCAGTCCGCTGTTCGACACGATGTTCGTGCTGCAAAATACGGAGGAAGGCGAACTGGGTATCGAAGGCTTGACGTTTAAGCCTTACCCGAGCGGCCATGACGCGGTGAAGTTCGACTTGACGCTCAATGCCGCCGAGGCGGAGGATGAGCTGCAGTTCAGCCTCCGGTATGCCGGAGCGCTGTACAAGCGCGAAACGGTGGAACGGATGGCGGGCCACTTCGTCCGGCTACTGGAAACCATTGGTGACAGCCCGCAGGCGAAGCTGGCGGAGCTGGAGATGATCACGCCGGAGGAAGCTGCTCAGCTTCAGTCGGAGTTTAACGATACGGCGGATGACCGATATCCGCAAAACAAAACGCTGTATGCGGTCTTCGAGGAGCAGGTCGAGCGCTCGCGGGAGCGGGTGGCGGTCGTCTTTGAAGGCCAAGAGCTGACCTACGGCGAGCTGAACGAGCGGGCGAACCGTGTGGCTCGCGTGCTGCGGGCGCATGGGGTGACGGCGGATCAGCCGGTAGCGATGCTGGTGGAGCGGTCGCCGGAGATGATCGTGGGGATGCTGGCGGTGCTAAAAGCGGGCGGCGCGTATGTGCCGATCGATCCGCAGCATCCGGAGGACCGGATCCGTTTCGTGCTGGAGGACAGCGGAGCAAGGCTGCTGCTGACGCAAAGCTGGCAGCAGGCCAAAGCGGTGGAGTTTCGAGGCGAGGTATTGTGCCTGGACGAAGCGTGGCTGTATGATGGCCCGGAGGAGCATGGCGCGAACCTGGAGCCGGTGTCCACTGCGAACAATCTGGCATACCTGATCTACACGTCGGGGACGACAGGCCAGCCGAAAGGGGTCATGATCGAGCAGCGGAGCGTGGTGAACTTTACGCTGAGCTTGTTCGAGCCGATCTATGCGGCGCATCCGGAGTACCGGAACATGGCGCAGCTGGCGCCGTACGTGTTTGACATGTCGGTGAAGCCGATCTACGGGGCGCTGCTGCTGGGCTTGACGCTGCACATCGTGCCGGAAGAGACGCGGATGGACGGGGACAAGCTGCTGAAGTTTTTCCAGGAGCACGCCATCGACATCACGGATGCGACGCCGACGTATTTGGCGATTCTGGTGCAGGCAGCTGCGGCCAGCGGCGGCGCGGTCGGTGCGAAGCACTATGTGATCGGCGGCGAGGCGCTGACGACGAAGGTCGTGAAGTCGTTCTGGTCGACATTCGGCGAGCAGGTAAAGCTCACGAACGTGTACGGACCGACGGAGTGCACGGTGGACTCGACGATCTACGAGGTCGAACCGCAGCGTATCGTCGAACTGGCGGACACGGTGCCGATCGGGCGTCCGCTGCCGAACCAGAAGATTTGGATTCTCGATGCGGAGCAGCGGTTGGTGCCGATCGGGGTGGCAGGCGAGCTACACATCAGCGGAGCAGGTGTGGCACGCGGATACAATCGGAGGCCGGAGCTGACGAAAGAGAAGTTCGTGCCGAATCCGTACGGGATTGGCGGACAGATGTACAAGACGGGCGACTTGGCTCGCTGGCTGCCGGACGGCACGGTCGAATATATGGGCCGGATCGACCATCAGGTGAAAATCCGGGGGTACCGGATTGAGCTGGGCGAGGTGGAAAGCGGCTTGATGAGCGTGGCTGCGGTCCGCGAAGCGGTAGTGATCGCGAGGGAAAACGAAAGCGGCGAGAAAGACCTGTGCGCGTATTACGTCGCGGACGAGCCGCTTGCCGCGGTTGAGCTCCGTGGCGAACTGGCCGCGAAGCTGCCGGGATACATGATCCCGTCGTACTTCGTGCAGGTGGAGCGGATGCCGCTGACGCCGAACGGCAAGCTGGACCGCAAAGCGCTGCCTGAGCCGGAAGGCGGAGTCGAAACGGGCACGGTGTATGTAGCGCCGCGGACGGCGCTGGAAGCGAAGCTGGCGCAAATCTGGCAGGACGTGCTGAAGCTTCCGAGAGTCGGCGTGCAGGACAATTTCTTCGACATCGGCGGACAGTCGCTGCGGGCGACGACGCTGGTAGCGAAAATGCACCAAGAGCTGCAGGTCAAGGTACCGCTGCGCGACGTGTTCCATTACCCGACGGTCGAGCAGTTGGCGCAGTCCATCGCAGGGATGGAGCAGGATGCTTATACCTTCATTCCGGCAGCCGACAAGCGCGAGTATTATCCGGCTTCCTCCGCGCAGAAACGGTTGTACATGCTGAGCCATGTGCAAGGCGGAGAGACCAGCTACAACATGCCGGGCGTAATGAAGGTCGAAGGGCCTCTTGACCGCCATAAGCTGGAAGACGCATTCCGCAAGCTGATCGCCCGCCATGAGACATTGCGCACTGGCTTTGAAATGGCGGACGGCGAGGTCATCCAGCGAATCTACGAGGATGTGGAATTTGCCCTTGAGTATGTAAGGGCAAGCGCTGGGGAAGCGGACGAGCATATCGGACGGTTCGTCCGGCCGTTCGATCTGGAGCAGGCGCCGCTGCTGCGGGCAGGCCTGATCGAGCTTGAGCCGGAACGGCATATTTTGATGTACGATATGCACCATCTGATTTCGGATGGCGTTTCGGCGGGAATTATCGTGCAAGAGCTTGCGCAGCTGTACGAAGGCGAAGAGCTGTCGCCGCTGCGGATTCAGTATAAGGATTACGCCGTATGGCAGCAGCAGGAGACGCAGAGCGAGCGTTACCTGCGGCGCGAGAACTACTGGCTTGAAACATTAGCGGGCGAACTGCCCGTGCTCGAGCTGCCGGTCGCTTACCCGAGACTTCCGGTACGGAGCTTCGAAGGCGCGCTGCTCGACTTTGCCGTCGAGCCGGTTGTGGCGGCGTCGCTGCAGCGGCTAGCGGCGGACACTGGCAGCACCATGTATATGGTGCTCATGGCGGCCTACACGGTCCTGCTCTCCAAGTACAGCGGGCAGGAGGATCTGATCGTCGGCACGCCGGTTGCCGGCCGGTTGTCGGCGGAGCTGGAGCCGCTTATCGGGATGTTCGTGGGAACGTTGGCGATCCGCAACTATCCGCGGAAGGACAGAACGTTCTACGAATATTTGCTGGAGGTCAAGGAGCGTACGCTGCAAGCGTTCGAGCACCAGGACTATCCGTTCGAGGAACTGGTGGAAAAGCTCAAGGTGAAGCGGGACGCGAGCCGCAATCCGGTGTTTGACACGATGTTTATCGTGCGCAACATGGAAACGCAGGAGGCGAAGCTCGACAAGCTTTCCTTCACCCCGTACGAACAGGATCACACCACGGCCAAATTTGATCTGACCTTGTCGATGGGCGCGGAAGAAGGCGAGATTCGAGGATCGTTCGAGTATTGCACCAAGCTGTTCGGCAAGAGCGTCATCGAACGGTTAACCGGCGATTTCTTGACGATTTTGTCCGAGATCGGCGCGAATCCAGAACTGACCTTGAGCGAGATTAGCGTATCGGGTCACGTGAAGCCGAAAGCGGATGTACTGGATTCGATCGACTTTGTGTTCTGATTGCACTTAAACACGAATGTATCTTCTTCGAAAAGGCCTCGATAAAAAGTTTTTCTTATAAGCGAGCCCCGTTTCCCTTGCGGCGGGGCCGTTTATCCCGGCTTTACGAGTGTGTGTTTACGGATGATTCCGCGGCGCACACTCGTAAAGTATTATCCGGCCGTATTCAACCCATCTGGTTGCCCCATTGTCCTAAATAAAGCAGGAGGGATGCAATTGACAGCCTTATTTGAGAAGGAAAAAGCTTACTGGAGCGGCAAGTTTGAGGGTGAAGATCATATTTCGTGCCTGCCTTACGACCGGGTTGGGCCGGTTTTGAACGGCGAGACCGGCTCAGGCATCAGAACAGGCGGCCTCCGAACGTATTCTGGCTCGCTGCCCCCGGATTTGTCCCAAAGGCTGATGTCCATCACCGGCGGATCGCCGTGGGCTGCGTTTATTGTTCTTTTGGCGGGGATCAAAAGCTTGCTACATACGTATACGGGCGAGGAAAATGTGGTGGTCGCCGTCCCGACGGTCGCGGACGCGAATCAGGGAGCTGCGCTGATTAACCCTTTGCTTCTATTAAAAAACAATGTCAATCATCAGACCGCCTTTAAAGCGCTGCTGGCGCAGATTAAATCGTCCGTCGGCGAAGCAATCGAGCATCAAAGCTTCCCTTTTTGGAATTACATTGATCACCTTCACGTCCCGCACGATTCGGAGGGCGTTCCCGTCATCCATACGGTCGTTGCGATGAAAAGCCTGCATACGAACGATTACAAGGAACATGCGGCGGCCGAGCTGGAGCTTCAATTCGAACTGGACCAAGGGGCGATCCGGTTAAACGTATCGTACGACGAGCAGCGCTATAGGGAAGAGACGATTGTCAGGTTTACGAATCGGCTAAATCGTTTTTTCGCCGCGGTATTATTCCAGCCGGAGCTTCGGCTTCAGGACGCTGATGTGTTAACGGAGGACGAAAAAGCGAAGATTGTCGAGCAATTCAATGCCACGGCGGTGGATTATCCACGGGAGCAGAGCATCGGCGCGCTGTTCGAGGCGCAGGCGTCGCGGACGCCGGAGCAGACGGCGGTTGTATGCGAAGATGCGAAGTTAACCTACCGCGAGCTGAACGAGCGGGCGAACTGTCTGGCACGGACGCTGCGGGCTGCAGGGGTGAAGCGCGATGAGCCTGTCGCCATCTTGGCCGAGCGTTCCGTCGAGATGGTGGTCGGGGTGCTGGCGATTTTGAAGGCCGGAGGCGCGTACGTGCCGATTGATCCGGAGTACCCGGAGGAGCGCATCCGATACCTATTAGACGATTCGAGGGCCAGACTGCTGCTCACGCAGCGCCGGGAGCTGGGGCGTACGAACTTTATGGGCACGGTCGTCGACCTGAACGATGAGGGTGCTTACCACGACGATGCAACGAACTTGGAGCCGATAAGCGGACCGGAGGATCTGGCGTATGTGATCTATACGTCGGGAACGACGGGCAAGCCGAAGGGCGTCATGGTCGAGCACCGCAACGTGGTCCGATTAGTAAAAAATACGAATTACGTTCGGTTGGACGAAACGACGCGCATATTGCAGACGGGTGCCGTTGTGTTCGACGCGTCAACGTTCGAAATATGGGGAGCGCTGCTGAACGGCGGGCAGCTGTATTTGGTCAGCAGCGACGTGATTCTGAACGCAGCCCGTTTGCAGGAAGCGATCCGGCAGTACGGCATCACAACGATGTGGCTGACCGCGCCGTTGTTTAACCAACTGACGCAGCAGAACAGCTGTCTGTTCG
Source organism: Paenibacillus tyrphae (assembly GCF_000722545.1). GTDB lineage: Bacteria > Bacillota > Bacilli > Paenibacillales > NBRC-103111 > Paenibacillus_G > Paenibacillus_G tyrfis. Next base: position 27,346 of record NZ_JNVM01000028.1, read on the forward strand.
GCGACATGAACACGCTGCTCGTGGGCGGGGACGTATTGTCGGTACCGCACATCAACCGGGTGGTGCGGGACAACCCGGGGCTGCGTTTGGTCAACGGCTACGGTCCGACGGAAAATACGACGTTCTCGACGACGCATGCAATTGCAGGGGAGCAGACGGAAGCGGTGCCGATCGGCCGTCCGATTGCGAATTCGACGGCTTATGTGGTCGACCGCGGGATGAAGCTGCAGCCGGTCGGAGCGTGGGGCGAGCTGATCGTCGGCGGGGACGGGGTAGCGCGGGGCTACTTGAACCGCCCGGAGCTGACGGCGGAGAAGTTTATCGCCAGCCCGGTGAGCGAAGGAGAGCGCTGCTACCGGACGGGAGACTTGGCGCGCTGGCGTGTGGACGGGACGCTGGAATACAAAGGCCGGATCGACGAGCAGGTGAAAATCCGGGGCTACCGGATCGAGTTGGGCGAGGTAGAAGCGCAGCTGCTGCTCGTGGAAGGCGTGCGGGAAGCGGTCGTGATCGCGCGGGAGGACGAGCAGGGGCAGAAGCAGCTGTGCGCGTACTTTACGGCAGAGAGCGAGCTAAGCGCAGGGGAAGTGCGCAGCGCGCTGTCGCAGGAGCTGCCGGGGTACATGGTGCCGTCGTATTTCGTGCAGGTGGAGCGGATTCCGCTGACGCCGAACGGCAAAGTGGACCGCCAGGCGCTGCCTGCGCCAGAAGGAAGCGTCCAGACGGGAACGGAATACGTGGCCCCGCGAACGACGCTGGAAGCGCAATTGGCGCATATTTGGCAGGACGTGCTGGAGCTTCCGGCCGTAGGGATCAAAGACAATTTCTTTGATCTCGGAGGGCATTCTTTGCGCGCGACCAATCTGGTTTCCATCATTCAAAAAGAAATGCGGAAGAACGTGCAGCTTCGCGATGTGTTCCAGCATCCGACCATCGAACAGCTTGCGCAGGTGATCGAGGCGATGGAACAAACCGCGTACGCCTCGATATCGGCTGCTGCGGAGAGCGACTATTATCCGGTGTCCTCGGCTCAAAAACGGATGTACCTGCTGCAGCAGTTCTCCGGCGTCGGGCTCAGCTATAATATGCCGGGCGTGATGAAGCTGGACGGGCCGCTGGATCGGGCCCGGATGGAGGAGGCGTTCCGCCGTCTCATCGCGCGTCACGAAACGCTGCGCACCAGCTTTGACACGGTCAACGGCGGCGAACCGATACAACGGGTGCATCAAGAGGTCGGTTTTTCCGTAGAGTTCATGCAGACCGGAGAAGAAGAAGCCGCCGGACTCGTGCAACGGTTCGTGCGCCCGTTCGATTTGACGCAGGCCCCGCTGTTCCGGGTCGGGCTGATCGAAACCGGGCAGGATCATCATATTTTGATGTTCGACATGCATCATATTATTTCCGACGGAACGTCCATAGGCGTTCTCGTTCAAGAGTTTGTCCGGCTGTACGGACGGGAGGACTTATCGCCGCTTCCGATTCAGTATAAGGATTATGCCGTATGGCAGCAGGGGCAAAAACAAAGCGAGCGTTACCGCCGACAGGAGAGCTATTGGCTGGACGTTTTCTCCGGGGGCCTGCCCGTGCTCGACCTGCCGACCGATTATGCGCGTCCTGCGGTACGAAGCTTTAGCGGCAGCGTATATGAGTTTGTCCTTGACCGCAGACATAGCGAGGGACTCCGGCGGCTGGCGGCGCAAAGCGGGACGACGCTGTATATGGTGCTGCTTGCGGCGTATACTGCATTGCTCGGCAAATACAGCGGGCAGGAGGATATCGTGGTCGGGACTCCGATTGCGGGACGGCCGCACGCGGACTTGGGCGGCTTGATCGGCATGTTCGTCAACACTTTGGCGATCCGGAATGATCCGTCGGGAGAGAAAACGTTCCTTGCTTATTTGCAGGACGTCAGAGAACATGCGCTGCAGGCTTACGAAAATCAGGATTACCCGTTCGAAGAACTGGTCGAGCAGCTCAATATCCCGAGGGATATGAGCCGCAACCCGCTGTTCGATACGTTGTTCGTGCTGCAAAATACGGAACAAAAGGAGCAGCGGATCGACGGTCTGCAATTGGCCCCTTATCCGCAGGAGCACACGGTGGCGAAGTTCGACTTGAGCTTTCACGCGTCTGAGGATGGGGAGACGATCGGCTGCGGCTTCGAATACGCCACTGCGCTTTACAAGCGGGAGACCGTGGAACGGATGGCGGAGCATCTGGTCCGGCTCATCGATGCGGTTGTCGCTAATCCGCAAACAAACTTAACGGCGATCCAGATCGGGACGCCGCAGGAACAGGCGCAGATTGTCGAGCAATTCAATGCTACGGCGGCGGATTATCCGCGGGAGCAGAGCATCGGCGCGCTGTTCGAAGCGCAGGCGGTGTGTACCCCGGAGCAGACGGCGGTCGTGTGCGAGGACGCCAAGCTGACCTACCGCGAGCTGAATGAACAGGCGAACCGTCTGGCGCGGACGCTGCGGGCTGCAGGTGTGGAGCGCGACGAGCCGGTCGCGATCAGAGCCGAGCGCTCCGTCGAGATGGTGGTCGGGGTGCTGGCGATTTTGAAGGCTGGAGGCGCGTATGTTCCGGTCGACCCGGATTATCCGGAGGAGCGCGTCCGCTACCTGCTGGACGATTCGGGCGCCAAGCTGCTGCTGACGCAGCGCCGGGAGCTGGTGCGTGCGGACTTTGCGGGAACGGTCGTCGACCTGAGCGATGCCGGGGCTTACCACGACGATGCTTCGAATCTGGAGCCGATGAGCAGAGCGGACGACTTGGCGTATGTGATCTATACGTCAGGAACGACGGGCAAGCCGAAGGGCGTTATGGTTGAGCACCGCAACGTGGTCCGGTTAGTAAAAAATACGAATTACGTTCGGTTGGATGAAACGACGCGCATTTTGCAGACGGGGGCCGTCGTATTCGATGCGTCGACGTTTGAAATTTGGGGAGCGCTGCTGAACGGCGGTCAGCTGTATTTGGTGAGCAGCGACGTTATTTTGAACGCGGAACGTCTACGGAAAGCGATCCAGGAGTACGGGATCACAACGATGTGGCTGACCGCACCGTTGTTCAACCAGCTGACGCAGCAGAATAGCCGTCTGTTCGGGGACATGAACACGCTGCTTGTGGGCGGAGACGTACTGTCGGTGCCGCATATTAACCGAGTGCTGCGAGACAATCCCGGGCTGCGTCTGGTCAACGGCTACGGTCCGACGGAAAATACGACGTTCTCGACGACGCATGCGATTGTCGGCGAGCAGACGGAAGCGGTGCCGATTGGCCGTCCGATCGCGCATTCGACGGCTTATGTGGTCGACCGCGGGATGAAGCTGCAGCCGGTCGGAGCGTGGGGCGAGCTGATCGTCGGCGGAGACGGGGTGGCGCGGGGTTACTTGAACCGCCCGGAGCTAACGGCGGAGAAGTTTATCGCCAGCCCGGTGCGCGAAGGAGAGCGCTGCTACCGGACGGGAGACTTGGCGCGCTGGCGTGCGGACGGGACGCTGGAGTACAAAGGCCGGATCGACGAGCAGGTGAAAATCCGGGGCTACCGGATCGAGCTGGGTGAGGTGGAAGCACAGCTCTTGCGCGTGGAAGGCGTGCGGGAAGCGGTCGTGATCGCGCGGGAGGACGAGCAGGGGCAAAAGCAACTGTGCGCGTACTTCACGACGGAGAATGAATTGATGGCAAGTGAGGTTCGAAGCGCGCTGTCGCAGGAGCTGCCGGGGTACATGGTGCCGTCGTATTTCGTGCAGGTGGAGCGGATTCCGCTGACGCCGAACGGCAAAGTGGATCGCAGAGCGCTGCCGGCACCGGAAGGAAACGTCCAGACGGGGGCGGAATACGTGGCCCCGCGGACTGCCGTGGAGCAAGCACTGGCGTCGGTGTGGCAGGCGGTTTTAGGAGTCAAAAAGATCGGAGTTATGGACAATTTCTTCGACCTTGGAGGCGATTCGATTAAATCGATTCAAATTTCCTCCCGGCTGTTTCAAGCAGGCTACAAGCTGGAAATGAAAGACTTGTTCCAATTCCCGACCATAGCCGCGCTCAGCGGAGTTGTACGGCCAGTAAGCCGCATTGCCGACCAAGGAGAAGTTGCGGGCGACATGAAGCTGACGCCGATTCAGCATTGGTTTTTCGGGCAGGAGCCGGCCGAACCGCATCATTTTAACCAGGCGGTGATGTTTTACCGGAAGGACGGCTTCGACGAAGCGGCGCTCCGTCAGGCGATGCGCCATATCGTTGGGCATCACGACGCGCTGCGCACCGTTTACCGTAGGACGGAAAACGGCGGTTACGCCGCATGGAACCGCGGGGGCGACGAAGGCGAGCCGTTCACGCTGGATATCGCGGATTTCACGGCCGAACCGGACTGCGCCGCGTCGGTTGAAGCGAAGGCGAACGAGATTCAAAGCGGCATTGATCTGAGCGCCGGACCGCTCATGAAGCTGGGGCTGTTCCGCTGCGCGGACGGAGATCATCTGCTAATCGTGATTCAGCATCTGGTCGTAGACGGGGTATCCTGGCGCATCCTGTTCGAGGATCTGGCGAGCGCCTACGAGCAGGCTGTCCAAGGCGAGACGATCCGCCTCCCGCATAAGACGGATTCGTTCCGGCTGTGGGCGGAGCGGCTGTCCCTTTACGCCGATGACCCGGCCATGGAGCGAGAACGCGCCTATTGGCGGCAAATTGCCCAGGCCGGGTACGAGCCGCTGCCCAAGGACGAGACGCCGGACCGGCTGGAAAGGCCGCTCCTTGCGGAAAGCGGAGCTGTTACGGCGGTATGGACCGAGCAGGAAACGGGGCAGCTTCTCAAGCAAGCGCACCGCGCTTACAACACCGAAGTGAACGATCTGCTGCTTACAGCCGTAGGTATGGCCGTTCACCGGTGGAGCGGGATGGAGCGGGTGCTGGTCAATCTGGAAGGCCATGGGCGAGAAGCCATTGTTCCGGACATGGATATTACGCGCACCGTGGGCTGGTTTACAACCCAGTTTCCGGTCGTGCTGGAGATGGACGCCGGCCAAGACGTATCACAGCGGATCAAGCGGGTCAAGGAAGGGCTGCGTCAAATTCCGCAAAAGGGGATCGGCTACGGAATCCTCCGCTATTTGTCCGCGCCTCGGGAGGGCGAAACGTTCGCGGTGCGGCCGGAGATCAGCTTTAACTATTTGGGGCAGTTCGACCAGGATATGGAAGTGAATGCGCTCCACGCCTCTCCATATTCCAGCGGCTCGCCGATCGGACCGGGCATGGCCAGAGCCTATACGCTCGATATTAACGGCATGATCTCGGGCGGCGTGCTTGAGCTGACGATCAGCTACAGCGGCCAAACGTACCGGAAGGAAACGATGGAGCGGCTGGCCGGACTGCTGGAAGCGAGCTTGAGGGAAGTCGTTGCGCATTGCGCTTCTAAGGAGCGGCCGGAGCTGACGCCTAGCGACATTTCGTTTAAAGGATTGACCATCGAAGAGCTGGATCAGCTTGTGGAACAGGCGGGAGCCGCCGGTGAGATCGAGAACGTGTACGCGCTCACGCCGATGCAGAAAGGGATGCTATTCTACAGCCAGTTCGACCGGCAATCGTCCGCTTATTTCGAACAGGTGACCTACGATCTGCAGGGAAGCTTCGATATCGAGGCCTTCGCCCAAAGCCTGAATCTGCTTGTACGCCGGCATGGGGCGCTGCGGACCAATTTTTATACCGACAGGGGAACGGAGCCGCTGCAGGTCGTCTACCGGAGCAGGGACTGCGGCTTCCATTACGGGGACCTGCGTGGGATGGAAGAAGCGGAGCGCAGCGCTTATGCGCAAGCTTTCGAGATCGCGGATAAGGCGAAAGGCTTCGACCTGAGCCGGGACGTGCTGATCCGCGTATCGATCCTGCGCACCGGGGAACGGGCGTATCGCTTTATCTGGAGCTTTCACCACATCGTCATGGACGGCTGGTGCCTGTCTCTGGTGAACAAGGAAGTGTTCGAAGGCTACAACGCCCTCCGGGAGCAAAGACAGCCCGAGCTTGTCCCGGCCGTGCCGTACAGCCGTTTTATCGAATGGCTGGAAGCTCAGGACGGCGAGGCGGCCGCCGCCTATTGGCGCGAGTACTTGTCCGGCTACGAGCAGCGGACGGCGCTGCCGAGAACGAAGCCGTGCAAGGCGGAGGGCTACGGTCCGGGTGAATGGAGCTGCGGGCTGGGCAAATCGCTCACCGAGCGGATGAACCGGACGGCGAAGAAGCATCAGGTGACCGTGAATACGCTGATGCAGACCGCGTGGGGCGTCATTTTGCAGAAGTACAACAACAACGGAGACGCCGTGTTCGGCAGCGTCGTATCGGGCAGGCCGTCCGATATTCAAGGGGTGGAAGGGATCGTCGGCTTGTTTATTAATACGATCCCGGTGCGCATCCGCTGCGAGGCGGAAGAGACCTTCGCGGAAGCGATGAAGAGGACCCAGGAGCAAGCGCTGGCCTCCAACGCCTACGATACGTATCCGCTGTTCGAGATTCAGGCGCTGACTGAGCAAAAGCACGATTTGATCAGTCACATCATGGTGTTCGAAAACTATCCGGTAGAGGAGCAGGTGGAGCAGCTCGGAAGTCCCGAGGAGGAGGCTTTTGAGATCGGCAATGTGTCGGTATTCGAGCAGACGAATTACGATTTCAACCTGGTGGTGCTGCCAGGCGAAGAGATCCGGGTAAGCTTCGGCTACAATACGCTGGCGTACGATGAGGACGAGATCCGGCGCATTCAGGGGCATTTTGTCCATGTTCTGGAGCAGGTCATGGATAACCCGCACCTTCGCGTGAGCGAGCTGGAGCTGACGACGCCGGAGGAAAAAGAGCGGCTCGTCCGGGCGTTCAACGCGACGGCAGCGGATTATCCGCGGGAGCGGACCGTGCATGGCCTGTTCGAAGAGCAGGCGGCGCGTACGCCAGACCGGACGGCGGTCGTCTGGGAAGACGTGCGGCTGACCTACAGCGAGCTGAACGAGCGGGCGAACCGGCTGGCGCATACGCTGCGGGCCGAAGGGGTGCGGCCGGACAAGCTTGTCGCGATTATGGCGGAGCGGTCGCTTGAGATGATCGTCGGCGAGCTGGCGATTCTCAAAGCCGGAGGCGCTTATGTGCCAATCGATCCCGAATATCCGGAGGAACGGATTCGTTACATGCTGAAAGACTCGGGCGCACAGCTCTTGCTGCTGCAGGACCGTCTGCGGGAGCGCGTTTCTTTTGACAGCAAAGTCATCGTGCTGGACGACCCTCAGGCCTACGGAGACGACGGTTCGAATCCGGAGCACGCCAGCGGGCCGGACAGCCTGATCTACGTGCTCTACACGTCGGGAACGACGGGTCAGCCTAAAGGGGTGATGGTCGCGCACCGCAGCGTCATCAATACAATCCGTTGGTTCCATGCCAGGTACTTCGGACAAGTCCGGCCGCGGATGATTTTGACGGCGGAATATACGTTCGATCCCAGCGTGGAGCAGATGTTCGGCATGCTGCTGCACGGCGGCGAGCTGCACGTTATTCGTAAGGAGACGCTTTTGAGCAAGCGGCGTCTTTTGGATTATATAGCTGCCAACGAAATCCAAATCCTGGATCTTCCCCAAGCGCTCATGCGGGAATTTCTGGCCGGGGAAGACGAGGAGGTCCATCCTTCGCTGCGCGTCTTGATTTGCGGAGGAGAGCGGCTGGAGGATTCCTTAAAAGAAAAATTGGTCCGCAAAGGCTACGCGCTTCACAACCATTACGGTCCGACCGAGACGACGATCGATGTGCTTGCCGGCCAATGCGAAGCAGGGTTTCCAGTCACGTTAGGGAAGCCGATCCACAATACCGCAGCCTATATTTTGAATCGGCATAGGCAATTGCAGCCTGTAGGCGTGCCAGGCGAGTTGTATATTTCCGGTGACGGGCTGGCCAAAGGGTACCTGAACCGTCCGGAGCTGACGGCGGAGAAGTTTGTCGCCAATCCGTTCGCGCCGGGCGAGCGGATGTACGGCACGGGCGATTGGGCGAGATGGCTGCCGGACGGAACGATCGAGTTTGCGGGCCGCATTGACGATCAAGTCAAAATCCGCGGGTACCGGATCGAGCTTGGCGAGGTGGAGGCGCAGCTGATGAAGGTGCCGTCCGTCCGGGAAGCCGTCGTCGTTGCGATCGCGGACGAGGGCGGACTGCAGTTGTGCGCGTATGTCACTGGAGACCGGGAGCTTGCCGCAGGCGAGCTGCGTGATGCTTTGGCCGCAACGCTGCCGGGGTACATGGTTCCGGCGTATTTTGTGCCTGTGGAGCGCATGCCGCTGACTTCCAGCGGAAAGATCGACCGCAAGGCGCTGCCGGCTCCGGACGGAAGCATGCGGACGGGAATGGAGTACACCGCGCCCCGCACAGGGACGGAAGAACGGCTGGCGCAGATCTGGCAGGAGGTGCTGGGCGTTCCGCGCGCCGGGGTGAAGGATAATTTCTTCGCCTTGGGAGGGCACTCGCTCAAGGTGCTGGAGCTGGTGCGCAAAATTCATAGGGAGACGAGCATCGAGCTGCCGATTCGCGCCGTATTCGAATCGCCGACGGTCGAAGGGCTTGCGCGCGAGCTAATGAAATCCGAGCTGGAGCGGAACGCCGGTTACCCGGTCGTCAAGTTAAATGAGAGTGGCCCGATCAACCTGTTCTGCTTCCCTCCGATGATCGGCTATGGGCTTGCTTTTGCCGAGATGGCCAGACTGCTGGAAGACCGCTGCGTCGTCTACGGCCTCGACTTCATCCAGGACTGCGGGCATGAGGAAGAGCTGCTGGAGCGCTACGTGGAGCATATCGTCAGCATTCAAGACACGCAGCCTTACATACTGCTCGGCTATTCGACGGGAGGCAATCTGGTGCACGAAGTGGCCAAAGCGCTGGAAAGCAGAGGGTATGCGGTGTCCGATATCATCATGATCGATTCCATCAAGAGCAGTGAAATCATTGACTTGACCAGAGAGGAAACGGTCCGGGAAATCGATCTTCTGCTGGAACAAATCTCCGAACCGTATAAGCAAATTTTGACGGAGACGTATAAGCAAAAAATATACGACTACGCCATGTACAAAAACGGGCTGCTGAATACGGGAACGGTCCGGGCTGACATTCACGGCTTCGTGGCCGCAGGCACCGGCGCAGAGGATGCGGCGCCAGGCAACCGCTTGTTATGGAAGGAGTCGACGGAAGGAAGCTATGCGGAATATTCGTTGATCGGCAATCACGACGAGGTGCTGGAATCCGGTTTCGTCGAAGAAAACATCAAAGGCATCCAAGCAATCCTGCAGCAAATCGCCGAAAAAACGTCCGGTACCCGCGTCGAGTCTCATTTGGTATAGCGAACGGATATCGACCCAATTCATCCTGATCGAACGGGGAGCCTTTCAGGCCCACGAATCGATCGGGATTCTTTTTTTGGATTGCACGAACTTAGCTGGGACTTTTTGCTTCTGCAAACGTTGCGTCTCCAGCATGCGAACCTGTGTTATAATGATGAAGGAATAACGGTTCATGGGAGAGATGAAGCTTGGAGCAATTGAAGGATACCAACGATATAAATGATTTGGATGATAAGCAGGGAACGCTTCCGCGGGTTCTGCTCGTTGACGGAATGGCCTTGCTGTTCCGCGCTTTTTATGCCACTTCCTACAGCGGCTATATTATGAAAACGAGCGCCGGGACGCCGACGAACGCCGTATTCGGGTTCGTGAAATATTTTTGGGACGCGGTTCAGCGGTTTGGGCCGACACACATCGTATGCTGCTGGGACATGGGCAGCAAAACGTTCCGCAGCGAGCAATTCACGGAATACAAGGCGAACCGGGTCGAATGTCCGGAAGAGCTTATTCCCCAGTTCGACCTTGTCAAAGAAGTGACGTCCAGCTTCGGCGTCGTGAACGTAGGCATCTCCGGGTACGAGGCTGACGATTGTATCGGCACGCTGGCGAAGCACTTCAGCCAGGACGCGGAAGTATACATACTGACGGGAGATCACGATATGCTGCAGCTCGTGGCCGAGCGGGTGCGCGTCGTGATTATGAAGAAGGGCCAGGGCAATTACGCCGTCTACAGCCCGGAATCGCTGCTTGAGGAAATGCAGTTGGCACCGAAACAAATTATCGATCTTAAAGGGCTCATGGGCGATACGGCGGATAATTACCCGGGTGTCAAAGGCATCGGAGAAAAGACGGCGCTCAAGCTGCTGGTGGAGTACGAATCCATTGAGGGGATTTTGGAAAATCTGGCGCTGCTGCCGAAAGGTGTCCGCTCCAAGATCGAGACGCAACTTGACATGCTGCATCTCTCGCGAAGCCTTGCGACGATCTGCTGTGAAGCTCCCGTCGCCTGCGCGCTGGAAAGCTGCTTCTGGGAAATGGACCGGCAAACGGTTTTGAGCAAGTTTGAAGAGCTCGAATTCAGGGGATTAATGAAATTGATCGGATAATGAAAAGAGGCGGCTGAACTTATGGAACAACAATATGCCAAACAATCGCGTTGCTACAAAACTTCCCGGGTATTCCCGACCGATGTCAACAACCACAATACGCTGTTCGGCGGCAAGCTAATGGCTTATATTGACGATATCGCTTCGATTTCGGCTTCCAAGCACTGCCGGGAAAACGTCGTTACCGCATCCACCGACTCCGTCGACTTTTTGTCGCCCGTGCGGCCTACGGACTCGGTTTGCCTCGAATCGTTCGTCACGTGGACCGGTAAAAGCTCGATGGAAGTATTTGTAAAAGTCATCACCGAGGACCTGATTACCGGCGAGCGCAAAATCGCGGCAACGGCCTTTCTGACCTTCGTCGCGCTGAATGACGACCAGCGGCCCGTTCCGGTGCCGCAAGTCGTCCCGGAGACGGAGGAAGAGAAGCGGCTGCACGAAACGGCGAAGCACCGGGCGGAAATACGCAGAATCCGCCGGGAGCAAAGCAAGACGTTCGCCGATTATTTGATTACGGATTTTCCTTGGGAATAAAAAACCGAGGATGGGAATGAAACAGACCTCCTAAAACTGCTGATGCGGCTCGGAGGTCTGTTCTGTTTTATCTTGGATGGAGCGCAGGGTTATCAGGAATCGGCAGTCAGACCCCCGCGACCGTCTCCGCTTCGGGGATTTGCCTCGCCGTACCGACGTCTTTGGGCAGGAGCAGGGCGGCGACGCCCAGCAGCGGGAGGAAGGCGCAGAGCTGAATGACAAAGGAGATGCTCGTCTTATCGATCAGCGCGCCCAGAACGACGGACCCGAGCCCGCCAAGTCCGAACGCCAATCCGAAAAACAACCCGGCGACGGTCCCGACCTTCCCGGGGAGCAGTTCCTGCGCGTATACGATAATCACCGTAAACCCGGACATCAGGATGGCGCCGATCATAAAGCAAAGCACGGCGGCCCAGAACGGCGTTGCATAGGGCAGCAGCAGCGAGAATGGCGCGGTGCCGAGAATGGAAAACCAGATGATCCGCTTCCGTCCGAAACGGTCGGCAAGCGGGCCGCCGAACAGCGTCCCGAGCATGCCGGCCGCTTGAAGCACGAATAAGCAAAGCTGGGCCTTTTCCAAGGACAACCCGTACCGGTCCATATAATAAAAGGCATAGTAGCCGGTCATGCCGGCAATATACACAAATTTGGAGAACAACAAGACAATCAGCAAACCGATGGCGAAGGAGACATATCCTTTTTTCAAGGGCTTCGTATCGGCCGGTAAGGCGCTCCGTTTCTTGGCGGACTGAGCGGCAAGATGACGCCGGTACCAGCCCGAGACGATGCCCTGCAGCACGATTCCCAATACGGCGGCGAATGAGAACAAGAGCAGCCCTCGTTGTCCTTGAGGCACCACAAGCCAGGCGACGATTAAGGGAGCCAGCGCCTGTCCGGTGTTACCCCCGACCTGAAAGATGGATTGGGCAAGTCCTCTTCCTTTGGCGGAGGCAAGGTGGGCGACTCGCGAAGATTCGGGATGCAGCACGGACGAGCCGACTCCCAGCAGCAAGGCGGAGGCAATCAGCATCCACCAATTGGCCGAATAGGCGAATCCGATCATGCCGAGCAGCGAGAAAACCATGCCCGCCGGAAGCAGCAGCGGCGTCGGACGCTTGTCGGTGTAATAGCCGACAAGCGGCTGCAATACGGAGGCCGTGACGTTCAGGGCGAAGGCGATCCAGCCGATTTGCGCGAAGCTGAGCTGCATCGTTCGCTGGAAGATCGGGAATACCGCAGGGATGGCGGACTGCATCGCGTCGTTCAGCAGATGCGCCAGGCTGACCCCGGTCAGCGCAAGCATGCCGGCCGAGGCGGTTTTGCTTAACGTGTCTTTAGCGTTCATAGGCACCTATCCTTTTTTTCTTTCTAATCTTAAGGGAGGAAGCGGACGAAGTCGCCGCAAAAATTGCTTAACGTCCGAGCAATTTTTGCTATAATGGCGGGAAGGAGGGAGACCGGACATGCAATTTAAATTAACGACGCCGAACATGGAGCTATGGCGAATCGAGAATACGTTTGAGAATATCCCCCATGCCCACGCCGATTTTTACCAAATTACCATTCCGGTCACCGGCACGTGTCGCTTAACGCAGGAGCGGAGAGTGTATTCGATCAGTGGAGGCCATGCTTTGATCCAGCATCCGGGGGAGGAGCATCATTTTTCGCTCGGTCCGGATGGGGGCGTATATATCGTGCAGGTCCGGAAGCAGCTGCTTGTTGAAGGATGGTCGGTGCAGGAGCCGGAGCTGGATGCCAGGCCCCTTGTTAATCTAGAAGACATTAAAAAACAAATGAAGGCCTGGACTTCCGAGCTGGTGCTTCGCGACGGTCCCGACCCGCTGGCGGTGGAAGAAACCGAAGGCCGGGTGCTGGCTTATATACGGCGCATGGTGGATAAAAGCGGCTCACGCGTCTCCGACGGTCTGAACGGACGGCATGTCGATCGGGCGCTCGTGTCAGGGATGACGGATATCCTGGAGTTTATTCATGCGCATTATACGGAGCGGCTGACGATGGAGAGGCTGGCTTCGCTCGTTTATCAGAGCAAGTTTCACTTTATCCGCTCTTTTACGCAGACGGTGGGCGTGACGCCCTATCAATATATTTTGCGCTTGCGGATCGAACAGGCGAAGGAACAGCTCGCGAGGACGCGCGCCAGCGTTACGGAGATCAGCTACAGTCTGGGGTTTTCGAGCCCAAGCCAACTATACCGGGCCTTTGCCAAAGCGACAGGCGTCACGCCGGAGCAGTACCGCAAAGGAGCTGCCTCCCGCTAAGACGTCCGCACCTGAAAAAAAGCCTGTTTCACCTTGGGAAACTCCCTTCGAATTCGTACGACCCTGCGATATAATCGAAAGACTAGGATCGGGAAGAGGGGACGGCGCATGAGCAACATCAACGTATGGGAAAACGCCGAGCCTGGCGTGAAACGGAAAATATTCGAGCCGGGAGCCGGCATCATGATGATGGAAGTGCATTTCGAGGAAGGGGCCGAAGGGTACGTGCACAGCCACCCGCACGAGCAGCTGTCGTACTGCTTGAAGGGCCGGCTGGAATTTACGGTAGACGGGGAAACGAAAGTGGTCGTGGCGGGAGAGACGATCTACATCCCGAGTGGAGCGAAGCACGGCTGCCGGGCGCTGGAGGCAAGCGCGCTGCTCGACTCGTTCACGCCGGTGCGCGAGGATCTGGTCCGAAGATAACGGGGCAAGCCGCCCGGATGCCGTATTTAGCGGTGCCGGGGGCTTTTCTGCATATTCGGGGCGCTTCCTTCAAAGTAAAAAACGGGCTTACCGTGAAGTAATCCCGTCTCCCGCTATTCGTTCAAATGTCCGTGAAGCTGATTGGTCCGACAACGTCGCTCAGAAACGCCCGCAGCTCGTTGGCTTCCTCTTCGTTGAGTTTGTACGCGTGCTCCAAGTATCCTTCTTCCTCCAGATCGTCGGGGCCGATGACTGCCGTCCGTCCCGTCTGCATATCGGTGACTAATTTTTTTCCATAAAAACGATTCGTGCTCGTAATCGCCAGATCAAACCGCCGCAGCGTTTCGCCGACTACGCATACGAAGCGGGTTTTCGTTTCCTCCGTACCGTCGTACAAAAAATCAAACTCCGTCATGACGCATCCTCCGATACTTAATTTCCTGAAGCTAACCGAATTATAACAGATTTGCCGACCAGGCCGCAAAAACGGCTCGTCAGCCAGGGAAACTGGCTTTTTTCCAATTCGGTTCACGTTTTCAATTCCGGGGAAACGTGATACAATCGAGTGAAGCGTTAAATCGTAGAATTCTATTTTCATAGGGATGGAAACGGAGGCTTTAAGCGAATGTCCAAGGGAAAAATGAGAAGCGACATGATCAAAAAGGGCTTTGACCGTGCTCCGCACCGCAGCTTGCTGCGTGCCGCCGGCGTCAAAGAGGAGGACTTCGACAAGCCGTTTATCGCGGTTTGCAACTCGTATATCGACATTGTTCCGGGTCACGTTCACCTGCAGGAATTCGGCAAGCTCGTGAAAGAAGCGATTCGCGAAGCGGGCGGCGTGCCGTTTGAATTTAACACAATCGGCGTAGACGACGGCATTGCCATGGGGCATATCGGCATGCGCTATTCCTTGCCGAGCCGCGAGATCATTGCCGATTCTCTCGAAACGGTCGTATCCGCGCACTGGTTCGACGGCATGGTCTGCATCCCGAACTGCGACAAAATTACGCCGGGCATGATGATGGGCGCACTGCGCGTCGACATTCCGACGGTTTTCGTCAGCGGCGGTCCGATGAAAGCGGGTAAAACGAGCGACGGCCGTTCGATCTCGCTGTCCTCCGTGTTCGAAGGCGTGGGCGCTTACCAAGCCGGCAAAATCGACGACAAAGGTCTGCTTGAGCTTGAGCAATACGGCTGTCCGACCTGCGGTTCCTGCTCCGGCATGTTCACGGCGAACTCGATGAACTGTCTGGCGGAAGCTCTCGGTCTGGCGCTCCCGGGCAACGGTACTATCTTGGCGATTTCCGAAGACCGCAAAGAATTCGTGAAGCGTTCCGCGAAGCAGCTCATGGAGCTGATTCAAAAGGATATCAAACCGCGCGATATCGTGACGATGGAAGCGATCGACAATGCGTTCGCGCTGGATATGGCGATGGGCGGCTCGACGAATACCGTGCTGCATACGCTTGCTTTGGCGCACGAAGCGGGCTTCGAATACCCGATCGAGCGGATCAACGAAGTGGCGAAGCGCATCCCGCACTTGGCGAAAATCGCTCCGGCCTCCGATTATCATATCGAGGACGTGCACAACGCCGGGGGCGTTAGCGCCGTTCTGAACGAATTGTTCAAAAAGCCGGGCGCGCTGTACGGCGACTGCATCACCGTGACCGGCAAAACGCTGCGCGAAAACGTAGCCGGCTGCGACATTTTGAACACGGACGTCATCCATACGCTTGACAATCCGCACTCGGAGCAAGGCGGCTTAGCGGTGTTGTTCGGCAACCTTGCGCCGAACGGCTCGATCATCAAGGTCGGTGCGGTCGACAAGTCCGTAGGCGGCTATCACAAAGGGCCGGCTATCTGCTTCGATTCGCAGGAAGCGGCGCTGGAAGGCATCGCCAACGGCAAAGTGAAAGAAGGCCACGTCGTCGTTATCCGTTACGAAGGCCCGAAAGGCGGCCCCGGCATGCCGGAAATGCTCGCTCCAACCTCGCAAATCGTTGGGATGGGGCTCGGCGCGAAAGTCGGTCTCATTACGGACGGCCGTTTCTCCGGCGCATCGCGCGGTATCAGCATCGGCCACATCTCGCCGGAAGCGGCGGAAGGCGGTCCGATCGCCTTCGTCGAAGACGGCGATATCATCGAGCTCGATCTCGTTAACCGCAAAATCGAGCTGCTGGTCGGCGACGAGGAATTCGAACGCCGCCGTGGCAACTGGAAAGGCTTCGAGCCGAAGGTGAAAACGGGTTATCTGGCCCGCTATTCCAAGCTCGTAACCTCGGCCAGCACCGGCGGAGTCATGAAAATCTAAGAAGCAAAAATAGCGGCTCACCGGGAGCGATTCCGGCGGGCCGCTTTATGTTTCACAATATTCATATTCGTCAGGCTCTGCCGCTTCCGTCTTGAACAACGGGATAGAAATTGTGCAATGTAGTCACTTATAAACCCTTGAAAGTTCTCCAACACAGAGTAAAAGTAAACCGATGGAAGTCTAATGCAAATTAGCATTATTCCACCAAAGATTCCGAATAATAAATTTAATTTGCGCTCCATAACATCACCCTTTAGATTCCTAGAGCAACCAAATTTGGTTTTAAGTTGTAACGCCATTATAAAATTTCACATCGTAAGTAGCAAATAGAAGAACAAAAGGTACTGAACTAATGTGGTTTTCTAACCAGAGTGTAACGAACATTGGTGAAAAACAAAGAGCCGACGGACAAGTGAACCGTCGGCTAGAGCGATAAATATTACTTCAACAGGAAAACCTGATCCCACTCCGGCTCCCGATCTTGAATGACAGCCAGCAGCGCAAGCGCAACGCCCGCAGCCCCGTCCAGCATGCCGGCGAAATGCAGCTTTTCGCCAGCCTCCAGCTCTTCAAAGCCGTAAGGCGCACTAGCATCATAGGACTGTACAATTCGATCGACGAGACGGTCGCGCAAAGGAAGCAGCTCTGCGGTCCCCGTGTCTGCGATCATCCGCTGCGTCATCTGCAGAAGACCGGCATAACCATGGCAAAACGTGGCGGAATGCAAGTTCCACAGCCGTTCGGGACGCCGGGTCGTGCCAAGGAACGATTGAACCGCCGCCTCCCTCCACGCCGGTTCCCCGAGCGCTTGCCCCGCGAGCCACAGCGTGCGTGCGACGCCGGGCCCGCCGTAGCACCAAGCTTCGCGGGGTGGTGAGCTGCTTGCGGCGCCCGCCGCCTGCTCCTGCCACGATACATGAGCGGGCCAATAGGGGCCGTACTCATCCTTGATCGTAAACCGCATCAACCATTCGGTGATGGATCGGATGGCTTCCCGCCCGCCCTCCACTTCGACGCCTTGTTGGAGCGCAAGGGAGAGCAGGACCAACGGACCCGGGATGCCATGGGAAACTCCGCCGTTAAAGTAGCCCTCGGGATATAGCTCCTGATCGGAGGAGGAAATAAGCCGGTCGGGCGAAATATACCATCCCGGAACCTGTTTACCTTGCATCTCCTTACACCCGCACAGCTCAACCATATACTCAAGCACCTGCGTAAGCGCAATGCGCATCTCGGGCTGCTCTTTAAAATGTAGCAAATAACGTCCTATGCCGCTTAAGCCCTGCATCACGTCGTAATCGGACATGAGTACGCCTTCTTTTATATTTCTTCGGACAACAAACATGTACTCGGGAAACATGCGCAGGAAAAAGTCGTTGAGTGACCGAAGCATATTCCCGTACCGGGTGCCCTGCCGAGACAAAGCCCGGATGCCCGTAACGATACCGGCCATACCGCTCCATAGGGATAAAGACTCGATTCCCTGCCGTTCCAGAGCTTGCTGCATGAGCACGACGTAGCGGTGACCGGCGACGTCCCATTGTCCATCAGGCTCTAGGCGATCCAGTTCGCCGAACAACAGGCATAACCCCGAATATCCCCGCGCAAGGTGCAGTCCGTTCCACTTTACGTAGAACTTTCCTTGTTCTATCCGTTTCTGTTCTTCCACGAGAGCGAATCGCTCGATTTCTTCCGGGTCCTTCAATCGCCGGGCCGTCTCCATCACAATCGAGCGGACCCGTTCGATTCGTTCGGCGCCTTCAAGCGGCGGCCACTTGGCCTCGCAAGCTTCTTTCGGGTTCATTCCGATTTCTCCCTTCGGATCATGGTTGCCAGCCGTAATCACACGGCCGAACGCGCTTTGCGCTCATGATCGGCGTCCAAATAAGCGTTCGCTTGCATCAAATAAAGCTCCGCATACATTCCGTTCTGCTGCATGAGCTGTTGATGATTGCCCTGTTCCACCACGGTGCCTTGATCCATCATGAGGATATGGTCGGCGTACCGGATGGCGGAGTAGCGGTGGGAAATGAAGATGCCTAACCGGTCGCGGACCAGCTCCCGGAACGCCTGAAACACCTGCAGCTCGGTTTCCGGATCAAGCATGGAGCTGGGCTCGTCCAGCACATAGAGCTCGGCTTCGCGCATGAAAGCTCTGGCGATGGCAATCCGCTGCCACTGTCCACCGGAGAGCTGCTGCCCTTCGTCAAACAAACGCCCGAGCTGGGTGGCAAGGCCTGCCGGCATGGATCGGACCAACTCGGCGATACCCGCCCGATCCGCCGCCTTCCACAATTCGGCGTCCTCCTCCATTTGCGCTACGTTGCCAAAACCGATATTTTGCCGGACCTGCATCTCATATTGGACAAAATCCTGGAATACGACGCCGACCTTGCGGCGAAAAGTTTCGCAGTCCATATCGCGGATTGAGACGCCGTTGATGAGAATGTCTCCTTCGAAGGAGTCGTACAGCTGCGTCAGCAGCTTCATCAGCGTTGACTTCCCGGACCCGTTGCGCCCTACAATCGCGAGCGTTTCTCCGCGCTGCAGGGTAAAGCTGACATTCCGCAGAGCCGGATAACTGCCGCCGGGATAACGGAAAGACACATTGCGGAATTCCACCGATTGGATGACGGACGTATTGGCCGCACGGGAAGCCTCTGCAGCTCCGATTTTTCTGGCGGCAGGATCGGAGGACTGCAAATCTAGGAAAGCGAACAGTTGCTGCAAAAATAAATTGTGCTGACATAAGGAAAGAATGCCCTGCGTCAAATTTTGCGACGAAACCAAGGTTAACGTAATGGCTTGGGTATAGCTGACCACATGGCCGATCAAAATTTCTCGTCGATAAGCGGACCATAAGACCATGAGAAACATGAACGCATTGACCCCTTGCTGGATCGCTTGAAAAATAGCTCCCATACCGAGCCGCTTCTTGATCATGCGCTTGTCTTCCGCCAAAAACTGGCGAAGCAGCTCATGATATTTGCCGAGTAAATAACCGCCCAGTTGAAACAGCTTGATCTCCTTGAAAGAGATATCCCTTGTCAGCAGCACGGACAAATACCAGGTATGCCGCATTTTCGGAGCCCGGTTCCATTGAAGCATAAACTCCTGCTGCCCGATCCTCAGAAACGAATAGAAAGAGGCCAAGGGAATGAGGATCAGGAGAAAAGCCGCCCACCATTTCCACGAAATGAGCATAGCTGCGGTCGAGAATAACGTAATGGACGCGGTAACAATGGACAAAATCTGCTGCAGGATTTGATAAGGCCGATGACCGGCCTCGTTCTGAGCGCGTTTCAGGGCGTCCTGCACCTGGGAGTTCTCAAAATCGCTAAGCGAAAGGGAAATCGACTTCTCCATAATGAGCATGGTGATCCGATTGCTGAGCAGCGTTTCAAATAATTTGCTGATGAAATTTTGAGCCAGCGACAGCGCTTCATTAAATGCGGTAAACATAGTGAGCCAAATAAAGGGCCAAAGCACGGTTTGAAAACCGGTATCCGAAGCGGCGCCTATGCTGTTGATCAAGGTTTGGAGCAGCAGCAGCGAGATGACAGGCGAAGCGCCGCGCAGGATGTTAATCAATAAAATCAGCAAGAAATACGGTTTGTGCGTTTGCCACAGCAATTGGAACACGCGAGGCCAATAGCGAAAGGATTGCACAATATTCGTTAGATTTACGGTTAGGGATGCTTCTTCCGCAGCCGAGCTCATGGCTGATTCCTCCTAACATGCTGCAAGCTGTATAACGTATGTCTGGCCAGAGTCAACACCTTCTGCTCTTCTTCCCTTTGGATGCCGAATAGCCGGTTCAAATGCATATGGGTCACGCTTTGCATCAGATCCTCCCGAGTATTGGTCAAGGTTCCTTCCGCTTGGCACAGCCGGATTCCCTCGACGTACCGGGCGATCACCTCGCCGCGGGCTCGGAGCATCGGCAGGATGGCCGCTCCGTCAGGAAGATGGCGAAGCTGGGCAAAGTCTCCTCTGGCATCCCCGAATTTCATAAGAAACGGCCGATACTGACGGAACAGCTCCAAATGCTCCTTGTGCTGTACCAACGTGTTAAGCCAGTCGAATTGCTCAGAAAAGGACAGCCCGAACCGTTCCATCATGTCAATGACGCTGATGACAGCCAGCAAATGCGGGTCCAGGTTGAGATGTCCCGATTGTCGGGCATGAATCCATTCGGCCACGACCCGGCTGTCGAGACAGAACAGCCGCTCCGCCGTCCC
Source organism: Paenibacillus tyrphae (assembly GCF_000722545.1). GTDB lineage: Bacteria > Bacillota > Bacilli > Paenibacillales > NBRC-103111 > Paenibacillus_G > Paenibacillus_G tyrfis. Next base: position 47,599 of record NZ_JNVM01000028.1, read on the forward strand.
AATCAACGTCCGGCCCCCATACCGCTCGATTTCCGGATCGTAAGTATCGATCACTAGGCGGGACAACAGCCCGTCTTCCACGCACTGCCGTGTAAACCGGTACAGCTGCGGCAGCAGCGCGGTGTGAAGCTGCTCGGGGTGGCCGCAGAAACGCCAGCGAAGATGCGGATCGGGATCGGCATAGCGCATAAAGAAGCTGCCGGCCGCCCATCCTTGCTCCTCCGCCTGGCGGCAAAACTCCAGCAGAGGCCCTCCGATGAAAGCGTCGGCGCGATGATCCGCACCGTACCATTTCAGATACAGCCATTCGCTGCCCGGCATTTTCAATCTCTCCGCGAGGCGGATGGAGGGAGAGGCGGGAGCTCCGTCGAGATCCGGCTGTGAGGAAGCTTGCGGCAGGTCCCGTTTGACGAGAGGAAAGACAAACTCGGTCACGTAGTGCCCGGCTGCGCTCTCGGGAAGATGCTCAAACGCAAAGCCGGTTTCGGTTAAGACGATCTGCCCCCCAGGCTGAAGCTTCGTATAATCCCGATACACTTCATCTCGATGAAGTGGGGAGTCGAGATCCAGCAGCAAGCGGTTATCCGATTGGGTCAAATAAACGAAGCGCGGTACATTCCACTGCTTCCGGTACGCATCGAAAGCCTGGCGCCACTGCGTTTCCGTCATGTTCCCGTGAAATGGCGGCAGATCCGCGTTAAACTTCCAGCAGGCCGCCGCAATGATCGTTTTGCTGTACCTTAACCGCGGCAAAAAAGGAAGGGTTCGCAGCTCGTTCCACTCGAAAAAATCGATGTTGCGCTGGTTTTCCATCGATAACTCACGCAAAAACCGGTAGACGTTAGGCGACTGCGACGTATTCAGCATGTGGTTCGTAACCGGAATGACCCTTCGGTTTTTTGCCAGAGACCTTAAATAAAAACCGCTGGAGGAAATGCCGACGACCAGATCAGAGAGCGGGATCGTATGCTCCGGATCTTTGGCCGAATTGGTGCCGATGTCGATTTCGTATTCGCGAATATTCGTACTCAGAGCAACGTTGGCTGCCCGGCCGTCTCCCGGAAAATAAACGAGCTCGGCGAGGATCGCTTCGGGATGAAGCTTTTGCTCCAATCGGTCAATTTGCTTGAGCTTGTCCACAAAGGAGAAATCAAACAAATCGACAAACCGGCCGACGGATTTGCCCGCACCGTAGGTGCCCGTCGTTCCTCCGGCAATCAGGAGAAAGTCACCCTCCTCCACCGCTTGGCCGGATCGGGCGGCAAGGCCAAAATACAATTCCAACGACCGTGGTGCGTACTTTTCTTCCATCGGCACAGGTTCAAGCTGCATCACCATGTCGTCGGTCAGCTCCAATTCCTGCCGCCCATGCTGGAGGCATGTCATGACCCATTGAGTCAGCAGCGTCTTTTTCTTTTGCTGGGCGAAGGAAGGGGTGGTATCTTCCTTGCGTTTGCCCCGGGGATATTCATATCCGGCCGGAGCGCCAAGCCCGATGTCTGCATCCAGCAGCTCCAGCAGGGGAACCTCGCGGTAAGCTCCGTACTTCTCCATGAAATCCGCACGGTAGCTTTCCAGATGTGAAAGTCCCAGCCGTTCCCCGGAGATTCGCCAAAGCGTTTCGCCGACGCGCTCGATCTCCTGCGCAACGGATTTGGGGAGGGTTAACGCCTCCATCGAAAGAGCCATGTCCACTTGCAGGAGATTATCCGCTTCGGCAACGGATTTCATATGCTCTGCCAGTTCATGATATAACGGCTCGCCTTGCCCGATTTCCGTACGGTTATAGCTCGCGATAAGGGCTGAGGCCGTTTCCAGCTTCGTCCTCTCGTCTTCCATGCCTGCGATATCGGCTAAACGCCGCAGTACGTAATCGAATGGCGAAGCGGTCATGAGAGGCGGGCGCAGGTCCGTAATGATGATTTCCTGCTGAACCAGCTGCCACAGAAATTGGTTTATTTGCTCGAGTGACGTATCGGAAAATTGGCTGTGCAGCTTCAGCGCCAATTCGCAAAAGGGGAGGGGCTGGCGGGTAAGCTCCATCACCTGCTTCACAGCCGGAGTAAGGCGAACGGAGGTGCTCTCCATCGTGCTTTTGCTTTTCTGCTTGACGCCGTACTTGGTCAGGTAAGGCAGGTAAAGGCGGGAGCCTACGGGATAAGCCAAAGAATTGAGACTGACCTTTAACTGCTTGACGATGTCAAACCGGCTCTCCAAGCCGGACAGCACTTTCAACAGCCACTCCATATCCGGGCGGGCTCGCTTGGCGTGGGCCGCTACAGGTTGAAGCTCAAACGCATACCGCTCCCCAAAATTTCCATATGTTACTCCAGAAAATAAACCAAAAGGCGTCGGACGCGAGGTCATGCGCAGCAAATAGCGCAGAAAGCCTTTTACGGCCTGATCTTGTTTGCGCGGATGCTCCTGGTTGGTTAGATTGGGCAAGGCCTGAAGCAGCGGCAAGCTGGATACGGCAATGGCCTCCCGGATGATAGGCAATTCGGCGTAGGCGGCCAATTTCTCGAACCATGGCTGGCGGTTATGCGCTTCATCCTCATTTTGATCGACAGAAAGGTTCTGGAATAGTTCCACCGGCAATAAAGGCATCCTCAAAATAAAAAAATCAAGCGCCTGAAAAACGCTTGGATGAGCTTGAGCTGGCGTCGGTTGAGAGGGGGCCACTTGAACTGACATGTCGTCTCACCTTCCGTTATCGAGTCGTAAGAGATACTTCGGAAGAACGCGAACGTTCCCCCGAAGCATGTTGCGGGAACCCGCGAAAGATTAGCAGCCGCCGTGGGTGTAGCCGCACTGATGTCTACCGGTAAAGCAGTCCGAGCTAAAGCAAGAATCCGTGAAGCATTTGGAAGAGAAGCATTGAGAACTAAAGCAAGCGGACGTGAAGAGGCCGATATTTTGGTGTACCGAGTTTACCGATTTCACTTCAACATCCAGGTCGAATACGTTGTTTGCCATAGTTATTTTCTCCCTTCGAACGGAGAATGTATCTCCGAAGTTTGTTGCGGCAGCCGGCGAAAGCGGAATGAATGGATAAAATTAGCAGCTGTAGCCGTGGGTGTAGCCGCACATATGACGGCCGGTATAGCAGTCGGAGGAATAGCAAGAATCGGAATAACATTTGGAAGAATAGCATTGAGAACTATAGCAATCTGACGTGTAAAGCCCCAAATTCGCGTTTACAGAATTAACCGATTTCACTTGGACATCCAGATCGAAATTGTTGTTTGCCATAAGTATCTTCTCCCTTCAAATGTAAAACAATTTTTAAAACAATTGAAAACGCTTTCGCCCTCGCCTGGACTTGCCGCACAGAAACGTGAACATGGAAGAATGAAGTTCAAAAATCTGTATTCATATCCATATTCGACTATAATATACCGAATAATATAATAATAGTCAATATATTACAAATATTTTTATAAAAGTTAGTATAGTTGGAGATAGGCCGCCTCTCATGAGCACTAACCTTATTCAACGCGCAAAAGTGCTGAAACATCAAAGAACACTCGCGTTAAAAGGGATGTTTGCGCGAATCATGGAGGTAGTTTAGTATGTGAACTGTTACAAAAAGGAATCATAGTTTGTTTTATCCAAACCATAAAGGAGTGTTTCACATAAGATGAAAGCATAAGCTTATTGATTCGAAATGCAGCGTCGCGCCATGCAGTTTTGAAAACGTTTACTTTTGTGTAGAGAGTAGAGAATCGTTTCAGGAGGAATAGAGATGAATAATGCAGCGTTATTGTCCGAGATCAAACCGTCGGCGTCCTCGCGTACGACCGACTTGTTCGAGAAAATGCAGGAGCATGAGCAGGTACTGTTTTGCAACGACCCCGCCACGGGTTTGAAAGCGATTATTGCCATTCACGATACAACGCTCGGCCCGGCTTTGGGAGGAACGCGGATGAGGCCTTATGCCACCGTCGAGGAAGCGCTGGAGGACGTTCTGCGTTTATCGAAGGCGATGACCTATAAATGCGCGGCGGCCGATGTGGATTTCGGCGGGGGAAAAGCGGTCATCATCGGAGACCCGGCCAAGGATAAAACCCCGGAATTGTTCAGGGCCTACGGACAATTTATCGATTCGTTGAACGGGAGATTTTATACTGGAACGGATATGGGCACGGTGCTGGACGATTTCGTCCATGCGTGCAAGGAAACGTATTGCATAGCCGGGCTGCCCGAAGAATATGGCGGCGGGGGAGAAACGTCGATTCCGACGGCTCTGGGTGTTTTGTACAGCATGAAAGCTGTAGCCCGAACGTTATGGGGACATGAGGAGTTGAGCGGCAAGCGGTTCGCGATTCAAGGCTTGGGGAAGGTCGGCTTTAAAGTCGCCGAGCATTTGCTGCAGGAAGGCGCCGATCTCTGTGTAACCGATGTGGATAAAACCGCGGTTGACCAAGTTGTGGAAAGAGCCGGTAAGCTCGGCAGAACCGCGACTGCTGTGAAAGGAGAAGAGATCTACGGCATAGAAGCGGACTTTTTCGTACCGTGTGCCGTCGGTGGCATTATTAACGATCACACGATCGGGCAGCTCAAGGTCCAAGCGATCGCAGGTGCGGCGAACAATCAGCTTCTTCATGAGAGCCATGCCCTCGAACTAAAGCGAAAGGGCATCCTTTACGCCCCCGATTACGTGGTCAACAGCGGCGGTATCATGCAAGTATCGGATGAGCTGTACGGACCGAACAAAGAGAGAGTATTGGCCAAAACGAAAGCGATCTATCATTCGCTGCTCCATGTGTTTTCGGAAGCCAAGGAAAAAAATATTACGACAGTCGAAGCGGCGAATCTGATCTGCGAGCAGCGAATTCAATCCAGAAAAGGAAGAAACAGCTTCTTCTCCCCCAGAAAGCGCGCCAAATGGCAAATCCGCCACTAATCGCAGGTAGGAAGCACGGAGACCTAATTACGATTTTCCGGGAGGCTTGTTCTGATGGCTACCGTCAAGCTGTGCAGCTCGAATGAGCTGACCAAATCGGAAGCTTTAAAACAAATCGTGCGCGACGCTTCCGTTGATATTATGGTGAAGGACTGTTTGGGCAATTGCGGGCAATGTTACTTGGAGCGCTTCGTGAAAGTGGATCAACGAATCATCGTTATAAACGATGAAGAAGAGCTGCTGGACCAGCTTCTGAAAGCCGCCGCCGCTTCCGAAGCCGACTAACCTCATTTAACGGACTAAAGCGATTTCGCGTTGACACGCGCATACAGCATCGAACGTTTTTGAAGAGTTCACAAGTTTGCCATATAATAGCATCAACTATAAGGAATATTATTCTAGGAGGTTATAAAAATGGAAAAAGATACTACCTTAGTTAGCGAGCTGCAGCAAGATTTTTTCCCGATCGAGGATTTTGATTATATGGAATTTTACGTTGGCAACGCCAAGCAGGCCGCCTATTACATGAGCCGGGCCTTCGGGTTCAAGATTATCGCCTTCGCCGGGCTGGAAACCGGTCAGCGCGATCGCGTATCCTATGTGCTGGAGCAGCGGAGAATCCGCTTTGTGGTGACGGGCTCGCTTCAGGAGGATCACCCGGTCACGGAATTTATCAAGAAGCATGGCGAAGGAGCGAAGGACGTCGCGTTTCGGGTTGACGACGTTGAAAAGGCTTACGCAGAGGCGATTTCCAGAGGCGGCATTCCCGTGATGGCGCCGCAGGTGCTGACGGACGAACACGGCACCTACAAAAAAGCCATCATCGGCACTTACGGCGATACGGTGCATACCCTCGTGGATCGCAAGAACTATAAGGGCTTGTTTGCGCCGGGGTATCAGCCCGTCAACTTCTCGTTTCCGTATCAGGATGCGGGCCTTATCGGGATCGACCATGTCGTCGGAAACGTCGAGCAAATGGATGAATGGGTGTCCTATTACGAGAAGGTCATGGGCTTTAAGGAAATGATTCATTACGATGATGAAGATATCAGTACGGAATATTCGGCTTTGATGTCCAAAGTCATTTGCAACGGCGGCCGTATCAAAATGCCGATTAACGAGCCGGCCACCGGCAAACGCAAATCGCAAATCGAAGAATATTTGGAGTTTTACAACGGCCCTGGTGTGCAGCACGCAGCTTTATTGACCAACGATATCATCACGACCGTGAAGGTGCTGAAGGAAAGTGGCGTGGAATTCCTGGATACGCCGGATACGTACTATGATGAGCTGTCGGATCGGGTCGGCAAAATCGACGAGGATATCGAGAAGCTGAAGCAATATCGCATTCTTGTCGACCGTGACGAGGAAGGCTACTTGCTGCAAATCTTTACGAAGCCGCTCGTCGACCGGCCGACCCTGTTCTTCGAAATCATTCAGCGCAAAGGGGCGACCACGTTCGGCGAAGGCAACTTCAAAGCGCTGTTCGAATCGATCGAAAGAGAGCAGGCGCGCCGCGGAAACTTGTAATTTTTTTGCAAATCGACAGGCTTAGAAGGAAAGGCGGGCAGTCGTCACATGATTTCCAGCGCTAAAGCTTTGATGGAGCAGCTTCTCGATTATGCCGGGTTATTTCCGCCCGCCGCCCTGCCTTTGGAGCAGGCGGTCCGCAATTACGCGGCTTACCGGGACGGACGGGACGCATGGATGCTGGGCCGGTTCATCATTCCCGCCGCGCAATTGGAGAAGCTGTCTCCGTGTATGCCGATGTTTTCCGGGGACCGGCCGCTGCTGCTGTCGGTTCTTGGAACCCGCAGCCGGGATGCAGAAGAATGCCTTCGGCTGTTTGGCGATACGCTGCGGCAAACGGAGGCTTTTAGGGAAAAGCATGGTTCGTCGGTAAACATCGACGTGCTGGAGCTCCCTCTTCCTCCTGCGGGCGCGGACCGTCAGTTACTGGATGAGATTGCAGCCGGAGCATCGGAACATGGTCTCCGGCTTTTCTTCGAATGGACGTTTCCCTTGAATGGCGATTGGGGGAGCCGGATCGAAGAAGCACTTGATGCGGTGAAGTGCTGCACCAGCCAAGGCGGGATGCAGCCGGGCGTAAAGCTGCGGACCGGAGGTGTCACCTCCGACGCGTTTCCGTCGCCAGAGCAGGTGGCCACCGTCCTTGTCGGGTGCAGGGACCGCGAATTGGCGTTGAAGTTCACGGCCGGGCTTCACCACCCGGTACGCATGTACCGGGAAGAAGTGAAGACCGAGATGCACGGCTTCCTTAACGTGTTTGTTGCGGGGATGCTGGCACATGTCTACAAGCTGGACCGCGACAAAACCGCCGAAATTTTGGCCGACGACAATCCCGACAGCTTCGTCTTTCTCCCGGATGCGTTAGGCTGGAAGACGCTAACGCTTTCGGCCGACGAGGTGCGGAGGCTGCGCAATCTGGCGCTGTGCTCCTACGGAAGCTGCAGCTTCGATGAGCCTCGCGACGAGCTGCGGGAGTTAAAATCACTAGAGTAAAAGGAGCCATTAAAAGATGCTGCGCTCATTTGTAGAGGTTGCGCCGGAATCGCATTTTTCGATCCAAAATCTTCCCTACGGCGTGTTCCGCTCCGGCAACGGCGGACCTCCCCGGATTGGCGTAGCCATCGGGGAGTATGTTCTGGATCTTGCTGCCCTCGATCAGGCGGACTGCTTCGCGAGGACGGAAGCAGCCGGAAAGGGAATATTCGACCAAGCGTCGCTGAACGCTTTTATGGCGCTCGGTCGCCCGGTCTGGCAGCAGGTCCGCGCGGAAATTCAGCGGCTGCTGTCGGCTGACGAGCCGGAGCTGCGGGACAACGCGGAGCTGCGGACCGCCGCCCTGCTTCCGCAGAAGGACGTAGAGCTGCTGCTGCCTGTAGAGATCGGCGATTATACGGATTTTTACGCTTCGCGGGACCATGCCTTCAATGTAGGAACGATGTTCCGTGGAAAAGAGAACGCCTTAATGCCCAACTGGCATCATCTCCCGGTTGGGTACCATGGCCGGGCCAGCTCGATCGTGCTTAGCGGGACCGACGTGTGCCGCCCGCAAGGGCAGATGAAGCCGCCGGATGCGGCGGCGCCTGTATTCGGGCCGAGCCGACAGCTGGACTTTGAGCTGGAAATCGGGTGGTTCATGGGAGCGGGCAACCCGCTCGGTACTTCCATTCCTGTTGAACGGGCGGAGGAGCACATTTTCGGACTGGTGCTCGTCAACGATTGGAGCGCCCGGGATATTCAGGCTTGGGAATACCAGCCGCTGGGACCTTTTCTCGCGAAAAATTTCGCGACGTCGATTTCGCCCTGGGTCGTGCCGCTCGATGCCTTGGAGCCGTTCCGCATCCGCGGAAGCGTGCAGGAGCCGGAGCCGCTTCCTTATCTGAAGCAGGAGGGAACGCACTCTTTCGATATCAAGCTGGAAGTGTACCTGCAAAGCGCCGATATGCAGCAGGCCGAGCGAATCACGGAGAGCAATGTCAAATACCTGTATTGGAGCATGGCACAGCAAATCGCTCACCATACGGTAGGCGGCTGCAACCTGCGGGCCGGGGATTTGCTCGCCTCCGGGACGATCAGCGGACCGGATAAGGCAAGCCGCGGATGTATGCTGGAATTGGCGTGGCGCGGAGCGGAGCCGCTTCAATTAAACGATGGCGTCAAGCGGGTCTGGCTGGAAGACGGCGACCGGCTGACGATGACCGGCTACGCACAAGGCGACGGATATCGTATCGGGTTTGGCGAGGTGACGGGCCGAATTCTGCCTTCGTTGAAATAAGCAAGCGCAACTTAACCAAGGAGGTCGTACAAGATGCCGTTCTACCATCGGATGGGGCAAATTCCCAATAAAAGACACGTGCAGTTCAGAAAAGAAGACGGTTCGTTGTTTCGCGAGCAGGTGATGGGCACGAAAGGCTTCTCCGGCATTCAATCGATCCTTTACCATCATGGGGCGCCGACGGAAATCGTCAAAGCCGAATTTCTCGGTGCATTCAGCATAGAGTACGAGGACGACAGTGTGCTCGGATACCGCCATTTTCAGACGGAAGCGGCCCCGAAGCAAGGTGATGGCGTTCTGGGAAGGACGTACGTTCTCGGCAATGACGATATCCTGCTTGCCGTATCGAGTCCTACGGAACCGATGAATTATTATTACCGTAACGGCGACGGCGACGAGCTTCTGTTCGTGCACTACGGAACAGGCAAGGTCGAGTCGATGTTCGGTACGCTGCGCTACCGTCCGGGCGATTATATCGTCATTCCGATCGGTACCATTTACCGGATCGTGCCGGATGGGGAAGACACCAAATTTTTGGTCGTGGAAACGAACAGCTGGATCAGCACGCCGAAGCGTTACCGCAACGAGCACGGTCAGCTGCTGGAGCACAGCCCGTTTTGCGAAAGGGATATCCGGCTTCCGGAGACGCTGGAGACGCACACGGAGCTCGGGGAGTTCGAGGTGCGATCCAAGACGAGAGGCGCGCTGCATTCGCATATTTACAGCCATCATCCGTTAGACGTCGTCGGCTGGGACGGTTATCTGTATCCTTATATTTTCAACATTGCGGATTTCGAGCCGATCACCGGGCGCATTCATATGCCGCCTCCGATTCACCAGACGTTCGAAGGGCATCAGTTCGTTGTCTGCTCCTTCGTTCCGAGACTGTACGATTATCATCCGGAAGCCGTGCCTACGCCTTATTTCCACAGCAACGTGGACAGCGACGAGGTGCTTTACTACGTCGAGGGCAATTTCATGAGCCGCCGGGGCATCGAAGAAGGGTCCATTACGCTTCATCCATCCGGAATCCCCCACGGTCCTCATCCCGGCACGATTGAGGCGAGCCTGGGCAAAAAAGAAACGAAGGAATTGGCGGTTATGGTGGACACGTTCCGTCCGCTCAAGGTCGTCAAGGCGGCCCACGCCTTCGAAGACAAAAACTATCTGTACAGCTGGTCCCATAAATAAATCGGCGTGGTGGTGGCACAGTGCGGCGGAATAACGTGCGAAGCGAGGAAGAAATCCATCAGTTATTCGAAGCCATTTTATCGTTGCAAACGAAGGATGAATGCTACGAATTTTTTTCCGATTTGTGCACGGTAAACGAGGTCAAAACGATGGCTCTCCGGCTTGAAGTCGCAAAGCAATTGCTCGAAGGGGCTACTTATTTGGATATTATCGAGGAAACCCAGAAAGGCAGCGCCATCATTTTTCGAGTCAAAAATTGTCTGAAGCACGGAAGGGGAGGCTTCCGGACCATTTTGGAGCGGTTGAATATGCACGGCAAACAGCAATGAGAAAAACGGCACGCTTGCCACAGGAAGTGTTCTGACGGGAGATCGATGGATGAGAAACGAAGCGTTGAATCGTTAAGGGGTTTGCACTCGTACAGCCCGGTTTCCCGTCGAATGCTTTCTTCTTTGTTTTGAAGACGCTTACATATAATGACTTCACGCGTTTTACGATTCCGTTCGTGAAGGGGGAATAGTTATGTTAACGAAAAAACCGTCGTTTTTCATGTCAAGCGCGCTCATTGCGGTTATCGTCATCATTTTGGCGATAAGCATTCTTCACTATCAAGTCGCTCCGCAAATTCCCATCTTGATGGCATCGATCCTGCTTTCTTTGTATGGCTTAAAATTAGGCTTTACTTGGAAACAGTTGGAATCGGCTGTCGTCAATGGCATTTTGTACGGGCTCCCCTCGATCCTCATTTTGTGTCTGATCGGAATCTTGATCGGGATATGGGTATTGAACGGAACCGTTCCGACCTTGTCTTATTACGGCTTGCACATTCTTTCGCCCAGCTATTTTCTCGTATCGGCGGTATTGATTTGCGGAGTCGTCTCTGTGCTGACCGGAAGCTCCTGGAGCGCCATCGGCACGATGGGTGTTGCCTTGATGGGGGTCGCCTACGGCATGGGAATTTCCCCCGCTATGGCGGCCGGGGCTGTCGTTTGCGGCTCTGTTTTCGGCGATAAAATATCGCCTCTCTCGGATACGACGAATCTTGCCTCCGCAACGGCCAAGGTGCCTATTTTCGATCATATCCGGCATATGCTGTGGACGACGATTCCAAGCTTGGTATTGACGCTGATCCTGTTTGCTTTTTTTGCAATATCCTCCGACCGGGCCACAGACACCGCCGGCATCGAAACGATGATCCGCACCCTCAAAGAACGCTTCACGATTACTCCTCTAACCCTGCTCTCGCCGCTGGCGATTATCGTCTTGGCCTTCAAACGGTTCGATGCCATTCCAACGCTGGTTGTCGGTTTACTGGTCGCTATTGCGACGGCGTTTTTTACGGTTCCCGGAATTTCGGTAGGCCAGCTCATGAATGTCGCGCACTTTGGCTATAAGTCGGAAACGGGAGTTGAAGCGATCGATAAGCTGCTGACGCTAGGCGGGCTATCCAGTATGTTGTTTGCCGTCTCGCTCATCATCATGGCGCTGGCCTTTGGCGGTCTTGTGAAAGAAATCGGTCTGGTTCATACGATGATCGATCGGATGAAGAGCTTCTTGAATAATAAAGGCAATGTCATCACCGCGACGGTTTTTTCTTCAATCGGGGTGAATGTCATTATCGGGGAATGCTACTTGTCCATTATTTTGCCCGGGCAGATGCTGGAGTCTTCGTACAAGCGGCTGAAGCTTCATCCGAAAAATTTGTCCAGAACGCTGGAAGATGCCGGAACCATTGTCCATCCGGTCGTTCCATGGGGAGTCTCGGGCGCCTTTATTATGGCTACGCTCAATATCGGCATGGAGTATGTCCTCTATTCGTTTATGTGTTTTATTACGCCCTTGTTGGCGATCTTATTCGGTTATACCGGGTTCGCCATAGCGCCGCTCGGCGAGGAAAGCGAAAAAGGTGCGTACGAGGAAAAGTTCGAGATCGGAATGAACAACAGCGGCATGTAGACTGGAAAGAGTTTGCTGGCGTTGGGGCAGCAAGCGCGCGAGCGGTTCGCCGGAGGAGCGGTCCGGCGGATCGCCTTTTGCGTTTGCCCGGCTACTCTTCCACGTCATCGTCGCCGGACGAATCATGGGTCGGATGCGCGTCGGGATACCCGCGGGAGAGGCCTGCATGAAGCTCGCGGTTCTCGTAAGTGAACTGGTTGTATGAGCGCTGGTCTTCCCGCCACGGCGTGCTCTTGCCGAGCGATTCCGTAAGAAGGCTGCTGCCGTAAGGGCCTTCCGGAAATTCCTCCGCCGTCAGGTCGTTGCGCTGGGATTCCACCGTGCCCAGATCGGTGTATTTCTTTTGCGGGGCTTCGCTCATAAATCCGTCTTGGTTCGTGTCGTTTAGGCTCATGCCCGGTTTCTCCTTTCGGTAAGCGAGATTGTTTTATCATAGCGTGCCCTTAAACCGGCAGATTATCCAATTCGTGCTTGTCAGCCATCGCGTGACGTGGTAATATAAATCTAATTTCAAACGTGTACTTGAGAGGAAGCACCTCTTACCTGTGTCGGGTAAGATGGTGCTTTTTTTGCGTTTGAAGCCGCTTTGACAACTTCTTGGGGGAGGTTTTTCGAGTGAATCTGGTGTTTTTGAACAGCTTGGAAAAGGCAACGGAAGAGGGGAATGTCCGGACGGCGCAGGTGACGATCGGCGAAAGCGAAGGCACCTGGGTGGTATTGTGGAACGAGACGAGAGAAGACGGCCGCAGGGTACAGGAATGCTGGTACGAAGGGCTACGCTGGGAGGAGATGCTCGCCGTCTTTCGCGAGCGGGTGTTCGCCAAGCAATGTGGCGGCTATAAGCCGATCGTGCAGGTGAACGTAAGCGAAATCGACGTATTGGACCGCCGGACGGCGTATATTCAACGTCTGCATTTTTACGGAGAGAAGCATGCCAACGAAGAGCTGTTCGACAAACTGCGCGATTGGCGGTTTAAACAAGCAAGCCACGACGGGAAAGCGGCGTATCTGATCGCGACCAACCGGCTGCTGAAGATGATAAGCGCCTTCGTTCCCCACACGGAAGAAGAGCTGCTGCACCTTCCGGGATTCGGAAAAGCCAAAGCTGCCGCTTATGCAGCCGATATCGTCGCCATCACCGCCGGCTTCCAGCGGGATACGGATTTTCCGCTAACGTGGGTGGCGGAATCGATCGATTCGAGAGAGCTGAATGCCTGGCTGCTTCAGGAAAATGAACGGAAGCGGAAGGCCGAGGAAGAGAAGCGGGAGATCAAGCATAAGCTGCTGGAAGCCATTGCGCGCGGGGAGAAGCTGGAGGAGCTGCTGGAGAAGACCAAGCTTCAGCGGCGCAATTTGCTGCAACTGTTCGAAGAGCTGGATCGCGAAGGCTACGACCTGCAGAGCTATATCGAAGGGCAGCTTGAGCAGGTGCCCGAGCCGGAGCGCGAGCTGGCATGGAAGGCGTTCCAGCAGCAGGGCGACCGTTACTTGAAACCGATACTGCAGACGGTCTACAGCCAGAAAGAGCTGACTGCACAAGATGCGGACCGCGTCTACGAATGGCTTCGCATGCTGCGGATGAAGTTCCGCCGCGAGAATGAACAGAAGACGGTTGAAGCGAGCTGAAGCGCGGCAGCAGGGTAAAAAAACATTGAACAAGCCCGGAGGCTAAGGTAAGATGGATTATAGGAATATGAAGGAGCTGACCGTATGGAGGAGCTTCGGGCTATACTTCACAGCATCATCAAGAACCAGGAAGAAACCAACGCGAAAATAAGCGAGCTGAATCTGCAATTAAGCGCCAAAATCGGTGAAACGAACGCGCGAATCGACCGGTTAGACACAAAGCTCAGCACAAGGATCGACGAGGTCGACGCCCGACTCAGTGCGAAAATTGACGAATTCGACGCTCGACTCAGCGCGAAAATCGACGAAATCGACGCCCGACTCAGTGCGAAAATCGACTCTCTTGACGCAAAGACCGACGCCCTAGATGGGAAGACCGACGAAGTCAACACCAGTCTCGGCGCCAAAATCGACTTTCTCGATGCCCGTTTGGATCGCGTCCATTTGAGCTTGCAGAGCCAGATCGACGATGTCGGTACGGACGTTAGGCATATTAAACGGAGCATGCGTTTATTCGAAAACGATATGGATGCGACCTTGGACCGGATTAAACGTCTGGAAGACCACATGGCCAAGCATCCCGAATGAGGAACCTTTCCCAAGGTTCCTTTTTTTACATACAAAAAAAGGACCGGCTTCACAGCCAATCCTTTTTGCGGAACAACACGAACATGAAGATCCCGACAAGCGCCAATACAACGACCGCAGCGACTCCACCGTACTCCCAGTGCAAGCCGGGAATGTACTCAAAGTTCATACCATAAACGCCGGTAATGAACGTAAGCGGCATGAAGATCGTCGTCAGCGCCGTAAATACGCGCATGATTTCGTTCGCGCGGTTCGCGAGGGAAGATTGATAAGCCTCCCGTAAGTTCGCCATCAAGTCGCGGAACGTTTCGAACGTCTCGGATATTTTTACGGCGTTTTCGTAAATATCGCCAAAATATTTTTTTAGCGGCTCGCTGACCAGCTTCAGCTCTTTTTTGTGCAGCGTCGCGATGACCTCTTTTTGCGGAACGAGCACTTTCTTGAGCCATAAAATTTCGCTTCGCAGCCCGATGATCTCATTCAAATGCGACTTCTTCGTATGCATCAGAATGTCTTCTTCCAGCTTCTCGATCTTCGCTTCGATCCGGTCCCCGACGTTGGTGTAATTATCGACGATGAGGTCGATCAAGTGATACAGAAATTGGTCGGGAGCCGTAACCTCCTCTTCCCAGAGAATCGGCTTCAAGGCGCGAATTTCGTTAATTTTTTGCCGGGTGATCGTGATGATGTAATGCTTCCCCAGAAAAATATTGAGTGCGCGGAGAAAAATTTCCTCGTCATCGAACCGGATGCTGTTGACTACGATAAAATAATGCGAATCATACAGCTCGATCTTCGGCCGCTGCTCCTCTTCCGTCAAAACGTCCTCTATGGCGAGCTCGTGAAGATGAAACAAAGGCTGTAAAATGTCCAAATCCTCCGGCTCGGCATCAATCCAATAAAAGCCGTGCTGAGGCGGATCGATGGTTTGCGTGATGTCTTCCACCAGGGTAAAAATGCCGTCCTGAACCAAACGTGCCTTCATAGGTTCCACCCCTCCTTATTGATCGGATGGAACGCACGGCCGTCTGCCTCCTGCGAGAAAACAGACGTTAGGCTTCAGTCAGGCGCTGTTCGTCATCTTCACACACAAAAAAGCATGCGCATTCTTGAACGAATGGCAAACGACCGGGTTCCATACAATAGATTCAATTGTGTTTGAACGCAGATACGACTTCCCGGGTCTCCGTCCATTCGTTTGCTGCACCCCTTCTAGCGTGAAATGTCGAATACTTGTATAGTATAACGCGTCATATTCGAGAACACAATGAGTTTGTATTTCATTCGCGCATGGGAATAATTTATGCAAAATCCGGCGGAGTGGTGCGGGTTTAGACGCCATCATTTCATGGAAAAGGTTCCGCTTGACGCTTGCTGTGATTTCGATTACATTAGTATTATCTAAAACAACTGAATAGATTCGGTTTCACACTCTTATCAAGAGCAGGTGGAGGGACTAGCCCGATGATACCCGGCAACCGACAGACCTTTGCGTAAACAACACGTTGATGTTTTTTCAGCATGGCAAAGGAATGCACGGTGCTAATTCTTGCGGAAGCCAGGCGGCTTCTGACAGATGAGAGAGGACGATGTAACTATACAAAGGCCTTTCTCGTGCGATAGAGAAAGGCCTTTTCTTATGCCTTTTTCAGTCGCAGGAGTGCAGGGAACGACGAATCCAATACCCGAAGGAGTGAGCCCGATGCCCATCAAAGTACCAGATCATCTGCCGGCCAAGGAAGTGCTTGTCAACGAAAATATTTTCGTCATGGACGAGAGCGTAGCGTTTCGTCAAGATATTCGCCCGCTGCGGATCGTAATCTTAAACCTGATGCCGACGAAAGAAACGACGGAGACCCAGTTGCTGCGGCTGGTCGGCAACACTCCGCTACAGGTTGAATTCATTCTGCTGCACCCGAAAACGCACACGTCCAAGAACACGTCGCTGGAGCACCTGGAGCAGTTCTACAAAACGTTCGAAGACATCAAGCACGAACGCTTTGACGGTATGATCGTTACAGGCGCGCCGGTCGAGCAGCTTGAATTCGAAGAGGTGAATTATTGGGAAGAATTGACGCAGATTATGGAGTGGAGCAAAACCCACGTCACGTCGACGCTGCATATTTGCTGGGCGGCTCAGGCCGGTCTTTACTACCATTTCGGCGTGCCGAAGTACCCGCTTGACGAGAAAATATTCGGCGTGTTCCCGCACACGATCACCACGTCGAACGTGAAGCTGCTGCGTGGGTTCGACGAGCTGTTTCTCGTTCCCCAGTCCCGCCATACCGACGTTCGCCGGGAGGATGTTGCCCGGGTCGAGCAGCTCGACATTTTGTCGGAATCGGAGGAAGCGGGCGTCTACATTGCCGCGACGAAGGACGGGAAGCAAATTTTTATAACCGGCCATTCGGAATACGACGCGTGTACGCTCAAATACGAGTACGACCGTGACGTGAACAAAGGGATGGAGATCGCGGTTCCGAAAAATTATTACCCGAACAATGATCCGGCCCGGCCGCCGCTCAACACTTGGCGGGCCCATGCAAACCTGCTGTTTTCCAACTGGCTCAACTATTATGTGTATCAAGAGACGCCTTACGATTTGTATAAGGGGGATTATATGATATGAGCAACTGTTCCAAGCCAGAGTTGAAAATCGAGAGCCGGCTCGCGCAGATCGGCTCCCAGGAGGAACCGGTGACGGGAGCGGTCAGCTTCCCGGTATACCAAGCGACGGCGTTCCGTCATCCGAAGCTCGGGCAGAGCACGGGATTCGATTACGCGCGCACGAAAAGCCCGACGCGCAAAATATTGGAGGATGCGATCGCCGAGCTGGAATCCGGGGACGCAGGCTTTGCCTGCAGCTCCGGCATGGCGGCGCTCCAGACGATTTTCGCGCTGTTCAGCCAAGGCGATCATTTGCTTGTCTCCCTCGATCTGTACGGCGGGACGTACCGGATGCTTGAGCGCATCATGTCCCGCTTCGGCGTCACCGCAACGTATGTGGACACGAACGATCTCGATGCATTGGAAGCGAATCTGCAGCCGGGCACGAAAGCGGTTCTGATCGAAACACCGACCAATCCGCTCATGATGGTCACGGATTTGGCGCTGGTGTGCGGCTGGGCGAAGAAAAAAGGCCTTCTTTCCATCGTCGACAACACGCTGCTTACTCCGTTTTTCCAGCGTCCGATCGAGCTTGGAGCCGATATTGTGATCCACAGCGCGTCCAAGTACCTCGGCGGGCATAACGACGTGCTTGCCGGGTTGATCGTGACGAAAGGCAAGGAGCTTTCCGAGGAAATGGCGTTTCTGCACAATTCGATCGGCGCGGTTTTAGGCCCGCAGGACAGTTGGCTGCTCATGCGCGGCATGAAAACATTGGCGATCCGCATGGAGCGCCATGAGTACAACGCCACCCGCATCGCGACGTTCCTGCAGTCCCATCCGCAGGTGGAAGCGGTCTATTATCCGGCGCTAGAAAGCCATCCGGGCCATGACATTCAGAAGAAGCAATCGTCCGGCAATACGGGGATTTTTTCCTTCAAACTGAAGGATGCGCGCTATATCGAACCGATCCTGCGTCACGTGAAACTGATTGCGTTCGCGGAAAGCTTGGGCGGCGTCGAGTCGCTGATGACGTACCCGGCGGTTCAGACCCATGCTGATATCCCGGAAGACATCCGGAGCAAGGTCGGCGTGGACGATAAACTGCTGCGCTATTCCGTCGGCATCGAGCATGCGGACGACCTGATTGCGGATTTGGCCCGAGCCATCGATTTGGCACAGCAGGAGATTGAAGGAGGGGTACCGGCTCATGGCTGATAAGACGACGCAAGGGACTCATCCGAACGATCATCATAAGGACCGTGCTTTCGCTACGAAGCTGATTCATTTCGGAGGCGAAATCGACCGGACGACCGGCGCGTCCAGCGTTCCGATCTTCCAGGCCTCAACGTTCCATCAATTTTCGCTCGACGAGCCGCAGGAGTACGATTACTCCCGTTCCGGCAACCCGACCCGGCAGGCGCTTGAGGATTACATCGCGCTGCTCGAGGGGGGCAAGCGGGGTTTCGCATTCGCTTCGGGAATGGCGGCAATCTCCGGCGCGTTCATGCTGCTGTCGGCAGGGGATCATGTGATCTGCACGGAGGATGTGTACGGAGGTACATACCGGCTGCTGACATCCATCCTGACCCGGATGAACATCGAGACGACGTTCGTCGACATGACGGATCTGGACCGGGTGAAAGCGGCGCTTAAGCCGAACACGAAAGCAGTGTTTCTTGAAACGCCGTCGAACCCGACGCTCAAAATTACCGATATTGCCGAAATCGCAAGCTGGGCGAAAGAGCATGGCCTGCTGACCATGCTGGACAATACGTTCATGACGCCTTACCATCAGCGACCGATCGAATACGGTATCGATATCGTGCTGCACAGCGCTACGAAGTTCCTTGGCGGCCACAGCGATGTAACCGCAGGGCTGGCCGTTGCCGCGAACGAAAGTCTGGGCCGCCGGCTGAAGCAGATTCAAAACGGGCTCGGCACCATTCTCGGCGTGCAGGACTCGTGGCTCCTCATGCGGGGGATGAAGACCTTGAAGGCCCGGATGGAAGCGCACGAGCAGAGCGCTCGGCAGCTGGCGGCCTGGCTGGCGGCTCATCCGTCGATCGAAGCCGTCTATTATCCGGGGCTGCCGAATCACCCTCGGCGAGATATCCACGAGAAGCAGTCGCTCGGCTATGGCGCCGTCGTCTCGTTCGACACAGGCTCCGGGGAGCGGACCAAGCGTCTGCTGTCCAAGGTGCGCATCCCGCTCGTCGCTGTTAGCCTGGGGGCGGTCGAGAGCATTCTGTCCTACCCGGCGATGATGTCGCATGCGGCGATGCCGCGCGAGGTCCGGCTGGAGCGCGGAATTACCGACGGACTCGTCCGGTATTCCGTCGGTCTGGAGGATATCGCCGATATCATCGACGACCTGGAGCAAGCGTTAGCGGATTCGGACCGATAAATAAAGGAAGAAAAGCCGATGATTCAAGGGATCAGTCCAGAGTGTTGAGAAAGTGGTGTTTGACTGAAATAGAGAAACATACGGAGGTGGGGTGTCTACTGGAGGAGCGATAGCGTTCGCCTTTGTCCGCAGGAAATATCCGCTGCAAAGCGGCTTCAAATCAAAATTTCCTGCGGACAAGAGCGACCGGAAGTAGATACCCCGCCCCCTCGTACACCTCTATTACTCAATTCACCAATTTCTCAACAAGCTCAGCCGATGATTCAGGGGATCATCGGCTTTTCTGTGAAAAAAAGGAACATCTCCCTATTCACTATAACGAACTCGTGATATGATAGTAAGGACAAGCTGTAGCTGCCGGTGAGGGGGAAATTTATGACATTTTCATTTGCTTCAGGTGAGTGGAAAGAACGAATCCGGATGCTACTCCGGCTGCCTTATCCGAGCAGGGCGCTCCGCTTTTTTCCCCCGGAGTTTACGTTTCGCAATCCAGTGCTCTCACTGGTCAAACGGTACCGGAGCCAAGGAAAATCGTGCGGGCTTATTTTGCTGTACTTGGAAGATTTTCATCATATGTTTTCCACTTATTCCGAATCGAGGCTTTGCGCCCTGCAGGGGCGTATCCGGCAGACGATCCTAGAGCTGCTGCCTTCCTGCTTCCGGGACAAAGACGTGATCGGAGTCCGGCAGTTTGCGCTCGACGATTACGGTATTTTCGTAAAAGAACAAGCCGCCTGCGGGTTCGACGAACTGCAGCGCAAGGCGCAGGAGCTGCAAAAAGAAGTTTCGCGCAGGCTGCGTTCGCAGGCGGACGCTGACGCTAAAGCTCCCGTATCCCTGCAAAGCGGCTGCTATATCATCGGTCAGGACCTCGAGAACACGTCCGCCGGCATACAAGCGGCCTATCATTATGCCCGCTGCATCGCGACGCGAAAGCTGCCGCCGCATTTTTGCCCGACCCGGGAGCATCTGCTGGACATTTTGAAGCAGGAAAACATTTTCGTTCTCGCCCAACCGATTCTCAATTTGGCCAGCGGCGAATTGTACGGCTGGGAAATTTTGACCCGCGGTCCGCAAAACTCGCCGTTCCACACGCCTGCCGAGCTGTTCGATATGGCTTACCAAGCCGATCTTTTATCGAGATTCGAATTTCTGGTCATCAAGAAGGCGTTCATGGAAATATCGTCACGGGCGATTCAAGAGCAGGTGTTTATTAACGTGACGCCCGTTTCGCTCGGACATCCGCTGTTTCTGCATCATTTGCTGGAAACGTTGAAGCAATTTCCAGCCATTTCGGCCTCGCAGGTCGTTCTGGAAATTACGGAACGCCACGCGATTCGGGATTTTCAATACATAGGGGCTGTCATAAACGCTTGCCGCGCGCATGGGTTCCGTTTTGCCGTGGACGATGCAGGGGCCGGCTATTCAAGCCTGCAATCGATCTCCGAGCTGGTACCCGACATCATCAAAATCGACAGATCAGTCATCGCCGAGATCGACCGGATGTCCGTCAAGCAATCGCTGCTGAAGGCGCTGCTTCACTTCGCCGACAACATGAACTGCCAAGTGATCGCCGAAGGCGTCGAGCGGCCGGAAGAGCTCAGCATGCTTTACGAGATGCAGGTGCATATGGTGCAAGGCTTTTATTTTGCCCGTCCGCAGCCGCTGGTGACCGACCAGGAACGGGTACGGCAGCTCCAATTGGTCAAAGAAAAAATCGTAGGGCACCGGCATATGCATCCCGCTTAAAGGCTTTGTGCCGATGATCACAAATTGGTCACAAAAACGGCCGCCGCTTTCCACTCCACGGAAAATGGCGGTCTTTTAGTATGGCAGGAGCGGAGTATTTTATGGTAGGATGAAAGCATAAAGGAGATGAAAGCGATGAGTTCCATCGACCGGATATTGGATAGCGCGCTGGCCGGCAACCGGATCAGTCTGGAAGACTGTATGGCGCTCTACGAATCGGACGAAATCGAAAAAATGGGCCATGTGGCCAACCAAATTATGCTGCGGCATCATCCGGAGCCGGTTACGACTTTCGTGATCGGCCGGAATGTCAATTATACGAATATTTGCGATGTGTACTGCCGTTTTTGCGCCTTCTACCGCGCACCGGGCTCGGCAGAAGGCTATGTGCTGCCGAACGAGGTTGTTTTTCAAAAGATCCAGGAAACGATCGACGTGGAAGGAACCGAAATTTTGATGCAGGGGGGCACGAACCCGAACCTGCCTTTCAGCTATTACACCGATCTGCTGAAGGAAATCAAGAAGCGGTTCCCGAACATTACGATGCACTCGTTCTCCCCGGCCGAGATTATGAAAATGAAAGAAGTATCGAACGGCCTTTCTCTGGAGGAAGTGATCCGGGCCATTCACGAAGCCGGACTGGATTCGCTGCCTGGAGGCGGCGCAGAAATTCTCGACGACCGCACCCGCCGCAAAATCAGCCGTCTGAAAGGCTCGTGGCGCGAATGGATGGATGTCATGCAAACGGCCCACAAAGTCGGTATGCACACGACCGGGACGATGGTGATCGGCTTCGGCGAAACGATGGAGGAACGCGCGCTGCATCTTCTTCGCATCCGTGACGCGCAGGACGAATGCATCGCGAACGGCTACAATACGCCGGGCTTCCTGGCCTTCATCTCTTGGACGTTCCAACCGGACAACACGAATCTGAAGGCGGAGAAGCTGGGGCCGCAAGATTATCTTAAAAACGTCGCGATCAGCCGCATCATGCTCGACAACATCAAGAACTTCCAGTCGTCCTGGGTGACGATGGGACCGGAAGTCGGCAAGCTGTCGCTGCACTACGGCTGCAACGATTTCGGCTCGACGATGATCGAAGAAAACGTCGTATCCGCGGCAGGGACGACGCACAAGGTGAACATCGGATCGACGCTGCAGCTCATTCGGGAAGCGGGCAAAATTCCCGCGCAGCGCAATACGCGCTATGAGATTTTACGCCGTTTTGACGATGAGACGGTTCAGGTGCATAAAGACTTCATTATGCAAAATTAGCATAAAACAAAAGACGCTTGTCTTCGGCCATAGGGTTCGAGGACAAGCGTCTTTTTTGCGCAAACAATATACGGCCCGCTCCGATGCTTAGCCTAACCACTGAAAGACACGGTGCTTGGCCGTTTCCTCAGCCTCCCGGCCCAGTCCGCCCTTGCCCGGAAGCAGCAGCTCTGGCTGGACTAGAACCGGGGCGCTTTCGCCCGTTCCGCCGCTGCCGATAACGACGCGCGCGCCCCGCGGTACAAGCGGGTACAGTGCGGACATCGCCTCGTTGGCCAGGCGGATGCAGCCAAGCGACCGGTTCGCGCCGATCGATGCTGCGTCGGCCGTGCCGTGGATGGCGATCTCGCCCATCCCCAAGGCAGCGGTGCCGTATGCCCCCGGGCGGCTCCCTTGCGGCTCACGCACCCGCTCCAGGACGGTCAAGGCCCCTTCGGGAGTTCGGCCGTCCGCGCCCAGTCCGACCGGCAGCTCCGCGAACACCACCGGGCCGGCGTTCAGTCGGAGCAAGTGAGCGCTTTTGTCGATTGTGACCGTCACCGGTTCGAAAGGAAGGTTTGCGGAGGCGGTTGCCGCTCCGGATGTACCCTCCCACGCAACATTCGGATAAAACTTACGCGCAGGGTCTTGGGCACGGGCGTCGTAAACCCATCCGCCGCTCCCATCAAAAACGGTTCGGACATGAGCCGAACCGGTAATCGTTTCTATAGGCATATAGCTGGCATAGTTATTGGGATAGGGCTGAAACAGCTGCTCGATGGGGGAGGGGGCCGATCCGTGATCCGCAGCGTAAGCTTCAAGCGCCGTCCGGATCAATTGGGCTCCGGCCGTCGTCCGGAGCTTTTGAAATTCCGAATGAAGGAACCGGATTTTGACCGAAGTATCGACGGCCGGGTTGTATTCCGCCACGACAAACGCCTTGGTCTTAAGCTGCTCGTCGCTCAGCGGCACCGCTTGGTTATCTGCGTTTCGAACGCCGGACGCGATGCCGTACAGGACGATCGCTTGCTTCGGATGATCGTTTGCAAGCTGCAGCGCTTTTTTATGAAGCGCCTCCTCTACCGCTTTTTGCGGCTCTCCATAAGGAAAATGCAGGACGTAAGCGGTTTCGACGCTTTCATACGTGACTTCTTTCCCGACGCTCCAAGGCATAAACGCCGACACGACCTTCGAAACGGCGGTCGGTCCGTACAGCAGGGCCAGCAGCAGCACGTTGATGAACAGAAGCACCAACAGCAGCATTTTTAAGCCGTAGGCAGCGCTTTTTCTTTTCGTGCGTGGTGCAACTGTGCCTGAAGCGGCTTGAGGTCCGGGGATGGCCGGTGCTTTCTCCTTCGTCAGCCGCCGGATCGAGCCGGAAGCGGGAAAATAATACGGCGAAGGATACGTATTCATCGCCTCTTTATAATGCTTCAGCGCTTTGCCGATATTGCCATTATTCTCGAAATATTGTCCCAGCTTGTAATGCGCCTCGGGAGAGTGCGGGTCGAGATACGTGATCACCTTTTCGTGATACTTGGGGTCGTTGCGGTTAAGGTAAATATTTTTGTGCAGACGAACGAGCTTGTCCGCAGCCGGCGATTTGAACCTTTGGCGAAGATGCTGCATAGCAAACCTCCCAGGATCGTATTTTGTTATTGATACATATTGTATCATGAATGTGTCAGAAAATACAATTGGTATCATTCAGAAGTGACTCCTGATGATTCTCCTCACAGTTATTGCTACGTCCCGGGTGTCTGTACTTTGTATATCTGCGAAGGTCCAGCCATATACTTTAAAGGAATCGTAAGGCCCGAAAGGAGAGTGTGACCCCGGATGAAGCTGTTGACGATCGTAATGGTGAAACGCTCCGAAGCTCAAGCTGACCGGCTATTGCGTCTTGTCGAGCTTTTCGGCGAACGGCTACATAATGAGAATAAAATCCGGATCGTTCTGGACCGGCGGAACGGTCTGCAGCGAATCGAAGTGAGCGCGGTTATGCCGGCTTTTCAACTGCAGGCTGACGGGCACGCGTTATATGAAGCAGCAGCCGGCGCCGTGGCGGACTATTTATTGACGGAAGAAGAGCAGCGTCTGCTGCGTCATATGATCCGTCATGAGTTTCATTACAAGCAGGACGAAGAGACGGACAGCATCCTGGGCTATTGCAGCCAAATGTTGGGAGAGCAGGGAGATTCGGCGGCGGTCAAATCGGACAAGAATGAAGCGTACCTGCGGCGGAAAAACAAGCTGACCGTCCTGCTTACCGAATACATCGAAGAGCATACGGAGCTGAATTTGGACGGCTTTCTGCGCTTCCGGGCGCCGGATTACTTGAACGAGCTCCGCGAAGTGGTCGAATATGCCGTTGACGAATTCGTGATGGACCGGCAGTATCGCGAATTCATTTCCCTACTGCAATATTTCGTCTATATTCAGGAAGCGAAAATTCCGTTCGTTCATCTTATTCATAAAGGCGGCAATGAGTTTATGCTGCTTGGCGAGCATCTGGAGAAGATCGAAACGAACGATGCGGATGCCGTCGTGACGGTAGAAACGCTCGAGAAGGATATGAATTTCGAGGATATGATTGTCAGTACGCTGATTTCGGTATCTCCGCAGCAAATTTATATTCACACCCGCGAGCCGGATTTGCAGGTGATCAAGACGATCCGGCAAATTTTCGAAAATCGCGTGGAACTGTGCGGCTACTGCCGGCTGTGCCAAAACCTTGACCGCTCGACGGCGGCTGAATATAATAAGGGATAAGGCAAAGATCGAAGACACAATCGGTTGAAGTGCTGTCCAGAGAGAGGGGACATCCGGCTGCAATCCCCTTCAGCGAACGTCAATCGGTTACCCCTTTGTAGCCGTGATTTGGAAAATGTCGTCCTCAACCGATTAGATCGGTGACTGGAGACGCGCAGTATAAATCGCCGGATCATTCCCGTTACCGAATGAGTTGAGGATTCGCAGACTTGCCTTTTTGTTGGAATGGAAGTTGCGGATTGAATTAGGGTGGAACCACGAGCTAAGCGCACTCGTCCCTTTCGGGATGATGCGCTTTTTGTATTTCCTACAATTATTGGAGGTAGTGGACATGGCTGTAAAAGTAACTTTTCCCGACGGAGCGGTGAAGGAATATCCACAGGGAACGACGGTGGAAGAGGTCGCAGGCTCGATCAGCTCGGGTTTGAAAAAAAATGCTGTCGTAGGCAAATTGAACGGAAAGCTCGTCGATTTGAGCACGCCGCTGGAAGAAGACGCCGCGCTGCAAATCGTTACGCTGGATAGTGAAGAAGGCCTGGAGGTATACCGTCACAGTACGGCGCATTTGATGGCGCAGGCGATCAAACGGCTGTACGGCAATAAAAGCGTCAAGCTCGGCATCGGACCGGTGATCGAAGACGGGTTCTACTACGATATCGATATGGAAACATCGATCACCCCGGAAGATTTGGGTAAAATCGAGAAAGAAATGGAACGCATCGTTCAGGAAAACTTGCCGATCCGCCGCCGGGTAGTCAGCCGCGAGGAAGCGCTGAGCATTTTCGGCGAGCTGGAGGACCCACTCAAGCTGGAGCTGATCCACGACCTTCCGGAAGATTCGGTCATTACGATTTATGACCAAGGCGAGTTTTTTGACCTGTGTCGCGGGCCGCACCTGCCGTCCACCGGGCGGATCAAAGCATTCAAGCTGCTCAGCGTAGCGGGCGCTTACTGGCGCGGCGATTCGAAGAACAAAATGCTGCAGCGCATCTACGGCACGGCGTTCCCGAAAAAATCGGAGCTGGACGAGCATTTGCACTTGCTGGAGGAAGCGAAAAAACGCGACCACCGCAAGCTCGGCAAAGAGCTGAAAATGTTCACCTTCTCCAGCGAAGTCGGCCAAGGACTTCCGCTCTGGCTGCCGCACGGCGCTAAGGTACGCCGCACCCTGGAGCGTTATATCGTCGATCTGGAGGAGCGTCTCGGCTACCAACACGTGTACACGCCGGTGCTTGCCAACGTGGAGTTGTACAAAACGAGCGGTCACTGGGAGCATTATCAGGAAGACATGTTCCCGAAGATGGAGCTGGACAATGAAGAGCTTGTGCTGCGCCCGATGAACTGTCCCCATCATATGATGGTGTATAAGAGCGACATGCGCAGCTACCGCGACCTGCCGATACGGATCGCCGAGCTCGGCACGATGCACCGCTACGAGATGTCCGGAGCGCTTACCGGCCTTCACCGCGTCCGGGCGATGACGCTCAATGACGCGCATATTTTCTGCCGCCCGGATCAAATCAAGGAAGAGTTCGCTCGCGTCGTGAACCTGATTCGTCAAGTTTATGAGGACTTCGGCATTAAGGAATACCGTTTCCGTCTGTCGTACCGCGATCCGAAGGATACGGAGAAATATTTCCAAAATGACGAAATGTGGGAAATGTCGCAGCGGATGCTTCGCGAGGTGGTCGAGGAGCTCGGTCTGCCGTTCTTCGAGGCGGAAGGCGAGGCGGCCTTCTACGGTCCGAAGCTAGACGTGCAGATCAAGACGGCGCTCAAGAAAGAAGAGACGCTGTCGACCGCGCAGCTCGACTTCCTGCTGCCGGAGCGCTTCCAATTGGAGTACGTCGGAGCCGACGGCCAGAAGCACCGCCCGGTCGTCATTCACCGCGGCATCATTTCGACCATGGAACGGATGACCGCGTTCCTGCTTGAGAACTTCGCCGGTGCGCTGCCGACATGGCTGTGTCCGGTACAGGCGAAGGTGCTTCCGGTATCCGGCAACTTCGACGAGTACGCCAAGGAAGTCGAAGCGAAGCTGCAAAATGCCGGTATCCGGGTCGAAGCCGACCTGCGCAACGAGAAGCTCGGATACAAAATTCGCGAAGCGCAGCTTGAGAAAATTCCGTACATGCTGGTTGTCGGCGAAAATGAGGTGCAAGCGTCCGGCGCTTCCGTCCGCAAGCGCGGTCAAGGTGACCTCGGCGCTCACAGCGTAGATAGCGTCATCGAGATGATCCGGGAAGAGATTCGGACCAAGCAAGTGTAATATGATTTGGCAGAAGAGCCTGCTCCTTGTTGAAGGGGCAGGCTTTTTGCATTTGACTATGGGAGCAGTTTTATAAGGGGGTTGTAGGTGGATTGGCTGCGGTTTGCTTGCTCCGCGTTAAATATTTTCCCAGCTGCATGGAAGG
This sequence comes from Paenibacillus tyrphae, assembly GCF_000722545.1. Taxonomy (GTDB): domain Bacteria; phylum Bacillota; class Bacilli; order Paenibacillales; family NBRC-103111; genus Paenibacillus_G; species Paenibacillus_G tyrfis. The sequence continues at coordinate 74,871 of NZ_JNVM01000028.1, forward strand.
TCGCTCAATCATTAACCAGCAAACCGCCGCTACAATGAGCGCTCCCATAAAGGATAAGGACAGGATCATGGCATTGGACAATCGCCCGTGTAAAGCATGCGCAAACGTTAACATGACCACCAGATGAGTTAAATATAAGCTGTACGATATTTTGCCCAGAAAGACGAAACCGGGATGAGTTAACCCGTTGGACAGCTTGGAAGAAGCGAGCGAAGCGACAATGAACACGGATGCGCCCATGGCAATGCCGTATTCGGATAAATAAAAATTATAGGGCGTATCGAACAACTTTTTGAAGAAATCCTTATTCAGCACTTCCGAGTAATGATAAAAGAGCAATGCGGCGACCAGCACGGTCCATTTCAAGGAAGCTTTTGAATGACGGTATAGATCGATCAACTGCTTTCTGTGCTTAGCAATTAACGAACCGATGATGAAGAGGGATAAATAATGCAAGGAATCAAAGAAGCTTGAGTGGTATCCATTACTCGGAAGGTTAAACAACATACCGTCCAATCCGGCAATGAAAGTAAGGAGGAAGCAAACGATTAGAGAGACGAGGGGGTTGAGGCTTTTGATCATGAGTATCACGAACGGAAAGACGATCGAGATGCGCAGCTCGTGAATGAGCGTCCAGATTACGGGGTTATAAGATATCGTATGGGGGTTTCCGATGAATAAAATATGCTCCGTGATTAACGAGGGATCGGAAGCGTTCTTCCATGATTGGTTAATAAAGGAATTGAATTCGGGCAAAATACCTTGATATAAAAAAATGGAAATAAAAATTGTGATACAAATAGTAACCAAATAAGGAACATAGATTCGGAACAATCTTTTAATGAGGAATGAAAAATAAGGGGGGGAGTTTCCGTTCAAAACCGGCAGCGACAACACGAATCCACTGAGCAGAAAAAATAAAATGACGGCCCCATGTCCATTAACAAACAACCTGGCGGGTGTAACTTCAAGAGCTGTGGTGAATACATTTTTTTGCGGCATAGCCAGTAAAAGATGATGAAACAAAACTGTAAGCGCTGCCAAACCTCTTAACGAATCTAATTGTTTGAACCGCAAACTTCCCATATTGCGATCCCTCCTTTATAAAAATAATACATAACGTATCGAAAGACTATTGAATGTTAAACAAAATTTTATAATTCATGGCAGCTTGCGATTCCAGGGGACCGGTGTATAGATCTTGCGAATGTTGGAGAGCCTCTTCTAATAAGGGGAGGTTTAAACCAAGCTTATGCTACCAAAAACCGCAAGCCATGCCAAATGGATCTTGTTCATCGTGTTGATGCTGTCCTTCTTGATATGGTTTGAAAAACAACAGGAGTACAAGCGGTCTACCGCGCCGAATAATGAGCTGCAGATCGCCGCTTTACCCGTATTCTTGCATTCGCCCGGTGTCAGCAAGCCGGAGGTCAAGCAGCCCGACTCCCAGCCCGTATCTGCCGCAAGCAGCCGCCGAACGATGAATTACAAGCTGTTTCCCCACAAGGGGCAAGATTTATCCAACTATAAAGCCGTCGAGGTGACGGCAACCGGATACTATGCCGGACGGGAGTCGACTGGCAAGAACCCCGGACATCCCGAATACGGAGTCACGTTTTCCGGCATGAAGGTTACCCGGGACGTCGAAGCGTTCTCCACGATCGCCGCGGATCCGAAGGTGTTTCCAATCGGAACGGTGCTGTACATTCCGGGCTACGGCTATGGTGTTGTCGCGGATACGGGCGGTGCCATCAAAGGCAACCGGATCGACTTGTATTTCGAGACGAAGGATCAGGTCTACAAAGAGTGGGGCAAAAAAACGTTGAATGTCTTCGTGGTGAAAAGGGGCGCCGGAAAAATTAATGAAACGCTCTGGAATCAACTGAAAAGCGAGCTGCTGTTTTAAAAAAATTTCTAAGCATAACGCCCCTCCTTGAAACCCATAATAAAGGGTGTCAGGGGAGGTGATAAGCGATGGCTAAAAATAAAAATCAAAATTTAAGTGTAAATAAAAACCTGAAGACCGATACGGAATTTTCCGAAGAGGTTGTGGCAAATAACGTGAAGCAGGCGGCTCAAAACAACCCGAGCGAGAGCGCCAGCGAATCGGCAAGACAATAAGGAAGCAGACCCAAGGAGGAGGCCCGAATGAAATTTCGAGGCTTCCTCTTTTCGCTTGATGGGAAAGAACGAAATTCGTTATTTTCAAAGCTGGGATTTTGGTGTAAACTGATACTAACAATGTGATTATATCTAACATCATAGGATCATGGACCGTATAAAGCGTCTTCTCGCCGTTTGTCGGCGTCGGAGGCTTATTTTTGTTTCCGCATATTGACAAAAACGGCCTACACCCTTATGTTTCTAACGAAGGTCGACGGTTATCCGGCCGATAGAAATGGAAAGGGATGAAGCGATAATGACAAGGAAGTTCGAAGATTTTGTATACGAACGCCCGGATATGGATCAGCTGACGGAGCAGATGAACGAATCGCTGCAGCAGTTCTCCGAGGCGGGTTCGCCGGAGGAGCAGCAGGCTCTTCTGACCCGGATGAACGAGCTTCGAAGTCATTTCGAGTCGATGGCTGCGATCGCCCGAATCCGGTATACCATCGATACGAACGACTCGTTTTATAAAGAGGAGCAGGACTTTTTCGACCAGCAGACGCCGGTGTATCAGGGCTTCCTTTCAAAGTATTATGCGGCATTGGCCGAATCGCCTTACCGGGCGGCGTTAGAAGAGCAATGGGGCCAACAATTGTTCCGGATTGCCGAAAGAACCGTAAAAACGTTCTCGCCTGAAGTGATTGACGAGCTGCGGCAGGAGAACAAACTTGTTTCCGACTATATTAAACTGACCGCCTCCGCGTCGATTTCGTTTGACGGCCGCGAGCTCAATCTGGCGCAGCTCACGCCATACACGCTGTCTACCGACCGGGAGACACGCAAGCGCGCATTGGATGCGGGATACGCTTTTTTTGCGGAGCACGAGACGACTCTTGACGAAATCTACGACAGTCTTGTTCAAGTGCGGACGAGCATCGCCCGAAAGCTCGGCTATCCGAACTTCGTTCAGCTTGGATACGACCGCCTGAAGCGTTCGGATTACGACGCGGCCGATGTTGCCGTCTTCCGGGAGCAGGTGCGGAAGCATCTGGTGCCGCTTGCTTCGCGTATCCGAGAGCAGCAGAGGCACATGCTTGGCCTGGACCGTTTAACTTACTATGACGCCAAGTATCGTTTTCCGAAGGGCAACCCGACGCCAAAAGGCGATGCGGATTGGATCGTCGACAACGCCAAGCGGATGTACGCCGAGCTGTCGCCGGAAACCGACGCTTTCTTCCGGATGATGACGGACCGCGGGCTGATGGACCTCGTCAGCAAAACCGGCAAAGCGGTCGGCGGGTACTGCTCGTATATTAAAGCGGAGCAGGTGCCTTTCATATTCTCCAATTTCAACGGAACGAGCGGAGATGTCGACGTGCTGACGCACGAAGCCGGACATGCGTTCCAGAAGTACATGAGCCGCCATCATGAGGTGCCGGAATACGTGCATCCGACACTTGAGGCATGCGAGATTCATTCGATGAGCATGGAGTTTTTCGCCTGGCCTTGGATGGAGCTGTTTTTCCGCGAAGATACGGACAAATACAAGTATGAGCATTTGAGCGCAGCCATCCTGTTCATTCCTTACGGTACCGCGGTCGACGAATTCCAGCACTTCGTGTACGAGCACCCGGAAGCGACCCCGGCGGAGCGCAAAGCCAAGTGGCGCGAGCTGGAATCGGTCTATCGTCCGGATTTGGCGCTGGAGGAGAACGATTTGCTGAATCGCGGCGGGTACTGGTATCAGCAGCGGCACATATTCCGTACGCCGTTTTATTATATCGACTACACGCTGGCGCAAATCTGCGCGCTCCAGTTCTGGTCCCGCGCGCAAAGCGACAGCAAGCGGGCTTGGGACGATTACGTAAGGCTGTGCCGGGAAGGCGGCAGCCGTTCGTTCAGTGAGCTGGTGGAGGTGGCAGGGCTGCTTTCTCCGTTTGCGGAAGGTACGGTCGAGTCGGTCATCGGCGATATCGGCGCGTGGCTGGAAAAGGCGGACATTCGCGCGTTCTAGAATTCGACAGTGGCCTTGAAAACAAACATAATTTTCCTGTGGGACGAAAAAAATTAGATTTTCGTCTCGCTTTTTGTCTGCAAAATCAATGATTTAGTTAACATTTTAAAAAAAATGTAACTTTTTTTTAAAAATTTTTAATGACATTTTGGTCAATTAACTTCATAATGGGACTTGATGCTGTCAGCCGAAATAATTCCAGCGAAGTGAATATTTATGACACAATGAATGTGGAAGTGAAGGTGATCCCTTTGTCTGAGGCACTTTTGGAAGTGAAATCGCTCAGAACGGTAATTAGAGACAAAAAGAGGGAATTGACCGTTGTCGACGGCATTGATTTTAAAATCGGAACGAACGAAGTGGTCGCGCTCGTAGGAGAATCCGGCTGCGGCAAAAGCATGACTTCCTTGTCGATCATGCAGCTGCTTCCCCGGGTAGGGGAGATTGCCGGCGGCGAGGTTCGTTTCGGTGGTCGAAATTTGGTCGGCCTCAGCAATCGGGAGATGTCGGGCGTTCGCGGACGTCAAATCGCGATGATCTTTCAGGAGCCGATGACCTCGCTGAATCCGGTGCTTACCATTGGGAAGCAGTTGACTGAAGCGATTACCCGGCATCTTGGCGTAAGCAAATCGGAAGCGATTACAATAGCGGAAGATTGGCTGCGGCGCGTCGGATTTCCGGAGCCTTCCCGGATTCGGAAAGAATACCCGCACCGCTTGTCGGGCGGAATGCGGCAGCGTGTCATGCTGGCGATAGCGATGGCCTGTAAGCCGGATCTGCTTATTGCCGACGAGCCGACAACAGCTTTGGATGTGACGATTCAGGCTCAGGTGCTGGATCTGATCCGACAGCTGCTTCACGAGACCGACATGTCCGTGCTGTTCATCACGCATGACTTGGGCGTTGTTGCCGAAATGGCTACGCGCGTTATCGTCATGTATGCCGGCCAAATCGTCGAGACGGCAGACGTAAGAACGCTGTTTACAGATGCCAGACATCCGTACACGAAAGGCCTGCTCCAATCGACGCCACGCATGCAGGGGGCCATTGAGCCGCTTGTCCCGATACCAGGAAGCGTTCCGCCAGCAGGCGCTTTTCCGGCAGGGTGCCGGTTTGCCGAGCGCTGTCCGATGGCGAAAGCGGAATGCCGCGACAGGCAGCCCGAGCTGCGGGAGATCGGAGCGGGACATCAAGTTCGCTGCATTTTGACCTAGTACGGATTAGAGGGAGATGATCGACACGTGGGGGCTCCGCTTCTGGAGATTAAAGGGTTAAAAAAATATTTTGGCATCGGCGGCAGCTTAAAAAATGGAGCCGTCAAAGCGGTTGACAATGTCAGCTTTACGGTATTTAAAGGCGAGACGTTGGGCATTGTGGGCGAATCTGGCTGCGGCAAGTCGACGGTGGGCCGGTTGGTTTTGCGCTTGCTCGATTTGACCGAAGGTGAAATCTTGTTTAACGGGACTTCGATCGGCAGTTGGAATCAGCGGCAGCTGCGGCCGATCCGGAAAGAAATGCAATGCGTCTTCCAGGACCCGTATGCATCGTTAAATCCGAGAATCACGGTGGGCAAAGCAATTGCCGAGCCGCTTGTGGTCCAAGGCGGCTTGAAGTGGTCGGAGGCCATGAAGCGGGCGGAACAGCTCTTGGATACGGTCGGACTAAGATCTCATGCGGTGGGCATGTACCCGCACGAATTTTCCGGCGGACAGCGGCAGCGTATCGCGATTGCCCGCGCCATTTCATTAAGTCCGAAGCTTATCGTGGCGGACGAGCCGGTCTCGGCGCTCGATGTCTCGATTCAAGCACAGATCGTCAACTTGTTGGAGGAACTGCAGACGCAGACGAAAGTGTCGTACTTGTTTATCTCACACAATCTTAGCGTCGTCAGACATATTTCCGATCGGGTCGCGGTCATGTATTTAGGTCAAATTGTCGAGTTGGCCAGCCGGGACCAGTTGTTCGGCAGTCCGAAGCATCCGTATACCCAGGCGCTTCTATCGTCCGTGCCCGAGCCGGATGTGGACGGCAAGCGGGAGCGGATCATCTTAAGCGGGGAAGTGCCGAACGCGGCAAATCCGCCGTCAGGCTGCGCGTTCCATCCGCGTTGTCCGCATGCTGCGGAGCGCTGCCGGATCGAGAAGCCTATCTTCCGGGAAGTGGAGCCGGGGCATTATGCCTCGTGCCATTTCGTATAAACAGTTTACAGAAAGCATCTAAAAGAGAGGGGAACTTGCCATGTTGTTCAAAAAAATCGGCAAAGCGGGAAATATCGCTCTTGCCACGTTGATGTCCACCGCGCTATTGCTCAGCGCTTGCACGTCCGGAGGCGGAGGAACCCCCGCGACAAGCGAGAAGCCGGCCGATGGGGCGGCAGCCAGCAGCGGCAAAAAAGAAAAGGTGGACGGCGGCGAAATCAATACCGCTTACTTGGCGGATCCGCAAGGCTTTATTCGCTTCTGGGCGACGACAACGACGTCAAGCGAAGTGATCGATTTGGTGTTCAGCTCGTTGTACCGCTTCAATGAAAAGCAGGAAATCGTTCCGAATTTGGCGGTCGGACAGCCTGAGTTCTCGCAAGACAAGATGGAAATGACGATTAAAATCCGCAACGACGCCAAGTTTAGCGATGGCAAGCCGGTAACGGCCGACGACGTCGTATTTACATACAATATTCCGATTAACCCGGATTATAAAGGCCCGCGCAAAGGAACGTTCGAGAAATTGGCGAAGATCGAGAAAACGGACGATACGACCGTTAAATTTACGTTCAAAGAGCCGCATGCCGGATACATCGATATGCTGATTTATAATATTTTACCTCAGCATTTGCTGAAAGATGTTGCCGTCAAAGACATGGAAAAATCGACCTTCGCAAAGCAGCCGGTCGGATCAGGCCCGTACAAGCTGGAAGAGTGGAAGCAAGGCCAATATTTGCGCTTCGTTCGCAACGACAGCTATTTCGGCGGCAAGCCGGCTATCGAGAAAATAACGGCGAAAATCGTCCCGGATGCGAACGCCACGATGGCGCAGCTGCAAACCGGAGAAATTAACGTCATTGCAGTACCGGCCGATAATTTACAGGCCATCGAGCAGTTTGCCAAAACGTCGGGCAAAATTAAGCTGCAAAAAGGAATTGGCACAGGAAGCTATATGTTTGTTGCATGGAACTTGACCAATCCGCTGTTCCAGGATAAAGCGGTGCGTCAGGCGCTTACGATGGCGATCGACCGCCAAGGCATTGTGGACAACATCGTCGAAGGACAAGGAAAGCTCGTACACAGCCAAACGTCTCCTTCTTACTGGTCGTTTACGGATAATGTGCCGAAATTCCCATACGATCCGGAAAAGGCGAAAAAGATTTTAGCCGATGCAGGCTGGAAAGATACGGACGGCGACGGCATTTTGGACAAAAACGGTCAAAAATTCGAGATCGAAATGCAAACGATTCAAGGAAACAAGGTCCGCGAGAAAGCGTTGACGGTCATTCAGCAGCAGCTGAAAAAAGTCGGCATCAGCGTTCAGCCTCGGATTGTCGAGGGTTCGGCTTTTACGAAAAACTGGATGGGTAAAAACTTCACTGCTATTTTCCATGCTTGGAGCATTTCGGGAGACCCGAACCCGCAAGGCATTTGGCACTCCACGGCGATGGAGACGGGATCGAACTATATTTCTTATAAAAATCCCGAGGTTGATAAGCTGATCGACGAGGATTTGAAAACCTTCGATATGAACAAACGGAAAGAGCTGCTGGCCAAAGTCGACGCTTTGATTGCGGAAGACCAGCCGTATACGTTCCTTTATTCGCCGACGACTACTATGGCTTATCCGGCAAATCTCGAAGGCTTTAATCCGAACCGCGACTCCTTGAAGGAAATTGAAAAGTGGTACTTCACGAAATAAGAAAATCCGTTGATCATTATGATCGAAATTATGATGAAAGAAGTGACATCCGGTGGCCCGATATGCCCTTCGGCGTTTGCTGAACGCCATTCCGATTCTGATCGGCATTACGATCATTTCTTTTCTCATTATCCATATGGCTCCGGGCAGTCCGATCTCCCAATACGTCGACGATCCGACGATCAAGGCCATCGATAAGGAGAATATGATCAAAGCTTACGGCTTGGATCAACCGTTATATATTCAGTATTGGAAATGGATCAGCGACCTGGCGCAAGGGGATTTCGGCACTTCGTTTCAAAAAAGCCAGCCGGTCTCAGAATTGATACGGGACCGGCTGCCGAATACCTTGCTGCTGACGGTCACAAGCTTTGCTCTGGCCTTGGCCATAGCGATTCCACTCGGCATTTTGTGCGCGGTTAAAGCGAATTCGCGTCTCGATCAGTTCGTGTCCGGCATTACGTTCGTCGGCATTTCGCTGCCCGGGTTTTGGCTCGGCCTTCTGTTGATGATGTTCTTCGCCGTGCGGCTCGGCTGGCTGCCGTCGGGCGGCCTACAGACGCTCAATGCGCCGTCCGGTTTCGGGGACCGGGTGCTTCACCTGATTTTGCCGGTGTTTACGATTGCTTGCTCCGAAGTGGCAGTCTGGATCCGGTATGTCCGCTCCAGCATGCTGGAGGTTATCAATCAGGATTACATGCGCACGGCCAAAGCCAAAGGGCTGCGTGGCGGACGGATATTGACCGTGCACGGCCTACGCAACGGGCTGATTCCGCTGGTAACGCTGTTCGGGCTATCGCTGCCCGGCTTCTTCGCGGGCTCCGTTATTGTCGAGACGATCTTCAGCGTTCCCGGAATCGGCCGGCTGTTCACGGAAGCCGCTTTCCAGAGGGATTATCCGGTCATCTTTGCCGTTACGACAATGACTGCTTTTCTCTATGTCTTCGGCAGCATATTGGCCGACCTATCTTATGCGATCCTGGATCCCCGGGTCAGCTATAGCAAAAGCGAGGCGAAGGTATAATCCATGAATGAAGCCGTAACTACGAATAAGGCCCAGCTTCCTGCGGCCGCCGCCAAACCGAAACGCCGGGCTTGGGAACGATTCAAGGCTAACCGGCTGGCTTATGTCAGCCTGTGGATTATGGCGGTACTTATTGTACTCGCGCTGTTTGCGCCCGTTATAGCACTTCATGATCCCGCGGAACAGGATCTGATGAGCCGTTTGAAGCCCCCGAGCGCCGCACATTGGTTCGGGACCGACGATTTGGGGCGGGATTTGTTCAGCCGGGTGCTTTACGGCGCCCGGGTATCGCTCTCCGTCGCGATTTTTTCCGTTATCCTTAACCTGTTGATCGGGATTACCGTAGGCTCGCTAGCCGGTTATTACGGTGGGAAAGTCGACAGCTTCCTGATGCGGATCGTCGATATTTTGCTATCGTTTCCGACCTTCTTCGTTCTGATCACGGTCGTTACCGTGCTGAAGCCGAGCCTATTCAATATTATCGTCGTGTTCGTCGCCTTCGGCTGGATGTCCAAGGCGAGGCTGCTGCGAGGGCAAATTCTTTCGGTCAAAAACCGCGAGTTCGTCGATGCGGCGCGGACGATCGGCATGTCGGATTTCCGGATTATTTTCGTGCATATTTTGCCTAACGCCATAGCTCCTATTATTGTCTCTGCGACGCTGCAGATGGGTAGCATGATTTTGACGGAGTCCAGCCTCAGCTTCCTCGGTCTGGGGATTCAGCCGCCTACCGCGAGCTGGGGGAATTTGCTGCAAAGTGCTCAAAGCTTGACGATTTTGAACAATGCGCCTTGGTATCCGTTCATCCCCGGCTTCATGATCTTCCTGACGATCATGTGCTTTAATTTCATCGGCGACGGATTGCGCAGCGCCTTTGATTCGAAATAATAACGCATTGAAAACAAAGAGAGGGCCCTTCCATTTTCGAATGGAATGGCTCTTTTTTAGTTGGAAGCAATTGTACGGTTACGGTGATTCAGCAGTTTAAGGGATCACCACGCGATAAGACTGAGACTAAGCGCAACGGGATTTAACAAGTTAAGTATTTCTGCTGAATAGCCGGGATAAGTTCGTTAGAAAAATGTAGTATAAATATTACAGTGATACAAAGAGAGTTGATTTATTGTAAGTTTACCCATATTATAAAATTTAATGGAAAAAAATTCAATATAAAACTGCTACATTTGCCTAAAAATATCTTTACGTTTTCACTTAGTGAAAGATTGGCTGTGGCCGGTACGCCATGGATTACGACATCCAGACCGACGAGCTTTTCATCCCCGCTGACGCGGATAGAAACGAGCTGGTTAATCAGCTTGAAAGCGATCCAAGTCGTTACGAACCCCCAAATCATGACCGTCGTAAAAACTTCTTCTATTCTCCTCGACGGGCATAATTTTACTTGGCCTGGTACATGCTAAGCGTGATTTTGTTGCAGCGATCATTATTCGTTTGGAGGAGATGCGCATGATTCCTTTAGATTCGACATTGCAAGGGCGGGAAGAGCCTTTTGAACATGTGCGAAGCTATCTGCATGAGCATGAATTTACATTGGGCGGCAACTGGGATTATGAGCACGGTTCCTTTGACCGCTATTTGGATGAGGGACATAAAGTGTGGCTTCGCATCCCCTTTCAAGTCACAAGCGGCGTACTGGACGGGGATACGGATTCTACGGACGCTTTTATCCGAATCGGTACGCCATTTATACTCAAACATGTTTATAACGAAGGATTGGATCAAGAGGCGCAGGCTCGCACGTATGGAGCGTTAATGGATCAGTTTCAGGAGCCGCTCGATAAAGACGGCACCGTAGAGGACAAGTGGGTGGACCGGGCGGCTTCGCTGCTGCGGGAGATCGAAAGAGGGTATCCGAGGTGACCAACCCCCTAAAGGCGATCAACCCCCTAAATCCCCCTTTGTAAGGGGGACCCCAGGGGTTTCGCCCCCTGGACGACGAAAGGTTGTCGGGGGAGGGGGGAGCGTCGCCATAATCGGATCGCTGGTGCAAGGATCGCGACAGTCCGCTCGCGCCTGCCTAACGGCAGTCGGCGAGCGTCCTCGCTTCCATGCGACGCACCAGCACTAGCGCAACGTCGCTGCAAGGACCGCGACTGTCCGCCCGCGCCTGCCTAACGGCAGTCGGCGAGCGTCCTCGCTTCCATGCGGCGCACCAGCACTAGCGCAACGTCGAGCAAGGACCGCGACAGTCCGCTCGCGCCTGCCTAACGGCAGTCGGCGAGCGTCCTCGCTTCCATGCGGCGCACCAGCACTGGCGGTACGCCGAGCAAGGACCGCGACAGTCCGCCCGCGCCTGCCTAACGGCAGCGACGTGCGTCCTCGCTTCCATGCGGCGCTCCAGCACTAGCGCAACGTCGAGCAAGGACCGCGCCTGTCCGGTCCCGACCAGCCTGCGGCGGTCGTGGCCCGTCCTCGCTTCCAGTTGGCGCAAGGCCGCGCGGGACTTTGCCGCGCCAAAATGTAAGCGTGTCCGGCGAGCCTTGGCTCGCCGGACAAACGCGTTCCTTCATCTATAGTAACGAAAGTGCGATATACTAACTCCCTAGACAACCTTGCGGGTCCAGGGGCGCAGCTCCTGGGGTCCCCCTTACTAAGGGGGATTTAGGGGGTTGTTCTCTTGTTTAGGGGGTTGTTTATTTTACCTCCATTTTATTTTCCTTTAAGGTTTCTTTAAGGTTGCGCGTGCAATATAAAGACATGAACAACAAGGCAAGAAAGCAATCATCCTGAAGCCTTATACGAAATGGAGGTTTTTCTGATGGATCACAACAATAACAATAATAACAACAACAACGAAAACGAACTTTTTCGTCGCCCGAACGACGAGTTGAAGCATAACGAGTCCGACGGGGACAACCGGCAAACGGTCGGTGGAGAGGAAGCGGCAGCGAGCCGCGAGCAAAGCTCTCATTACTTTTCCTACGGTCCTTACAAATCCGGCACCTCGGACACGACGGTCAGCGACAGTCAAGGCTCCGCTCCGGTGGAAGTAACGCCGCCGAAGCAGCTGCGCTCGTACGGTTTTAACTCCGGAGAGCAGCAGCAAGGCCCGATGGGGAATTGGCAGCTCGGCGCGGCACCGAAGAAGTCGAGCGGATTCCGCAGCATGTTCGCCGCATTTATGGCCGGCGTGGTCGTAGTCGGCGCGCTGATGTTCGCTTCGGACAAAATGAACCTGTTTACCGGTGCTCAAGGCGTGATGACCGGAAACAGTAATCAGAGCTCGGCGGGCGCACCGCCGGCAACCAATAGCGGGAACGTGAAACCTTCTTCGCTCGATCTGGCCCGTCCGACCAACATTTCGGGGATCGTGCAGCAAGCAAGTCCGGCGGTTGTCAAGATCGAGACGAAAGTCAAGGCAAAAAGCTCCGGACGTTCCGGCAATCCGCTGTACGACGACCCGTTCTTTCGCCAATTTTTCGGCGACGATTTCGGCGGCAGTCAACAGCAGCAGCCTAAAAGCAACGACGGCCAACTGCAGCCCGGCGGGATGGGGACCGGCTTTATTTTCGAGAAGACCGGCTACATCTTGACCAACGAACATGTGATTGACGGCGCGGACGAAATCAACGTGTACCTCCAAGGCAAAGATCAGCCGTACAAGGCCAAATTGCTTGGCAACGACTACAATCTCGACTTGGCTGCGCTGAAAATCGAGCCGCAAAAAGGCGAAGAATTCCCGACGCTCCCGATCGGCAGCGCAGACAACTTGAACGTGGGCGACTGGGTCGTGGCTATCGGGAACCCGTACGGCTTTGACCATACGGTGACCGTCGGGGTGTTGAGCGCCAAAGAGCGTCCGATCGATATCCCGGATAAGAACGGAACACGCCAATACAAGCATTTGCTGCAAACCGACGCTTCGATCAACCCGGGGAACTCCGGCGGTCCGCTGCTGAATCTGAACGGTGAGGTCATCGGCATCAATACGGCCGTCAGCGCGCAAGCGCAAGGTATAGGCTTCGCGATTCCGACGAGCACGATATCCGCGGTACTGGATAACCTGAAAAACAACGTAAAAATTCCGAAAGAACCGGTTCCGTACATCGGCATTGCGATGAAACCGATTGACAAGGACTGGGTTTCCGAGCTAAAGCTTGAAAATACCGACGGGGCCTTGGTCGATCAAGTTGACCGCAAAAGTCCGGCTTTCAAAGCAGGCGTTCGTCCTTACGACGTCATTACGGAAGTGAACGGAGCGAAAATCAAAACGACTGAAGAAGTCAGCACGGCCATCAAAAAATTAAAAGTCGGCGATAAAGCAACGCTTGGCGTCATGCGTGACGGCAAAAAGCTCAACATCGATGTGACCATCGGCGACCGCAACACGATCGACTCGCAGAATCAGCAATAATGCGATAATGAAAAAAGAAGCAGAGCGGACGACAAGCGAAAGCTCCGCTTCTTTTTTTTGCAATCCTCATTATTTTGGTACAATAGAGGTAAGAAGGGCGGGTGGATACGATTTTATGAGAGAGAAAATACTAGTGATTGACGATGATGAGAAAATTACGTCCATGCTGCGCCGGAGCTTGGCGTTCGAAGGATACACCGTATTTACGGCGAACCACGGGATGGACGGGTTAAAGCAAATTCTTGAGAACGAGCCGGATACGGTCGTCCTGGATGTGATGATGCCGCAGCTCGACGGCTGGGAGGTCGTGCGCCGTATCCGCGAAGGCGGCTCGGATGTGCCTGTGCTCATGCTGACGGCCAAGGACGAGGTGTCCGACCGGGTAAAGGGGCTCGATCTCGGCGCGGACGATTATCTTGTGAAGCCGTTTGCACTGGAGGAGCTGCTTGCCCGGGTGCGCGTGCTGCTTCGCCGCAAAGCGGCGGACAAAACGGAGCAGCCTTCCAACAAGCTGCAGTACCTGGACACTTTTATGGATCTGGATACGCGCGAGGTGTACCGTGGCGGGCAGCTCATCGAGCTCACGACTAAGGAATTCGAGCTGCTGCATTTGTTTTTGCAGAATCCGAGAAGGGTTCTTTCACGGGATGTTATTATGGAGAAAATTTGGGGCTACGATTACAGCGGTGAATCGAACGTGCTGGAGGTTTATATCGCTCTTTTGCGGCAAAAAACGGAGGAGCATGGGCACAAACGGATGATTCAGACCGTTCGCGGCGCCGGTTATGTGCTGAGAGGGGAAGGCTGACATGTCCATCCGCTTGCGCCTGACCCTTTGGTATACGGCGATATTATCCGCAACCCTGCTGCTGCTGGGGCTGGGACTTTACTTGTTTTTGCATTATATTTACTACGATAATTTAAAGACCGAAATCCAGCAGCAAGCAGGGGGGGTGGCCTCCCGCATCAAGCCTCAGTTGAATACTCTAGGGCAATATAGTCTCATTCCGAACATTCGCGATTTGCCGAAAACGAATAACGTCATTTATCAAGTGACGAATTTGGTGACCGGCGAAGTTATAAGTCTTCCCGATGCTGAGCAGACGGGAATGAAAATTCCTGATGTGACCGACGAGAAGGTCAAATGCATACTGAACGGCCAGTGTCAGTTTGAGAGAATGAGTATCCAGGGCTACTCGTTCATGGTGTATTATGTTCCTCTCGTTCAGCAGTATACCGGCAATGTATTAGGGGTCATGCAGGCCGCTTACTCGATTGAGCAGTACGAGAGCTTGCTGGCGCTCCTGCGTCTGGTTTTGACGGTGATCGGGCTGATCAGCGTGCTGATTGCCGCTTCGGTCGGCTGGTTTCTCGCGCGCAAGGCGCTTCGGCCGATCGAGCAGGTCATTGCGGCCACGAACCGGATCGAAAATGGGGTGGACCTCGACAAGCGGATCGAATACACCGGTCCGAACGATGAGATCGGCGAGCTGACGCAGACAATTAACGGCATGCTCGGACGGCTGCAGAACGCTTACACCGAGCTGGAAGAAGCCTACGGCGCGCAGCGCAGGTTCGTGTCGGATGCGTCGCACGAGCTGCGCACCCCTCTGACGACGATACGCGGCAACATGGAGCTTCTGGAAAAAATGTGGAAACAAACGGCGCTTACCTCCGGAGAGCAGGACAATGCGAAGATGGAGCTGACGCTGGAGGCGATGCACGATATTTCCGGCGAAGCGGAGCGCATGTCGCGGCTCGTGAACGACCTGCTGTCGCTGGCCCGCGCCGACGCCGGGTTCCAGATGACCAAGGACGAAGTCGAGCTGCAGCCGCTGCTCGATGAGATCGCGCGGAAAGCGCAGCTGCTGCCGAAAACGGCCGAATGGATCGTCGGTCAGACGAAGGCGGCTGAAGGCATATACGTTTACGGCAACGAAGATTATTTAAGACAGCTGCTGTTCATTTTCCTCGAAAATGCGTTCAAGTATACGGAGCAGGGCCAAGTCCGGCTTGATACCTTAAGGCACGGCGGACAGATCGGCATCCGGATCGAAGATACGGGCATCGGCATGGACAAATCCGAGATTCCGCTTATTTTCGAGCGGTTCTACCGGGCGGACCCGTCGCGGGGCCGCAAGTCCGGAACGGGGCTGGGCCTCTCCATCGCCAAATGGATTATCGACGAGCACCAGGGCTCCGTCGAGGTCAAGACGCGGAAAGACGAAG
Source organism: Paenibacillus tyrphae (assembly GCF_000722545.1). Lineage (GTDB taxonomy): Bacteria > Bacillota > Bacilli > Paenibacillales > NBRC-103111 > Paenibacillus_G > Paenibacillus_G tyrfis. The sequence goes on from NZ_JNVM01000028.1 coordinate 90,522, forward strand.
GTACGACCTTCATCATCTGGTTGCCGATCGCAGCCGAATGGAGCGGCAAGACACCGCAAGTCCGGGACAATTCCCTCCGGCCGAAGAATCAGGTATAATGAAGGAATAAGCAAAAATTCGACAGGCAGGTGCAGCATGGACGTTATCAAAATATCTCCCCGCGGCTATTGCTACGGCGTCGTCGACGCGATGGCGCTGGCGATGCAGACCGCCAAAAATTTGGATCTGCCGAGACCTATATATATATTGGGCATGATCGTGCACAATGCACATGTCACCGACTATTTTGAAAAAGAAGGCGTCGTTACGCTCGACGGCCCGAACCGTCTGGAAATTTTGGAGCAGGTGGACAAGGGGACGGTTATTTTCACCGCCCACGGGGTATCTCCTGAAGTTCGCCGCAAAGCACGCGACAAGGGCTTGACCGTCGTGGACGCGACATGTCCCGACGTGACGAAAACCCATGACTTGATCCGCGAGAAGACGGCCGAGGGCTATACGATCATTTATATCGGCAAGAAAGGCCACCCCGAGCCGGAAGGTGCCGTGGGCGTCGCGCCGGACCGTGTGCATCTGATCGAAAATACGGAAGAAATCGACAAGCTTGACGTCGTGTCGGAGCGTATCCTGATTACGAACCAGACGACGATGAGCCAATGGGATATCAAGCACATCATGAACCGGCTGCTGGAAAAGTTCCCGCGCGCGGAGATTCATAATGAGATTTGCCTAGCCACCCAAGTAAGGCAGGAGGCGGTCGCGGAGCAGGCGAAGGATGCCGATCTCGTTATCGTCGTCGGCGACCCGCGAAGCAACAACTCGAACCGTCTTGCGCAGGTGTCCGAGGAGATCGCGGGAGTGAAGGCGTACCGTATCGCCGATCTGTCCGAGCTGAACCCCGAATGGCTGAAGCCGGTGCGCCGCGTTGGCGTCACCTCCGGGGCCTCGACGCCTACGCCGATCACCAAGGAAGTCGTTGCGTATCTGGAACAATACGATGCTGCCGATCCCGCGACCTGGGAGTTGCGGCGCACGGTCAATATGGACCGCTTAATCCCGGTCGCCAAGCAAAAAGCAAGCGCGGAGTAGGCTGCTCACGGAAGGAAAGGGACATACAGTCATGGCTAAACAGGCAACCGGCAAAAAACCTTTTCAACTTCGCAATGTAGGCCGTTGGTTTAAATACAAGTATTTGCAGCTGACAAGAGCCAAAGGAGGGCCGGCCATCGTCGCCCTCGGCTTCTCCGTTGGTCTGTTTGTAGAAATGTTTACCCTGCCTACGGCGGGGCTTGCTTTTTTTCTTATCTTTCCTTTGGTCTATGTATTCCGGGCCAGCATGGCCGCGGCTTTGATCGGATTCGTATTCGGCAAAGTGATCTACATCCCGATGTCCTTCCTAAACCGGCAAGTAGGAGGCTGGGTGCTTCCGCGCGGCATCAAGGGGCATTTATTGTCCGTGCTGCCGGATTGGCTCGATACGTTTATCAAATTCAACTTGAAGCTGTTTGTTGGCGGGGTCATCGACGGGGCCGTTCTGGGGCTTATCGCTTTTTATCCGATTAAATGGCTTCTGGAATGGTATGACGTCAGACGAAAGGAAAAACGGAGAAGACGCAAGGAAGAGACGCCGCTCTCCTAGGGGTCCGAAGGCTGAAGAAATATTCTTTGCTTCGATCTTGACGAGGAGCGGCTCCTCGTTGTATAGTTACTTTAATGCTTAAAAGCGTATAAGCGTCGAAGCGTCTAAGTGTGAACATATCCCTGAGGAGTGTGGATTGTCATCATGATCGTTATTTTATCCAACAAAATTACCGAAGAGCGCATTGCCGAAATCGTTCATCATATCGAGAAGCACGAGGTAGCAGCCCATGTGTCCAAAGGTGTAGACCGCACGGTCGTCGGCATTATCGGCAAAGCGACCCCGGCGCTGGCTGAGCAGCTTCGCCAGTTGTCCGGCGTAGAGCAGGTCGTCAAAATCTCCAAATCGTATAAACTGGCAAGCCGCGATTTTCACCCGGACAATACGGTGATCCGAATCGGCGACGTATCGATCGGCGGCGACGAGCTGGTCATTATGGGCGGACCTTGCGCGGTCGAATCGCCGGAGCAAATCGACGAAATCGCCCGCTTGGTCAAAGTCTCCGGCGCCCAAGTGCTGCGCGGCGGCGCCTTCAAGCCGAGAACCGGCCCTTACAGCTTCCAGGGCGTTGGAGTCGAGGGACTCGTGATGATGGCGGAAGCCGGCAAAAAGCACGGACTGCTGACCATCACGGAAGTGATGACGCCGGAGTACGTCGACGTGTGCGCCGAATACGCCGATATTTTGCAGGTCGGTACCCGGAACATGCAGAACTTCGATCTACTCCGCAAGCTGGGCACGATCCAAACGCCGGTACTCCTCAAGCGCGGCTTCAGTGCGACGTATGATGAATTTTTGAATGCGGCGGAATACATTTTGGCGGGCGGCAACCCGAACGTCATGCTCTGCGAACGCGGAATCCGAACATTCGAACCTTACACGAGAAATACGCTCGACCTGGCGGCCATTCCGGCGCTGCAGACGCTCAGCCATTTGCCGGTCATTTCCGATCCGAGCCACGGCACGGGACGCCGCGAGCTGGTGGAGCCGATGTGTAAAGCTTCCGTCGCTGCCGGAGCGAACGGCCTGATCGTCGAAATGCATACGGACCCCGACAACTCGATGACCGGAGACGGCGTGCAATCGTTGTTCCCGGACCAATTCGCCAAACTCATGTTAGATTTGGAGCAATTGGCGCCGCTTTGCGGAAAACGGTTCGATACGAAGAAAGAAGCGGCTCTGGCGCGGTAATGATCGTATTTTTAAGGTAGGTTCCTTATCGGAAAAGGCTTGGTTCTCCTGTTTCTCAGGAAATCAAGCCTTTTTCTTGTCCAATTTGTGACGAAATTCACCCTTGTGTGAGCATACCTTACACCCTCGTAAAAAATACCTGACATAAGTATTGACGATTGCTGCGATGACGATTTATAATAAGTCCATGATCAACGAAAACTTGAACAATGAGCGAACAAAATGATGAGAATGTTCGGAAATTAGGAGGTTGGCGAGTCAATGTCAGTACAAAACGTATTAAACACCATCAAGGAAAAAGGCATCGAGTGGGTAGATTTCCGTTTTGTCGATCTGAACGGCAGAGCACATCACATTTCTTTACCGGCATCCGAGGTAGAAGAAGAAACTTTCGTGAACGGCGTAGCATTCGACGGTTCTTCCATCCCCGGTTTCAGAGGCATTGAGGAGTCCGACATGGTTATGATGCCGGATCCGGAGACCAGCTACATCGATCCGTTCACCGCTCATCCGACGATGGTCATCATGAGCAACATCCATACGCCTGACGGCGAACGCTACGAGCGCGATCCGCGCAGCATCGCCCAGAAGGCTGAAGAATATTTGCAAAAATCCGGCGTAGGTACGACTGCATTCTTCGCACCGGAATCCGAATTTTTCATCTTCGACGAAGTTCGCTTCGAAAGCAAGCAAAACTCTTCCTCGTACTTCGTAGATTCCGAAGAAGCGCACTGGAACACGAACCGCAAGGAAGAAGGCGGCAACCTGGGCTTCAAAGTCGGCCACAAAGGCGGCTACGTGCCGGTTGGTCCGACGGATACGCAGCAAGATATCCGCAGCGAAATGTGCCGACTGCTGATCGAATCCGGCCTCCGCATAGAGCGCCATCACCATGAGGTGGCTACTGCAGGCCAAGGCGAGATCAACTTCCGTTTCGATACGCTGACCAAAACAGCCGATAACTTGATGAAATATAAATACATCGTGCAAAACACCGCCCGTCAATACGGTAAAGTGGCGACCTTCATGCCAAAGCCGCTGTTCGGCGACAACGGTAGCGGAATGCACGTTCACCAATCGATCTTCGACGGCGACACTCCGCTGTTCTACGAAAAAGGCGGCTACGCCAACCTGAGCGAAATGGCGCTGCACTACATCGGCGGTATTCTGTACCATGCTCCGGCGCTGATCGCTTTGACCAACCCGAGCACGAACTCGTTCAAACGTCTGGTTCCTGGCTACGAAGCGCCGGTTAACCTCGTGTTCTCCAAGGGCAACCGTTCCGCAGCCGTTCGTATTCCGGTTGCTGCCGTAACGCCGAAAGGCTGCCGCATTGAGTTCCGTACGCCGGACTCCACGGCTAACCCGTACCTGTCCTTCGCAGCGATGCTGCTTGCCGGTCTGGATGGCATCAAGAAAAAAATCGATCCGAGCGCACTCGGCTACGGCCCGCTCGACAAGAACATCTACGAGCTGCCGGAAGAAGAGAAGAAAGAAATCCGCAGCGTACCAGGTACGCTGGACGAAGCGCTCGACGCTCTGGAAGCGGACTACGAGTTCCTGACCGAAGGCGGCGTGTTCTCCAAAGACTTCATTGACAACTACGTTGCTCTGAAGCGTGATGAAGCCAAAGCGGTATCGATCCGCATTCATCCGCACGAATATTCCTTGTACTTCGATCTGTAAGCCTTGGCCTCATTGCATAGATTCGAACGCAGAAGCTCCTTGCCTCAGGCAGGGAGCTTCTGTGCGTGTACGCCCAGCATGGGC
>NZ_JNVM01000029.1 GCF_000722545.1 Paenibacillus tyrphae
TTCCCGGTACGTCAGCTCGCTCCCCTCGAATACAACCGCCACATGCTCCGGCGTCCGCTCCACCTGCTCCTCAAACAGCTCATGAATCGTCTTCTCACGAGGATACTCCGCTGCCGTATCGTTAAAGTGTTCCAGAATCTGTATTTTCTCTGCTTCCGTCGTGAGTTCCAGATCCCGGACACGGATACTTGGGTTGGCCACAAACTGCTCCATGAGCCAAACCAGATGGCTCCCTAGTTGCTCTACAGCGTCCCCGTCATAGATCATCCCGTTGTACCGTAGTATGATTTTCATCTCTTCACCAGGTACGACAAGCACGTCAAAAGGGTAGTTGGTTTGCTCAAACATATGGACGCCCGTAATCTCAAAATCCGCCTGATTGCTGCCCGATTGTTCCATCTGCTGTTCAACAGGATAGTTTTCAAACACCATGATGTGAGTGATCAACTGCTGCTTTTGTTCGGTTTGCGCCTGTATTTCATACAACGGATACGTATCGTACGCATGCGATGCCAACGACTGCTCCTGGCTTCTGCGGATCACGTCCGCCACGGTGTCGCTTTCTTCCGTCCGGATACGCACCGGAATCGTGTTGATAAATAATCCTATGATGCTTTCGATTCCCGGGATTTCCGCCGGTCTTCCCGATACTACGCTTCCAAAGACGACGTCCTGTATTCCGTTGTATCTTTGCAGCAATATTCCCCAAGCCACTTGCAGCAGCGTATTCACCGTCACCTGATGCTGCTTGGCCACCTGATTCAGCCGCTGTGTCAGATCGAGTCCCAGATCGCGAACCACCTGCTCCGGCGCGCGGGCCGTTACTTTGTCTTCTGCCGCTTTCTCCTCTGCCTTGCCTTGAGGCAATACCGGCTGCTGATCATATCCTTTTAAATACTCGCTCCAGTAGGTCGATGCTTCCTCTTCATCCCGCTGCTCCAGCCATTCGATATATTGGCTGTATGGCTGCACCGGAGCCAGTTCCGGTTTCCGGCCCTGCTCCAAAGCAAAATAAATATCGAACACTTCATTCGTAACGAGAGGCACGCACCAGCCATCCATAATAATATGATGGAAGCTCCACAAATGCCTGTAGCTCTCTTCTCCCGTACGCAGGATTGAAATCCGCAGCAGCGCATCTTCAGTCAAATCAAACCCTCTGGTCTTGTCCTTTTCGGCATAAGCCGCAAGGTATGCTTCACGCTGTACTTCATTCATCCCGCGTAAATCTTCGTAATGACTTTCCAGCTTCTTATTGCGGAACACCACTTGAACCGGCAAGTCTCCACGCGCCGTGTAAAAGTTGGTACGCAATATGGCGTGCCTTCGCGCCAGGACATCCAGGCTTTTAACAAAGCTTTCGATCCCGAAGGTTCCTCGAAGCTCGAAGGTCAACTGCTCGATGTAAGCTGCCGAATCCGGCTCCAGCTGGCTGTGGAACAGCATTCCTTTTTGCATCGGCGTCAGCTTGTATACATCCTCCAGCTCGCCGATGCGGCCCGTCTGCTCTACAAGCTGCTCCAGTTCCTCCACCGTCAATCCCTTCAGCAGCACATCGCTTGGCGTCAACTCCGGCTGCTCTTTCTCCACGCAATGCCCGATCACTTCCTGCAGCGCCTGGCGGATCATGCCCGCTAACCGCTCCATCGTTTCACTGCGGTATTCCTTGCCGCTGTAGGTGATCGTCAGCTGCAGCGCTCCGCCCGAGATCATTCCGTTGATGTCCAGTGCATAATTCTGCGTTCGGTTTCCGCTGAGCGATGCACCCACCGAGTAAGGCGATATTTGCAACTCGCTGTTTTCAAAATCCTGATCAAACTGTCCCAGGTAGTTGAAGCTGATTTCCGGCTTCGCCGTGAGCAAAGCACGGTCCTCCTCCGCACCCGCCAGGTGCTTCAGTATGCCGTAGCCGATCCCTTTCTGCGGGATCTGCCGCAGCCCTTCCTTAACCCTCTTGATCTGGTAGCCTGTATCCTTGCTTGCCCCCATCTCCAGAACGACCGGATACTGGCTCGTAAACCAGCCGATGGTGCGCGTAATGTCGATGTCCGCTACAATCTGCTCCCGGCCGTGGCCCTCCAAATTCACCAGCACTTGCTCCATGCCCGTCCACGACTGGATCGCACGTCCCAACGCCGTCAGCAGCAAATCGTTCATTTCCGTGTTGTATGCCCGGTGCGCTTCTTTTAGCAGTTGCTCCGTTTCCGCTTCCGTCCATCGTGCCGTTACCGCTTCGCTGTCCCGCACCCACGCCGCTCCCTGCTCGGTGTCCTTCGGCAGCGGCGTCGGCTTCCCTTGCTCCAACCGCTCCCAGTAGGACCGTTCGCTCTCCAACACCGGGCTTTTCGCGTACTCCTCCAGTTGCTGTGCCCAGTTCCGGAACGAATCCGTTTTTTGCGGCAGACGAATTTCCTCTCCGTTCAGCGCCTGTTCGTAGCCCGTCGCAAAATCCTCGAACAAAATCCGCCACGATACGCCGTCCACCGCCAAATGGTGGATCGCGATCAGCAAGTGGTCGCCATCATCGCACCGGAACAAGCCCAGCTTCATTAAGGGACCTTCGCTCAAGTTTATGCTGCCTTGAATCTCGCTGGCTTTCGCTTCTACCGCTTGCGCGATATCCGCTTCGCCTTGGAAGTTCACCACTTCCAGGCTATACAGCTCGCCTTCCCCGATCCCCCGGTTCCACGCTTCATAGCCCTGCTCCGTTTGACGGTACACCAGACGCAGCGCGTCATGATGCTCGGCGATTTTTTGCATCGCCTGACGGACCGCAGCTTCCTCGAAGCCCTGCTCCCGGTACAGCATGACCGCCTGGTTGAAGTGATGCGGATCGGCCGACGGCTGCTCGAAGAACCAGCGTTGAATCGGCGTCAACTTCGCCGCTCCGCGCACTTCACCCTGCTCCGCGATGCGGGTCACCGCCTGGATATAGGTGCTGAGCTCTCCGATCGTCGGATGCTTGAACAGATCCTTCATTTCCAGCTTGTAACCGGCCTGGAACAATCTCGAAGACACTTGTATCGCTTTGATCGAGTCCCCGCCAAGTTCGAAGAAGTTATCCCGAATGCCGACCTTGCCCGCACCCAATACTCCTTGCCAGACGGAAGCCAATGCTTGCTCCACATCTGTCCGCGGCGCTACGTAATCTGTGCCCGTCTGCACACTTCCTTCCGGCGCAGGCAGCGCTTTACGGTCCAGCTTCCCGTTTGGTGTCAGCGGCATTTGCTCCAATTGGACGAAATAGGACGGGATCATATACCCCGGCAGCTCTTCCGCCAGCGCTCCCCGAAGGTCGCTTACGGTTAGTTCCTGACTTGCAACAAAGTACGCGACGAGATACTTTTGCCCGTTTGCATCTTCACGCGCAAGCACGGTGGCCTCATGCATGGACGCGACTTTCAGCAGTTGCGCCTCCACCTCGCCAAGCTCGATCCGGTACCCGCGGATTTTGACCTGATGGTCGATCCGTCCCAAATATTCGAGATTGCCGTCCGGAAGCCAGCGAGCCAAGTCCCCGGTTCGGTACATCCGCTCTCCGTGTTCATACGGATTGTCGACAAATCTGGCGGCCGTTAGCTCAGGACGGTTCAAATAACCCCGCGCTAAGCCTTCTCCGGCAACATACATTTCCCCCGCGATACCGATCGGCTGAATTCGGCGCTGCTCATCCAAAATGTAGGCCCGCAAGGTCGGTATCGTCGTCCCGATGTTGCTTTTGCCTAACGCAATTTCCGTTTCCGTTATTTCTTTGTAGGTGACATGTACGGTTGTTTCGGTAATGCCGTACATATTGATCAGTTTGATGTGCGGATATTTCGCTCTCCAATCTTTCAATAAAGCCGGACTTAACGCTTCTCCGCCAAAAATGATATTTCGCAGCTTCAACTCCGCCCCGGCATGGCTCAGCTCTTCCTGCTGCAGTTGATAGAAATAAGTCGGGGTTTGGTTTAGGATCGTCACCTGCTGCGTTTTCAGCAATTGCAGGAATTGCTCCGGACTTTTGGCCGTCAGCGGAGGGACAATGACCAGTTTCCCTCCGTAGAGCAGCGCCCCGTACATTTCCCACACCGAGAAATCGAAACAGAACGAGTGAAATAACGTCCACGTATCGGAAGCCCCGAAATCGAATAAATTTCGATCATTAAACAATAAGCGAACGACGTTTTTATGCTCGATCAATGTACCTTTCGGCTTCCCCGTCGTTCCTGAGGTATAGATGACATACGCCAGATGATTCGATTCGACGGCAATCCCCAGATTTGAACCGTCCTCATGATAGGACGCATCGCTATTCAGGTCCACCAATTTCCCCGCAAAATCCACTTGGTCCATCAAATGGTTTTGGGTGAGCAGTAGCCCCACATCGGAATCGGCCAGCATATACTGAATGCGCTCCTGCGGGTAATCCGGGTCGATCGGTACGTACGCCCCGCCCGCTTTCAGAATGCCAAAGATGCCTACAATCATGTCTAAGGAACGCTCGACCATAATGCCGACAAGCTGATCCGGCTGAACCCCTTCGGCCCGCAAAGTACGCGCCAAGCGGTTCGCCCGCTCGTTCAGCTCACAGTAGGTTAACTGCTTGTCTTCGAACACAACCGCGACCCGATCCGCTGTCTGTTCCGCCTGTTGTTCAAACAGCTCATGCAGTGTACGCTCTCTCGGATAATCTGCGGCGGTATCGTTGAATGATTGTGTAATGAGCGTTTTCTCCTGCTCGGTAATCATTCCCAAATTTGAAAGCTTCTCATGCGGAGTTTGGATAGCCTCATCCATGAGCTGCGTGAAATGCAGCGCCATCCGCTTAATGGTTTCTTCCTTGTATAATGCACGGGCGTATTCGACGCTGCAAACGAGCTCCGCTCCCTCTACCACTGTAAAGACCAGATCGAACTTCGCAACTTGATGTTCGTGCGGATACGATTTGAACTGCAGCCCTTCGAGTTCATGATCGCCTGGCTCTGCATTTTGCAGGACAAACATCGTGTCGAATAACGGGTTACGGCTCAAATCTCTTTTTACGTTCAGCTTGTCGACCAGTTCTTCAAACGGATAGTCCTGATTATCATAGGCTCTTAACGCGGTCTCCTTGACTTCCAGCACATAGTCATAGAACGTTTTCTCACCCGAAGGGAAGTTGCGGATCGCCAAGGTGTTGACAAACATCCCGATCATGCTTTCAAGATCAGCGTGAGGTCTTCCCGCAATCGGGGTGCCCACGATGATGTCCTCTTGCCCGGCATATTTATGCAGCATAGAGGTATAAATTGCCAACAATACCATATATAGGGTTGATCCCGTTTCGGCTGCGAGTTTCCTCAATCCGCTGCTTCGCTGGTTATCAATAGTAAATTCAAACCTATTTCCCTCAAAGCTTTGCAATGTCGGCCGCACATAGTCCGTCGGCAGATCAAGGACTGGAAGTTCGCCTTTAAATGCATCCAGCCAATACGCTTCCTGCCTGCTCACCCGCTCGCTTTGAACTTCCGATAGCTGCCATGCCGCGTAATCTTTGTACTGGATCCGCAGCGGCAGAAGCTCGTTTCCTTCATACAATCGCCCGAACTCATGAACCATGATACCCACCGATACGCCATCCGAGATGATATGATGCATGTCGAACAGCAGCAAATGACGGTCTTTTTCCAGTTCAACCAGCCCGACCCGCAATAACGGCGCCTGCGAAAGATCAAACGCACGAATAAATCCGCGAATGTGGTGCTCCAATTGCTCATGCCCGACTTGGGCATACTCCACTTTAAATGGCACGGAAGCATGCACCCGCTGAACCGGTTGACCGTCTATCAGCTCAAAGCTGGTTCGGAGCGTTTCATGATGCTGGATCAACTGCTGGAACACATTCTCCAAACGATCCCGGTCCAAAGCACCTTCTACCGTCATGATTTCCGGCATATTGTAGCTGATTTCTCCGCCTTCCAAATGACTCAGAAGGTATAAACGCTTTTGGCCCGAAGAAACCGGATAATATGCTCTTTCTTCAATTAACGGGATGGAACTGTAAGTCAACGTGTCCCGTTCTTCGATCAATTGCGCCATTTGCTCAATCGTTGTCGCTTGGAACACTTCACGCAGAGCGATACTGCTATGCAGCTCTTTGTGAATTCGGGCAACCAGCACCGTAGCTCGTAAAGAATGCCCGCCGATCTCGAAGAAGTTGTCCCGGATTCCGACCTTGCCGATTCCCAGCACTTCCTGCCAAATTCCCACCAACTGTGCTTCTACAGCCGTGCGCGGAGCTACGTATTCCGTTCCGGTCGGCACGCTTCCCTCCGGCGCAGGCAGTGCCTTGCGGTCCAGCTTCCCGTTGGCCGATAGCGGCATCTGCTCCATCTGTACAAAGTACGACGGAATCATATACCCCGGCAGTTCCCGCGACAGTTCTCCCCTCAGCTCGCTTACCGTCATCTGCTGTTCCGCCACGATATATGCGCAAAGCTGCTCCTGACCGCTTCCATCTTCCCGCGCTATCACGACCGCTTGCTGTACCGGCGCCAATTTCAACAACTGCGCCTCGATCTCGCCCAGCTCGATCCGGTAGCCACGTATTTTGACTTGATGGTCGATCCGGCCCAGGTACTCAACGTTGCCATCGGGCAGCAATCGGGTCAGGTCTCCGGTCCGGTACATCCGCTCGCCTGCCACAAATGGATCAGCCGTAAACTTCTCCGCCGTTAATTCCGGACGGTTTAAGTAGCCTCTTGCTACCTGCACCCCGGCGATGCACAGCTCGCCTGCCACCCCGATCGGCTGCAGCTGCTCCGTGCCTTCCTTCAGGATATACAGCCGCGTATTGTGCACCGGCTTGCCGATTGGAATCACCGCATAGGACTCATCCGGCTCGCAATCGAAGTACGACACCTCGACCGTCGCTTCCGTCGGTCCGTACAGGTTCACCAGCCTCGCTCCGTTTAGCCGCCCAAACGTTTGGTAGAAGCGGGCGACATGCTGCGGCGGCAATGCTTCCCCGCTCACTGATACCAGCACCAGGCTCGCTGTTTGCTCGGCAAGCTCGTGCTCCGGCTGCTGCTCGGCATAATCCAGAAACGCAGGCATCATCGCTGGCACGAAATGGGTCCGGGTGACGCCATAACGCCCGATCGTCTCCAGAATGCGCTCCGGGCTTTTCTCCCCGCCTGGGATAAGCAGGCACACACTGGCGCCCACCGTTGCCCAGCCGAACAGCTCCCATACGGACACGTCAAACGTAAACGGCGTCTTTTGCAGGATCACATCGCGTTCGCCGACTTGGTAGCGCTGCTGCATCCACTGCAGCCTGTTAAGCACGCCATGATGCTCGACCATAACGCCCTTTGGCTTGCCCGTCGAGCCCGACGTATAGATGACATACGACATATCGCGCGGACCGGAACCAAGCGGCAGGTTCGTCGCGTCTTCGGCATAAACTGCTTCTTCGTTCAGGTCAATAACGCGGCTTTCCAGCTCACGAGGCACGCGGTCCAGAAAGCGGCTTTGCGTCAGCAGCAGCCTCGCTCCCGAATCTTCGGCGATGTAGCGGATGCGCTCAGTTGGAAACTCCGGATCGATTGGCACATAAGCGCCGCCTGCTTTCAGGATCGCGTAAATGCCCACGATCATCTCCAACGAGCGTTCGACCATGATCGCCACCGGCACATCTGCGCCAACGCCTTGAGCGCGCAGCGTCCGCGCCAGACGGTTCGCCCGCTCGTTCAGCTCGCGGTACGTCAGCCGCTCGTCCTCGAACAGCACCGCTGTCCGCTCCGGCGTGCGGGCCGCTTGCTCCTCGAACAGCTCATGAATCGTCTTCTCTTGAGGATACTCTGCTGCCGTATCGTTAAAGTGTTTCAGAATCTGTTCTTTTTCGTATGCCGTTACGATTTCGATGGAAGATAGTTTGACCTGGGAATTGTTCACCACTACGTCG
>NZ_JNVM01000030.1 GCF_000722545.1 Paenibacillus tyrphae
TGCCGGAGCCGAACGTGATGCCGTATTCGGTGCAGCCGAATATGCCGGAGCCGAACGTGATGCCGTATTCGGTGCAGCCGAATATGCCGGAGCCGAACGTGATGCCGTATTCGGTACAGCCGAATATGCCAGCGCCGAATGTGATGCCGTATTCGGTGGAGCCGAATATGCCAGCGCCAAATGTGATGCCGTATTCGGTACAGCCGAGTATCCCACAGCCCAACGTCGCACCATTCTCGATTCAGCCACAGGGCAAGCAGGAAGCCGTATTGTCATCCAATATAGCTCCTATACCAACTTTCCCCACAATGGAACAACAATCATTCCAAACACCACAGCCGTTCCAAGCGGCATCGAACGAGGCTCCACAACCGTTCCAAGCGGCGCAGAAAGGAAAGCCGGAACCGATGCCGCAGCCGTTTGGCGCAGCGCAGATGCCGCAGGCATACGAGGCTCCACAACCGTTCCAAGCGGCGCAGAAGGAGAAGCCGAGCCCGATGCCGCAGCCGTTTAGCGCAGCGCAGAAGCCGCAGCCGTACGAGGCACCACAGCCGTTCCAAGCGGCGCAGAAGGGCAAGCCGGGCCCGATGCCGCAGCCGTTTGGCGCAGCGCAGATGCCGCAGGCGTACGAGGCACCACAGCCGTTCCAAGCGGCGCAGAAGGGCAAGCCGGGCCCGATGCCGCAGCCGTTTGGCGCAGCGCAGATGCCGCAGGCGTACGAGGCACCACAACCGTTCCAAGCGGCGCAGAAGGAGAAGCCGGGCCCGATGCCGCAGCCGTTTGGCGCAGCGCAGATGCCGCAGGCGTACGAAGCTCCACAGCCGTTCCAAGCGGCGCAGAAGGGCAAGCCGGGCCCGATGCCGCAGCCGTTTAGCGCAGCGCAGATGCCGCAGGCGTACGAGGTGTCACAGCCGTTCCAAACGGCGCAGAAGGGCAAGCCGGGCCCGATGCCGCAGCCGTTTAGCGCAGCGCAGAAGCCGCAGGCGTACGAGGCACCACAGCCGTTCCAAGCGGCGCAGAAGAGCAAGCCAAGCGAGTCAGCTCTAAATCCGTATGAAGTCGCTCAGCCGCAGCCCGGGTACCAACCGTTTCAGTTTGGATCCCAGCTGCAACAGCCTTCAGAGTCTTTGTTCCAGCAATACAATGTTCCCGCTGTCGAAGCTTTGGCTCAGCAGCCGCAGCAGCCCTACGGCAAAGGCAAAGAAAACGATTGGAAGGAACCGGAGCTTCCGCCGATTCCGCAAATGCCCAGTACAGGGACGATGCCATATTTTACGGCCCCGGCAGCGCCTCCGGCATACCCGTCTTTATCTACCGGTCAACCGCCGGTTGTTAAAAGCGGCTGCGGCTGCGGAGGGGGGCTGGCGGATTTGCCGTACGCGTTGCCGCCGGAATCGCCTTCCTTTGCGCAGATGCCTGAGCAGGCTTCTTATATGCCTCTATGGTCCCAAACAGCGCCGATTTCGTTTGAGCCGTCTATGCCACAGCCGAATATCCCCGGTCCGTTCCAGCCCTATGGCCACCCGATGGACGAATACCCGCTCATGCCGTTTGCCGGTCCGGGTCCTATGTTCTGCGAACCGGTCGTTCCGTTCCACGGATACCCGGAGTTTCCGTCGTATCCGGGTTATGTAAGCCCTGCGATGTCTCCGTACGGAAGCCCCTATCCTTGGGGGCAGCCGCCGGTAGACGATAAGGGGAGAGAAGGCGAGGAGGAATCGGGCGAGAGCGCTGGATCCGAAAAGGCGGTCATTTCGCAAACCGGTACCCCGTCCGAGCTTAAAGCAGCTAGCCCCCCGAAACGGAAAAAGAAGAAAAGCTCGGCGCGTGCCGCGCTCAGCAGTTTGATTGAGCGCAATCGCCGACAGGCGGTTCGTTCGGCGAAACCGAGAAAACCCGTACCTTGGCTCGGTAACTAAATACAAAAAAACAGCCGGAAGCCTATGCCTCCGGCTGTTTTTTTATGATGGCGTCACATCTTGATGCCCAACACATGGTCTAGCGGAATAAAGCCGATTTCCCGGCTGTCTTTGCTGTGATTTCGGTTATCTCCCATAACGAAGATGTGGCCTTCGGGGACCGTCCACTGGTGCTCGCCTAGTACCTGCATCGGTTCGTTCAAGTACGATTCCTCCAGCGGCTCCCCGTTACGGTATACTTTATTGTTTTTGAGCTCCAGTACGTCCCCAGGCTTGCCGATGACCCGTTTGACGTACATATTCGGGTCCTCGCTCCCGCGAATGAACTTCAGCAGCGGGTGTTCCAGCACGTCGTCCTTGAGCGTGCGCTCCCGTTCCACCCTGCTGTCGATAATAACGATATCTCCGTACTTCGGCGCATAGCGGAACGTATGCGACAGCTTGGATACATAGATGCGCTGCTCGTTATGCAGCGTAGGGTCCATCGAATGGCCCAACACATTGGTCGGTTGGAACACGAAGATGCCGATCACAAGCGTCAGTGCGAAAGCGGCGGCAATAGAACGAACCCACGCCCAAATTTCTTTGACTAGAGGATGCATAAACAACCGCCCTTCCTTTCCGCTGTTGGTATGCAACATAGTATACATGGAAAAAGTATAAACGTCGATCCCCATGGGAAAAATAGTAAAAAGGCTTCAGGTATTTCAAAACACCACAGACAGAAGGGGATCGCCATGATGTTGCTCGGCTTTTGGAATCAGTTAAAGAAGCAATTGAAAAAAAAGCTGCGTCTGAAACGCCGTTGGCTGAATCTGGCTGTCGTTTTGCTTGCAGCCGGCTTGTTCGCTGCGGGTGCGTGGATGCTGCGCGGCTCGCTATATGACAAAAGTAGTCCGCAAGGTCAGGAACAGTCCGTCTTCAGCCGCGCCGTCGAAGCCTATGTGCAGCCGGAGGAAGAAGTGCGTGCGATGATAAAAGATTTGAGCGGGCAAAGGGATGCTTTTGTAAAAAAATCGTATGTTTGCGGCGAAGAGCTGCAGCGGATCGGCATTATGAACGCAGCCGACATTTTGGCCTACCACAAAACTCATCCGTCGATGACCGTTAGTCTTGGGAATGCAAACCGGGTTTATTTCATCGAGAAGGTGGACGACTTATCCCCGCAGTGCAAAAACAACGCTTATTTCGGGCTGGACGCCAAGGGCAACTTGTCGTTGTTCGAAGGGGTGCCGGGGTCGGGAGGCCAAAACGTCCTGCGAACGTTTTTTCAACTGAACATCCGACATTTGGAAAGCAGCCTGCCCCGGGAGACGGTGAAGCAGCTTTATCAGGGGGTTCGGATAAGGGATTTGGCCGATTATAACAGCGTGCTCTCGACCCTGAGCGATTATGCGATAGAAGAAACGGAGAAAGCGATGCAAGTGACGCCATCCCCATAGAAGGGAGGCGCCCTATAATGAAATGCGACGAAGTCCACTGCGGCACTGGAGGCCGGGCGGACTTTTTGCCGTGTTCATGGAAGGGATAATCTGCTATAATGGCAGGTGAATACATATGTTCGCTTCTTGCGGTCCGAGAGCCGCAGTATGGGAAAGCGAATGGGGGAGTGCGCGTCTTGCGGATTTTAGGCATTGACCCGGGGATCGCCATCGTCGGCTTCGGGTTTATCGATAAACAAGGTCATAAGCTGGTTCCCGTCCAATACGGATCGATCCAGACGCAAGCCGGTACGGAAGATGCCTTGCGGCTAAAACAAGTATATGAAGCGACGGTGCAGCTTATCGAGAAATACAAGCCCGATGCGGTCGCAATCGAAAAGCTGTTCTTTAACCGGAACGTCACGACGGCGCTCACCGTCGGGCAAGCCCGCGGCGTACTGATGCTGGCGGCGGTCCAGCAAGGGCTGCCGATTGCCGAGTATACCCCTTTGCAGGTAAAGCAGGCGATCGTCGGCTACGGGAAAGCGGAGAAGAAGCAGGTGCAGGAAATGGTTAAAATGTTTCTGCATTTATCTGCCGTACCGAAGCCCGATGACGTGGCGGATGCGTTGGCAGTAGCCATATGCCATGCCCATTCTTCGGGATTACAACAAAAATTGAACGGAGCTTACAAGCGATGATCGACTTTTTAAGAGGGACGGTGGCGCACCGTGAAACGGAATATGTGGTGCTGGACGTACGCGGTGTCGGCTACCGCGTTTTTTGCGCCAATCCGTATGCGGTAGGAGCCGGTAAGGACGGCGCCGAAGTGACAATGTACATTCACTACCATGTACGGGAAGACGCTCACCTGCTGTTCGGCTTTTCGTCGAGGGAAGAGCAGTCGTTGTTCCGGCTGCTGCTCGATGTGAACGGCATCGGGCCGAAGGTAGCCATCGGCGTACTGGCAGGAGGACGCCCCGAAGTGATCGCGGCGGCCATCGGGCAGGAGAATCTTTCGTTCTTGACCAAGCTGCCGGGCATCGGGAAAAAGACGGCGCAGCGCATGGTGCTCGACCTGAAAGATAAGCTGGGCGCATGGACTTCGGCCGAGGCGGACGGTTCCGGCTTTGGCTTGTTGGAAATTGCCGCGGCAGGGCCGACGGCAAGCGGCGCTTGGGGCGAGGCGAAGGCGGCGCTGCTTGCGCTGGGCTATACCGAAGCCGAGGCGGACCGGGCGGGGCAAACCGTCAAGCCGAAGCTGAAGGGCGACGAGACGGCCGATGCGGTAACGAAGCTTGCGCTGCAGGCGCTGTTTCAGCAGTCGCTGATGAAATAAGCCGTGTGGAAACTTGACGCGGCAGGCGGCGTCCGCCTTGGCGGGCAGCCGACAGGAAGGAGAGGCGCAACATGGAAGACCGCATCATCTCGGCGCATCTGATGATGGAGGATCAAGGGATGGAATTCAGCCTGCGTCCGCGGTATTTGGCTGAATATATCGGTCAGGCCCAGGCGAAGGAAAATTTAAAAATATATATCGAAGCGGCCAAAATGCGCAAGGAAGCGCTGGATCACGTACTGCTGTACGGACCTCCGGGCCTTGGCAAGACGACGCTTTCGAATATTATCGCCAACGAGCTCGGGGTCAATCTGCGGACGACCTCGGGACCGGCAATCGAACGCCCGGGCGATCTGGCGGCCATCTTGACCAACCTGCAGGAAAATGACGTGCTCTTCATCGATGAAATTCACCGGCTTCACCGAACGGTAGAAGAGGTGCTGTATCCGGCGATGGAGGATTACGCTCTCGATATCATCATCGGCAAAGGGCCGAGCGCCCGTTCGGTGAGGCTTGACCTGCCGCCGTTTACGCTGGTGGGCGCGACGACGCGCGTCGGGCTGCTTTCGGCGCCGCTTCGCGACCGGTTCGGCGTCGTCAGCCGGCTGGAATATTATACGGTCGACGAGCTGTCTTATATCGTCAGCCGGACTGCTGATCTGCTGCAGGTTCAGATCGTAGGCGAAGCGTCCCGGGAAATCGGGATGCGCTCGCGCGGGACGCCGCGGATCGCAAACCGGCTGCTCAAGCGGGTGCGCGACTTTGCCCAAGTGAAGGGCGACGGCATCATTACGCTCGACATTACGCAGGCGGCGCTGTCGAGCATTCAAGTCGATCCGCTGGGACTCGACGAGATCGACCATAAGATGCTGCGGGCCATCATTTTAAGCTTTCAGGGCGGTCCGGTCGGGTTGGATACGATTGCCGCATCGATCGGAGAGGAAAGTCAAACTATTGAAGACGTGTACGAGCCGTATTTGCTGCAAATCGGATTTTTGCAGCGGACGCCCCGGGGACGAATGGTAACGCCGAGCGCGTGCAAACATCTCGGGCTGCCGATGCCAAGCCGCTCTTAAGCGGAAGCATCGGCGGTTCCGTCAAGAGAGGGGAATCGGCGGTTTATGCATAAAACGAAACGGCCGCTCGACTCTATGGGACAAGCTCCCGTAGGGCGGGCGGCGCGTCGCTTAAGATCAGGAATGAAGATGCCCGCAGCGCTGCTGCTTGCGGCAGCAATCGGCTTAGCGGGACCGGCAGGAGGCGTGCTGCCTGCCGCTTACGGTGCAGTATCGGTGCCGAAGCTCGACAATGTTCGTGTCGCGTTATTTATCGATACCGGCAAATATGTTAGTCCGGCCGCCGCAGTTACACTGTCGGCAGACACCGGTCTGCAGCTCGGCTTGCGCGGGGCCGCCGGGGTGAAGCCGGTTCATCAAGCGGCGGCAAAAACGCCGGTTCGCGTCTTTGCGGACGGCTATTACGCGCAGCTGCCGGAGACCGGCGACGTTACGGCCGCGCGTTCGCAGGCGCAAAAGCTGGCGGCTGGTGGAGCCACCGCAGGCGTGGTACAGCGCGTGAAGCGGGGCTTGTCGGCGTACCGGGCCTATGTAGGCCCGTTCGCCACGAAGGAAGCGGCAGCATCAGCCGCCGCTGGTCAATCTGGCGCTACCGTCGGCGGGCCGCTGCGCTGGAGCGCGGGCAGCTTCGCCGGCGAGGCGGAGGCGAATGCGCAGGCGGTAGCGCTGTCGCAGGCGGGGTTCGACGCCGACGTGGCGCTGACCGAAGCCGGCTACGCCGTGTTCGTCGGCGAAGCCGCGGACAATGCGGCGCTGCAAGCGCTGAAGGCGCAGATCGCGGCCGCACTGCCGACCGTGGCGCTTACGCCGGTGGACCCTGCGCAGAGCTACGTGCTGAAGCGCAGCGAGCTTGACATGGGCGGCGAGAGCGCCGGGGGACCGCTAGCGGCCTTCGCCTTCAGCGGAGGAGCAAAGCTGTGGGCTGCGGCGGCAGATGCGCAGGGCGGCGTCACCATTCGCGAGCGGTTCGACCGCGCCTACCGCGGGGGGATCGAGCTGTCCCGGTTCAACGGCAAGCTGGCCGTCGTCAACGAGCTGCCTCTTGAGCAGTATCTCGTGTCGGTCCTCGGCTCCGAGATGAGTAAAGAATGGCCTTTGGAAGCGTTGAAGGCGCAGGCTGTCGCCGCGCGCACATTTGCGCTCAAGCAGGGCGTCAAATACCAGATTGCGCACGTTACCGACACGACTACCGATCAGGCCTATAAAGGAGTGGCGGTAGAGTTCGCCGCCGCGCAGCAAGCGGTGCAAGCGACGCAAGGCGAAGTGGTCGTAGATAAGAACGGATTGATCAATCCGCTGTATTACTCCAATGCAGGGGGAATGACTGCGGCTCCGGCCGAAGTATGGGGCAACGAAGTGCCGTATTTGCAGAGCCAAAAGTCCCCGGACGAAGGCGCTCAGGCAGGCAAGAAAGTATGGTACCGGATCGTCCTGCCGAACGGCAATACCGGCTATATCCACTCCGACTACGCAAGGGCGACGGGGCAAAAAAATCCGGCCGGCTTGCCTTATTATGAGTCGACGGCAACCGGCGTGAGCGTCCGGCCCGCACCTTACGTTGACAATGCGGCCAACCCGACAGCGTTCAAGGTGGACATCGGGGATCGGTTCGTCGTTATCGGCCAAGAGGTCGAATCGAACGCTTACTCTTGGATTCGCGGCCCTTACGATGGGACGAAGCTAAAGGAAAAGCTTGGCGCGTCTTATACGGGCGGGGCGTTAAACCGGCTTGAAGTATCGAAAAGAGGAGCGTCTGGCCGCGCAATAGAAGTAACGGCGAACGGGCAGCCGCTCAAAGCCGCTTATCCGGATTCGCTCCGCACGATGCTCGGTGGCCTGCCCAGCACCCGGTTTGATATTGAAGAAACGGGACGCTATACTATATTGGGAGCAGGGGGGGCGACTCGAAGCCAGACCTCGGCCTCTCAGCCCGTCGTTGTCGCAGGCAGCGGCGGAAAGGGAAAACAAACCGACGATCAGCTCTTTGTGATGGATGCGCAAGGCAAAGTGCGGCTGGCTACCCGGGACCCGCAGTTTTTTTTCAAAGGCACCGGCTACGGTCACGGGCTGGGGATGTCTCAGTGGGGCGCCAAAGGCTACGCCGAGCTTGGTTACGATTACCAGAAAATTTTGCTGACGTATTACACGGGTGTCTCCATTCAGAAAGCCGCTCCTTGAGGTCCTGAGGAACGACGGCCATTTTCGGGCAGCATAAAAAAATTGAACTAAATATGAAACCTACAGAAGGATGAAACGTATCATGCAAGTGGACTTGTTCGACTACCATTTACCCGAATCGCTCATTGCGCAGACGCCGCTTCCGGATCGGACGGCCTCGCGCCTGCTCACGCTGGATAAACGAACGGGGGAAATCGGTCACCATACATTTGAACAATTGGAACGGTATCTTGAGGCGGGAGACGTGCTCGTGCTTAACGATACGCGGGTCATTCCGGCCAGGCTGTTCGGAGTGAAGGCGGACACGGGGGCCAAAGCCGAAGTGCTGCTGCTCAAACAGCTTGAAGGGGACTGCTGGGAAGCGCTCGTCCGCCCGGCGAAGCGTTTGAAGACAGGGACCGTGCTGCATTTTGGGGGCGGTGCTCCATCAGAAGCGGGCGGAGATGCGGAGCCGCCGCTGCTCGTCGCTACCGTCGAATCCGAAGGCGACATGGGCAGCCGGGCGCTGCGCTTCAGCTACGAAGGCATTTTTAACGAGCTGCTCGACCGCTTGGGACATATGCCGCTGCCGCCATATATTAAAGAGCAGTTGCCGGAGCGCGAGCGGTACCAGACGGTGTATGCGAAGCACCAAGGCTCGGCCGCAGCACCTACGGCGGGTCTTCATTTCACGCAGGACTATTTGAATCGGCTGGAACAAAAAGGGATACAATTAGCGTATGTTACACTTCATGTCGGACTGGGAACGTTCCGTCCCGTCGGGGTCGAGACCGTCGAACAGCACGAGATGCACGAAGAGTATTACGAAGTATCCGCAGAAACCGCCGAACTTGTCAATGCCGTCAAGCGAAAAGGCGGACGGGTGGTTGCGGTAGGGACGACTTCGGCCCGGACGCTGGAAACGGCTGCGGGTGAAGACGGCATGCTGCAAGCGGGAAGCGGTTGGACGGGAATTTTCATTTATCCCGGTTACCGGTTCCGCATTGTCGATGCGCTGCTAACCAACTTCCATCTGCCTAAATCGACGCTGCTTATGCTGATCAGCGCGCTCGCCGGGCGGGAGAACGTGCTCGCCGCTTACCGTGAAGCCGTCGAGCGGGAGTACCGCTTTTTCAGCTTCGGCGACGCGATGTTCATTCATTGAATAAGGAAAAATTGACCGGAAAAGAAAGAAGTGATTGGATTGGCCGTTACCTATGAGCATATCAAGACCTGCAAGCAATCCGGCGCGAGGCTGGGCCGGGTGCATACGCCTCACGGGGTGATCGAAACGCCCGCTTTTATGCCTGTCGGTACCCAAGCTACCGTGAAGACGATGAGCCCCGAAGAGCTGAAGCAGATGGATGCGCATATTATTTTGAGCAACACGTATCATTTATTCCTGCGTCCCGGCCATGAGATTGTGAAAAAAGCGGGAGGACTGCACCGCTTCATGAACTGGGACCGTCCGATTCTGACGGACAGCGGGGGCTTTCAAGTATTCAGCTTGAGCGAGATGCGCAAAATCAGCGAGGAAGGCGTACAGTTCCGCTCCCATTTGAACGGGGACAAGCTGTTCATTTCGCCGGAGAAATCGATCGAGATTCAAAATGCACTCGGCTCGGATATCATGATGGCCTTCGACGAATGCCCGCCTTATCCGGCGGAGCACAGCTACGCCAAGCAATCGCTCGAACGGACGACCCGCTGGGCGGAACGGTGTCTGAAAGCACACGCCCGGCCGAACGATCAGGCGTTATTCGCGATCGTCCAGGGCGGCATGTACGAAGATTTGCGCAAGCAGAGCGCGCTTGAGTTGACTTCCATGGATTTCCCGGGGTATGCTATTGGGGGACTCAGCGTAGGCGAGCCGAAGCCTCTGATGTATGAGGTGCTCGACTACACCGTTCCTTATCTGCCTACCCATAAACCGCGCTATCTGATGGGCGTAGGGTCGCCGGACGCTTTGGTGGAAGGATCGATCCGCGGCATTGACATGTTCGACTGCGTGCTGCCGACCCGCATTGCCCGCAACGGCACCGTCATGACGAGTGAAGGCCGGCTGGTTGTCCGCAATGCGAAGTTTGCCGAAGACTTCGGTCCGCTCGATCCGGAGTGCTCCTGCTATACGTGCCGTAACTATTCGCGGGCTTACATCCGCCATCTGATCAAAGCCGACGAAACGTTTGGCATCCGGCTGACGACATACCATAATCTTCATTTCCTTCTGGAGCTGATGCGCGGGGTGCGTCAAGCGATCCGTGAAGACCGGCTGCTTGATTTCCGCGACGAATTTTTCGCCAAATACGGCATCGACGAGAACAGCAAAGGGTTCTAAAAGCCCGGTGAATCTGGAGCGCAACTGCTTCGGGTTCACCGGACTTACCATATGGTATACATAGAGAAAATTTGTAGAAAGGGGGGAATCAGACAAATGTGGTTAGCGGCAAATGAAACGGCGGCGGCTCCGGGGATCGAGGGATATCTCGTGACTTACGGCCCGCTCGTCCTGATGTTCGTCGTTCTTTATTTCTTACTTATCCGCCCTCAGCAAAAACGTCAAAAGACTCGCAACATGATGCTGAGCAACTTGAAAAAAGGGGATAAGGTCGTTACGATCGGGGGCCTTCACGGCACGATCCTGGAGATTACGGACGATACGATCGTCCTGCGGGTGAACGACGTCACGAAGCTGACCTTCGAGCGTTCGGCCATTAATACGGTTACAACTTCCGCGGCGGCTTCCGAAGGTAAATAGTTTTTTCCACTGTGTTTCGCTACGAATGCAAACAAGCGAGGTCTCGTTCCATCCGGATTCCGGCGGGTTCAAGAGATCTCGCTTTTTTGTTTCCGTTCCGGAAGGGGGCCGTGTTCAATTGGACCGGCGGTCCGGTTCATTTCTTCAAATTGATGCCGATCATCCCGCCCAGCGCCCCGGCCAGCAAAGCTACTACCGCCAGCCCCAGCATCTCCTTGGAAAAGCCTGCATCGTACGCCAAAAATCCAATCATCCATACGACCACAGTGTACATTGCCCCCAGGAGTCCCCCATGGTACCAGCCTTTGCTGCCGCTGCGCTTGCCCGATACCGCGCCCCCCACCAGCATGGCGATTCCGTGAATAAACAGCGTCGCGCTCAGCCACGATTTCTCCGGAATATTCGTTCCCAGCAATACAAGCGAAGCGAGCAGCGTCCCGACCAGCATGAACGCTACGGCATACACCAAGCCGGCAAATAAGGGTGAACTTTTCATCATCCCTCTTGACCTCCTGTTCCAAGCCATTCTATTTCCCATTGTATGGGCATGTACACCGAAATAGTACAGCTTCTTCGGCTGCGGAAGCATCGATTTGTTACCAGCAATTCACCCGCATGACAATCGTTCCCCGAGGCTACAATAGGCATTGAACTGCAATCGGGGAGGCCGAGTCCATGGATCTACTGACGCTTTTTTTTCGCACCATCCTGATCTATGCGATCGTTTTTTTTACCCTGCGCATTATGGGAAAAAGGGAGATCGGCAAGCTGTCGGTTTTTGACCTCGTCATTTCCATCATGATCGCGGAAATTGCCGTGTTCGTGCTGGAAGATATCAAGAAGCCTTTGCTCGACGGAATTCTTCCCATGGCAACGCTGGTCGTGGTTCAGTTGACCATTGCTTTTGTTTCGTTGAAAAACGAGAAGCTGCGCCGCTTGTTTGAAGGCAAGCCTTCCCCCATTATTCAGAACGGCAAGCTGAACCGGAAGGAAATGAAGCGTCAGCTATACAATTTGGACGATCTGCTGCTGCAATTGAGAGAGAATAAAGTGACAAACCTTGCCGATGTGGAATTTGCCCTTCTCGAATCGTCAGGCAAGCTAACCGTGGTGGAAAAAAAGCAAGAGACGGAACCGCCCGGCGAAAAGCCGCCGTCGTTTCGTTACGAGGGACTTCCTTTGCCGCTCATTATGGACGGTAAAGTACAGGACGAAAACTTGGCCAAGCTCGGCCAAACCCGGTTTTGGCTCAAGAGCCAGCTTCAGGATAAGGGAGTCAAAGATTTCAAGGACGTATTTTTTTGTTCCATCGATCATCGGGGCCGCTGGTTTATCGACAAAAAAAGATGAGCTGGCGCCTCCGTTATTTCACAATCCGTTTGCCAAGCCATAAAATTCGGAAAACGTCGTCGCGGTTAATGAGTTTAAGCAGCATGGCGATCAGCAGATAAACGATAACTCCCGTCAGGCAGGAGAAGGCAAAACGGGTAAAGCCGCTGGCGATCCAATGGGTATACATTACGACATAGCTGGCGAAGCCGGCGACCGCCATACTTATTCCGACTTTCAGGAAATCTCCGGCCTGCATCCGAAACTGAAGCAGGCGCACGACGCTGTTCCAATGCAGCAAGGTAACGAGCATGATATTCACACTGATGGCGACAACCGCCCCCAAGATGCCGAATTCCGGCCGGCTGGCCAAGAAATAAATCAGCGTCAGCTTAACGATGGACCCGACGAGCGTATTGATCAGTGCGCTTCCGGGTCTTTCGAGCGCTTGGAGGGTCGATTGTAGCGGCGCCTGAAAATAAATGAAAAGCGCCGCGGGCGCCATCATCCGAAGCATCGCCCCGACCCCGGGCTGTCCGTACATATACTGGCAAATCGGCTCTGCCAGCACGTACATCAGTACGGCAAAGGGGGCGCCCGTCACCAATGCGAGCTTCAGCGATTGGTGCAGCCGCATATGGATGGTTTTCATGTCGTTCTTGGCCGCCGCCTCGGACAAGGACGGGATAAGCGAGACCGCGAGGGAAAAGGTAAGTGCGCTAGGCAGCATCAGCACCGGAATAATCATGCCTTGCAATGCTCCATACTGCGCCGTCGCCACACCGGTTGCCACGCCTGCAACAGCGAGGCTTTGAATGATCAGAATCGATTCGAGAAAATAAGAGCCGGAGCCGACCAGCTTACTTCCGGTGACGGGCACGGCTAACTCCAGAAGACTCTTCAGGCTCTCGAAGCGGTTGAGCGACCGTCGAGCTCCGGTCGTTGCCCGGTGATGCGCCAGCCGCTGCGACCGGTTATGCCGGTATAGCAGCACCAGAACGAGCAGGGCGCTCAGCTCGCCGACCATGACGCCGATCATCGCTCCCGCGGCGGCAAACTCGATGCCGTAAGGCAGCAGCATGAATGCAAAGGCGAGCACGGTAACGATGCGGACGAGCGTCTCGACAACCTGGGACAGCGCCGTCGGAATCATGTCCTGCCGTCCTTGAAAATACCCGCGGAATACGGCTGATATGCCGACGAGCGGGATGATCGGCGTCATACATAGGAACGTGTAGTATACCCGGGAGTCCGTGAACAGATGGTCGGTAATCCAGCGGGCGCCGAGGACGATGACGGCCGTGAAGACAAAGCTGATGACGGTCGCCAGGGCTAGCGCTACCCGAAAGATCGTGCGGACACGGGTCGCGTTGCCTTCGGCTTCGGCAGCAGCGATCAATTTGGCTACCGCGACCGGGATGCCTCCGGTGACGATCGTAAGAATGACGATGAGAAACGGCCACCCCATTTGATAAAGGCCGATTCCTTCCGGGCCGATCACCCGCGGAAGCGTAATCCGGGGAATGAAGCCAAGGATGCGGTTGACGATGCCTGCTGCAAGGAGGATGAGCGTTCCTTGGATAAACGATTGTTTTGTCAAGGGACCGACCTTCTTTCTTTCTGGATGGGCTTGTATTCCCGTTCGTTATTAATGGATATGCACAACCTGTCCAAGAGCATGCAACAATTTTTAGAGCGCGACGCAGGCACAAATGGCAGGAAAACGCTTCGGTACAGCGAATAGGTACAATAACGAGGCTGCGCACGCGGGAGGGTTGCAAGATGGAAAACGACAGTTGGAAACAGGATCGCAGCGACGGCAAGGGTCAAGATTCCATGGAAGCGGGATTGGAGCAAGACGCCGCCTCCGCTCCGGAAACAGGGCCGGAAGCCGGGAACGAGAGAGCGGGCAGCTCTGAGTCTCGGTATCCGGAAGAAGACGGGGCGCGGGAAGCTGCAGCCGAAAAGCCGCCTACGGAACCGGTCCCATATATGGAGCTTTTTTACTCGGAGAGGGGGACCGGCGAGTTGGCGGAAGAGCCGATTTCGGACTTGCATTTGCTTGAGGAAGAAGGAGCGGCCGATCCGAAGCCGGGTGAGCCTCAGCAGGAGATCGGTTCGGCCTCGGCTCAGGAACAAGACGAGGAGTGCGAACCCGAAGCGGGCAATCTACCGGAGCTTTGGATGAAGCACATGGAATCGGAACCGGACCCTGAACCGGAAGAAGAGCCCATGAATGACGAGGAGCTCAGCCGGGTCATCGAGGAGATTTGCCGGAGCAAAGCCGAGGAGTTCCGCATGATCGGTTACGAGCAGGTGACAGGAGAGGAGATATGGGAGTGTGTCAGTGACAAATACCATAAGACCGGCGTTCCTCCGCTGCACCGTATCGTCAACGATATTTTATCTTTGAAGGCGACGCAGTTCATGAACTGGATGACCATGAGCATATATAAGGATGCCCATCGCTAGCGAGCGGGCTTCTTTTTTGCGCCCGTCTTTACAGAAAGGAAAAAAGAGGCAAATTGACTCGTTTTTCGCACGTAGGTATAATAGGAATATTGAGTATGGAAGGAGACTTTTATGGACATCAAAAGAATCGTCGCTTTTTTCGCTATCGTGCTGATCGTCTTTGCCGCGATCGGAGTGACGAGTCCGCAGCTTGTCAGACAAGTGAAGCTGGGGCTTGATTTGAAAGGCGGCTTTGAGATTTTGTACGTTGTGGAGCCGATTGAGCCCGGGAAGCCGGTTACTCCCGAATCGCTCAAGCAAACCGCGATCAGTCTGGAGAAACGGGCCGATAGCCTCGGGATTGCAGAGCCGGAAGTAACAACCGAGGGAAGCGACCGAATTCGCGTGAAGCTGGCCGGAGTGTCGAATGAAGAGGAAGTAAGAAAGATCATTAAAGAGCCTGCACAGCTGACGTTCCGCGGGCCGGACGGCACGAAGGAAATGCTGGGGAGCGACTTCGTAGAGGGCGCTGCCAAAGTCGGTTTCGACCAGCAGAACCGTCCAATGATTTCGATCGAAGTCAAGGATAAGGAGAAATTCCGCAAGGTCACGGAGAAGCTGCTCGGTAAACCGCTTGCCATTTATTTGGACGAGACCCAGCTGTCCGCGCCGATCGTACAGCAGGTGCTGACCGATGGCAAAGCGACCATCTCGGGCAATTATACGTATGACGAAGCCAACAAGCTGAAAGATACGATCAACCTCGGCGCGCTTCCGTTGAAGCTTACCGAGAAATATACGCAGAGCGTAGGCGCTACGCTTGGTCAATTGTCCCTGCAGGAAACGGTTAAAGCCGGCCTTGTCGGTTCCGTGCTGATCCTGCTTTTCATGCTGATCTTTTACCGGCTACCGGGCCTTGTCGCCTCGATATCGATCATCACCTACTCTTGGCTGCTGCTCGTCGTATTCGACTGGATTCATGCGACGCTGACTCTGCCGGGGATCGCAGCATTTATTCTCGGGATCGGGATGGCGGTCGATGCGAACATCATTACCGCGGAACGGATCAAAGAAGAAATCCGCAGCGGCAAGAGCATCCTTTCCTCGATGAAGGCAGGCTCGAAGCATTCGTTCAGAACGATTATGGATGCCAATATTACGAACATCATTTCCGGCTTTGTCTTGTTTTACATCGGGAACGGAGCCATCCGCGGATTTGCGCTTACGACGATGCTCAGCGTCGTGCTTAGTGTGATCACGAACGTCTTCTTTGCGCGGTTTTTGACCTTGCTGCTCATCCGAAGCAATTTGTTCAAGAAGCCGGTCTATTTTGGCGTAAAGGAGTCGGAAATCCGTGAACTCTAAAACTAAAATACTTTTTGATTTTGTCAAACATCGCAAAACGTTCTATATCATATCGCTTCTCGTCTGTATCATCGGCGCCGTCGTCTTGTCGGTCAGCGGTCTGAACTACGGGGTAGAATTCCGGGCAGGTACGTCTATGGACATATCGGCCGGACAAGCGATGGATAAAGCCAAAGCCGAAGAACTGCTCAAAAGCGTCGGCGTCGAAGCCGGTGTGATGACCCTTGGCGGGGACAACAACAACCGCCTGTCCATGAGATTTAATGATATCTTGCCCGAAGCAGCCCAGAAGCAAGTTCTGGAGAAATTCAAGGCAACCTACGGCAACGGCGTATCGCAGGAAGTCAATACCGTTACGCCGGATATGGCGATGGAGCTTCGCAATAAAGCGCTCATGGCGATCGGGGTAGCCAGCTTGGCCATCTGTCTCTATATCACGATTCGCTTCGAGTGGCGGTTCGCGATTGCTTCGATTATTGCGATTCTGCACGATGCCTTTTTGGTCATCAGCGTGTTCGCGATATTCCGGCTGGAAGTAAACTTGCCGTTTATGGCAGCGGTGCTCACCACGATCGGTTATTCGATTAACGATAAAATCGTCGTCTTTGACCGGGTTCGCGAAAATCTGCGCTTTGCCAAGCTGAAGACGCCGGACGATTTGGCGAACTTATTGAACGACAGCATCTGGCAGACGATGACAAGGAATATCAATACGGTCCTTACGGTATTGATTGCCGCCGTTTGTTTGCTTGTGCTCGGCAGTCCTTCCATTCAACTCTTCGCGCTTGCGAAGATCGTCGGTCTGACCAGCGGCGCTTATTCTTCCATCTTTATTGCAGGTCCGCTCTGGTACGATCTGAAAAGCAAATCGATCGGCTCGAAAAAGAGCTCTGCAGCGAAAGCGTAAGAACCGCTTTTACCGAAGCCATGGTTCATCTGCGGCCGGCCGCGCGAAACGGCAAGTTTCCGCGGCCTTTCTATCAATCTCATGGAGGAGTGGCCCATGACGGAGGAACGTTACAAGCAAGCGGCAGCGGGCGCATGGATCGGCATAGCAGGAAATCTTGCCCTGGCCCTTCTAAAAGGCGTAACCGGCTATATGGCCAACAGTAAAGCATTAATGGCCGATGCGTTCCATTCGGCGTCGGATGTCGTAGGATCGGTTGCAGTGCTGATCGGGCTTCGCACGGCCAAGCGGCCTCCCGACGAGGATCATCCGTACGGACACGGCAAGGCGGAGCCGATAGCGGCCATTATTTTATCGGTGCTGCTGCTTGTGGTCGGCGTGGAAATCGGCATTTCGGCCGTGAAATCGATCTATGGCGGCGTGCATGAACCGCCGGAAGGCTTCGCGCTGACGGTGCTCATCTTGTCCATCATTGTCAAAGAAGCGATGTTTCAATACAAGTTCCGGCTTGGGAAGAAGCTGGCCAGTCAAGCCCTGATCGCTAATGCTTGGGAGCACCGCTCCGATGTTTATTCTTCGATTGCCGCTTTTGTCGGCGTCGGGGGCGCGATGCTCGGTTCCTATTTCGGAATTGCTTACCTGTATTATTTGGACCCGATTGCGGGTTTGGTCGTCGCGGTCATGGTGCTGCGAATGGGATACCGTTTGTTGATGGATTCCGTTCACAGCACGATGGACCACGTACTGCATCAAGAGGATGCGGCAGATTTGCTTGAAACGGTACAGCGCATTAAAGGCGTAATTGCTGTGGATCAACTGCGGGCGCGGGAACACGGCCATTATGTCATTGTCGACGTGAAAATCAGCGTCAATCCGCGCATCTCGATCCAGGAAGGGCATGATATTGCCAAAATCGTCAAGCATACGCTCATGAAACGGTTCCTGCACGTTTCCGACGTGTTCGTTCACGTCAATCCGTACGATGCAGGTTATCCGTACAAGAGTGCGGATTCGGAGCCCGACGATATGCCTACGCTGCTTCATTAAGAGGAATAGGGGGAACGGCCGTCATGCTTCAGGCGAAGGCAAGATGGAATATCGGTGCGGCAGACGGCAAAGCGGCTGAAAGGTTGGCGGAGGAGCTTAATTTGCCGCCGATCATTTCAAGCCTGCTCGTTGTCCGGGGAATAACAGATTCCACGCAAGCCGCTCATTTTTTAAACGGAGGAACGGATCAGACGTACGATCCGTTCCTTTTAGATGGTATGGAACAAGCGGTGGAACGAATTCGAAAAGCGATCGACAACGGGGAACATATTCGCATCTACGGCGATTACGATGCGGACGGTGTCAGCAGCACGACGCTGATGGTTCACCTGCTGCGGCAGCTCGGCTGCACGTTCGATTATTACATTCCGCACCGTGTTCAGGAAGGCTACGGTCTCAATACCGCTGCGCTTGACGCGGCGAAGGAGCAGGGCGTCGGGCTGATCGTAACGGTCGATACCGGCATCAGCGCCGTGAAGGAAATCGCGTATGCGAACGCTCTGGGAATCGATGTCATCGTCACGGATCACCATGAACCGCCGGAGGTGCTCCCGGACGCTTACGTATTGATCAACCCGAAAAAGCCGGGTTGTCCATACCCTTACAAGCAGCTTGCAGGGGTAGGCGTCGCGCTTAAGCTCGCACAAGCGCTGCTCGGCCGTTGGCCCGAGGAGCTGCTGGAGTTTGCAGCCATCGGTACGGTAGCCGATCTTATGCTGCTGACGGACGAAAACCGGATTATTGTGAAGCAAGGCTTGGAACGGATGAGATCGACATCGAATTATGGTATTCGATCGCTGCTGGAAATAGCCGGCATTCCGGTTCGGGAGGTAACCTCTACGCATATCGGGTTTGCCCTGGCGCCCCGCATCAATGCAAGCGGCCGTCTGCTCAGCGCGGACACGGCGGTCAGGCTGCTGACAACGACGAGCGAACAGGAAGCGGATCAGTTGGCATTCGAGCTGGATCAGCTGAACAAGGAACGGCAGCGCATTGTCGACGAAATGGCCAAGCAGGCCGTAGATATGGTCGAAAAACGCAAAGCGAACGGCGGACTGCCCGATGCTATCGTACTGGCTCACGAAGAATGGAACGTCGGTGTGATCGGCATCGTTGCCTCCAAGATCGTCGACCGCTTTTACCGGCCGACCATTATTTTGGGCATTGATCCGGAAACCGGTATGGCCAAAGGCTCTGCGCGTTCGATCGCCGGCTTCGACATGTACCGCGCCTTAACGCATTGTTCCGATATCATGGATCATTACGGCGGTCATCCGATGGCGGCGGGTATGACGCTTGCAAGGGCACATTTGCCGGAACTCGGCCTTCGGTTGGAGCAGTTGGCGAAAGAATGGCTGACGCCGGACGATTACATACCGCAGCTGGATGCGGATCTGGTCTGCGATTTCAGCGACGTAACCTTGGAAAGCATCGGACAGTTGGAGCGGCTTGGACCGTTCGGGATGGGGAACCCGTCCCCACGTTTCGTGTTCGGCGATCTTGCTTTAAATGACATGCGAACGATGGGCAAGGAGCAGCAGCATTTGAAGCTGTCTCTCCGGTCTGCGCAGGACGAGACGGCGGCCGCCATGGATGGGGTCGGATTCGGCAAAGCTTCTTTGGCGGAATGGATATCGCCGTCGGCACAACTTGAAGTGCTCGGGGAGTTATCTATCAACGAATGGAACGGAGTACGCCGTCCGCAAATTATGATCCAGGACGTGCGCGTGCCGGAAATACAGCTGTTCGATTGGCGAGGGGCTCCGAAGCCGGAAAAGAAGCTTGCGGAGCTGTGCGAACGGCTAGAACGGCATCATTCGGGGCAGCATGACTCTTCGCCTGCCGTCATCGTATTTGGAGAGGCGATTCCGGTTTCGCTCCAATCGCCTTCTGCCCGATACACACTGTGGTGTGCCGACATTCACGGCCAGTTTCGGCCTACGAACGAGCACGCAGAACTTACGCCGTTATCGGGGGCTTCGGACGTGTTCATTTACTCCCTCCCGCAGAGGATGGAGCAGTTGCACGCGCTGGCCGCCGAAGCGTCCTCTGCGCAGCGGTATTACGCTGCGTTCGGAGGCACCGAAGAGGATAAGCAAGGCAGCATCATGCCGGGCCGTGAGATGTTCAAAGCCGTATACGGCGCCGTCATGGCATTGCGGCCGGAAGCCGCAAACCGGTCCGCAGGCGACCAGATTGTCCAGGCGATCGCAAGACGTTGCGCGCTTTCGCCGCATCTCGTCCGTTTTATATTGGATGTTTTTACCGAGCTTGGCTTGATCGAGCCGGAAGGGGAGGGGTACAGGGTTGTGCCCTCCTCCGAGAAAAAAGATTTATCCGTCTCGCTGCTTTACCGCAGCCGTTCGAAACGGCCGGACGTAGAGCAGGAGCTTCTGTACTGCTCCGCAAAGGAGCTTCGTTTGAAGCTTCTGAGGGGAACGGAACCAAACCATTCCATGATGGAGGAAATTGTATGAACTTCAAAGATTATATTCGCGTTATCGAAGACTTCCCACAGCCGGGAATCAGCTTTAAGGACATCACGACATTGCTGAGAGACGGACAAGCCTACAAAGCCGTTATTGAAGAGCTTGCCCGTCATTTGAAGGACAAAGAGATCGATTGCATCGCTGGACCGGAAGCGCGCGGTTTCGTGATCGGTGCGCCGCTCGCGATCGCACTGGGAGTCGGCTTCGTGCCGATCCGCAAAAGCGGAAAGCTGCCGGGGGCGACGATTGAAGCGGATTACGCACTGGAATATGGCAAAGACAAGCTTGCGATGCATGACGATGCGATTGCTCCGGGCCAAAAAGTGCTGATCGCCGACGACTTGCTGGCCACAGGGGGCACGATTGCAACTTCGATCAACCTGGTCAAGCAGTTAGGCGGAGAAGTGGTCGGGGCGGCGTTCCTGATCGAGCTTTTGGAGCTTAACGGACGGGAGAAGTTGGACGGGATCGAAGTATTTTCGCTGTTGCAGTATTAAGATTGATGGGAAAGCGGCCTGAAGGAATTAAATTCCTTGGGCCGCTTTTTTTATCAGCCAAAGGAGTTGCAGCTTAAGGGCGGTGGACCGTTTTAACATGATCGATATGCATGAACATCGGCGCGCCGCCGGAAGTAATGACTTCGATAATGGGGGTGTCGGCGGTTTTTAACAGACCTATCTTGCCAGGGTCTTCTCCCAGATTCAATACGACGAACTCCCCCTCTAATTTTTTCAATTGTTGATCGATCGTTCGCGCCAGAGCCATGGTCGGTGTTCTGACCGGAAACGAAGTCGGATTCATGGCATAAGGCGTTGCATTCGGACTGTAAGGAATCAAATATTTTAAATGCCGCATACCGATCAAAACGGAATGAAAGACCAGCGATTGGAAGACGAAAAAGTCGTTCATGATGCTTGTTACGTATCCGTGAATCGATTGATTTCCTGTTATATACAGTTCGGTAAACATTCCTTTGGCGTTCATCAACACTTTTCGGTACGATAAATCTTGCGACGGTTCCCATGAAATCCCCGAAAATTCCACACCTGCCTCTTGTTTGACGGAAAGAGACATCTGCTGTAGATGCAGGAGCGGGAGGTATAGAAACCGTTCTCCATCGTGAAGAACCATAATATCGCTGCCGATGTCAATTAATAAACCGCGGACACAATCCTTTCTGCCAGAGACGGACAACTCGACGTATTGGTTAATATACGAGCGCATCGTTTTCACATGAACACCTCCTCATTAACTTTTTCGCACTGCTGAAGTTCAAAGCCATGTCCCCAAATGACCGCAGCAGCAGCTGCTTAACATCTGCACGCCCGGGAGCTGTTACGGGATTTCGGTTGACCCCCTTTCCATATCGGCTGCGAGCCTATTAGAAAAATAACCGTCATTCAGAAAGACGGTTATTGTCCGTGACGGTCCACCTAAAATGGAAGGCACTCCGATCCTCAAAGAAAGGTTTCCACATGGACATACGCTGCTCACAAGCCAAGCTTTCGGTGCTCCGTCCGCGGCTTAATTGAAGAAAGGAGGTGTCCAAAAGTTAATTCCCGCTTTTGTTCCCGTTTTTATCTCCACGGCTTTTCAGTCCGACGGTAACGCTCTTAATATGGAAGAGAGGGACGCGAATAAGTTCGTTGTTAATAATGACGATAACATGGTCCGAAGTTAAATCATTCCCCTCCGTGTAATAAAATAATGGTTTTTCCGATTCCCTGAATAGATGCCCTGCCGACGGCTTGTCACCGAATCGCCAACTTACCGCATAGGCACCAACCTCCTTTTATGTATCAAAGGAGTTGATTTGTAATTTATTTATATGTATCTCGCATCATTCGGTATAGTCTGTAATCTAGTTGTCTTTTAATTTCCGCTAGTATCTTGAGGCTTGGACATGGTGTTGGTAGATTTTAGCGGACAAGGCGAAAGTGCACTTTTTCAAGAATTAACGTTTGTCCATGGCAACGCTGTCACCGCAAGCATAATCTAAAACTATCAGTAGGAAAGGAGTAGTTTTGCACTATGAATCCTTTATTCCCCAATTGTGACCCATGGTTTTGGGGTGGAAATCAAGGCGATTGGGGCTGCCGCAGCGGGCGGAGTGATCGGAGCCATCGCAGCGACCGCAGTCATCGCAGTGATCGCAGCCACCGCAGTAACTACAGCCATCGCAGTAACCGCAGCCATCGCAGCGACCGCAGCCATCGCAGTGGTCGGAGCTGACGCTAAAGGCGCCAAGCGCCAAAGGCACGCAGACAAGGCAATCGCCGTGACTGAGCTGTATGCGGATGCATACGGTAAAGTAGCACAAAAAGCCTATCCACAAGGATAGGCTTTTTGCTTTGTAGAGAAAGGCGGAAGGTCGATGTTTGCAGAACTGCCTGTGAGGCACTTGGTAATTGGCGAGCAGCAGTTGAAACAGCTGCAAAAAAACGTCTGGAGCAACCGTTTCGTTCAAGGAAGCATGGTGTCCGAGGGAACGAAAAAGGAGATCAAGATTCGCTACCGGGGCGGACATACGCGCGACTACCCGAAACGTTCCTACGAAGTGGTTCGCGGTGGAAAAACGTACCATTATAATGCCGAGTACGACGATCCTTCATTGATTCGGAATGCTTTGTCGTTTCGCTTTTTCGAGTGGATCGGAGTACCGTGTTCTCAAACCAGACATTGCTTGCTTCGACTCAACGGCCAAAATTTAGGGGTGTATCTGGAGATCGAAGGGGTCGACCATTATTTTTTTCGAAGACGGGGAATCTCGGTTCAGTCGCTGTTTTATGCCGTAAACGACGATGCTAACTTCAGCATGTATCCGAACGATACGAGCCGCAAAAAATCGTCATTGTTTTCAGGCTACAAGCAAATGATCGGTTCCTCGGATGACCGGAGCAAGTTCACGCTGTTTATCCGCAAGCTGAATACCCTCGGCTCGGACAGCTCTAAAGCGCTATTATCCTATCTGCAGCTTCGCTTGGACATCGACAATTACCTCCGCTGGTTGGCAGGGGCCGTTTTAACCGGAAATTATGACGGCTTCGATCAGAACTATGCCATATATCGGCACCGAAAATCACAAAAATACCGAATTATTCCATGGGATTACGAAGGCACTTGGGGGAGGAACTGCTTCGGCAAACCGTGCGGCAGCGATTTGGTGCGCGTGACGGGCTATAACCGGCTGACCCGTACCTTGTTGAAATTTCCGGCCGTCCGGAGCAAGTATAAAAAGCTGCTTGCAGCTATGCTGAACGACACGTTCACAGTAAGAAAAATCATTCCCGTCGCCCACACCATGCACAGCGCGATAAGGCCTCATGTGGTGCAGGATTCGGCTCGCAAATGGTCGGTTTCCGAGTTCGAGGGCGAAGTATGGATGATCCGCAGGTACATCGAAGAGCGCCGAAGGCTGGTAGCCGATGCGCTGCGGGATTTGTAGCCGTCAGCGTACGCGGAGCGTGTACAATTGTCCGTTTTGCGCGTAATATGTCGGTTTGTCTCGCAAATTCTTGACGCAGCCCCCGGTTCAAGGGCATAATGGATTAAAATCGAATTAAGGGAATGGATGAACGGATGGGGATAGAGCAGCTTCTTGCGAAGGCATCCACATATGTGAAAGAAAATGACCTGAAACGAATCCAGGAAGCTTATGAATTTGCGGATCAGGCGCATTACGGCCAAGTGCGCAAATCCGGAGAGCCCTATATATTGCATCCGCTGGCCGTAGCGGACATTTTGGTTAATATGCAGATGGATACGACTTCCATCATTGCTGCGCTGCTCCATGACGTGGTGGAGGATACGACGGTATCGCTCGAAACGGTGCATGAAAAGTTCGGCGCTACCTGTGCGATGATCGTCGACGGCCTCACCAAACTCGAGAAAATCAAATTCAAGAGCAAGGAAGAGCACCAGAACGAAAACTACCGCAAAATGTTCGTCGCCATGGCACAGGACATTCGCGTCATTCTTATTAAATTGGCGGACCGTCTGCACAACATGAGAACGCTCAAGCACCAGTCGGAGGAAGCGCAGCGGCGCATCGCGGACGAGACGCTGGAGATCTTTTGCCCGATCGCACATCGTCTAGGGATATCGGCGATCAAGTGGGAGATGGAAGACATCGCTCTGCGATACTTGAGTCCCCAGCAGTATTACCGCATCGTGAACCTGATGCAGAAGAAGCGTGCCGAACGGGAGCAGTACTTAAGCGACGTCATTACGTCCGTAGGCGAGAAGCTGCAGGAGATGGGGATCGACGGCGATATCTCGGGAAGGCCCAAGCATATTTACAGCATTTACAAGAAGATGACGGTGAAAAGCAAGCAGTTCAATGAAATCTACGATCTGCTGGCGCTGAGGATTATCGTCGACAACATTAAAGACTGCTACGCCACGCTGGGAATCATCCATACGCTGTGGAAGCCGATGCCCGGCCGTTTCAAAGATTATATTGCCATGCCGAAGCCGAACATGTATCAATCGCTGCATACGACGGTCATCGGTCCGAAAGGCGAGCCGCTGGAAGTTCAGATCCGCACGTTTGAGATGCACCGTACCTCGGAGTACGGGGTCGCCGCGCATTGGGCCTATAAAGAAGGCACTTCTGTCCCGTCAGGCAGCTACGAAGACAAGATGCATTTTATCCGCGAAATTCTTGAGCTCCAGAACGATACGCAGGATGCGCAGGAGTTCGTCGAGTCGCTCAAAATGGACTTTTTCTCCGATCTGGTGTTCGTATTTACGCCGAAAGGGGAAGTCATTGAATTGCCAGCGGGCTCGGTCCCGCTCGACTTTGCTTACCGGATTCATACGGAGGTCGGGAACCGTACGATCGGCGCCAAAGTCAACGGACGCATCGTCCCGCTCGACCATAAGCTGAAAACAGGCGATATCATCGAGATTTTGACGTCCAAGCATTCGTACGGACCGAGCCAGGATTGGGTGAAAATCGCTCAATCGTCGCACGCCCGGACGAAGATCCGCCAATGGTTCAAGAAAGAGCGCCGCGAAGAAAACGTGCTCAAGGGCCGGGAAATGATCGAGCGCGAGCTGAAACGGCTCGGCTACGACGTTCCGGCGCTGACGAAAGACGACGAGATGCTGGAGGTCGCCCGGAAATTCAATTTTAACGAAATTGAGGACATGCTGTCGGCCGTCGGCTTCGGCGGCATAACCGCGGCCCAGATCGTAACCCGTTTGACCGAGAAGGTTCGCAGGGAAGCGGAGGAAGCCCAGCAGCAGGCGATGCTTACGTCCGAGGTTAAGGAAATGAAAGCGCCGGTGTCGGATAAGGAGCGCAAAGGCCGTCCGACTGGAGGGGTCCGGGTCAAAGGAGTGGACAACCTGCTCGTGCGGTTTGCCCGCTGCTGCAATCCGGTTCCGGGCGATGTGATTATCGGGTATATTACGCGCGGGCGCGGGGTATCCGTTCACCGTTCGGACTGTACGAACATTCCTTCGCCGGAATGCAGCGAAGAAGGAAATCGCGTGATCGAGGTGGAGTGGGCGGACAACATCGAGGCGAATTATAATGTCGAGATCGAAATTACGGGTCACGACCGGCGCGGACTGCTGAATGAAGTGCTGCAGGTCGTATCGGAATGCAAAACGGTCATTTCCGCCGTCTCGGGCCGCTCCGATAAAAATAAGATGGTGGTCATCCACATGACGATACTGATCCGCAATATCGATCATCTTCATTCGGTCGTGGAAAAAATCAAGCGGATCAAGGACGTTTATTCGGTGCAGCGCATTATGCAGGCTTAAAGGCGCGGAAATTTTATTTTTGAAACGGAGTCAGAACGTTTATGAGAGTGGTACTGCAAAGAAGCAAAGCGGCACAAGTGACGGTGAACGGCGAGACGGTAGGCCGCATCGACCACGGCTTGGTGCTGCTTGTCGGCATTGCGGACGGCGATATCGAGGAGGATGCCCGGTACCTTGCCGATAAAATAGCGGGCTTGCGCATATTCGAAGACGAACAAGGGAAAATGAACCATTCGGTGCTTGAAACCGGAGGCCAGGTGCTGTCCATCTCTCAATTCACCTTATACGGGGACTGCCGGAAGGGAAGACGGCCCAATTTCATGGCAGCCGCTCGTCCGGAGCTTGCGGAGCCGCTTTACGAACGGTTTAACGATATGCTGCGTGAAGCGGGACTCCATGTGGAGACCGGGCGGTTCGGGGCAATGATGGACGTGTCGCTCGTCAACGACGGACCGGTTACGCTCATCGTCGAAAGCAAGCAGGCTTAGCATCCGAGCCGCACATACAGCGGCTTTTATCCATACGAATAAGCAAGGCTCAGGCGGGAGACAATGAGAGATAAGCCTGCGCACGATTTCATCTTGCGTGGCTGCCCGACATCTAAGGAGTCTATGCCTATTATGTACCGATCGCCGAAAGAACAAAGCTTACTGATGCCGGAACTGCAGCTTGTTTCCGGCGGTCTGGCGGAGGCGGCGGCATTGCAATCGTCCGGCATGGACGATACGGAAATCCGTGCCGATTTCTCTTCTTCCAGCGAGCAACTGAAGCGGACGGCGCGCAAACCGTTCCGCTGACCAAAAAGACGGGCCGTTTTCGTAGATTGAGCGAAAGCGGTCCGTTTGTTTCAATAGACAGCCAAATATGCTAAACTATTGCTAGTTTTGTTCCAATATGAAACTTCTTGTGCAGTAGTCCCGTCTTATAAGTGACGAAGCATTTGTTTCGGCATCCGGCGGCTGACTCGCACAGACGATTAACGGAGGATGGAATGCATTGAAAATCGAATTCGAGCGTGTCGGTTTCGGTGAACAGGCCAATGAGCTGTTTCATATAGGCAAGCTTTTTTTCGAAGAGGTCGAAGCGGTCTACGAGAGAACGGACGATGCGCGCCTGCACGTTCGCGTCGAGGTGGAAGCCGATGAAACGAAGCGTGTAATCAGGTCCAAGATCCGACTGACCGACCGGGAGACGGGAGCCGCTTACGACAACGAGCATGAGCGGGCGATGGATGCGCGGGACGCCGGGCATAAACGCACCGTCAAGCGGTCGGTCGTCTATGGGCTGCTTCAAGTGCTTCGCGAGTATACCGGGCTGGAGCAGGCATGGGGGATTTTGACCGGCGTGCGTCCGACCAAGCTAATGCATAACATGATGATGAAACAACCGATTGAAAGCTGCAAGCAAACGCTGCGCGACGAGTATCTCGTCACCGAACCGAAAGTGGAGCTGCTCGCCGGAATAGCCGAACGCCAGTTGAAAGTGATCCCTGATTTGTTCCATTTAGACCGGGAAGTAAGCATTTATATCGGAATCCCGTTTTGTCCGACCAAATGCGCTTATTGTACATTTCCGGCCTACGATATTCGAGGGAATAACGGGTCCGTCGAGGCGTTCCTGGAAGGACTGCATTACGAGATTCGCGAGATGGGCCGCTGGATGCGGGAAGCCGAAGTCGGCATAACGACGATTTATTGGGGCGGAGGAACGCCGACGAGCATTACGGCCGAGCAGATGGATGCGCTGTTCGTCACGATGCACGAATCGTTCCCGGCGATGGATCGTGTCCGCGAGCTGACCGTCGAGGCCGGCCGTCCGGACACGATTACCGAAGATAAGATCGAAGTGATGAAACGGTGGAAGGTCGACCGGATCAGCATTAATCCGCAAAGCTTCACGCAGGCGACGCTTGATGCGATCGGACGGCACCATACGGTGACGGAAACGATCGACAAGTTCAAGCTCGCGCGAAAGCTCGGGTTGAACAACATCAACATGGATCTGATTATCGGGCTGCCGAACGAAGGAATGGCCGAGCTGCAGAGGACGCTTGATCAAACGGTCGAGCTGCTGCCGGAATCGCTGACGGTTCATACGCTTTCCTTCAAGCGCGCTTCCAAGATGACGAAGAACAAAAGCGAGTACGAAGTGGCGGAGCGGGACGAAATCGCCGAGATGATCCACTCAGTCTCCGAATGGACGGAGCGGCACGGGTACAAGCCGTATTATATGTACCGGCAGAAAAACATTTTGGGCAATCAGGAGAACGTCGGCTATTCGCTCGAAGGCTTCGAGAGTCTGTACAACATTCTGATGATGGAAGAGCGTCAGACGATTATCGGACTTGGCTGCGGCGCGGTAAGCAAAGTGCTTTATCCGAAAGTCGAGCATGAGGACGGCTACGAGCAGCGCATCGAACGGATGCCGAACCCGAAGGAGCCGTCTTTCTACAATGAGGCTTATCAAGAGTATGTAGACAAAAAAATCAGGCTGCTGAACGATGCTTACGGCGTTCCGGCCGGCCAGCCGTCGTAAGGCGGCGTAACGGATCATGCTTCGTTTTAATTTCAAATGATCAGGCATAAATCATAACATGGCAGAGGTGTATTATGGCAGGGAAATCGAACTATTCCGGAGGCAGCGCAAAAGGATACGTAATAGTAATCGCATTAATCGTTCTAATTGCGGCTGGCGCCGGTGCATGGCATTACTGGAAAGCAGGGGGAATGAAAGCAGGAGCGGACAGCAGTCAACGAAAAGCTGCCCAGAAGCTGGAAGAAGTGAAAACGGTAAGTACTCCGAAAGACAGCTATGACCTTATTGTGGCCGGGACCGATCCCGAGGGAGTGGCGGCGGCCGTCTCTGCGGCGCGCAACGGCCAGAAGACGCTGCTCGTTGACGGAAAAGACCGCGAAATCTTGGGCGGACTGATGACCCTCGGATGGTTGAACAGCTTGGACATGAACTATGAGCCGGACAAAAGTGTCCTTCATAAACGGGAAATGCTCAACAAGGGCATATTTGCGGAGTGGTACGGCAAAATCGAAGGAGATTCGTTCGATGTCGTGACGGCTGCAAATGCCTTTAACTCGCTGGTAGCCGCAGAGAAAAATATCGACGTGCTGCTGAAGGTCAAATCGATGGAGCCGATCACTTCCCCTTCCGGAACGGTTTCCAAAATCACGGGCATGAAGCTGACGCTTGCTGACGGCAGTGTCAAAACCGTTCAGACCAAAGCGCTCATCGATGCAACACAGGATGCGGACATTGCCGCAGCCGCCGGAGTTCCTTATACGACGGGGCGCGAAGATCTTGGCGACAAGAAGGCGCGTATGGCCGTGACGCTCGTCTTCCGGTTGAAGAATGTCACGCCGGACGTATGGGAAAAGGTCCGCAAACGTCTGGAAGGAGACAACGACGCCGGAACGGGCGCGAACGAAATGAGCGCTTGGGGCTACAAAGACATGAAGGATTATCCCGCGGTTAATAAAGACCGCGTGCGGATGCGCGGATTGAACATCGGACGTCAGAACAACGATACGATGCTGATTAATGCGCTGCAAATTTTCGGAATCGACGGAACCGACCCCAAGTCGCGGGAAGAAGCATTTAAGCTCGGCAAGGACGAGCTTCCCAATATTGTAAAATACATGAATGAAAAATATCCCGAATTTGCCGGCATCGCATTGGACGATACAGCACCGGAGCTGTATGTGCGCGAAACGCGTCACATCCAAGGCGAATACCGCCTCAGCATTATTGACGTGCTTGAAAACCGCGATCAATGGGATCGCATCGGTTTCGGCTCCTATCCGGTCGATATTCAGCGCATGTCGCCTGCGGACAACGGTGCGGTTATTACCGTGCCTCAGCAATACGCTGTACCGTTCCGCAGCATCGTGCCGCTGAAAGTGGACGGGCTGCTGGTCGTCGGACGCGCAGCAAGCTTTGATTCGCTCCCGCACGGGACTGCACGCGTCATTCCGGTTGGCATGGCAGCTGCCGAAGCAGCCGGAGCGGCAGCAAAAATCGCGGAGGACTCCGGAAGCACGTTCCGTCAAATGTCCGCCAACAAGGAAGCCATTTCGAAGCTTCAGGATACGCTGAATAAGCAGGGCATGGTGCTGAAACCGTTCAGCATCAAGGCGCAGCCGTTCATGGAGCATAAAGCGTACGAAGGCTTAAAGGTAGCGGTCACGCTCGGTCTTGCGACAGGCGGATACGACAACAACTTTGCGCTGGACAGCAAGTCCAACCAGCAGCGGTTAGTCAACCTTCTCTTGGGCATGCGCAAATTCAAGCCCGAGGCCATGGCCGGGAATCCGGGAGAGGCGCTCGCCAAAGGCACCGATCCGAAGACGCTGCCGGTTACGCTGGACCAAGCGGCGCATATGATCGCCCTTCTGCTGAAGGTGGAAACGTCGCCCGAGCAAGCGCTGCAGACGCTGCAAAGCAAAGGATTCCTTGCTGCCGCGACATTGGACGGCATTGCGAACAAACAGGAGCTGACCAACGGCGATACGTATATGCTGATGAAAGACGTATATAACGCGCTGAAGTCGGCAAAATAATCCAAACGAAAATTTGCAAGCAAGCGCATGTTTTTTCTTGACTTTGGAAACCTTCGCGGGTAGAATAAATTCTAATTCCATGTCATATCTTGTAGATCCGTTGATGGGACAAAGTAATTCGAACCTTGCGTATCCAGAGAGGGAAGCCTAGGCTGCAAGCTTCCTTATGCGAATCGGATGAAGAGACCTCCCGGAGGACGAACGGGGAACCCCGGCCAGACGAAGGCGTTCATAGCCAGTGCCGGATAGTAGCCGTTTGCGGTTGGCGGACGTTACCCGCTTGAAGAGTGTGAGCGAGTTATTTTGCTTAAGCCGGATTCGGCAGCGGCAAGCTCGTTCGAATCGTGGGTGGTACCGCGGGAGACTTTGGTTAAGTACAATCTCTCGTCCCTGAATTAGTTCAGGGGCGGGAGTTTTTTATTTTTTTGTGCTGAAACGCGACAGAAAGGAGTCTGGCTTACATGAGCATTCAAAAACCGAAGGGCACGCAAGACCTGTTGCCCGGCGAAATCGAGAAATGGCATTATATTGAGGCGAAGGCCCGGGAAGTGTGTCAGCGTTTCAATTTTCGCGAGATCCGTACGCCGATGTTCGAGCACACGGAGCTGTTCCAACGTGGCGTAGGAGAGACGACGGACATCGTCGAGAAGGAAATGTACACATTTCTTGACAAAGGGGACCGCAGCATTTCGCTTCGTCCCGAAGGGACGGCCGGGGTCGTTCGCTCTTATGTGGAGAACAAGCTGTACGGCGAGCCGGATGTCAGCAAGATGTATTATATCGGCCCGATGTTCCGCTACGAGCAGCCGCAGGCCGGCCGTTACCGTCAGTTTCACCAGTTCGGCATCGAAGCGTTCGGTTCGGTAGACCCGAGTCTCGATGCGGAAATCAT
This sequence comes from Paenibacillus tyrphae, assembly GCF_000722545.1. Classification (GTDB taxonomy): domain Bacteria; phylum Bacillota; class Bacilli; order Paenibacillales; family NBRC-103111; genus Paenibacillus_G; species Paenibacillus_G tyrfis. Next base: position 31,497 of record NZ_JNVM01000030.1, read on the forward strand.
TGCGCTCGGCTATACGTTTTATAAAGAGCTCGGGTTAAAAGACGTCACGGTGGAAATCAACTCTGTCGGCAACCCGGCCGTACGGGCCGTGTACCGCGAGAAAATTCAAGAGTTCTTTGCTCCGGTGAAGGATAAGCTGTGCAAGGACTGTCAATCGCGTTACGACCGCAATCCGATGAGGATTCTCGACTGTAAGGTCGATCAGAAATACGGCGAGGGCGCGCCGACCATTCTCGAATACTTGGACGAGGAATGTCAGACGCACTTCCAAGCGGTGCAGGGGTATTTGGCCGCGATGGAAATTCCGTTCCGCATCAATCCGCGGCTGGTCCGGGGGCTGGATTACTACACGCACACCGCGTTCGAGTACAAAGCGGCCGGTATCGGCGCGATCGATACGATCGGGGGCGGCGGACGCTATAACGGCCTTGTTGGAGAAATCGGCGGTACCGACCAGCCGGGCGTCGGCTTCGGACTCGGGATGGAGCGTATCCTGCTTGTGCTGCAGGCGCAGGGAGTCGACATTCCGGGGGTTAAACCGTTGGATGTGTACTTGATCGGCCTTGGCGAAGCCGCAGAGCGCGAGTGTGTGAAGTTGCTGCAAAATTTGCGACTGGCGGGACTATCCGCGGAAAAAGACTACTTGGGTCGCAAGATCAAAGCGAAAATGAAATCGGCCGATCGGTACAACGCAGCTTATGTTGCTATTCTTGGCGAAGATGAGCTTGCGAAGGGTGAGATTACCTTGAAAACGATGGCTACCGGCGAACAAGAAACGCTGCCTCTCGCCGATCTCGTGCAGACGCTGCGCGAGCGGGCCGGGCAAGTTTAACGATAAAACGGAGGTAACAAACACCATGACGACGATGTTAAAAACGCAGCATTGCGGCACTTTGAGCAAAGCTAATGTGGGAGAGACGGTAACGCTGAACGGTTGGGTCCAGCGCCGCCGCGACTTGGGCGGGGTATTGTTCATCGATCTGCGCGACCGGAGCGGGATCGTACAAGTCGTATTTAATCCGGCTTTTTCTGGCGAAGCGCTTGCGGTAGCCGATCGGGCGCGTAACGAGTACGTGCTCGCTGTACGCGGCGAAGTCGTTGAGCGGGATGCGGAGACCGTCAACCCGAATCTTCCGACCGGAGAGATCGAAGTTCGCATCAAGGAGATTGAGATCTTGAATGCCGCGAAAAATCCGCCGTTCTTCATCGAAGACGGGATTGAAATCGACGAATCGCTGCGTCTCAAGCACCGCTATCTCGACCTGCGCCGTCCGGAAATGCAGCGTACTTTGATGCTTCGCGCCAAAGCGGCCAAAATTTTCCGCGATTATTTGGACGAGAACGGCTTTATCGAGGTGGAAACGCCGATTTTGATCAACAGCACGCCGGAAGGCGCACGCGATTACTTGGTGCCAAGCCGTGTTCACCCGGGCGAATTTTTCGCGCTGCCGCAGTCGCCGCAAATTTTCAAGCAGCTGCTGATGGTAAGCGGCATGGAGCGCTACTACCAAATCGCCCGCTGCTTCCGCGACGAAGATCTGCGCGCCGACCGCCAGCCGGAATTTACGCAGGTGGACATCGAGACGTCGTTCCTGTCGCAGGATCAATTGCTCGGCATGATGGAGAAGCTCGTCGTACGCCTGTTTAAAGAAACAGCTGGCGCCGACATCAAAACGCCGTTCCAACGCATCAGTTATGCGGACGCGATGGGCAAATACGGCTCCGACAAGCCGGATCTTCGTTTCGGCCTGGAGCTGCAGGACGTTTCGGACATTGTCGCCGAATCGGGCGTCCAAGTATTTGCGAACATCATTAAAAAGGGCGGCCAGGTGAAGGCGCTCAATGCCAAAGGCTGCGCCGCTTGGAGCCGCAAGGAAATCGACGATCTCGGCGTATTCGCCGCACGCTACGGGGCCAAAGGGCTTGCGTGGATGACGTATAAAGACGGCGAGCTGAAAGGGCCGATCGTGAAATTTTTCAACGAGCAGGAGCTGGAGCAACTCAAGCAGCGTCTGGAAGCCGAAGAAGGCGACTTGCTGTTGTTCTCCGCCGATACGAAGAAGGTCGTTGCCGACGTGCTCGGTAACCTTCGTTTGAAAATCGGCCGTCAGTTGGGCCTGATCGACGACAGCAAATTCAAGTTCGCGTGGGTAGTGGACTTCCCGCTGCTCGGCTATGACGAAGAAGCGAAGCGCTATGTGGCGGAGCATCATCCGTTTACCCGTCCGAAGGAAGAAGACATGCATTACTTCGACACCGATCCGGGACAAATCCGTGCGCAGGCCTACGACCTTGTGCTGAACGGCTACGAAGTCGGCGGCGGCTCCATGCGGATTTATCAGCGTGAAGTGCAAGAGAAAATGTTCGCTACGCTGAGCCTTTCTAAGGAAGAGGTGCAGGAGAAATTCGGCTACCTGCTGGAGGCTTTCGAATACGGTACGCCGCCTCACGGGGGCATTGCTTTCGGTTTTGACCGGCTCGTGATGCTGATTACCGGCCGCACCAACCTGCGCGAAACGATTGCCTTCCCGAAAACGGCCAGCGCATCGGACCTGTTGACAGGAGCTCCGGGTCCCGTGGATGCCAAGCAGCTTGAGGACCTGTCCATTCGGTTGGCGCTCAAGCAGCCTTCCACCAAAGCTTAAGACCCGAATAAGAGGAGTGTGGACAGTAAGCCATGCTGCATCAATTTTCCCGTACGGAGCTGGCGATCGGCCCGGAAGGGCTTGAGATCATGAAAAATAGTACGGTGGCGGTTCTCGGCATCGGCGGCGTCGGTTCGATCGCCGCCGAAGCGTTGGCCCGTACCGGCGTGGGCCGGATCATCATGATCGATAAGGATGTCGTCGACATTACGAATGTGAACCGGCAAATTCATGCTTTGACGACGACGGTCGGTCAGCCGAAGGCGGAGCTGATGCGAGATCGTATCCTGCAAATCAACCCGGAATGCGATGCCGTCGCCCTGCGAATGTTTTATACCGAAGAAACGTATGAACTGCTATTCCAATATCCGCTGGATTATATATTGGACGCTTCAGATACGATCAGCTACAAAATTCATCTGATCAAGCAATGCCTACAGCGGAAAATCCCGCTCATTTCCAGTATGGGCGCTGCGAATAAAATGGATCCAACCCGGTTTCAGGTGGCCGATATTTCCAAGACGAGCGTCGATCCGATGGCGCGGGTAATTCGCCACAAGCTGCGGAAGGAAGGCATCAAGAAGGGCGTCAAGGTCGTTTTTTCGACGGAAGAACCGATCAAGCCGCGGATTGATGTCACGCAGCGGATCGTGCCGGAGAATGCGCCCGAGATTCGTAAAGCGCAGCAGCCGCCGGCCAGCAACGCGTTCGTTCCACCGGTCGCCGGTCTGATCATGGTCGGCGTCGCTGTCCGCGACCTGTTGGCTAAGGCCGGACTGAAGTAGCATAATCAGCCATTCGGCATAAAGAAAGCATCCTTTGCAGCGAAAACGCGAAAAGGATGCTTTTTTTGTCATTTTTGGGGCAAGATAGAAAAGGTGAATTCAAAGGTGATTTTATCCTTTTTCAATCGGAGTGCGGACCATGGAACGAAGCCCAACTGCGGGAAGCCACAAGCGCTATTTGGCTTATTTCGGAACCTTGAATATCAACCTGCTGCATTTGCGTAAGCCCTGGGTGATCGCTTGGTGGTCGGCTGCGTTTCCGGGATTTGGCCATTTACTCCTAGGCAGTCAGATTAAAGGGTTTATTTTGATATTATGGGAAATTGGAATCAACATGCAGTCGGGAATCAATACCTCGATGGTCTGCTCTTTTACGGGGCATATCGATCTGTCGAAGCAGGTGCTGAATCCACGTTGGCTGCTGCTGTATATTCCCGTCTATATTTATGCCATCTGGGACAGCTACCGCAAAACGATTGAGCTGAACAAGGAGTGGGTTTTGGCCGAATGGGAAGGTGCGCCCATTGAATCTTTTAAAATGAGCGGAATGTCCGTGAATCATCTGGACAAAAGCTCGCCCTGGCTCGCTATGGCTTGGTCCATGCTCATGCCGGGACTTGGGCAGCTGTATCTTCGCCGCATTCCTATCGGCTTTTTTCTGATGGCCGGGTGGATCGGCTTTATGTATTTCTCGGCTATTGCAGAAATCGTACTCTTTACTATGGCAGGGAGTAACGTACAGGCGTGGCACTCGATTAACGCGCAATGGGCCTTGTTTATGCCTTCTTTTTACTGCTTTGCGGCTTACGAGGCTTATGTGTTTTCGGTCGAATACAATAAATTATTCGATAAGGCCCAGAAGCAATGGCTGGAGCGGAACTATGGGACACTGCGCCTCGGCTTCTGCCGGGCGACGGGGCGGTAGAAGATGTATATCGTAGCGACTTTTCGCCATTCGTCGGAGCTGGAGCTGGCCATCTGCGAATTGGAGCGGCAAGGCATCCTTGCCGAAGCAATTGCCGCGGTTCCGCTTAAGGAAAGTGGCCAGCAGGAGATAAGGGTATTCGATACGATCCGTCATTCCGACGGGGCCAGCATGCTGGACGGGCCCGCCGTACTCGGAACGATCGGTTCCGTACTCGGAGCATCGCTGGGTTTCCGCTGGGCCATCGGCCCGATTATCGGCGGGCTGCTCGGCCTTGCGGCAGGCGCTGCTCTTGGTTTTGTACTGGACTGGCTGATTCACTGCAAACGGCGAAAAAAAAGCAAGCGGAGAGAACATGGCGCGGACGTTGTCGTGATTGTGGAGTGCAGCCCCGATCAAGCATCGGATGTCCGGCACATCATGGAGCGCCGGCTTGCTCTCGGCATCGGTCAGCTTGGCTCGGGCTGAGCCTTAAACCTTTGTAAATCGTCCAAACTGCTTTTATAATAAAAAGCATGGGTCATACGTTCGCAGCACCTAAGCGGCGTGAAGGGCCTGTGCTTTTTTTGCGAATATTCAGGATTGGCGGTCAGAGAAAACCATGGACTTATTCGATTTTAACCGGACGAACGATTACAAGCCGCTGGCGGAAAGAATGCGCCCGCAAAATCTGGAGCAATTTTTCGGACAGAAGCATTTGCTCGGCGAAGGCAAGGTGCTGCGCCGGCTCATCGAAACGGACAAGATCGGCTCCATGATTTTGCAAGGTCCGCCTTCCAGCGGCAAAACGACGCTCGCCACGATCATCAGCGGCATGACGAGCTCGCATTTTGAGAAATTGAACGGCGTCTCGCTTTCGGTTTCGGATCTGCGAGAAGTCGCCCGAAAAGCCAAAGACAATCTGAAGCTGTACAATCAGCGGACGATTCTGTTCTTGGATGAAATTCACGCGCTCAAAAGCAACGTGCAGGAGTCGCTGCTGCCTATTGTCGAAGACGGAACCATTATTCTGATCGGCGCTACGACGGAAAGCATCGCACACGATATCATACCGCCTCTTGTCAGCCGCTGCCGCGTGTATCGGCTTGAAGCGCTGCAAAAAGACGATCTGGAGCAAATTTTGCGTCAGGCATTGGCGGACCCCGAAAGAGGGCTGGGCGGGGAGTATGGGATTACACAGGAAGCGATGGATTACTTATGCGATGTCTGCAATGGCGATGTAAGAAATGCTTTGATCGCCTTGGAAACGGCCGCCTATTCGCTGCACGATTCACAAACGATTGAGCTGCAGACGATTCAGGAATCGTTCGAGTCCCGGATCAATGCGATAACCCATACCGATTTTTACGACATGACGTCCGCCTTTTGCAAGTCGCTCCGCGGCGGACAGACGGACGCGGCCATCTATTGGCTGGCGCGCATGCTGTATTCGGGTGTGGACCCGCTATACATCTGCCGCAGAATCGTCGTTCATGCGACGGAGGATGTGGGCATGGCCAATCCGACCGCTCTGCAAATCGCATTGGCGGCCAAAGATGCCGTCGAATTTGTCGGCATGCCGGAAGCGCGAATGGCGATCGCCGAAGCCGTCGTGTTCATTTGCGAGAGTCCGAAAAGCAATGCGGTCTATAAAGCGATCAACGGAGCGCTCGACTACGTCAAGCAGACGAAAGCTTACGAGGTCCCAGCAGATGTTCGCGACGGTACGAGAACTTATTCGAATCCTATCGATCATCCGAATGCCCGGAACGAATATCTTCCTCCGGAAGTGAAGGGCAAGCGATTTTATCAGCCGCAAAATAGCGGAGTGGAAGCGAAAATTTTCGCGAAATATAACAAGCCTGCGGCAGAGTGAAGCCGCAGGGTACCCCGGCGGAGTCGAGGGTGGAACATTTCCGGGGAAATAAGCCCGCTTAGGCCCGCTGCAGCGGAGCTTCACCGGCTCTTCCCCCGGCTGGATCGGAAATTTCGATGGCGATGCGTCCGAAGAATAAGGCGCTTTGACGGATCAAGCTATTGGTTACGGGCAGAAGCAGCAGACCGATTCCTGCATAAATAAGCGAGATTTGGAGCGAACTGAAATCCGTCGGAAGTAAACGGGCGAACAGTTCTCTCTCGAAAATATCGATGCCGATCGATTGCAGCAAAATCGTATAGACGAGTGGAGACGCCAAGAGTGCCAAATTAACGGCTACGATCGTAACGGCAAGCGTAAACGAAATGATGCCCAAGGGCAGTTTGACGATTTGGAACAGCAGTCCTACATAAGTTGCCGGATCGGAAAGCTCCGCTCTTAACTGGGCGAAGAGGCCTCTTCTGCCATGCCGCCCGGGATCGAAATTATCAGATTGAGCGGAATTTGTGGCAGTCGAAGGGGATTGAAGCAGCCTGGCGGCCAACCTTGCGTCCAAAACGGTCATGTGCTTGGCAAACCGCGCTGTCATGATCATAAGCGGAAAGCCGACGAACAGTGGCATCAGTCCGATGGACAAGACAACACCGACGATTGTCAGCGTGAATCCGACAATGCCTGCGGGAAGAAGATAAAGCAAATAATAAAAGGCCCCGATAAATCCTGGTTTTTGCGTATTCAATGGTTCCACATCCTTGTATTGTTTTGAACCCTTTGACGTTCGTGCCGAGTTTCCCCCTTCAATTATTTTTAAATTAGTCTCTGAGCATCGGGTAGTTTGCACCGTCAACAAGCATGCCATGTCTCTGGGAAACCACATAGTTTCCGCAAAAAAGGCTTCGCTCCCGGAAGCTTTTTTTATTTTACGATTTACAACGTAACAATGTTATGTTACACTTGTTTTCGTAAGGAGGCGTTGAAGGTGACGGAACGGGAATTGATCTCCAAAAAAGATTTGCTTGAACTGACGGGCATCTCTTACGGCCAATTATACCGCTGGAAACGAAAAAATCTCATTCCGGAAGAATGGTTTATTCGAAAGTCGACATTTACGGGACAGGAGACCTTTTTTCCGAAGGAGAGCATTCTGGCGCGGATCGATAAAATCGTGAATATGAAAGACGATTTATCGCTGGATGAGCTGGCGGATGTATTTTCTCCCAATTTGAGCGAAGTTGCTCTTGGGCGTGCGGAGTTGGAAAAACGCAACATTGTTACGAAAGAGACGCTTGATTTTTACATCGAACAGCAGGGAGCGAGCGCGGTCTACGATTTTGAAAACATAATATGCATGTATGCGCTCGACAAGCTGCTGCAAACCGGAGAGATGACGTTGGAGGAAGGGAAAGGCCTTATTCAGACCATGGCGGAGCATTATCCGAAGCTTCAAGGCAAAACTGCCGAGCTGATCTTTTTTCGCAAGATGGGCATGTCCGGCTTCGTGATTGCGGCGAGTCCGGGCGAAGTGTATTTCGAACCGCGGGTGAGGGTGGTAGCGCGGATTTCGATAGGCCAGTGCGCAGAGGAATTGAAAATCAAATTATCGTAATGCGTTTTAAGAAAAATATAAAATGCAGCAAGTACGGAGGGATAACTATGGATAGCAACAACCGCCGTGACCTCGTTATTTCGGGCAGCGGCTCTTCCTCGGGCGGAAGCTACCGGGACGTGAAAATTAACGGCGAAGGCAAAGTTTATGGCGATATCGATTGCTTGCAGTTCAAGACGAACGGAGTCAGCGAAATCTCCGGCCAAGTGAAGGCCAAGTTCATCCAAGTGAACGGTGTGTCGTCGATGAACGGCAGTGTCGAGAGCGAGGACATTAAAGTTTATGGGGATTTCAAGCTGGAAGGAAACGTATCGTATTTGGATTTTAAATGCCGGGGCAGCGCTCGGGTTCAGGGGAACATGAACGGCGACCGGATCGATCTGGAAGGGGACTTGACCGTCGCCGGAGACTGCGAGGCGGAAACGTTCAATGCCAAGGGAGCGTTCCGGATCGACGGTTTATTGAATGCGGGCGTTATCGATATTTCGCTTTACGGTGCCAGCTCCGCGCAGGAAATCGGCGGCGAAGTGATCACGGTGCGCAAAAAAGGCTTCAAGTCGCTTCTCACGTCGTTACTGCCGATGCTCGACGCGAAGCTCGACGCTGAAACGATCGAAGGGGACGAAATTTATTTGGAGAATACGACGGCCAAAGTCGTCCGGGGCAACCGGATTACGATCGGCCCGGGCTGTGAAATCGATCTGGTCGAATACAAAGAAAGCTTGAACCCGTTCAAGGGAGCAAAAATCTATGAGTACCGGCAAATCTAGTTGAGCCGCCTTGGCTTCGTCGTCGCCGGTCTCTTACTGGGCATCCTGATGGCGGCGATGGACAATACGATCGTAGCGACGGCGATGGGGACGATCGTAGCTGAGCTCGGCGGATTGGACAAATTTGTCTGGGTAACATCCGCTTACATGGTGGCCGAGATGGCGGGGATGCCGATCTTCGGCAAGCTATCCGATATGTATGGACGCAAGCGGTTTTTCGTGTTCAGCTTAATCGTATTTTTGCTTGGCTCCGTCCTGTGCGGCACGGCAAGCAGTATTTTACGGCGTCGTTGTCGACGTCGATTTCGCACACGTTCCTGTGGGCTTTGATTCCTGCTGCGCTTACGATTTTGTGCGTCTTATGGATGAGCCGGGAAAAAATCCACATTTCCCCTGCGCAGCGGGAAGCAATTTCCGAACAAGCCGCATCGCATTCATCAACTTCATAATGTAGTATAGAGAGCCTGCTGAACAGCTTCAGCCGGCTTTTTATGTTACGATAGGTATGTATATCCAATTTTGGAAGGGTGAATCGAACGAAGTAACTGACTTGTAAAATAGGGAGCCGCGAAAAAATGAATCAACTGAGGATCCGATTGAAACTGCTTCTTTGTTTGTTTTGTCTCTTAACGGGATGTACCGGCATGAAGCCCGAAGACAAAGCAACGAAGCTAAAGGTATTTTATCACGATAAACAAAGTTTCCATAAGATTTACGGTAAGCTGTTTACTGCTCAAAACCCTCATGTCGAGATCGAAGTCGTCTCATTGGATGATTACTACAAGAAAGGATTTTCCATGGAAGGGTATCGGGAGCTTGTAAAAAAAGAACAGCCCGATCTCATCTTCAACTTTGATCTTCAAAGCTTTGTTGAGGATGGAATGCTTATCGATCTGGAGCCACTTCTAAAAAAATCAAAAGACGTCAACCTGGAACGGATGAACAAAAGTATGACCGCTTACCTAAGGAATAAAGGCGGGGGACGCTTGTACGGCCTATCACCGACCTTTCAATCCAAAGCCTTATTTTATAACAAGACGTTATTCGATCAATTCGGGATACGTTATCCAACGGATCATATGAGCTGGGAGGAAGTGTTTCAACTGGCTGCACGGTTTGCAAAATCGGAGCGCAATGACGGCAGCACATACGGTTACTACCATAACATTCGCCATCCTTTCTGGCTTGTTCAAAATATCGCAGAAACCGAAGGCTTAAGCTTGACGGATACAGCCGGACAGAAAATCATGATCAATGCTCCAAGCTGGAGACGCATTATGGATATGGTAATTTCAAGAACAAAGGAAGGCACGGTTTATATCAACCAACCGGGTGACACGCAAAAGGGAAACCTGCTGCTTGAAAATCCGTTCATACAAGGGCGAGCGGCCATGACGGTAGAGTACTCGTATGAATTGGAGTATCTTTCAAACGTTGATTTCGAATGGGGAGTCGCTACGGAGCCAGTGAATCTCGCCGCACCCAATCAGAGCATGTCTCTTGCTCCCAATAAATTGTTCGGAATTTATTCCGGATCCAAAAACGTAGACGGTGCCTGGCAGCTGCTGGAGTATATCCATAGCGAAAAGTTTGCGAAGCTGAATAGCCGGGCAGGTACCCACGGCAGTCTTCCAGCTTATATAGACAGCATGCAAAAGAAGGATAATTATATGGAAGCATTCTATAAACTATCCCCCCAAGACGCTTATACGCCTTCCATCCCCTATGAATTTTCAACCGAGTTTTATGAGCAGGTCCAACAATCCATGACCAGAGTGATTGAAGGCGAGCTTGAATTAGACCATATGCTGGTTGAGTTGAATACAATCGGACAATATAAGCTGGATCAAGCCTTGAAAAAATAATGCCGGCATAAATAAAAAGGGAGCTCCTGGTTTACACCGAAAGGCTCCCTTTTGCTACACATATATGCCGACTTACTGCAAAATTTTGTCGATTACCGCGCCGCCGAGACAGACTTCCCCGTCATAGAAAACGACAGATTGCCCTGGGGTAATCGCCTTCTGCGGCTGGTCGAACACGATTTCGCAGCGGCCGCATTCGCCGAAATGGACCGTCACGCCTTGGTCGGGTTGACGGTAGCGGAACTTCGCCGTGCAGTGCAGCGGCTCTTTCGGCGGTCCGCCGGCGATCCAGTTCAAATCGGTCGCAAGCAGTCCGGTCGAGTAGAGCGCCGGATGCTTTTCGCCTTGAACGACATACAAAATATTTTTCTCCAAATCTTTGCCAGCGACGAACCAAGGCTCTCCGCTGCCGGAGCCGCCAATGCCGAGGCCTTGGCGCTGACCGAGCGTATAGTACATAAGACCATCGTGCCGTCCTTTTACCTCGCCCTCCAGCGTTCTCATCTCTCCCGGCTTCGCGGGCAGATAGCCGCTCAGGAACTCCTTGAAGTTCCTTTCGCCGATGAAGCAGACGCCGGTACTGTCTTTTTTCTTCGCGGTCGCAAGCCCCGCTTTCTCTGCGATGGCCCGGACTTCCGACTTCGGAAGATGGCCGATCGGGAACATCGCTTTCGACAGCTGGTATTGGTTCAGCGCATGCAGGAAGTACGTCTGATCCTTGTTGTTGTCGACCCCGCGCAGCAGCCGGTATTTGCCGTCTCGCTCCTCGACACGGGCGTAATGGCCGGTGGCGATATAGTCGGCGCCGAGTTCGAGCGCTTTGTTCAAAAACTCCCCGAATTTAATCTCACGGTTGCACATCACGTCGGGATTCGGCGTCCGCCCTTTGCGGTACTCGTCGAGGAAGTAGGCGAACACCTTATCCATGTATGGTTTCTCAAAATTTACCGTATAATAGGGAATGCCGATTTGGTCGCAGACGCGGCGTACGTCCTCGGCGTCCTCTTCCGCCGTGCAATGCCCGAACTCGTCGGTATCGTCCCAGTTCTTCATGAACACGCCGATGACCTCGTACCCTTGTTCCTTCAGGACAAGCGCGGATACCGAAGAATCGACGCCGCCCGACATCCCAAGAACGACTCGCGGTTTTGTTGTCATGATCATTACCTCGCTTCTATACCTGTACATCGTTCGTACATTAAAAGTATTATACATTCAAATGAAGAAAGAATAAAATTTTTCATGAATATGCCACGGTTTTTCTCCCAAATTACAAGGTTTTATGTTACCATAGAATCGATACAAAAATGTATGAAATGTAAACGAGGTGCTACAAGTTGAAGATTTCCACCAAAGGCCGCTACGGACTCACGATCATGATGGAGCTCGCGACGAAGTTCGGAGAAGGCCCCACCTCACTGAAAAGCATCGCAGAAAAGCATCAGCTTTCCGAGCATTATTTGGAGCAATTGGTCGCTCCGCTGCGTAACGCAGGTCTCGTAAAAAGTATCCGCGGCGCATACGGCGGATATATTTTGTCCAAATCGCCCGAAGACATTTCCTCCGGCGATGTGATTCGGGTGCTGGAAGGTCCGATCAGCCCGGTCGACTTCACCGAGGAAGACGATCCGGCCAAGCGCCAACTCTGGATTCGGATTCGCGACGGAATTGCGCAGGTGCTTGATTCGACGACGCTGCACGATTTGATTTCTTACAAAGACGAAGGAAATCAAAACGACAGCTACATGTTTTACATTTAGACCGCTTTGAAATCCTCCTAACAGATGTGGTGAAAGCTTTGGAGCTCATTTATTTAGATCACGCCGCCACAACGCCCGTACTTCCCGAAGTCGTGGAAGCGATGCTTCCATATTGGACCGGGGCGTACGGGAACCCCTCAAGCACGCATCAAGCCGGTCGGGAAGCCAGAATGGCGCTTAGCGCCGCCCGGGACCGGATCTCCGCTTTTGTCGGCTGCGCGCCGTCCGAGCTCGTTTTCACAGGGAGCGGAACGGAAAGCGACAATATGGCGTTGTTCGGTGCGGCTGAGGCGTACCGGGAACGCGGCCGGCATATCATAACGACACAGATCGAACATCATGCCGTTCTTCATGCTTGCGAGCGATTGGAACAGCTTGGATACGAAGTGACTTATGTACCTGTGGACCGATTCGGCCAAGTATCGCCGAACGATGTGGAAGAGGCCATTCGGCCGGATACGATCCTGATCAGCGTCATGTACGGCAACAACGAAGTGGGTACGCTCCAGCCGATCGAAGCGATCGGACGCCTTGCCAGGGAGCGCGGCATTTGTTTTCATGTCGACGCCGTTCAAGCGTTGGCTCACGTGCCTATCAATCTTCGTGAGCTGCCGGTAGATTTGATGAGTTTTTCCGCGCATAAACTGAACGGTCCCAAAGGGGTCGGCGCGTTATATATAGCCAAAAACATTCGCGTCACACCGCTGCTCTACGGCGGCGCTCAAGAACGGAAACGCCGTCCGGCGACGGAAAATACGGCAGGCATCGCAGGCTTTGCAAAAGCCGTAGAAATTTTTGACCGAAATAGGTATGAAGTGCAACAAAAGATGGAAAAACTACGTCAAGAAATGGTCACCGAATTGGAACGGCATCTGGCCCCCGGGCAGTTTGTCGTCAACGGTCATCCTACAGAGAAGCTTCGGCATATTTTGAATGTCAGCTTCCCCGGCATTTCTACCGAGACGATGCTGATGAATCTGGATCTTGCGGGAGTGATGGCTTCAAGCGGCTCGGCTTGTACGTCCGGCTCCTTGGAAATCTCTCATGTGCTTAAGGCGATGAGGCTGCCGGATGATGTGACGCAATCGGCTATCCGATTCAGCTTCGGACCAGGCAACGACACCGGACAAATGGCTGCTGTCGCCACGGCCGTTGAAACCATTATCAGCCGCTTACGTACTAAAGGATAGGCAAATTTCGATTTGCCGGCTGGGAGAGAAGCTCGTTGAAAAAAGCGCGCGATGTTATCGGATTGCCGGTCATTTGCGTAGAGACAGGGAAACAAGTGGGCAGCGCCAAAGACCTGTTGCTGAACGAAGGCTGGGAGGTCGAGTCCGTGCTGCTCGAAGCGGGGCATTGGTTTTCCGAAGCCACGTGTATTGAGCGTAAAGACGTGATAGCGATGGGCGACGACGCTGTTACGATTGCCGCAGAACAAGCCGTCCGACCGCTGAATCCAAGCTCCGCTTGCAGGGCGCTGCTGTTTGGCGAACGCAAGCTGAAGGGTCTCCCGGTCATTACCGTCAACGGGCAGCAGCTCGGGGTGATCGAGGACGTTTATTTGGAAGCGGATAGGGGCATAAAGGTAATAGGTTACGAATTGACCGAAGGTTTCATCTCGGATCTCACGGAAGGGCGCAGATGGCTGCCGATGCCGGATGCGGTCAAGGTCGGCGACGACGCCTTAATTGTTCCCGTTCACGCCAGCGAAGCGCTTCAAGAAATCTTCGGACCAAAAGAAGAATAGGGTGATACCGATGTTACGTTGTCCAAATTGCAATTCCAAGGATATTGGAAAGATCGGCTCCCATCAGTTTTACTGCTGGGGCTGTTTTATCGAACTGACGGTGAACGGGGAAAAAATGTCCGTATTCCAAGTGGAGGAAGACGGCACGCTTAGCTCGCTCGACGATTTGTTTTTTGAAGAGGAAATGCCCGAGCTTCATGCCAACTGACGAGTATAATCGTATAGTCAAGCCGCTTTCCCGGACGCTTTGAACAGGCGTTCCGGGATAAGCGGTTTTTTTGTTCGCTGGGTTAAGAGCGCGGACTTGTACATATACTGTAAAAAGGCCAACTTTTCGTCAGAAGTCAGATCGAGGTAAAGGGGGGCGCTATGGACCGGTTCCCGAAACAAAGGCTGCTCGTCGGCATGATCTATACGCTGATCGGTTTGATCATATTGTACATGCTCCTGCAGCTCCGTCCGATGATTACGGGTTTGTATGATTTTTTGAAAAAAATTTTGACGCCGTTCGCGATCGCGCTGATCATTTCTTACGTGCTGAATCCGGTGGTGACGCTGCTTGGCGCCCGCAAAGTGCCGCGAACGATGGCCGTGCTGCTCATTTATGCGGTTTTCATTACTTCGGCGACCGTCGTGCTCATGAACCTTATTCCGATGTTCGTGCGGCAGCTCGCGGAATTGAACGATAAGATGCCGGATGTCGCCTTTAAGGCGCAAAGTGTTGTAAACGGCTTAAACGGACTCAGCTTTCTCCCGGACAGCGTACGGATGGGCATTCAGCAGTCGCTTTCCAAGCTGGAGAACGGAATCTCGCTTGCGATTGCGGAATACATTAACGGTATCGGCAGCACCATCAATACGGTCTTTCTTCTCTTCATCATTCCGTTTGTCGCCTTCTATATCCTGAAAGATTTTCAACTGATCGAAAAATCGACACTGGCCATCGTGCCGAAAACGCACCGCAAAGAAATCGTGTCCATGCTGATGGATATCGATATGGCGCTTGGCAACTATATCCGCGGCCAGTTTACTGTATGCATGATCGTCGGGCTGCTCGCCTACATCGGGTATTGGCTGATCGGCATGCCTTACGCGCTGCTGCTGGCCAGCGTCGTTGCGGTGTTCAACATTATCCCTTACCTCGGTCCATTTCTCGGGGCGGCACCGGCACTGATCGTGGCGTCCACGGTTTCCTGGAAAATGGTGCTGTTTGTTGCTCTTATCAATACGGCTTGCCAAATCCTCGAAGGGAATGTAATCTCGCCTCAAGTAGTCGGCCGTTCGCTCAATATGCATCCGCTTGTGATCATTTTCGCGCTGCTTGTGGGCGGGGAGATTGCCGGAGTAACGGGGCTCATACTGGCGGTTCCGTTTTTTGCGGTCATGAAAGTGATTCTGCAGCATGTGTTCATGTATTACATTCACCGGAAGACGACATGAATATTTTTTAGAAAAAATTTTTTGATCAGGCGAAACCTAGCGACTGCCTTGTGCGTATATATAAGTTGGCAG
This sequence comes from Paenibacillus tyrphae, assembly GCF_000722545.1. Taxonomy (GTDB): domain Bacteria; phylum Bacillota; class Bacilli; order Paenibacillales; family NBRC-103111; genus Paenibacillus_G; species Paenibacillus_G tyrfis. Next base: position 46,967 of record NZ_JNVM01000030.1, read on the forward strand.
CGGCAGGGGGGGAACGTATCTTCGATATCCGGCCGTTGACCGGATGCCTGCCGGTTGCACAAGACAAGTACATAATCGCGTTGATTTTCGGAGGAGCCTGTCACCAAGGGCTTCTTTTTGCTTTTTTTAGGGTTATGCGGAAGAACGGCGCGAGCTGGCGGCACCAATAATATTGCATCGGAGAGAGGATTTCATTATGGATCAACAAGCTCTTATCGCTATCGGATTGTTTGCGGTAGCCTACGGTTTTATCGTTTCGGAAAAAATTCACCGGACGATCGTTGCCATGATCGGCGGCATTTTGATGGTCGTTCTGGGTATCGTCAATCAGGAAACGGCGCTTCATCATATCGATTTCAATACGCTTGGCCTGCTGGTGGGCATGATGATTATTGTCGGCATTACCGCAGAAACGGGACTGTTCAAATATATTGCGGTCTGGTCGGCCAAAAAGGCGGGCGGTCACCCGGTCCGCATCATGGTCGTGCTCTCGCTGGTCACGGCGATCGGCTCGGCGTTTCTCGATAACGTGACGACCGTGCTGCTGATGGTGCCGGTAACCTTCAGCATTACGCGGCAGCTGCGAGTAAATCCGGTTCCTTTTCTGATGTCGCAAATTCTCGCTTGCAATATCGGCGGCACGGCGACGCTGATCGGCGACCCGCCGAACATCATGATCGGTAGCGCGGTGAAAGAACTGACTTTTATGGCGTTCATCAACAATTTGGCGCCGATTGCGGCGATCATCCTCGCGATAACCGTACCTTTCTTTGTTTTGTTTTACCGTAAACAGATTCGCACGACGGAAGAGCTGCGGCTTGGACTGATGAAAATGAACGAAAAAGCGGAAATCCGCGATCCAGTGCTGTTGAAAAAATGTCTTGCGGTGCTTGGGCTGACCCTAATCGGCTTCTTCGTTCACCAGATCGTCCATTTAGAGTCGGCGACTGTAGCGCTCGCGGGTGCTTTCCTGCTTCTGCTGTTGACCGGCGAGCACTTTCTGGAAGAGGCGTTTCAGCGGGTCGAGTGGACGACGATCTTCTTCTTCGTCGGATTGTTCGTGCTTGTCTCGGGCTTGATTGAAACCGGCGTGATCGCCGCGTTGGCGAACTACGCGGTCGGAGTAACGGGCGGCGATGTGACGAAATCAGCGGTGCTTATTCTCTGGCTCAGCGGAATCGCTTCGGCGTTTTTGGATAACATCCCGTTCGTGGCGACGATGATTCCGATGATTCAGGAAATGGGCACGATGGGGGTCAGCAACCTGGAGCCGCTTTGGTGGAGTCTTGCGCTAGGGGCTTGTCTCGGGGGGAACGGCTCGCTGATCGGCGCGAGTGCGAATCTGATCGTAGCCGGTATGGCGGCAAGGGAAGGACATCCGATCTCGTTCATGAAATTTTTCGTGATCGCTTTTCCGCTCATGCTGCTTTCGATAGCTGTTGCAAATCTATACGTGTATGTGAGATATTTGATGTAACAGCAGTCGTTTAACCGAAGGAGGCTTCACTTATGCTGTACTATGAATATGACCGGGAGCTTCTGACCATTGAAGAGCAATCGAACGGACAAGATGTCGAGTTCCGGATGAAGCTCCATCGCCCCGATGCCGGTGTCGAAAAGGCAGTCAAGCGGATTCGCGATTATTTCGACGACAACGACGTGATCACGGACGTCTTATTTTACGCCCACGAAGACGCCGAGTATCAATGGATCGTCCGGCACGATTTCTACGAAGATTTCGTAATCAGCCTGTTCAGGCACCGGCTTGTCCAGCGCATGGCTTGGGAGCAGTAGACGTTCTGTTGACAAGTCTGCTGCCCGAAAGCTATAATTTTGATAAATAGTGCTTATTTTCAGGCACATGAAAGCGTTGATGAAATTTAAGTACGTCATAGTCCATTAGCCAGAGAGAAGGTTTTGGAGGTGTCGCGGTGCAAGCTTGCTTGCAATCTCGCAGCTCCAGCTGGGAAAACCTTTCTAATGAAGGATGACCGAACGCTCATTTCGGAGCGCGGATTCAAAAAGTCCGCCGGGCGGGCCCGTTATCGTCCGGACAGAGGAGATTGTGAAGGCGTATCCATGCAGCCGCACAATAACCAGGGTGGTACCGCGAGCAAATCGTCCCTGTTTCAGGGGCGTTTTTTTGTATTAAAATGAAGTGTCGGGAGGAAAATGAACCCAATGAAAGCAAGTGAAATTCGCGCAAAATGGTTGAAGTTTTTTGAAAGCAAAGGACATACGATCGAACCTAGCGCGCCGCTCGTGCCGCATAACGATCCGTCGCTCCTGTGGATCAACGCAGGCATGGCGCCGCTGAAGCCGTATTTCGACGGCCGCGTCGTCCCGGAAAATCCGCGGATCGCGAACTCGCAGAAGTGCATCCGCACGAACGATATTGAGAACGTCGGCAAAACGCGCCGTCACCATACGTTCTTTGAAATGCTCGGTAATTTCTCCATCGGCGATTATTTCAAGGAGGAAGCGATCACGTGGGCCTGGGAGTTTCTGACGAGCCCCGAATGGATCGGCTTCGATCCGAACCGGTTGTCCGTCACGGTATATCCCGAGGATACCGAAGCGTTCGAGCTGTGGAATAAAAAGATCGGACTGCCGGAAGAGCGCATCTACAAGCTCCAGGAAAATTTCTGGGACATCGGCGAAGGTCCTTGCGGCCCGTGTACGGAAATTTTCTACGACCGCGGCGACAAGTACGGCGATCTCAGCGATCCCGAGTGCTGGCCGGGCGGAGAGAACGAGCGCTTCCTTGAAGTATGGAACCTTGTCTTCTCGCAGTTTAACCATAACAAGGACGGCAGCTATACGCCGCTTCCGAACAAAAACATCGATACCGGCGCCGGCTTGGAGCGCTTCGCTTCCATTCTGCAGGATGTCGATTCGAACTTCGATACCGATCTGTTCCAGCCGATCATTCAAAAGACGGCCCAGCTTGCCGGCGTGACTTACAAGCAAAACGAAGAGTACGACGTGGCGCTGAAAGTGATAGCGGACCACATCCGTACGGTCGCCTTCTCCGTCGGCGACGGCGTGCTTCCGTCCAACGAGGGCCGCGGTTACGTCATCCGCCGTTTGCTCCGCCGCGCAGTGCGGTACGGCAAAGTGCTCGGCATGGATAAGCCGTTCCTGTATACGCTGACTCCGATTGTCGGCGAGGTGATGGGCGTCTACTACCCGGAAGTGGTCGAAAAACGCGAATTCATCGAGAAGATCATCCGCATCGAGGAGGAGCGCTTCCACGAGACGCTGTCCGACGGCCTTGCGATTTTGGCCGAAATGGTCGACAAATCCCACAACGAAGGCAGCACGGTTATCAGCGGCCCGGATGCGTTCAAATTGTATGACACGTATGGCTTCCCGTTTGACTTGACCGAGGATTTCGCCGCCGAGAAAGGCATGACGGTCGACCGCGCTGGCTTCGATCAAGCGATGCAGGAGCAGCGCGACCGTGCCCGCGAGGCCCGCAAAGAGACCGACAGCATGAAAGTGCAGGGCGGTCCGCTGGCCGATTTCACGGTTAAAAGCGAGTTTGTTGGATATACTGATTTGGTAACTGCTGCTAAAGTGATCACGATCGTGCACGAGAACCAATTCGTCGATCTGGTCGGAACGGGCGAGACGTGCCAGGTGATTTTGGACCAAACCCCGTTCTATGCCGAAAGCGGCGGTCAGGTCAGCGACCACGGGTATATTACCGCAGGCGATACGGTGCTCAAGGTTGAGGACGTGGGCAAAGCGCCGCACGGACAGCACGTGCATACCGTTGTCGTGGAAGCGGGCGTGCTGCGCAAGGGCGATACCGTTCAGGCAACGGTTACGCAGGATGTGCGCGAAGATATCATTAAAAATCATACGGCTACCCACCTGCTGCACAAAGCGCTCAAGGAAGTGCTCGGCGAGCACGTGAACCAAGCCGGATCGCTGGTTGCGCCCGAGCGCCTGCGCTTCGACTTCTCGCACTTCGGCAGCATTTCCGCAGAAGAGCTGCAGGATATCGAGCAGCGGGTTAACGAGCAAATTTGGAAGAGCATCGAAGTCGATATTTCGCTCAAGCCGATTGCCGAAGCCAAGACCATGGGCGCTATGGCGCTGTTCGGCGAAAAATACGGCGATATCGTCCGCGTCGTGCGGGTCGGCGGCTACAGCCTGGAGCTGTGCGGCGGCTGCCATGTGCGGAACACGAGCCAGATCGGCTTGTTCAAAATCGTCAGCGAGTCGGGAATCGGCTCCGGTGTACGCCGGATCGAAGCGACGACGGGACGAAATGCCTATCAATATTTGGATGGGCAGCTGCAACTGCTTCGCGATGCCGCAAGCCTGCTGAAATCGAACATCGGCGACGTGCCGAAACGGATCGACGGCTTGTTTGCACAACTTAAGGAAGTATCGCGCGAAAATGAATCGCTCAAAGCGAAGCTTAGCGGCATTGAAGCAGGTTCGTTGACTGATCAGGCGAAAACGGTGGATGGCGTAACGGTGCTCGCCGCTCAGGTGAGCGCAAGCGATATGGAGACGCTCCGCAATATCGTCGATCAGATGAAGACAAAGCTCGGCTCGGCCGTGATCGTGCTCGGAGCCGCTGCGGAGGATAAGGTCAATCTGGTTGCGGCCGTTACGCCGGATCTGGTGTCGAAGGGCTACCACGCCGGCAAGCTGATCAAAGAAGTCGCTTCCCGCTGCGGCGGCAGCGGCGGCGGACGTCCGGACATGGCGCAGGCCGGCGGCAAGGACGCTTCCAAGCTGCAGGAAGCGCTGCAAAGCGTGGAGCAGCTCGTCGCGGCAAAATAATAATTTTGCCGTAAACAGGAATTTTTAGGATCGTGGCGAATAAGTCAGTATTGATCAATGCAGGGGGGTGCCTCTAAATGAGTTCGATGGATAAAACGATGAAGTTCAATGTAAAAGCGGAAGAGATCGAGACCTCGCCCAAAGAAGTCATTCTAGCGGTGTACGATGCGCTGCAGGAGAAGGGGTACAATCCGATTAACCAAATTGTAGGCTATTTGCTCTCGGGCGACCCGGCTTACATTCCGCGTCACAACAATGCGCGCAGCATCATCCGCAAGCGAGAGCGGGACGAATTGATCGAGGAACTGGTTCGTTCCTACTTGCAGCAATATAAATCTTAAAAGTCCGGTGAATATAGCGGAGGGGGCGGAATCGTTCTGGAGAAGCGTTAGCGGTCGCCTTTGTCTCCGGATTCTAACCTCTCAAAAGGTTATCTGATCCAAGAATCCGGAGACAACAGCGATTGGAAGAATGATCCGCTCACGCAGTGACCTAAGATTCACCGGACTTAGCTACCAGACTGGAGAACCTAATGCGCTTGATGGGACTGGATTACGGGGACAAGACGATCGGCGTCGCCGTCAGCGACGAGCTCGGTTGGACCGCGCAGGGGCTTGAAGTGATCCGGAGAACGACCGAGGAGCGTGATATGGCCCGTCTTCGGGAGCTTATCGCGCAATATGGCGTCACGGAAATCGTCGTAGGCCTGCCGAAAAACATGAACAACACGATCGGTCCGCGTGGAGAAATTTGTATCGCATTTTCAGAGCAAGTGCATGAAACCCTACAATTGCCGGTGCATTTGTGGGATGAAAGGCTGACAACCGCCTCCGCCCAGCGCACGCTGCTGGAAGCGGACGTTAGCCGCAAGAAACGAAAGCAGGTCATCGACAAGATGGCGGCTGCGCTCATTTTGCAAGGATATATGGATGCCCAAGCCAACTCGAAGAGGTGAAGAACGGTGACAGATAAAGATCAAAATACCAATCAGGAACAGCTGCAAGAAGAGCCCGAAATTATTTACATTCCCGACGAAGAAGGCAACGAAGAAGAATTCGAAGTCATCATGAAATTCGAAGTGGACGACTCGGATAAAAAGTATATGATGGTTGTTCCTGTCGATGCCGACGAGGAATCCGACGAAGTGTATGCGTTCCGTTATGAGGAAGACGGCGACGATCTGCAGCTGTATACGATTGAGGACGAAGAAGAATGGAATATCGTGGAGGAAACGTTCAACACGCTGATGGACGAATACGACGACGAGGAAGAAGAATCGTCCAAGTAAGATGGCGCCTGGCCTCCCGTATGGGAGGCTTGCCGTTTGCATAAGGAGGCTGGAACGTTGAACCCGAATATGGAAGCGACGCCAACCCGTCAGTTGCGGGAAACGTTCGGAGATGATATTATTTTGTATGACGAAGAGCAGGAATCCGTCGTCTATCGTATCGTCTCCGAATTGATCCTGGGCGATCAAGGGTACGCGATGCTGGAAAAAGCGAAGCCGGGCAAGGAAGATGAACCGGAAATTTACCGTGTGACACGGAAAGATGACGGGGAGCTTGAGCTTGAAACGATCGAAGACGACGATGAATGGGAAAACGTCTCCGAGCTTTTCGACGAGTTGACTTTTCCGGCTGACGAACAGTTGTAATGTACAACTTTTTTCTTAAGGAAGCCTGAGCGGAGATGATCCGCTCTTTTTCGTTTGTTTGCGGAGATGTAGAAGGAGCGGCGCCGTGAAACGGGTATGGGTTTGGGGAACAATAGGAATTGTTGCAATAATGGCCGGGGCCGGGACAGGGCTTGGGTGGTATGTGACCCGCTCGCTTCAGCCGATGCCGGCTTCGGAGACGGAGCAGCGCATCTCGCTGCCGCCGGGCGCCGGAACGGGACAGCTCGCGGCCGAGCTGGAGAGCAAGGGCATTATTCGCAGCGCTCGCGTTTTTACGTGGTATTTGAAATATAAGCAGGAAGGCGGCCGCTTCCAAGCAGGCGAGTACGCCATGAAGCCCGGGCTATCGCCGGACGTGATCATCGAGCACCTGAACCAGGGAGATACGGTAAAGGAAGCCGGCATCCGCTTGACGGTGCCCGAGGGCTTTACCGTGCGTCAGATTGCGGAGAAGCTGCAGCAGCAGGAAGGCGTTGACTTGCAGCAGTTCACGAATCTTGTACAAAGCTTCAAGGGGGCTGAAGGCTCCGCAGCGGCGCAGATTCCGGCGGACGCGTCCTTGCGGTCCCGTCTCGAAGGGTATTTGTTCCCGGAAACGTACGAATGGAAAAAGGGTACGAGTCCGCAAGAAATGATCGAGACGATGACGCAAGAGCTCGACAAGAAGCTTGGACAGCTGCCGCAGGATTGGAAGCAGACATTGGCCCAGCGAGGCTTGACCGTGCATCAGATGCTGACACTGGCCTCACTTATCGAACGTGAGGTTGTTGTCGAAGACGAGCGAGCGCTCGTCAGCGGCGTTATTCATAACCGCTTAAAGCAAGGTATGCCGCTGCAAATCGATGCGACCGTGCAGTATTTGTTCGACAAGCCGAAGGAACGGCTGTTCGAGAAGGATTTGCAGATTCAAAGTCCTTATAATACGTATTTGAATAAAGGACTGCCGCCCGGACCGATTGCAAGTCCGAGCCTCGCCTCGATCAAAGCGGCGATTTATCCGGCAGATACCAAATATTTGTTTTATGTAACCAAAAAGGACGGAAGCAAGGCGCATTTGTTTGCGGAGACGTTCGAGCAGCATAAGAAGAATATCGCGGAGAGCGCCAAAAGCGCCAAGCCGTAGCTTTACAATGTGAGGAGAAGGTGAGCGGGCACATGAAAAAACCGGAACTGTTGATTTCGGCCGGATCATCCGCAGAAGCGAAGCGGTATATCGAAGCAGGGGCGGACGCTGTCCTCGTAGGCGAGCACCGGTTCGGCTTGCGGCTGCCGGGGGAAGTAATGGCGGAGGAGCTGGCATCGCTCGTTACTTGGGCGCATGAACACGGAGCGAAAGTATACGCAGCTGTCAACACTATTATGGATAACGACTTGCTGCCCGAGCTGGAAAAATACGTAGGCCAGCTGCAGCAAGCGGGCATCGATGGCATTGTTTTCGGTGATCCGGCCGTGCTGATGGCGGTTCGCGGCTTCGCACCCGGCATGCGTTTGCATTGGAACGCGGAGATGACCTCCACCAACTATGCGACGGCTAGCTATTGGGCAAGCAAAGGGGCGGCCCGCATGGTGCTGGCCCGCGAGCTGAACCTGGAGGAGACGCTGGAAATTGCGCGCCAGCTTGATGGCTCGATGGAAGTGGAAGTGCAAGTTCATGGCATTACGAATATTTATCATTCAAAGCGGAGCCTCCTGACCAATTATAAGGAGCATCAGGGACGTCCTCAAGAGCTTGAAAAGCTGGAGCTCGATAAAGAGGAAGGCTTGTTCCTGATCGAGCAAGAGCGGCCGGACGAGCGATATCCGATCTATGAGGATGCGAACGGCACGCATATTATGAGCTCGGACGACATTTGTATGCTGGATAGCCTGCATGAGCTGATGGAAGGCGGTATCGACAGCTTCAAGCTGGAGGCGCTGCTGAAATCGCCGGAGTACAATGAAGCGGTGATTCGCGGTTACCGGCAAGCGATTGATGCGTATACGGCGAATCCGGACGGCTACGAGTTTCAAGAGGAGTGGCTGGATGCCATCCGCTCGCTGCAGGACGAACGGCGCGAGCTGACGTACGGATTCTTTTTCAAAGAGCAGGTTTATTAATATCATTAGAAGATATAAGCGAGGTGGAATATCATGACATTGTTGAAGCAAGAGCTGCTTGGCAAGCGAATGCGGTTCGAGAAGCCCGAACTGCTCGCGCCGGCCGGAAGCTTGGAAAAGCTGAAATTCGCCGTTCACTACGGGGCGGATGCGGTCTATATCGGCGGGCAGCAATACGGGCTCAGGTCGAACGCGGACAACTTCACCTTCGAGGAAATGCGGGAAGGGGTCGAGTTTGCGGAGAAATACGGCGCCAAAGTATTCGTCGCGACGAATATTTATGCCCACAATGAAGATTTGTCGGGCTTGGAAGATTATCTTCGCGGCATTCAGGATGCGGGCGTGCATGCCATTATCGTGGCGGACCCGATTATTATCGAGACGTGCAAGCGCGCGGCTCCGAAGCTGGAAATTCACCTGAGCACCCAGCAGTCCACAATGAACCGTCAAGCCGTGCAGTTCTGGAAAGAAGAAGGCATCGACCGGGTCGTACTTGCCCGCGAGGCAACGATGGAAGAAATCGTCGAGATCAAGACGCACGTCGATATGGAGATCGAGGTGTTCGTCCATGGGGCGATGTGCAGCTCCTATTCGGGACGCTGCGTGCTGTCAAACCATTTTACGGATCGCGACTCGAACCGCGGCGGCTGTTCGCAGTCCTGTCGCTGGAAATATGATCTGTTTACTACCGAGGAAGAGCTGAACGGACCGCAGATCGGCATCAAGGAAATTCCGTTGTTTCAAACGGGTGACAATCCGTTCTCGATGAGCTCGAAGGATCTGTGCATGATCGAGTACGTTCCCGAGCTGATTCGCGCCGGCGTCGACAGCTTCAAAATCGAAGGCCGCATGAAGAGCGTTCACTACGTCGCCACGGTCGTCAATGCGTACCGTCAGGCCATCGATTCGTATTTTGCTGATCCGGAGCATTACGAGTTGAAGCCGGAATGGCTGTATGAGATTCAGAAGGCGGCTAACCGTCCGCTCAATACCGGGTTTTTCTACGACCGCCCGGGGCACGAGGACCACATTTTCGAGCCCGAGGACAAAGCGGCTCCGTACGATTTTGTCGGCGTTGTGATGGAGTATGACGAAGCGACGCAGACCGCGCTCATCCAGCAGCGGAACCATTTTAAGCCGGGGCAGGAAGTGGAGTTCTTCGGTCCGAACGGCACGTTCTTCAAGCAGGCGGTGGGCGAGCTGCAGGATGAAGAGGGCAAATCGCTCGACGCTGCGCGGCATCCGCTGCAGCTCATCCGGATGAAGGTCGAGCAGCCGGTCCGTCCATTTGATATGATGCGCAAAAAAATGAAAAAATCGTAAATGGCCGCGGCATAACCGCCGCTTGACGACGCTCCGTCCCTTAGGGACGGGGCTTTTTTGCGTTTGCACGGATAACCCCGGTGCGAAGAGTCGGTCGAATGACCTAAGTATGCGCCTTCGGTCATGTAGTCGCATTTTTTGTTAAAATATCTATAACATTTTACCTACTTGGTCCCGATATAGATAAAGATACTCTTTTTTTATTAACTAAAAATTTATATATTCGTAAGGCGATTATGAATTGAGGCGGTGGAACTACTATTTTTTTCGATCGCAACCCAATGAACTAAAGGGATTTTGAGATTTCATGTCGAATACCAAGATTAACCGGTTAAAGCTCGCATACTTATCAAACTATTACATATCTAGGTGGTGTTTCCTGTGAAGGATCAATGGTCTTCACTTAAAGCCAGCCTGCAAAAAGCCGGCAAATCGTTGAAAAATGGGCGCTCCAATTCATCTGACCCGAATCGTCCCGAAGGTTCGAGTGCTTCTAAAGTCGTGGATTCGCTGAAAGAAGTAGGCCTTATGAACTTGTTGAGGTCGGTAGGGGGCAAGCTGTTCCTTATCTTTTTTATCAGCATCTTGTTTTTCGTGTTGACCGTAGGTCTGACTTCTTATAACATCTCCAAGGGAGTTATTCAGAAAAAGGTGGCCGACGCGTCGGAAGGCACCATTATGCAAGCCGGGCAAAAGCTCGATCTGCTCTACGCCACCTACGAAGATTTGTCGATGCAAATTTTGCTGGACGAAGATTTGAAAAAGCTGCTTGCGGATATGGATACCGTGAACAAAAACAGCTACGATTTTCTCCAGCTCCGGCAGAAGCTTGGCGACAAGCTGAACGTTTATTCGTACTCGAACAAAACGCTCAAGTCGATCTATTTGTTTAAGGCAAGCGGAGAGCCGGTAGCTTCGGCCGGTTCGGCGATGAATAAGGAAAGTCTGGCGCAGGAAGATTGGTTCAAGAAGATCGTTGAAGGCAACGGCAAAGCGACTTGGCTGGAATCCAGAGCGAAGGGCTACTCGGATTCGCTCGGCAATGCGGGCACAGCTTCGTTCGGTCTGGGCCGCGTGCTGAAAAATACGACGACCAATGCCGTGCAGTCCGTGCTTCTGTTGGAGATTAACTTGGAAGCGGTCGGTAAGGAGCTCAGTCAAATCTCGATGGGCGAAGGCGGAAAAACGGTCATCGTCACACCTGACATGAACTACATCTATAACCAGGACGTTGCGGCGCTTGGCAAGCCGAGCGATTTTGGGGTAACGAAGGAAGCCTTTACAGAAGACAAAGGAAACCTGCAAAACAGCAGCCGCGACATGCAGCTCGTTTATTTCAAATCGGCCAAAACGAATTGGCTCTTGATCGGCGCGATGCCCGTGGCAGAGCTTGTGAAGGATGCGGGAGTCATCTTCGGTATGACTTGGCTGATGGCTTTTGTGGCGATGATTATCGCCGTTGTAATCGGATACTTCATCGTACGAATGATCGGACGCCCGGTCGTTCAGCTCCGCAACTTGATGAAAGAAGGGGAGCAAGGCAATCTGAAGGTGCGGATGACCGTCACGAGCCAGGACGAGATCGGGCAGTTGGGTCAAAGCTTCAACCAGATGATGGAAAAAATTACGACACTGGTACAGCAGACGAATCATTCCGCTCAAGAGGTACTGCAAACGGCGGGGAGCTTGTCGGACGCTTCGAAGAAAACGGCTACGTCGGCTAAAGAAATCGCCGTCGCTACGGAAGAAATCGCCAGTGGCGCATCCAGCCTAGCTGTGGAATCCGAGCGCGGCAACGAGCTGACTCACAATATCGGCATGCAGATGAAAAGCGTGGTTGACGCCAACATCGTCATGGGTTCCGCAGCTTCGGAAGTTCAAGCGTCGAGTAAGCAAGGGATCGAATATATGTCCGAGCTGATCGGCAAAACGAACGCAACGGAAGCGATGACCCGCTCGATGGTGGAGAAGGTCGATAACCTGAAGGAAAGCACCCGCTCCATCCGTAAAATTTTGGACGTGCTCAGCAACATGACGAAGCAAACGAACATTTTGTCGTTGAATGCTACGATTGAAGCGGCCCGGGCCGGTGCGGCGGGGAAAGGCTTCATGGTCGTTGCGGACGAAATCCGCAAGCTGGCCGACCAATCCAGACAATCGATTGCGATCGTCGGCCAAATTACCGAAACGATTCAGAAGGAAATTGACGAGACGGTTAACGTGCTTTCGCAGGCTTACCCGATCTTCCAGGAGCAAATCGAATCCGTGAAAGAAGCCGATTCGATCTTTAAGCAAGTCGATTCGCAGATGGGCGAATTCATTGAACGGTTGTCCGAAGTAACGGAGTCGATCAGCGAGCTTGAAGCGTCGCAGATGGTGCTGAGTGATGCGATGTCAAACGTCAGCGCTGTGGCCGAAGAATCGTCCGCGACTTCGCAAGAGGTGGCATCTCTGAGCTCGGAGCAAATGAGCATCAGCTCCGGTCTTGTGAAGCTGTCGGACAGTCTCGAAGACCTGTCGAACTCGTTGAAGGAACAGTTGTCGAAATTCCAAGTTTAACGCAGGTCTACACAGCGTCTTCTCCATTGGGGAAGGCGCTTTTTGTTTGGTCGTTTGCAGAGGGCGGTTCCTGACCATACTTGTATCATCATACAAGGTGCTGGCAGGTGCGCGGGATGGACAACGGAACAAAGCTGCAAAAGAACCGGATTTTTATCGTATTACTGCTGGTCATCGGGGTTTTGGCCGCTTGGAATTTACGGTTGTTCTGGATTCAAGTGGCGGCCTCCCGCAGCTTGACGGAACGAAAGATCGATTTGGTGGAAAATTCGGTCATTCAGCGGGCTCAAGGTCTTGTGCTCGATAGCGGGCGAGGTGACTTTGTGGACCGGAACGGCGTTCCTTTGACGGGAACGGCGCAGAAGGCATTGATTGTCTTCCCTATTCATGAGGAAGGATCTACAGATACGTCTACTACGATGGACCGGGTGGCAAGCATCGTAAATGCTCCGCTTTCCGCTTGGGAGTCCTTTGTCCGCCAGTTGAAAGGTCCGGCCATTTGGTCCGTGTCCGGCCGTCCGGTTCCTTTGACGGACGCGCAGGCGGCCAAGATCGAGGCTTTGGGTCTGAAATCCGTCCGGGCGATGACCTTCAAGCAGCGCTACGCCGAGCGGCAGCCGGCAAGCCAAGTGCTCGGCTTCATCGGGCAAAATCCGGAGCGGATTACGCGGCAGTTCACCGACCAATTCCATAAGGGAGAGCTGCAGCTCACGAGCAAAATCGGCAATTCCGGGCTGGAAAAAACGTTTGAGCCCTGGCTGCAGGGAATCGGGCCATCCTCCGTCTCGCTTTTTACCGACGGATTGAAGCGTCCGCTGCCCGGGCTCGATACACGCGAAATCGCTCCGAGCAATCCGTATTATCCGCTTAAAGTCGTCACGACCCTCGACTCCGGGATACAGCAGCAAATCGAACGGACCTTGGAGCGCTCACACGTGACGGAAGGCGCCGTCGTCGTATTGGATATTCGAAATGGGGATACGATCGCGATGGCCAGCACGCCCGCATTCCAGCCTGAGCATGTCGATCTGGCCCAAGGAAGCTGGAGCAACAAGGCATTAAAAGCGGTCGCCCCCGGATCGATTTTTAAAACCGTGACCGCCGCGGCTGCCTTGGAGGAAAAGGCGGTAAAAGCAGACGAAACGTTCGAGTGCACAGGCGCGCTTGGAAAATACGGCTTCACCTGCTGGAAGAAAGAAGGACACGGCACGCTGACATTGGAAGAAGGCTTCGCCCAGTCGTGCAACATCGTGTTTGCGAAGGTAGCGCAGCGGCTTGGGGGAGACAAGCTGGAGGCTTACGCGCACAGGCTCGGGCTGGAAATGTCCGTCGGCTGGAGCGCAGACGTACCGCACCGGAAGGGCTTTCGGCAGTGGGATGCCGAAGAGCAGGGGCAAATCTATGCCGCTGCTTCGGACAAGTCGGACGAAGGTGCGCTGGTACAGACGGCTATCGGCCAGCGGGACGTGTTAATGACGCCGCTGCAAGCGGCTAACTTGGTCGTGACGCTGTATAATCAAGGGAAGGTCGCATCGCCGCGAATTGTGCGGGAAATCCGGTTCCGGAACGATCGGTTATACCAGTCGTTCCAGGCTCATGAGCTTGAGCAGGCTGCTAAACCTATCAAGCCGGCGACGGCGAAGCGGCTGCTGGGTTGGATGGCCGAGACGGTGGAGCATGGCACCGGTAAGGCGCTGCGATCGGCGAAGTGGAGCCTGGCCGGGAAATCGGGGACGGCGCAGGTTAGGTTGAAAAACGGACGACCCGGCGAGAACCATTGGTTTATTGGCTACGGTCCTGCGGAACAGCCTCGCTATGCCGCAGCGGTGGTTGTCCAGAACGTCCCGGAAGGGGGCAACCATAAGGCGATCCCGCTTTTTAAGGAAGTGATGGATATTTTGGCTGTCAGCTCTGAAAAGTAGGAACGATCATGAGGGGATTTATTGGAGGTATTACGGGAGGCTGCGTTTTCGCGCGTTGTACGGCGAAGACTCAGCCTTTTTCATCGAGGTTAATGATAGGTGGAGGAGTGCAGTGACGGAATCAAAATCGAGAAACAGGTGCCTTTGCCCACTTCGCTCGTCACGTCGATCCGGCCGTGAATGTTTTGAATGGCCCGGTAGGTGACCATCATGCCAAGGCCGGTTCCTTTGCCGCGGGTGGAATAGAACGGCGTGCCGAGCCGTCCGACTTCATCCTGCGTCATGCCGATCCCTTGATCGATAATGTCGATGCACACCGTCTGATTTTGCAGCACGCCGACGATTTGCAGCTTTCCTCCGCCGGGCATTGCTTCAATGCCGTTTTTGCACAAATGCATGATGCACTGCGCGAACTTATCCGGATTGGCGCTGATCATCAGCTTGTCCTGCAGATGCGTTTCCACCGATACGCCACGAAGGTCGGCGAACGACTGCAGCGTTTGGACCGTCTGTAAAATAAGCGGCTTGGCATCCATTAGCTCGATCTCTTCCAGCTGGGGCTTGGCGAAGGATAAGTAATCGTTAATGATCGCCTGCGCTTTATCGACCTCTTCCAATACCATTTGGCTGTAAATTTGCCGTTTGTCTTCCGCCAAGTCGTTTTGACGCATCATTTGCACGAACCCGCGGGCGACCGTCATCGGATTGCGGATTTCGTGGGCGAAGGAGGCTGCCAGCTCGCTCAACATATTCATTTTATCGTTATGCTGGAGCTGCTTGCGCATTTCGATATTTCGCTTGATCTGCCTAATGATATAGACGACAAGTCCGGCGGTAAACGAATGGATGAGGCTGAACGAAGCAAAAAACAGGAAAAAATATCCTGTAACTGGAATGTGCTCCTGCCACAGCGAGAACAAGGCGACAAATGCCGTAATCAATGACAAGACGAATCCCAGTCCGGCCGCTATTGCAGTATTGAGCAGCCGGGCCGCATCGGCGATCCGGCGTTTGCAGTACCACAGTAGGATGAGATTGAAGCCGAGGGAAATCGGCAGCGTATGAAGTCCAAGCCGTTCCGACTTCCAATGGTAAGCCATAATAATGGCGGCAACGCCTAGCGCTGGCAAGGGTCCGGCATAAAAAAAGCACAAGGCGAGCGGAATCAAGCGGAAATCGAACAAATATCCGGGAGAGAGCTCGAACGGATGCATCATGCTGACCAAAGAGGCAGCCATGCAAATGACGGTAACGATAATTTGGTTCGTACGCACGTTCACATGCTGCAAACGGTCAATCCAAAACAGATGATACAGCATGACCGGCGTAATCACGATAAGCATGTTTAACAGCAATTGGTGGAGCAAATTCAATGTCATCACCTTTGGGCAGCGTGTTTTGAGAAGCCTCTCCGGTCCTACTCTGGCAAGGGTTTAATACAATTTGCGATAGTAGTCACATGTCTCTTTCAGTCCGTCGCGAAGCGAGTAGCGCGGCTCCCAGTTAAGCAGCTGTGCAGCGGCTGTGTTGTCCAATCGACTATGTACGATGTCGCCAGCTCGTGGTGCCCTATATTCCGGTGCAAATGTTGTCCCGCACAGCTCGCTCATAAGCTGTAAAAGCTCTTTAACCGAGGTTTGCTCGTTACAGCTTACATTGAACAAGCCACGGCTGCCTTTTTCCAAAGCGGCCATATTCGCAGAGACGATGTCTTTAACGTAGATGAAGTCGCGGGTCTGTTCACCGTCACCGAAAATGATCGGCTGCTCGCTCCGAAGCAGCTTGTCCACAAAAATGGATACGACGCCGCCTTCACCTTTTGGATCCTGCCGGATGCCGTAGACATTCGCATAACGAAGAATAGTGTAATCCAAACCATACAGATGAGAGAACGCTTCGATGTAATGCTCCGGTGTATGCTTCGAGATACCGTAGAAGGATAACGGCCGCAGCGGGTGACGTTCATCTACGCCCAAATATTCCGGAGTACCGTAAACCGCAGCCGACGAGGCATAAATCATCTTACGAACGCTATGATTACGGCACTGCTCAAGCAGGGCGATCGTTCCCAGTATGTTAATTTTTGCGTCGAACATCGGTTTTTGAATTGAGGTCTGCACATCGATTTGCGCAGCGTGATGAATGACGATCTCCGGTTTCGTTTCGTCAAAAATCTCGGCGATCCGTTCGTCCAAAATATCTACTTCGTAGTAAGACGCTTGTTCATTCAATTGTTCCCGGCTTCCGGTAGACAGATTATCGATCACGTAAACACGATGGCCAGCTTCAATCAATGCATCTACAATGTGGGATGCAATAAATCCTGCACCGCCAGTTACCAAAATATTCATGTAAAGAGCTCCATCAATCGCCGACCTCCGGTTTTTCCTGCACATAGACTTCCTGCTATAGCAAAACCAAATGAACATCGTTGACCCACACGTCGAAGCAAAGGTTCTTGTAACCGAAAAACTTCAGGAACCGCTCTCTGGACATGGCGCCGTCTTGCCGTTCGGCATCGTTTCCGTGGAAAAGGAGCCTTTGGACGTCAGCCAAATATCACAATAATCTCCATATTGGCGTAAACCGGAGGGAGCTTGTACGCGTCCATGACCGCCTTCAGCCGTTTGTACTTCGATCGTTCGTCCGAAATCGGTCAAATCGCCGCCGAGCACGATCGCTTCCACGTAGGATCAGGAAAAATCGGCGTGTGGTTCAAAATAGCTATTCTACCATTATATCGGACCGTTTGTAAAAATAAAATATGCATAAGGAATGGAATTGGCGTCGGAAAAATCCTTATTTTTGTGCAAATCCGAATTACCTTCCTGCATGTGCGCGACCCGGCTTCTTTTCTATAATGAGGGCATCGACATACTTCACTTCCTGGGAGGAAAAAGAAATGAGCCGTCCAACCCCTGTTTTGTTGACCGATGAGCAAATGAGAACGTTTATAACCGAAGGCTTCTTGATCCTGCAAACGGATTTCCCCGAATCGTTTCACCTTGCACTGACGGATCAGTTGAATCACGTGTACGAGCATGAAGGGAACCCCGGGAACAATCTGCTGCCGCGCATTCGCGAACTGCAGAAAGTGTTCGATCACCCGGTCGTTACGGGAGCGTTAACCAGCGTACTCGGGCCGAATTATATGCTGCACGCGCACCGCCACGGACATTATAACGCTTCTCCCGTAGCCGGAGGCTGGCATAAGGACAGCTATTGGGGCTACAAAAGAATGCGCAATCATCATCCGTGGTGGGCGATGATTATGTATTTTCCTCAAGACACGCCAGTTGAGCTGGGACCGACGGGCATCATGCCCGGCACGCAAAATTACGAGAGTCGGACCTTCGAAACGAACAATCCGGAGGGCGAGGCGGTAGCGAGCGGCAAAGCGGGGACCTTCGCGCTGATTCATTATGACATCTGGCACCGGTCGACCCCGAATCTTCTTGGACGGCACAGGTATATGCTCAAGTTCGAGTTCATGCGGACGGCAGCACCGCAAGCGCCGAGCTGGAATTGCCGGGAAACCGAATGGAAACGGCCGGCCTCGTTCAGTACGCCGATTGTGGAGCACGAAGCGATGTGGAAAGAAACGTGGAATTGGTTATCCGGCCGGCTGGGCAGCTTGGCGGGCGCTTTCGCTTCGGGAGGAGCGGAGGCTTTTCACGCGACGGTGGCCAAGCTGGAAGATCCGTACGAGCCAAATGCTTTGGATGCCGTATATGAGCTTGCAGGTAGGGGGCCCGAGGGGGTAGAAGCGTTGATGCGCGGTCTGCTTCACGATCATGTGAAGGTTTCCCGCACGGCGGCTTACGGCCTAGCGGTTGCCGGGGCCGAAGCGGTCGCGCCGCTCGAACGAGCGCTGGGCAGTGAACGGGACGAGACTGTCGTCCATGCGGCCTATGCGCTCGGCGAATTGAGGCACTTGTCAGCGCAAGCCGTACCGTCGCTGATCAAGCTGCTCGATCATCCGTCCGCACCGGTCCGGCAGACGGTCGCCGAGACGCTCGGGATGATCGGCACGCCAGCGGACCACGTTGCCTCCGCCTTGACCCGCTGCCTTCAAGATGAGGACGCTCAAGTCCGCTTCATTGCCGGCTTGGCATTGTGCCGCGTCGGGTCGGCCGGGGAGGCTGCGGTGCCGCAGCTTGCAAAAGCGCTAGACGACGACAATCGTTACGTTCGGGCGCACGCAGCCGAAGCGCTGCACTACATCGGCACCGACTCGGCCAAGGACGTGCTGATCCGTTTCCTGCTCAACTCCCGCTGGTGTCCGACAACAACGCCGCAGAGCACCTTTTATCCTTAATAGTTTGTTCGATACGACCTCGTTCAACCTCGTCCCGCCTATGCGGGATGAGGTTTTTTAGGTTTATGGACTTGCCGGACGGGTAAAGAAGCTTACGATCCGATTGAATTTTGTGCATGTTTCGAGTGGAACGAACGTTCGTAGTACTAGCGGAAGTTAGTACTTCTTTTTCCTCTCGGACCGGATATACTTGAGTTATCAATACTCGCACAAGATTTTACGCAAACAAGGGGTGCATTCCGATGAGCCGAAAATGGTTGGAGAAAGAAACCCCGATTTGGGTGGAGCGGGGCATCGTTACCCGCGAGCAGGCAGATCAGCTTCTAAGCATGTACGAAACGAAAAATCATGCCGTCGGCCTGCTGCCGATTCTCGGAAGCATTTTGGTTGGACTGGGCATTCTCAGTTTTATAGCTGCCAACTGGCAGGATATCCCGCAGCTTGTCCGCCTTGCCATGATCGTGCTGCTGCTGATCGGCTTTTACGGCGGGGGCGAGCTGGCGCTGCGGAGGGGCCACGATAGGCTGGGCATCGCGCTGGTCAGCCTTGGAGTCGTCAGCTTCGGAGGAGGCATCGTGCTGATCGGCCAAATGTTTCACTTGGTCTCCTACAACGCGGGAACGTTTATTTTGTGGGCTTGCGCAGGAATGGCCGCGACCTTTATATACCGCAGCCGCTACTTGTATTTGCTAAGTCTGCTTCTATTTGATATCGCCCAATGGTACGGCGCAGCGGAGTTCGGTTCCTTCAGCTATACCGCGTTCGCGCTTCTGGTTGCCGGTCTCGGGTTTTACGGCTGGAAATGGCGTCATCCGCTGCTGATCTGGTGCTTCAGCTTCAGCGTAACCGTGCAGGCGCTGATGTGGGCGATCGTCTCGGACGTGCCGTTCCTCTGGATGTTTATCCCGGCCATGGCGCTTTACGTCCTCAGCGATTGGTTGAAGGAGGAACGCCGCGGAGGCTACGCGCTGCAGACGGCTCCGCTTGCCGCAGCATTTATTTTCGCCATCGTCATGGTGATGGCCGGACATGGAAGAGGGCTTGCGGATGATAGCAGGCTGCTCGCCGAACCGCTCTATTACTTCGGGGCGCTTGTTCTTCTCTTTGGCGTCTCGCTGATCGGCAAGCTGCGAAACGGCCGGGCGTCCAGCGCCTTCGAATGGATTTTGCTCGCACCGTTCGTTTACCTGCCTTCCGGCGTCGACGTCCTGTACCTGCTTGCGACGTTTTTCTTCTCGCTGTACGTGCTATGGCGCGGCTATGCCGAGGAATGGCGGTTCAAGATCAATTTCGGAACGGTTCTATTCATCTGCAGTACGATGGTGGCTTACGGCAAACTGACATGGGATTTTATGGACAAATCGCTGTTTTTCATTCTCGGAGGCTGTATACTCATCGGTTTGAGTTGGTTCCTGAACCGGCGGAAGAAACGGTTTTTCGACGATACGAAGGAGGGGAACCGACATGTCTGACAAAGCTGTTTCAGGCGGCAGCCGTCGTTCTCTGCTTAAGGCCGGAATAGTCGTGCTGCAGGCACTTGTGCTGATTGGAATCGCTCTATCCTTCTATGCGGTCGGCTGGTTCGGAAAGGATATCCGTGTCCGAACGGTGCCGGTGGACCCGCGCGATTTGCTGTACGGCGATTACGTTACCCTCGGCTATGACATCAGCCGTCTGGACCCGTCGCTGTGGAAGGACACGGCAAGGAAGCCAGAGAAAGGCCAACCCGTCTACGTGGTTTTGAAGCCGGGAACGGACGGTATTGCCCAGCCGGTGGCTGCATACGGCTCGAAGCCCGCGGTGCAGGAAGGCGAGGTCGTGATGAAAGGCCGGATCGACAATAGTTGGAGGGAAGAGATTCTCGTCAAATATGGAGTGGAAAAATACTACGTGCCCGAGGGGACCGGCAAATCGCTTGAGGATAAGGCCAGCCGGCTAATCGTGCATATGAAAGTCGCCCCGTGGGGCCAAGCAAAAATCGAAGGGCTCGAAGAGCGGTCGTAACGCTGCGTCGAAGATAATATATGAAAAAACTCGGCTTCCTGCAGTCCAGGGGGAATCGAGTTTTTGCTTTTTTTCGGCTGGGTGCAGCGGTTTAAAGCTCGGGAAGTTCCGTCAGATGGCTCAGCTTATCCGGATTGTTCACAAAATACATCGTTCGGATCCGCGTGCCTTCGAATTCGAATAGCATGGCGATGCGGGAGCGGGAGCCGTCAACCAACAGTCCGGCTCCGCCATTGAACGAAACGGGGACGCTCCGCGTCAGGACGGTGCCTTTGGATGCTATGCCAAGCAGGAAGGCAGCGATCCGGTCGGCACCGAGAATCGGCCGGAGCGCCGCGCGCACCTTGCCTCCGCCGTCGGAGTGCAGGATGGCATCCTCCGTCAGCAGATGGATGAACTGAAGCACGTCTCCCGTACTGACCGCCTTTAAAAAGCTGCGGACGAGCGATTCCGATTCCGGTAAGCCGGGCTGAGGGGGCAGGGCCTCCTCGGGATGCAGCTTTTGCTTCAAACGGCTGTACGTTTTACGGCAGGCGGCTTCGCTTTTGTCCAGCATGTCGGCAATTTCTTTATAGTCGTAATCGAACGCTTCGCGCAGGACGAAAATCGCCCGTTCAACCGGGTTCAACTGCTCCAGCAGCAGCAGGAAGGCAAAGGAAATGTCGTCGTTCCGGGCCGCCTGCAGCAGTGGGTCTTCCTTGTCCGAAGTTTGCAGCGGCTCGGGAAGCCACGGCCCGACATACACTTCCCTGCGGGAACGGGCGGATTTGAGCTGATCGATGCAGCGGCGGGTAACGGATTTGCACAAATACGCCTTCGGGTTCTGAATCGCGCCCGGGTCTGTGCGGGATACGGCCAGAAACAGATCGTGGATGATATCCTCCGCTTCGGACACCGACCCCAGCATCCGGTATGCGATCGAAAACAACAGCGGTTTATACTCGGTATACCAGTCTTCCAACGGAAGCTGCGTCATTGGTGGATTCTCCTTTGCGGTAAAAATCGAACTGCCGGCTTCGGCGCGGTTCGCTCGTAAGTAAATAAGACGAGACGGCGGACAGGTTTGTGACAAGTCCTTTTCATTGTAGCACGGATCGCTTTCCGGAGGCAGTGAAATCCCGGGTACTTGCAACGGCCGCCGGACCCTTTTAGAATGGGGGTAGTTTAGACGAACCCGCGAAGCGGAATCGGGAAAGGAGCGGGTTAGCCGCTATGGACAAGCAAGAGATGACGCAGCCGAAGAAGAACGGGCTTTCGGATCTGCTGCTGCTGGACCGTTCGCAAGACGTAACGGAACAGGACGTGCTGTATCCGTTTGCGCTGGAGGAGCTGCTGTGCAAGCACGTGGGCGAAGGCGGGGCGCCGCTGTGCCATCTGTGGCGTCACCCGCGCGCGTTCGTCATGGGGCTGCGCGACAGCCGGCTGCCCGGCGTGGCGGAAGCGGCCAGGTACTTGGAGGCGGAAGGCTACAACGTCGCCGTCCGCAATTCGGGCGGCGCGGCGGTGCCGCTTGATCTGGGCGTCGTCAACGTGTCGCTGATCATGCCGAAGCGCCGGGCCGGGGAAATCGACTTCCGCGACGACTTCGAACGGATGTTCGAGCTGATCCGGCTAGCGCTTCAAGCGACCGGATGCGAAGTGCGCAAAGGGGAAATTGAAGGGGCCTACTGTCCCGGAGATTACGATCTGAGTATCGGCGGCCGCAAATTTTGCGGCATCGCCCAGCGGCGGCAGGCCCATGCGTACGTCGTGCAGGCGTTCGTGATTGCCGAGGGGGCCGGGGAGGAGAAAGCGCGGCAAGCGCGCGAGTTTTACGAGCGGGCTTCCGGCGGCGCGCAGGATATCGATTTTCCGCGAGTGACGGCCGACAGTATGGCCAGCTTGGAAGAGCTGACCGATCTGGGCGAGGGCGCGGCGCTCAAGTTCATGGAGGCATTGAAGCGGGTCGTGCGCGAGCGGCAAACCCCCGTAGGGCTGGAACGGGCGGCAGCGGGACTGTGGGTCCCGGAAGCCTCCCGGGTGCGGGAAATGGCGGCCCTGCTCCGCGAGCGCTATGGCATTCGCGGAAGGGAGTCCGGCGAATAAGAGGCTTTGTAACGGATTCAGGTCAAAAAAATCGCTTCAGCATGCCCGGCAGCTCATTTTGCCAAAAGCCCCAAATGTGTTTTCCCGGCTTTTCTTCGTAATGCAGCGAACAGCTTCTCGTAACGAGGAGCTGTTTTGTTTTGCGGTTCGCCTCCACAAAATCGAACCTGCCGCGCTCCGTCGTTACTTCCGTCTCATCGAGTCCGATGACCATGGACAGCTTCAGCCACGACAAGTCGTCCTCGGCTTCGATCCGCTCTTGCGTCGTTTGTAAAAATGCGCCGGACAAGGATATAACTTGGCAAAAAAGGCTACGATAATCTAAGGCAAGATGCAGAGAAACGGTGCCCCCGAGCGAATCGCCGGCCAAGATCCGTTCGTTCAAATCCGCGCGAACCGGATAATGATCTTCTATAAACGGAATCAGCTCCTCGGCAAAAAACGCGCAGTAAGCGCCGAAACGCTCTCCTTCGGGCGCGTACTCGGAAGTGCGGACCGTTTTGTCTACGTCTACGCCGACGATGATGGCGGGCTCCACATTGTCATCGAAAATAAGCCGGTTCATCGTTGTGGCGATGCGGCCGAAATTAAAAAAATCTTCGCCGTCCTGGCAATAGATGACAGGATACGACAACAGTTCGTTGTAGCCTGGGGGAAGATAAACGCGCAGCGATCTTTCCTGCCCGAGAGCGTGTGAAAATACGGTTTCTTTTACGATAGTACGCTTGTAGTACAAGCTGTCGTCCATGTGACAAACCTCACAGTGTATTATAATAGTTTTATGGATTTTATTAATCTGTATTATTATTTTTTATAAACTGTTATATACGTCTAATCGAAAAGAAATCATATTTTACAAGTATGTTCTTGTGCAATTCACTAAAACAGGTTTATAATAATACTATAACAGAAACACCCCAATTTCGACATCCCTTCAAAATCTATCGCTGAGGTGAATATGGAAATGAGCAAGCCTTATGTTGTGGGCGTACAGGAAGTACAGCCGTTGTCCGTTCTGGGCACCGACGGTACCGTTACGAATCCCGGAGCTATGCCGAACCTGACGGATGACCAATTGAAAGAATTAATGCGCCGCATGGTGTTCACACGTACGTGGGACCAACGCGCTGTCAATTTAACGCGTCAAGGACGCCTCGGATTTTATGCGCCGGTTTCCGGTCAGGAAGCAACGATGGTCGGCAGCGAATTCGTGCTGAACAAAGACGATTTCATCTGCCCGGGCTACCGCGACATGCCGCAAATCGTATGGCACGGTCTGCCGATGTACCAAGCGTTCCTTTATTCGCGCGGACATCAACACGGCGGACAAATTCCGCAAGACGTGCACGTTCTTATGCCGCAAATCATCATCGGCGCGCAATATTTGCACGCGATGGGCGTGGCGATGGCGTTCAAGCAGCGCGGAGAGCAGCGCGTTTCCATTACGTACACCGGTGATGGCGGCTCGTCCGAGGGCGATTTCTACGAAGCGCTGAACTTCGCGGGGGCGTTCAAGCTGCCGTCGATTTTCATGGTGCAAAATAACGGCTACGCGATTACGACGCCGTTCTCCAAGCAAACGGCTGCGCTTTCTGTAGCGCACAAAGCGGTTGCTGCCGGAATCGAAGGCGTACAAGTAGACGGGATGGACGTGCTCGCGGTTGTGAAAGCCGTTCAAGACGCAGCAGAGCGCGGCCGCAAGGGTGAAGGAGCGACGCTCATCGAGGCGATAACTTACCGTTTCCTGCCGCACTCCATGTCCGGGGACGACCCGTCCAAATACCGCACGAAAGAAGAAACGGCTGAATGGGAGCTTAAGGATCCGCTGAACCGCTTCCGCAACTATCTCGTCTCCAAAGGCCTTTGGACCGAAGAGGAAGAAGCCAAAGTCGTCGAGGATGCGAAAAACACCGTCGCTGAGCAGATCAAGAAGGCCGAAGAAACGGAAAAAATGACGGTGCCGGGCTTGATCGACAGCATGTTCGAAACGACGCCACAGCATTTGGAAGAGCAAAAAGCGGATTACTTAGCGTAAAAGGGGAGGAACTTTCAGCCATGGCTCAAATGACAATGATTCAAGCGATCAAGGACGCGATGCGAGTCGAGCTCCAGCGCGATCCGAACGTGGTCATATTCGGGGAAGACGTAGGTAAGGTCGGCGGCGTATTCCGCGCAACGGAAGGTCTGCAGGCCGAATTCGGGGAGAAACGCGTATTCGATACGCCGCTTGCGGAATCCGCGATCGGCGGGATGGCGGTCGGGATGGCGACTCAAGGCTTCCGTCCGATCATGGAAATCCAATTTGTCGGCTTTATTTTTGAAGCGTTCGACCAAATCGCCGTACAAGCGGCGCGCATGCGCTATCGTTCCGGCGGCCGTTACAACGCGCCGATTACGATCCGTACGCCTTTTGGCGGCGGCGTTAAAGCGGCGGAGCTGCACACCGACTCGCTGGAAGGGCTGATGGTGCAAACGCCAGGGATTAAAGTTGTCGTGCCGTCCAACCCTTACGATGCGAAGGGGCTGCTCATTTCGGCAATCCGCGACAACGATCCCGTGTTCTTCATGGAGCATCTGAACTTGTACCGTTCGTTCCGCGCGGAAGTGCCGGAAGGTGAATATACGGTACCGATCGGCAAGGCGAACGTCGTTCGCGAAGGCTCGGACGTCACGATCATTACTTACGGCGCCATGGTGCACACTTCGCTCAAAGCGGCCGAGGAGATCGAAAAAACGCGCGGCGCGAAAGTCGAAGTTATCGACCTGCGCACGCTGATGCCGCTGGATATCGACACCATCGTCGAATCGATCAAGAAAACGAATCGTGCGATCGTCGTGCAGGAAGCGCAAAAAACCGCAGGTATCGCCGCGGAAGTAATCGCGCAAATCAACGAGAAAGCGATTCTGCATCTCGAAGCGCCGGTGCTGCGCGTTGCGCCTCCGGATACGGTATATCCTTTTGCGCAAGTCGAGGATCAATGGCTTCCGAATCCGGCCCGTATCGTCAAAGGCCTGAATCAAGTACTGGATTTCTAATATTTTACTAAGACTCGAGGACGGTGAGTAACCGATGGCAAACTTTGAATACCGCTTTCCCGAGCTGGGCGAGGGCATTCACGAAGGCGAGATCGTGAAATGGCACGTAAAACCCGGCGATACGGTAAATGACGAAACGATCCTGATGGACGTTCAAAACGATAAATCAACGGTGGAAGTACCTTCTCCGGTAGAAGGGAAAATCATCGAGCTCAAGGTCTCCGAAGGTACGGTATGTACGATCGGCGACGTGATCGCCGTCATCGAAGTGACCGGCGAGGTGCCGCAGCAGGCCCATGGCCACGGCGAAGCACCGAGCGCTGCTCCGGCGGCAGCGGAAGCTCCTCCGGCTGCGCAAGGTGGCGCAGAGTGCGCGGTTGGCGGCGCTGTAGCGGCGAACGTAAACGCCTCGAAGCTGGATACGCCGATGGCCGGCGGAGCCCAAGCTGCAGGCGACGAGCGCGAAGTACTCGCGACGCCAAGCGTGCGCAAGCTGGCGCGCGAGAAGGGTGTCAACATCGCGGAAGTTACCGCGACAGGCAAAAACGGACGCGTGACGCGCGAGGACGTGCTTGGCTTCACGCCTGGCGCCGCGCCGAAAGCGGCTGAAGCACCGGCGGCAGCGGCTCCGGCAGCAAGCGCGGCGGCGTCTTCGGCAGCAGCGCCGGTCAGCGGCGACCGCGAGGAAGAGCGCGTACCGCTGAAAGGCATCCGCAAGGCGATCGCGAATGCGATGGTCAAGAGCGCTTATACCGCTCCGCACGTAACCCTGATGGACGAAGTCGACGTGACACGCCTCGTCGCGCTGCGCGAAAAAGCGAAGCCGGTTGCTGAGAAGAAGGGCGTCAAGCTGACCTACCTGCCTTTCATCGTGAAGGCATTGGTAGCGGCGGCCCGTCAATTCCCGGCGATGAACGCCATGATCGACGAAGAGAAGCAGGAAATCGTCTACAAAAAGTACTACCATGTCGGCATCGCGACGGATACGGACAACGGTTTGATCGTACCGGTCATCCAGGATGCGGACCGCAAAAATATTTGGACCATTGCCGGCGCGATCAAGGATCTTGCGGTTCGCGGCCGCGAAGGCAAGCTCGGCATGAACGAGCTGAAAGGCTCCACGATCACGATTACGAACATCGGCTCCGCCGGCGGCATGTTCTTTACGCCGATCATCAACTTCCCTGAAGTGGCGATCCTCGGAACGGGCCGCATCAGCGAGAAGCCGGTCGTCAAAAACGGCGAAATCGTCATCGCTCCGGTCATGGCGCTGTCGCTCAGCTTCGACCACCGCATTATCGACGGCGCTACGGCTCAAAACTTTATGAACTATATCAAGCAGTTGCTGGCCGATCCGGAACTGCTTGTCATGGAGGTGTAATCCGATATGGTAGTAGGAGACGCATCGGTTGAAATTGACGTTCTGGTCATCGGGGCCGGCCCCGGCGGCTATGTAGCCGGTATCCGCGCAGCACAGCTTGGTAAAAGCGTGCTGATCGTGGACAAATCCGAGCTTGGCGGCGTGTGCCTGAACCGCGGCTGCATTCCGTCCAAGGCGCTGATTTCCGCGGCGCATCATTTCGAAGTGATCAAGCATGCCACGTCGATCGGGATTTCGGCGGAAAATGTGACCGTCGATTGGGAGAAGATCCAAGAGTGGAAAGACGGCATCGTCAAGAAGCAAAGCGGCGGCGTAGGGATGCTGCTGAAAGGGAACAAGCTGCAAATCTTTAACGGCGAAGCGCTGTTCATCAACGAGCATGAAGCGCGCGTCTTCAACGATAACGAAACGGCGCGTTACCGTTTCAACCACTGCATTATTGCGACAGGCTCCCGTCCGATCGAGCTGAAGGCATTCCCGTACGGCGGACGCATTCTGTCCTCGACCGAAGCGCTGTCACTGAGCGAACTGCCGAAGAGCCTCGTCGTCATCGGCGGCGGCTACATCGGTATCGAGCTGGGACAAACGTACGCTAAGTTCGGCGCGAAAGTGACGGTGCTGGAAGGCTCCGACTCCATCCTGCCGGGCTTCGAAAAAGAACTGTCGCAGCCGGTAGCGCGCAACCTGAAAAAGCTCGGCGTCGAAGTGGTTACCGAAGCGATGGCTCAAGGCTGCGAGCAAACGGACAAAGACGTGACGGTAACTTACACCGTCAAAGGCGAAGAGCATAAAATCACCGCGGACTACGTGCTGGTTACCGTCGGTCGCCGTCCGAATACCGATGGCGACTTGTCGCTGGAACTCGCAGGCGTACAGGTCGGCGAACGCGGCTTGATCCAAGTCAACGAAAAATGCCAGACGAACGTTCCGCATATCTACGCGATTGGCGATATCGTACCGGGCATGGCGCTCGCTCATAAAGCTTCGTATGAGGCCAAAGTGGCGGCAGAATCCATTGCCGGAATGCCGAGCGTTGTGGACTACAAAGTTATTCCGGCCGTCGTCTTCTCCGATCCGGAAATCGCCGGCGTAGGCCTTAGCGAGACCGAGGCGAAAGCCAAAGGCATCAACGTGTTCACCGGAAAGTTCCCTTACGGGGCGAACGGCCGCGCGCAATCGATGAACGTCACGGACGGCTTTGTGAAGCTTGTTGGCGACAAAGACACCGGCCTTTTGGTCGGGGCACAAGTGGTCGGCGCGGAAGCTTCCAACCTGATCGCAGAGATGACGCTCGGCATCGAGATGGGCGCTACGCTTGAAGACATTGCGATGACGATTCACGCGCATCCGACGCTTGGCGAAATTACGATGGACGCCGCCGAAGGCGCGCTCGGCCATCCGATTCACCAGCTTGCCAAAAAATAAATTCGTATATTCGAAACCCGAAGCAAATGCAGCTTAGAGCTGCGTTGTTTCGGGTTTTTTTAATCGTAAAATTGTCACGGTACTGAATTTGAAACTATGATCCTACTCCCAGCGGCTTATTTACATATAATCAGATAATGGTAGTATAAAACTATAGAACCATAATTTTCATTTTCTCGATCCGACGGGTCAGAGAGAATCATGTCAAATTTAATGTGCAGGAGTGTGTGTAAAATGAGCCTGGGGTTTAAAAGACTGAGGTTTAAGGAAGTAATGGCAATTCTGCTGACGGTTGTTTGTTTCACAGGTCTGGGCACGAGGGAAGCTTTAGGCGGGCCCTGGCAGACGACATGGGATTGCAGCGATACGCTCTATCATTGTCAAGCGGCGGATCTGGTGCCCGATCTTGCGCAGCGAATGGACACGGTTGAAATCTACGTTCCCGAAGGACAAGCAATCTCATATCACTATAAGGATTCGAGGAAGAAGACGTATGATATTTCAAAGACGGAAATTTTAGTTTTATATTTGGAATCGGGTACTCCGGTACAAGTTGCCTCTGCTGTTGTTCCTCAAGGAGGCGAAGCCGGTGGAGAACTTATTGCGCCGAAATCGCAATACTATTATCTTTCGATGGAATGTCGTTACGCAAGCGATTGCGATGGCAGAGGTTACTTACGAACATCGAAATGACATGATGCGACCTTGCTAAGCGGATTGCCCTGTCCTTGACGATACAAAACGTATCAATCAATAGGTCGCAGCTTAATTTCTTCAACCCGGAAAGAATGGGGATGCTTCCGTAGCCGATCAATGTTCTAAAATTTAATAATTCAAAAGGATGGTGAATGAAATGAGGCTGACGGTCAAAGAAAAAGCGGTTCAAAAAATGATCGTAGTGCTTATCGTTCTTGCGCTATCTACAGGTTTTGGTACGAAGGAAGCCTTAGCTTAGTATACGTACAATTGCAGTGACGACTCTTATACGTGTCAAGGCGCATTCCTTACACCGGGTTCTTATGGAGTACAGACCCGGTCCATTTATGTCAAGGAAGGGACGCAAATTGAATTCAGCTACGCAAGCGCCTACTACCCGACTTCCGAAATCGTGAACAGTACGACGGTTTCTCTCGTGCATCTATATGATGGTCCCGTCAGTACCTTCGTCGCCGTGCCTCCGGAAAGAGGCGCAGGGGGATATTATATTGCGGCCAAAACAGGCTGGTACACTCTTGATCTTGTATGCGGAACGGGAGAGGAAGCGGGATGCGAAGGCGATGGTTATTTAAAAGCAGCGTTGGAGCCGTAGACAACGGATGGAGTGCAGCAGCTCATGCGAGATGTTACCCTCAGCTTGTCGCCCGCTCCAAAGCTTCTAAATACGCATAGGCCTCTTCGTTCGAAGGGCCGCACATCTCCTCCGAGGCACGCAGGCTTCCGCATATGGCCGGACGTTCCGGGCTCCCGAACAATCCGCAGCGGTTATCGGTCGTAAGCTGGATGCAGCGAACCCCTGCCGGCTTGCCTTCCGGCATGCCCGGGATCGGGGAAGAAATTGAGATGACGATGCAGCAAGCGGCGCATCCGACCCGGCACTCCATAGTTCTTACCTCCTATTCTTTCGCGCTTCAACCACGCTCTACGACTCATTTTCTTATTATACCATATTCGTTAAGAAGATCGGGGAAGCCTGCGGGCTTTCCCTTTTTTATTAGAAATTCACTATTAAAAATGGAAATAAATAATTAAGTAGATAATTTTATCCCACCAAAGTTGAAATGTATACCTGTGACGCGTCATGGCGCGATTTTATAATAAAAGCAAGGTGAAGGTCACCGATACAAATATGGAAATAGGGGGATTCCCAGATGAAGAAAAGTGTACTTTGTTCCGCAAGCGCAGCGCTCTTGCTGACCACCGTACTGGCAGGCTGCGGCAGCTCTGCGCCGGCAGCGAATAACGACAAAGACAAAGGCGCAGATCCTGGCAAGTCGGCTGCCGGTACGGAAGCGAAGGCCGGCTCGTTCCAAATGACGGTGCGCCACATCAACGTCCGGGACACAGCGAAATCGACACTGGAGCTGCTGCAAAAGGTGACGGCGAAAACGGAGCAGGACGTTCCGGGACTTAAGCTGAACCTCGACGGCGTCGAAGATACCGTCAATCGCGATGTGAAGCTGAAAGCGGAAATGTCCTCCGGCAAGCCGCCGCACATTTTCAACTTATTCGGAGGTGCGGATACCCAGAACTATGCCAAAGCAGGCCATTTGCTCCCGTTGAACGATATTCTTAAAGAGCTTGGCTTGTCGGACCAATTCTACAACCTCAGCGAATTTACGGTGGACGGCAAAATCTACGGCCTGCCGGAATCCGGTTACGTGGAAGGGTTCTACTACAACAAGAAAATGTTCCAGGACGCCGGCGTGCAGGTTCCAAAAAACTGGGAAGAGTTCCTCAAAGTCTGCGAAGCTTTGAAAGCGAAAAAAATTACGCCGATCGCGTTGGGCGGCGGACCTGAGAGCGCTTGGGCAATCAACATGCTCGGCAACAGCTTGTTTGTCGGCTTAGGCGGTACCGAGCTGCAGGAAGGCTTCAAACCGGGCAAAACCAAGTGGACTGACGCTCCGGTTGTAGAAGCGTTCAAGCGGATGAAGGAATTGAAGGAAAAAGGCTATATCGATCCTAACGTGTTGGGACTGAAATATGCCGAAGGTCAGGCGAAGTTCTACACAGGCCAGGCGGCCATGCTGTTTGACGGCACGTGGGCGACTTCCGCGGTGCTTGACAAGGAAAAATCGACCGTGAAAGACAATGTCGGCTTCTTCCGTCTCCCGGATGTGGGCGGCAAAGGCGACGGCTACATCAACGGAGGCTGGAGTAACGGCTACGGCTTCTCCGCTCACCTGAACGACAATGAGCTGAAAGCCGTGAAAACGTTCATCAAAAACTTCTACACGGTCGAAAATCAAGCGGATCAGCTTAACAAAGCAAACCGGATTCCGGCCATGAAAAACGTTAAAGGCTCGAATGACGCGCATCCGCTGGTTAAAGAAATCAGCGACATTCAAGGGTCGTCCAAAGGCGCGTTCCCGGCGTTCGACGCTTTGGTTCAGCCGAAAGTGAAAGTGACGCTTGAAACATCGATGCAAGAGCTGCTTGGCGGACAAATTGCACCGGAGAAATTAGCCGAACGCATGCAAAAAACGCAAGAAGAAGCGAATAAAGCCGGCGGCGAAAAAAAATAAACAGCTAAACGAGGGTGCCGCATCGCGCGGCGCCCGCATTTTGCTATCGGAGGGTGATCCATGAATAAGGTGCTGAGGAATCCGGTGGCCTACTTGATTTTTGTCGTCCCGGCCCTGGTTTTGTATGTGACGTTCTATATCGTCCCGCTGTTCTCTTCCCTAAGATATTCCGTCACAAGCTGGAACGGGATTAACGAGCCGGTGTTCAACGGAATCGATAACTTCCTTAAAGCGCTCCAAGACGAAAAGTTTTGGATCGGATTTAAAAATAACGTCTATTTTGTCGGGTTCTCATTGATTATCCAAGTACCGATCATTATCGCAGTCGGCATTATCATCAGCAGAGCGAAGAAGATGCTGGGGCTCTATAAAGTATCGGTATTTTTGCCGAGCGTGCTGTCGACGGCTGCGGTCGGGATTATATGGCAATTCATATACCAACCGGATGCCGGGCTGCTCAATCAGCTTCTCCGCGCTACCGGGTTCGCCGAAGTGGCCAAGCCGTGGCTCGGAAATCCGGATACGGCGATGACCGCGGTGCTCGTAGCGAACGCTTGGCAGTGGACCGGGTTCTATATCGTTCTGGTGCTCGCGGCCATCTTCGCGATTCCTTCGGAAGTGCTGGAGGCGGCGGAAATCGACGGCGCCGTTGGCTTCAAGAAGGCGTGGCACATCACCGTGCCGCTCATCCGATCGGTTATTGTCGTCGTCATGCTGCTGTCGATCACGGGTGCGATGAAGGCGCTGGATATCGTATTGATTATGACCAGCGGCGGACCTTTCGGCAGTTCGGAAGTTATGGCTACGTATATGTACAAGCAGGCGTATTCGGCCGGCGAATATGGTTACGCCAATGCCATTGCGATTATCATTTTTGTGTTTACGTCTATCGTCACGCTCATTTTCCATCTGTTCTCACGCAGGGTAGAGGAGGTTAAATACTGACATGAACAAAGCGTTGGCCAAAAGTATTCCTCATCTCGTCCTGATTCCGTATGTGCTTATCGTCGTTTACCCGATCTACTTCATTGTGATCTCGTCTTTAAAGAAAAATAACGAGATTATCACGAATCCATGGGGCTTGCCTTCGGAGTTTTCCATTTCGCACTATGAGAGTGCACTGACGAATTCGCATTTGGGCACGTATTTTATTAACAGCCTTTATACCGCTACCATCGCTACGTTCGGGTCCTTGCTGCTCGCCATGGGGATCGCCTTCGCGGTCACGAGAATGCGGTTTCCGTCGATCAGCAAGCTGGTGTACGGGCTGCTGCTGCTCTCGCTGCTGATTCCTCCCGCTTCGCTGCTGATTCCGCTGTATATTATGGTGAAGGACATGGGGCTGTACAACACTCCTTTGGCGCTCATTATTCCGTATATGGCGTTCGGGATTCCGTTAACCGTCTTTGTCGTGGCCGCTTTCATGAAGGCGATTCCTACCGAACTCGAAGAAGCCGGCATCATGGACGGGCTGTCCGCTTACGGCTTACTGTTCCGGGTCATATTCCCGCTGTCGCTGCCGACGCTCGTTACGGTGTTTATCATTAACTTCCTCGGCCATTGGAACGAATACGTCATGGCGAACTTATTCCTGTCTACGCAGACGCTCCGGACGCTGCCTGTGGCGGTCGTCGGGTTTGCGGACAAATTCAACATGAACTATGGCGCTCTGTGCGCTTCGATCAGTATTAGCGTAATCCCGATCATTATTATCTTCATCTTTTTGCAAAAGCAAATTATTGAGGGCGTTACGGCGGGCAGCGTAAAGGGGTAATCTCCCCTTCTGCCCGCCTTCGCGTGTCAAGGGCGGGGTATCTACTTCCGTAGGGTTCACTATTCCAACCAAAAACCTCTTTCTAAAACACTCAAAACGAAAAGACCTCTAAGAAACGAGGTCTTTTCGTTGTCGTTATATTTTGCCTAAGCCGAGCAACAGCCGATAAATCATGGCCGCCGCCTGAGCACGAGAGGAAGGCTCGTTGCCGGCGAATCTGGTTTCTTCCACTCCGTTAATGATGCCTTTATCGAATGCATAGGCTACGGAGGACCGCCCTTTCGGGGGAAGATTGTCGATATCCTTGAAAGGAAGCTCGATGTTCACGCCTGAAAGCTCAATTCCCAGAGCCTCCACCAGCATGAAAACCGCTTCTTCGCGGGTGAGCGGCTGTCGAGCGCCCTCTTCTTGGGCACGCTGGCGCCAATCCGCTTCTTTTCCCAATACCCGGTCCAGCATGACCGCAAATTCGGCCCGCGTGACGGAATCGTCGGGAGCGAACGAATCATCCGTTTTCCCTGCAATCACATGTTGAGAGGCAAGAATCTCCATCTCATTCCGTCCCCAATGCCCGGCTAT
This sequence comes from Paenibacillus tyrphae, assembly GCF_000722545.1. Taxonomy (GTDB): domain Bacteria; phylum Bacillota; class Bacilli; order Paenibacillales; family NBRC-103111; genus Paenibacillus_G; species Paenibacillus_G tyrfis. The sequence continues at coordinate 81,193 of NZ_JNVM01000030.1, forward strand.
GTCGACAAACGTTCGGTGATATTCCAATGCCGCATAAGAGCCTGGGCGGGAAAGGGTGACAACGAGCCTGTCGCCGCTGTGGGTCGACGCTTTGTCAAAGCTCCAGCCGGTTTCCGTGTCTCTACGGTACGCCCCCGTTTTTTGCCCTGCGGCTGTTTTGCCGTCGAGCTTTAAGGTAAGGGAAATCGGCTGGCCGAAGACATCATTAGAATGGTAGATGGATACGATCGGTGAAACCATAGTCGCGCTTCCCGCCGCCATCGGACGAACGCCGCCTAACCCTTCGGTGCTGACGGCCAACTTGATTTTCAGACCTTCCTTAGTTCTAAAGTCTGAAAGCGCAGCATTCGGAATTTCGATAGCGAAAGAGCTGCCGTTAATCATCATCCGCTTGCCTGAGGCCAGTAAACGATCGGTGGTGGCCGGGTCCAGTTCAACGGTGACGGAATGAAATTTGGTCAGGCTGACGGAAGTTAAATTCATCGTTGCGGCTTCCGTTTTTCCCTTGGCCAATTGGCGCTCCATTTCATCCTTGGAGATGGAAATGACTGCCGTCTCCATTCCGTTATTCGACGCTGCCTTTAAGTAACCGATAAGTCGGCCATCGTCCATGATTTTCAGGCGATCCTCCACCTTTGGTCCGGCGGTAAATGACGACGGCGGCAGAGCCGGGGCCGATTCAGAGTCTGATTCCGAATCCGGTTCCGGTTTTGGTTCCGGCTTCGGCTCGGGCTTCGGCTCGGGCTTCGGTTCAGGTTTCGGTTCCGGCTGTGGCCGTGTTTCGCTTTCCACCGTAACTGCAGCCGATGTTGAAGCTCCGGCATAGGTTATAAAAATAGTCGTTTGTCCCGCCTTGATCCCGCGAACGAGGCCCGTCTGATCGACAGAAGCGATTTTGTCATCCGAAGACGTGAAATTCAGCCCTGAAGTCACGGGAATCGTCTTAAAGCCTCCGTTCGAATACACATCCGAATAGACGCTGGAATACACGGAGGCCGTCACGCTTAGCCGGACTGTGTCGCCCTCTTTCAACACCGCTTGGGAAGGAGTGACGGCGATGGAGGCCACACCCGGAGGCGGATCGACCGGAACGCCGGTGATTTTGTTGATTTTGGCCCGAATCATGAAGTTACCGACCGTCGTCGAACGAGACCATTGATCGCCGTCCTTTTTCCAAGAACGTCTGAAGTTTTCACGGTTATCGTCAACGGACAAGCCGGGAACATCCGGGTACACTCCGGTTTGCAGGTAGGCTATATAAAAGTCGCCGTTAAGAATGACCGGGTTTTGGAAAGCGACGTCGGTCCATGTACCGTCTGTTTTGGCTGTTCCGTCATAAGGTCCCGCGACCATTTTCCCCGGGATGCCATCGATCGGATCGGCTTCATAGATCGCATATTGGAAGCGGGTTCCTCCCGGTACCGGCCAACCTTCGTTCCAAAAGAAGAAGCGCGCCCCCGTCACCTGCGAAGGGCCGTCCGCCGTCATCCGCACCGCATAGCCGTTCCCGGCGACGTGATACGCAAGTGCGTTATCCGCCTTGCCGCTATCGTATGCCAGCTCATTCGGAGTACCGGTAAATGATTGCAGTCTTACAGGTTGGACGAGCGTTTGATCTCCCTGCACATGAATCGGCGTGTTTTCGGATAAGTAGCCGAGCGCGGAAATCAGCAGGGTATAATCGCCTTCATACGCTTCCATGGAAAACGCTCCCTGGGCATCGGTAATTGCAGGTTCCGTACGAAGGTCCTCCATCGTTCTGACATTGGCGCCTACAATCGGTTTTCCTGTCTGCCGATCGGTAATTTGCCCTGTAATCCGTCCCTTAGCCAAAGGTTGCAGATGGAAGTCCGCCTTGACGGTGCGGTCCTTTTGAATGCTGACCGTCCGGGTTACGGGACGATAACCGTAAGCTTCGACATGCAGCGTGTAGTCTCCGGGCGGGTGTTTCAGCGTATACCGGCCGGTTCCCGTCACAGTTTTCGTCGAGCGGTCCGTCTCAAGCACCGTGACGGTAGCGTCGGCGGGCAGGGAAGACGCTGCTGCGTCGCTGCTCTGCAAGGAAAAGCTCTTCGTAGCGCGCATGGCTTGCAAAGAAGGCCTGAAGCCCGATCGCGCCGGCTGCTCGTCATCGTTGGCGTTAGCCTGGCTTGCCGATTTCGATTTGACCGGAGGCGTTTCCCTTACTTCGAAATCGTCGATGTACCATCCTGCGCTGCCTATCGAATTTTTGCTGATAAGATGAAAACGCACCTTGATCTTGTGCCCGACATAGTTGCCTAGACCAATTTCTTCCAAGTACCAAAATCTTGTCGGCTGCTTTGGATATTGAGCGATTTTGTCCCATGTCGCGCCGTTATCCTTGCTGACTTCGACGTACGCTTTATCGAATTCGTCCAAATCATGCCACTGCTGAAAATAGACCGAGGCGTGCTGCGCCCGAGTCAGATCGATTTCAGGGGAGATCAGGCTTTGGTCGCTGTTCTTCGCAAGCTCCTTCGACAGTCCGGTTCCCCATACATTCGGCCCCGAAACGGCGGCCTTGGGCCCGCGAGCCAGATTGGGCACGCCCCGCTCCCACTGGTCGTTGTCTCCGCTGTGCGTCCAGCCGTTGTCATCGGGTCCGTTAAAGTCGTCGGCGAATAGTTCTTTGCCGGCCGTGAAGGTCCAGGACACTTCGTTCGACGGCTCGCTTAGAACGTTGCTTTGGGTTCGGGTTTTAACCGTATAGTAATAAGTGCCTTTTTGCGGTGTCGGCAGCTCCCCGTAATTTTGCGAGCGGCTTGTTCCGACCTCCTGATAATTGCCGCCCGGCTGTGTGGAGCGGTATATGACGTATTCTTTAATTTTTCCTTCCGGCGCTTTGTCCCACTCGACGATCACTCTTCCCGGCGTGTTGCTTCTTATCTTGACGTGAGGCGCCGGGGGCGGGGCCGTTTCCGGACCGATCAGTTCCAGATTGTCGATGTACCATCCGAAATCGCTGCCGTATTCGCCGTTCAAATTAAAGGCGACAAACACCTGCTGACCGGCATAAGCCGATAAATCGAGGTAATCGGTTTTCCAGCCGTAGCTTTGAAAGTCAAAGTTCTTGACCCGATCGAAGGCAAAGCCGGTTTTGCTGGAAGCAATGAAAATCTCGGCCTTATCGAAAATCGCGTTCATCCAGTTTCCTAGTTTGTACCAATGTGTGAAGGATAATATCGTATGCTGGCCGTCTCTTAAGTCGATTAGGGGCATCACGACGAAGCTTTTGGTTCCGACGGGATATTTGCCGTCCAGTTTCGTAGCGAGCACCTTGGTGCCGGAATAGGCTTTGCCGGGACCGCTCGTCGGCGTTCCCCATTCCCAGATTCCGGTATCGCCCCCAAATTCAAAGCCTTGGATATGTTCTTCGAAATTTTGCTTATAACCGAGCTTGACGCCTTCGGAGATTTCGATGGACCAAACCGTCGTTTCCGTAGTATTCCCGCCAAAATCCGTCGCGCGAATCTTATAGTCTACGCCGGGAACCGTCAGCAGCGATTTCGGAATATCGGCTTCATACTGGCCGTCCTTCGCATTGCCCGACACGAGCTTCATCGGAACGGATGTCCAATCGTCCGCGCCCTTCGCCCGAACCGACACTTCCGCGCCGGTTATGCCCGTTTGGTCTTTGACGCCTGCGGCAACGGTCAGATCCATCACGTTAAAAGCCAGCGGAATAGGCGTATGTGCGATAACCGGCAGATCGGCATCCTTCCCGTCGATCGAGATTATGCCTTCCACGGTGCCGATCCCTTGCTGCAAGGACGATATGGCATTCAAGGCGTTGATCAGCCCCCATCCGAAGCCGTTACTGGGAACTTGGGGATAGTCGTTGTCCGTTAGCGGAACCGCCGTTTCCTTTAAAATCGCTTCCACTTGATCGGCGGTTAACGAATGGTTGGCCTGCAGCAGCAGGGCGGCTACCCCGGCGGTATGAGGACTTGCCATGGACGTGCCGTTTAAAGATTTGTACCCGCCCCCGGGCACGGAAGAGCGGATGCTTACGCCCGGCGCCGCCACTTCCGGTTTCACCGTACCGTAAGGCGAAGGTCCGCGCAGAGAGAAAGCGGCCAGTTGATTCTGGTAATTGACGGCTCCGGTGGAGAACGATTCGGGATAATTAGCCGGAGCGGTAACGGAACCCGGTCCGCCGTTATTGTCCGGAGGCTTCGTATTTCCCGCAGAGAAAAAGGCCATGATGTTGGCTGCCCGCCACGACTTGACGATGTCCCGGAAAAATTCGTTTTTTCCTGCCGGAATATTCCCCCAGGAATTGTTCACGATATCGGGAGCCAATTCGGGGTGCGCATTGCCGTGCTTATCCTTCGGCGCCAAAATCCATTCGCCGGCATCCAAAATGGCCGAATCCGTCGTTTGGCCGTTCGAATCGAATACTCGGGCGGCCATCCATTTGGCCTGCGGCGCTACCCCGATCTTATTGGCGCCTTCCGGATCGGAGCCGACCATGGTGCCCATTACGTGAGTGCCGTGGCCGTCGCCGTCGTAGGGCAGCTTTTTCATTTCGAGCGTGGCGTCATACCAGTTCAATTCCGGGCTAACGATATTTCCTTGCGCATCGAAGCCCCTCCATTTTCGTTGGAGCGCGGGATGGGTATAATCGACGCCCGAGTCCATATTCGCCACGACGATTCCCGTTCCGTCAAAACCCATTTGCCAAGCTTGCGGAACGTTGATATTTTTCAGGTTCCAAGGGACGTTGTCGGAGCCGGCCGGTTGCGGCAGGGCACGTCCGTCCGCTTGCTCCGGCGCCTTATTCAACTGGTATACCTGGTTCGGCAGCACCTTTTCCACATCGGGGCGGGAGGCGATTTGCTCCATGACCTCTTTGGTGCTCGTGACCGCCATCGCGTTTACGATGAAATAATTTTTATAGTCCTTGACTTGTCCGTTTTTTTCCATTCGTTCCAGGTCGCTTGAGATGTCGGCTTGGGCACGGTCCGCCGTATCCTGCAGCGTATGTATAACCGTATTTCTGACGGAGGATTTCCGTTTGGCGGACGTTTCTTTCATGATTGAGGATCGCTGTCGGGCTTGGGTGGAGATCCGCTCGACATCGACCTGCTCTTTAAATTTCACAAGATAGGAGACGAAAGCGTCTTGATCAAATGACTCTTGGAGCTGTGCATCGATTTTCACTGCCGCCGTATGGAGTCTGCGCTCATCAGGCAATGGCCGAGCCGCCGATTCCGTGTTATTGGCATTCGCCATCGCGAAGCCGGCAGGGGATGATGAAAAAAGAATAAAGAAAGCAAGCACGAAATTAAACCACTTAGGTACGATTTTAAAATACACTCTCCCATGTCCTCCTGTATTGTTTGATTAGAAACAGAACAAATTGTACTACACAAAAATTTTTTCGTAAATACAAATATTTTGCATCAATGCAAAATAAGCTGTGGAACCAAGTCAGACATCCCCCTAAATCAGGTAAAAAAAATGGTTAGTTTTCTATTGACAGGTTAGATTATCCATTATAAAATACCAATCAGAGATCACTTGAACAAATGTTCAAAACAAACGTTCAAAATCATGTTCAAATCGAAAGGGAGGTCTTCATGAAACCGGAAGCGCAGGGAAAAGACGTCAAGCTGAAAATATTGAACGCCGCCAAGAAGCTGTTCGCAAAAAAAGGCTTCGAGGGCACGACGGTACGGCAGATTTGCGATGAAGCGGGAGTGGCGCTGGCTCTGGTGTCTTATCATTTCGGCGGCAAGGAGAACGTGTTCTACGCACTGTTCGAAACGTTCGCCCCGGCGTTCCTGGTAGCGGAATATGAGTTGGAGGATCCAGTACATGATTTGCAAGCGTTTGTCCGTGAGTTTGCGCTCTTCCGCTTGGCGGAGCCGGAGCTGATCAATATCCTTCAGCAGGAAGTCATGATGGAGAGCCCGCGGCTGGAGAAGCTTCAGTCGATCATCTACGTACTGTGGCGGCAACTGCGTCTCATTCTTGAAGCGGGCAAAACTAAAGGGCAGTTCGAGTTCGATTCGACCCGCCATACGGTGCATTTTATCGTAGGTACGCTCGTGTTTTCGCGCAGCAGCCCGTTTCTGGATCCCGTATTTCAGGACGAGCACGAATCGAACCAGCCTACGGCGGCCGAGACCGAGAAAATGGTTGTGGAACTGACAACCAAATTCATTTTGAACGGAATCAAAAGCAAGATATAGAGAGAAAAGAAGCATCGGGAGAGGGGAACGGAGGAAATGAAGAAACAAGTGGCGGCGATCGTCGTATTGGCATTAGCGCTCAGCGGAGGAGGCTGGATGCTGGCGGCGCAGGGCAAGGATGCGGTAACGCTGGCTTCTTCCAATAAAGGAAGCATTCTAACGGCAGAGCAGGTGAATGTTTCATTTCAAGGCGTCGGCGGTAAAATCATCGATCTGCCGATCAAAGAGGAACAGGCGGTGCGCAAGGGCGACGTGCTGATGACGCTCGATCCGACGGATATCGACCTGCAGCTCCGCAAAGCGCAGGCCGATGTGGAGGTTACGACCTTAAAGATCAAGCAGGCGGAAGACGGCATCCAAGTCGCCCAAGGCAAGCTGGGCAATGCGGTGAAGCAGGCGCAGCTCGGCTTGTCGCAGGCGGAGACGCAGGAGGCGCAGGTGGCGGACGGCGCGAGAAGCGAAGATATCGAACGGCAGAAGCTTGCCGTTGCGGCTTCGGAGGAAGCCTACACGCATGCGCTCAAGCTGTACAACCAACTGCTCAATACCGAGGAGGCGTACGATAATAATCCGTATTCGTACAAGGATCACCGCGATGCGGTCGAGAATGCGCGCAGCCAGGTAACGACGCTGGAGAATGCGAGAAACCAGCAGAAGGCGGTTCTGGATAAAATGCTTGCCGGCGCTACGGATAAAGAACGCAAGCTGGCGGCGCTGCAAGCGGACCGCGCCAAGGCGGTCGTCGAGCAGCAGCAGCTCGCCGAGGGCGATATCTCGAATCAGCGGATCGGCATTGAGGCGCTGAACAAGCAGCTGGAGCAATTGAACATTTTGATGGAATCGCTGAAGGTGCAGAAGGACCGCTTCACGCTGCGCGCTCCGGGTGACGGCAAAGTGGTCAAAATCATGCCGAAGACGGGCGAGAACGTCGGCTCCGGGATGCCGGTCGTCGTATTGGAAACGGGCAAGCTCTATTACGACTTGTATGTCGATGAGCGCCAAGTCGGCAAGTTCCAGGCCGGCTCCGCTGTTCCAACGCATTTTGCCGCACTGCCGGACAAGGTGGAGGGCAAAGTCCAGTTCGTTACGGCCGCGCCGCAATTCGCCGCGCTTCGCATGAGCCGGGAGAAAGGTACCGCGGATTTGAACTCGTTCCAAGTGCGTATCTACGTAGAGCGGACCGACAAGCTGCTGCCGGGCATGACAGCGGAGGTACATGTCGATGAAATCCCTGCTCGATGAAACGAAATATGCGCTATCCGGCAAATTCGTTCTGGCGATTCTGATCGCTCCGCTGATCGTGGCAGCACTTTTCGGCTACATGTTCAAGAACGGTCAAATCAACGAAGCGCCGATGGCGGTCGTCGATGAAGACAACAGCTTGTACAGCCAGCAGTTTATCGACAAGGTGAACGCGTCCCAATATCTCAACGTCGTGGACGTGTTCCACGAGGCGATCCCGCCGGAAAAGCTGATGGCCAATGAAAAATATATGGTTGTCATGTATCTGCCGCGGGGAATGGAGCAGTACCGTTTCCAAGGGAAGCAAATTAATATAGGCCTGCTTATCGACAACTCGATGCCGTCGGCTATCGGGAACATACGTTCCGGTATGCAAGAGCTGATTACAATCGAGAACACGACGCTGTCCGTAGGCAAGCTGAAGGTAATGGGACTCGGCGACGATGCGGCGATGGGGATTGCCTCCCCGCTCTCGCTGCAGCAGCGGCTGCTGTTTAACCCGACCTCCGATTTTATAGGCTTTATGGTCATCGGCTTCGTCAATGTGGTGGCTCTGGGGATTACCGCTATCGCCGGGGCATCCATCGTCCCCCGTCTGCGGGTGGAGGGCCGGCTGGAGGAGGCGCTTCGTTCGCCGATCGGGCTCTGGTCGCGCGTGCTGCCGTACGCGGTGATCTCCTGCATCAGCTTGATGCTGGCCTTCGGACTTCTGAAGCAGCTTGGCGGGCTGAGATTTGTTGGGAATCCGCTGGAATTTCTGGTTCCGCTGCTGCTCTATACGCTGACGGTCACGCTGATGGGCATGGTCGTGGGCTGGACGGCGGCGGACCCGTCGAAGGTGGCGCTTCGCACCTATGCGATTGTGTACCCGTCCTTTATGCTGTCAGGTGTGCAGGTGGCCACAATTATATTCCCTGGGCCGATTCAAGCGGTCAGCAACATGCTGCCTTTGACCTGGCTGTTCAAATTCATTCGGGGCATAGGCTACCGCGGCGGCGCGCTTGAATATTTCGCAAGGGAACTCGGTGTATTTATCGTGATGATCGGTGTGATGTCGCTTGCCGTCGGTTTGCTGACGATGTGGGAGACGCGCCGGGTTAAAGTAAATTCAACAGTGGGAGAGGTTGCAGCATGACGAATTCGAACCATCAATGGAAAAAAACGGCACTATCTGTCGTGTTGACGGCGTCCCTGCTCAGCACGGCGTCCATTCCGTCTGCCATGGCGGCTTCGGCTGCGCCGGAAGTTGCGGTAACGGCGGACGCGTCGAAGGCAGCTTCGGGCGGCCAAGCATCCGGGACGATCGCCGGAACGCCGCTGCTGCAAAGCTATGCGCTCACGGATAAGCTGCAGGTCGAAATCAAGAGCCTGCTGAACGAAACGACCAGCGAAGGCACACGCATCGCTGCGGTCGTGCGGGTTCGGAGCTCGGACGCCAAGGTGGCGAAAATTCCGGACTTGGAGCTGAGGGTCAAAACGGCCGACGGGTACGAATATCCGATGCAAGCGAGCGTGTTTAACGCCCATGCCATTCGTCCGGGGACGAACGAGGAATTGAACTTCCTCGTCAAGGTGGACCGCCGGAGTCCTTCAGAGCTTACCGAACTAGTCTGGTACGCTGTCGATTGGTACTCGTATCCGAAGAAGGAGACCGTGCAGCTCGCGGTGCCTGTGAAAGGGCAGGAATGGACCGGACCGCTGTCGAGCTTCGCGAATTCCGCTTCATCGGTGCTGCCGTGGGAACGCTCCTTTACGTTAAGCCCGGCGCTGGAATCGCCGCTTGTCTATACGCCGGTTTCGGTGAACCGCGACAATACGCAGCAAGGCCCGGTAACAACAGTGAAGATGCGCGTGGAGAATCCGTCCGCCACCAAAGAGGCTGTCCCTGATTTTACCATAGACGGCAGGTCGAACGGGAACGGAAGCACCGATAAAACCGTCTTCCCGGGGAAACGGGTCGAGGCATCCCCGCTGGTGCTTGAGCCGAAGGAGCAGCGGTACATCCATTTCGCCATCCCGACCGATAAAGATACCGTGCTCACGAGCTTCAACGTACTGACTCGGGAAACGTTCCGCCAAGTTGATCCTAAGAACCCGCCAGTTGAAGTTCCCTACAACGTGGGACGTTATCAGGTGGCGCTGCCGGTCTCGAGCCGTACGACCGAGTATAATGCGGCCAAGCCTTACGAGTTAGGCCAACCGTTCGCTTTTGACAGCTTGTCTGATACGATCGATCCGCACCTGTCGGTATCAATGGTTGAGTTTCATCGTCATGAGAACGATGGCGAAGGCTATCAGACCGTGATTGCGAAGCTGCTGCTCACGAACAACAGCGACCTGCCGGTTCCGGTGCCAACGTTCCAGACGAAGCTGATTACGGCGCAGGGCATGACGTATTCCGGCAACCGTCAAGCGGGGGCTACTGCGGAAATTATGCCGCAAACGAGCTATGCCGTCAGCTATGCGTTCAACATGCCGACCGAAAACCAGGACGAGCAGTACGTTCTGAAGTTCACGGATGCGAAGACAGCGGCGCCGGCTTCGACAGCGATCGGAGCATACCGCGTGGCAATGCAGGAATCGAAGCTGGATCTGGCAAATATGTCGTTCTATCCGTTCAACGTCAAGATCAACTACTGGACGCTGAACGCGCGGACGACCACGACGCCGGGCAATCCAATTACTTATACGTACCGTATGAAGCTCGATATGGACATTACCCGCAACGAACATGTCGTGGTCGATCCGAACTCGTCCAAAATGATGTTTGAGCTGGTTGACCAAACAGGTAGAATTTTATCGACGAAGTCGCTGCCGTTTAGCGGCGTCAACCGATTGATCAGCGGTGTGCAGTTTATTCAATTCGACAGCTTACGCACCGAAGAACACGAGTATCCGCTGGACATCAATATTTACGAAGTGATCACGACCCCGACGGGCGAAGCGAAGCGGCTTGTCGGCGTACTGAAACAGTAGGACGAAACTTGATCTGGTGTACGGTGTAGTGATTGCATAAAACACGAAGGTGTACAATTTCTTGTACTCCGACGAATATTCATAACTAACAAATAAGCAGACTGCTGAATGGCGGTCTGCTTATTTGTTGATTGAATCAGTAAAGATAACTAAAAAAAAGCCGCCGCTAAGCGGCGACTTGCTGAAAGCTATGTTGCATCACGACTTCAAATCGGTATGGGGATTACCGGAAGCAGCGGTATAAGCATTTACTTCAAAGGTGATAATTTTATCGTAAATAATGTAATCCTTCCGGTTTTTAAAAGGACCTTTATTGTTATTGTGCTTGTCGATTGCAAACATCACCGCACCCGTGCCGGAAGCTCGACCTTCGTACCAAGCTAAGAATGCGTTCACTTCTTTCATGGACAGGTCGTATTCTTTTTCTTCCCCGTTGTTCAGCATGATGCGCAGTAAGGCTCTATCCGTATCCTGAGTAGGCGGGGTTACAATCGATCCGTTAGGTGTAGCTGAAGCTTCGTTCGAATTTGGACTTTCTCCCGCTGCATTTACGGCAGTAACGACATAATAATAGGTTGTTCCATTAACCACGTTAGTATCTAAGTAGGAAGCATACGTAGCGCTATTCACGGTGGCAATTTCTGTGTAAGGGCCCCCCGCCGTAGTGCTGCGCTTTACTTTATAGCTTGTAGCTGTATTCATGCTGTTCCATGTCAAGGATACGGTTTTATCTCCTCCTACCGCTGTTAAATTAAGCGGTGCGCCGGGAGGAACATCATGATTTTTACCGAAGACGTTCCATTCGTAGGCCAAAATAGCAGACCCGGCAGTGACGGGTTTCAACACAACGCTCGAAACATTTTGAATCGTATTAGGCAATGACTCCACGCCATCATTAGTTGTCGGCGTATAGGAACCGATCAGCGTGTTATTGGCGTCATAGAACTCCATTTTAATTGTGTAAGTGCTGTGCCATTTGGCGATTACGGCACTAATGTCCTTAGGAGCGGAAAATGTATACCATGCGATATTGGTTCCGATATTTTTGTATGTATTCCCATTGTTGTCTGTAAACTCCATAACCGTGGAAGTCGGATTATTAAAAGATGGGCCTATGTTTAACGCTACCCCATCCAACAAACCGCCCGTATATTTGGTGGCGCTTGGCTTAATATTGATTTCGTTGGAA
>NZ_JNVM01000031.1 GCF_000722545.1 Paenibacillus tyrphae
GTTCGCAAGAATCCCCCACCTCGGCGCCATTAGTGCAGGTAGTGGGAGTGTTCAAGAAGATGTATGACAGACTGTTGTCATATATCTTTTTTTATTATAACGACAGGAACAAAATCAAATCCATGGCAAGTCAAAAGGAGACGATCCAATGAATCATCCTGTACAAATGTTCGACTACCATGCGTGGGCTACTCAAACCCTCTTGGGACGAATCAAGGAGCTCCCGTCCTCGGTGCTGCAAGAAGAAGTAAACACCTCGTTTCCCACCATTGGCGAAGCGTTCGCGCATATTTATGCGATCGACAAGTGTTGGCTTCAGGTTCTGAGTGGTACCCGTATGCCCAAGGCGCTGGAAGAGTGCCTTCCACTTCAACAAGAAACACTTCGGTACTCTGTCGATGAATTCGCGAATGCCTTTCGTGAGTTAGCGGAACAATACAGAGCGTGGTTCCGAAACCAAGACGATTTGGAGCAAATTATTGTGCTCGAGAATCCGTACGCCGGAACGCGCAACACTCGATTATCGGAAATTGTGCTGCAAGCGGTCAACCACGGTACCTACCACCGAGGCAATATTTCGACCATGTTGCGCCAACTGGGCCATGCATCCACGATGAACGATTATTCACTTTTTTGGTATCAGGAACCCGCGGAATCCATTTAATCTCTGACGTCGAATGAGTACGTTCTAAATCCTCAGCAGGAACGTATTAACAGTCTAAAAAGGTCGATATTTCTGGGAACAGAGAAATCGGCCTTTTATTACTCTCCGTACCTAGAGAGGAGAATGTATTTTAGCTATGGAAATTGAAAATCTAATTACCGTAAAATCGAGAGACGATATGAGGGTTTGGCTACAGGAAAATTGTAAGACGGAAAAATCTTTTTGGGTAGTGGTTAGTATTACGCCAAAGTCCGATACGCTGTTATATTTGGACGCGGTCGAAGAATCTTTGTGCTTTGGATGGATCGATGGAGTCAAAAAGAAAATATCTGAAACTGAGCTGGCGCAGAGACTGTCTCCTAGAAGTAAAAGAAGTTCATGGACTGAATTGAATAAAGAACGTGTCCGCCGCCTCGAAAAGTTGGGGTTAATGAGAGACGAGGGAAGAAAGGTATTACCTGATATGAGCCACGATTCTTTTAAAATAGATTGGGTTATAGAGCAAAGGCTAAAAGAGGAAAAGCAAGTATATGAGAATTTTATGGCATTTCCAGATCTTTATAAAAGAGTTCGGATCGACACGATGCAAAGCAAGAAGAATCAGCCAAAATTATTTAGGAGCAGATTAGACAAATTCATAACAAACACTAGAGAAAACAAAATGTACGGTCAATGGCATGATCATGGACGCCTACTAGATTATTAAGATGCGCCTCCTCGCGACCGACCGATGGCTTAATCATCACACTTGAAGTATAGCAAACAATGGGAATAATGGTGTAAAATATGTACAACGTAAACTCTGAGTCTGCCACTCCGAAATTAAAGGATAGAGGAGACGAGTCCGGTGAATATCAGATTAGCCTCTGTTCGTGATATTGAAGGCATGGCCCGGGTACATGTCGAGAGCTGGAAGTCTACTTATAACGGGATCGTATCCGATTCTTTTCTGTCTAATTTAACCTTGGAAAAAAGAATGAAGAATTGGAAAGTGATTTTTGACAATCTTACTCAGGATGAAGCCATTTATGTTGTTGAAGATTTAGGAAGCATCATGGGCTTTGTTCATGGCGGGAAGAGCAGGGAGCCCGACTTTGAATACGATGCGGAGTTGTATGCCATTTATCTATTGAAGAAAGTACAGAGAAACGGATATGGAAAGCTGCTCTTCGAGCGTTTCATTGAAGCGCTGAAGCAAAGAAACTATCAATCGTTCATGCTTTGGGTCCTTGAAGATAATCCGTCGATGGAGTTCTACAAGAAACAAGGCGGACAATACATAGGCAAGAAAGAAATACAAATCGGAGAAAATAAATTAATTGAAATCGCGCTTGGATGGAAAGAGATTTAAAAGGAGCTGTAAAAAAGAAATAACTGATTTTTTCAGATTAGCCATACAAAATGGTGAGGTGTGATCTTTTGCTAGTAACGTTGGAGAAGGTTAAGGAAGATGGGATAATGACATTAAACCATCTTGTAGAGCTCGCATCTTATGATCTTTCTGAATACAACGGTAGAGACGTCAATGAGAACGGGTTGTTTGTAGCGGACTTCGACTCAAAAAGCTGGCTGGATAGCGAGCATTTTCATTTATTTTTTATTAGAGCAGATGGGAAAATAGCCGGTTTTGTAGTCATTCGCCATTTATATAAGGAGCAAGTGATCAATCTAAATCATTTTTTCGTACTTCGGAAGTATAGAAGACAAGGTGTCGGCAGGGAAGCGGCGGCACAAGCGTTTAATTTGTTCAAGGGGCGTTGGAGAGTCAACCAGTATGACTGGAACGTCCCTGCCCAGCATTTTTGGAGAAGCGTTATTCAAGCTTATTCTAACCAAAATTACACCGAGACGATAAGAGAAGATATCCAGGGCCCCTCACAAGAATTTTCAAACCATGAAATGTAGACCGAATGAAGTCAGACAAAGATCTTTATTCCGGGATGTGATGATCATTAAGAAGGCCCTAATGGTTTTATTTGCCCTTTGGATGTTTGGGATATTTGCAGGTTGTGAAAGCAATACCAACAATCTATTGGAAAATAAAGCGATCAGCTCCATTGATTTGGAATGTAAGAATCAGTGCACGCTGAGTGACGGAACCCCTTTTATTCATCGTGAGTTTAAAGAAGAAGCTGAATTGAAACTATTTACGGACGCCATAAAGAAAGCCGAGAAGATGCCTGGCATTCTTGATTATTTTGTAATCTTGGAAATGCGGATAACTTTTGAAGACCGTACAAGCAAAATGTTTTATTTGAACATTTCGAATTCGACGGATCTACAGACCGGCCTGCTTATAGAGCAATCGAAATCGGAACAAGGCTATCAAATTTCATCCAAAATAAGTGAGCGACTAAGGGAAACGATTTACAAGACAACAGCGTCTTAAGACCAATACGGCGTACATCACTAAAACAAGTCTGGGGTAATTTCCGTGAAGCGTTTAAAAAGACTAGGAACCATCATCGTTAGCCTTACACTCATTGGAATAGGGTCAATTTTTACAATAAATTACCACATCAAAGCATATGCCAATCCATATGTGAAGAACATCAACGAATTGCCTAATGCGGATGCCATATTGGTGTTGGGAGCCTATGTGTATCCGGATGGCAGAGTTTCGGATATGCTGCGAGACCGGCTAGAAACTTCACTCGAAGCATACCGGGAAGAAAAAGCTCCTAAAGTCATTGTCAGCGGTGATCATGGAAGACAAGATTACGATGAAGTCAATACAATGAAACAATACCTTTTGAATCAAAATTTAAAGAATGAGAATGTGTTTATGGATCATGCGGGCTTCAGCACCTATGAAAGTCTATCCAGAGCCAAGGAAATATTTAAAATAAATAAGCTCATTATCGTAACCCAAGACTATCATCTTAGCAGGGCAGTATACATAGCAAGGAAGATGGGGATCGAAGCCTACGGAATTGCAGCGGACAAAATGTCATACGGGGACATGAAAAAATACAAGATCAGAGAAATACTGGCGAGAAACAAAGACTTCATCAATGCGAACATCCTTAAATCACGTCCGACTTATTTAGGAGATGCAATACCGATAACCGCCGATGGAAGGTTAACGAACGACAAGTGATTTCTGTAAAAGTCGCATGTCTACGAATACAATTTGTGCCGGGATGCACCGTAAACCCTTGTGAAATGCCGCAAGGGTTTTTCATTTGCCATTCATCGCTTTTGGCGGAAGATCAGTTGATAACGATTCTCAATGGTGCTACGATAAAAATTAAATTTACAAAGCTGTATTTTAGCGCATACGAAAGCATGAATCATTGGGAGGTGCTTTATATGGATCAGATTATTCAATCAACGAATATACATGGATACTTTGACGGGCTTTCCGCGTATCTAACGGATAACGGATCGGAGCAAGGGGGAGACGAACAGCTCATTCTTTCTCCCCTTCATGGAAAGGGCAGCATTTCCCGTCTGAAAATCAGACAAGGCATTGAAGTTGTCATTTCGGATATGACGTTGGAAGAAGACTGGAACCAGTATATTCATGAAGATCGGGTTTTTGAAATCAATTATTGCTTCAGCGGCAGCTCAGATTATTATTTCAGGGGAAACCGTTACTCAACTTCAGTACAATCCGGCAATGTATACTCTATGGAAGATAGCGAAATTCGATTGTTCAAGAAATCAAAACAGAGGTACCTATACCTGGAAATCAGGATGTCGCCGGAGCAGGTGCTGCGTTACTTTGAACATGCAGACGATTATCGAAGCGTGGAGAACTGGTTACAGAATCAGATGGGGCGAATAAGCCCCTTGCAGAACTCTATGATACTCAAGCGAGCAGTGAATGAGATGGTACACTCGTCTTATAGGGGATCATTAAAAAAATTGCATATGGAAAGCAAGATCATGGAAATTGTTTTGCTGCTTTTAGAAAAATATATGCCGGAACATGAATCCAATGCAGGGTCTTACATGAAGAAACAAGATATAGAAAAGCTATATGCGGCCAAGCAAATCATTGCGGATCGGCTCGATAATCCGCTATCCCTGAAAGAACTGGCGCGAGCCTCGGAACTAAACGAGTTCAAGTTAAAGAAGGGTTTTAAAGAATTGTTTGGAATGACCGTGTTTGAATATGTACGAGATCAACGTCTTGAAAAGGGAGTATTCTTAATGCAAGTTGAACAGTTGAATGTCGGTGAGGCTGCGGCGGCTGTAGGATATAGCAATCCAAGCAATTTTTCGGCGGCCTTCTTTAAAAAATACGGTTGCAAGCCAATTCAATTTGTGAAGTCAAAAAAATAAATGCAAATAACGTTTACAGCCGAAAAAAATCCGTGTACAGGTAGAGATTATTTTATTTGAGAATGATAATCAATATTAAGAAGTGGCGTAAATAAAAGTTCGGAGAATGCTTATTCGTTTCTCGGCTGCTTCAGACCTGTTAACCTAAACGGAGGCGATACGATGGAATTAGCTCAAGCAATTCGAGAGCGGCGAACGGTTCTAAGATTTAATGATACTCCTGTCCCGAG
The DNA here is from genome assembly GCF_000722545.1 of Paenibacillus tyrphae. Taxonomy (GTDB): domain Bacteria; phylum Bacillota; class Bacilli; order Paenibacillales; family NBRC-103111; genus Paenibacillus_G; species Paenibacillus_G tyrfis. The sequence goes on from NZ_JNVM01000031.1 coordinate 5,185, forward strand.
GCAACTGCTGATCGATATGTTGAACGATGCGGTCTGGGCTCCCAATCATGGGATGCGCGAGCCGTGGCGGTTTGTAGAGATCAAAAGAGAGACGATCGAGCCCATGTGCCGATTGATTGCGGACTGGTATCAAAAAAATAACCGGTACACGGAAGAACAAATCGAGCGGTGGTATGAAACGGTTATTCGCGTGCCCGCTTATTTGGTGGTCGTGGCGAAAAAAAGTGACGATCTGAAAATATGGGAAGAGGATTATGCGGCCGTATGCTGCCTGATTCAAAACATCCAGCTTCTTGGCTGGGAACGCGGTGTGGGCATGGTGTGGGCCACCAATGATTTTATCGATTGCGATGAATACCGCGAGTTCTTGCAAATTAAAAGCGACGAGAAGATCGTCGGCGTTTTGAATATGGGCTTCTTCGACCGGGAACCGAAGCCTCGTCCGCGAACGCCGGCAGAGAAAAAATTGACCAGCTTGTAATACAGGAGGAGACATTCGATGGCCAACTTGTTTGAAATTCATGGGCTCAAATCGGAAATAGAAGGCAAGGAAATATTGAAAGGCTTCAGTCTTTCCATTCAAGGAGGGCAAGTTCATGCGATCATGGGCCCGAACGGGACCGGCAAGAGCACGCTCGCGTCCTCGATCATGGGGCATCCGAAGTACGAGGTAACCGGCGGCGAGGTCTACCTGGAGGGCGAGGACGTGCTTGAGATGGACGTTGACGAGCGCGCTCGTGCCGGCTTGTTCCTAGCGATGCAATATCCCAGCGAAATAACGGGTGTCACCAACGCCGATTTCCTGCGCAGCGCGATCAATGCGCGCCGCGGCGAAGGCAGCGAGATTTCCCTCATCAAGTTCGTTCGCCTGATGGAAAGCAAAATGAGGGAGCTTGAAATGAACCCCGAGTTCATGCACCGTTACTTGAACGAAGGATTCTCCGGCGGGGAGAAGAAGCGCAACGAGATTTTGCAGATGATGATGCTGGAGCCGAAACTCGCCATTTTGGACGAGATCGACTCCGGTCTCGACATCGACGCGCTCAAGATCGTTGCGGCGGGCGTTAATGCGATGCGCCATACGGAGCGGAGCTTCCTGATCATCACCCATTATCAGCGTCTGCTGAACTACATTAAGCCCGATTTCGTCCATGTCATGATGCAGGGACGCATTGTGAAGTCCGGTGGACCGGAGCTGGCGGAGCGTCTGGAAGCGGAAGGCTACGATTGGGTCAAAGAAGAGTTGGGCATCGTCGACGAGACGGTCAGCCAAGCATAAAAGGAGAAGGAGGCCAGCAATCATGAGTACACCGACTATCTCTTTCGACCGCAAATCCGCCGCTGCACTCGCCCACAGTAAAAATGAACCGTCCTGGCTCGTTGCTTGGCGGGAGGAAGCGGCAGAATGGGCCGAGACCTTGGAGCTCCCTAAGCCGGAGAAAACGCCGATCCAGCGTTGGAATCTGGACGTTCAGGGAGCGCATCGTCCGGGTCAGGTCGTATCCGCGCCAGCGGAGCTGCCGCAAGCGATCGCTTCCGTGCTGGACGCGGAAAGCACCGGGGCGGTCATCGTACAGCACAACTCCTCCGTCGTTTACACGCGGCTGCCCGAGCAGTTGAAAGCCAAGGGCGTTCTGCTGTCGAGCCTGGAGGAAGCAGCCCGGACGCACGAAGAGCTGCTTCGCTCGCATCTGATGACAGCTTACGCTCGGGACGAGCATAAGCTGTCGGCAATGCATGCCGCCTTATGGAATGGCGGGGTATTCCTGTACGTGCCGCCCGGCGTGGAGCTCGAAGTACCGGTGCAGGCGATATTGTTCGCCGATGACGCGGAAGCGACGTTCGTACCGCACGTTCTGGTTATTGCGGAAGCGAATAGCCGTGTCTCCTTCGTGGAGAACGTCTCCTCGTCCTTGGGCGAGACGAAGTCGACGTTGCTTCATAACGGAGCCGTCGAAGTGTTCGCGAAAGCAGGTGCACATGTTCGATATGCCGCCGTGCATCATTTGGATAGTTCCTCAATCGACATTTCGTATCGCCGTGCCGTGACTGACAACGGCGCGCGCATGGAATGGCTTATCGGCGATATGCACGAGGGTAACACCGTATCGGATACGAAAACGATCCTGAAGGGCAGCGGCTCAACTTCGGATGCCAAGATCATTTCCGTAGGCACGGGCTCGCAGCGGATGAGCTTGACGACGGGCGCCGTTCATATCGGCCGCTCCTCCGAGAGCGGCATGGTAACCCGCGCCGTCATGAAGGACGAGGCTACTGCCATCATTAACGGCGTGACGAAGATTGAGAAGGGGGCGACCAAGGCGAATGGCGAGCAGACGGAACGGATCCTGATGCTGAGCTCGAAGGCTCGCGGCGACGCCAATCCGATCCTCCTAATCGACGAAGACGACGTCAAAGCCGGCCACGCGGCGAGCGTAGGGCAGGTCAACGCCGAGCAGGTATACTATTTGATGTCGCGTGGCATATCCCGCGCGGAGGCGGAACGGCTGATCATCTACGGCTTCCTGGATCCGGTCGTCTCCGAGATTCCGTTGGAAGTCGTGCGCGATCAGTTGCAGCGCATTTTGGAAAGGAAGCTGGGATAAACGAATTCGTCCTGCAGCGACTAGACCAGCCACCAGTCTGCTGAATTAGTAGCGCTTCAAGCGTGCTATGCTCATCAGGAGCCACAGGGCCGCAAATAACCTAAGCAAGGAGTTGAATCGCCATGGCCAAACAAATGCCGGAGTTAGAAGAATACAAGTACGGTTTCCGCGACGAGCACAAGGCGATATTCCAATCCGGCAAAGGATTGACGCCGGAAATTGTCCGCACGATTTCGAAAATAAAAAATGAGCCGGAATGGATGCTGAAGTTCCGCTTAAAATCGCTTGAGCAGTTTAACAAGATGCCGCTGCCGCGTTGGGGCGGCAGCCTCGACGAGTTGGATTTTGACGATATTCAATATTACGTCAGGCCGTCCGAGAAGCAAGGCAAGACATGGGAAGAAGTACCGGAAGAGATCAAATCGACGTTCGATAGGCTGGGTATCCCGGAAGCGGAACAGAAGTTTCTGGCCGGCGTATCCGCCCAATACGAATCGGAAGTCGTCTACCACCATATGCGGGAAGATCTCGAGAAACAAGGCGTCATTTTCCTGGATACCGATTCCGCGCTTCGCGAGCATCCGGACCTTTTCCAGGAATACTTCAGCACCATCGTTCCGCCGGAAGACAACAAGTTCGCGGCGCTCAACAGCGCGGTATGGTCGGGCGGCAGCTTCATCTACGTTCCGAAAGGCGTGAAGTGCGAGATTCCGCTGCAGGCATATTTCCGCATTAACTCCGAGAACATGGGACAGTTCGAACGCACGCTTATCATCGCCGACGAAGGCAGCTTCGTGCACTACGTTGAGGGCTGCACGGCTCCAATCTATAGCACCAATTCGCTGCACAGCGCCGTTGTCGAAATCATCGTGAAGAAGGATGCCCGCGTCCGTTACACGACGATCCAGAACTGGGCACCGAACATTTACAACCTTGTCACGAAGCGCGCAGTCGCCGGAGAGAATGCGACGATGGAATGGATCGACGGTAACGTCGGCTCCAGGCTGACCATGAAGTATCCGGCTGTCGTTCTTAAAGGCCGTGGTGCGAAGGGAATGGTGCTCTCCATCGCCGTCGCCGGCAAATGCCAGCACCAAGACGCCGGCGCAAAGATGTTTCATCTGGCGCCGGACACGACTTCGACGATCGTATCGAAGTCGATCTCCAAGCACGGCGGCAAAGTAACGTACCGCGGTATCGCCTCCTTCGGCCGCAACGCCGAAGGCGCCAAAGCGAATGTCAAGTGCGACACGCTTATTCTCGACAACCAGTCGACGAGCGATACGATCCCGTATAACGAAGTGATGAACGAAAACATTACGCTCGAACATGAGGCGACCGTATCCAAGGTGTCTGAGGATCAGTTGTTCTATCTGATGAGCCGTGGTCTCTCCGAATCGGAAGCGACCCAGATGATCGTCATGGGCTTTATCGAGCCGTTCACGAAGGAGTTGCCAATGGAATACGCGGTAGAAATGAATCGTTTGATCAAGTTCGAGATGGAAGGCTCGATCGGATAAGGCAGAGCCGAATAAATAATGTCCGTAGGAAGGAGGTATCTGCGCTATGGCGATATCGCCGGATCGACTGGGCAAGATAACTCGAAAACTGGCTTTAAAAGGCTACAGATTGACAAAGCAGCGGGCAATGACTTTGGAGGTTTTGCTGGAGAAAGAAATGGAATATTTGACCGCGGAGGAAGTGTTTTTGCTGACCAAGGGCAAGTATCCTCTCATAGGAATAGCTACCGTTTACCGCACATTGGAACTATTAAGCGAGCTGCGCATCGTACAGAAGATAGCCTTAATCGATAAGTCGACCCGATTTGGTTTCCGCAATGACGAATCTGAACATCGGCAGCATCATTTAATTTGCCACGAATGCGGTCTCATAGAAACGGTGAAAGAGGATTGGCTGTTGGAAATGGAAATCGATTTGAATTGCAAGTTCGGATTCAAGGTTTTGGATCATAGTCTCGACTTTATAGGGACGTATGCCGTGTGTAATGAGAATGCTTGCAAAAAGTCAGGTCTATCCGTATCCTAACAATTCAAAGTATAGCGAAGACCGCTAGTGCTCATGCGAAGCAGCGGCTTCGCTTTTTTTTGCGTTTGCGATGCCTGTGTATTTAGTTTGCGTACCTATAGGACGATGTAAATAAAAGGAGCAATACCACGGGGTATAATGGTTGAATAAGAATAAAGGATGATGAGCTATGTTCGAACTTGAAGTTAAAGATGTATTCAAGATCACAGGCCGAGGGTACGTGATTGCAGGAGAAATAACCGAGAACGGCGCGATTTTAAGAAAAGGGGACATTTTGGTAAATAAAGAAGACAGGGAACAAAAAATTGCTGTAAACTCCATTGAAATGTTAAATTACGGATCGGCATCAAGAAAGTTGAACCATATTGGGTTTTTGACCGACATTTCGGACGAAGCGGCAAAAGCCATAGTCGGAAAAAGACTGTGCAAAGAATAAAAGACTACGCTGCGTTTGCGTGGCGGAACAAGGAGAGGACAAATGGAAATCCACCAAACCATCTTACGAAGATTGTTACCCGGTGATAAGGAGCTTTTAAATGCATCCGCTGATGAAATTATGGATCACGTCGCTTTAACTATGTACAGCCAAGAAAACATTCAACTGAAGGACGAAGAGATCTTCTTCAAGCTTCCGGCTTTGCTTCGGGACATCGTGCTGCTCATCGATTTCGATACCGAATTAAATATGAACGGCATCCTGGGATTTTTGGAAAACTCGGCCGGAAAATATGTTAACGAGACCATCGAAGCGTTGGAACGCATCGGAGCGGTTCATGACGCGAACGCATTGAAAGCCATCCATCGGATTCTTGAAAACTACAATTTGAGCACAGGGCAGCTGCATCGCGATCTGCAGGACTTGGAGCCGTATGAAATCAATCATTTCAGGCAAGTCCATGCGATTGCGGATGATGAGTTTTTCGAAGAAATCCAGCACGCCGCCGAGAAATTAACTATCTACAGTCAGGAAGAAAATATGTTCGATCATTTAATTGCCTACATCGAAGCTCATAAAAGGAGCTTTGTTGAAGACGTACAGGCTATGCTATCTGAAAAATAAAGCTTGTAGGTGACGTTACGTAACCGGATATAATCGCCATAGGGTTAATTTTTGGGGGATACGGAGGGGGGGGTAATGTGAAAAGCGGCGACTATGCAACAACAGGGCAAATTGCCAAAAAGACTGGGATCACGCTGCGAACGCTGCGGTACTACGATCAGATCGGGCTGCTGTCTCCTACTCAGCACAGTCAGACGTCGGCGAGGCTGTACAGCAAGGAAGACCTGATTCGACTGCAGAAGATTCAGACGTTAAAGTATATCGGCTTGACCCTTCAAGAGATCAAGGAGGTGATTCGCGAAGAATCGTTATCCGGACATGACCTCCGAAGCTCGTTGACGGCGCAAAAAGAGACGCTCCGGCAAAAGCTCGCGCACATGGAAGTTGTGGTCAAGGCGATAAATCAAGCGATGGGAATTATGAAGAGCAAGCCGCAGGACGTAGAGTGGAGCAGTCTGATCGAGCTCATCCATGCGGTCCATTCGGAAAAAGATTGGGTCGAGCAGTACCATACCGCGACGCGTCTGCAAACGAGAATCCAGCTCTACGACAAATGCAGCGTCAATCCGATCGGTTGGCATCGCTGGCTGTTCGGGCATTTGGGAGAGCAGTCCGGATTCACGGTGCTTGAGGTCGGCTGCGGTGACGGCGCTTTATGGGCCCGGAATATGGACCGGATTCCTGAAGCTTGGAGGGTAACGCTCTCGGACTTTTCGCACGGGATGCTTGAGGAAGCGCGAAGCGGCTTAGGGGAACATAAAGGGCAATTCAAGTTTGTGGTGGCCGATGTGCAGGATATCCCCTTCCATGACGAACAGTTCGATATCGTTATCGCCAACAATATGCTTTACCATGTGCCGGACATGCCCAAAGCGCTTTCCGAAATTCATCGGGTCTTAAAGCCAGGAGGAAGATTGTTCGCTGCGACGATGAGCAAGCGGCATTTGCAGGAAGTCGAGCAGTTCGCGGCGGCGTTTGACCCCGAGATTCGTGTGTTGGATCCCGTCATCGAGCGATTTAATTTGGATAACGGTGGGCGGATTTTGTCCCCGTGGTTTTCCGAGGTTCGGCTGTATACATATGATGACCACTTGCTGGTGAGCGAAGTCCAGCCGCTCCTGGATTACATCACCTCGACTCCGATGAATGCCCGTCAGCGGTTGACGGGAGCTGCGCTGCATCATTTTGAAAGCTTTTTAAATTCCATGATCGAACGTGAAGGGAAGATCCGTATTTCGAAGGACTCCGGATTTTTCTTAGGGAGGAAGCGATCCATATGACAAGACAGGGCAATCCAAGAGTACGTATCCTGAAAGAAGAGATATTATCGGACAACTGGTACGTCTTAAAGAAATCGACCTTCGAATATCAAAAGCAAGACGATACTTGGGAGACTCAAGCGCGTGAAGTATACGACCGCGGCAATGGAGCGACGATCCTGCTGTATAATCGTGCGCAGCAGACGGTGGTGCTGACCAAGCAGTTTCGGATGCCGACCTATGTGAACGGAAACGACACGGGAATGCTTATCGAAACGTGCGCGGGCCTGCTGGACCGGGAAACCCCGGAAGCAAGCATTGTACGCGAGACAGAGGAAGAGACGGGGTACCGCGTCACCGAGATTGTGAAAGTCGGCGATGCGTATATGTCTCCCGGCTCTGTGACGGAGATTTTGCATTTTTATACGGCCGAATACAGTCCGGGCATGCTGGCAGGGGAAGGTGGAGGGATGGAAGAAGAGCAGGAGCATATCGAGGTTCTTGAACTCCCGTTCATCGAGGCGCTCGAAATGGTGCGAACCGGCGAAATTTGCGATGCCAAAACGATCATGCTGCTGCAGTATGCGCAAATTCACGGACTTCTTGAGCCGGAGGTCAAGCCGCTGCATATTCTTATCGCCGGACCGTATCGCTCCGGAACCGGGGACGATCCCGAGCTTCTGGAGCAAAACGTCCGCTTTATGAACGAAATCGCTTTGCAGGTATACGAAGCGGGACATTTGCCCGTTCTAGGCGAGTGGTATGCGCTCCCGTTGATCGTGACCGCAGGGTCGAAGACCATTGGAGACGATGTGTTCAATCGCATATTCCATCCGTCTTCCATTCGGCTGTTGGATTGCTGCGATGCGGTGCTACGGGTTGGAGGACCGTCTCAGGGGGCGGACGAGATGGTCAGAGTGGCAGAGGAGAAAGGCAAGCTGGTCTATTGGCATCTGGACGAATTGCCGAGCGTCGAGTGAATTTAGAGAAGCCGGGAATCCGGAGAAAACCCAAAGGAGTTACCGATGAAACGATTGATTTCTCAGTACCTGTTTTTGATATTAGGCGGCGCCATCATCATATTGGGGATGGTGTTTGCCGGGATTAACTTCTTGAACCATAATCCTATGAACGATAGAGTCGTGTTAAGCGCTCCCGGTACGAAGGAAGTGTTTTTATCATCGGGGAAATATAATTTGTTTTACGAATTTGATTCGAAACAGCTTAATTTGGGAGTGCTTCAGCTAAAAAAGGAAGAGAAATTCAATAATATAACGAATCTGGTCACGGTAAAGTTAAGTAAAGTATCGGACAATAAGGAAATTATGCTGGCAAAGGATTCTTCCATGAATTTTACATTTAACGATATTCGAGGCGAGTCGCTGTACAGCTTCGAGATCGTTGAAGAAGGAGATTATGGGGTTGAAATCAGTCCTACGATCGAATTGCCGAAGATGGCCACGTTTAGTATCGTGGGGGATTTGGCAAACAGTCTGCTTGGCGTCTTTAAGCAAGCGGGGATCGTTGTGTCCATGTCGATTCCCTTTCTGCTGATCGGGTGGTATATGTATGCCAGAGAGGCAAGAAGGAAGAAATATTTAGCACGTTAAGCCCGTTTTAGATTATAATAATGACAGAAACTAGCAATTAGCCATAAGCATAGACTTGATAAAAAACATCAGGATCTCGAATACGAGTATTTCCATGATGTTTTTTGTTACTTGGAGGTTCAATCATGGAAGAGATAAAGCTGCAAACGACGACCGTAAAGGTACTCCAAGGAGATATTACCAAAATAGCCTCGGATGTCATCGTGAATGCCGCCAATACAAGCTTGCTCGGCGGGGGCGGGGTTGACGGGGCGATCCATAGAGCCGGCGGCAAGCAGATTTTGGAGGAATGCAGGAAGATCAGAGATCAGCAAGGCGGATGCCAGGTCGGCGAGGCCGTTGTGACGACAGCGGGAAATTTACCGGCGTCCTTTGTGATTCACACCGTAGGACCAGTCTGGAACGGTGGAAAAAGCGGCGAGGAACCGAAGTTGACGAACTGCTATGTAAACACATTGAATCTAGCTTGCAAAAATCATGCACGCAGTATCGCTTTTCCTAATATCAGTACCGGTATTTATCGATTTCCGAAGGCTTTGGCAGCCAATATTGCGTTAGAGGCTGTATCTAATTTCATCCGCAGCCATCACGAGTCGAGTCTAGAGCAGATTTTGTTCGTCTGCTTTGATGAGGAAAATTACCGGATTTATCGGGATCGTTTGCGAGAGTATGTGATATAAAAGGATTTAGAGTTGCCGGAAGCATAGATGGTCTTTTTAACAAAGGGTTGACAGGATAGGTTAAGGTTAGTCGCCATCAATTAATTGGATGTCCATGCAATAGAGCAAAGATATCGCTTCAGGCAGCGTAAATTTGGCCTTCCGGATTGGATTGAGCCCCGGGTCAATCATGTAGTTGGTTGCAAAGGAGAAGTCCGCGGCCGTCAAGTTCGTCCGGTCAAACAGACTTTCGGAGAAATCTGTAGAGCGCATGTCCGCTTCCGTAAGGTCGGCTTCCCTGAAATCTACGTTCTTTGCCGTGCATTTTGTGATTACGCTCTTCGGCAGCGTCAGTCCGATGAAAGTGGAATGACTTAGGATACATTCTTCGAACCGAAGCAGACCGGACGTGATTTTTCGGGGTGGGGCCATTTCGGCCCAATTGATACCGATCAATTTGGAATGTGTGAAAGAAACCTGGGAGAAATCGCAGTCAAGCACTTGAATTAAACTTAAATTACAGTTCTCAAAAGTACATCCCGAAAATTTGCAATCTCTAAAGACCGTCTCGCTGAAATCACATTTGGTAAATGTGCAATCGTAGAACCGGACCGAGGTTACTTCCTTCTGCGAGTATTGTGCCTCCAAAAAGTGCTCGTCATAATATTCTTCTTCTATAAACAAAACGCATCACGTTCCTTATAGGTGTTTGGATGATAATTCTTTCCCAGTATATCATAGTTTAATCCATCTGGAGCAGACAGCTCATTTCGTATTAGAATAACTTTAACTGAATTTCCTTCCCTAAGAAAAGAAAATATATGTCAGAATATTATTTCTTTTTTTGGAAGTGATCGCCAAAGATTGTGTATTGGAGCCTGAACTAACAATGCCAGCATGAACATCTTGCAAGAAGGACTGCGCTTGTTGGCGAAGCCCAGCTGAACTGCTGGAACCGCAGGGATCGCTTGCTCAAGAAGAGAAGGATGCTTCTCTGTTCGCAAGAATCCCCCACCTCAGCGCCATTAGCGATGGTGGTGGGAGTGTTCAATGACTGATTTTGCTTACTAGGAAGAGCTTGTCGCCAGGTATGGCCAAAAATTAAACATACTTGTTACCGATTCCGGACGGCTCGTACAAATGATGTCCAACGAATCTTCAAAAGAAAATGTCGTGCAATACATCCTTCGAACGTTGGGGTTAACGATGAGCGACGCTTTGTGTCTTGGCGACGACTATAATGACCTGGGACTATTTCAATTCTGCGGTTATTCGGTTGCTATGGGAAATGCAATAAAGGAATTACAAGATATCGCAAATGAAATCACGGAAACCAACGATAACGATGGCGTAGCGTTAATCTTGGAGAGATTCGCCGGAAGCCAGAAGAGCTAGGGGAACTGTGCGCAAAATATTGTTGGGGATATATGCGCAGCTAAGAGGAGAAAGTATATTATAGTATTTAATAGGAATATATAGGGGGAGGCCGTTCATGAGAGAGAGCAAAATATTGCAACGGATTCCTGCTTCGATAGCTGTATCATCGAAACGTACCACGATGAGCCCCCGTGTGGCTGGCCCGGATTGGTTTTGCAACATGTCGAAGACCGTAGGAAATCAGGCTCTTCAACGGTATCTGATTTCCGGATTCTCGAAAACACCGCGACAAGGCACTGTCATTCAGCGCGCTATTGGGGTTGAATTAGAGGCCCCTAATTGGGAAGTGAGTACTCCAAAAGGAAAGCCATTTAAGAAGTATGCGCCGCTGGTTCGCGATGACGAGAACGGTTTCACGTTGTCAGCGGATGAATACTTGATGCCTAACGGAAAAAGCTCGAACCTCGAATTTGTGTCCGATGCGCACGCTGACAAAGATAATTTTCTCAGATCCGTCGGGAGTATGGACAAGCTAGCCAGGCACTTGGAACAACAGCACCAAGAGAACCCTATCGTGCTAAGCGACTTGTTGAAGAAGGCTGGCGAATCGGAAACGACATCGCCGTATAAGCTGGAGAATAAGGCGCATATCACGCCTCGGAAAAACCTCTTACCTTCGGTCCAAGTTACGATGGGCGTTCCGCTTGGAAAGATCACATCCTTGTTCTATAAGTTGGCCAACAAACAAGAGAAGCTAGAGGAACCCAGCAACGAAGACGCTGTTGAGAGGTTGGATCTGGAGACATCTAACAATAGAGCCCCTGTTAAGAAGCTGAATATATCCTCCTATGAAAATTCTGTGGGAGAGCTATTAACAAGCTTCGAACTCATGAAAAACATGTTTGAGGAAAGACGTACGGAGCTCGGATTTAATGTTGAAGAGAAGATGAGTCCTCCGCTTGAGGGGCTTTCCGCCATGATCGCTTACTACCTGCGCAGCAGTTTCGTGCCGATGGGACCACAGAGAGACCGGAAACGCCAATTTCCTAAGGGGCTGTTCCCGGTATTGGCCAAAACACCTTTTCATCAAATGTTCGAGCTACTTCCTGATCATGAGATCAAAGCTATACGGGACAAGAAGGGCCAGATGAATCCTGCATGGGTGGAGTGGTTTCTGTATGGAGCGTTGGGGGAATATGTTACCAAAGCGAAGAGCGATGAAGACCAAGAGAAAGTACGGGAAGATATCTTCAACGGCCCGATGCTGCCGCAAAAATTCGGGGAACCGGGAGAAAAAGAGTACAGGATTAAACTAGGGCGTTCGGAGTGGCTGCGTAACCTGCCAATGGACGATCTTTTGACGGAACGAAACAATCCTAAGCTTAAGGGGATGGGTGTTTTTTCCGGAAAAGGAGATGTACTTGCGGAGGAGTCCGTCGATAATACGAAAGAGTTAGAAACATATGCCCCCGTCTTTGAACTTCGTAGTATTAACGGCAGTCCGAAGACAGGAACATGGGAATCATGGGCGGAAGGTTATTGGAATTTCTACGAGGAGTTGGTTGGTCAAGGGGTGCGATACAAAACGCCAACGCCTGATAAACGGAAGGAGCGCTGTATCCTTCAATAAGTTGGTCGGAAAGAGCGAATTGCTGAGCATTTTTCAAGATTTCACAGATCGGAGTCGTCATTTTTACGAGTAGGGTAAAAAGAAGATTTAAGAATAGTGTAACGGAGGCATCTCAGTGAAAATCCGATGTGATTGCGGCGGTATCATTGTCGACCAAACCGATTATTTGCCATATAAGGGACATCTGATATCGGATCAAGATTGGTTTGATTTTTTGGATGCGATAGATCGAGCTATCGAGAAATCAGGACCGACGGAAAAAGATAAAGAAAGAGCTGCAATGGGCATACGCCGAATGGCTGGGCATTTGACAAAATTGATTTATCAATGCACCAGTTGCGGACTGTTGTACTTTACGAATGATGAGGAAGAGCTAGAAACATTTCAAAAGTCGGAACCGTTTGAAGGTAGAAGCATACTTGCTTCCGCGCATGGAGGAAACTGGAAGCAGCCTCTCATTGGAAGCTGGGACGATTCAAGAAAATACTCGTTTAAGGGATACCTTTGGTGTAAGGGTCTGGAAGAAGGCGAAGGAAACTTTGATAGTTGGGAGAGATTGGAGGAGAAATACTACGATATGCTGCTTGATTTAAAAAAGAGAAATCTCCTCCGATCGGCCCATTTGAAAAAGAATAATGAAATTGTTCATCAATGGAGTGATGAATCATGACCGTAAAAAGGTCTTCCGGCAGCCTTAGGCAAATCCGACGCGCACCTGCCGCCAAAGGGCTTTGACTTACTGAGTCGGAAACGGAAGCTCTCGAAATAACTAAGGAAGGACGGATTCCTATAGAAAAACTGAAATTTCATTGTGAAATCGTTACCAAAGAGGTACAATTGGTCGGTCAAAGCATTACGGCCAATTTCCCGCAGCATTTTCCGGATGCCGCACTATAGATTCAAACGCAATTTGTAGAGCGAAGGCATGAGATCGCAAACGCGAAAAATCTGGAAGTGCTGTTTTCCCCCTATATGTGCAATGGGATATTTGCTACGTACTTTGCCTGCCTGGAAGTAGAAGATTTATCGATCATTCCAGAGGGAATGATCGGTTTTAGGCTACATTTTTAGATCATTCGTGTCCGGTGGAAATCTATTATTTTTGAGGAAAATGTAGGGGAAGAACAGGTTGAATTATTAATTCCGATCAAGGAAAAGTGAGAAAATTTCATGAATAAAGGAGCCGGAAAACTATGAAAATAGCCCTGTTAATCGTGGATATGCAAACCGTCTTTCTGAAGGATAAAGAACAATCGAATATCGAAAAAGCATGCGAATATATCAATTATACGGCAGACCTGCTGCGGTCAAAGGGTCATCTCATTGTCCATATTCAAGACATTGAGGGACGGCAAGAGTCGAATAAGGAGTTATACGATATCATACCCGAAATTAAAGCAGAAGAGCACGAGAAGAGAGTTACCAAAGTATTCTCCAATGCTTTTTGGAAAACGGACCTGGAACAGCTTTTATTGGAGAACGAAGTCGGTCTTGTGATTGTGTCGGGATTTGCAGCAGAGCACTGCGTGCTGTTCACGTACAATGGGGCGAGGGAGAGAGGCTTTAAGACGGTCATCCTGCATAACGGAATCGTCGGTGAGCGGGATGTCGCGGTTGAAGCGATGTACCGGGATCGAAATATCATCTCCTATCCGGTCATCGAATCTTTCGTAGGCAACTGAAGCCATCTCTGAACAGTTCCTTACTTTCCCTGAATAGGAGTGAATTTCATGCAAAACGATAAGCAAATCATTTTCAGGAATCCGCAATCGATGCCGCCTGTAAACGGTTATACGCAAGTTGTGGAAGTGCGAAACGGAAGAACGATCTATGTTTCCGGGCAGGTGGCTGTTAACCAAAACGGAGAACTGGTCGGTGCGGGAGATCTGGCTACACAAACCGGGCAGGTATTTGAAAATATCAAACTTGCGTTGGAGGCTTCCGGCGTAAGCTTCAACGATGTTGTAAAATTGACCATCTTTTTAACGGACATCTCCCAAATGCAGATCGTGCGGGACATTCGGGATAGATATTTGAATACGACAAATCCACCTGCCAGTTCGGCCGTTGAAGTGAGTAAACTTGTGAATGATCATTTCTTGATTGAAATCGAAGCCATAGCCGTAGGGGAATAGTCTTTCATTATGGCAGGAGCAGGCGCCGCGGCGACTTGCTCCTGATCGTTAAAGTAACGGGCACGAAATCAAGTCAGGAGGTGTAGTCTGTGCGGGATTTAAGTGGAAAAATTGTTCTCGTTACAGGAGCCAGTTCAGGAATTGGTCGAGCGACAGCGCAATTAATGGCTTCAAAAGGAGCGAAGGTTGTCGTTAATTACAACTCAAACGAAAAAGGAGCCACAGAAACACTTACAGCCATTCGCGAGCTAGGCGGTGAATGTATAGCTATTCAAGCAGATGTTACAAAGAAAGACCAAGTTGAGGCCATGGTTCACGAAGTTATTTCGGTTTACGGAGCCATACACATATTGGTAAATAACGCTGGCGGAGGTATTAAGCAGAGTACATTCATGAATATGACCGAGGAACTTTGGGAGGAAACGTACGCGTTATATGTAAAAAGCGTCCTTCTATGTTCACAAGCGGTATTAAAAGATATGTTACCGCGAAAAGGTGGAAAAATAATTAATGTTTCATCGGCGGCTGCTCGTATTGGAGGTGCAGGGGAAAGTATTCACTACGCCTCAACAAAAGGGGCAGTCAATACGATGACAGTCGGAATGTCCAGAGAGTTTATAGAACATGGGATTATAGTAAATGGAGTCGCCCCTGGAATGGTTGAAACGTCATTCCATGATAAATTTGCACCTGACGAAAATCGTCTCGAACGATTCGTAGCCTCCGTCCCCATGAAACGTGCCGCAACTCCCGAGGAAATTGCAGAAGTGATCTGCTTTCTTGCATCAGATACTGCTAATTATATTTTGGGTGAAACCATTACTGTTAGCGGTGGTAGATGAAATGTACCCGCGAACTGGCTGTATGAAAGCCCTCATCTTGGACAAGATGGGGGCCATACAGCGTTCCAATCATATTTCCTTTAGGCCGTATTCTTTTTCAACTCGACAGATTCTGGTTATATAGTTTTCGTACCAGATCGTTTTCCCCTTTTCCTGTGCCCCCAAATGCGCTTCGTTTGCTTTCCAATTTCGAATGGCATCCAAGGATTCCCAGTATGAAACGGTTATCCCGAAACCATCCTCGTCCCGAACACTTTCTACTCCCAAAAAGCCTGGTTGGTTAGATGCCAGAGATACCATTTTTTCAGCCATTTTCTCATACCCACAATCCCCTTCCGAACGTTGGCTTGAAAAGATCACGGCGTAATAAGGCGGCTTTGGCGTTTTCGCAAATGGCGTCATTCTCTCGTTCTCCTTTTTGTACCTAAAAAGTTTCATTCGTAAAAAGTATACATATATGCATCGGAACGTTCTCAAGTGTTTCCATACAATGGCTGCCCACGATTCTACAAGAGTTTCACCAAAACTATCCGCTGATTGAAATTGAACTGCTGGAAGGGAATTACAACGATATTGAACAATGGGTTCTCAAGGGTTCTGTTGATTTTGGTTTTATAGCATTACCCATCTCGGGATCGTTGGAAGTGATTCCTTTAAAAAAAGATAAAATATACTGTATTGTGCCTAAAGACCATGTTCTTCAGCAAGAGGATAAAATCAATATCGACCAATTAAGAGATGAGCCATTTATCATGCCCAAAAAAGGTGTGATTTGGATGTGAAGAGGATATTTTCAGAAAACAACATAACGCCAAAGGTGAAATATGAATTGGAGGATGACCATGCGATTATTGCGATGGTGAATAGCGGTATTGGGATAAGCCTGCTTCCTGAAATGATTTTGTCTCATATCCCGGGCAATGTGAAAGTTCTTGAATTGGAAGGCGACTATTATCGTTCGATAGGTATTGCCATGACTTCCAGAAAAAACATCTCCCCTGCGGCTAGAAAGTTTATAGATTGTGTCCAATCCTGGGTAAAAAACTTATGATCTTGAATTTCGATGCGAAAAAACCGCCTTTATAGGGGCGGTTTCTTTATTTTAATTCGTTGAAATTGGAAATTTTTAGTAATACGTTCATGGGGCGCACTCTATCATCAGAATAACTCATCGGAAAGAAAAAGTCTATTCTTTTTTTGCGCGATCTTTTATATTCTATATACCGCTTTTGCAGGGCATCTCGCAAGCTCTGCTTAGGCTAACGATTCAAAAGGAGGCTGCACGGATGTTTAACGGTACGGAAGCGGAAGAAAGACGATATCTTGAGGTCATCGTTGCCAAGCTTCATCAAGCCCTGAAGGAGATGGACGACAAAATTTCGTCTACTTACGAAGCGGTCATTGAATCCAAGAAATACCTGTGGGACAATGCGGCTGCATTGGACCCGGCGGAGCGGGCGGCGAACCGGGTGGATGTGTCGCTAACCATTGACTTGGGGGAGAAAGCGATCGTTAAGCGCAAACGGGTTCAAAAATTGCTGCAATCCCCCTACTTTGGGAGGGTGGACTTCAAGGAGGGACAGCAAACGAAACCGGATTCGTTCTATATCGGGGTACATTCCTTCACCGAAGAAAACGGCCACGATAATTTAATCTACGATTGGCGCTCTCCTGTAGCCAGCATGTTTTATGATTTTGAGGTGGGCCAAGCGTTCTATGCGGCGCCCGTCGGAGAGGTGCATGGCGAGATCGGCTTAAAACGGCAGTACAAAATCAATCAAGGCACGATGGAATACATGATCGAAAGCTCGATGACGATCCATGACGATGTCCTCCAAAAAGAGCTCAGCGGCCCGTCGAACGAGCGAATGAAAAATATCGTGGCGACGATCCAAAAAGAACAGAACGCCATCATCCGGAATGAAGCGGCTCACGAACTGATCATTCAGGGCGTTGCCGGTTCGGGAAAAACATCGGTCGCTTTGCACAGAGTCGCCTTTTTGCTGTATCGGTACAAGGAAACGTTAAGCTCCAGAAATGTCCTGATCATTTCTCCCAACAAAGTGTTCTCCGATTACATCTCGAACGTGCTGCCCGAGCTGGGCGAAGAAAAAATCATGGAAGTGAGCCTGGAGGAGCTGGCTGCCAAGGAGCTGGTGAGTATCGGCAAGTTTCAGACGTTTTACGAGCAGGTGTCGGAGCTGCTGGGTGGTACTGACGATGAAACGGACGAATCTGTGATCGAACGGATCAAGTTTAAAGCTACGGGCGAATTCGTCAGCCAAATGGATGCTTTTATCCAATATGCGGATGAGCATTACTTCTCGCCTGAGGAGATTGCCATCGATAAGGTGACGATTTCTAAAGAGGCTCTATTCAGCAGTTATCAGGCATCCGGAAGATTGCCCGTTAAATCGAGATTAGAGAAGACCGCAGCCCACGTTATGGCCAACTGCAAAGACGAAGACGGAAATCGAGCCCCCGCATCGGCTTCCAAAAAAATCAAAACGGTCGTCAAAAAAATGTTCAAATGCCAGGACGTTCTTTCCTTGTACAAGGACTTCTATCAGCATTTGGGCACGCCTGACATGTTCAAGCTAAAGCAGGGCAAGAAGCTGGAATATTCGGATGTATTTCCGCTCATTTATTTGAAAATTTATTTTGAGGGAGCGGCGCCGTTCGATTTCGTCAAGCATCTGCTGGTGGATGAGATGCAGGATTATACGCCGATCCAATACGCGGTTTTATCAAAGTTATTTAAATGCAAGAAAACGATTCTGGGCGACAGCAGCCAGTCCGTGAATCCCTATTCTTCTTCATCGCTCACCGAAATTAAGAAAGTGTTCCCCGAGGCGGATACGGTCGAGCTGTTAAAAAGCTACCGTTCGACCGTTGAAATTACGACGTTTGCCCAGAGGTTAAAGCCAAACAGCAAGCTGATCCCGATCGAACGGCATGGCGAGGAGCCGCTTATCCTACCGTGTCACAGTTCAGGGGATGAAATGAATACGATAAGGAGGCTGACCGGTGATTTCTTGGCGTCCGAGCATCATTCGCTCGGGATTATCTGCAAGACGCATGCCCAAGCCGAAGAAGTATACGCGAAGCTGAAGGATATGAGGCATAAGATTCATTTGCTGGATTTCAACAGCGAGCAATTCCACGAAGGCATCGTCGTGACCTATGCGCATTTGGCCAAAGGCTTGGAGTTCGATCAAGTCATCGTGCCGTTTGCGGACGCATCGACATACCGGACGGAGCTGGATAAAAGCCTGCTTTATATCGCTTGCTCCCGAGCGATGCACACATTGATGGTGACCTGCGCCGGAGAGATCACTCCTTTTCTAAAATCATAGGTTATGCCTATGGTTTCAATAATGACAATTGAATTGATAGATGGAACGGGCGGGATTATACTCGAGTCATGCAGCAAGGTGAAAGTCGGGGTGGAGAGGGCAAGAAACCGGCCGCTGCCCGGTGGTCGGCTGAGCCCTCGGATCGTTATCATTTTTGTTGAAACGGCTCTGCGCTAACTCTTGGAGTCGCCCTGAACGCTCGATCAGGCAGCTTAGAAGAAGATCGAGATTGCGCTGTACAGCAGTAACAACCCCATGGCGATATGAAAGGGCCGCTCGTAGTTGGACAAAAACTTTTGAAACAACGAGCCGAACACCGCCCACATGAAAGTGGACAAAAATCCGACAAACGCAAGCAGCACGGAAAAGAGCAGCAAGCTTAAGGCGGATTTGTAGAACGGAATGACGAAGGTGGAGATGGCCGTGATCCCGTACAGAATTCCCTTGGGGTTAATAAATTGCAAAATAAATCCCGTAAAGAACGAGTTTAACGTGTCGCTAACTTGTTCTTTATTTTTCGTTTTATTCGTTTTCATAATTTTGAAGGCGAGGTAAGCCATATACAGACTCCCCAACAGGTTCATCACGAATTTAATCCGCGGGATATAATTGTACAAAATGAGATTGAAAAAGCTGGACAACAGCATAATGGCAAAAAATCCGACGGTGACGCCAAAAATAAACCGAAATGTTTTTCTTAGCCCGTGTTGATTCGCGTTGGACATGGCCATGATGTTATTGGGGCCGGGCGTGAAGCTCGTCGCAATGATGTACGACAGGAAAGGAAGAATAAGCATCATTCGCACCTCTTATGTATGTTATAGTAAAACATATGTATGTTATGACATATATTTGTGCGTTATGATTATACAATAAGAGTGCGATGTTGCACAATCGTCCTTTTAAGGGAGTTTGTTTGCTTGCGTTTTTTCCGCGGTACATGCTGCGGCTGCCGCAGCCCGCGAAGCGTGGCAGATTTCGCTATCCTTTTTCCACAAGAACCTTGCCTGAGGGCAAGATTTCTTATTACTCGTACTCGCGTCCCAGCTGATAAGCGCGTTCCAGCAAACTCGCAATATGCTCCTTGGATTCCGAAAGGGTGTCGTATAATAGCTCAACCTTGGATTCCTTCACTCGGGCGTAGCCGGACACCAATACGTTGAGATAATGCTTCAACGTTCCCTCGCGGTTGTATTTTGACATATGCTCTTGATCCCCGCCGGTCAGGCAGATCCACAGCATTTTTTTCTTATTCATTTTCCCGAACAGCCCCATGTTCCATACTTTGTCCAAGTACCCTTTAAGCATCGAAGGCACGCTGTACTGCCATAACGGGAATACGAAAACGAGCGTGTCCGCCGCCGCAATCCGGTCCATTTCCTTGCGAACCTCGGGAGAGTAGATTTTGTCCGGATTGATCCAATCTTTCTCATTCTCAGCCGTATACAAAGGATTAAAGCCGTCGCGGTCCAAGTCCAGCAGATCGACTTCGTGGTTGTTTTGCTTCAGGCCTTCGACAAAACGATTCATCACAGCGTACGTAAGAGAATTTTTGCGAGGGTGAGTGACGGTGACAAGAGCTTTCATGGGTTAACGACCTTCCTTTGTGTCAAATTTCCGGCGGCTTCTATGGATAACAATTCGACGCGGTAGTCAATGGCCGGTTACGATGCTATTATGGTTGATATAAAATATCGTGTGAAGTACGCACTTCAAAGTGCAGTAGGTACTTTCGGGTTCTGTAGTATTCTTTTTATACTGATCCTATTATCTTGGAAGGGCGGGGGAGTGTTACCTTGAAGAAATATCGCATTGGTGTGGAGGTCACGCTGGAGGTTATCGGGGGGAAATGGAAAAGCATCATTCTCTACCATTTGACAACCGGCAAAAAGCGAACGAACGAGCTGAGAAAATTAATTCCCGCCATCACCCAAAAAATGCTGACGCAGCAGCTTCGGGAGCTCGAAAAGGATGGCATCATCCACCGGACCATTTACCATGAAATTCCGCCTAAAGTGGAGTATGAGCTTAGCGAATACGGCTTGAGCTTGAAAACGGTGCTGGACAGTTTCTGTGTGTGGGGAGAAAATCATTTGGAAAAAATTTATGGAGATAAATCGGCCGTCTTGGAGTGCTGGCCGGACGATACGTATGAGCATATGTAACGATAGCACCGCGCGGCGATGGAGAGCCCGGGTTGCCTATATCGCAGCCGTTTTCGCCACCATGGCTTTGGGCTTAGGGTCCAGAGCGTTCGCCGACCGATTGCCTGTTTTTGTTGCTGAGCATTTTGGCGGATGTCCGATATATTCAAATCTTTTGGCTGCCGGATGATTTATAATACCGGTATAGCTTGCTTAAGCTTAGACGCCAACCGAAAGGAGAACGCGATACATGATGACCGTGCTGCCTTCCAAAACCTTAAGCATCACCATTGAGCGCCGGCCCGAAGAGGTGTACGCTTATGTGACGAATCCGGAGAATTTTCCGGAATGGGTAACATCCTTTGTGAAATCGATCCGGAGATCGGGCGAGGAATGGATCGTCGAAACGACGGAAGCGCCGATCACGCTCAAGTTCGTGGACAACAACGATTACGGCGTGGCGGATCATTGGGTAACCGTCGCCACCGGACAAACGATCCTGAATCCGATGCGGGTCATCCCCAACGGCTCCGGCTGCGAAGTGGTCTTCACGGCGTTCCGGCAGCCCGGGATGTCGGAGGAAAGCTTCGCGAACGACACGGCGATGATCGAGAGCGACTTGCGAACGTTAAAGCGGATCATGGAAAAGTAATTTTTTTGAACGGGAAATAACCGCAATCGATGGCCTGATGCGTCGATGAGCGGTTTCTTTTTGTTATTTGTCAGGCATAGGGTTAATCGTGGTTACATGATGATCTTGTTTGTATTAATTTGCAAGAAAATAACTATTTATTTCCATAAATTACTATGGTTTATATTGAATTTGAAAAAATAGGGAGTTATACTTTAGTCTATAATATATTGATTGTATAATAATTTGAACTAAAAAACTTAAGGGCCATGCTTCTTAGAACATTTCCTTTTATGTTTTTAAGAACAACCCCGTTTCTCCGATAGAGGGAACGGGGTTGTTCTTTTTTTAACAACTGTGCTTGTTTGTTTAAGACAAGGACAGCTTAGTTGTATAACCGGGAGGAGAGATAACGCTTATTCAAAAAGAAGAGTCCGGAAGAGGGGGGAGGCAAACGTGAGAGTAGCGGTAATCGGCCAAATTTTGACTTACGGTAAAACGTTGGGAAAGGGGAATAGCAGAAACAAGGGAACAGGATTCTTCTCAATCTTACCAAAGTACGTAGGGAGGCGGAAATATGATGCGAAACAGGGAGCTTAAAGCAGTCATTTTCGATATGGACGGTGTCCTCATTGACAGCGAGCCGATTCATTTTCTGGTGGAACAGAAGCTCTTCCGTCAATTCGAACTTCGCATAACGGAAGAAGAGCAGCACGCGTATGTGGGCGTACCGATGAAGGAAATGTGGAAGCTCATCCGCACCCGGCATTCGTTAACCCTTTCTGAAGAGCAACTGCTTGCCGGTCATAAAGAACGACTTATCGCCGAGTTCTCCACCGCAGAGCCATTTGAAGCTATGGAGGGACTGCGCGAATTGTTGAGTGAAATCAAGAATCGCGGGTTGAAAACGGCCGTTGCATCGTCTTCTCCGCGTCAATTGATCGAAACCGTGCTGGCAAGACTGCGGCTTACGCCGATGTTTGATGTCATCGTTAGCGGGGAAGAGGTGAAGCAGGGCAAGCCTTCGCCGGATATTTTCATCGAGGCAGCAAGCCTGCTCCAAGCGACTGCGGGCGAATGCATCGTTATTGAAGATTCCTGCAATGGGGTAAGAGCCGCAAAGTCGGCCGGCATGGAATGCATCGGATTTTACAATCCCAATTCGGGGAATCAGGATTTATCGGGAGCGGATCGGGTCATCCGGCATTTTTCCGAGATCACCGGGGGAGAGTTACAGTAAGCATGGAACATGATGGTCGGTCAACAGATCACAAAGGAAGGTGACACGATGAAGCGTCTCTTTGTATTAAGCTGCTTGTTCTACCTGCTGATCGGTATCACCAGTGTCATGACAGGTCCGCTGCTGCCGGAAATGCTCCCCTACTACGAGCGCGGTTACGGCGATGGAGGGACGCTGCTTTTTCTGCAATTCGCCGGATTTTTGGTCGGTGTCCTTGCCTCGCCGGGATGGGCGGCCCGAATCGGCAAGCACCGGCTGCTATCCGTTGCGCTGATCAGCATCGCCGTTCCCTATGCCGTCATGGGCTTTCTTCCCGGCTGGCTATGGATGGTGCTCTTAACGCTGCTTGTCGGGTTCGGTTCGGGAATCATCGAATCGACCATCGGGGCGTTTACGATCGAATTCGCCGAACAGAACAAGGCCATTGCCATGACCCAATTGGACGTCTATTTCGGTGTCGGGGCTTTGCTGATGCCCGCTGCGATCAGCTTGTTGATTGCAGCCGGATGGTGGCCGTATGCCTTTATGGCGGCTTCGGCCTTTACCTTCGTGCTGCTGGCGCTGTGGCTGACCTTGCCCGGCCGAAGCTCCGAACGGCTTCGCAGTCCGAATGCCGCCATGGCAAGCAGCACCTCAGCCAAGAAGCGATATACCGGCGGACAGTTTAGACTGCTTGCCGCTTTTGTCGTCTTCTTCTTCGTATATATGGGTCTGGAACTGGGCCTCATGAATTTTTTGCCCTCGATCCTGGTGGAAACGGTGCAAATCGGCAATTCTACCGCCTCGCTCGGGGTTACATCGTTCTGGATCGCTATGGTGGTCGGACGCTTGTTTGCCGGCAAAGTGGCGGAGAGGATGAGCTATGTGCCTTTCTTGCTGTGGAGCGCCATCGGGACGCTCGTTTTTATTACAGCTCTGACGATGACGGCCCATCCTGTCGGCGTTCTGGCGCTCATCCTCGGCATCGGTTTAACCATGTCGGGCTTGTTCTCCATTGCGCTCGTGCATGCGAATATTCTGATCCCCGGGATGACGGAGAGAACGACGAGCATTCTCATCGCTTCCGGGGGGATAGGCGGCTCGGTGCTGCAATGGTTTATCGGCTGGAGCATGGCCCGTTGGTCCGCCGGATCGACCCTGTGGCTGCTCATGGGCTTTACGTTGATCCTGCTTTTGTCCGTCGTGCTGTCTTTCTTATGGAAGGAGGCTTCGCAAGGTAGCCTCTCGTTGCAAGCCGGCAACCGGTTCATGGAATGAGGTGCTGCAAAACGGAGAGGGGGTGATGCCAATTCCACTGCTGCTATGACATCCAACAACGATAGGAGAATGCGAACCCGGAAACACAGGTCGAACACACCATCTTATGGGAGGTAGTAATGATGACAATCGCAACCCAAGCGAGGTTTAAGTACGGAGAGGGAATTACGTTGGTGAACGAATCGGGCGAAGCCTATTTGGACGGCGTTTCCGGAACCTTCAATCTTTCGCTCGGCTACAACCATCCGGTCGTGGTTGCAAAAGTGCAGGAGCAGGTCGGCCAGCTGTCCCATATGTCATCTTCCTTTACGGAGCCCTACGTCAGCGAGGTGCTGGACCGTCTGCTGGATTTGGCGCCGGCCGGAATCGACGCGGGCTGGATGAGGGATATTACCGGTTCCACGGCCAACGAGTGCGCGGTGAAAATCGCCCAAAAATCTACGGAATCCACCGATGTCGTCAGCCTGTTCCTGTCCCATCACGGACAGACGCAATTCGCCACCGGGATATCCGGCAACGCCTTCCGGCGGAAAGGGTTCCCGAATTCGACGGCATCCAACCACCTTCACGTCCCCGCTCCATACTGCTACAGATGCCATTACAAATCGTCTTATCCGGGCTGCGGCTTCCAGTGCGTAGAAGCGATCGCCGATCATATCGAATACGGCAGTTCCGGCTCCGTCGCCTGCATGATCGTGGAGCCGATTCTGGGCAACGGGGGAAATATCGTGCCTCCGCCGGGCTATTTTCAGCAGCTTCGCAAGCTCTGCGACGAATACGGCATGATGTTGATCGCCGACGAAGTGCAGACGGGGATCGGCCGAACCGGCTATATGTTCGCCAGCGAGCTGTTCGATATTCAGCCGGATATCATCACGCTCGCCAAAGGGTTGGGCGGAATCGGCGTCCCGATCGCCGCCGTCCTGATGAAATCCCGGCTCAACGTACTGGAAAAGCATGAGCATTCCTTTACTTCCGGCAGCAACCTTATCTCGCTGGCGGCAGCCCAATCTACGCTGGATGTCGTGGCGCAGCCGGAATTTCTGGATGATGTGAAGCTGAAAGGCGAAATTCTGGGAAGCTTGTTGAACGAGCTGCCCTCCAAGCATAAATGCATCGGCGACGTGCGCGGTGTCGGTTTAATGTGGGGCATTGAAATCGTCGACGAAGACGGCGCCCCCGACGTCCGAAAAGCCAATGCCATTATCGATGCCGCTTTATCCGATCAGCGCTTGATTCTTCGCGGTTCCCGATACGGTTACGGCAATGTCGTGAAGGTAAGACCTGCGCTTGTCGCCACCGACGACGAAATTGCAGAGATTGTCGAAAGATTGGACGCTGTTTTGCAAAAGGTTGGATAAAAACCAGGAAAGCGAGGCCGGAACATGCTCTCTCTCGTCTATCGATCCGCTTGGGAAGTTGCTTTGGAGGAAAGACCCGTCCCCGATCGAATCAAAGATAATCAAGTGCTCGTCCGGATTCGGGCAACCGGAATTTGCGGGACCGATCTGGGCATTATTAGCGGAAAATATCACGCCAAGCCTTCGACCATCCTCGGTCACGAATCTGCCGGCGAAGTGGTGCGTGTCGGCCCGGACGTCACCGCGCTTCAGCCCGGCGACCGGGTCGTGATCGATCCGACGTATTATTGTGGACAATGTGCGATGTGCAGAACAGGCAGGCAAAATCACTGCGTCCGCAAAGGCGAAACGGAAACCGGCGTAAGCAGCGATGGCACGTTTACGGATTACTATGTCACGGAGGACCGATTCTTGTACAAGCTTGCCGATCATGTCAGCTACGAGGAAGCGACGATGACCGAGCCGTTAAGCTGCATGCTGACGGGCATCGATCAAATGCGGCTGCTGCCCAATTTCCGCGCGGTTATCCTCGGCGCCGGCCCGATCGGCATGCTGTACAGCTATGCGTTGGCATCCAAAGGCGTGAGCGGGAGCATCGTCGAAATATCGGAGCACCGGCTGCAGATCGCGGCATCGATCGCGCCCGAGCGCTGGAGTGTCTACCCTTCGATGGAGGACGCTTTGACGGCGATGTCCCCGGACAATCGGCAGGTCGACGTCATTGTCGACACGACCGGTATCATGGCCACGCAGGCCATATCTGCATTGGCCCACGGGGGATATTTGATGCTGGTCGGCCTGCGGGACGGCGAATCGACCTTCAATCCGAAGGAAATCGTAGACCGCAGCCTGAAAATTATCGGCTCCATCGATTCGCTCGGCACGTTCGCCACCGCACATTACATGATTGAACGAAAGGTCGTTCCGGTGGGCAAGCTGATCACGCACCGTTTTCCTTTAACGGAATATCAAGAAGCTTTCCGTGCTCTAGGGTGCGATCTGCAGAAACGGGCGCTGACTTCCAGTTCCACGGCGGTCAAAGTTATTCTTCATTCGGGGGCGTAACGCGATTCTTCGAGCGCCGGTCATTTGCCTCACGGGAAAGCTCTTCGACCAGGGTTGAAGAGCTTTCTTTTTTTGGAAAGAGCGACGGAGCGGTTCCCGTCCGTAAGCATACGACTGAACATTGCGGAGAAGCACGAAGTGTGCGGGATGGAGGAAAACTCGTTTTAATTGACAATATCGTTAAGCTAATAGGCAGGAAATCTGAATCATAAGGAGAAACTTTCCATATGAATAAATACATCGTTGAAAAGGAACGGTGATGAACAAAATGACTTCAGCAGGTTTAACCTTCGGGATTTACCCGCTCGGCGTGGCCGGTACGCCGACTGGTTTGGCTGTCGGCCCCGAAGACGACTACGGCAAGATCATAGAAGCACTTCATCAACTTCGAGGAGATGGCAAGACGTTAATTCCAAGAAATTACCTCGTTTATACAAGGTCCGATGCCGAGGCTGGCTTGTTCTCTTTTGCCGATCGACTTCTTCATTCCGGATTGTTAGGAGATCTGGTCATCGGATGGATTCAGACGGCAGACATTGTGCTTGACAAATGGCTTGCATTTATTCGCAAAATCGTCAGAAAATACGGCCCCTATCTTTCGTCCCTCCAAATTACAAACGAACCGAATTTAACGTTTATGGAAGGCTCGAAGTCTTACACGCGTCAAGCTTTAGTCGAAGGGGTCATCGCAGCAAAGCGGGAAGCCCGTAAATGTGGTTATCCAATGAAAATCGGGTTCGGGTCCGTTCCTGAGAGTCCTGCATCGGTCCCCCATTTCTGGGAAGGATTTGCTGAGCTCAAGGATAAAACTTTTGTAAACTCCGTCGATTTTGTCGGTCATAATTTTTATGTGGACGTATTTGAGGAGCCGCTCGCATTACCCGAAATCACGGCTTCGGTTGAACGGGTACTACGTAACTTGAGAAAGAACCTGGCTGCTGCGGGCATCCCCGACTCTGTACCGATCCGGGTTACCGAGAACGGATGGCCTACGGGAGAGAACCCTTTTACCCGGACGGAAAGAACTTACGACCAGCAGGCTGTTGTTCTTGAAACCGTAATTCGCACGGTCTATCGATTACGTGAGGAGTTCCATATTACTCATTACGAGTTGTTCGGTTTGCGTGATGCGGATAGCTCGAAGCCGGATCTGTTCCATCAATTCGGGATCATGCGGGATGATTATTCTCCGAAATTGGCTTTCTCTGTAGTTAAACAGTTGATACAGGAGCTTGGTAATTAAATGGGCGAGGTGTTTATATTATGGCAGAATTAATTAAAATTAGAGGCAGTGTGTTTATCGGCGGTATGCTCTATCTGCCCCCGATTCAAGATCCGTCTACAGGCATGATCTATGAATATCAGGCGGATGCCAGGGAATTCACTCCGCACGCGGTAAACACCGGACGATGCCGTGTGGAGCAGGAAGTCGTCATCGACTTCGTGAAGCAACGAATCACATCTTTTGCCAATACGGGTGTTACCGTGCTCAAATTGACAGCGCCGGACGGTTCCGTCGAGTACAAACAAGGAAAAGCGTCTACAGACGGTATTCGCGTTGAAGACGAAGTGTGGAACGGGGATACGGTATCGTTAACCATGCGAGCGAGCGCAAGCAATCCGCTGCGTCCTGATGCGCCGACGGTAGACTACTCTCTGCAAATTACCGCGTATAAGGATGGCACCGTGCAGGTGAAGGGCAGCCATGACGGGTTTCCTTGCTTCGAGTTCTATAAACAAGTGGATTTTGGGGATTTTCAACTCCTGTATGCCCATGACTTTCGGAAGACGGGCGATACGCCGGCCGCAATGGCTGGGGAGATGGAATATCATTTTGAAGCATGAGAGTAGGTTGGTCGCCACAAATCATTATGTGAGTCATGAAATGAAAGAGTTCGATGAACCTCACTTTTGGCATTCCGAAATGCGTTATTCTTCCGTGTGGAATTCGTTATTGCGGGATGCGCCTAATATCAATGACGACAAGATGAGGAAGTTAATGTCCACTCCATATCCATATGGTCCATGCTGTCATTTTTATTCGAGTGGAATGGGTACGCTTAGAAGTATGATATTTGATGTATCGGAAAAGAAAGTGAAGGTTAGCTTTGGTCCGCCGGATATGAATCCATGGTATGAAGTTGACATTGACGCCCCAATCGGGCTTAAAGAAATCGTATGCAACTATGATGATGTAGAGATAGACAATCCAGAACAATTTTGGAGGGAAATGGATTAATGGATTGTTGTTGGAGTCGGCACCGGGGATAGGAAAATGTGTCGGCTAGCAGGAGGTGTGTTATGAAGGTTAGACTGAGTGAATTTAACGAAAATTGGGCTAGGCTTTTTCATGACGAAGCTGAATTTTTAAAAACCATATTTAAGGATGAAATCGTACGCTTTGAGCATTTTGGAAGCACATCGGTCCCCGGATTAAAAGCGAAGCCGGTCATTGACATGATGTGTATTGTAAAAGACATTCATAACGTTGATTTGTTTAACGATCAAATGCATTCCCTCGGTTATGACGTTGCCGGGGAGTGGGGCATCCCAGGAAGAAGATTGTTCCGAAAAGGCGGGGAAAACCGGACGCATCATATTCATTTTTATCAAACGGATAGCCCTGAAATTGAAAGGCATTTAATATTTAGAGATTATTTGAGAACTCATCCTGAAGAGGTTGCGAGATACAGCCGATTTAAGGAAGAATTAGCTAAGCAATTCGAAAACACAAGCGAATATAGTCCGGCAAAGAAAGCATTTGTGAGGGAAATGGAGCAGAGCGCGCTTGCATGGTTTGCCGAAATTAAACCAAACAACTAACTTTGCGTTTTGTATAAAAACAATAAAACGGGAAGCGGGGAACTTCGATGCGCGATGACCGCAAATGCAAAGGCATTATTTTCGATATGGACAATACGCTGCTGCAATCCCGCATCGATTTTGCGGCGATGAAGGAAGACATTTTCCGCCACTTGGTCGGGCACGGCATGTTGACGGAGCGGTTCCCGCTCCATGAGCATACGACATCCACCATGCTCGAACACGCCAAGCAAGCGGGTATGGATCACACTTTATATCTCTCCTGTCTGAACATTGCGGAAAAGCATGAAGTGCGCGGGATGGAAGGCGCGGGACTGGAGAAAGGGGTGCCGGAGCTGATCGAATCGTTGCTTGGCAAGTTCGTATTGGTCGTGGTCACGAACAACTCGCTGCCCGCCGCCCTGAAGGCGCTTGAAGTGACGGGAATCAAGTCTTATTTCGACTCCATTATCGGAAGAGAGCAGATGGAGGCGCTGAAGCCGTCCCCTTCCGGATTTACCTATGCCTTGAATCAATTCCCCGCCATTGCGGCAGACGAATGGATATCGGTGGGTGATTCCTGGATCGACGGCGAAGCGTCCGCCGGAGCCGGCATTCCGTTTATCAGCTATAGGACAAGCATGGAGGCGATGATGGATAAAGGAGTACGGCCGATCGCGAGAATCGACCATATTTCGGAGGTTCGGAATTGGATATACGGATGAACGTTATGCTGAACGTGACGGAAGTGACCGAAGAGACGCAGGAGCCGGCAAGACGGATCGTTTGCGCAGGACTGGAGGAAAGGTTCGGGGAATTGGACCCATCCTACAACAAGGATCTGGACGATATCGTGAGTTGGTATGCCGGTCAGGGGCATCTCTTTTTGACGGGAGCGCTTGAGGGGCAAATGGTCTGTACGGGAGCGCTCATCCGGGAGGGGCGCGACGTCGGAAGAATCGCCAGAATGTCCGTGTGGAAGCCGTACCGGAGAAGAGGCATCGCGCGCTGCATGCTGCAGGAGCTGGAGCGGAGGGCGAGGCACAAGGGCTATGCGAAGCTGGTGCTGGAAACGACAGCGTCATGGCTTGACGCTGTTCAATTTTATAAAGCCAACGGCTACGTGGAAGTTCAAAGAGACGAAGCGGAAGTGCATCTGGAAAAAGTTTTATCGCATCATGCGCGCTAACGCTAGTAAACAAATGGAGAAATGGCAAAAGTGTGGGGTGCGGGCAGGCGTCCCGCACTTTTTGCATAAGCTTTATATTCGCGGGACAAGCGGTTACAATGGAGGATAAGGCCGGAACGGAATAGAAGGAAGATTGCAATAAGTTAGAGCGAGCGGGTGCTCGGTATGAAGCGAGAGGCAACAGAGAACGGAGGAAGAAACATGCATCCTATTTTGGCTGAACGCACGAAACCGTTTCCCCGAACCGATCGGCTTCGGGACGATATCCGGAGCTTTCTAAGCTCGAACGGATGCGAAAAGACGGCGGAGCACTGTATGGACGTCGGGACGGAGGCGCGGCGTATTGCGCTGCGGTTCGGAGCCGATCTCGAGGCGGCGGAGACGGCCGGCTGGCTGCACGACATCAGCGCGGTCATCCCGAACGGCGATCGAATTGCGGTGTCGCGGGAGCTTGACATCGAGGTGCTGCCGGAGGAAGAAGCGTTCCCGATGATCATTCATCAAAAGCTGTCGGTGGTGATGGCGCAGCAGCTATTTGGCATAACCGACGTGGCGATCCTGGATGCGGTCGGCTGCCATACGACCTTGCGTGCGGGCTCCACGTTGCTCGATCAAGTGCTGTTCGTAGCGGATAAAGTCGCATGGGATCAGCCAGGTACACCGCCATATATCCGCGAGCTGCAGGAGCAATTGAACCGCTCCCTGATTCATGGGGCGTTCGCTTACATCAATTATCTGTGGGAGCGAAAGCATACCTTGAAGGTCGTGCATCCGTGGCTGCAGGAAGCCTACGAAGAGCTTCGGCACCGGGTATAGAAACGCTGCGATTTGACGGTGAAGCATGACTGGGACATAATACGAAATAAGGCTTTTGAACATGCAATACTTCACTTTGTAGACATAAGGAGTTCGGGCGGAATGGCGCGAAACAAAGGAGCCAAAGGGCAAGAAAGCCGGGCAAGATTGCTGGCTGCGGCTGCGGAGCAGTTTGCCGGACTCGGCTTTTACGAGACGAAGATCAGCTCGATTGTCGCTCAGGCCGGGCTGACTCAGCCGTCGTTTTACCTTTATTTTGAAAGCAAAGAAGCGGTGTTCGAGGAATTGGTCGGCCATTTCCGGTCCCGGCTGCAGGAACTGGTCACGTCGAGCCGCCTGGAATCGGGGCTGCAGCCGGGCGAAGTGAACGCGCGGGTGCTTGGCGTGCTGGAGACGCTTTTTCGTTTTTTTGCGGAAGACCCGCACTTGACGCGCATCGGCTTGTTTCAGGCCCCGGAGGCCGGGAGCATTAAAGCGGAGCTGGCCGCTCTGATCCGCGACAACCTGCTCGAAGAGCAGCGGTCCGGTTACTTTCGTTCGACCCTCGATATGGACATCGTAGCGCAATGCTTCGCAGGTACGCTTGAGCGGTTGACCTTTGCGTATTTGTCGGAAGGCTCAGGGAGACCGGGGCAGCTGGCCGCTCAGGTGGTCGAGCTGTTCATGCGCGGCTTGCTGCCCGAAGAGTAAAATGGAGGAGCGAAGGAGAGCTGGATGAAAAAGCTGCACTCTGGAAAGTTTATCCTCTTCATGGGATTGTTGTCTCTGATCTGCACGGCGCTTTATTATGCGTTCCGCAATAAGACGTATTTCGATTTCCTCTTGTGGAATTTGTTCCTGGCTTGGATTCCGTTGCTGCTTGCCGTTGCCGCAGCGGAGCTCGGAAAGCGGCTGGCTCCCGGCTGGGTCCGTTCCACCGTCGTTGCCGTTTTGGGAGCGGCTTGGCTGCTGTTTTTTCCGAATGCGCCCTATATTGTTACGGATCTTATCCATTTAACGCTTCAGAAAGCTTGGTATGTCGAGGCCGGCCGGTGGACGTTCCGCTACTGGTATGATTTTCTGGTGATGCTGCTGATCTCGTGGAACGGATTTTTATTAGGATTCGGCTCCGCTTATTTGGTTCAGTATCAGGTCATGAGAAGGTTCGGGGGCGCCGTTTCGTGGCTGTTTGTGGCTGCGGCATCCATGCTGGGGGGCTACGGAATCTTGCTCGGACGCGAATACCGGCTGAACAGCTGGGATGCGCTGACCGACGCGAAAGCGCTCTTGAGCCTCATCGGAGAAAGCTTGAACGGGGAGTCCGTGCCGTTCTGCTTGTTGTTCGGCGTGGTTATTCTGATCGTTCATGGAACGTTCTATTATGTGATGAATGGCGGCTGGCATGCGGAAGACCGCGACTACCCATCGACCTACCGCTTATAATACCGGCTTGCTGCGGCAAGGCGGTTTTTGGCATTCGCGGCGAAGAAGCCGGACGATGGCGTCCGGCCTTGGCTCGCGGATAGAAATTCGTTATGCTAATTGGCTTGCCGGCTGCCCGGTAGTCTCTTCAAGCGGCACATCCCACTCCAGCCGATTCCACAGGCTGTCGGCATTCAGAAGCAGGTTGCGGATATAGCCCGCCATTTCCTGCGCGCTTGCTGCCGTGGGCTGCGCCCACCAAAACTGCCTTCCGGCCAAATAGCCGGTTCCGTATTCGCGCCAGCCGGAATACGCTTGTTGAGCAACCGGAATAATCGGCTTCACAAGCTCCAGCGATTTTTCCTGTGAGATGTAGCCCATGAAAGCGCCTTTTCGGCTCAAATATGCGAATCTGCCCAAGTCCCAAGCCGCGATCCCCGCAGCCGGGAGCCGGTTCATATAAGCTTTTACAATTTGGTGCTCTCTGTACCGGTTCGTCGTTTTCGGGATCGATTCGATATATTTCGTTTGTTCGGCATCGGACAATGCGGACAGAAAGGACCGGATCTTATTGAACGACTCGCGATGCCCCTCTTCGGCCAGCCACTGAAGATTTCTCCTCAAATCTTCCTCGTTCTCGATCCCCCAATCCCGTTGAAAAGACTGCTTATGCATTTCGATACTTTCTGGAGTGGACTCCCACTCGTAGTCGTTTCCGGGATCGAGCCCGTTCATTTCGTATAACACGGCGCTTAACGCAATACACCATCGTTCGGTCAGCCCGGAGGCGTTGTGAACGTCTCTATTCATCTTCTACATCCCCATCCTCATCTTCATCCAGCATAAAATGCAAGGAGTGTACGTCGCCCACATCCTGATGCTTCAGGAAAAGCGTGTCCGGAATATGGAGGGGAGACTTCTTTTTGATGCCGAAGTGCCCCCATAGCGACTTTTTATCCGCAGGACCTTGAAGCTGCTTATAAAATAACCGATACTCCTCGTTATCCGGATCTTCCTGACAAGCCTGCAGGGCGTAGGACAACGCTTCCGCCATCCGTTCCTGCTTGACGTGCGCCATGCTTAAGTAGATGCTGGCACTTGTCCTCTCTCCAAGCTCATGCGCGTGTGTCAAGCTTTCGATGCTTTCCGCATAGTTTCCCTCGTGGAAATAAGCTACCCCGGAATATAGCCAGATCAAGGAATCGTACGCAGGATCGTCGCTGCAATGCACAAAATAATTGTTCACCAGATTGGGGACATCATCCCATGATTTCGTATTGACGATGAACTTGAGACGTTCGAGCTGCACCCATGTATCGTTCGGCCAGCCGTCGGCAAGCCGGCGAATAAAGGAAGCCATTTGCTTGTATGTCTCCGGGTCCCATTCCTTCAAAAGGTAATACAGGGCCAATTGGGTCGGGTAATAATCGTCCTGAAACAATTCCGCCGCCCTAAAATAAATTTCCTTCGCCCTGGACTCTTCGCCCATGGCACGGTAAATATCGCCCTCGATCATATAGCCGCTTGAATCGTCGGGAAAAGCCCGTTTAAATTTACGGATCGCCTGAAGAGCGGCCTTGTAATCGCGCTTCTGAAAATAGGCGCCGGCCACATAATAGTAGGAATGCTCGTCGTCGCTCCAAGACATCTCGGTTTCAAAGCAGTCAATCGCCCTGGAATATTCCTCCAGACGCAAATGCAGCATCCCTTTCCGGAACCATGCTTGGTCAAAATCGTACTCGTGCTCCACCACCACAGCATGGTCGTCGAGAGCTTCCCGGTTGTTATTCAGATGATAGTAACAGAGGCCTCGGACGGAATAAAAATGCCAGTTGGACGGATCGATGGAAATCGCGCGGTCGGCGAACCCGATTCCTTCGTGCCACTGCTTGTCCTTCAGACAAGCACTCGCCAAATGGCCGAGAACAATGGCGTCATACTCATTCATCCGCAGTGCGGCAGACAGGTCGCGGACCGCAAGCTTCGTGTTCTCCGCTTCCAGGTAAGCCACGCCCCGATGAACGAGGATTTCGTAGCCGTTGACGCCTTCCTTCTGCGCTGCGGTCCATGCTTTTCCGAACAGCTCGAAGGCCTTGTTTTTCAATCCCCGCTTGAATAACGCACGCGCCCACAGCAAATACATATCGGAGTTCAACGCTGTCAAAGCCTGAATGTTGTCAAATACCTTGCAGCAGAGGTCAAACTGTTCCAAATCAAAATAAATTTGGGCCAGCGCAAATTCCAGCTCGGCCCGTTCCAGCGAAAGGATCAATTCCGCGCGTATTTTGCCGATAAGCTGCTTGTTCACATCCATCAGCCGGATACGAGAATCGAGGTCGAACGGGTACTGAGCGATGATGATCTCCAGCAGCGACTTGGCTTCGGCCAACCGGTCGTAGGCTGCGTAACAGCGTGCCAGACCGCTGAGTGCCTGCAGATCTTCAGGCGTATGCGACAAAATATGCTGGTAGTCGGAGAACGCCTGTCTTAGATTCCCTGCTTCCAGCGATAGGGCGGCACGGTGGATAAATCCGTCGAGATCTGCGGGATGGAGTTCGATCAAGCGGCTGTAAGCCTGCAGCGCATGCTCCGAGTCGCCTGTGCGAACGTAAAACCGGCCGGTCAATCGGAGCAGGTCCGGATCATCCGCAAACAAGTCGCGGGCTGCGGCCAGATACGGCCTGGCAGACGCCAGATTGTTGTGCATCAGCGCATGCTGGGCAGCGTCCCGGTATCCGAAAAACGCGTCATAATCGATCGTTTCCGGAATAAAATCGTAGCGCAGCTCCCAGGGCTTGGTGACTTCCATCAATAAATAATCAACGAACTTCTCCGGGTAGCGTTTATATAATTCCCTTTCTTGGCTTGTCCAACAGAAATGCTCATTCAGCAGCGCCCAAACCGGCTTGGGCAAGTGGCAATGCTCGCCCAGAAACGTTAACAGCCGTTCGTGCAAAGCGGCTTTTACATTCCTATTCCAGAGCTCTTCTTGAGCAAACAGCTCTCTCCATAAGCCTACATCGATCCGCGTCGGCAGTTTGGCGTATAAAGCTTCGATCTGCTTCATCGTCTCTTCGACAAACGAATGGGAGGGAGAGGGAGCTGCCGGATCACAATCAACCCATGAAGCGGGTTCGCGATCCGGTGCGTCTGGTCGAAACGGTTGATCATGCGGATCGCTCTCCGGCTCCGTGAAGTCGGACCGCACCGGCTGCTGCGTTTCCTTAAGATATTTCGCTTCATTCAACGCTTGTTCATACGCTTCCCGCAAACGTTGGAAGCCGTCCGGATCGTCTTCGGGATGGTAGAGCTTTAGCTTCGTGGCATAGGCGCGTTTAATGGCGCTGACTTCAAGCGTAGGAGAAATGCCTAGTAATTCCCAAATGTTCATTTCAGAGTCCTTGACCTTTCCTTGATGTCGATAAAACATTTCCAAATGTTTTCAGTTTTTAATCTATTATAATATCGGCGCCTCTTTAAAAAATTTTAGGTTTTTTTACAAAAAAAGTGTTTCGAGCCCGGGATTTTCCGGATCTGCCTTAGGATCGCTTGCGGGATAAGCTGCGTTTCAGGAAGAAAACGGTCTTCTCCAGCTTTAATAAATGGGTGCCCTTGACCAGAATCGCGGTGTCCGGCTTGATCGTCCCGGCAAGCGCCCGATGAAGCTGCGGTCTGGATGCGAAGCTGCGGATGCGGGTTGCGGGGAAGCCTGCTCTTCTGGCGCCCGCCGCGATGTGCCGCGCGAGCTTTCCGACCGTGTAGAGCCGGGTAAGTCTTTTTCGGGCAGCATATTTTCCAACCTCATCGTGACCCCGGATGGCGTATTTTCCCATGTCCTTCATATAGCCGATGATGGCGATTTTGTGCTTTCGGCTTACCGAAGCGAGCGTATCGAGGGCGGCCTTGGTCGCATCGGGATTGGAGCTGAACGTATCGTCGATCAAGGTGATTCGCCTCGGCAGCTCCGTTCGGACCAATCGGCGGTACGGAATCGGATATCTCGCCAGCCCCTTGCGGATTTCGCCCACCGTGAATCCCATGCTGTGCGTAATGGCGATCGCATTCAGCGCATTGTATACGTTATGAACCCCGAGACACGGAATGAAAAATCGCTCGTCTTTTCCGTTCAGCCGAACCCGAAAAGTAACTCCCCGTCCCAGAGACCGGATACCGCGCGCCTTGTAATGGGCTTTGTTGCGGATGCCGACCTTTAGCAGCTTTCCTTGAAATCCTTTGACGGACAGCAGCTTGGAGTTTGCGTTATCCGCATTCAGGACGAGCGTTCCGGTCTGCCGCATATGCCGGATCAGCTCCGATTTCGCGGACGCGATGCCTTGGACCCGGTGTCCGACATTGCCGATATGCGCCGTTCCGACGTTGGTAATCACACCGTAGCTTGGTTTGAGCGAGCGGCAATGCTCGCGAATATGCCCTTTGCGAAGCATCCCGAATTCGAGTACGGCAGCGCGGTGCCCGGCGCGAAGCTGCTTGGCGTGCTTGCGGGTGTTCAACGGCAAATTCCAGTTTGACGCCGATTTGAAAATGGTCCATCGTCTCCGCAGGATGGAAGCGATCATTTCTTTCGTGGTCGTTTTTCCCGCGCTGCCTGTCACGGCGATGACGGGAATGTTACGAGCCGGCATGATAATCCCACCTTTTCACAGCGAATATACGCTTTAGTCTACGCCGGGCGTAAGCGGACGGAGTGGGTATATGGAAAAAAATGGGCGTTTGTACGAGTCCGGCGGCGGGGGATTACCCATATGGTGTAAGAAGACTAAGCCTCGATTCTGTTAGTGGAGAGTGAGACCAGTGAAATCATTGATGCGGATGCCGAATCTGACGCGTTATGAATCGATCGGCATCAATCAGCTGTTTAACGTAGCCGACGGTCATGCCCATCAGCCGCAAACCGATGCGCAGCGGCAAATTATCGGGCGGCTGCCCGACTTGTTCGATCGGGCGGAAGCGACGAGGCAAGCGGAGTTGGAGGACGAGTTCCGCCGTCTGTTCTATACCTTGGCCGGACAGCCGACCGCCGCCGGTCTTGCCCGGACGCTGTTCTGTTACTCGGCTTCGTTATCGACCGATTTGATCGCTACCTTCTTGGCTTCGCGGGGGTTGACGGCCGCGCTACTGCATCCCTGCTTCGACAATCTGGCGACGCTGATGCGGCGAAGAAACGTAGCCTTGACGCCACTGCACGAGGAGGAGCTCAGGCTCGACCGGATGGAAGAGACGTTTGCCGGTCTTGCTGCGGATGCGGTGTTCATTACCCTTCCCAACAACCCGACGGGCTTCGAGCTGTCGCAGGAAGAATGGGAGAGGCTTGTTGCGTTGTGCGGTCATTACGGCAAGCTGCTTATCGTCGACTGCACGTTCCGATTTTTTTCAAGAAAGCCTTTATGGGATCAGTACGAGCTGCTGGAGAGGTCGAATATCAGTTATTTGATGGTGGAGGATACGGGGAAGACATGGCCGACCCAAGATCTGAAATGCAGCATTCTGGCGATGAGCGAAGATTTGGCCGATGATGTGCTTGAGCTTCACAACGATATTTTGCTGAACGTTTCGCCGTTTATTTTGCAGCTGCTAATCGAATATTTGAAGGATACCGCGCGAAACGGATTGCGGACCGTCGTATGGGAAACGATTGACCGGAACCGCCGGACGCTTCGGGAAGCCATTCGCTCCTCCGGACTGCTCTTGGACAATCCGGGTTCGACGATCAGCGTCGAATGGCTTCGCATAACCGACCCCAACGTCCGCAGCCTGGACATGGTGGACCGTCTGCAGCGGCTGGGGCTCGGGATTTTGCCTGGGGATCATTTCTACTGGCAGGACCACGGACGGGGGGAGCGATATATCCGGATTGCGCTTGCCCGCTGCCTGGATATGTTCAACGAGGCCTGCAAAATTTTGCAATTGGCACTAAGGACGAACAGGATGGATTCGGCATGAGAATCATTTATCTGGATCAACCTACCTACTTGCCGGACGATTTTGTGCGCGAAATGAAGAAGCTAGGGGAGTTCGAGGTTTACTTCGACCGGCCTGACATAACGACCGCCGTTCAGCGATTGTCTACGGCAGACATTGCGATCGTGGAGTGGACGCGGCTTCGGGAATTGGCGTTCGGGAAGCTGCTGGGGCTCAAACATATCGCCCTCGTCATGACAGGGTACGATTTGGTCGATATCGAGGCTGCAGGAGCCGCAGGAATTTCGGTGTCGAACTGCCCGACGTATTCGGCGCAGGCGGTGGCGGAGCACGTGTTTGCGCTCCTGCTCGCGGTCAATCGGCGCATCATTCAGGCGGACCGCCTTGTCCGGCAGGGGGAGAGCCATGTGTACGGCCCTTTCCTGGCAGGCGAATTGTCAGGCCGGACGTTAGGATTGATCGGCACGGGCCGCATCGGGCAGGCGGTGGCGCGGATCGCGCGGGGCTTCGGGATGCATGTGATCGGCGCGAACCGTTCCGGAAGGTCCGTCCCGGGGGTGGAGGCGGCGGATATCCGCGAGGTAATGCGGCGAAGCGAAGTCGTCTCCCTGCATGTGCCGTTCCATGCTAGGACGAAAGGGATGATCACCTCGGAGCTGCTGTCTTCGATGAAAAGGACGGCTCTGTTCATCAACACGAGCCGGGGCGGTCTGGTGGATGAAGAAGCGTTGTTCACCCTGCTTCGGGACGGAAAAATCGCCGGCGCGGGCCTTGACGACCTGGCGCGGGTTGCCAGCAACCCCTTGTATAAGCTCGATAACGTTGTTTTTACGCCTGGTACGGCGTGGTATACGGATACGGCCCGGGAAGCCAATATGACGGAATTGCTGGATAACATTCGAGGATATATAAGCGGAATGCCGCGGAATATCGTGAATGGGGATTTTATGGCATCGAAGAGGCTGGCAAGCGAATGATCTCGTTTGTTCTGGGCTGAGCCAATCCGGCGGCATGGCATACGACAAGGATGCCGCCTTGACCGGGTTGATCGGCCGTATGTGCCGGATTGTGCCGCTTCGGCGGGTGCTAGCAAAGCCCCGGCTCTTTTTCGCCCAAGCCGCTCCCGGGCTCAATTGTCCGGCAGTTCGATATGCTCGGAAACTCTGGATTTGAGCATTTCGATTAAGTCTTCGTCCATGTATTTGTATTCGTCCGGGATGTCCAGACAAATTATCTTTTTGCTTGAGACGGCATGCGGGAATTTTTGACGAATCCTTGCCGCGTGCTTTTTCTCCATTACAAAAATAAGTTCCGCCCACCCGATATGCCCTTCGGTTACCTTGATTCGGGCCTGTTCCTCCGTCCCCGCGGACCGGACGTCATATCCGTTACATCGGTGAAAGATTTTTTCGGCCGTCAGACTCCGCCACTTGTTTCTGCTGCATACAAATAATAGTTTTATCGGTTTCAACCTGCCTTTTCTGCTTGTCTTTAGAGGAAATGGTATCCGTCTTACTATATCACATCGTTTGACATCCCCCCAGCGGCACGTTACCATAAAACAATAAACAACACAAACATTCAACAATAAGCATAAATCAAAGAAGGGCGGGGCGGCGGTGTCATTAACGTTCGAGGAACGCAAGAAAACGATTATGGGGCGGCTGACGCAGGACGAAAAAGTACAGGTGCATGCGCTGGCCGAGCAGTTGAACGTGTCGCCGGAAACGATCCGGCGGGATCTGGACAGGCTGGAGAAGGAAGGTCTGCTCAAAAAAGTTTACGGCGGTGCGGTCAAGACTCGCATGGATAGCTGGGAGCCACCGTTCATCCAGCGGGAGCAAATGAACAACGGCGCCAAGACGTCGATCGGCAAGCTGGCGGCTTCGCTGATCAAAGAAGGCGAGACGATCATGATCGACAACGGAACGACGACGATGGAGATCGTCCGTCATTTGCAGAACCGGCCCGACGTGACCGTCGTGACCCATTCTGTGCCGGTGCTACTTTTGGCGATGGAGCTGTTCAAGGGCCGGATTATTTTTGCCGGCGGCGCGGTCAACGTGAACCAGCAATCCGTTGGAGGGACGCTAACCGAAGCGATGCTGCAGCAGTTCAAAGTGCACAAAGCGTTCATTTCCGTCGGCGGCATCTCGCTCGTCGAAGGGATTACGGACTATGACTTGAACGAAGCGAGCGTCTCGCGCAAAATGATCGAGCGGGCCGAAGAATCGATCGTCTTGGCCGACCATTCGAAATTCGGCAAAACGACATTCGCCAACATTGCGGCACTGCCGGACATTTCGATGATTATCACCGACAGAGAATGTCCGGAGGACTGGATTCATCAGTTGCAAGAAAAGGGCATCGAGATTCTTATGGCGGAGGACTAAACGTAAGATCGTGCGGAATCTAGAGCGAGCGGCCGGCTTGCTCTATTTTTGTTTGCAGCTACTTAAGAGCGTTCGTTTATCGGATAAACGGACGATCTGCTGCGAACAAAATGACACCCTGACGGGGTTCAGGAATGGCCTTGCGGAAAAACGCGCAAACAGACACGAAGCAGCGAACAGAAAGCCGTTTTGCAGGAAATGCATTTTACTTATAATTTATGTAAACGCTCTCTTACTCTTTTCGTTTGAGAGAGCCGTTATTCAGACGACGAGGGGGCTATCGGAATCCGCATGTTGTTCGATCTTCATACCGTGCCGTTCAGCCGTTTCGGTTCGTATTTTGCCTTTTCGATTCTTCCGGCGCGTCCCGACAGGGAAGCCGGTCTGTACTTGAGGCTTGTGCGGGGCGGGGATAACGATATCGGAGCCGTGTTCCGAATCGAGCTGCTCGAATGCGGCCAAGCCGTTCCCTTTACTTGCAGCGCTTCTCCGACGTTATTGCGGCTTGAAGCGGAAGAAGGGACAGCGGAGTGGTGCATATCGGAGCCGGATTTTATACGCGTTCGTTCGCAAGGTGTCGGCGTGCGGTTAACTTGTGCGCCCGGCGTATATGATTATGCGTTTCCGCTTGGAGAGCGGGGCTGGGAGTTCAACAGCTTCGTGCGGGAACGACGCTTTCTGCTTTCCCCAGTGTCAGGGTCGATTCGCGAGGACGTTCGCTGGGACGGGGTGAAGGCGCAGCGGCTGGTGTTCGACGGCGTGCCGGGCGGCGACGGGAGGCTGGAGCTTACGCTAGAGGAATACCGCACCGTTCCGCGCCCACCGCGCCCCGGCTCGTTCGACCAAGGGCTTGCGCAGGTGGAAGGCGAGTACGCCGCTTGG
This sequence comes from Paenibacillus tyrphae, assembly GCF_000722545.1. Classification (GTDB taxonomy): domain Bacteria; phylum Bacillota; class Bacilli; order Paenibacillales; family NBRC-103111; genus Paenibacillus_G; species Paenibacillus_G tyrfis. The sequence continues at coordinate 46,886 of NZ_JNVM01000031.1, forward strand.
CTAAGCCGGATGCCTGCTGTTGCCGCGGTCTGGTCCGAAGCCACGGAGCTGGCCGCTTATATTACTTGGTCCTGCGTCGTGCAGGCCGAAGGGTATTTGCCCCGGAACGCAATGTATATGTCCAAAAACTGGATGACGAACATCTGGAGCTGGGATCACTGCTTCAATGCGATGGCGCTTGCCGCGGCCGATCCTGATCTGGCTTGGGACCAGTTTGCGATCTTCTTTGACCGGCAGGACGATAGCGGGATGCTGCCGGATTTTATGAACGATAAATATGCGCTGTGGAACTGCTGCAAGCCGCCGATCCACGGCTGGACGCTGCGATGGCTGATGAACCGTTCCGAAGCGGTTACGACGGAGCGGCTTGCGGAAATTTACGAGCCGCTGGCCCGCTGGACGCAGTGGTGGTTCGATTACCGCGACGACGACAACGACGGCGTGCCGCAGTACAATCATGGCAACGACTCGGGGTGGGATAACAGCACGGTCTTTTTGGCGGCGATTCCCGTGGAAAGTCCCGATTTGTGCGCCTTTCTTATTTTGCAGATGGAAACGCTTGCCACGGTGGCGATTAGGTTGGGACGCGCCGGAGAAGCGGAGCAGTGGAAGCGCCGGTCGCAGGAGCTGTTGACGCGGATGATCGAGCATTTTTGGCGCGGCGACCGCTTTCAAGCCGTACAGTCCGGCACGCATGCCGGAGCCGTCGAGGGCGACAGCTTGATGGCGTATTTGCCTGTCGTTTTGGGCAAGCGTCTGCCAGAGCCGATTCTGCGCAAGCTGGTCGAAGGGCTGCGCGAGGAAGGGCGATTTCTGACGGCGCACGGCTTCGCCACCGAAAGCGTTGGGAGCCCGCTGTACGCGCCGGACGGCTATTGGCGGGGGCCGATCTGGGCCCCAGTCATGCTGCTGCTCGTGGAAGGGCTGAAGGAGGCGGGCGAGGAGCAGTTCGCGGCCGACGTTGCGAGGCGTTTTTGCGGGATGGCGGCTTCCGCAGGCATGGCCGAAAACTTCGATGCGCTCGAAGGGCGCGGGCTGCGGGACCGGGCGTTCACGTGGACGTCCAGCGTGTTTCTGCTGCTGGCCCGGGAGTATGGGGCGTAAGCCGTTTAAACTGAGCTTGTCCGAATAAGGGGGAACTATGGAGATGCAAACGACAGAACAATTGCTTGCATTGGATGGAAAAGTCGCTGCGGTAACCGGAGGCGCTTCGGGGATCGGACTCGCCACGGTGCGGAAGCTGGCCCGGCACGGGGCGTCCGTCGTCATACTGGACGTGAACGAAAAAGCCGGCAGCCAGGCTGCAGACGAGTTGCGGAGCGAAGGGCTCGCAGTCCGGTTCGTCGGCTGCAACGTAACCTCTGCGGCCGATTGCGAAACGGCGGTAGAAACGATACGCCGGGAATATGGCCGATTGGATATTTTGTTCAATAACGCCGGGGTGATCCGGAGGCGCACCGTCGTTGAAATGGCGGAGGAAGAATGGGACGCGGTAGTCGATATTTCGCTGAAGGGCGCTTTCCTGCTCTCCAAATATGCTATCCCGTTAATGGCCGAAGGCGACGGAGGCAGCATCATCAACACCGGGTCCGGCTGGGGACTGAAGGGTGGCGACCGCGCTGCCGCCTACTGCGCCGCTAAGGCGGGGATCGTGAATTTGACAAAGGCGATGGCGATCGATCATGGCGGGCAGCAGATCCGGGTCAACTGCGTCTGTCCCGGAGATACGGATACGCCGCTGCTGCGGGATGAAGCGAAGCAGCTCCAGCGGGAAGAGCAGTCGTTCGTGCAGGCGTCGGCGCTCGAACGGCCCTTGAAGCGCATCGGCACGCCGGACGACATTGCCAACGCGGTGCTGTTTCTCGCGAGCGGCATGTCTTCGTGGGTGACCGGCTCGGTGCTTGTCGTCGACGGCGGAGGACTGGCATAACGAAAAAGGAGGAATTGCGACGTATGGCCACGCTAAAAAAATCAACGTCTCATCCGTATATCCCTAACACCGTGCCCGAGGTTCAGCAGGCGATGCTTGAGGAAATCGGCGTCTCCGATATCGAAGAGCTGTACCGGATGGTGCCGAAGGAGCTTCGACTGACGGGCCCGCTGAAGGTAGAGTCGGCGCTTTCCGAGTACGAGCTGCAGCGTCATGTCGACCGGCTGCTGGACCGCAACCGGAGCGCGAAGGAAACGGTCTGCTTCCTCGGAGCGGGCTGCTGGCAGCATTTCGTACCGGCCGTTTGCGACGAAATTAACCAGCGCTCGGAGTTCGTCACTGCGTATGCAGGCGAGCCTTACGAGGACCACGGCCGCTTCCAGGCGCTGTTCGAGTACCAGAGCCTGCTGGCGGAGCTGGTCGATATGGACGTCGTGAACGTGCCGACGTTCGACTGGGCGCAGGCCGCTTCCACTGCGCTGCGGATGACGGGCCGCATCACCGGCCGCCGAACGGCGCTGCTTCCCGCAACAATGCATCCCGAGCGGCTGAGGGTCATCCGCAATTATTTGTCGCCGCAGATGGACTGCGTCCTTGTGGATTACGAGCCCAGCACCGGACTCCTCGATATGGCCGATCTGCAGGCGAAGCTGTCAGCCGACACGGCTACCGTATATATCGAAAATCCGTCCTACATCGGACATATCGAGACGCAGGGCCGTGATATCGCCGAGCTCGCACATGCGGCGGGCGCACTTTTCGTTGTCGGCGTCGATCCGATCTCGCTCGGCCTGCTTGAGCCGCCGTCCCGGTACGGCGCGGACATCGTCTGCGGCGACCTGCAGCCGCTCGGCATCCGCATGCAGTACGGCGGCGGTCAAGCGGGCTTTATCGCCACGCGCGACGAGGAGCAATTCGTCATGGAATATCCGTCCCGCCTGTTCGGCATTGCTCAGACCGCGGTCGAAGGCGAGTACGGCTTCGGGGATGTCGCTTATGAGCGGACCTCTTTTGCCAAGCGGGAGAAGGGAAAGGAATCGGTCGGGACCCAAACTGCGCTGTGGGGAATCACGGCAGGCGTCTACCTGGCCTTAATGGGACCTCACGGCATGCGCGAGGTCGGCGAAACGATGATCCGGCAGGCTCGGTATGCGGCTGATAGACTGGCGGAGCTGGAGGGCGTACGGATTCGGTTTCAGGCGTCGGCGTTCAAAGAGTTCGTCGTCGATTTCAACGGGACGGGGCGCACGGTGAGCGACATTAACAAGCGGCTGCTGGAGCACGACATCTTCGGAGGCAAAGATTTGTCCGGGGAATTTCCGGCCTGGGGCCAATGCGCGCTCTACTGCGTCACCGAAATTCATACGAAAGAAGATATTGACGCGCTTGCGGCCGCTCTGAAGGCGGTCCTGTAAGCCCGAGGGCAGAAGGGAGCCATGCGAATACCTATGAAACGGATACCTAGAAACCGGAACGTGCGTCAATTTCATCAGGCCAAATGGGACGAACCCGTCATTTTTGAGCTGCATCAGCCGGGCGAGCGGGGCGTCATCCCGCCGTCCGTCAGCGAGGAAGTGGCGGCCATCGTAGGGGACGCCGAAGCTTGCGTGCCGCAAGGCATGCTGCGCAGCCAACCTCCGGCTTTGCCGGAGATCGGGCAGGCAAGGGTGCTGCGCCATTACCTTCGGTTGTCACAGGAGACGCTGGGCTCGGATTTCAACGTCGAGATCGGGCAGGGCACCTGCACGATGAAATATATTCCGCGGGTTAATGAAATGTTGATCCGCAATCCGAAAATAACCGAGCTGCATCCGCTGCAGGACGAGTCGACCGTGCAGGGGATGCTGGAGGTATACCACCGCTTGAACCTCGCGATGCGCGAGATTTCGGGCATGGACCGGTTCACGTTCCAGCCGGGGAGCGGGACGCAGGCGCTGTTCGCGATGGCGTCGATCGTGCGGGCCTATCATGAAGCGAACGGCGAAGGCGACAAGCGGGACGAAATCATAACCACCATATTTTCCCATCCATCACAAGCGGCGACTGCCGCCGTCAAAGGCTATAAAATCATTACGCTGTACCCTGACAAGGACGGATTCCCGGATTTGGAAGCGCTGCGGGGGGCAGTCTCCGAGCGGACGGCGGGCTTCGTCGTCGCCAATCCGGAGGATACGGGCATCTTCAACCCACGGATTCGCGAGTTTACCGACCTCGTGCACGCCGCAGGCGGGATATGCTATTACGATCAAGCGAACGCGAACGGGCTGCTCGGCATCACCCGGGCGAAGGAAGCGGGCTTCGACATGTGCTTTTTCAACCTGCACAAAACGTTTGCCGCGCCTCATATGTGCGGGGGCCCGGCGACAGGAGCGCTCGGCGTGACGGAGCGGCTGGCGCCGTTCCTGCCCGGCCCGCTCGTCGAAACGAACGGAACCCGTTACACGCTGAACCATTCGCCCGCCCAAAGCATCGGCAAAGTCCGCATGTTCCAAGGCGTGGCCCAGACGGTGCTCCGCTCGTACGCATGGATTCGCGCGCTGGGACCGGAAGGGCTGCTGGATACGGCGAAGGTGGCGGTGCTGAACAACAACTATTTGTACAGCCGCATCCTGAAAATTCCGGGCGCCAGCGCTCCGTACGTGGAGGGCGGACGGCTGGAGCAGGTGCGCTACAGCTGGGAGCGGCTGACCCGGGAAACTGGCATTACGACGGAAGACGTGCAGCGTCGCATGTGCGACTTCGGCCTCCATTACTGGACCAGTCACCATCCGTACATCGTGCCGCAGCCGTTCACGCTCGAGCCGACCGAGTCGTATTCCAAGGAAGACTTGGACGAATACGTGAGCGCCCTGGAGCAGATTGCCAAGGAAGCCTACGAGCAGCCAGACATCGTCCGCAGCGCCCCGCACAACAGCACCGTGCACCGGATCGACGAATCGAGCTTCGACGACCCGGCGAAATGGTGCATCACCTGGCGGGCCTATCTCAAAAAGACCGCCCCGGCCGAAGCCGGTATCGAGTCTTGAACAAAATAAAGCCGGGGTGATCCCGACAATGTGAGCAGCTGCCGGAATCCGCCTAGGAGTCCGGCTTTTCGCTTCATGAGACGCGGCCGCAAAGGGTAAAGTTTCCGGCAGACGCAGGTCCTGCGCTTGATGCTGGCGGTCTTGGGGGCGTGGTATAATTAACACGGAAAGCGCTTACGAGATTGCGAAAACAACAACTGCTTGCGGGGGATGTCCATGCTATCCATGCTGCCTAGAAACGGATTCAAGCTGCCACGGGGGTTCCGAAGCACCCTGCAAACCAAGCTGGTGCTGCTTATTGCGCTTGCCGCGGCGATTCCGCTGCTGACGCTCGGGTACGTGCTGTATCACAAATCGTCGGGAACGATCAACGAGCAATTCGGCCGCTACGGGGAAAACTCCGCCTCGCAGCTGCAATTTCAGATCGATTCCACCTTGGGACAAATGAAGTATACGGTCAGCGACATTTTGTCGTACTTGCTCGACCCGAAGTTTACGGTGCTGCACGAAGAGGTGCCGACGACGTACAAGGGCTTCCAGGAGGAGCAGCAGCTTGAACAGTATTTGAAAGCCCACAAGTCTTTGGATATGAAAGGCATTTTTCTGATTACAAAATCGGGCTACTATTACGGCGAACGGATCATCCGCTTCGATCTGCTCAAGGCGGAGCCATGGTATCGGGATGATGCCGACGGCTACCGCTTCGACCTGTACGAGCCGAAACATTATAACGATACGGCCCGCGTTCCCGGGGAAAAAGTGATCGGTCTGCTGTTCCGCATCCGCAATCAGGTGGGGGTGCTGGAGAACAGCAGCATTTTGATCGAGACGAATGCCGACAAGCTGCTGCGGATGTTTCACGAATTCGAGCAGGATACCGGCTCGCAGCTGACGATCACAGGGGGCGGCAAAACCGTTTACCAGACGCAGGGCTCGTTTGCCAAACGGGACGACGATGTCGTCTGGACGAAGCATTCGGACGAGACGGACTGGACGATTGAGGTGCGGACGCCGTACGAGCAATTTTATAAGCCGTCGCTGCTGATCCGTACGTTTACGTTCTCCGCGGTCAGCCTGTCGATTGTATTGGCGTTCGTGCTGGCCTATATGTGCTCGGCCCCGCTGCTCAAGCGGGTCAAGAAAATGAAAGAATCGATCCGCCGCGTCAGCCTCGGGAAGCTCGATACGCGAATCGATGTGGAGTCCGAAGACGAGCTTGGGCTGCTTGCCCACAGCTTCAACCGGATGGTGGGGCAGCTTCAGACGCTGTTTCACGAGATGAAACAGGTCGAACGCCAGAAAAAAGAAGCCGAGCTCCGCGCGCTGCATCATCAGATCAACCCACATTTGCTCATCAATACGCTCGCTTCCATCCAATGGAAGGCCAGATTGGCAGGTGCCGCCGACGTCAATAAGATGATTTATCATTTAACCAACGTGCTGGACGGCAATCTGAATGTCGACCGGGAGGTCGTCACGCTGGAACGGGAGCTTGAGGTGATCGATCATTATTTGAATTTGCAGGAGCTGCGGTACGGCAGCGTGTTCGCCTACCGGATCGAAGCCGCCGGAGTCGATCTGTCCGCCGTGGACATTCCGCGGATGACGCTGCAGCCGCTGGTGGAAAACGTCTTTTTTCACGCGTTCGAGGACGGGGAAGGGACGATCGTGCTGCGCATCGAAGCGGACGGCGCGGACGTGCTAGTCTCTCTGATCGACGACGGAAAAGGCATGAGCGAGCGCACGCGTCAGCAGCTGCTTCATCCGCACCCGGACGGCGTTCGAAAACGCCGGAGCATCGCCCTGCGCAATGTGGAGGAGCGCATCAAGCTGCATTTTGGCGAAGCGTACGGGCTGTCCGTTCAGTCCGCGCCGGGAGCGGGGACCTGCATGGTTATCCGATTGCCGATCAAAGCCAAGGAGGGGATCGCATGAATGCCAAACCGATTAAAGTGCTGATTGCCGACGACGAGGTGATCATCCGCCGGGGACTGATTTCGACGGTGCCGTGGGACAAGTATGGGATGACCGTCGTAGCGGACGTGCCCAACGGCAGCCGGGGATGGGAGGCGTTTCTGGAGCACCGGCCGGATGTGGTCATCACCGACATCGTGATGCCCGAGATGGACGGAATCGAGCTTGCCCGCAAGGTGAAAGCATGCGAGCCCCGGACCAAAATATTGCTGCTCAGCTGTCATCGCGACTTCGAATATGCGCAGCAGGGGATTAAGCTGGGCGCTTCCGGCTATCTGCTGAAAACGTCGTTCAACGACGAGGAGCTGGAGGAATTTCTGGACGCTTTTCGTCAGGAGCTCGGCGCGGACGTTGCCGACGCTCCGCGGCACGTCGCCGATCACGCAGGCCCGGGCCCCGCGATCTCCGGGCTGCTGCTCGAATGGCTGTACGGCGTCGGCGACCGGTTTCCGGCCGAGCTGGACCGGCTGCTTCAAGGGGCGTGGAGCTGGATGAATGCGCCGACTGCGCTGTATCTGATCTCCGCGCCCGGAAAATGCGGCGGGACGCTGGAGCATGAGCTGCGCGGCTGCGCGACGGGTGAGCCCTGCGAGGTGCTGCCCTTCGGGGAAGGGCACCTGCTGCTGTTTGTGCCCGAAGCCGGGCAGCGCGAATGGGACAGCCGCCTGAGCGAGCGCAAGGCTGAGCGGCCGGAGCTGCATTGGTCCCGGCTGTCGCCGCTGGCCGGGCGCGAGACATGGGTCGACGCCGTGCGCAAAGCGCGCGGGCAGATGGAGCTGGAGAAGCGGTACCGCATCAGCGTCGGGCAGTGGCCCGCTCCGATTGCCGAAGCGGTGCAGCTGATCGTCCGGCATACGGATACCCAACTGTCCGTATCCGATGTGGCGCATGAGGTAGGACTGAGCCGCAGCCATTTCAGCACGCTGTTCAAGAAGACGGTCGGCGAAAGCTTCGTCTCGTTCACGTACCGGGCGAAGCTAAAAATCGCCTGCGAGCTGCTTGGCGCCCAAGGGATTACCGTTCAAGAGATCGCGGATAAAATCGGCATGCCCGACGCCAAATATTTCAGCAAATGGTTCAAGCGCTGCACCGACAAAACGCCGAGCCAATACCGGAGCGAGCGGCGCGAGGAAAGGAGCGTCATCTAAAAACACGGCTGGCATCGAACGAAAAGACACCTTTGCCCGGCAGAGGCCGTTCGTGCAGCCGATGATGCACGATTTTCCGAACATCCCTCCGTTTTGTATGCGCTTTACTCCCGTTACAATAAGCATGTAAGCGGTTAACTAACAGACGTTCAGGGGGAATTCGAAATGAAACGAAGGATGCTTCTTGTTACGACAGCGATCTTGTCCGCTTCTTTGCTGGCCGCCGGGTGCGGCAAGCCGGCAAGCGAGCCTCAAAACGGCACAGCGGGGGCGCAGACGCCATCGTCCGATCCGGGCAAGCAGGTGACGCTGCGTTTTGCGACGTGGGATACGGGCGATCTGCTCAAAATTCAAGAAACGATCGCGCGCCAATTCGAAGCGAAGCACCCCGGCGTCAAGGTGCAGGTGGAGGCGTACGGGGACGGCTTCGACCAGAAGCTGGCCGCTTCGATCGGAGCGAACAATGCGCCTGATGTGATGTACATGTGGGATTTTCCGACCTATTCCCAGAACCTCGAACCGCTGGATGCGATGATGTCCGCCGATGCCGGCCTCAAGCCGGACGATTTTTATCCCGGGCTGTTCAACTACGTGAAGATCGGCGGCAAAACGTACGGTATGCCGGCCGGATTTACGACCCGCGTCATGTACTATAACAAGAAGCTGTTCGACGAAGCGAACGTGCCGTATCCGAAAGCGGGCTGGACGTGGGACGACTTCAAGGAAACGGCCAAGAAGCTGACGAACCCCGCCAAGAAGCAGTACGGCTTCGGCGTCCGGGCGGAGAACGATCCGTACGACCTGCAGGGCGTTATCTGGAGCAACGGCGGCAGCTTTATCAGCCCGGACGGCAAGTCGATCGAGGGGTTCATGAACGGCAAAGAAACGGCGGACGTGCTGCAGATGTTCGGCAGCCTCGTCAAGGATAAAACGGCCGTCATCGTCGGCGGCAAAAACCAGCAATCCGGAGACGACGTTTTCAAAGCAGGTAAAATCGCCATGTGGGAAAGCGGCGTATGGCCGCTGGGCGGCTTCAAAGAAGCCAAAATCGATGTCGGCACGGTCGTCATGCCGGCCTTCCCGGGCAAGAACCTCAAGGGCGTCATCGCCGAATCGGCGGTGTCAATCTCCAAATCGTCCAAGAACAAGGAAATGGCTTGGGAATTTGTCAAATACTACGCGTCCGACGAGGCGATCAAGCTGCGGACCTCCGACCTGCCGGTGCGCAAAAGCGTCGTGGCCGAGAAAAAGCTCGACCAAGACCCGCTCTACCAATCGTTCTATAAAATGCTGGAAGCTTGCGACGACACGCCGGCGTTCCTGCTGAATCCGAAATGGAACGAAGTGAACCGTAACCTCACGTCGGCGATCAATACGATTATGCTCGGCCAGAATGCGAAGGATTCGCTTGACAAGGCCGTCAAGGACTCGGAGAAATTTTTCAAATAAAGCCGGCAGGCGAAAAACGGAAGAAGGATGGACCTATGGATACGACCGCCGTTCGACAGGCAGCCAGGCCGGGCATCCGACTGAAACGAAGAGGCTGGCTTACGCCTTACCTCTTCGTCCTTCCTTGGATGATCGGTTTCGTTTCCTTCACGCTGGGGCCGCTGCTGTTCTCACTGGTGATCAGCTTGTACGACTGGCCGATTGCCGGAGAGCGTACGTTTGTCGGGTTGCAAAATTATACCCGGATGTTCACAGACGACCCGCTTTTCTGGGAGTCGCTTGGCGTCACGCTGAAATTCGCTGCGATTTTTGTGCCGCTGAATTTGTCGGTAGCGCTGCTGCTCGCCATGCTGCTGAATCAAAAGGTACAGGGAAGCGGGATATTCCGCACGATCTTTTATTTGCCGTCCGTCATCTCAGGGGTCGCGCTCGCGATGATCTGGGCGTGGGTATACAGCGGCGAGTACGGCATCCTGAATTACTTTTTATCGCTTGTCGGCATTGCCGGACCGGACTGGCTGCGGGAGCCGGGTTGGGCGCTGGCGGCGATGGTAGGCGCGAGCCTATGGGCGCAGGGCTCGATGATGCTGATCTTTTTGGCCGGGCTCAAGAATATCCCGGGCGATCTGTATGAAGCGGCCTCTATTGACGGGGCCGGCGTGTTCACCCGTTTTTTCCGGATCACGCTGCCCATGCTCAGCCCGACGCTGCTGTTCAATCTCGTCACCTCGATCATCGGCGCGTTCCAGCAGTTGACGCTGGCGTTGACGCTGACCGGCGGGGGGCCGTCGAACTCGACGTATTTTTACGCTATGTACGTTTATGAAAATGCTTTTAAATATTTTCATATGGGCTACGCCGCAGCGAATGCGTGGATCATGTTCCTGATCATTTTGACGCTGACGATGCTCGTCTTCCGCTCGACCGGCATGTGGGTGTACTACGAGGGCGAAGTGAAGGCAAAACGGGCGGGCAAGCGGCGGCGGAAGGCAGCTTAAGGATTGGGGAAAGGAGAGAGACCGGAGATGAAAAAAACGCTCACATACGCGCTGCTCGTCTTGTTCTCGCTGCTGTTTCTGATGCCGTTCTTCTGGCTCGTGACGACGGCCGTGAAAGCGCCGAATGAAATCTACATGTACCCGCCCAAATGGCTTCCTTCGGAGATTCAGTGGGGCAACTTCGTCAAAGCTTGGACGATTCAGCCGTTCAATACGTTTTTGCAAAATTCTTTGACCGTGACGATTCTGTGCAATATTGGGCAACTGATTTCCTCTTCGCTGGTGGCGTACGGCTTTGCACGTTACCGGTTTCCGGGACGCGACGCGCTGTTTCTGATCGTGCTGGCGACGATGATGATCCCGTGGGACGTGACGATGATTCCACTTTATATGGAATTCAACTTTCTCGGCTGGATCAATACGCTCAAGCCTTTGATCGTCCCGGCCTGGTTCGGATCGGCCTTCTATATTTTTCTGCTGCGGCAGTTTATTATGACCATTCCGACGGAGCTGGAGGAGGCGGCGAAAATCGATGGGGCCAGCGATTTCGGCATATTTATCCGGGTGATCGTCCCGCTGATGCTGCCCGCCTTGATTCTTGTGAGTGTGTTCAACATGCTCGATACGTGGAACGATTACCTCGGGCCGCTGATTTTCCTGAACGACTCCAGCAAATATACGTTGACGCTCGGGCTCGCCCAGTTCAAAGGGGTACACGGTGTCGATATGACATCCGTGATGGCGGTGACGTCGATTATCTGCCTGCCGCCGCTGCTCGTATTTTTCGGCGCGCAGCGGTACATCGTGGAAGGGATTGCGCAGACGGGGATAAAATAGCGGGACGGTTGCGGGTCATGCGACAGTAAAGGAAACAGCTACGTTCTATGCCGTACAACATCTATAAAACAGGGTAATCAGATGCATATACTAGGAGGTTTATCATGAGCGAACATCTGGCAAGAAGGGATTGGCAAAATTTGAGTGTGCTGGAGCGGAACCGGCTGCCTGCCCGGGCCTCGTTCGTTCCGTACGGCGCTGCGGAGTCGGCGCTGACGTACGATCGGGGCAGCTCGGACCGGTTCATGCTGCTGAACGGCGAGTGGGCGTTCCATTACGCCGGACGTCCCGAGGAGGCTCCGGCCTCGTTCTACATGCCGGAGTTCGACGACAGCGGCTGGGATCGGCTCGTCGTGCCGAGCCACTGGCAGCTTCACGGGTACGGCGCGCCGCATTATACGGATTTGTATTATCCGTTTCCGGTCTGTCCGCCCGAGGTGCCGGCAGACAATCCGACCGGAACGTATCGGCGAACGTTTACGCTGCCGGAGGACTGGTTATCTCGGAACGTTTTCTTACAGTTTCAAGGCGTGGACAGCGCTTTTCACGTCTGGCTGAACGGCAGTTATGTCGGCTACAGTCAAGGCAGCCGCCTGCCGTCGGAGTTTGGGATTGCCCCGTTTGTGTGCGAGGGCGAGAACGTGCTGGCGGTGCAGGTTTACCAATGGTCGGACGGCAGCTATTTGGAGGATCAGGATATGTGGTGGCTAAGCGGCATTTTTCGTGATGTCGCCTTGGTTGCTCAGCCGAAGACGTATCTCAGAGATTACACGGTCGTCGCCGATCTGGACGCAGACGGCCGCACCGGATTGCTCCATGTGCGGGCGCAGGTCGCTAAAGATCGGACGATGACGGGAAATGTCGTGCTGGAGTGGCGGCTGACGGACGGGGAACAAGGGACGGAGGCGGCTTCCGGCGTTTGTCCGGTGGACGGCTGGAACCAAGGGGGCGCTGAAGCGGCGGCGCACTTCCGGGCGCAGCTGAGCGACGTCCGCCCGTGGACGGCAGAAACGCCGGCTCTGTACGATCTGCTGCTCACGCTCAAGACGTCGGACGGCGACACCCTCGAAGTCGTGCCGACGCGCATCGGCTTCCGCCGGGTGGAAGTGCGGGGCGGCAGGCTGCTCGTCAACGGAAAGCCGATCCGGCTTCGTGGCGTGAACCGCCACGATCATCATCCGGAGCGCGGCCGGGCGGTCACGGTGGAGACGATGGAGCAGGACGTCGTCCTGATGAAACGGCACAACATCAACGCGGTGCGGACGGCGCATTACCCGAACGATCCGCGATTTTACGACTTATGCGACCGGTACGGGCTGTACGTCATGGACGAGACCGACCTGGAAACGCACGGCTTCGAGCTTGTAGGGGATGCCGACCGGCTGAGCAACGATCCCGCGTGGGAGGAAGCTTATGTCGAGCGGATGCGTCGGATGGTCGAGCGGGACAAAAATCATCCGAGCATCCTGTTCTGGTCGCTCGGCAACGAATCCGGCTTCGGCTGCAATCACGAGGCGATGACCGCCTGGTGCCGCAGCACCGATCCGACGCGGCTCATTCATTACGAAGGCGACCGCGAAGCGAAGGTATGTGACGTATTCAGTACGATGTACTCGACCGTGGAGAAAATGATCGGCTTCGGGCAGCGCGAAAACGAGGAGAAGCCGCATGTGCTGTGCGAATACGCGCATGCGATGGGCAACGGTCCCGGCGGGCTGCTCGAATACGAGGAAGCGTTCCGCACCTATCCTCGGCTCGCCGGCGGCTTCGTATGGGAGTGGATCGACCACGGCCTCAGCCGCAAAGCGGCGGATGGGCGGACGTACTACGCCTATGGAGGCGATTACGGCGATGAGCCGAATAACGGCAACTTCGTTATCGACGGGCTGATCACGCCGGACCGCACCCCTTCGCCCGGACTGCTGGAGTACAAAAAGATCATCGAACCGGTCACCGTGGAAACGTTCGATGCCGAACAAGGGACGGTCACGATCCGGAACCGGTACGATTTCCGCGATCTGAGCCATCTGCAGCTCGTCTGGACCGTCTCGGCGGACGGGACACCGCTTGCGAGCGGCAGCGCTCCGCTACCAGACGTGCCGCCGGGCGGTACAGCGCCAGTGTCGCTTCCGCTGCAAAGACCGGTGCGCCTGCTGCCCCGCGCGGAGTACCGGCTCGAGCTGCGCTTTGTGCTCGCCTCGGACACAAGCTGGGCGCCACACGGCCACGAAGTGGCCTGGGCGCAGCTTGAGCTGCCGGGCTGGGCGGCTGGGCCGGACGCTCCTCCGGTTGCGTCGGCGCCGCACCCGCTGCTCGCGGAAGAGCGCGCAGGCGAGCTCGTCCTGCACGGCGCGGACTTCGCGCTCCGCTTCGATCTCGCGCGTGGCGATATCCGCTCGTGGACCGGCGCGGGCCGTCCGCTGCTCCGCCGAAGCCCCACGCTTGCGCTATGGCGGCCGCCGATCGACAACGACATGTACGTCGTGGCGGACTGGCGCAAAGCGTGCCTTCATTTGGTGCGCGACGACACCCGCTCGTTCGCGTGGGAGCGGCTCGACTCCGGCACGGTGCGATGCATCCGCCGCATACGCACGGCTCCGCCCGTCTACGACTGGGGCTACGAGTCCGTATGGACGTATACGGTCCACAGCAGCGGACTTGTCGAGCTCCAAGTGCAGGGAACGCCGTACGGCAAGCCGCCGGAGATGCTTCCGCGCATCGGGCTGCGGATGGAGCTGCCGGGCGACTATGACCGCGTCGTCTGGTACGGCCGGGGGCCGGGGGAATCGTACCCGGACAGCAAACAGGCGGCGCGGTTCGGCCGGTATGACGGCTCCGTTGCCGGGCTCGGCTTCCCGTACGTGTATCCTCAAGAGAACGGCAATCGCTCGGATGTCCGGTGGGCCGCTTTTCTGAGCGGCAGCGGCTCGGGGCTGCTGGCTGTCGGGATGCCAAAGTTCGATTTCGGCGCGCACTGGCATACGCCGGAAGACATCGAGCAAGCGAAGCATACGACCGATTTGGTCAAACGGGATTTCATTACCGTGCACCTCGACTACCGGCACAACGGCCTAGGGAGCGCAAGCTGCGGGCAGGGACAGCTTCCGCCTTACCGGCTGGAGGCGCATGATTTTACGTTCGAGGTCCGGCTGATGCCGGTCAACGAACAGGGCGCATCCTTGGACGCCGCAGCACGGCGACTCCGTACCTGAGCGGCGCTTTAAGCGAGATCAACGCGTGCCAAGCGAAGGCAAGAGAAAATCTCAACGTGGGGCTTAACCGCCCCGCGTTTTTCTCGCAATAGCAGAACCAAAGTGGCGTACGTACTATCGACGCGGGAAGCGCGAATGATGGCTGCCAACCTCTACTCGACTTGACTTGAAAATAAAGGAACGAGGATGCGCTAAGCAAAGATTACAGACGTTCCTCAGAACATAGCGGAAGCAGGATGACTTATTCGTGTCGAAAAATGTTCATTTCCCCTGGGATGAGGCTGTTAAGTCATCGCAGTTCCTCTATTTTGCTCAGGCGAACCAATTTAGACACATTAACGCACCTCATTTCCTCTATTTTTATCGCATGTCCCTGAAACACATTCTGAGAGAGTGCGAGCGCAGGGTTAACTCGTTAAACGATCCGGCCAACGGTCAAGAAAAAACCTCTCACTTGCCAGTCACATCCCCTTTACCCATCCATCGCCCCTTCCTGTTAACACTGCCCTGACAAATGTCTGCTAAGATGAACTCGAGCTGCGCAGAGCTTGTCAGCGTATGGCGCAGAATGGACGCTTGGAAAGGGGCAGGGAACGTGAAGCAGGCATTATACGAGTACATGGGGGACAAGCGCATCATTCCCGCGGTGCGCAAAGCCGAGGATTTGCAGGCGGCGTGCGCCAGCGAGTGGCCCGTCGTCTTTTTGCTGATCGGCGATCTGGTCACGGCGGGGGAGTATGTAGAGACGGCGCTCAAGGCAGGCAAAAACGTGTTCCTGCACGTCGATTTTATCGCGGGGCTCGGCAGCGACCCGATCGTCATGAAGTACGTCGCGGAGCGCTGGCGACCGACCGGCATTATTTCGACGAAGAGCCATTTGGTCAAGCAGGCGAAAAAGAACGGCCTTGCCGCAATCCAGCGGTTGTTTCTGATCGATACGTCGGCGCTGGAGCACGGCATCCACAATATCGGGCAGAGCGAGCCGGACGCCGTGGAGATTATGCCCGGACTGATTCCCCGGGTCATTACCCAGCTGCGCCGAAGCATCTCCATGCCGATCATCGCCGGCGGGCTGATTCACGATCATGTGGAGATCGACATGGCGCTGCAGGCAGGGGCAAGCGCCGTATCGATGGGCAGCCGGAAGCTGTGGGGACCGGGTTCGGGAGCCGCCGACCTGCCGGAAGCCGCACCTTTACAAAAACTACACAAACCGTTAACATCCCGATGACAAAATGCTGCTAGAGTAAGAGTCGGAAGTTTGAATTGCATATTCAAGGGTATGAGACGAGGAGAAAACCCTTATGCAGCTGCAGGAAGCGCCTGATTGACGACGCGCCGCTTCTTTCTGCTGGATAAAGGGTTTTTTTGTGTTTTCATCACGAAGGGAGCTGCGCAGGATTTTGCCGGATTTGAGGGAAGTGGACGGTTTCTTTTTCGATTTGGACGGAACGATTATGCTCGGGAACAGGCTGCTTCCGGCGGCTGCCGAAACGTTCTCCGTCCTGCGGGGAAAAGGAAAGAGCATTTTGTTTCTGAGCAATACGACGACGCGGACGAGGAGCGACTGCCAAGCCCGTCTGCAGGCGTTCGGGCTGGAAGCGCACGTGCACGAAGTGGTGACCGCCGCCTACGCCGCTGCGGTATATTTCACGGAGCTGCGCGATCCGGTCGTGTACTCCGTCGGGGAACCGGCACTGATCCGCGAATTGGACGAGCTGGGCGTCCGGCGAACGGAGGACCCGCTCTGCGCGACGCACGTGCTAGTCGGAATGGACATGCATTTCGACTACGGTCGGCTGCATCAAGCGATGAAGGCTGTACGCAGCGGTGCTACGTTGATCGCAGCCAATCCCGACCCGTATTGTCCGGTTGACGGCGACGTCATCCCCGACACGTGGGCGATGGTGAAAGCGATCGAAGCGGCGAGCTGCGCCGAAACGCAGGTCGTCATCGGCAAGCCGTCGGACTATTACGCCCGCAAGGCGCTCGAATGGAGCGGCCTTCCGGCAAAGCGCTGTCTGATGGTAGGCGACCGGCTGGATACGGACATCCTGCTAGGACTCGGCAGCGGCATGCGCACGGCGCTGGTGCTGACGGGAGTAACGGTGAGCTCCGATCTCGGCGCGTCTCCGATTCGGCCCGACTACGTCTGGAATTCCCTAGGAGATTTGCTGGAAGCACTCCGTTCCGATTTTTAACATTTGCTTTACATTGCTCTAACGAGGGCATCACACACGTTTGCTACAGTGAAGCCATAGGGACGATCCCGGCACACGTACACTACATACAACAACCAAAGGAGAGAACACGATGCGTTCCGTAACTGCAAAAATGGTAAGTCTGGGTCTGTGTATTTCGATGATCGCCGGGTGCGGCGCCAAAACCGAATCGCCTGCCGCTACCTCCGCTTCGAATAAGGCGGAGACGAAGGACGAGAAAGTCGAGCTCACGTTTTATTTCCCGATTGCCGTCGGGGGGCCGCTGACTGCTACCATCGAAGGGATGGCTCAGGAATTTACGAAGCAGAATCCGAACATTACCGTCAAGCCGGTCTATACGGGCAGCTATGCGGATACCGCCGTCAAGACGCAAGCGGGCGTCCAGGGCAAAAATCCGCCGGATGTGGCCGTGCTGCAATCGACCGAGTTGTTCAGCCTGCTCGATATGAACGCCATCGTTCCGCTCGACGAGTTCATCGCCAAAGAAGGCGGCGACAAGTATTTGTCGGACTTTTATCCCGCATTTCTGGCGAACTCGCAAACCGGCGGCAAGACGTACAGCATCCCGTTCCAGCGCAGCACCATCGTGCTGTATTACAACAAGGACCTGTTCAAAGCGGCCGGTCTCGATCCGAACAAACCGCCGCAAACGTGGGACGAGATGAAGGACTACGCCAAGAAGCTGACCAAAGACGGCAAGTGGGGCCTCGAAATTCCGGTCACCGGCTTCGCCTACTGGATGTTCCAGACGTTCGCGCTGCAAAACGGCAAAAACATCATGACCGAGGACGGCAAAAAGGTCATGTTCAATACGCCGGAAAACGTGGAAGGCTTGCAGTATTGGGTGGATTTGGCGAAAAAGGAAAAAGCGATGCCGGAAGGCGTAACCGAGTGGGGCACCGTGCCTTCGGACTTTCTGGAAGGGAAAACGGCCATGATGTACCATACGACCGGCAACCTGTCCAACGTGAAGAAAAACGCCAAGTTTGACTTCGGCGTCAGCTTCCTGCCGAAACAGAAGAGCTTCGGCAGCCCGACGGGCGGCGGCAACTTCTACATCTTTAAAGACATCGACAAGAAAAAGCAGGAAGCGGCTTGGAAGTTCGTGAAGTTCATGACCGAATCCGAACGTGCGGCCCAATGGAGCATCGACACCGGCTATGTCGCCGTCCGCAAATCCGCCTACGAAACCGAGCGGATGAAAAAATACGCCGCCGAATTCCCGGCCGCCGTCGTGGCGCGCGACCAGTTGCAGTATGCGGCCGCCGAGCTGTCCACGCACAACAACGGCAAAGTGATGAAGGCGCTCAGCGACCAGGTGCAGGCGGCGCTGACAGGCGCGATGACGCCGGCGGATGCCTTGAAGAAAGCGCAGGAGGAAGCGGACAAGGCGCTCGCTCCTTTCAATAAGTAATCCGGATACCGAAGGCGGCGGCATGCGCTAATTCAGGCAGCCGCCCCGGGGCTCCGGCACGGCTTTATTTTAACGATCGCGGGGAGGCTTCCTTTTGGGCGGCAAAAACTTCAACTTACAATGGAAAACGGACGCATTCGCATGGCTTTTGCTTTTGCCTTCGCTCGTGTTCTTGTTCCTGTTTACGTTTTATCCGATCGCCAAGACGATCCGGCTCAGCTTTTATCAGGCGGATCTGGCGAGCCCGGTACCGGTATTCATCGGCTTGGACAATTACGCTCATCTGATGAAGGACGATATATTTTGGCAGGTCATGTCCAACAATCTGTGGTTTGCGCTCGGCACGGTGCCGACGTCCATGGCGCTGGCGCTGCTGATGGCGGTGTTCGCCAACAAGGCGATTCGCGGCAAAGGCTTCGTGCGGACCGCGTTCTTTTATCCGACTATGATCCCGATGATCGCCATCGCCAACGTATGGCTGTTCATTTATACGCCGCAGTACGGGCTGCTGAGCAGACTGACCCAATGGATCGGGCAGGGCGACATCAACTGGCTCGGCACGCCGGAGCTGGTCATGTATGCGATGATCGTCATGATGATTTGGAAGGAAGCCGGGTATTTTATGATTTTTTATTTGGCCGGGCTGCAAAATATTTCCCGGGACTTGTACGAGTCGGCGGAGGTGGACGGCGTCGGGCGCTGGACCGTGTTCCGCAAAATTACGTTTCCGCTGCTCATGCCGACGACTTTGTTCGTCGCCATCGTGGCGCTGACCAACGCGTTCAAGCTCGTCGATCATCTGCTGATCATGACGAAAGGCGGACCGAATAACGCGAGCAATCTGCTGCTTTATTATATTTACGAAACGGCTTTCAGCTTCTGGGATCAAGGCATGGCCTCGACCTTGACGGTCGTCATGATTGCCGTCCTTCTGCTGGTGGCGGCACTGCAATTTTTCGGGCTGGATAAAAAAATACATTACCATTAATGCGGAAATGCCCTGTGAAAGAAGGTTGGCGGTTACATGCTGCGTAACAAATTGAAAATAAATCATGCGTTCATATATATGCTCGCTTTGGTCTGGCTGGTTCCGCTCGTCTGGGTGATTAGCACGGCCTTTCGTCCGAAGCAGCTTGCGCTGCAGCCGGGCTTGTCTCTGGAGTTCACGCTGGATAACTTCGCCCGGGTCTGGGCGGCTGCGCCGTTTGCGCAGTACTATGTCAATACGCTGCTGATCGTTGCCTGCGTGTTTGCCGTGCAGATGGTCACGGCGACGATGGCGGCGTTTGCTTTTGCCCGGGTCCGTTTTCGCGGCCAAAATCTCGTCTTTCTGCTGTTTCTGGTGCAGATTATGATTCCGGCGGACGTGCTCATTTTTCCGAACTATAACGTCCTGAAGGAATTGTCGCTGCTCGATACGAAGCTCGGCATTATGCTGCCTTACTTCGCGTCGGCCTTCGGCATTTTTCTGCTGCGCCAGATGTTCAAGACGATCCCGCCGGAGCTGGACGAAGCCGCCGTCATGGAAGGCTGCTCCAAGTGGCAGGTGCTGTGGAAAATTTATTTTCCGCTGGCTCGTCCGTCTTACATCGCCTTCGGGCTCGTGTCCGTCAGCTACCATTGGAACAATTTTTTGTGGCCGCTCATCATTACCAATTCCGTCGAAAACCGGCCGCTTACGGTAGGACTCGCCATTTTCGCCCAATCGTTCGAAACGGGTGCGCAGTGGACGGAAGTGAGCGCCGCAACGCTGATGGTCATCGCTCCGCTGCTGGCTGGGTTTCTGCTCTTCCAGCGCCAGTTTATGAACAGCTTTATTCAGTCGGGAATCAAGTAACTTGCACACGAAGAAGAGGAGGGTGAAAGTCATGGAAACGCTGCGTCAATGCGCCGTTTCGACTTATGCGCTGCTGGAGGAGTCTTTGGAGGCGGCGGTCGTTCGTTTGATCCGGGACGGGTGGAAGGAAATCGAGATCATGGGCGAAGGACCGCACATCGAGCTGCTGGAATGGCCGGAGGAGAAGCTCGACTGGCTCCGGCAGCTTGGGAAGGAGCATGGCGTTCGCTGGACGGTCCATGCTCCGATCACAGGTCTGAACCCGGCAGCGTATGAGGAGGAAGCCAGAAAAGTATCGATGGAGCTTCTGTTAACTACGCTTCGGATTGCGGAGCGGCTGGAATGCGCTTATGTCGTGCTGCATCCCGGGGAAGCGGACGAAGCGGAGGAACTTCAGGCCGATTCCGACTTGGAGTCGGAGCTTGCGGAGCGGGTGGCGGATTTTGTCCGGGAAGCGCTGCGCACAACAGCCGGTTCGGGAGTCGTGATCGGGCTGGAAAACGTACCGCCGTATCCGAACCTGCTAGGCACGGACGTGAGGTTTCTGGAGCGGATCGTCCGCTCGATCGATTCGCCGCGTCTGCGGGTCGTTTTCGATGCGGGACACGCGCACATGACCGGCACGGGACTCTGCCTGCTGTCGCTCAAGCGCATCATGCCATATGTCGTCGGGCTGCATTTGAGCGACAATGGAGGCGTGCGCGACGATCACTGGGCGTTCGGCGCGGGTTCGGTTCCGCTCGAAGCCGTGACGGTGCTGGCGCAGGATCACGGCTTTGCGGGCTCTTGGGTGCTGGAACTGCGCAGCGTGCCGGACGCGGTCGCCTCGGCGGAAGCGCTGGCCCGGATGCGGCGGTCTTCTCGGGCGGACGGGCTGCGGCAGGCGGAGTAGAGCGCGTTTCGCCTCTACTTCACATCCGTCACTTGCAGCGCTATGGATGCATAGTTCGTTACATCCTCCGGCACGACGGCTTCGAATGGTTGAAGGAGGCCGTCCCCAGGATAGGACGAATCGAACGACAATTCCAGCGGAGCCTTGGCTATCGCCGCACCGTCAGCGTTCAGGAACGACAGCTCCGCCTTTACATGGCGTTCGCCGGCATGTTTGGAGCTGTATTGACCGGTCACGATGCTGAACACGCCATCCCGCCTCACTTGAATCGCGCCCAAGCGTAGCTCCGGATATGCCGCATCGGCGAGGGTTATCGGGTCGTCCGGTTGAATGTTACTTATGGGTTGATCATTGAACATCCCGACTTGAACGGTAGCATACGCAAACATCTGGATATCCCGATCCGCCGTCAGCTCAATAGTAGATGATTCTCCGCCTTTAAGCCGGACTGTCGCTCCCGAGGAAGCGCCGATCCGTTCGCCCTTTTCGTTATAAAACAGAACGGCGAAGCCGACCGGAATCGTCTCCGTAGTATTCCGCCACTTAGGTCCGAGCTGTGCCGAGGCACGAATTCGCGTCTGATTCCCGTCGAAATAACGTTGGTTCAGACCAACCTCCATCCGGTGGTCTGCATCCGCTGCATCCAGTTCATGAAGCCGGAACCAGACCGGCCCCAGCCACGAATCGGCCCGGTACCAATCGCGCCATACGGCAGTAACTTGCATCGGCTGAGGATTCACGCCCGCTTCGGAAACATATTCGTGTGGAACACGAAACAATTTCGTTGGCGCCGTCAGTTGAACCTCCGTCTGAACCAATTTTACGCCAACCGCCGCCCAATTCGGTGCGATCCATGCTTCTCCCTCGGGAGTTGCGATCTTGTAACGTTTGCCCCACCCGGCAATCGCTTGGACGGTTTGTTTACCGATTTTCCCTTTAGGCGATAATAACCCCGGATCGCTGTATAAGGTTTCTTCGTGGGAGAGCTCGATGTACATGTCCATCGGCTCTTCTTTTCCTCTCAACGCGTTGTCGGGAACGATCCAGGCCTTGCCCATCCAGGTGGAAATCAAATATCTGGGTGCCCGATAGCCTTCTCCATGTCCTCTTCGGATGCTTGACGTTTGCAGTACATGAACTTGCTGGGGCGCAATCACTCCGACTTGCTGATAACGGTCGTCATAGAGCTCCGTCGGCTCGAACAGCGTCAAGGTTTCGGCTGATTCCGCCAGACTCTGAGCGTCTCCGGCTAGAGCGGATGGTGTCCACGTTAGGCCGGCCAACGCCCCTGCCAACAATCCGAAGCTTAATAAAACCCCGGCTTTTTTTCGCATGCCTTCACTTCCCCGCATTTGGTGGATACTACCATTTAAATCCTATTTTACACAGGATATGAGGCAATTTGCATCAATTTTTTGCAGGAGCTATGGCAAGGAAGCATAAAAGCGGACAGGGTGTTCAGCCGATGGATTGGAAGCGCTGCGTGCAAGCAACGAAGAAATCGTGAAGCTTGAAGTTTCGCCAAGGGGCCATGTTCGGGTGGAGGAAATCGGGACAAATGGAATTATCAGGAGAGAATTCGATCGCTTCCATGGGGTCGGGTTTTCTCTTTTCGTTCCGGCAGCGAGCGAAGGAAGGCATCGATCTCCCGGGCGCGGCGCTCCCAAGTATGCTCCAAGGCATAGGAGATACGGGCCGCCCCGTCGCCCGGCTCGTCAAGCCGTTCCGCAACCTTCCGAATAAAATCCCCGCGGGATGCGGCAATATCCACATGCGGAGCCATCCTTTGACATTCGGGAAGCGCGGTGGATATTACGGGTTTGCCGGCGGCCAGGTATTCATACGCTTTGATCGGGTTAGCTGCGACCGCGACGGGCGTTATGCGAAAAGGAATGACACAGACGCTAAAGCTTTGAATATAGTCCCGCAGCTCCTCATGCTGCTTGAGCCCCAAGAACCGTACCCTGCCGCCGTAAGCGTCGGGCCGATGCCTTCTGTCGAACGGGGGCCCGATTACCGTCACTTCGGCCCCGGACAGCTGCGAGCATTGGCCGATCAGCCCTTCGTCGATCCAAGGCGCCCATGCTCCGACGTAGCCGATCTGTTGTCGCTTCGATGACCCGCTTCTGGCAGCGGCTTCTTCATCCGGCAAGTGAAGCATCATGCTTGGATCGTAAGCATTGCGGATCAAGGCGGCTCGCTGCTCCGGATAGCATCGTCGGATTCGGTCGTACAGCCGCTGCGATGAGCATACGATAGCGTCCGCCCGGACGGCCAGCTGTTTTTCGGCCCGGAACCACTCGCCGAGCTCGTCCGAACAGTCGTAAACGATCCGATTGGGGGAGTAGGTAGCGGCAATGGACAAGTAGGCGAAGGGCAGCGAGCACCAGACGAGAACCGGGGCGGTTTTGCGGATTTTGGGCCAAGCCGTTTGAAGCCAATGCTCATGATGATGGACGATGAACAGATTCGGCTCGATGCGCTCCACCCGCGGAACGGATCTCGTTCGGTTGCAGAAAAAAACCGTGTAGCCCAGTCTTGCCAGCTGGGTCATCAGCTGCTGCGGGCGTTGCTTCATCCATGCCCAGTCGAGGGTCGGCGGATAAATAACGATGCTCACCGGACAGTCCCTCCTTGGAAAAAATCGATAACAAATTTTAGGTGTTTATCATATAGTAAACAGTGAATCCGAAAGTGCAGATGACAGGAGGCCGTTCCCGAGATGCTGTTTATCGTGCTGGACTCGCGTCAAAGCGGACCTGCGGAGCAAACGCAAGCATCCGTCCGGGCCGTCTTCCCGGATAGCCGGTGCGTAATGCTGGAATCGCATGCTGCGGGCGGCATGAATGAAGCTCTTGCCGATGATGACGGGCCTTGGTTTGCCGTGCTGTATGCGGGCGAGCGGCTGCTCCCGGCGTTTCGCCGCGAGATCGAGACTTGGGTCCGATCGTTGGAGGAGAGCGTGGCCGGTGTACTGCTGTTCCCGGCGGCTGCGGACGGCCATCGTCTACCTGCCGCAAGCGTGCCTAGAGGGCCTGTGCTCTGGCGAACGAAAGCGTGGAGCAGCGGCCTGTCTCCGGGATTTGCCGGGACTGAGCTGCTTCCGTTCGAACGGTATGCCCTGGTGGAAAAGCAATTCCAGTTAAGCGAGGCATGGCATTGGCCGGAGCGGCGGTCCTTGGGGTGGCTGCCCGCTGTGTCGGGAGTTCCCGGTTCCAAGAGAGCGGCGGACGAATGGCGCGAGGTTGCCCCGATCCTTAAAGGACGGTATAGCGCCGCCGTTCCCGGCAAGTCTCCGTTTGTAACGGTAGTCCTTTGCATATTCAATGATGCGGAATATTTGGTTTGGGCGATCCGAAGCGTCTGCGTACAATCGTACCCGCACTGGGAACTGCTCATCATGGACGACGGATCGACCGACGGCGCCGAGGAGACGCTGAAAGCCTGCCCTTTTTCGGCGGACCCCCGTATACGGTTCGTGCGCTGCGAGCGGAACATGGGGAAGTCCCATGCCTTGAATCGGGCGTTATCGATGGCCCGGGGCCGCTGGCTGCTTGAAATTGACGCCGACGATTGGCTGACGCCGGACTGCTTGCGATTACTCGCCGGCCGGGCTGCGCAAGGAAGCAGAGCGGCCTTCCTCTACGGGAGGCACAGGCTTTGGCATGAGCGCCGGAACAAAAGCTTGATCATGGGGCGGAGCGGCGAGCGTCCGAAAGAGATGACGGTCGATTCGCTGCTGAAAGAAGGATTTCCGCTGGCTCCCCGCATGTACAGCGTCCAAAGGGTGAAGCAGTTGGGCGGTTGGCTGACCACGGACCCGTTCGAGGGGCGTTTGTACGAAGATCTTCAGCTTCTGGCGCGTCTTCTATCGTTCGGGCCGCCGGAGGAAGTGCCCGAGGTCGTGTACCATCGAAGACTGCGAATGTCCAGCATAACCCATCGCCACCCGGGCCGTTATGCCAAGTGGCTGAAGTGGATGAGGGAGACGCTGCAGGATGTAAGCCCGTCGCAAGATTAAGCCGCAAGAATGCGCACGAATTCTACATTTTGGATAAATACCGTCACTTGAATCGTCGGAGAAGTGTAAGAAGGATTGGGGACCTGTACCGTAAAAAAGCCGTCTCCTACGCCGAGCAGCGTACCTTGCACGAATTGATTCGTCAAAAACGCTTCGATCTTTCTGCCGATGAAGGCGGCCAGAGCCTGTGAGAAATTCATGTCCTGCAGCCTCCTTTCTCAAGTTACGGAATTTACGTTGACGAGAGGGATTAAGACAATGTCGCCGGTAGGCTCTTTGATTTGGACAAAATCATCGCCGACTGTAGTCAGCGTACCGGAGATGGAGCCTGCGTTCGAATCGATAGATACCGTCGTACCGACACGTTCTTGCAACAGCGTTCGAACGGCACGGCTCGGGGCGGTGAGGCTCGCTACTTCCGCTTGCAAGTTGCTAATCTGTGTGGCGAACGGCTCCGTTTGGGCTGCAAGCGCGGCGACTTTCCCGCTTAGGCCTTTCAGCGACTGGTTCGTTAGCGCCAACTGTACGGCCAATTGCTTCTCTTGCGCGGAGACGGCGTTCACCTGCCCGGCGAGCCGGCTTACGTCGCGCGAGATTCGATGAAGGCGCCGGTTTAAGCTGGTAAACAGCCTGAGCAAACGGTGACGGAGCCTGTTGACGATGTCTAACAAGGTCGGGCGTTTCTTTCGGGGAGCCTTCTTTTTGCGTGCCGGAATACATTTGCTTTTCACCAAAAGGATTCGCCGTAAGGACACGGTCATTACACACTCCTTCCTAGTAGATACGTTGTACCATATGTTGGTCAAATGTGGATAGGAACTTGTCAGGTCTAAATTGATGAATCAACCTATTTATGGAAGGAAACGAACGCAGACCGCAGTTGATTTGGCAACGAAGGGGAGGTAGAGGAAGGTGACGGCAGAGACCAAACCGCACTTTCGTTCGGAATACCATTACAGGCAGCAGTATTATACCAGCTTCCTGCATGGTCCGATCGATCCGCATGCAGCGGAAGTGATGAAGATGATGGGGAACAAAGCATACAAAGCGATCGTCGTATTCCCCGAAGCCGTTCCCTGGGAGCCGCTCCAGCGTCCGCAGCAGCTGCTGAAAGAATTTGCCCGCCGAGGTTATCTTTGTTTCTTCTGCGATCCTACCGGCGAGCCATTTCAGCTTCGCGAAGCCGAGCCGAACCTTTTCGTCGTGAGCGGCGAAGCGTATTTGCTTCCTGCGCTGCGCAGCCAATCCGTTATTGTGCTGTGTACTTGGCTGATGCAGATGGCTTGGGCGGACTTATTGCCGCATAAGGTGCTTTGGTACGATGTGCTCGACTGTCTTGAATTTTTTTCGTTATACGATGAGAACATGCTCGAAAAGCACCGTCAAACGACGGTCCAAGCGGATATCGTGACCTATTCCGCGAAATCGCTGCAGAGGTATGTGACGGAACGGCCCGACGCCTATTATTTGCCAAACGCTGCGAGAATCGAAGATTTCGAAATGCCACTGGGCTTTACTCCCGGGGATATGGCCCCGTTTGTCGCAGCAGACTCCCCGGTCATCGGATATTTCGGAGCGGTGGAGGAATGGTTCGACGACGAGCTGGTGCTGGAACTGGCTCGCAGAAAGCCGGAGTGGCAGTTCATCATTATCGGCAAAACGGGCATTCCCAAGGATAAACTCGATGCGCCCAACGTCCGCTTGCTTGGGATGAAGCCGTACCATCAACTGGTACACTATGGAAAATGGTTTCATGCGGCCATCATTCCATTCCGCGTCAACGAAACGACCAACGGCGTGTCTCCCGTCAAATTTTTCGAATATGCAGCGCTCGGCCTTCCGGTCGTGTCTACGCCGCTGCTGGAGTTGACGGCGTACCGGACCGATATCCTGCGTCTGGCGGAAGGCGCTGACGAATTCGAAGCGGCGCTCGAATCGGTCCTAGCTCCGGAATTCGCTGCGATAGCGGCCCGGGAAGGGGTCCGTTTCGCCGCAGGACACCAATGGTCGGAGCGGACGGATCAAGCGGAGTGTCTGTTGGAGGAGCGGCTGGGAGCCTGGAAGGCGTATGCCAATTACGATCCGGCCGGCAAGGCGGCGGTGATGACGGTTACCTTTCTGGATTATGAAGGGGAGAAGTTCTATAACGGTGGAGCGGAGCGGTATTTGACGGATTTACATCGGCTGATGGAGCAGCAGGGGATACCGCTTACCATCTATCAGTACGGCCATGATGCGTGGCTGCGACGGGTTCGGGGCATCGACGTCGTGTCCTTATCCAGAGGCGGGCAGCACGCGAAGCAATATACGATTCCTACCGTCAAAACATACAGCCGGTTGTTTCAGGAGCAAACGGTCGAGCGTTCGGGACTGACGGTCTATTCCGCCTTTTTCAACGCGTGGCCTTATGAAACGAGCGGTTCGGGCATCGGTATCATTCACGGCGTGAGCTGGGATAACCCGGATTGCGGCTATACGGACGGGACGGTTTTCTGGGAAACGAACCGCCGTTTTATCGAAGGGGCCCGGCTGTGTGGAACGCTGGTGTCGGTAGATACGAATTCGGCGAACTGGCTGCAGACAGTCGATTATGCTTTGGGCCACGCGATCAAAGTGATTCCGAACTATGTCGATACGGACGAATTTACGCCAAGAGCCGATTACGACAAGCCGGGCGGCCGCATCGTTATCTTGTATCCCCGGAGATTGTACCATGCGAGAGGGCTGTACCTGGTGCTGGAAGTGATCGATCAAATTTTGCTTAAATATCCCAATGTCGATTTTCATTTCGTCGGGCAAGGACTCGATGACGACCTTCGGCAGGTGGATTTCAAAATCAAACGGTGGCCCGGTCGCATTAAACGGTACTCGCTTAAGCTTGACGACATGCCGCAGGCTTACCGGCAGGCGGATATCTCGCTGATCCCGACGCTGTACAGCGAAGGCACGAGCTTGTCCTGTCTGGAGGCGATGGCTTCCGGGAATGCGGTCATCGCCACCCGGGTCGGCGGCTTGACGGACCTCGTCGTCGACGGGTACAACGGGCTGCTCATCGAGCCTAACGCCCATGCCTTGAGGCAAGCCATCGGCAGGTTGCTGGACGATCCGGCGAAGCTCGTTTCCTTCAAGCAAAAAGCGACCGAGGTCGCCGAGGTGTTCACCAAGAAGCGTTGGAACCGGCAGTGGACCGACATCATCGCTTCTCATTGGCGCAGCCGTGCCGACTTGTCCGCCTCCCCCGGCCGCAGCCGGCTGATCGAGATTTGGCTGACCAAGTTCCCGGCAGAACGGAGCGCAGGTCAAGTGATCGTGAGCTATTTGGCTGGAGGCGATTTGGTCTATGTTCGGGTGAAGGATGGGAAGGCGTACCGATCCTATAGCTTCGGCCGCTTGCAATGGCTGGACTGGGACGATCCGCAGCACGACGAACCGGATGAGCTTATTGTAGAGCGGGGAATCGATCGGGAGTTCGGGCGTCCGGTCCGAACCTTGGCGATTGAACAGGGGGAATGGAGCATGGAGGCTGGCAGCTAAGGTGCCAGCCTTTTTTTAATTAGGCAAAGTTTCCGTTAAAATCATCCGACATACAGGGAATTCCACCATACGCCAAAATATGGTACGATGAACAGGAAGAGGTACGGCTGGCGGTACGACCAGTGCCTGGCTGGTTAGCGGGCGGCCACGGCCGAGTACTTGGCAATCAAGCCGCGGTATGTCTCTTTCGGCCTCAAGCCGACCAGCCTTTCGACAGGTTCGCCGTCCTTGAGCAGGATGACCGTCGGCATCGACATCACCCCGAATCGGGCCGCAATTTGTGGTGACGCGTCGACGTCCACCTTCAGAATCGTCACGCGCTCTCCCAGCTCTTGCCCGAGCTCCTCCAGCAGCGGGATCAGCCTTTTGCACGGCGGGCACCACGCAGCGGTAAAATCGACCAGCGTCAGTTCGGATTTGCGGATATCTCCGGAAAATTCAGCATCGTTGCTTGTTTTAAGACTCATCGTTCGTTCCCTCCATAGATTCGTTATCGGTTCGTTCCGATAGAATAGATTGTATGCGCTCCTTCAGATTGGACCTGATCCGGACCAGCGTCTGGATTTGCTCGTCGATTTCCTTCAGCTTCTGCTGGTAAACGGGCAATACCTCATTGCAGAATGCTTCTTTGTTCATGAGCACACAGTGCAGAAAACCGGCAATCTGCTCGGTAGACAAGCCCAGATTCAGATACAACCGGATCGTTTTGACCTGCTCTACGGCGAATTTGTGATATTCCCGGTAGCCGCTTTCGGTGCGGGCCGGCGCGATAAGCCCTTGCTTCTCGTAATAGCGGAGCGATCGGATGCTGGCTCCGGTCGCCTTGGATAGCTCGCCGATTTTCAGGGCCATCCCTCCTTCAGGTGAATTGCGGATCGTAGTTTTATTATAGACCGTGACATTAATGTCAGAGTCAATCGTTTTTTTGCATCTATTAAAAAGGAGGATAAGTCATGATACTTCGTAAACTGGAGCCTCAAGACGTGGAGGCATTTTGGAGCTTGCGGTTAAAATCACTGAAAGAGCATCCGGAATCGTTCGGATCGAACTACGAGGACGCGTCGCTTACCGGTATGGACGAGGTTCGCCGCCGTTTTCCGAATTCGGCGGACCAGTTTCTTCTGGGAGCGTTCGGAGAGAACAACGAATTGATGGGCATGATCGGCTTTCGCCGGGAGTCTTCGCGCAACCTGGCTCATAAGGGCATGCTGTGGGGAGTGTACGTGGATAGCGCCCACCAGGGGAAAGGGATCGCCACCGCGCTGCTTCGGCATGTGATGGAGGAGGTGCGCTCGCTGGACGGGCTGGAGCAGGTTTATTTGGCTGTGGTGACCGTCAACGAACCGGCGGTTCGATTGTACCGTTCGGCCGGATTCGAAATTTTCGGCACCGAACCGAACGCGTTGAAAATCGGCGGCGAATCGTACGATGAATATTGGATGGTATGCAAACTATAGATGACGGGATTCAAGGAGAGAACCGGATGGTTAAAACAATAAGGAACGCCATTTTGTTCGCAGCGGTGGTTCATATTCTGTATGTTATCGTGCAAGTCGTTTCGGGGATGCTTCTCACCATGCGGCATGTGCCGAAGATCGTCGACGCTTATTCGAGCAAGCAGGCGCTGGAATCGCAGGTTTCCTTCGGGCTGACGGCAAGCCCGTCCGGATGGCTTTACGCACTGACCTTCGCCGGCAGCGCCGCCTTGTATGCTTTTGCCCTACAGCCGCTGTTGCGGAGATGGGCCGATCGACGGAACCGGCTGTAGCTTCTCGGGCGGCGCTAACGATAGGTAGCATGGAGGATACGCCCGTTTCGTATAAATGAACAGGAGCAGTTTGCCTACAGCAAACGATGGACTGGGGGGAGCATGATGGATTTGGTATTCGTCATTCACGGTGAATCGCAGCATTCGCTCGGTTTGCCCGGAAGCCGGGAAATGAAGGACCCGCAGCTCACGGAACGAGGCAGAACGGACGCGCTTCGGCTTCGAAGCTTGAAGCCGCTCTCGGATGCGGATGCGGTCATCGCCGGTCCGACGCTGCGAATGCTTCAAACAGCGGAGCTCTGGTGCGAAGGGATGCCTGTCGCCCGGTTTGTGCATCCGCTCGCAGGTCCGCGTCAATATCCTTTCCGTTACGATTTTCATACGATGCCTTGTGATATGCCGCTTGAGCCTGGCCGGCTTGCGGGCCGGTTCCCCAAGTGGCAGCTGCCTGCCGACTTGCCCGAATATTTGTGGCTGCAGGGCATTCATACGCTGCCGGGCCTGCTCTTCGCCCAACAGGCGGACCGCTTTCTTGCATGGTGCCGCAATCTAGGCAAAGAACGGGTCTATGTGGTGACCGAAGCGGGTACGAGCCGAGCCTATCAGGCCCATCTGGCTGAAGCGCGCTGCAGCGGCGCAAGGGAACTGATGACAAGGTTGGAAGAAGACGGAAGCTTCGCGTTATCCGTCTGCTCGGGTTGATATTTTACTATTTCAAGAGAGACAGGGCATATGATATAATAACTCACTAGTTATGTAAAAGTTTGCGTAGGGAGTGAGCAGCTTTGTCTCTGATAGTGATGAAATTCGGCGGGAGCTCCGTAGGTGACGCGGAGCGGATGAAGCGGGTGGCGAACCGCATCGTGGAAAGAAAGCTTGAAGGCCACGGTTGTGTCGTCGTCGTTTCGGCCATGGGAGATACAACGGACGATTTGATCGATTTGTCCAAACAACTGTGCCCCGGCACACCGCCGGCGCGAGAAATGGACATGCTGCTGACAACGGGCGAGCAGGTTTCGGTTGCGCTGCTGGCGATGACGATCCACAGCCTCGGGCACGAAGCCGTTTCGTTTACGGGCTGGCAAGCCGGCATGTACACGGAAGCGCTTCATGGTAAGGCGCGCATTACCGATATCCGTCCGGATCGTATCCGCAATGCGGTCGCAGCCGGCAAAATCGTTATCGTTGCGGGTTTCCAAGGCATGACGGAGGAAGGCGAAATTACGACGCTCGGACGCGGCGGGTCGGATACGACGGCCGTGGCGTTGGCGGCAGCCATTGAAGCGGACGTCTGCGAAATCTTCACCGATGTGGACGGCATTTATTCCACCGATCCGCGGATCGTGAAGTGCGCGCGCAAGCTGAACGAAATTTCGTACGACGAAATGCTGGAGCTTGCCAATCTCGGAGCGGCGGTTCTGCATCCGCGAGCCGTGGAATACGCCAAAAATTACAACGTACGGCTGGTCGTCAGATCCAGCTTCAATCATAATGAGGGCACGAATGTGAAGGAGGAAGCGGCGATGGAACAAGGCATCGTAGTACGCGGCATTGCTTACGACAAAAATGTGGCGAGAATCAGTATTTTGGGAGTGGAAGAAAAGCCGGGGCAGCTGGCTAAAGTTTTCACTGCCTTGGCCAACGCGCAAATCGATGTGGATATCATCGTCCAAAGCGGCGTACAGAATGGTCTCGCCGATTTCTCCTGCACCGTATCGCTGTCCGATCAAGAGAAGGCGCTTCAAGTTATCGAAGGAATTCGTCCGGAAGTCGGCTTCCGTCAAGTGACCTCCGAAACCAATCTGGTTAAAGTATCCATCGTTGGCGCGGGCATGGTCAGTACGCCGGGCGTGGCTGCGAAAATGTTCGAGGTCATCTCCGAGCTTGGCATCAGCATTCTGCTGGTGAGCACGTCCGAAATCAAGACATCCTGCGTCATTGAAAACGGCCGTCTGAACGAAGTGATCGCGGCGCTGCACAGCGCTTATGGCCTCGATACGGATCAGACCGTATTTGTGGGCGGCCCTTCTGATAGAAGATAATTTAACGCAGCTTATCGAAGACGAACGTAAACAGCTTAAACAGAAAAGCGGTAATTCCGGCGGCCATCAGCGGCCCGACCGGGATGCCTTTCAAGAAAATAATCCCGAAAATGGACCCAATGACAAGACCCACAATCAATTGTGGGTCTATTTTTAATAACTCCAAGCCTTTGCCGTTCATGTACGTTGCGATTGCGCCTCCGACCAAGGCCAAGATCCCCGGCCAAGTGGTGAACATCGACGTCACGTCTTTAATGGAAATCCGTTCGCTGGCGAACGGAACCAATACCCCCATCGTCAAAAACAACAGTCCGAGCTCCAGCCCTCTCCGTTCGATGGTAGGCAAATACCGTTCCAAACTGATGAGCTTAATAATTAACAGCACGCACGCCGCCGTTGTAATAATATGGGAGCGACCGATCAGACCGATGATAATCAGCGCCACCAGCAAAATGTCTCCGTTCATGGTCAGGCCCCTTGTCCATTGGTTTCTTTTCCAGTGTATGAACGAGGGCTTGGTTTAGAACTAGAGCGAGGCCGAGGCGGGTTCCGGCTCCAGCTTTCCGGCACGCACGACAGGAGCCAAGGACAATAGATCGATTTGCGAGCAGTACGTCACATCGTCACGGAAGCCGAGCTTGGTCAGCCGTCGTCCGCCTGCGCAGGAGAGCAGCATTTCGGTCAGACGGTCCTGTACTTGCCGGTAGGCATGGAGCATAGCCAAGCCGAAATCGCCGACCGCCTGTGCGGCCGCCGGACTGTCCGGATCGCAGCCGGATAACCGGAGCAATTCGTGCACAAGCAGACCGGCGCATAGGCCGTCTTCCAGCGAGAACACGTCCTGGGCTCCCGAGCAGACCAGCGCGATTTCCTGGTCCAGCAAGACCGCCTTACGGGCGCAGGCCCCGGCGTTCAGGAAAGCGCCGATCAGCACGTGATCCGCCTTCCTGGCCTTATGAATCGCCCGGGTGCCGTTTGTCGTCGTCATGATTAACGTTTTTCCGGACACGGCTTCAGGCGTGTACTCGAGCGGAGAATTGCCGAAGTCGAAGCCGGGAATTTTTTTGCACGAACGCTCGCCCCCCAGCAAAGTCCCCGGGCTCTGCAAGCTTTTCGCCTGGCTCACCGTTTCGACCGGGACAAGTGTCCGGCATCCTCCGGCAAGCGCTGTCAGCATCGTGGAGGTTGCACGAAGCACATCGATGACGATAACGGTTTTGTGCTGAAGATCGTCGGACCTCGCTTCGTTAATGCATGCGATCACTTGAATATTCATGGAAACCGGACCTCCCCCGCTTCAAATTTGCCAATCCCACGAATGGCCGACGGCAGCGGATTGCAGCCCTTCGGGAAGCATCGTATCCGAACGGAGCCCCCGACGGAGCGCTTCGAGCGAGATGACGTCCGAAGGAGCGACGTTGCCCAGATGAACGTCGGCTCCCAGCATTTGCATCAGATGCACCTGCTGCTCCTTTTGCGGCGCTTCCCAGAGCAGGACGCCCGGACTCGGCACTTGGCTTAGCACCTGCGCGATTTCCTTATCCTTGCAAGCGCCTTGAGCGTCGTAGATGCCGACGCCTTTGCCGGATTCCCGGCCTTCGATCGTGACAAGCGCGGCACCAAGCCCGGTATCCACAATCACCGTCTCGATCAATTCGTCCAATTCGATGGTGGAGCCCCACCCTTTTTTCCCGTATTCGGTAATAACCGTGAGCCCCGCTTCCACGCCTCGGGAGATCAGCTCGCTGCGCAGACTCCGGGGCACCTCGATGGTTCCGTCCGACACTTCCACACCGCTGAAGCCCATGTAAGCTGCCATATCAAAGTAATGTTCGACCGCATCCTGCCGGATCGCCACCTCCAGAAACGTGCCTCCGGGGTAGACGATAATGTCGTGGGCTTTGGCCATATCGATTTTTCGCTTAAGCAACTCCGTCCTGTAAAGCGGCGAGGTGCCGAACCCGATTTTCAGCATGTCGATATAGACGCCTGCCGTTTGCAGCAAATCCTCAAGCGCATGAAGCCCAAGGCCTTTGTCAATCACCATCGTTTTGCCTAAGGCTCGCGGCTTCTCCGTACGACGCCCGGTCGGATCGCTGAGCAGGGTGTTCCACTGCAGCGCTGATGTAACCTCCATCTTGTATCGCCTCGCAGTAACTTTAAAGTTGAATTACGGTGTCATCATATGCATTTTGGGCGAATGGTGTGCCCCGCAAGCCTAAAATAAGACGAGCCCGCATAACATTACATAAGGAATGCGAAGGGGGGAAACGCATGTCGGTCATTAATAAAATCGTCCTCAGTATGGCGCTGATCCGAATCTTCTCGGGGAGCATCGAGATTATGGCGGGGCTGCTTATGCTGCGCTATAACCAGATTGAGAAAGCGCTTCTGGTCAATTCGGGGCTGGCGCTGGTCGGGCCTTTCGTGCTGCTTACGACAACGACGATCGGACTCGTGGGGATGGCGGATAAGCTGTCGGCGGGTAAAATGCTATGGGTGCTTGTCGGCGTGAGCTGTATTTTTATTGGAATCTTAAAAAAGTAATCGGTCATAGTTCAGTAGATTGCATCATACATATGATTGTAAAAGATGGACAGCTTGGGAGGGATAGCCATGATCCGGTCACTGCTGCCGTTCTTCTCTGCCGATATGCAGCAGATCCTAGCAACTCTACCAACCCGCATTGCCGCCGATCTGCAAGAAATCCGGATCCGCGAAGAGAGGCCTCTGGAAGTCGTCTGGGCCTCGGGCTGCGGCTTCGTATCGGACAAGGGCGGCTTGTGCGCCGATCCCGGGCAAGCTTATCGGCCGACGCGCCGGGACTGCGCGGAGCTGCTGGAGCAGCTGACGCAGCATTCGATGTACACGTTCGAGGAGGAGCTGAAGCGGGGATTCATTACCGTTTCCGGCGGACACCGGATCGGCCTGTCCGGACGAACCGTCCTGGAACAAGGAAAAGTAAAGTACATCAAAGATGTCAGCGGCTTCAACGTCCGGCTGGCGCGGGAATGGAAAAATGCCGCCAAACCGGTTCTTCCCTATCTGCTCGAACCGGGCGGCGAGCGGGTGTACCGCACGCTGATCGTCTCTCCACCGCAGCAGGGAAAGACGACGCTGGTCCGCGATCTGGCCCGATTGCTAGGCACGGGAGGAGCGGACAACGGCTTGCGCCGATCCTTCAAGATCGGCATCGTCGACGAACGGTCCGAGATTGCAGCTTGCGTCAAAGGGGTGCCCCGCTTCGATGTCGGGTACCGGACGGACGTGCTGGACGGCTGCCCGAAGGCGGAAGGCATGATGATGATGATCCGCTCCATGTCGCCGGAGGTGCTGATTGCCGACGAGATCGGCCGGGCCGAGGACGCGCTTGCGATCCACGAAGCGCTGCACGCAGGCGTCGGCGTCATCGCTACGGCCCACGGCCGGGACGCCGCGGAGCTCAGGCGCCGTCCGATCCTGCGCGAGCTGCTCGAAGACGGCGTGTTCGACCGCTTCGTGGTGCTGGCCAGACCGCCGGGAGCGGGCCCGGAAACGGCCGTCTATGACAAGCAGGGCAAACGGCTGGACGACAGGCTGGCTTGGAGAGGGGGGCTGAGCTGATGAAACGAACCGATGAAGAGGATGAGGAACCCGCATGCTGAAGCTGCTTGGCGCCATGCTGATTTTGCTGGCAGGCACGCTGTTCGGTTTTTACCAAGCTTCCCAATTGTCGCGCCGACCGAGGCAAATCGCCGATCTGATCCGCATGCTGCAGCGGCTGGAAACGGAAATCGTCTACGGCTTCACGCCGCTGCCGGACGCGCTCCGACGCGCCGCAAGAGCGGATGACTCCCCGGCGGGCGCTTTGTTTGCGGCCGCAGCGGAGGAACTCGGCAAGCCCGGCGGCCGTTCCGTACAGGCCGTTTGGGAGCAGGCGGTGAGCCGGGGATGGAAAACGACGTCGATGAAGGCGGCGGAGCGGGACATTTTGCTGCAGCTTGGCTCGACGCTGGGGCTGACGGACCGCGATGACCAGGTGAAGCACCTGAGGCTCACCGTCAGCAGCTTGCAAGGGGAAGCGGATATTGCGCGGGACGAGCGGGAGCGGTACGAGCGGATGTGGAAAAGCCTCGGCCTGCTGATGGGCGCGTTAGTCGTCATTTTAATGTATTAGAAGCAGAGCCAGGCTTAAGGGTGAGGTGCCGCCAATGAACGTGGACGTAAACGCGATATTCCAGATCGCCGGCATCGGCATCATTATCGCAATGATTCATACCGTGCTGAAGCAGATGGGCAAAGAAGATATGGCGCATTGGGTTACCGTGATCGGCTTCGTCGTCGTGCTGTTTATGGTGGTCCGGCTGCTGGATAGCTTGTTTAAA
Organism: Paenibacillus tyrphae; assembly: GCF_000722545.1. GTDB lineage: Bacteria > Bacillota > Bacilli > Paenibacillales > NBRC-103111 > Paenibacillus_G > Paenibacillus_G tyrfis. The sequence continues at coordinate 83,554 of NZ_JNVM01000031.1, forward strand.
GAGATCAAGACGATTTTTCTCTTCCAATAAAAGCAGGTGAAGCCCGTGGAAATCATTCAAATCGTAGGGCTCGGATTGGTGACGACCGTGCTGGTGCTGATCATTAAGGAACAAAAGCCGATGTTCGCCTTCCTGCTGACGGCCTTCACCGGCATTACGATCTTTCTCTTTCTGATCGGCAAAATAACCGCCGTGATCGGAGTGTTGGAGGAGCTGGCTAACAAGGCGAACATCAACCTGATTTTTCTGAAAACGATTCTGAAAATCATCGGCATCGCCTACATTGCCGAATTCGGCGCCCAGATCGTCCGGGACGCCGGTCAGGAAGCGATCGCCTCCAAAATCGAACTGTCCGGCAAAGTTCTCATTATGGTGATGGCGATTCCGATCGTCTCCGCCATTATCGAAACGGTCGTCAAGCTGCTTCCCGCATAGCTCCGGAGATGGGCAGCTCGGCATGAAAAAGCGGGTGGAGGCGAAACGATGAGGCGGCGCTGGATGCAAGGGTTACGACATTCGTGCAGGAGATTGGCTGCCGGCGGCGCGCTCCGGCTCGGGTTGCTGCTTGGCATGGCGTTCTTCGCGGGGCTCCTGCCGGAAGGGGGAGCGGGCTGCTGTGGCACCGCATATGCCGCCGTACCGGCGGAAGAGCTGATCCGGGAGCAAGCGCAGCGGCTGCCGCTCGATCAGGTCGAGCAATTCTGGAGCCGGCTGACCCGGCAGTACGGCGGATATTTTCCGGACAGCCGGGCCCCGAGCTTCATGGAGCTGCTGCTCGGAGCCAAGGATTTCGGCCTCGGTTCGGTTTTCTCGGGACTGTTCAAATACTTGTTTCACGAGCTTCTCTACAATGGCAAGCTGCTCGTTTCCATCGTCATTCTTACCGTGTTCAGCATGCTGCTGGAAACGCTGCAAAGCTCCTTCGAGAAAAATAACGTCAGCAAAATCGCCTACGCCATTTCGTTTCTGGTCCTGATGATTATGGCGGTCAACAGCTTCAGCGTAGCGATCGGCTATGCGAAATCGGCGATAACGGATATGATCCACTTCATGATCGCCGTCGTGCCGCTGCTGCTTACGCTGCTCGCCTCCATGGGCAATGTGGTGACGGTTACCGTCATGCACCCGCTGATCGTGTTCATGATCCACGCCGTCGGGACGGCGATCTACTTCATCGTATTTCCGCTGCTGTTTTTCTCGGCGGTGCTGCATATTGTCAGCTCGCTGTCGGACAAATACAAGGTGACCCAGCTTGCGAATTTACTGCGGAACGTCAGTGTCGGGTGCCTTGGGGTTTTTGTTACGGTATTTTTGGGGGTCGTTTCGGTACAAGGCATCGGCAGCGCCGCGGCGGACGGGGTGACGATCCGGACGGCCAAGTACATTGCCGGCAACTTCGTGCCGGTGGTCGGGCGGCTGTTCTCCGACGCCTCGGAGACCGTGATCGGCGCATCGCTGCTGGTGAAAAACGCAGTAGGACTGGCGGGGGTCGTCATTCTTCTGGTGCTCTGTGCCTTCCCGGCGCTCAAAATATTGGCGCTTGCCTTCATCTATAATGTGTCGGCTGCGGTGATGCAGCCCTTGGGAGATAACCCGATGATCACGTGCTTGGAAACAATTGGGAAAAGCTTGATTTTCGTATTTGCGGCGCTTGCCGTCGTCGGGCTGATGTTTTTCCTGGCGATCACCATTGTGATTGCCGCTGGGAACGTATCTGTCATGATGCGCTGAACCGCGTCCCGCGAAGGAGAGGATGACGATTGGACTTCCTGAGCGGGTGGCTCAAGTCGATCGTCATGGTCATCTTGCTCGCCACCTTCGTCGACCTGCTGCTGCCGAACCAATCGATGCAGCGCTACGTCAAAACCGTGATCGGCCTGTTCCTGCTGCTTACGCTGCTGCAGCCGCTTTTCTCGCTGCTTGGCCAACGGTCGCAATTGGATGAGCGTGTCAAGGACGCGTTGTTCAAAAGCGGAGCGGCGAGCCCGGAACGGATGGCGGGCGGGGCAAGCGGAGAGGTCGAATCGCTGCCCGTCACCCTGCAGCGGGCCGAAGCGCTGAAAGCCAAGCAGCAGGAACAGTCGCGGAAGCTGGTCGAAACGCAAGCTGCCGATCTGATGAAGCGAAGCATCGAGCAGAAGGCTGGAGTGAAGGTGCGAAGCATTCAGGTGGAGACCGCCGCCGATCGCGAAGGCCAGCTTGTCATCCGCAGCGTCTCTCTCGCCTTGGAACCGCAGCCGCCGATTATGCCCGTCACGGATACGGCTTCAAAGCCGGGTAGAGGAATCGAGCCGGTCAAACCGGTGGAACCCGTTGCAGGTGTCGATATCCGTATCGGAGAGCCGCAATCCAGGCCCGTTTCCCGAATAAGCGGCAGGGAATCGGATGAAAATAAGCTATCGCCTGAATGGTTGCAGAAAAAGACGCAAATATTACTGATGTTGGAGCAGGATTGGCAGATAGGCGGAGACCAAATCCGGTTGGAGCTGGCGGTGGGGAGGTGATGCGGATGGGAGAGATGCGAAAGAGGATGCAATCTTGGCTTGGCGGCGGCCCGGGCGGCCCCAAGCGGGTGCAGACGTTTCGATGGGTGCTGCTGCTCGGGCTCGTAGGCGCTGCGCTTATGATTCTGAACTCGTTTATCACCGTGAAGGAGGTGGATCCCATCGGCACGGGACGGGCGTCTCCTCCCGATCAGACCAAGCCGGCCTTCGGTCAGGGAAGCAAAGAGCGTAGCCTATTCAAAGATTATGAGGAAGCGTATGAAACCGAGCTCAGAGACATCTTGTCGAAAATTGTCGGAGTAGGCGATGTGGAAGTGCTGGTGACCATTGAGTCGACGGAGGAACTGAACGTCGAGCGCAACACCAAGGAAACGCAGCAAATTACCAATGAGAAAGATCCGCAGGGGGCCACGAGACATATCACCGACGTGACCCGTAACGGCGAAGTTGTGCTCTACGAGATTTCGGGCGGCAAGCAGCCGCTCGTCGTCAAGACGATTAAGCCGAAAATCCGCGGCGTGCTCGTCGTCGCCAAGGGCGCGGAGAACTTGACGGTGAAAAAAATGATTACCGAAGCGGTAGAACGAGGGCTGGACGTTCCTGCCCACCGGATATCGATCCAGCCTCGCAAGCAGTAAGCCGTACGGGGCCGGTGCGATACATTCAATATTAAACAAGGATAAACGTTAAGGAGGATATGCAATGAATTCGAAAAGACAAACCATTTGGCTTGTATCCATGCTTAGTTTGATGGTGGTGCTGTCCGCTTACTACTTGTTTACGGAAGACGTGGGCAATGTGGAAGTGACGGGGACGACGCCGAAGGAAATGACGATCAATGCCGGGCAAACGGACGCAAAGCATCCCGTATCGACGGATGCGGCCGGTCCGCGAGGCGAGCAAAAGCCGGGGCAAAAACCGGAAATAAAGCCCGAGCAGAAGCCTGAGGTGAAACCGGAGCAAAAACCGGAAATAAAGCCGGAGCAAAAGCCCGAGATCAAACCCGAGCAAAAACCGGAAATGAAGCCCGAACAAAAGCCCGAGATGAAACCGGAGCAAAAACCGGAAATGAAGCCCGAACAAAAGCCTGAGATGAAACCGGAGCAAAAACCGGAAATGAAGCCTGAGCAAAAACCGGAAATGAAGCCTGAGAAGAAGCCCGAGATGAAGCCGGAACAAAAGCCGGAAGGCAAGCCGGAGCAAAAGCCTGGAAAGGGCGAAAAACCCAGCAGCACGGGAGCGGAGACGTCGTCGATCGCCGCACAGCCGGTCTCCAAAAACGAAACGGACGCCAAAGTGCTGCAGCAGGTGCAAGCGCAGGCGCAGGTCCAATCGGGGAAAGACTATTTTGTAAATCTTCAGCTTAAGCGCAACGAGGAGATGGCTAAGAAGGCCGAGCAGCTCCTGACGATTATCGCGGACCCGAAACAAACGACCGAAGCTGCCGTTAAGGCCCAGGAAGAGCTGCGGAAAATCGAAGATATGGAAGCCAAGGTCACGAATCTCGAAGAAACCTTGACGAAAGATTTCCCGCAAGCCGTTGTAACACAAGATTCCAACAAATGGAAGGTTACCGTCCAAGCAAACAAGCTGGAGAAAAGCCAAGCGCTCAGCATCCTCGACAAAACGATCAAAGAATTGAGCGTCGGCCCTGACAGCGTATCGGTACAAATGATTCCTTAAGCCAGCATCGTGAACAAAATGCAGGTAAGGAGAGTCCGGAAAACCCGGCTCTCCTTTTTTTTTGCGGCACCGTTCGACGATTTTCGCCAAATTATTTTTTTTAGCTTTTTTGGACAGCCGATGGCGTTGAACAGTTCGCGCTATTCCCGGAGCAAGGAAACTCTTTTCTTACCGAAAGATTGTGATATAATAACAACACATCTTGATATCGTTAATAAATGTAGGCAATTTGGCGATAATAAATAGTGTCGCTCACAAATTTGCTCACATTTCCAAGTTATCCACAGTTCAATGTTTAAAAAACTCACTCGTAATAGTTTCAACTAATTCGGATTCCATCTTGGGAATGAAATGCGAGTAGGTTGAATTGACCGTCTGAACTGTATCACCCAAAAGCTCTGCTACAGCTACAATTGGATGTCGATTCATGAGCAGTATTGAAGCAACTGTATGTCTAATGTCATGGAATCGGATTCGAGGTAATCCAGCAATCTTGGTATCGGCGTAAAATCGATTTCTAATTGTTCTTGGATTGAAATGTTTTCCATTAAGCTCGAATAAATACAAAGTGTTTGAGTTTGAATGCGTCAATAATTCATCTACAACGTGCTTTGGTAATCTCAACGTCCTAATTGAGTTTGGAGTTTTAGTGTCATCAATCACAAAGCCTTTACCTAATCTTTTTAAGGCTTTTTCAATTTTTATTTGATTTGTTTTCTTTAAAATATCAGTTTTGTATAGAGCAAGTATTTCACCTATTCTCATACCAGTTGAAAAAACTAATGCATAAAATGCATACCGATCTGTACCGCGCATAGTCTTTAAGAAATGGCTGACTTGTTCTGGTTGCCAAACAGTCATTTTTTTTGGTTTGTAACTATATGGTGCCACATCTTTTGATACATCATATATTATAGCTTTTTTTTTCATTGCGTATTTAAATGTTTTTCTAAGAACAGCGGAGATATTTCTAATGACACCTTTTCCTTGTTTATCAACATTGAGAAGCTGACTGTAAAAGTCCTCGATATCATCATATGTGATTTTGTCGATTTTTTTATTGCCCAGATATTTAATGATACGCAAAACGTATTCCATTTGTTTTTCATAAGTAGTGGCCCTTACTTTATGCCTCACAACACTTTCGTAATAGGACATAATAAAATCTTTGAATGTTCTCCCTGCACTTTTGTGCCCTAGTCGAAGATTCCGATTAATTTCAAACAAGGCTTGTTCTGCTTCCTCTTGAGTATCACAAGTTCCTGTTTCTTGGATTCGTTTTTTAGTAATAGGGTTTTTACCAACATCAATAACATATTCGAATTTATCCCCGCGCGGACGAACGCTTCCCTTTAATTTTACTGCCATGAATTAAAAAACCCCCAATCAAGGCAAATAATATCTTACGGCATCTAATTTGAGAACTTCTTCAATGTCACACATTTGAATGACCAACTGTTCAATATTATTCAAATCGATACATCCTTCTTGAAGGATGCGTTTGTTTATACGTTGAATGTCAATTCCGAAAAAATCTGGGCGATGTGTAGGGATAGTGATGTCATCCAATTGAACGGTGGCACTTGCCATAGTCTCGGGGATATCATTCAGTTCCTTTCGATTGAAAGGAGCTGTGATAGGGATGTGAAGATATCTTTTATCCCATTGAATTTCACCACGCTTAAATGATATAAACATCCAAAAAGGCAACTGATGGCCTTCATGATAGTCATAATAAACCGTAATTTTAGCCAATCTTTACACCATCCTCTTTTTTGCCTGTATGGTCCGTAGCTTTTCTAAAATGTGGAGTGTTTCAGGCATGTATTCAAATCTGATTTGTACTGGAGTAATATGCGCGATAAAGTTCTGGTGTGAACGTTCCTGATTAATGCGCCGCTCAACTTGATCAATTCGTTTCTGTACAAAGGGGATCGGCAATTTAAACTCTTCAGCCAAGACTTTTATGTATGTTGGCCGGTGATTAATATCTTTGAATTCCACCAACATGTACACCGGCATGGCTGCATAAAGTTGAAAATGTGCCGCTTGGATTTCTTGAAGCTCCATTAGTGACTTGGGGATATGATGCTGAGACCCGACATGTCTTAACGGATGACATAACTCATGAAAGAATGCTTCACGTCGTTCTGGTTCGTCAAAGTTTGAATTTAACATAATAACCGCAAATTCATCATCCCACATAGCTCTGCTTTCCTCTTTTGTTTTACAGATTGCAACATTGAAAATGTTGGCAATACGTTCAATATCCATATCCGAAGCATAGTGTATACAGTTGTCTCGATACGACTTATTGATCCATTTTTCAAGATCTGATTGTTTGTACATTGATAAATTGAGATTCATGATGACACCCCTCTGGAATATGTTCTCAATAACGAATATTTACGGGAATGTATGTTCGTTTATATGTGTAAAAGAAAAAGCGCTTAGTTAGCACTTATTTCTTTACATCTTAACTATTTTTTCTCTTGCTCTTTCTTCCACTGTTCTTTTAGTTTTTCAAACAATTCAATATCTTCTTTCAGGCGTTTCGCTACTTCAGGAGTCAATTCGTGTTTGACCCCATCTAAATAAGCAATGTTAATGTTCGGATTAATCTTTTCTTTTGATGGCGGTGATGGGTCATCTGTTCTACCTAGAAGATAATCAATTGAAGTATCAAATAGGTCAGCAATTTTTTCTAAGGTTTTATAATCAGGGTTTCTACTTCCACTTTCATATGCAGTATACGCGGGCCGAGTTATGCCCAAATAATCTGCCATATCCTGTTGAGTCTTATTTAGTTTGTTTCGAAATGCCGTCAACCTACTCGATATCATCTGTATCACCAGCTAATAATTAATTTTAAATTAAGTTAATTTAACTTAATTTAACTTAGCTTAATTGTAACAATACGCTACATAAAAATAAATGTAACAATACGACACAAAAATGTGTTGACGAGTATCGAAACGTTACATATAATGAATACATGAAGTAACGAATCGCTACATAAAAAGGAGGGAGGTTTTACTTTTTGGAGCGAACTTGGTTAATAGAATTACGAATAAAACTAGGTTTTACGCAAGAACATGTTGCTGATCTTTGCGGTATAAAGAGACCATACTATACGATGATTGAAACTGGAAAGCGCAGACCTAGTGTTGAAGTTGCCCAAAAGATCGCATCAGTTATAGGATTTAATTGGGTGATTTTTTTTGATCAAAATGGTAACGAAACGATACTTTCGATTAAAACTTCTTAACGAAAGGAGAAAAAAATGGCCCAAAATCAACCTGGTATATACGAAAACAGAGTGATGGAATTGCTTGGGAGCTTAGCGGAAATGCTTTTGAAAAAAGAGCAGCCGAAAGAACCATTCGCGGAATATCCGGATTTGTTGTACGCGGAGGACGTTATTAACATTACCCGTTGGTCATCGAGTCACACCTACTCTGTAATGAAACGGCCGAACTTCCCACTCGCAAACGGAGGGGAAAAACCATACTGCGTTTTTAAACGTGACTTCATCAGGTGGCTTGAGCGAGAAGTTCCTTGAGGAGTGTGCCCGCTGCTGGGAACAGCGGGCAATCAGGGGGACTATAAAACTACATTACTTTTGGAGTAGGTTGCGAGGGGAATTGCGGGGAATTTTTTTCTTAAAAACATCATAGCCTCTTTTCCCATTCGCTTCCATTCCAATTTGGAATATTCGGAAAGGAGGAGGTTCGTTTGTTTATGACAGCGGATCATATCAGCCAATCATTACGCGAACAAAGGATCAAAGCAGGCTATACACAAGAGCAACTCGCGGCATATTTGGACATGACCCAATCGGATGTAAGCAAAATTGAAAATGGGAGAAAAATCCCTGATGCTGTGACATACGAAAATTGGCTTTGGCGGTGTCAGAATCAACCGCAACGTTATGAATTTTATTATGACAGGAGGAGAGGACAGCATGCGTGAATTGGCCAAAATGCTCGAATTAGCGGGGCTACAGTCTGGAGTGGTCTATGCCAGCGGAATCATGAAGGCTCGCGAGATAGTCCGTAGTGCTGCTGAATTTCGAGCACAGGAAACGATCAGGCCGATGACAGCCAGGATTCTTGCAGAAAACGAAAAAGCCGCCATGCCGGGCGACTTGTTCGTAAAAACAGAAAGTATGTTCTCATATAGTATACCTGCTTTGAAGTATGTTGACAAGGAGGTATCCGAGTGCGCCGTAAGAAATTAAAGCTAAATCAGGAACGTGTTCAAAATTGGATTAATGATTATGTATCCTTAGGAATTAGCGAAATGAAGAGCGGAATGGGTTTACTATCAGCCAAAAGCCATGTTCGAGCCGCAGCAAGCGGTGCACGTCAATTTTATTACTGCTTCGAAGGTTCGCCAGCGGATATTTTAACAAGAATCTTTGAAATAGATCTGGCTTTGGAAATAGCGGAATCTGTATTGTATGACAACTTTCGCCTTTTCCCACAGAAATATTAAATCATCATTTTCGAAAAGACCGGGAGGGATTCTTTCGGAATGGCTCATAACAACATAATCCCTATCTCGAACGGTCTTTTCGAACACAAAGAAAGGATCGGGCCTGCTATATGGGAGTTCCTGTGGTGTATCGATGCCGTGACCTCAGAAACGGTTGATGACAGCGGAGAACGCTGGGGACTTGTGCACGGAGGCGCGCCCGTTAAGCATGAAACGATCGCGGCCGAAATTCGGACGAGCTCCCGAACCGTGCAGCGGAATTTAGCTCTTCTGAAAAAGGAAGGCTACATAACTTCGCTTAGGGTAGCTCGTGGCGAAATCATCAAAGTAAGGAATAATAAGAAACCAATAAAGGACAAGAGATACGCCAAATGTGGCGCATCACTCGAAAGCGATACGTCAAAAGTGGCGTATCATGTACAAACTGCTATGCCAAAAATGGCAGATCACAAAGATGATGATACGACAAAACTGTCTTATCATGACCTAAATGATATGCCAAATATGGAACACCATGCGCCTAATGATACGCCAAAAATGGAACATCAGTTCGAAGGATACGCCAAAAATGGCGCGTCAGATTCAAATGATATGCCAAATGTGGCATCTCTAAAAGACTTTAAAGATTTTATTGCTATTACTCCTACTAATTTGGCACCCAAGGATGACGAAGGGGAAGATCCATATATTCAAATCCTGAATGCATACTGCAAATTGCATCAGCGATTCGACATTCATGTGAAGCCGAAGGAACGGCATGCCATGAATAAGCTGATTACGGATGGAATTCCAGCCCCTTTCACAATCCGTGCCATGGGATTACTTTATGCGGAAAAACAAAAACGCGAGAAAGAGGACTTCAAACTGCCATCAAGCTTCTTGTATTTCGTGGATGGGATTCGGGATGCGTGGAAGAACGAGAACACCAAACACGAAAGTAATCCAAGCACCGAGGCTAAAACTGGAAAGAACAAGCAGATGGAATTTTTGAATAAGCTGCTGGAGGTGGAGAAACGTGGACAGAGTGGAGGTCATTGAGCTCTTCATGAAGATCAAGCGTCACTATGCCAGCTTTGACGTGATGGATGTTCAAAAAATTGACGAGTGGCATCGTTTTTTGAAGGACGTTCCTGCTGGCGACGTGAACGCAAATTTGGATCGTTATATCGCTCGTGAAAAATTCCCTCCGACGATTGCCGAGCTCGTTAAGCCGGTTGAAAGCACGATTGATGTTTATCACCAACACATGAAAGAATCAGCAGCTTCAAAGCTGAACGAGATCGAAGCTTGGCGGGAAAAGGCAGTTCCGCCGCCGGACGACGTAAAAGAAAGGATGAGGCAAATTGCATCCGGAACATATCGAGCTCCCTTGCAGCCTTGAGGCCGAGAGAGCGGTGTTAGGTGCAGTATTTCTTTCGAATGAGGCGTTGATATCGGCCCAAGAGAAACTTATACCCGAAGACTTTTTTCATCCCGGAAATCGAATCATATTTCGGGCGATGATTCGGCTGGCTGACCAAAGTAGTCCGGTGGACTTGATCACATTGGGGGGCCAACTGCAAAGTCAAAATGAACTTGAAAAATGCGGCAGCGTTGCGTATTTATCTGAACTAGCAGGGGCAGCACCAACGGCAGCAAATATCGATCATTACGCCGGTATTGTGCGCGAGCTGTCACTTCAAAGGCAAGCGATTCGCGCCATGTTCAAGCAGATTACCGAGCGGACCGACTCGGCTAGCATGATTGCTGCCATGGAAGAGACGGCGGCGGAGATTTCGGAACGAGCCGTCCAAGGCCGGGAGTTTCACGTCCTCCGGGATGTCGCTATTCAAAGCTTCGAGCAAATGGAGCAGCGGTATTACTCCCCTACGAACGGAATTACAGGGGTAGCCTCGGGTTTCGATGACTTGGACCGTATGACATCAGGGTTCCAACGTTCAGACCTCATCATCGTTGCAGCACGACCATCCGTCGGGAAAACTGCCTTCGCGCTGAATATCGCGCAGAATGTGGGAATTCGGGGAAAAGAGACGGTCGCCATATTCTCGCTCGAAATGGGCGCGGCCCAACTTGTACAGCGCATGATTTGTGCCGAAGGAAACATTGACGCCGGGCGAGTACGAACCGGATTTCTTGATGGCGATGATTGGCAGCGAATCACGATGAGCATCGGAACGATGTCAAATTCGAACATCATGATCGATGATAGCCCGGTCGTGACGGTTCATGATATCCGCGCAAAATGCCGCAGGCTGAAAAAGAAACACGGACTTGGGCTTGTACTGATTGACTATTTGCAACTCATTTCGAGCACCAGCAAGCGCGACAACCGGCAGCAAGAGGTATCCGAGATTTCGCGTGTGCTGAAGCAAATGGCTCGTGAACTGGACGTTCCGGTCATCGCGCTCTCACAGCTTAGCCGGAACGTCGAGCAGCGGCAGGACAAGCGCCCGATGTTGTCTGACCTCCGGGAGTCTGGGGCGCTGGAACAGGATGCGGATATCGTCGCTTTCCTATACCGGGACGATTATTACGACAAGGAATCGGAAAAGAAAAACATCATCGAAATTATCATCGCTAAGCAGCGAAACGGTCCAGTCGGGACAGTGGAACTGGCATTTCTCAAGAACTTCAACAAATTTGTAAGTCTGGACCGTAGCCATCATGATTCAGTTCAGCCAAGCGAGGATAAGCGGAAGAATAATCGCCGGGCCCAAGAGGATGATGACGAATGATTCAGATATCACCGGTTGCAATATCCATGATTGAACAGGCATTAGGTCCGATCATCGTTGGCAAACGGAGAGATATCAACCGGATCGAATTGCACGTCTCTTGCGAATCGAAGCTGGCGCAGTGCGAATTTATCGATACTAAGCATGGACGTCTCAAGATCCGGCCGATCCATATGATACCGAAAGGGTACTCGTATCTTATGGAAAAACCGGGCAAACCAAAGCGGTCCTTTGCTTGGGTTTCCAAAAAGAACGCCAAATAAGGAGGTATATCAATGCAGGCGGAAGCAATTGTAAAAATCAAGTCCGAAATGGAAGCGAATAAGGATAATGCGTATATCCAGTACATCGGCCAGTTCCTCTTGCAGCGCATCGAGGCGAATCCGGACGACGCTGCAAAGCTGGCAAGCAAAGACAAAACGATTGCGAAAAGCCTTGAGGCGATGAAGAGCGAGGCCAAGAAGAAGCAGAAGAACGGCATGGCAATGCTGACGCCGGACGAAGGCCTCGCGATCGTGCTTAAGTATTTCGGCACCGCACCGATCGCCGTGACAACTTCGACTATTACGCACAAGAATCATGCTTCTGATTTCGACGTGAAGCTCGAAGACTTCGGATTGTAGGAGGGGAACGATGTGAGTAAAATTCGCGAAGCAGCTGATATGGCGGAGTTAATGCAGCACTTCCGCCTTGCGATTGATAAAAAACTCGTAAAGTTTGTTAGGGACGACGTGCTAAATCATAGCTCTTTCTTCTTTTATCAGCGCATGCCTCGAAGCTCTATTTATAAAGGCGTATGTACGTATTGCAAAGAAGAATACTCCGTTCGGGATTGCACGGTTTTTAAGCATAATACCTGGTGGCGCTGTGAAAAGTGTGGAGAGTCTGTGCAGTTGAAAGCTGCTGGGCGAGGGCGGGGGAAGATGGTTGATCGCGCTTATGCAGTCTGGTATGAAAAGTCTGCAATTGACTCAAACGTTATAGTCTCAACGGGTTACAAGGTGACACTTGATTATCGCAAAGTGATGACCCCAGAAATTGAGTTCGTGCCGGTTACACGATATCTGTTCCGGCATGGACACAGTGCACAAATGGCTGTACGGGATCATTGGACGACTGGATATTATATGAACAAACAGATTGAGTTTGGAAATGGATGGTCATTTACAAAACGTCCGTCTACCATCGTTGGTAAGTATTATTTTACTCGCCGGAGTTGTCAATCCAAGGACAGCGTCCGTGAAGCTGTCAAAGGAACGCCATTCGAGCGTAGCGAATGGCAGCAATTTTGGGCGGATGATCTGGATGCCGCCTACATCTTTTCCGCAATCGCCAAGTATCCGTTTATTGAATATTTGGTTAAAACCGGATTACGGAAGATTGCTATTGATATCGTCCGTAGAAATCCAACGTATGGAGCAATCAATCTTCGCGGGAAATCTCCATCTAAAATTCTTGGACTCAATCGGCAGGAATTCCGAGAGTGGAAGGCGACTTGCCCAAAAATGAAGGCGGAAACACTGAAAGCTTACAAATGGTGCCGTGACCGAGGCGCACGCATCTCTTGGGCGCAGGCTGAAGCATTCGGCGATGTAATAGCACCAAAGTATAGCTTCGATTCTATGAAACAAATCCTTCAATACGTTCCTGCTGAATGCTTGATCCGATATTCGTGGAACCAGTACCAAAAAAATCGAAAGCACTACAGGGAAATTCGAGATGTGATGACGACATATCGAGATTATTTAAGGGACGCCAAAGAATTAGAAATGGATATGTTGGATGAAGCGACGTTATATCCAAACAACTTGCGTGCAGCTCATGCGAAGACGATTTCTAAAGTTAAGTTGAAACAGGACCCTAAGACGAATCAGATGATCGTTGATAAGCAAAAAGCACTTATGCGGTATTGTTTCGAGCATGGGAATTTCTTGATTCGTCCGATTCAGGATGTTGGCGAGTTGTTTGCGGAGGGAGCTTCTTTAAATCATTGCGTTGGAAGTTACGCGAAAAGATACGCAACCGGAGACTGCATTATTCTTTGTGTACGCCGGAAAGACATTCCTGACGAGCCGTTCTATACGGCAGAAATTGTTAAGGACCGTCTCATGCAGTGCAGAACCGACGGGAACGACCCCATGACCCCAGAGGTGAAGATCTTTATGGATGAGTATATGAAATATTTGTCTACCGAATCGAAGCCAAGAAGAACGAAACAAAAGATGGAGGTTGCAGTATGACGACGCAAATTGAAATCCAAAGAACTCCTCATATCATCGCTGCCGAGATATGCAGCATCAAAGAGCAGACCAAAATGATGGTCCTCCAAAATAGTATTGAAATCGGCCGACGTTTGGTCGAAGCGAAGGCTATGGTAGCGCATGGCGAGTGGGGAAAGTGGCTTGAAGAATCGGTTGATTACTCTCAAAGTACGGCCAACAATCTGATGAAAATTTATGAAGAGTATGGTACTGATCAAATCGCACTTTTCGGCTCTCAAGTGAAATCCCAAGCGCTTGGGAATTTGGGTTATACCCAAGCAGTTGCACTTCTCGGGGTTCCTGCAGAGGAGCGAGAGCAGTTTGTCCAAGAGCACGATGTAGAGAACCTTTCCACAAGAGAGCTGCAAAAACTCGTGAAAGAGAAGCAACAGCTCGAAAAGAAGCTTCGGGATGCAGAGGCCAAAGCCGAAAAAGAGCGTCAAGAACGGCAAAAGATTGCTGAGCAGCATGGAAATATGGAAAAGAAGATCAAGGAACATGACGAACTGGTGCAGAGGCTGAATGCCGAGCTGGAGAAAGCAAAGTCGTCGGGGGATACAAAATCTGCTGAAAAATTGAAGGAATCTCTAGAAAAATCAAAGGCCGATCTTGATGCTTCTAAAAAACGCGTCAAAGAACTGGAGACGGAACTTAAGAAGAAGCCGATTGATGTTCCAGCAACGACGATCATTGAGAAAGTGCCCGAAGAAGTCGAACGCGAACTCGCCGAGCTTCGGGAAAAAGTCATCAAGAATGATAATAAGCCTGCTATCAAATTCGCTATATGCTTCGAGACCCTTGTATCTAATTTCAAAGACCTGCTTTCTTCGTTGGACGAAATCAAACAGTTTAAGCCAGAAGAGCACGAGAAATATCAAAGTGCGATTCTCGGCCTAATGGATAAGATGACAACAAGATTGAAAGGAGAGGATCAGAACGCTTGACATGTTTGGAATTGGCGTTCCGGGAATTCTGAATAGAAATACGGAAGGGTGAGGCGAATTCTATGCAAGCAGCTGTAACGGAAGATTCAAAAGAAATATTTGTAGAGGCGATGGAAGAACAAGAGGAGTTGCCTACAGCAAAAAAATTCAAATGGAAGGACCGCATTGGCTTAGTTGATGTATTAGCTCAAGAATGTGCTGATAGCGGTAGAAAGTTTGAAACTGTATTCAATTCGATTAGGATCTCCCAATTTGCTTATTATGCGTCCAAGATGCCAGTTAAGCAAAAATCCAAGCTAAAAAAAGAAGTGCAGGAAAAAGTAAAAGAAATTCTTTATGTTCGTGAATCGGCAGATGTGGGGGATGTCGTCCGCGTCCCTAAATACAAGGATAATCCTCTTCTTGGTGGATATATCCGCGACGGTCACAAATTAGTAGAGGCTGTCATTACAAAGAAAGAGATCATAGCATCGAGTTATCGCTATACAGTAAAGCGGATTTCTGACGGACAAGTTCAGAAAGGCAACGGGCACATGATAAAGTCCATTGTCTCAAGAGCTGCTGACGGACAGGTCTAAATGCGGAAATACATGATCTTTGAAAATTGAATAGTGTGGCATTTTATTGTACGATTTTCATAATTAATGAATAGGGAGCGTGTGAAAAAATGAAAATTGATGTCTATGAAAATGGTAGCAAAAGCAAACTTATAGCTGTACTTGTAGAGGATAACGGAAACGAACGTGAGTTAGTTAGAACCGAAAAAGGCAGGGATGATTTACTGAACCAAATCGACGAAATGAACTTGTCTCATCTGACAGTAGAATTCAAATAGGAAACAAAATGCCGCACTGTTCAATAGACAGCCTGCGGCATTTTTATTTTCCGAAGGTCTGAATATTGAAGAACATGAAGGGAGGAAGCACTGTATGAAAATAACCATAAGCAAGCCGGTTGCTGATGCCATCGAAAAAGCTTTGGGTCACGCTTACTTTCGAGGGGACAAAGAAAAATTCTTAGCCCAACACGCTTCGACGCTCCTTGACCCGTGGGGTCCTTCACTTTCGGCACTGAACGGCCTACCTTATGAAGATCTGGAGCGTGCTTTGAATGAAGGTTACGAACTAGATTACTCTTCTATGACAGTAGACGAAATTTGGGAAATACTCGGACGAGAAGGTTTTCAATTACATTCAAACGAATAGGGCGGTGTTTACTTTGGAGAAAAAAACAGTCGGTAAATGGAAGCAGGAACTTATCTTTATCAAACGTGATGCCAACGGGGTTATCGTCGGGATGTCGGAGCAGACTCCGGAAGATTACGTCGATCCAGTTGACGAGGAAATTACGAATGATACCAGATTCAGGGTCATCGGCGATTAAAATAAAATAGAAATTCCCCAGCGGCATCTTTGGTCGGAGGCGCTGGGGAATGTATGTTCTCTCACCCACATTATAACATAAAGGACGGGTGAGGAGAATGTCTGTTTTGTGCATGGAAGAATTATTTCCTGAGGCGTCGCCAGTAGAAATAAAGCGTACTAAAGCGTATCTGGAGCAATACAAGGAGAAGAAACAGAAGGTTGCCTTCTTTGAAAGAAATCCGCCGGAGACAGATAAACAAAAGAGCCGTCAAGCGGTATTGATTAAGTTTACAAGTCTTGTTGAAAGGGCAGTTGGCGAGATCCTTCAAAGTGATGTTAAAGCAGTTATTGAATATCGCTTTATCAAGGGTAATTCCCGAGCGGCGACTATAATTAAATTTAGCGGATGGGATTATTGCGATAAAACCATTGACCGTAAAATAACGGAAGGGATTACGTCCGTCGCAAATACATTACTTTATTTGGAGTAAAAAAATGTCCATTTCATGTCTAAAGCCTGTCCACAAAGTGTCCAAGGATACGGGGTACAGTAGAACCAGAGAGCCAAGCAGAAGAGGCTCCGGGTAATGTCTACTGTACCTTTATCACTGTAGGCACTCGGCCATGCTGTGGGTGTAGTCACCTTAGACGCTAGTCGTCAAGGGTGTGGTGAGAGGCGGGGTTAGATGCCCCTAAATTTTCGTTCTTTGCACAGCTGTCCGGCCAGGTGTCGGCCAGCTCGGAAAGAATGAAGATGGCAACGTGTAGAGAGTCGCCTTCGGCGGCTCTTTTTGCGCAGGGAAAAACACGCCAGGGGAGGGCAATGCGTGAAGAAAAAGAGGACAAAGGGGCCACCCATCGTGGTACAACCCCAGAAATGCAGAGGTTGCATTTGGGGACGCTGGGCAGATACCAAGCAATTTTGCAGCCTGCCTCACTGCCGGAAGGAGCGTCGAGATGAGCAATAATTTATTTGCGGGTGCCCTGATCGGCGGAGCACTCAGTTTGGTCTTATGGATCGCTGGTATTGGTTTGCTGCAGCGATTGATGGGATGGTGACGCCATGCAATTCGTTCAGCCGATTCGTGATCCTGAGATTCTGGCGGATATCAAGTATCATTTGAAAGATACGAATTATCGCAATTACATCATGGTCATGATTGGCATAAACACCGGCCTGAGAATATCAGATATATTGAAGCTCCGAGTCAGGGATGTCGTTGGAACCCATATTGTAATTAAGGAACTCAAAACCGGGAAGACAAAGCGCATTTTAATAACTGGTGACCTCAAACGTGAACTTCAGGAGCATATTCGTGACAAACCAGGTATTGAATTTCTCATCAAAAGCAGGGAAGGGCATAACCGAGCAATTACTCCAAGCATGGCTTACAAGATTATGCGTTCTATTGCTGAAGAGTTTGCTTTAAAAGAAATTGGTTGCCACAGCCTCAGGAAAACGTTTGGCTACTTCTTCTACAAACAGTATAACGACATCGCGTTGTTAATGAGGCTGTTCAACCATTCGTCAGAGAAGGTGACTTTGCGTTATATCGGGGTCGAACAAGACACGATGGACGTTCACCTAAAACGATTCAAAGTGTGATCAATTCATTATATTGAGCATACCGGGAATTGGTTTGATACCAGGGACCCGGAATGCCTGTATGACGCGCTTTTCCACGCTTTCCTTGAGTTACATTCCCCTATACATAAAGGTAACTCAGGGGCTGTCTGGAGGGCTTTGGAGATGAGTTAAAAAGGCTATATTTGGAGGGGTGAATCATGCCATCGGTTGCCAAGAAACCATGTAGTAGACCTGGTTGTAGCAACCTGACAAGAGAGCGATACTGCCCCGATCATGCACAGCTGACACAGCAGAAGGACCGGGAACGAGGCACGGCAGCGCAGCGAGGATATGATAGCAAATGGAGAACGGCGCGAGCTGGCTATCTGGCTAAGCATCCTCTATGCGTAGAGTGTCAGCGAGTGGGTGTTATCAAAGCGGCCATGGTTGTTGACCATATCAAGCCGCACAAGGGAGATAAGGCGCTGTTCTGGGACCGCGGTAATTGGCAGCCGCTCTGCAAACATCATCATGATGTTAAGACTGTAAGGGAAGACGGCGGCTTCGGTAGATGATCGAATAATCACAAGCGTTTGGGATTTTCCATGCAGAGGAGATTTTGGTGATGGATAGACCAGCGATACCAGCTCCACCTAAGGACTGGAAACCAGAAGCAAAGAAATGTAACCATGACTTTGTATTCCTTTATTCTGACTTCAGCAGAGAAGCAGGGACGTATAACGACAGCTACGAGCAGCGCGACACATTCTTTTGTCGATACTGTTTGGAGTACAAGACGGTCATTGCCCGTCAAGAGAACAGTCGTACTCGACCGCCTTGGTACAGGGGGTAGGGGGCAAAATCTCTGCGGACCTTTGCCCAATAGACCGCGTGCCCCTCTAACGTGAAAAAAAGTCCCCGAGGAAGGTTTTAGAGGGAAGGAGGATGAAAACAGTGAACGAGGTCATTCAGTTTGACCATATGCGGGTTGGAAAAAAAGGCGGCGGTAAGCATTGGACTCAAAAAGAAGTTGAAAGCCGGGAAGCAGCTGCTAAGAAATTCGATCGAAAAAAGAAGAAAAAATTAAAAATTCCGGAATGGTTGTCTGATGATGCTCGAAAAGTCTGGCGAAAGACGATCAGAGACATGGAAGAGTTCGATGTCCTGGATAAAGTGGACGAGGATGTGCTTGGTGCATACTGCGATGCTGTTGCCAAGTATCAGCATGCCAATGACCTCATTGATGAGCATGGGTATACGGAGGTCAATGCTCAGGGTAACAAGGTCGTAAGCGCTCATGTCAAACTGGCTCAGAGTTATAGTCGGATGATCCTTGCCTATTCCAATAAGCTCGGTCTTAACGCTGACTCTCGGGCACGTCTGGCGAAGAAGATAGCCGATAACGATCAAGGTGATTCGAATGACGACCTCTTTGACTGATTGGGGGGACGTTCATCCAACACACCGATATGCCGCCGAGGTCGCGACTGGCATGCGAGAGTGCTGCGAAATGGAGATCCGGGCATGCAAACGCCATCTGGACGACCTCAAGCGGCAAGCGACGGAGGACTTCCCCTATGTTTTCGATGAGTCGCGGGCTGATCGGGTTTTCGACTGGTTCGAAAAGTGCTGCCGGCATGTGCGGGGAGTATTCAGCGGCCAGCTCATAGAGTTGCTGCCCTGGCAAAAATTTGACTTGGGCTGCGTGTATGGCTGGGTCCACATGGAGACGGGACAGCGCCGCTTCAGAAAAGCGTTCCATCTGCGAGCGCGCGGGAACGTTAAGTCGACAGAGATGTCCGGGCTTGCGCTTTATGGTATGTGTGCGGATGCGATCTATCCGCCTGGCGACCCGAGCAAGCGTCAATTCGAACACAGCCCCGAGGTGGATTGCGCAGCGGTTGACAAAGGTCAGGCTAAACGGGTGTGGGGTGACGCGCGGGAAATGGGGTTGAAAAGCCCGGAAATATCCAAGCGTCTGCGGATCAAGAGAGGGTACATCGAGCACGAGACGCGCGGCGGACTCCTCAAGCCTTTGTCCAAGGACACAAAAAACAAGGACTCTGGCGCGCCGTGTCTGGTCGTCATCGACGAGTACCACGCACATCCGACTTCGGAGATCTTGGACGTATCTTATTCGGGTTTCGGGAAACGACTCCAATCCCTCATGCAGATCATCAGCACGGCCGGCAAAGATGCCGAGAATAGCCCGTGCAAGAAGGAATATGATATCCTTCGCAAGATGATGCGCGGCGAAACGCCGATGCAGGACACGTATTTTGTCATGATACGCGAGCTTGATGATGGTGACGATCCTCATGACGAGTCGCTGTGGCCGAAGCCCAATCCCGTTCTGCAGGAGGACAATGCGTATTCGGAGGAGCTGCGAAAGCAGATTCGAACGGAACATGACGAGGCCTATAGCAGCGGCGACCCGGATAAGATTCGGGAATGGTTGATCAAGCGAGTCAACCGCTGGCAGGCTGACAGCGAGAATAAATTCATGGCAGGCATCATGGACAAATGGAAAGCCCTTGCGGTTTCGCGGGAGGCTTTTTTAGCGCTTGTGCGTGGTCTTGATGTTTGGTGTGGTCTTGACTTGTCCAAACGGATTGACCTTACGGGAGACGGATTTGTTTTCAAGCTTCCAGACGGCAGATATGCCGTAACCGCTCACGGTTTCATGCCGGAGGAAACGGCCAAGAAGCATGAACATACCGACCGCGTACCTTACCGATCCTGGGCAGCAGATGGCTGGTGTACGCTCACGGAGGGTGCCGTCACGGACTACCGATTCATCAAGACTCACATTCACGATCAAGAGATTTCCGAGAAATGGAAGATTGTCGAGATCGACTATGATCCTTATAACGCTACTCACTTTGCGCAAGAACTGGAGGCCGAGGGTTATCAGCTGGTCGAGATCAGGCAAGGGGTACAGACGCTCTCGGAGCCAACGAAATTCTTCCGTGAACTGGTTTTGACAGGGAATATCGTCCATGACGGTAGTCCTTTGCTGACCTGGTGCTTATCCAATGCTGTTGAGCTCATCGATAACAACGGCAATATCAAACTCAGCAAGAAACATAAGGATGACAGTCAGCGTATTGATTTGATTGCAGCGATCATAAACGCGTTGGCCCGGGCCATGCTTGATACCGGACCGAAAAAGTCCAGGTATGAAACCGAGGATGTCAGAGCGATTTAGGGGGTGACTAAACTGAGGATACCATTATTGAGCAAGTGGCTGGATAAACGATCGGCAGTAAGCGAGTCGAGCACGCTGGATAATCCTTCTCGCGGCGTGTATGAAGCATTTGGCGTTCCCTTCGGGCGCGGCATCGTCGTGACGCCGGGAACGGCGATGAGGTCTACGGCCGTCTTGGGATGCGTCCGCATCTTGGCGGAAAGTATCGCCTCTCTTCCGCTGCCGGTTTATCGCCGTCTCAAGCCGAGGGGGAAAGAACGTACCAACCACCCGGTTGGGCCGTTGCTGCAGCTCCAGCCCAACCCACGCATGACGGCGTTCACATTCAGGGAAACGCTGATGGCTCATATTTTGCTGTGGGGGAACGCCTATGCGGAGATCGAACACAACGAACGGGGCGACATCGTAGCCCTCTGGCCGATACCCCCGTACCGTGTCGAGCATATGGAAACGGCAAAAGGAGATCCATTTTACCGAGTGAGCACCAAGGATGGACAACAACACAATGTACCCTTCTATGCCATGCTGCACATACCTGGTCTGAGCTTTGATGGACGCAAGGGCATATCCGTCATAGCTTGGGCACGCCAGGCTATCGAGCTTGCCCAAGCTACCGAGCAGTTCGGAGCGGAGTTTTTCGCCAATGGGACCAATGTGGGAGCTGTGGCCACACATCCTGCATCGTTGAGTGAGGAAGCGTTCAAACGGCTGCAAAACTCGCTGAGAGAAAAATATGAGGGGTTAGGAAAATCTCATCGGCTCATGCTTCTGGAAGAGGGGATGACGTTTACCAAGAACACCATACCACCGAACGACGCGCAATTCCTGGAGACCCGTAAATTCCAGGTCAGCGAGATCGCGCGCATCTTCCGGGTGCCGCCTCACATGCTGGCCGATTTGGAGCGGGCCACGTTCAGTAACATCGAGCAGCAGGGCATCGACTTTGTCACCCATACGCTTCGGCCATGGGCTATTCGTATTGAGCAGGCAATCAATATTCGCCTCTTCGATTCGAACGAGCAGAAAAGGCTATTCGTGGAGCACCTGATGGAGGGCTTGCTGCGAGGGGACTCCCAAGCGAGATCCGCCTTCTACAAAGAGATGTTCAATATCGGGGTGTACTCCCAGAATGACATTCGCGAAAAGGAGAACGACAACCCTATACCGGGCGGTGACCGTTACTACGTACCGCTGAACATGATCCCGGTTGATATGCTGGACCAGTATTACGAAGGAAAATTGAATCCGAAGGGAGGTGATAACCACAATGAAAACGGAGAACAAGGAGCAACGGGAGATCCTGTTGCCGGAGAGCAAGTTGGAGATCCGGAAAGCGGAGGGGGAACCAGCTAAGATTATCGGCTACGCCGTCCGGTGGGATCAGTTATCACGTCCGATTTGGGGCATGTTTCAGGAAAAATTTGCTCGGGGAGCATTCACCAAGACGCTGCAAAATCCAGATGTTTACGCTTCTTGGCAGCATGATAGCAGTGAAATTCTTGGGAGAACCCCGAACACACTCCAGCTGTTTGAGGATGAAGTCGGATTGCGGTACGAGATCACGCCGCCAAACTGGGCAGCTAAACATGTGGAGACGATCGATCGCGGCGACGTGCGGGGATCGTCTTTTATTTTCCGCGCAGTCGTGGAGGAGTGGGACGAGTCGGACCCAGAAATGCCGATCCGCAGCGTGAAAGAAGCAGACCTGTTCGAAGTCAGTCCAGTGACCACACCAGCCTATCCACAATCCAGTGTAGGAGTTCGGTCCGCTCAGGAAACTTTCCAAGGAAGACCACAGTCCATGCAAGCAGCTGAGGCGGAGAGAGTCGCAGAAGAAGCCCGCAACCTGCGGGATCTTGATTTGAAGCTTAAAAAAATCCGAACCATGTAAAAGGAGACCGTTCCTATGAACCTCGTAGAATTGAGAAAGAAGCTTGCACAACTGAAAGACCAAATGCGCACCTTGGTCGAACTGGCCCAAGGGGAGAAGCGCGGCATGACCGCGGATGAGGATACGAAATTCACGGAGCTGGAAGGACAGGCGGAGGCGCTGGCTGGACAAATTAAAGTCGAGGAGCGGGCAGAGCAGCTTGCCATGTCAGGTGCTGGTACGAAGCGTACACCGGAAGATCCTCAGCATGAAACAGAGTTTCGCAACCTGGGGGATTTCGTAAACACGGTTCGCTTCAATCCATATGATGCTCGTCTTTCTGAATATCGGGAAATGGCGATGGGAACGAAGACATCAGGCGGCGTGTTTGTGCCCCCGCAGTTCTCGTCCAAGTTATTTGAAATTACCCCGCAGGATGCATTGGTTCGCCCTCGTGCTATTGTCGTGCCTGTGGATGAAGCATCGCCAGATGCCAGCATGACATTTCCGGCGCTGGATCAAGGAGCGGGCAGTAACATGTACGGTGGCGTTGAGGTCAACTGGATCGGAGAGGGGGATGAGAAGCCCGAAACGAACGCGAAGTTCAAGGACTTATCGCTCACGCCCTTTGAGGTTGCAGGTCATATCGTTGTCACGGACAAGTTGATCCGGAATGCTCCGGCAATCAATACTATCGTGAATCGACTGTTTCGCGGTGCGATTGCAGCGGCAGAAGACGACGCTTTCCTGTATGGCAATGGCACGGCCAAACCATTCGGAGCGATTAACTCGGCTGCTGCCGTCGCGGTTCCACGCCAGACGGCCAACTTAATCAAATACCAGGATATCGTCAATATGATCGCAAAAGCGAAACTCGGTGGCGCGTTGGTATGGTCTGCTTCCCAATCCATCCTCCCGCAACTTCTGACGATGAAGGACGAAGCTGGACATCTTATCTTCCAGCCAAACATCGCAGACAAAATGACTGGTGTCTTGTTGGGATATCCGATTCGCTTTCAGGAGAACGCCCCTATCCTCGGCGCTGTTGGCGATCTCGTTCTCGTCGATTTGCAATATTACATCATCAAGGATGGAGCGGGTATCTTCATTTCGGCTTCCGAGCACCCGCTGTTCAAGCAAAACAAAACGATCATCAAGGCGTTTTGGAACGTTGACGGGAAACCGTGGGTGACGGCGCCATTTACGCTGAAAAACGGGTACACCGTTTCGCCATTCATCAAATTGGGCTTGCCAACAACTTAAAAAGCGGGGCATTTTGCCCCCCTGAAAGGAAAAGGTGAATCAACATGTCTAAGAAGCATTATCACGTAACCAATGATTTTGTAGATCGCGAGTCAGGAGATACCATTATCACGGGCTCGATCTTTGAAGCGGACACCGATCGGGAGCAGGCTCTGCGCGCTGCTGATGTGATTGGTAAAGAGGCGACAGAGGAAGAAATTGCCGCTTCTAAGAACGCCGAGGAGTAGTCATGCTGACGACCCTGCAGCGGTATAAACGATTTTCCGGCATACCGGAAGACGATACTAGCCAGGATGCGATGCTGGAGCTGTTGATCTCCGCAGCGTCCAGCGCGATCGAGGCGCGATGCCGGCGGAGTTTCGGCATGGCTACCTGGACGGAAGTGGTGGACGGTGCGAGTGGGTCGTATCTGCCTCTCACTAACTACCCGATCCACGCCGTCCATGCAGTCAGCTCGTCTGGGCAAGAAATAGAGGGCTACCAAATCGACAGTCAACGCGGCATGTTGTACCGGTCCGCTGGGTGGCCATGCGGGCCGCGAGCTGTCAGCGCGACCTACATCGCTGGATACGTGCTGCCACACGATGACCCGCAAGCCCCGGCCAGCACATTGCCGACATCCCTGGAGCATGCTTGTGTCCTGCTTGCTCCTCATCTGCAGCGCACGGCCGGGGTAACGGCGGAGCGGGTGGGAGACATCTCCGTGACATACGAGTCAGGCGACGGCGGCGGGTTCCCATCAGCGGTGCTTGCCCTGATTCGACCCTATGAGAGACCGCTATGAGCAAGGCCAAACGCACTCGCACAAGGCGGGCTAACATCGAAATAGACGAGACGACCTACCTGCCGGATATCTTGAAGAAGCTCAAGCGCTTGACGGCCAGTGAGACACACATCGGGGCGTCGGGAAATGCAGAGCTCGCTATGATCGCTGGCATCCATGAATATGGCTCCCAAAAGGCCGGCATACCGCCTCGGAGCTTCATCCGTTCCGGTCGAAACAAGGCTGCTGCTGCGGTATCCAAACTTGCTCGGACCGGACTCACGGCTGTTGTCGAAGGAAACAAGCAGCCCGAGCAGCTGCTGGGGGAACTCGGCGAGCTGGCGAAGGCAAGGGTGCTGAAAAACTTTGATAAACTGCGGACGCCGCCTTTGTCCCCGATCTATGCGAGGCGTAAGGGCAGCAACAAGCTGCTGATTGAGGAGCAGCAGTTGCGGGATTCAATCACTTACATCATCGTCCCGAGGAGGTCGAGCCGATGACACGATTCCGATTTGCCTCCACCTTGGCCCGTTACGCAACAGGTTATGCGGTGGTGCGGACCGGCTCAGGAAAATGGGACGAGGATGGCGTGTATCAACCGGCACAGCCGGAGCGGGTCCAGTATCGCGGGGTCATCCAGCCGATCGGGATCAAGCTGATGCAACTGGAGGGCGGTCGGTACACGATGGACGACCGGATTCTGTATACGATCGCGACGCACCAGGAAGGCGATAGGATCGAGTGTGCCGGCCATTATTATACGATCGATTCTGCGGAGCCGCGAGAGTACAGCGACGCCCAGAAATACACGATGAAGCGGGTGAGCACGCATGATTCCGTTTAAGGCAATTCGCAGTGCGCTGGTGCGCGGTATGGCTGGGTTTGTAGGCTGTAAGGTCATCGAAATGAATGTTGCGGGTGACATGCCCGAATATCCGTTTATAACCTACGAATTCCCAGACATCGGAGGATCGGGCGGACTGCCCGTGGTGGTCATTGAAGGCGACAAGAAAAAAACGATGGAGACGGTAAATATATCCGTCTCTTTTTTGTCTTATGCTAGTTCCAAATTCGAAAGTGTCGAGAATGCTTTAAAGGCCCGAGATTGGTTTCTAGCGGACGGCGTTACCCTCTTAATGGATACGGTCAACGTTGCCATTATCGAGGTTGGAGAGGTTCAAAATCGCGATGTCAAAGTTGGTTTAGAGTGGGAGCGAAGAAACGGTTTTGACGTAGAACTCCGAACCCTAAACACCATCAAAACGCCAAAAGGCACCGATACGGCCGAGTTCATTGAAACGGCCATTGTTAAGGAGATGAATACATGAAAGATGTCAACGTGGTTATTGATATTCAGAAACCTACGCCAAAAATCGGGTTTGGGAAACCTCTGATTCTAGGCTCTAGCACGACGGGGCATGAGTATAAAACCTATCTGGATATCGATGCGGTGAAGGCTGACTTTGCAACGAATACGGAGGTGTACAAAGCCGCTTTCGCACTCTTTAATCAGGGGGACCAGTCCCCGCGTGAAGTTGCGGTTATGTGTCGAAAGACCGCAGACCCTCCGGAAACGCTGACTGACGTGTTGGCAAAGGCTTTTACCAAGGATTGGTATTTTCTTGTCACCACAAGCGACACGCTGGCCGATGTTACGGCCATTGCTGATGCAGTAGAGCAGGACAATTCGAGGCAGTTCTTTTTTGTGACCTCAAAGAAAACGGATTTAACTGCAATCAAAGCCAAAAAATACACGCGGACAACCGCCGTTTATCATGCTGATACCTCAAGCTATCCAGAAGCGGCATGGATCGGTAGGGCTGGGTCGGCAGAAGTCGGTAGCGTCACATGGAAGTTTAAGACATTGACAGGTATTCAGGCAATGAACATTACAGCGACCGAATTAAACGAAGTCCATGAGCTTGGAGCGAATACCTACGTTACAAAAGCCGGGGACGATGTAACAAGCGAAGGAAAAGTTGTCAGCGGCGAATATATTGATATCGTTCACGCGAAGGATTATATCAAATTTTCAATTGAATATGCGGTGCAAAAACTACTTAATAGCTCGCCAAAGATCAGCTACGACGATACAGGCATTGCACAAATCGAATCCGCAGTTAAAACCGTGCTGCAGCGGGCCTTTAATCAAGGGATGATTGCACGTGATGCCGACGGTATTGGCATGTACGGAACCCGATTCAAAAACCGGGCCGAGGTGGACCCGGCTGACAGAACCGCACGCAAATATAGTGGAGGCGAATTTTGGTTTGATCTTGCTGGTGCGATTCATCAAACCACTATTCGCGGTTTGATTAAAGTGTAGAGGAGGAATTCTCTTGGCAAAAACCTATAGCGCGAAAGATGTCAGCGTTATCGTAGACGGGGTATACCTAACCGGCTTTGGTGAATCCATGGTTGAGGTCGAAAAGAGCGAATCGAATTTCGAGCCAAAAGTAGGAGCGCAGGGAGATGTGGTGCGGGCACAAGTCCATAACAACCTTGGGACTATCAAAGTCACCCTCCAGCAGCTCAGTCCGCAGATTTCGTATCTTGATCGCCTTGCAAACAGCGGCAAGCTCGTTCCTGTTTCAGTCATTTACTCGGGCACACCGAAAGAAACGTCTTCCGCGACCGAAGCATACGTAACAAAGCCAGCAGGAAGAAAATACAGCAAAGAAACAGAAGATCGGGAATATGAATTTCAATGCCTTGATTTGAAAATGGAATAATATTCATAAAGGAGTAATGTACAATGTTCAAACAAAAAGAATTCACTTCCGAAAGCGGTAAAAAATACGTTTTTCAATTCCCCGGCATCCGAGCTGTAACAAGAATCAAAGATCGGGTGAAAAATAAGTACGGAATCGCTCAGGACGAAAAAGCAGCCGACGAAATTCTTGCACATGTCATTGTTGAACCAAAAATGAAGATGGAAGACTTCGGGGATGATATCAACGAATTTAACGAGGTAATCGGGGCGGCAATCCGGTTTATGAATGGCCTAGAGGACGAAGAAGATGACGATCAGCAAGCAGGAAGCTAGGCGAAGAGCCGAAGAAAACTGGCCGATCTGGAGGCTTTTGCTCTCCGATATGAATATCACTTATGGCGACTTGGACCGGATGGATCAGGATGATATTGCGGAAGCAAATGCAGCTCTTGATATTCATTTAGAGAATTTGAATAAAACCTACAAGAAATAGCCCCCGCACCGGGGGCTTTGCTCTTTTCGAGGGGCGGTGAAGAATGGGTGTAATTGGTAACCTGATGTTTGCCGTTGGGTTCAAGGTAACGGACGGTGCTGTAAAGAAGGCCGAAAAAAGTCTCGATAACTTGAAGGGCGGCGCTTACCGGGCTGACAAATCTATCAGTAAACTAAGTTCCGGCTTTGGTACGTTGGCGACTGCTGGAGCTGCAGCTTTAGGCGGGTTGTCATTTGCTGCGCTTGGGCATAGTGCAATAAGCGCCGCACAAGATTTCGAAAATGCCACGTCGAAAATCAAAGGCGCAACGGGAGCAACCGGGGCACAGTTGGAAGAAATAAAAGGGATTGCCCAGAGCCTATACAACCAAAATTTTGGTGAAAACTGGGGCGATCTTGCAAAGTCATTATCTGTCGCTAGGCAAATTACCAAGCAGCAAGGGACAGAATTAGAGAAAACAACCAAAAATGCTTTGTTGCTGCGCGATACATTCGAATTCGATATCACTGAATCAATCAAAACGGCTGATACCATGATGAAGAACTTTGGAATCAGCAGCACAGAAGCATTTAATTTGCTGGCCCAAGGGACACAGAATGGGTTAGACAAGTCAGGTGAACTTCTTGATAGCGCAAACGAATATGCCCCACAGTTTAAAGCACTAGGATTTACGGCGAATGAGATGTTTGATATTTTTTCCGCCGGACTCGAAGCCGGTGCGTTCAACCTCGACAAAGTCGGGGATGCGCTGAAAGAATTCAATATCCGGGCAAAAGATGGTTCGAAGTCTTCGACAGAAGCCTTTCAAATGCTTGGGCTAGATGTAGAAGAAATGATGAAGACCTTTGCATCAGGTGGGCCGAAGGCAAGACAGGCATTTTCTCAAGTTATGCAGATGATAGCGGACATTGAAGACCCGGTACAACGGAACACGGTTGGTGTCGGATTGATGGGGACCCAGTTCGAAGACTTAGAAGCGACGGTAATTGCATCTATGGGGACGGCAACAAGTCAATTTGATATGACAAGAAATACCATGGATGAGTTGAATAAAACGAAGTTTGAGAACATGGGTCAAGCGCTTGAGTCTATAGGTCGTCAAATCGAAACAGGGTTGCTGATACCTTTCGGGCAGAAACTCTTGCCTTTGATGGGTTCAGTATCTACTGCTGTTGACTGGGCAATTAAAAATTTTGATGTGCTTAGTCCTATTCTTGCCTCGTTAGCTGTTGTGATTGGCGGCGTCTTGACATTTTCGTTATGGAACATGGCTGCAGCAGCTTGGGCAGCAACGGCACCACTTCTCCCATTTATCGCAATTGTACTGGGCATTGGAGCTGCCATTACTGGGGTTATTCTGATATTCAAAAACTGGGGTTCTATAAGCACTTGGTTAATCGAGAAATGGAACCAGTTTAAAGCATGGGTAATAAACATTTTTCAAGCAATAGGAAGCTTTTTTTCTGAATATTGGCCCTATGCATTGGCTTTGTTGACCGGCCCTTTAGCTCCTACCGTAATGCTTATCATTACGTATTGGGATGAAATAAAAACATTTACGATTAGTGTTTTTACAGCGGTCGCAAGCTTTTTCACGAACATTTGGAACAGCATCGTCACGGGGGTCACTAGCTCTGTAACGGGCATCTGGACAGAGATAACAAACATTTGGAACAATATCATGACCTTTTTTCAGGGAATCAACCTCTTTGACACAGGGAAAGACATCATTCAAGGGTTGATCAACGGCGTTATGGACATGCACCAAGCCGTTGTTGAAAAAGTAAAAGACATTGCCAGCGGGATAACTGACGGAGTCAAGGATTTTCTAGGAATTCATTCACCCTCACGTGTGATGATGGAGGTCGGTTATTTCGCCGGTGAAGGACTGGCCCAAGGGCTTGAGGGAACCGAGCAGCGCGTTTCCCAAACATCTACAAATCTGGCGCAAGAAATCACATCGCCGTACCTTAATCCGGGCAATGCTTTAGCTCCGGCTGCAGCTCCGGCAAGTGTAGGCGGTGGAGCAACGGATGGGGCTATGCGGATCGATGTCCATTTAACCGTAGATGTGAATGGTTCAACAAACGGAACTCCTATTGTAAACGAATCGGAAGAGCAGTTTAAACGAATCATGCAAGAAGCAATTGAAAGTGCGATGCGGCGCATGGGGCTTGCGGGAGGCGTTAACTATGGCAACGCTTGACGGTCGTTATATCTTGGTTGAAGTCGAAGATCCAAGTCATGAAGTTAATGTGACGGAGCAGCCTGTCGAGGACAATGTTAATCTGACGGATCATGTTCAACTCAAAGCAAGTTCCATGAGCATTAGCGGCTATATCATCGGTGATGATGCGGCCCAGATAAAACAATACTTAATCGACGCAATGAAGGCTGGGAGCATTGTTGAATACGATGGCCGAAATCTGTTCGTTGGGCTAATCACCAGTATTTCAACCAAGCATGACCACAGAGTCGCTAATGGATTTTCGTTTTCGATGACGCTAAAAGAAATTAGCATTGCAGAAGCATCATATGTCGAGACGCTTCCCCTGCCGATTAAGGCGCAAGTAGCCCCTGTAATCAGCTCCGGGCGAAAACAGACAAAAGGGAAAGGAAAGGGGAAGGGGAAGGAAAAAGAAGAGGTTCAGAAGGTAAAATTTAAGGCCGGAAGCCCGTGGGCGGAGTAGGTGCGATGTGGAATATATCGATATTGAAAAGCAATTAATACCGTATCGGTTCGAAATTTCGCTCTCCGGTACGGTATTTACGTTTGAGGTCCACTATAATAGCGAGTTCGATTTTTTCACTGTTGACTTGGAACGTGATGGCGAGGTTCTTGTTACGGGGGAGAAATTAATTTACGGCGTTCCGCTTTTTGTGGACAGCGCAGATGAACGTTTTCCGAAAGTCATGATCATACCCTTTGACGAATCTGGAAACAGCGACCGTGTGACATGGGACTCAATGAGTGAGAATGTTTTTCTGTTCATCGGGGGTGTAGAAGATGGCTAACTTTGGCCGTGTCATTGAACTAACCATTGATGACATGATCTTTAAAATGGGGACGTATGCCATTGAGGGCACAATACCGTTCGATAACGATCCAATACCAAACGAAAGTGAAATCAAAATTTGGAATCTCTCGCCTGAAACAATAGATCGTATCAAACGCGGCAGCATTGTTGCCATTAATGCAGGATATCGCGGCGATGTTGGATTAATTCTTCATGGGTTCGTCTCGAAGGTATTGACGAAATGGGACGGGACCGACAAGATCACGACGGTATATGTGCTTGACACTGATGACATTTCAAAACGGAAAGTGACCGATATCGCGTATGCCGAAGGAACGCTTGCGAGCTATATTCTCCGGGACATGGCCGCGCAGCTCGGATTGCCTGTTGAGCAATTCGAATTAAATCAAGATTTCAAGTATGAGGATGGTTATACAGCCAACGGAGAGGTGACAAAGATCATTAGCGACGTAGCGGCAGATTGTGGAACGAGCGCCTATGTGAACAAAGGAAAGCTATATATTCGCAATCTTCGTTATGGCGCTGATGATGTATTCATGCTTTCTTCCGGCACCGGTTTAATCGGTTCTCCAGAACCATTCGAGGACGAAGATTTTAAGGGCTTTAACCTTAAGTCACAGCTTCAATATCGTATCACAACGGCATCGGTGATCGACTTGAATTGTAGAAGATTTAACGGTAGGGTTCATGTTCGCAAGGGCAGTCACAAATTCAGCGCTACCGGGGATTTTATGACGGAAGTGGAGGCGATTTTACCATGAGTAAGGTTGATCCGGCTGGAGAGCTGGCAAAGCTCCTTGATGCCGCTATACAGAAGCGACTGGCCGAAACAAACGTCGCGTTTCCGTGCCGTGTGGTTTCATTCAGTTCCGGAAATGGTTTGGCCGTTGTTCAGCCTTTACAAGGTGGAGGCAGAGCGGCCCCCGTTCAAAATGTTCCGGTTCTCGGACAGCGATTAAAAACTAGCGAGGGCATAGAGCAAACCTTTTTCCCTTCTCTTCGTCCCGGCGATATTGTTTATGTCGTTTGCTCAGATAGGCATATCAAGGGCGAAACAGGCGAAGCGGGCAGCAGCCGAAGGGTCCATGATGCAAACGACGCTGTGATTGTGGGGGTGTTTCCGTGCAGTCTCCCAAACTCATAAACGGTGATTTGGTATTCGAAAATTACGAGCTTGTCATGGTCGAAGAAGTCGAAGAGCTGGCACAATGCTGTGAGATCGTTCTTGGCACAAATCGCGGGGAATGGTTTTTGAATCCATCGATGGGCATTGACTTCAAAAAAGTTACTGGAAAACATATCAGCTTAGAAGCCGCCAAGCAGCAAATCCGGGAAGGGTTACGACAAGAGTCGCGAATAAGTTCTGTTGATGAAATTATTGTCCGGCCAGATGATAAAAGGCGGACATGCGATGTTTCGTTTGTTGCCTATAGCACAGATGGGGAGCGTATTAACATGGGGGTGATTCCTGGTGTTGGATAGCAAGGGCTTCAAACGAAGGCGCTTTGATGACTTATTTACCGAAATAGAAACTAAGGCAAAAGAAGTTTTCGGGCAACAGATAAACACATCGGAGCGGTCCCCACTTGGAATCATTTTGCGATTGTTTGCATGGTTTTTGGCGCGGGCGTGGCAAAATTCGGAAGACGTGTACCAAAGCGGATTTGTGAACACAGCAGAGGGCGTTAATCTGGACCGGTTAGGCCCGTATGGAGGGATTAAACGCATCCAAGCCCAAGCGGCAATAGGGGAAATACTGATTACTGGAAGGCCAAATTATTTCGTTAGATCCGGTTTCCGCGTTTCAAGTGGATCAACAGTCTTTGAAACAACCAATGATGTTACCCTTGATAGTACAGGTGCGGCTAAAGCGAGGATTCGCGCACTCGTTCCCGGCAGAAGCGGAAACGTTGCTGGCGGAACAATAACCACCATCATAAATCCAGATGCAAATATTAAAGCCGTGACGAATCAAGAGGGGACTTTTGGGGGCAGGGACAAGGAAACAGACAAGGAATTTCGGGATCGATATTCCCTTTCGGCAGAAGGACGTGGAGCTGCAACGATTCGAGCCATTCGCTCGGGTCTCCTGAGAACGCCGGGAGTTAGGGCGGCAACAGTTGTTGAAAATTTCATGAATACCCCTGATCGCGCCGGTCGGAATCCGAAATCATTCGAAGCCTATGTGCTTGGCGGGACGCCGGAAGCAATAGGTCAAACAATTCTTGATACGAAGGCCGCAGGGATTGAACCATGGGGCACCCAAAGCGTCATTGTGAAAGACGATGCAGGGTTTGAACATGTGATGAAGTTCAGCTACGCAATTGAAGTAAAGGTACATGTATTGGTTAAAGTAAAGGTCGATAATCGGTTTCCCAGAGATGGTATATCTCAAATGAAATCAGCAGCCATTCGGTATATTGGCGGCGAGGATGAAGACGGTACATTGTACGTTGGACTAAATATGGGGGCAGATGTGATTCATCAAAAACTAATGGCTGCTATGGATCGAGTGGAGGGGATTACAGATATGACGGTTGAAATCGGCAAAGATGGGTCGAACTGGGCCAAGGATAATCTTTCCATTGCGCCAAATGAGGTGGCCCAAACAAATCATAAAATCATCATCGTGAGCAAAATATGATTACTCGTTCGGACATTCTGAAGCGACTGACGGACGTATTCACAAAAGATCCTAATAGTAACATAGGTAAGTTGATTTCGATTATGGCCGATCAGTTCCGTGCGCTTGAAGAATCTCAGAATAGAACGCGAGAATGGCGAAATATCGACCTAGCGGAAGGCACAACACTCGATCATGTCGGACAAAATGTGGTACAGCCTCGTGGAGCTGCGAGGGATGAAGTATATCGAATTCTGATCAAATCCAAGATAGCACGGAATCTCTCAACGGGTGATATTAATACGATAATTCGGGTGCTGTCGACAGCGTTGAACACGAAACCAAGTGAAATTGAAATCAGAGAGTTATACAGTGATCCGATATCTCCTGAACCTGCAGCAATTTCGGTCATAAAGCTTCCGTTAAAGGCCATAAATGAATCGGGTATGTCTCCCCTTACTTTTGCGCGGATTGTACAACGCACCGTTGCGGCTGGCGTTCGGGTGGGCGTGATCGAATTATCTGGAACATTTTCGTTTTCGTCTGTTCCGGATCAAAGCGAGATGGATAACAACGCAGGTTTTGGGAATATAGAAGGCACAATCGGAGGGTATTTGGGGGCCGCGTATAGCCCAGATAAGGACGACGACTTACCAATATAGGAGGAAATACCATGCCATTTAATGAGCAGTTACCCGGCTGGAAGGCTACAGGAACCGAACCACCTGCATCCAAAAAGAGTAACGGATTTATTCCGGGTGAAAAGCCGCCAGCAGATTTTTTTAACTGGCTATTCACTCGCTTGTCGAAAGTAGCCGAGGAACTACAGAAAAATGCGGCTGAAAAGTCTGAAACGCAAGCCATTCGCGATTTAATTTCTAAAGAAATAGAGAGGCTTCAAGGAGATATGGCCGCAGTCCGAGCAGACCATACAAAACCACTTATCATCGAGGTCCGAACGTCTGACCCGGTTAACCCGGAGATTGGACGTATTTGGCTGCGGAGCGATCTGTAGGAGGTAGGTATATATGGCTGTTGTTTCGTTAACAACCGTAGCTGATACTTATGTGAAAAGGTATCGCGGGACGGGCGATGGTATGAATTACGGAGGCGATACTGGTCTTGCGGCGCTTAATACGTCAAGTGAGTATGCCGAGGTGTATGTTCTTTTTGACCTCTCGTCTATACCGTCAGCCTCAAAGATAAATTCAGCTACCTTTGAATTGGCACTTAGGGGCGGTGGATACTTCAATATCACTGTAGATATGAGAAAGGTGACGAGTGGTTGGCAAGAATATGCAGTCACGTATAATAATAAGCCCAGTATCTCAAATGAGGTTTATGGATCAATATTCTCGCCAAATTTCAACCCACCCGATCCTGAAATTGCAAGTTTTGATGCAACTGCAATGGTTCGTGAATGGATTTCTGGACAATCGCCGAATTATGGGTTTGCGCTGACATCTCCGAATGGAAATAGGATATTTGGTTCACGAGAAGGTGCCGCGGCATACGGTTACATGCCTCCGACGTTGGTAATCGATTATGAACCGAACCATGCGCCGAACGCTCCCGGTCTAAATACTCCGGGGCACGGAAGTATTACCAATAATCGTAACCCAGTCTTCAATTGGACGTTTTCCGATCAGGACGGAGGTGATTACCAGACCGCTTGGCAGATACAAGTTAGTGCTGGCGATGGCGGCGCGTTCACAAACATTTATATGGATTCCGGAAAAAATACGACGGCCACGAACCAATGGACGTTCTATAACTTTGGCGATAATCAATATTTTTACCGCATTCGTACATGGGACCGATACGATGCCGTAAGTCCTTGGTCGTGGGTGCCATGGTTTGGTATCGAAAATCAGCCGCCAACATGTACCGGAGGAACGCCGAGCCCGCGATATTTGAAAGTTGATCCGGGCGGGAGCTTTCGGGTAGAGGTTACAGGCGTTTCGGACAACTGGTCCGGCGTTCAGAAAGTGCAGTTCGCGACATGGACGGAAGCAGGTGGTCAGGACGACATTCGGTGGTACGATGGAGTGAATGCGGGCGGCGGCACTTGGTATTACGATGTTCCGTTAGCGAATCATGGCAATGCAGAGGGGAAATATAACTGCCATGTCTACGCTTGGGACTTTGCCGGAAATAGCGCGAACATCAGAGTCATAGATACCTATATAGACCGTACCCCACCTAATGTTGGAAGCGTGTCAGGGCCACACTATACGAACCAAGCTGGGGGGACTTTTAGGGTTTGGGCGTACAATGTGACGGATAGTTCAGGGGTGAACAGGGTCTCGTTTCCAACATGTCACACGTCTAATACAAGTGTTTGGAAATGGTACCCCGGAGTTAGAGATGGGGGAAGCAACAACTGGTACTGCGACATTCAAATGGGGGAATTTGCTAACGCGGAAGGCACCTATTTTTCAGATGTTTACGCATACGATAACGTTGGAAACCAAGCCCCAAGTGTACGTATCGTTACGTATGTTGACCGGACGCCGCCAACGGTCGCCAGCGTCCAAGGACTCAGCTACACGAACCAGACCGGAGGAACGCGGCGCGTATGGATATATGGCGCTGCTGATGCGGTCAGCGGCATTGCATCGGTAGAAGTCATATATTATGCAACAGGATTGACCTTTCGAGGGCCTTTTCCGGCCGGACAATCCGGAAACGACTATTATTATGATGTCCCGATATATGTCGGGGATGATCGATACAAAGCTGAATTTCGTTTGCATGATAGGGCGGGGAATACTGGTTACTACAAGGTAGAATTTCTCGTAGATAGCCAGCGGCCCAACGATCCGAATGGTTCCGTGACCTACGGAGAAACTACAGTAACATTCACTTGGCTGCGATTCTCGGACCCGTTCCCGTCCTCCGAGTATGAAAGGACGGAGTTGACTTTTGGCGAGTGGGACGGGTCGGCATGGGCCGGAGGATTCCCGAACCGGCATATGGGGGTCGTTACAACCGACGCGAATACACTTGAAAAGTATTTTTCCAATCTCAATCCGGGTGTGAGATACCGATATACAGTCAAGCACTTCGATAAGGCTGGAAACGAAAGTGCGTATACGTGGAGAGAGTTTGTTACAAAGAAAAAAATCGGTGAAATTTATGTACCACTAAGCCCAATAAAATTTATAATTCTTCCTCTCTATGATCCACAATCCGGTGTCCTTGGATCGAAGGAAATCCGAAGTACAATATCCAACGGGGTCATTGGGTGTTTTGAAACTGTCCAAATTCGGGACCCTTCTGCAAGTAAAGTCAAGGCACAAACATCGCAGGGCATTAGGGCAATCGCCAAAAATTAATCACTGGAGGTGGCTGCGAAAATATCGAGCCGAATGTAATTCAGAAATGATTTATTTATGCTCCGAGTAATCGGGGCTATTTGACTTTCCCAAGCGCTTGGGAATTTGAGAGAGTGATTATCCAACTCCGATTGAGAGGATGATTGATGAATGGATGAAATGCAAAAAATTACGGATCAGATCACCAACGTAAGGTTAGACATCAGAGAGCTTTCAACAAAAGTAGAGGGCTTGAAGGATCTTACCAAGAAAGTCGAAGACGTGGAAGATATTGCAAAAAAGGCAATGGAAAGGACGGAGTCGGCACATCACCGACTAGATAAAATCGATAAGCTGACGTTCTGGTTGGCAACGACAGTGATAGGCGCAATCATTTTGGCCATCATTGGCTATGCATTGCGCGGCGGCTTTAACACTAAAATTTAGGAGCTGATTTCAATGGAAATGAATTGGACAAATGTAATGACTATGATTGATCCGAAGCTCATTATTGTAGTCGTTGCTTGTTGGATTTTGGGTTACATCCTAAAGCAAACACCGCGAGTCCCAGACTGGAGCATCATCTATATCGTTACCGTGGTCGCGGCTGTCTTCGCCTCGCTTCTCATCGGATTCTCGGCTGTATCTGTACTGCAGGGTATTCTGTGCGGAGCCGTTGCTGTATATGGGAACCAGTTGCTCAAGCAGGCGAAGAAAGTGAATGGAGATGACGAACAGTGACACGAGAAGAATTCATTGCCACAGTCGCGTCGATCACCGTGCAGCTGCGGAAGGAAGGGTCCCCGATCTTTCCTTCCGTGCGGATTGCCCAAGCTATGCTCGAGACCGGCGGCAGGATCCACGAGTGGAACAACCTCGTCGGGTATAAAGTCGGCAGCGGCCAGCCCAATCAATTCTGGAAAGGCCGATCCGTCAGCACAAAGACATGGGAGGTTTACGACGGCGTGCGCGTGGATGGCGTTAAGGCTCACTGGCGGGCCTACGATTGCGTCGAGGATTGTTTCAGGGATCAGGACCTACTTTTCCAATGGAGCCATTACGACCGCGTGCGTGCTGCCCAGACGCCGCAGGAGCAGACGGAAATGCTTCGTGTCTGCGGCTATGCAACGGACCCCGAATATACAAAGAAGTTGCGCGGGCTTATTGCGAGTTATGCGCTTGAACAATACGACAAGGAGGCGGCGGAACCACTGCTTGATGCAGGCGTAGCAAATACGGTCATCAAAACATGGATTTCTCCAGCATGGAAGAAGGCGGATGAAGCCGGGGATGAGAACGGTAAAACGTACATGATTTGGCTCGCAAATCAACTTCGGATAGCGTCCGGCCAGCCGGAGCAATAGGGAGGGACGGGGCATATGAGTGTTTTCGAAGGCTGGAAAGTGACAAGCCCGTATGGATATCGGTCCGATCCGTTCACCGGAAGCCGAGTATTTCATACTGGCGTCGACCTCATCAAATACCACTTGTACCCAATCCCCGCCTTTGTAGGTGGGATTGTTCTTTTTGCGGGAGCTGGGAGCCCCGGCACGGGATTCGGCGGCTATGGTAACGTGGTCGCGCTGCGGGATGACGCCGGGTATGTTCATTGTTATTGCCACCTTGATTCGGTCGCTGTCCGGAAGGGGCAGAAGCTTCCAAAAGGCGATATCATCGGAAACCAAGGGACGACCGGCCGGAGCACAGGATCGCACCTGCACTATGAGGTCCGAGCCAAGGACGCGCCGAGCTACGGCTACGGATCGCACATTGATCCGGGCGAATACTTGGCAACATATCTAAAGGAGGCGGAGGAACCTATGCTTGACGTAGGAGTGAAAGATACGATCATTGACACTTGGCTGAGTCCGGCATGGAAGGAACTGGACGCAAAACGGCAGGAGGCAGAACAGGCAGGGGGCGGCACCGCGGCCGCAGCGTATGAAGAGCAGGCCGATTACATTCATTGGCTGGCGAATGAGCTGCGGAAAGCTTCGGGGCAACAAATTGAGGTTTAACAAAAACAGCGTACAACCTTAATGAGGGATGTACGCTGTTTTTGTTAAGGACGTTGGTTCCCTGGATCGAGCCGTTTTTTGCATTATTACACGTAATCATAATCGCCACTCAAGGCTAAAAAACGAGCTATTAATGATAATTATTTTTTTTAAAAGATGAAATAATCAAAGCCCCTAAGAACCAACAAACACCACCTATAAGACCGGGTCCAATCGAAACGTCTTTATCTGTGAAATAATGCACGACCATCCAAAAAACCGTAAACGATACCCCCCCAGCTGCAGCGTTAATGATAACTTTTTGTTTAGACATAAATATCACATCCTTTAACGTTTTAGTTAAATATTATAAACCATTATCCAGAATATAGCATTATACTATTAAAAACAAAGAAAACCGTTCTAAACTTCCGAACGGTTTTCTTTGTGCATTAGCGAGGATTTTTCAAACCATACCGCGCAAGAATATCATCCGGAACCCTTACACCTGTCTGACCATACCAGGTATCAATAGGAGTCGAGAAACTTCCATCGTTGTAGTGGGTAACCGACTCTACGTACTCGTAATAGTTGTAGTACGTATTGAAGCTGATGCCTACCCTCACTTTAACGTAAACTACGTTCCTAATACCCAATTTATTGTTGATCCACGTAGCACCGACACTTGTTGCTCCTCCGCCTGCTACCTGCCATCCTAAAGCCGAAGGCAAAACCAAGCCCGAAACCAGGGTGCCCAGACTACCATAAATAGCGCTATAGTCGTAAGAATTGTCATACACCTTTCTCGTTTCGTTCATTAAAGTAAAGCTTCCTCCGTCCGTTTCATCCGAGAACGGCTTGATTTTTTTCCCGGATGGAGCTGCGATAGCGCTAGGGACATCCGAAAAGCCAGTTAGAGTCGTGACTCCTGCTACAGCCAAAGTCATTACAGCAGGGAGAATTTTTTTCTTCAACATCTTCAAATTACCTCCTAATATTTGTATTAAAATCAAATAAATTACATGATTCAGTATACCATAAACCATTGCCTATAATATGGTTCTTTTGTTTCATTTTGTTTAATCTGAGGGAAAATAGGCGCACGCGTAAAAACTTCTCGGGCAACATCCCTCCAAATTGAGTGATTTTGAACAATGGTCGGCCGACATAATGTACACCTAAAAAATACCATGGATTCCAATATAATTCATATGGGACAAAACTACTTTTTTATGAGCATTTAGTAGTACTAGATTAAGCGATATTGATAGGCTTTTTCTAAAATTGATTGTAAAAACATGTCATAAATTGACGTTTGATGTCAAATTTCGTTGTTTTAGTCTCGTTTTTTTCTGTTTTTTG
This sequence comes from Paenibacillus tyrphae, assembly GCF_000722545.1. Classification (GTDB taxonomy): domain Bacteria; phylum Bacillota; class Bacilli; order Paenibacillales; family NBRC-103111; genus Paenibacillus_G; species Paenibacillus_G tyrfis. The sequence continues at coordinate 123,756 of NZ_JNVM01000031.1, forward strand.
CTGATGAACGTTTAATCTCCTCCAAATGCTCTATATTGCCATCGAAAACTCCCAGATGTAATATTATGGTATTAGTCGAAGGGAGTGTATGGGACAAATGGTAAATGTAGGCGGCGGGCTTGGGGCAGAAATCAAAGATCATCTCTTTTATGCAGCGGAGCATCTTTTCGAGGAGGAGAAAAAAGCAGAGGCGGCACCCTTGTACCGCTATATCATTGATCGGGAAACAGATCATAACGATCAAAGATGTCTTCTATGTGAATTTCGGTTGTTTCAATGTCTTGTTGGTGTGAGTTCGGAAGGTAACAAGGAAGCGCTTGAACGGTTTGAACCGTCGTACAGCCGCCTGCATGAAGGGTTACGACTAGAGGCGATTTTTTGGATGGCGAATGTTTATTATTCGTTAGGTGATTGGAACAAGGTAGAACGGTATGGAAACGAACTTCATGATTTAGCTCAAAATGTGTATGAAAAATTAAAAAAAGAAAAATATGTTAAAAATCTACATACTGAGCGGGATTTAGTGGTATATTTAGGTCATGGGTTACGCATCAAGGGCTTCGTACTTACTATGCAAGGGCGATACGAAGAAGCAAAAAAATACGTGGCAGCGTATTCAGACCTTGGGTGGGTTGAATTCCTTGACGAAACGGGGAAAAAGGAGGTAGAGAGGTTTCGTACTTGGAGTCAGGGAAACATGTATGCGCTTGAGTTGAAAACTGGAAACGAAAAGGCACTCCATGAGTATATCGATTTTCTGCAAAGGCATCCTACTGAATTTCTTGGTGGTGCAAAAACCATCATTGAAGCAGCAAATAAATTTAGCTTTAATGTTGATGATATCATGGAGACGCTTGTACAAAAGCTTCCATCTGTAGACTCTGAGGTTAGCTTTGTGGACGGCACCCAATTATTTCATTTTTGGTACGAGAAAGCAGTCTACAGCTTCAAGAAAAATAGGCTTATTGCGGGAATCGACGAATTGTTATATGCCCTTTTTATGGCACGAGTCATGAAGTATTATATGGGGTTCGAGAAATGTACAACTTTATTCCGGAAGCATGGTGATTATGCGACGGAACAACAGAAGTTGGGGTACAAACATATTATAGAAGGAGTGTTTGATTTATGAAAAACTTCTTATTATCGATTATGATGGGGTTGATTTTGTTAAGTGGTATTATTGTACAGCCAACACAACCGACACAACAAACAAATATGTCGGCCCTTGAAGACCATGGTTGGGGAGTTTAATATAAGCAAAAGAGTCCCGGCCAGTGGTCAGGGACTCTTTTGTTTGCTTTTTAAGATGTTACTGGCTATTCGTGTAACTATCCATTAGCTATTGGCTATTTTATTTGTGTGAGTGCCTTGTTCATTTGCTTCTCATTTTTCTTTACAGAGTCGCTATCTATCTTTTCAGCTCCCCGGTATGTATATTTTGAGTTTTGGATGAAGTCGAGAGCGAATGCATCGATCGGCTTTTTGTCTTTGTCATCATAATGCCTTTCGACCACTGTGGCCTGAAAAATATTAGACAACATATAAACATGATTTTTAACGTCACTTAAGTATTTTTTGTTCTTGTATTCACTTATGATATACGATTCAAAATCCTTAAGCTCTTTATCCGTCGGTTTGTAGTTTTTGGCTAGAGAAGAAACGGCGTCAAATTTTTCCGTTGGGGTCTTGTCAGACTTTGCAATTTCGTCAATGCTGCTTTTCCAATCTGGAGCTTTTTGCTCGGGCTCCTTTTGCGGTACTGGGGCTTTTTGTTCAGGCTCTTTTTTTGGTTCAGATTGGGTTATTGGAGCAGGTGCCGTGCTTGCCGGTTGAGATTTCCCGCAAGCTGTTATGGATATTGTCATTGCAGCCATTAAACAGTAAAGACCCAATTTCCTCATTTTTTGTGTCTCCTTTAACTTGGTATTTTCGTAAATGCTTACATGTTTGATAATAAGATTTGGTATTGATTGGGTCAAGATATTTTCCGGTTGCGCGTTCGTATTTTGTTCGCATATAATTAATGCAAACAAATGTTCTTATTGGAGGCGAACACTTTGGAAAAGCAAATGCTGAAATATGTTGGAAAAACTGTTGAAATCATTTACTGTGGAAATGGGGGCAGTATTACACAGCGGCGTATTGAGGTCCAAGCAGTAGAAAACCATATTGTTAAAGCATTTTGCTATCAAAGGCGTGCGCTACGAGTGTTTAGGATCGAAAATGTCCTTGCAGTTCAGCCGGTGGTTCGTCATGCTGGCTGATGCTGAACGGAAAGTGCTGCGGATTATTGCGAATTATTCGGCTGGTCGTAAAAGAATGCCTTCTTTAATGGAACTGGGGAGAAAGACAGGAAAGAGCCGTGAAGGACTTTTGAACGTTCTGGGCGTGTTGGGAAAGGAAGGCTATATTTTATGGTCTTCCGCCGATCCAGAACGGATAATTCTGATACAGGCTTGGGAGCGGAAGTGCGGCGAGGTCAACGGGTGGAAAGCATACGGTGCAAGGTAATAATAGTTAGAAAATAGCCCCGGGGGATCTTGTCTCCCAGGGCATTTTTTTGACCATCTTTGATAAGCACAGGATTCTTATTTACCCCCGGCTACACAAGTTATATATTGCGCCCTAAATCTCCTGAATGTAATATTATGGTATTAGTCGGAAGGGAGTGTTTGGTGTTTACTGTGAATTTAAGCAGGCGAGGGACGGAAATGAAAGAGCATTTTTTGTGGTCCAGAATTATCGAACTAGTCAGGGAGACTTTTAGTTTAGCTTATTTTTTTGCTCACAAATTCGCTCACAAAATCAGTTTAAGCACATGGAAAATAACGAAATATAAGTAGTAGAAATATGTAAAACAAGTAATATAACAAGGTATGAAGAAATTCTTCCAATCAAAATATATTGTGATATAATAACAACGTCGTTTGTTTTACGGTGTTGACCCGCTGCCGCGGGACAAGCCGTCGGTGTGACTGCCGTTTGGCCGGGAGCATGCCGCGGCTTGCGGAGCGACCGTCAACAAGATGCCCAAAGGAGTGAATTCCGTGTTTAAGTTAAGCGAAATTAAAGAATTGATCAAGCTGGTGGATCAAACATCTTTGCAAGAACTTGAGATCGAAAACGAAGGCTCCCGCCTTTTAATCCGTAAACCGAATAAAACCGAGCAAGTCGTCGTCACCTCCGTGCAGCCTGCAGCCGGCGTCGTCGCCCAGCAGTCCGCTCCTCAAGCCGTCGTTCAGACGTCCGCGGCAGTCAACATACCTGCAGCCGAACCTCCGGCAGCAGCCCAATCCAATTTACATACGATTGTTTCCCCTATGGTCGGCACTTTCTACGAAGCTCCGGCACCTGGAGCGGCGCCATTCGTTTCCAAGGGCAGCAGCGTGAAGGAAACGACGATCGTCTGCATCATCGAAGCGATGAAGCTGATGAACGAGATCGAAGCCGAAGTGAAAGGCCAGATCGTCGAAGTGCTTGTCGAGAACGGCCAGTTGGTCGAGTACGGCCAACCGTTGTTCCTGGTGAAACCGGAATAATCCGCTAGGAGGAGAACCCATTGAAGTTTCAAAAAGTATTGATCGCCAACCGTGGGGAAATCGCCGTGCGCATTATTCGCGCATGCCGTGAGCTCGGAATTTCTACGGTCGCGGTCTACTCGGAAGCGGACCGCGAAGCGCTGCATGTTCGTTTGGCGGACGAAGCCTATTGTATCGGACCTACAGCTTCCAAAGACAGCTATTTGAATTACACGAATCTGATGAGCGTCGCGACGTTGACGGAAACCGACGCGATTCATCCGGGATACGGCTTTTTGGCGGAGAACGCCGACTTCGCCGAAATTTGCGAGAGCTGCAACATTACGTTCATCGGCCCTTCGCCGGAAGCGATCAGCAAGATGGGTGACAAAGCCGTCGCGAAGCAGACGATGAAGGAAGCGGGCGTTCCCGTTATCCCCGGCTCCGACGGCCTTGTCGAGGATATGGACGAAGCGATCCGGATGGGCCGCGAGATCGGCTATCCGATCATTATTAAAGCGACGGCCGGAGGCGGAGGCAAAGGCATTCGTCTTGCCGACAACGAAGAGATGCTGATTCAGCAAATTACGACCGCCCAGCAGGAAGCGCAAAAAGCTTTCGGCAATGCGGGAGTATATTTGGAGAAATATTTGACGGGGATGAAGCACGTCGAAATTCAGGTGCTGGCCGACAACCACGGCAACGTAGTGCATCTGGGCGAGCGTGACTGTTCGGTACAGCGCCGCCGCCAGAAGCTGGTGGAGGAAGCCCCTTGTCCGATTCTGACCGAGGAAATTCGCGAACGAATGGGCGAAGCGGCCGTTCGCGCGGCCCAAGCCGTCGATTATTCTGGCGCCGGTACGCTCGAGTTTTTGCTTGGACCGGACGGACAGTTTTACTTTATGGAAATGAACACCCGGATTCAGGTAGAGCATCCGGTTACGGAGCTCATCACGGGCATCGATATAATTAAAGAAATGATCCGTGTCGCGGAAGGCGAGCCGCTTTCGTTCACTCAGGACGAGGTCCGCATCAACGGCTGGGCGATCGAATGCCGGATTAACGCGGAAGACCCGGAGCGCAACTTCATGCCGTCCGCGGGTCAAATCAAATTTTATTTGCCGCCCGGCGGCTTCGGCGTCCGTGTCGACAGCGCCGCATACCCGGGCTACACGATTCCGCCTCACTACGATTCGATGATTGCGAAGCTGATCGTGTGGGGAGAAAACCGCAACGATGCGATCCAGCGAATGAAGCGCGCTTTGGCCGAATTTACGATCGAAGGCATTCATTCGACGATTCCATTCCATCTGAAGCTGTTGGAGCATAAAAAGTTTTTGGCCGGCGACTTCGATATCAAGTTTTTGGAAGAGCATGACGTGAATGATCCGGACTCTTAAGAGCCCGTTCGCTTCGTTGTCATCTTTTTAAGGGAATGGTATAGTATACAATAAGTCTAGGTATGGGCAAGCCAAATGTTTAGGAGGTCCTGACCATGAGTACACTGGCAGCGGATTATGAGAAGACCGAGATGGGCACGATTCAGATCGCTCCGGAGGTGATCGAGATCATCGCCGGTATGGCAACCGTGGAAGTGCCTGGCGTTGCAGGCATGAGCGGCGGATTTGCCGGAGATATCGCCGAGTTTCTCGGACGCAAAAATATGTCCAAAGGCGTAAAAGTCGAAGTGGGTCAGCGCGAAGCGGCAATTGACGTGTCTGTCGTCATCGAATTCGGTACGCGGATTCCGGAGGTTGCAAGCGCGGTTCAGCATAATGTCAAGCAGGCCATCGAATCGATGACCGGACTTAGCGTCGTTCAAGTGAACGTTCACATTCATGACGTTATTTTCAAAGGTGCGGACAAAGTCGAAGAGCCGGAAACGCCCGCTCAGCGCGTAAAATAATTAATAAATACCCCGGTTGAACCCCCATCCTTCACCGTTTGGGGGTTTCCTCCATCTTAGGAAGGAGTCAGGATTCGTGGTAAAAGTTCTCGACAGACTGCTGCTCTTTATTTTCAGCTTGGCCATGCTGATCGCAACATTAATTCTGCTCTGCGCTGCATTCGGCCTGATTTCCTTCAACACGGCGGGTAACTTCGTTCACGACGTGTATTACGATTTAAGAACGGCGATTATTTTCATCAGCTCCACGGCGGTGGCGGCTCTGTTAAGCCTTCGCTTCCTGTATTTGTCCGTAAGGCGCGGCAAATCTTCGTCGCCATCGATCGATCAGCGTACCGAATTCGGGGACATCCGCATTTCGCTCGATACGGTGGAGAATTTGTCGTTGAAAGCGGCAGGCCGAACGCGCGGGGTTCAAGATTTGCGCGCCCGTGTCAAAGTGAATCAATCCGGACTCGAAATCGTCATTCGCGCCATCGTGGACGGCGAAAATTCCATTCCGGCGATGACCGAAGAGATGCAGGCGAACGTGAAGCGGCATATTGAGGAAATTACGGGGATTCCCGTAGCTTTCGTCACGGTATTTATCGCGAATATTCAACAATCGTCCCCGACCTTCAAAAGTCGAGTGGAATAGAGGTGAGCCCCCGGATGTGGATGCGAATTTGGGAGCAACTGTGGGAACAGCACAGGGGTAAGACGGTCGGCGTCCTGGCCGGGAGTGCCCTTGGCCTCATTTATTTGTTCTTCGGCTTCTGGCGTATGTTAATCTTTATCCTGATCGTATATACTGGATACTACATAGGGAAAAGGTTGGACCGGAACGAGTCGGTGTTTCCCGCAGAAGACACTTGGCGCCGGCTAATGGACAAATGGAGACTGTTCCGCTAAAATCCTTGGATGACGCCCAAGGATTTTTTCGGTTAATAAAAATTTATAAGTCTTCACCTTAAGACAAGGAAGACGCAGCCGGTTTATTCCGGTGAAGCAAGTGCAAACCCACAGGAGGATTTGATCGGATGAGACGAAGATTGGCAAGGGAGCTTGCGGTGCAAAGCTTATATCAGATCGAAATGAACGAAGCGACAGCGGCCGATGCCATCGCGCACGTAATTGAAGAAGCGCGGACGGAGGACGAGGCGCAGCTTACGAGGGAGCGCGATCAGATTGCGCCTCATGAGGTGGTTGAGCTCGTAGAAGGCACGATGCAGCACAAGCGGCAAATCGACGGCCTGCTTTCCGATTATTTGAAGGGCTGGCAGATGGACAGGCTGTCCAAGGTAGACCGAGAAATTATGCGGCTGGCCACGTATGAAATGGTGTTTCGGGAAGATGTGCCGCCGAAGGTCGTTGTGAACGAAGCGATCGAAATGGCCAAAAATTTTGGCACGGAGGAATCGGGGAAATTCGTCAACGGCGTACTCGGCAAAATGATCAAAGACCTGGAGACGATCCGCAGCCGTTCGTCCGAAGCGTAGAAGCGACCTAGCGAAAGGGGAAAACAAGCATGTCCGCGCAAATCATTAACGGCAAAGAAATCGTCAGCGCTTACCGCGCCGATATTAAGCAGCAAGTCGAGCAGTTGAAGCAGCAAGGGGTACAGCCAGGACTTGCGGTGGTCATCGTCGGAGACGACCCGGCTTCGCACGTCTACGTGCGCAATAAAGCGAAAGCCTGTGAAGAAGCGGGCATGCATTCCGAAGTGTACAAGCTTCCGGAAAATACGCCGGAGGCCGATGTGCTGGCGCTCATCTCCAAGCTGAACGGCGATGAGGCGATTCACGGCATTCTTGTTCAGTCGCCGCTGCCGGGACATATTTCGGAGGAACGGGTAGTCGAAGCGATCGCGATCGAAAAGGACGTCGACTGCTTCCATCCGGTCAATGTGGGCAACCTGATGATCGGCAAGGAAGGACCGGCTCCCTGCACGCCAGCGGGCGTCATTGAGATTCTCAAGAAAGTCGGCGTCGAAATCGCCGGCAAGCATGCCGTCGTGATCGGTCGCAGCAACATCGTCGGCAAGCCGATGGCCATTTTGCTGCTTCGCGAGAATGCGACCGTTACGGTGTGCCACTCGCGCACGAAAAATATGGAACAAATTACGCGGCAGGCAGATATTTTGATCGCGGCGGTCGGCAAAGCGAAGATGATCAACCGCAGCCACATCAAGCCGGGAGCCGTTGTCGTCGACGTAGGCATCAACCGGCTCGATACCGGCAAGCTGGCGGGAGACGTCGATTTTGACGACGTTCTGGAGACGGCAAGCTATGTAACGCCGGTGCCGGGCTGCGTCGGTCCGATGACGATTACGATCCTGCTTCGCAATACGCTTGAAGCGGCACAGCGTGCGGCTTCTGCAACCAATTAGCGGTAACGGGCGTAGTTATGAAGGAAAAACAAATTTTATCGATCAAAGAGCTGAATCGATACATTAAAATGCTGCTTGAGGGCACGGACCGGCTGCAGGACGTTTGGGTGCGAGGTGAAATTTCTAATTTTACCCATCACTCCAGCGGACATATGTATTTTACGTTAAAAGATGCGGACAGCCGGTTAAAAAGCATTATGTTCGCCTCCTACAACCAGCGGCTTCCGTTCATTCCTCGGGAAGGAACGAAGGTGATCGCCTGCGGAAACATCTCGGTGTACGAACGGGACGGACAGTATCAATTCTATGTCACGCAAATGCAGCCGGACGGCATCGGGAGCTTGTATCTGGCGTTCGAGCAGTTGAAGAAAAAGCTGGAATCCGAAGGGTTGTTCGCTCCGGCGAGAAAAAAGCCGATTCCGCGTTTCCCGCGCGCAATCGGGGTCATTACGTCGCCGACGGGCGCGGCGGTTCGCGATATTATCATCACGCTGCAGCGCCGTCATCCGACTGTTCCCATCTTGCTGTATCCTGCGCTTGTGCAGGGCAAACAGGCGGCTCCTTCGATTGTGAGAGCGATCGAGGAAATGAATGCAAGAAACGAAGTCGATGTGCTGATCGTCGGCCGCGGGGGCGGATCGCTTGAGGAGTTGTGGGCCTTCAACGAAGAGGTCGTGGCCCGGGCGATCTTCGCTTCGAGCCTGCCGATCATTTCGGCGGTCGGCCATGAAACGGATTTCACGATCGCAGATTTCGTCGCTGACCTGCGCGCTCCGACGCCGACGGCGGCTGCTGAGCTGGCCGTTCCGCATCATCAGGAGCTGAAGCAGCAGATCGGTTACTTGCGCCAGCAATTGTACGGCGGGTTAACTCAGCAGCTTGAACGAAGCAAAGAACGGTTGAAGCGCCTCCAGCGCTCGCCATACCTTACGAATCCCCGCAGGCAGCTGCTTTTGCAGCCCGCGGAACGTCTCGACCGCATGCGCGAGCAGCTCGGCTACAAGATGCGCAGCCGCCTGACGAAAAGTCACGAGCGGCTGATGAAGGCCGACCGGCAGCTCGCTTCGTTTAATCCGAAGGAGCAGGTCGTTTACTCCCGGAAACGGCTGGACTCGTCCGCCCGTTTGCTTCGCCAGACGATGCAGGCGGTGCTGAGGCGCAAGCAGCAGGAGCTCGTATCGTCCATGCGCCAGCTGGATGCGCTCAGCCCGCTGAAGATCATGCAGCGGGGGTACGGCCTCGTATACGACGAGAAAGAGAAACAGCTCGTGAAATCGATCCAACAGGTGCAGATTGGGGATATTTTGAAGCTGCGCCTGATGGACGGACGGATCGATTGTCATGTTTGGTCTATGGAGGAGAAGACGGAGGAGAAAAGCGATGTCAAATCAGGAAGCGACGCCTAGCTTCGAGCAGGCGATGGACCAGCTTGAGCGCATTGTGGCCCAGCTCGAAAGCGGCGATATTCCGCTTGAGCAGGCGATAGAGCTGTTTCAAGAAGGCATGAAGCTGTCTCAATTGTGTGGGCAGAAGCTGGAACAGGTGGAACGCAAAATTGAAATTTTGCTGGAAGAAGAGGGCGGTCTGACGAAAAAACCGTTTCAGCCACAGGAAACCGATAAAGGGGATAACCGATGAACGAGTCATCCGGCATCCGAGAATACATTCGAGACATGGCTTCGCTCATAGAGCGGGAGCTGCAGCTGTCGATTCCGTCGCCGTGGGCGATTCCCGCCCCGCTTCGCGAGTCGATGATGTACTCCTTAATGGCCGGCGGCAAGCGGCTGCGGCCGATTCTGGTGCTGGCAGCGGCAGAATCGCTGGGCGGCAGCCCGGAAGCGGCTGTTCCCGCAGCGCTGGCCGTTGAGATGATCCACACGTATTCGCTTATTCATGACGATCTTCCCGCCATGGACAACGACGATTTTCGGCGGGGCAAACCGACGAACCATAAGGTTTACGGCGAAGCGATGGCGATTCTGGCCGGGGACGCTTTGCTGACCCATGCGTTCTATTCGGTCGTTCAATCTGCAAAGAAGCATAACATTCCGGCCGACCGTGTGGTCGACATCGTCGAAGAGCTGTCCCGGCTTTCCGGTGCCCCCGGCATGGTTGGAGGTCAAGCGGCGGACATGCTGGGAGAGCAGGGAGTCACGAAGCTGGAAGAGCTGGAGTATATCCATCTGCACAAGACGAGCGACTTGATCGTCTTTTCCTTGAAGGCCGGCGGCCGGATCGCCGGGGCGACTGAAACCCAGCTTGCCGCATTGGAGCGGTTCGGCACGTGCATCGGGCTGGCGTTTCAAATCCAGGACGACGTGCTCGATCTGATCGGGGACGAAAGCAAGCTTGGCAAGCCCGTGCAGAGCGACGTCAAACAGCAGAAAGTGACCTACCCTTATTTTATCGGGATTGAAGCGTCGATTGCGAAGGCCGGGGAGCTGACGCGCGAGGCGAAGCAAGCGATCCTGACGGCGGATTTCCCGCGCCCGGAGCGGCTGCTGGAGCTTGCGGATTATTTAATGAAGCGCGACCATTAGCGCTTGGACCGGTTCAGCCGCCCTTAGCGCAGCTGCTTTTGCGCCGGTCCCGTTTGAGCGCGTGACGGTCCTGTGCTATAATGGCATCGTATTCAAACACATTACATAGCCTATGCAATGAAGCGGATCGTTACCGACTCATACCTGCCATTCGTTAGGCATACTCCAACTATGGAAAGCGAGGGAACAAGCGTGCTGCTCGATCACATTCATCAGCCTGAGGACTTGAAACGTCTGACTGTGGAACAGCTGGAGCAAGTGGCTGCGGAAACGAGACATTTTCTTGTCGAGAAGCTTTCGGTCACCGGCGGTCACCTCGCGCCCAACCTTGGCGTTGTCGAGTTAACGATTGCTATGCACTATTTGTTCGACAGTCCGAAGGATAAATTTATTTTCGATGTCGGTCACCAGTCGTATGTTCACAAGATTCTGACCGGTCGAAAAGACAAGTTCGATACATTGCGCAAATATAAAGGCCTGTGCGGTTTCGTGAAACGTTCCGAAAGCGAGCATGACGTCTGGGAAGCCGGCCACAGCAGCACTTCGCTGTCCGCAGCGATGGGGATGGCTGTGGCCCGCGATTTGAAGGGCGAGAAGAACCGGATCGTTGCCATGATCGGTGACGGAGCGCTTACCGGCGGTATGGCTCTGGAAGCTCTGAATCATATCGGCCACGAGAAGCGGAAGCTGATGGTCATTCTGAACGACAACGAAATGTCCATCGCCCCCAACGTCGGAGCGCTCAGCCACTATTTGGCGCGCATTCGTTCGGACCGGCACTATGTGAAGGTAAAGGAAGAATTCGAGCACCTGATCAAAAAGATTCCGGCCATCGGCGGTACCTTGGCGAAGACGGCGGAACGGGTGAAGGATTCGTTCAAATATTTGGTTGTCCCCGGCGTTTGGTTCGAAGAGCTCGGCTTTACGTATCTGGGGCCTGTGGACGGCCACAACTTGCCGCTGCTGCTTGAAACCATGAAGCAAGCGGATAAAGTAAACGGGCCTGTCCTTGTACATGTGATCACAACCAAAGGCAAGGGCTATTCGCCGGCCGAGGCGGATTCCCACACATGGCACGGCATCAGCCCATACAAAATCGAATCCGGCCAAGTCCTCAAGACGGTTGGCCCTCCGATGTATACGGAAGTGTTCGGAAGCACGCTGATTGAGCTGGCGAAGCAGGACGAGCGCATTGTGGCGATTACCCCGGCAATGCCCGGCGGTTCGGGTCTGCTCGGCTTTGCCAAGGAATTTCCCGGCCGGATGTTCGACGTAGGGATTGCGGAGCAGCATGCCGCTACGTTTTCCGCCGGTCTGGCTGAGGAAGGGTTGAAGCCGGTATTTGCCGTTTACTCGACCTTCCTGCAGCGAGCTTACGACCAGGTCGTACACGATATTTGCCGCGCCAACCTGAACGTTGTGTTCGCGATTGACCGCGCGGGTTTCGTCGGTCCGGACGGCGAGACGCATCAAGGGGTATACGATATGGCGTACTTGCGCAGTATCCCGAATATGGTACTGATGATGCCGAAGGACGAGAACGAGCTGCGTCATATGATGAAGACGGCTTTTGAGTATAACGAAGGCCCGATTGCTTACCGTTACCCCCGGATTAGCGGACTCGGGGTGCCGATGGACGAGACGCTCCAGCCGATTCCGATCGGCACCTGGGAAGTGCTCCGTCCGGGAAGCGATGCGGCGATTCTGGCTGTCGGCCCGATGATTCCGCTTGCTCTGGAAGCGGCCGAGGCGATGAGCAAGGAAGGCGTTCAAGTTCGCGTCATCAACGCGCGGTTTATCAAGCCGATGGACGAGGCAATGCTTCTCCAGCTCGCGAAAGAAGACATCCCGATCCTGACCCTGGAAGAAGGGGCGGAGCTCGGAGGCTTCGGCAGCGGCGTGCTGGAGCATTACTCGCAGCAAAATGTATACGGCCTGCGAATCAAAATTATCGGCGTGCCGGATTATTTCGTCGAGCACGGCTCCGTCAAGGAACAGCGTAAAGAGGTCGGATTCACAGCCGAGCGGCTCGTATCGGAACTGCAGGCGCTCGTTCCGCGCAGACGGCAGCGGGCCTAACAATATGGAGTAGGAGCAATTCATGGCTGGGGATAAAGCGGAAAAAGAACGACTCGATGTCCTGCTCGTCGAGCAGGGTTACTATGAAACAAGAGAAAAAGCCAAGGCGGCCATTATGGCCGGATTGGTGCTGGTTGACGACGTTCCGGTCGACAAGGCCGGGACGAAGATTGCCCGCACGTCCCGGCTGATTGTCAAGGGTGCGGTGCATCCTTACGTCAGCCGCGGCGGGCTGAAGCTGGAGAAGGCGCTCAACGTGTTCGGCATCGATCTGCAAGGCGTCACGATGCTGGATATCGGCGCTTCGACCGGGGGATTTACCGATTGCGCGCTGCAGAACGGGGTGGTTCACGTCTATGCGGTCGATGTCGGCTACAACCAGCTGGATTGGTCGCTGCGCAAGGACCCTAGGGTTAGCGTCATGGAGCGGACCAATTTCCGCTACATGCAGCCGGGCGACTTGAAGGGACCGGAGCCGGCATTTGCTTCGATCGACGTGTCCTTCATTTCTTTGAAGCTTATTTTGCCGCCGCTGAAGCAGCTGCTTGCGCCGCAAGGACAAGTCGTTGCTTTAATTAAGCCGCAATTCGAGGCGGGCCGGGAGAAGGTAGGCAAATCCGGCGTCGTCCGTGACCCCCGGGTCCATCAAGAGGTGTTGGAAGACATCCTCCGATTTGCCCAGGATATCGGTTATGCCATTCGGGGGTTGACCTACTCCCCGATCAAGGGCGGCGAGGGCAACATTGAATTTTTAGTACATCTTCTCCATACGGACGAGCCCGGGTTGTCCGGTCCCGAACTGGACCGGTTGATCCGAGAGGTCACCCAAGAGTCGCAAAGCATGCAGAGCTCATCTTGACGGATGAGTTTTTTTGCCTTTATACAGGAATTTGGATGCGGTTTCTCGAATATTCCTTCGAGGTGATTCCATGCAAAGCGGGGACGGCTTGATCGTGTTTTTGGTGGCGCTGGCACTGGGGGCATGGGTGTATTTTTACGCCCGGAGCAAGCTGAAGGAAGCCGTGGAGGACGAGCCTCCGTTCGAATTTCTCGCCGACACGAAGGTGCCGGAGGATGAAGCGACGGAGCTTCTTGAGGCGCGCGGCTATTCGGTCCTTAGCGGTAAGAAACGCATTCCCGTACACATCAAAGTCAACCGCAGCGAAACGCTTCAAAGCCGGCTGTTCGTTGATTACACAGTGGAGAAAAACGGCCGGTATTACATCGTCAAGACAGCAAAAGAGCGTAAACTGATGGAGAGGACCGGAAGCGGCGTCCGCGACCATCTGCTCGTGTATCAACTGCTATACCCGAAAACGGCAGGAGTATTATATGTAAATGTGCCTGAACAAACGGTGGACTGCTATGTGTTCGAACTGCAAGCCGAAGATGACGACGATACCGATACCCCATAACCAGGGAGGAAGCCATGAAAGGCCAACGACATGTTAGAATACGAGAAATCATCACCAACAACGAAATCGAAACGCAGGATGAGCTAGTCGAGCAGCTTCGCAAAGCGGGCTTTCATGTCACGCAGGCGACCATTTCCAGAGATATAAAGGAAATGCATCTGATCAAAGTGCCATTAGACGACGGAAGGTATAAATATTCCATGCCGGCCGATCAGCGCTACAATCCACTGCAGCGTTTGCGGCGGGCGCTCAACGACCATTTTGTGCATATTGACCATACCGAGAATCTCGTCGTGATCAAAAGCTTGCCGGGGACGGCAAATGCGATTGCGGCGCTCATTGACAGTCTGGAATGGAATGAGATTATGGGTACGATCAGCGGCGACGACACGATTCTGATCATTTGCCGAACCAAGGATCACAGTTCACATATCGTTAATCAAGTCTTGGGAATGCTCAGCTAATGTCAGAGAGGTGTAGCTTATGCTGCTGGAACTATCCATTCGCCATCTGGCGGTTATCGAACATGTCGAATTGCATTGCAAAACCGGATTCCACGTCTTGACGGGGGAAACGGGGGCGGGCAAATCGATTATCATTGACGCGCTCGGTCTGATTGCCGGGGGCCGAAGTTCTTCGGATCTGGTTCGCTACGGAAGCGATAAAGCGTCGATCGAAGCGCTGTATCAGATCGGGAAGGATCATCCCGTTTGGAATATTTTGTCCGGCGTGGGAATAGAAGCCGACCCGGAGGAGCATCTTATTATTCGCAGAGAAATAACGGCTCAAGGCAAGAGTACCAGCCGCGTGAACGGACAATTGGTCAACCGCGCAGTGCTTAGGGAAATGGGCGATTATCTGGTCAATATTCACGGACAGCACGAGCATCAATCGTTGTTCCGGGTGGAGGAGCATATCCGGTGGCTCGACATGTTCGGTGAGCCGCAGATTTTGCCTGCCAAGCTTGCTTATCAGGAAGCGTACGATGTATACCAGGGAATCCGCAAGCAGCTTAAGGAGCTGCAGGAAACAAGCAAACAAGCGCTGCAAATGATGGATTTGTACCGGTTTCAGGTGGAGGAGATCCGTTCGGCCAAGCTGAAAGCGGGAGAAGACGAGGCGCTGGCCGATGAGAAACGAAAGCTGGTCAATGCGGAACGGCTGTTCCAGAACGCCTCCGACGCTTACGATCTGCTGTATGGGGGAAGCAAGGGATTGGATGCCGTCGGCCGCGCCGTCCAGAAGCTTCAGGATATCGCCGCACTCGATCCCGCCAAGCTTCAGCCGCTGCTGGAGCAAGTGCAAGGAGCCTTTTATCAGCTGGAAGACGCGGCTTATCAGGTACGCGATTACCGCGACGAAGTGGAGTTTAACCCTTCCAGACTCGATTTTATCGAGCAAAGGCTGGATACGATTTCGTCGCTTCGCAGAAAATATGGAGAATCAGTTTCGGATATTCTTGCTTATGTTGAAAAGATTGAAAAGGAACTGGACCTGATCGAGAACAAGGACGAAAAGCTTCAGCAGCTGCAAAAAGAAGAAGCGGTGGCCCTCGAACAGGTACAGCGGCTGGCTTCGGTTCTGACCGAGCAACGTATGATCGTAGCGGACAAGCTCGCGGCGGAAATTGTGGCGGAGCTTCGCGAGCTGCAGATGGAGCGGACGCAGTTCCGGGTCCATTTTGCCGTGGATGGGGAGAAGAAGCTGACGCGCGAAGGCGCTGATCAGGTCGAGTTTCTCATTTCGGCCAATCCCGGAGAGCCGATGCGTGCGCTCAGCAAAATCGCTTCCGGTGGGGAAATCTCCCGCGTCATGCTGGCGCTGAAATCGATTTTTGCCCGGGTGGACAGCATTCCGGTAATGGTCTTCGATGAAGTGGATACCGGAGTAAGCGGGCGCGCGGCACAAGCGATAGCCGAGAAAATGTCCAGGCTATCCCGGAGCTGTCAAATCTTTTCCATTACGCATCTGCCGCAGGTTGCCTGCATGGCGGACGTGCATTACCGCATTCATAAAACGACGGATGGAGACCGCACTTATACGAATATTGACGACTTGAATACGGAAGAACGCATTCACGAGCTGGCCCGGATGCTGGGAGGCGTCGAAGTGACTGACAAAACGCTCCAGCACGCGCAGGAAATGATCGCGCTTGCCGATAACATGAAAGCGAAAATGAGCTAGCCAAGGGAGCATTTTGGAGTTATAAAAGAAAAGGGCGGGGGTTACCTTAAAGGTACACAAACGGCGGTGCAGCCAGCTTTGAAGCCGGAAGTCGCAAGCCGCGTGCCGCTAAGCAAAGGAAGCAAGGGAGCGTGAGCGAATTGGGTTCCAACCATAGAAAAAGATTGATTGGATTACTGCTCGTCCTCTTCGTTTGTTTGGGTAGCCTCACCACCCCTTTCCGCAGTTTTGCCTCATTCCCCGAGGAGCTCCGGCTTTTCACCGGACAGCAAACCCAATTGAAGCTGGCGATGCCCGTCAGCGCGCAGGTAACGGTCAACCATCCGGAAGTGCTCAAGGTCAACGGCTCGGCAAGGCACTCATTCCAAGTGGATCTTCATCATCCTATTGCACTTGAATCTTATCAAGCCGGACAAGCTGAAATGAAGCTGAAGCTATTCGGTAAAATTCCTTTCAAGACGGTGAAAGTCAATGTCGTCCCTGATTTAAAAGTGATTCCCGGCGGTCAGACGATCGGCGTGAAGCTGAAATCGGCCGGGATTATGATTGTCGGGCATCATTTGGTTGCGATCGCGGATGACCGCAAAACGTCTCCGGGCGAAGAGGCCAAGGTGCAGCTCGGCGATCTCATCGTCAAAATGAACGGTAAAACCGTAAGCGACGTAAGCCGGGTAGCGGATCTCGTCAAAACGGCGGGAGAGGACAAAAAGCCGATTATGCTGACGATCCGCCGAGGAAACGAAACGCTCGACATTCCGATCACTCCAGCGTATGATACCGTGGACAAGGCGTACAGGCTTGGGCTGTATATTCGCGATTCGGCCGCCGGGGTCGGAACGCTGACTTTCTATGCCCCCGATCAACGCGTATACGGAGCGCTGGGCCACGTCATAACCGATATGGACACCCAAGTGCCGATCATGGTAGGCAACGGAGAAATCGTGCATTCGAACGTCACTTCGATATCGAAGAGCCAGAATGGTGAGCCGGGGGAGAAGCGCGCCCAGTTCTCCAAGGAAAGCAGAGCCATTGGTAATATTGAGAAAAATACGCAGTTCGGCATTTTCGGTAAAATGTTTGATACGCCAGGGCATAGCTACAGCGAGAAGGCATTGCCCGTCGCTTTCGCCGAAGAGGTGAAGGAAGGTCCTGCGCAGATTTATACGGTGGTTAACGGCCAGAAGGTCGAGAAATTCGATATCGAGGTCGTTCATGTGGCGAAGCAGGAATATCCGGCTACCAAAGGGATGGTAATCAAAATTACCGACTCCCGCTTGTTGGACAAGACCGGAGGCATCGTGCAGGGCATGAGCGGAAGCCCGATTATCCAGAATGGCAAAGTGATCGGAGCAGTTACTCACGTCTTCGTCAATGACCCGACGAGCGGCTACGGATGCTTTATCGAATGGATGCTGCAGGATGCAGGCATTATGCTTCGTCCTTCCAATACGGGGACAACAGAACCGAAGGCCAGTTAATGGCCTTCGGTTTTTTTGTGTGAAGTACGTAAATGTTTGCTCCGCTTTTTAGATTGTAGATACGTTATGTAGCATTTAATCGCTCTTTGTCGAATGATGTATAATGGTGAAGTAAATTATTAATTATAAAATAAAAATCAGAAAAAATCCAGAAAAATAATATTCGACAGAAGGAATTTTAAAGTGCATGTCGAAATTGTATTACAGGTAAATAATGCTAAAGCGAATTGCCGCAAATGAAGGAGGCGCTTACCGTTGCAAACCATTGAAGTTCTTTTAGCAGACGACAACCGAGAGTTTACTAATCTTCTTTCCGAATTCATCGATGATCAGGCCGATATGCAAGTGAGCGGTGTTGCTTACAATGGAAATGATGTGCTTCGTCTAATCGAGCAAGGCCCCCGAGTGCCGGACGTATTGATTTTGGACATTATTATGCCTCATCTGGACGGTCTTGGCGTGCTTGAGAAGCTGCGGGAGATGGATTTGAATCCGCAGCCGAAAATCATCATGCTCACCGCTTTCGGTCAAGAAAACATTACCCAAAAAGCTGTTCAGCTTGGCGCCTCGTATTACATTTTGAAACCGTTCGATATGGAAATTTTGACGAACCGGATTCGGCAGTTGATCGGCACAAGCCCAGCTGTGCCTGTGTCCTCTTCGTCGTCGCAGAAAGCGAACGTCGTTCAATTGCCGAAAGGCAAAAATCTGGATGCCAACATCACAACCATCATTCACGAAATCGGCGTGCCTGCTCATATTAAAGGTTACCAATATTTGCGTGAAGCGATCACGATGGTATACAACAACATCGAAATTCTCGGTGCGATTACGAAGACGCTGTATCCGGCGATTGCCGAAAAGTACAAAACAACGCCAAGCCGCGTCGAGCGGGCAATCCGCCATGCGATCGAAGTCGCTTGGACACGAGGCAATATCGACAGCATCTCGCATTTGTTCGGCTATACGATTAATATCAGCAAGGCGAAGCCGACGAATAGCGAATTTATCGCGATGGTTGCTGATAAGCTGCGGATTGAGCATAAGGTATCGTGAAATAAGTGAGCTTTCCTACGTCGGGCCCTAATGGGCTCGGCGTTTTTATTTTTCGTGGAGTGCTATCCTTATGCGAACGAACATTCCCTAGTATGCCGCGGATTCCCAGTGTAGAATTACGGTATATACTGGAAAAGTAGCGTGAAACATTTACTGACTTTCATCGTGGCGCTTATGATTATTGTGATCAGTGGTTGGGGAGCGGCGACTGCTAAGGAAGCAGTCGCGCCGGCAAATGAATCAAGCACTCCTGCAGACTGGCTGTTTGATTTAAATACCGCACAATTAAAAGGAGTGTAGAAGTGAAACCTATACTAGTAGCATTTTTTAATCCTATTTTAATCCTCCTCGTTTTTCTCATGCTGCTCATTGCTCCGGAGAACGTGAAAGCCAACGAAATCTTGTTTCATTTCGAAAACAATCTGTTAGCAAGAGGAGACAAATCTGAAGCAACTGAGATTAAAGTAATCCTTGATGCCAATCTGGTTTCTTTTAGTGCTCCGCCAGTGATTACAAATTCGACGACACTTGTCCAATTCAGACCTATCTTTGAGCGATTGGGACTTCAAATCCGCTGGGATGAGCAAAACCAAACTATAATTGGACAAAAGGAAGAGACAAAAATCCAACTGCAAATTGGCAACCCTGATGCAATTGTAAACGGCAAAGCAATCGTTCTGCCTGTTGCCCCAACTATCGTTGACGGCAATACATTTGTTCCTATTCGTTTTATCTCCGAATCCGTCGATGCAAAAGTCGATTGGGATGAAAAAAGCCGTACAGTTATCATCGAGAGTAAAAGACAATTTGCAAGCAAAGACGGGAAGTTCCATTTTACTGTGTATGGCCTATGGGAAAATATCGCTGACATAACCAAATCAGTCGATACCGGACAAATGGACGTATCCGGTGCTCAGCTTGCTATCCGGTATTTCAAATATACATTGCTACTTATGTATTCGGATTCAAAAGCTGATAATAGTATTAAAAATCTGAAGCTATCTGAATATCTGGAACATGTTAAGAAAGGAAGGAATATTGCCAAAAAGGAAATTATCGAGGAAAAGCAGACAAAGATACTGGGCTTCGACGCTCTTCAGATCAAATATGTAAATAGGAATGACTGGGATAAAAGGATAGATACCCTACTAGTATTTGAGTCGGACTCCCATTTTTATACCATTCTAAATCCTCCTACGAGGATACTTATGAAAGCTCTAGCAAACAATTTCAAGAGATTCTTGATAGTATGACGTTTCATGAAATTTAATGATTTCCGAAATATCGTGATCGTAACAAAGATCCCATAGCAGCATATCGCTGCTACGGGGTCTTTGTGTTATCGTCGGGTACATATTCAATCAAATCTCCTGGCGTGACACCAAGTCCACGGCAAAGTCCCTCTAGGGTATCGTAATCAATTCTCTTTGTGGCATTAGCAGCCAACGAAGTAATGGTGTTCCGGCTAACTCCTGTTAACGCAACGACATCTTTATTTGAAAGCCTGCGCTGCTTCATAATGTCTCCAAGTTTACACCGAACCGACATGAGGATCCTCCTAAAATATTTGCACAACATGTTGACATTTTGGGTAGTAAGAAGTATTATAATTTCATGCACAACATGTTGACATATCGAAATATTGACTTCATGATTTAAGTACATCTTAACAAAAAGTTTCATCTCTTTCAATTCACGAATAGGGGGGGCTTCATTCCTACAAACAAAGCCGTTACATTCACCATTTCTTAATTCTGAGTTATCATCTAAATTTTGTATGTTATATTGCTGAAACTAGACTCTACTGGTCACCTAAACGGTGCCGTGCGTTGACTAGATGAATTTGTGAAGAGGAATTTAAAAAAGAAAGGGGCTGCAACCGTGTTAAAAAGAATCAAGCTCGTCATTGATTCGGGTAACGGTGACTTCGAAATCGTTGACGCTTTTCTGACGCCCGATAAGAACCATGCCTACTTTGTTTCCGATGGTATCGTCAACTATACGATGGCCGCTCGCACACAAGTTGAACCTGTCTATGTGGAATGCCATGTGTCGATCAAACTGGGCGAAACTACACGCGGTGATGTCGCGATTTACGATTTACACGAAAAACTAAACGCGATGACGGCCTATCAACTATTGAACTTCCATGTCATTCATAATGTTAGCGACATTGGGCTGCTATGCGAAAACTAAAATCCCACAAATGCAAGCAAGCCAGCCGTGGATGGATATCCGAAGGGCTGGCTTTTCTCTTCAAAAGCTCAGATCAAGGGCGAATATCGCACTTGTTCTTGATGAACCGAATCTGATTCTCCAGACGGTTGACCGTTTGCTGGGCTTGTTCGTCCAGCTCGGTGTTTTGAATCCCGGCCAGTTGCTGCTGCAGCTCTTGAAGATCGCCGCCTGCATTGGAGCAGTCGTAATTGCTTTCGAGATTGTCAACCATTTCAAAGAAGCACCTCCGCCTAAATGAGTTTAAGCTTAGTATGGGACGTGCTTAACCAAGTATGCGGCTGACGTCAGGCAATTATAGGATCGACTGCGTGATGGGCAGCATGGCCTTATTTTCGGCGTTATTGTCGGAATACAAATCGTGTGCCCAATCTAGCCAGCCTTCGGGCAGACGCTTCATGATGGAGGAGCGGAGTTCCGAACTGGAGCAGGCCAACTCGTAAATGAGCTGCTCGTAAGTATGGAGTACGGAATCAAAATCCAGACCGATATCGTCCATCAGCAATTCCTTCAATGCGCTTTCATTGTCACTGAAGTCTCGGTAAACCAAGCCATCATAAATTTCCGTAATCAGACCATTCTGAACACGAACAATTTTCTGACATGTTTTTTGCATTGAATCTACTCCTTACCCTAGGATAAAACTAATTATACCATACGATAAAATCGATTTTTGTAGAATATTGTAAGTGGTTTCGGTATTTTTTGATTTTTTTTGGACACGAATTTGTTCTTTTTGCATATGCCTTTGGAACGAGGGGAAGCTAAACCAAGGAAAACCGGAAGGAGGCGCCGCGATGCATCAAGCGAACAGCTTGCAAAAAGTCGACTCTTATAAGGTCGGTGTCGGCCACATGAAAGAGCTTATGCCGACGATGGTGGAAGCATACCATCATTTTACAGTCGCTTGTTTTGCCCCCGGAGCACTGAATGAAAAGCAAAAGCAGTTGATTGCCCTTGGCATCGGCTTGTTTGCGAATAACGAGGTGTGTACGCTGTATCACGTTCAAGAAGCGTTGGCTAAGGAAGCATCCCGGCAAGAAATTCTCGAGGCGACGGCTATGGCGTCGGCAGTGACCAGCGGACATGCGATGTCTCAAGGGGTAACGAGGGTGGAGCAGGCGCTGGATTCCTTGACGTGATTGGGGATGAAGCTATGAGATGGAAATCGAAAACGGGACTTTTGCCCATTACCGGCATAACGGAAAGCGACCGAAGCACTAAGCGGCTGCTTCAACGATTGGGACCGGGGCGTATCGCCGTGCTGGCGCACGATGATATGGACGAGTTGGCTGTGCGCGGCTTGCTCCAGGCCCGTGTGTCCGCCGTCGTGAACACGGGCCGGACGATGACCGGGACGATTGCCTCCCGGGCGGTTTTGGAGCTTCTGGAGGCGGGTACGCCGCTTGTGGAGACGTCTCCGGATGCCTTTGAGCTGCTGAACACCTCCCGGACCGTTACCGTGACCGATCACGGGATCGATATGGGAACGTCGTGGGTGCCTTGCCGCCGGTTTACCCGGCAAAGCTGGCTCGCCGGATACCGGGCCGCACAAGCTTCCGAGCCGAAGCAGCTCGCCAGGTTTATCGAGAATACACTGAAATACGCTGCCGAGGAAAAGGAGCAGCTGCTTGAACCGTTTCCGCCCGTTTCGCTGCGGACCGAGCTGCCCGGAAGGCATGCGCTGGTGGTGGTGCGTGGAAGCGGGTACCGGGAAGATTTCGCCGCTCTGAAACGTTACATACGGAGAGTTCGTCCGGTGCTGATCGGTGTGGACGGAGGGGCTGACGCTATTTTGGAAGCGGGGTACAAGCCCGATATCATTATAGGGGATATGGACAGCGTATCGGATCTTGCTTTATTCAGCGGGGCTGAACTCATCGTACATAGCTATCGGAACGGAGCGGCTCCGGGGATGGAGCGCCTTCGGCGGCTCGGGCTTGCAGCGGTTTCGCTGCCGACGGGAGGAACGAGCGAGGATGCGGCGCTCCTGCTGGCGTACGAACAAGGCTGCAAGCAGATTGTCACCGTTGGGCTGCACAGCCATATGCAGGATTTTATGGAAAAAGGACGCAAAGGCATGGGCAGCACATGGCTGGTGCGGATGAAGATCGGGAGCAGGCTTGTCGATGCACGGGGGATCAGCCGCTTATACCCGGCAACCGAACGGCGTAAGCTGGCAAGCCCGGGGGCAGCATGGTTATCCTTTGTCCGTTTTTTGCACTGAGAGAAGGGAGAGAACGCCAATGGTTCCTCTTATATCCGTCATTATTCCTGCGTGGAACGAGTCCCGGTTGCTGGCTTCGACGCTGGAAGCGGTCTCGAAGGCGCACGCGTCAGCGGATTTTTCATTCGATATGCAGCTCATTGTGGTGGATGACGGAAGCCGCGACGGCACGGGAGACGTCGCTTGCGCGTGGGCTGACGTCGTATTGCGTTTTCCCGTGAATTCGGGCAAAGGAGCGGCGATGTTCGCGGGCTGGCAAGCGGCATCAGGGGAGATTGTCGTATTTCTGGACGCCGATCTCGGCAGCACCGCCGAAAAGTTCCCTCTGCTTCTTGAGCCTGTGCTGCGGGGGGAAGCGGATTTGGCCGTGGCGAAGCTTCCGCCGGCAAGCATCCCGGGAGGCTTCGGGCTGGTCAGAGGCTTGGCCGGCCGCGGCGTTCGTCTGCTTAGCGGGTACGCCTCGGGAGCCCCGTTATCCGGGCAACGGGCGATGCGAAGCGAGGTGCTGCGGCGCTGTGAAAGGAAGTACCAAGGATTTGGCGCCGAGGTCGGCATGATGGTTGATGCCGTCAGGCTCGGCTTTCGGATCGTCGAGCTGGAGGTTCCTTTCCGGCACCGGGAGACCGGGCGGACTTGGCAGGGATGGCTCCATCGCGGCAAGCAGCTCTGCGAGGTTGGGCTCACCTTGTGGCAGTGCTGGCGGAAACCGGCATGCTGACCGTGACCGGTTGGTTGTGGGCATGGGCGGTCCCATCGGGCTTGCTGATCGCTGTAGGAGCCGTTTTGCTGCCCGGAACGATGCGTTTTTTGCAGGAGCACGGGCTCTCGGAAACGAACTACTGTGGACGTATTGTTCCGACAGCCGGAGGCGTGCTTCTTTGGCTGCTGCTTCTGCTGTGGTATCTGTACGAGGCGTGCGTAGCGCCTTCCACTTGGCCCAATACAGACCGATGGATGCTGGCGGTCACGATGGTCGGTTTTGCGGGACTGCTTGACGATCTGCTCGGGGAGCGGGAGGTTAAGGGGCTGTGCAATCATTGGAAGGCTTTGATCGAACAGCGGAGGATAACGACCGGGATCGTCAAAGCGGGAACAACCTTGGTGGCTGGAATGCTTATCCTGCTGCCGGAAGCGGACATGTTTCGAAGCGGGACCGGGGCAACCTTCGCGGCGGATAGCCATATGCTGTGGTATTTGCCCTTCAAGCTGCTTCTTATTCTGCTTGCCACCAATGCGGTCAATCTGCTTGATGTTCGGCCCGGACGGGCCTTGAAGGGCTTTTTTGTTTCGCTGCTTTTGCTCGTATGGCTTGCCTCTTGGAGGGAGAGTGGAACGGAAGCCGGTTGGAACGTATGGCGCCTGCTGGTTCCGCTTACGATCGGAGCGGGAGTGTTCGCAGGCGCGGACCTGCGTGGCAAAGCCATGCTGGGCGATGCCGGAGCGAATGTGCTGGGGTTTGCGCTCGGCGTCGGGTTCTCGGTGCTGACACCCGTTCCGGTGCAAGCTGCCGCATTGGCCGTGCTTGTCGGACTACACGCGATCACCTGGCGTCGATCGCTCAGCGTCATCATCGAGCGTCACGCGCTGCTCCGCTGGCTGGATCAAGCCGGCCGCGGACGAGGCTGAATGACAAAAAAAGGGACAGGCTGCGATTGGGACTGAGCCCGTAACGTGAG
>NZ_JNVM01000032.1 GCF_000722545.1 Paenibacillus tyrphae
TCAGTTTTCAAAGGGCAATTTCATTCGTCATCTTTCGACTTCGTTTTACAACCCGTCGAAAGCGACCTCTTTAATATATCACATCTGCCTAGCTGATTGCAAGCATTATTTTTAATTTCTTTTTTCATGCTCGGCTCTTTCGAGCTCAGCCGCAGAAGCGACAATGACTAATATACCAAACGTCCCTGCACTTTGCAACTGTTATTTTCTCCCTTTTGAATTAACTCTAAAGCAAACAAAAAAACATGCTTCCCCAGAAGGGCGAAGCATGTTTTGCTTATTCGAAATTATTCGCCTTGGCGCTCACGCATCAATGGGAAAAGCAGCACGTCACGAATCGACGGAGCATTCGTAAGCAGCATCACCAGACGGTCGACCCCAATCCCGAGACCTCCGGTCGGCGGCATACCGTATTCGAGAGCGCGTACGAAGTCTTCGTCCATTTCATGCGCTTCGTCGTTCCCCTGTTCCCGCTCCACCAGCTGCGATTCAAACCGTTCCCGCTGATCGATCGGATCGTTCAGCTCGGTAAACGCGTTAGCATGCTCGCGAGCCACGATAAATAGCTCGAAACGGTCCGTGAACCGGGGGTCCTGCTCGTTCTTTTTCGCCAGCGGGGAAATCGCCACCGGATGCCCCGTGATAAATGTAGGCTGAATAAGCGTCTCCTCGACGAACGTCTCAAAGAACTGGTTTACGATATGACCGAAGGTCATCATCGGCTCAGCCGGTACATTGTGTTCTTTGGCCAAGCGATGCGCTTCCTCGTCCGTCATCTGAACGCTGAAATCAACGCCTGTCACTTCTTTAATCGCATCGACCATCGAGACGCGACGCCATGACGGAGCAAGATCGATTTCTTGATCTTGATACGTAATTTTGGTCGTCCCCAGCACTTCCTGAGCAATATGCGCGATCATCTCTTCCGTCAGCTTCATGATGTCTTTATAGTCGGCATACGCTTCGTACAGCTCGATCATCGTAAATTCCGGGTTATGGCGCGTCGAAATACCTTCGTTACGGTAGACCCGGCCGATTTCGTACACTTTCTCCATCCCGCCGACAATCAAACGCTTCAAATGCAGCTCGATCGCAATTCGCATATACAGCTGCATGTCCAGCGCATTATGATGCGTAATGAAAGGACGAGCGGCCGCACCGCCTGCAATGGCATGCAGGGTTGGCGTCTCGACTTCCAAATAGCCACGGGAATCCAGATAGCGGCGCATCGACTGAATGATTTTGGAACGCAAAATGAAGGTCTGCTGCACGTCTTGGTTCATGATCAAGTCCACGTAACGTTGACGATATCGCAGCTCGACGTCTTTGAGACCGTGATATTTCTCCGGCAAAGGCAGCAGCGATTTGGACAGCACTTCCACCGAATTCGCTTTAACGGAAAGCTCGCCCGTTTTCGTCTTGAAGACGGTGCCGCGAACGCCGATCAAATCGCCGATATCGAGCAGTTCGTACGCCTTGTACTTGGCTTCTTCCAACGCATCGGCGCGCACGTAAATTTGAATCTTGCCCGTGATGTCCTGAATATGCGCAAAGCCCGCTTTGCCCATTTCCCGCTTCTGCATAATCCGCCCGGCAATGCTTACTTCGGCGGAAAGCGCTTCAAGCTCTTCCTTGGATTTGTCTTCGTAGGCTTTGAAAATATCGCCGGCATGGTGCGTTCTTTCGAACTTTTGCCCGAACGGATCGACCCCAAGGCCACGCAATTCATCTAATTTGTTGCGCCGAATTTGCAGCAATTCATTCAATTCCAATTCCACAGTCATGTTTCCAGCTCCTTGGTTCGTAAGTAAAGCTTCCCGGCCCTATAGTCAAAAAAGCTTCCTGAGGAAGCTCCTTTTGTTGTCGCCGTTTACTTCTTGATATCGATAATTTCGTACTGAATAACGCCTGCCGGTACGCTGACGTCGACGATTGCCCCTTTGCGCTTGCCGAGAATGGCTTTGCCGACCGGGCTCTCGTTGGAAATTTTGTTTTGGAACGGGTCGGATTCCGCCGTACCCACGATGGAGTATTCGACGATATCCCCGAACTCGAGGTCCTTCAAGATAACGATGGAACCGACGTTCACCGCATCCGTATCGACTTCGTCGTTGTTGATAATCCGCGCGTTGCGCAGCATTTTCTCCAAAGTGATAACACGACCCTCAACGAACGCTTGTTCGTTCTTGGCATCTTCGTATTCCGAGTTCTCGCTGATATCGCCGTAGCCGATCGCCACTTTAATCCGCTCGGCCACCTCGCGGCGCTTCACCGACTTTAAATGCTCCAGCTCTTCCTCGAGCTTTTTCAAACCTTCCTGCGTGAGAATGACTTCTTTTTCCGCCATTACTACCTATCTCCCGTCGTGTGAAAGATTTTCATATTTCGAGCCCAATCGAGTATGAATTCACTGATAATTACTATATGAACGCGACGCTGCTTGATGCCACCAACCGTCGGCCGCAAATGACTATTGACTGATTATATTGCAACCCCATTCAAATGTCAATTGAAGCCAAACGGCCCGGTTTCGCCCATCGAACCGGACTAGTGGACGGTTGCCTCACGCTGATCGAGCGATTCGATAAAGTCGGTGAGAAGCTGAACCATGGCGTCGCGTTTCGTCTGCTCCATAATGGCGTCTTTGATCCGCGCCGCGCCGTGCAGCCCCTTCAAGTACCAGGCCAGATGCTTGCGCATTTCCTTGACCGCTACCGCTTCGCCTTTCAGAGCCGTCAACCGGTCCAAATGCAGCACCGCAATGCGGATTTTCTCTTGCGGGCTCGGATCCGGAGGAAGCTCCCCTTTGGTCAAATATTGGATGGTCCGGTACAGCATCCACGGATTGCCCAGTGCCGCGCGTCCGATCATGACGCCGTCGACACCGGTCTGGTCGAGCATCCGCTTCGCATCCTCGGGGGTAAAAACATCCCCGTTGCCGATCACCGGAATCGAAACAGCTTCCTTGACCTCTTTAATGATGTCCCAGTTCGCATGTCCGGTATACATCTGTACTCTCGTGCGCCCATGAACGGATACGGCTGCGCCGCCGCCGTTCTCTACGGCTTTCGCGTTCCGCACCGCGTAAATATGATCGTCGTCCCAGCCGATCCGCATTTTCACGGTTAGCGGTTTGCTGACGGACCGGCTGACGGTCGAGACCATCTGCTCGATTTTGTCGGGGTCCAGCAGCCAACGCGCCCCCGCGTCGCATTTTGTAATTTTGGGCACAGGACAGCCCATGTTGATATCGATGATGTCCGCATTCGTATGCTGGTCCACATATTTGGCCGCTTCGACGAGCGTTTCGGTGTCGCCGCCGAAAATTTGCAGACTGAGCGGCTTCTCCCGCTCGTCGACGTACAGCATCTCCAGCGTGCGATGATTTCCGTGCAGGATGGCCTTATCGCTGACCATCTCGGCACAGACGAGGCCGCAGCCGAACTCTTTCGCGATCAAGCGAAAAGCCGGATTGCAGACGCCTGCCATCGGGGCCAGGACCACTTTGTTTGGGGCAGTGACATTGCCTATCGTTAACATCGTATCTCTCCTTTCTGAGAAGGGTGGCTTTATTTACCGCTTGCTTGGAAATAAAGCTCTTCCGGCTCAATCCCAAGCGTTTCGCATATTTTACGGACGATTTTCGGGTCTGCCTTGCGCGTTCCCCGCTCAATGGAGCCGAGGACGGCAATGGATACGTCCAATCGTTCCGCCAGTTCGTTTTGGGTAAATCCTTTTAGTTTGCGAAAAGCGCGGATGCGCTGGGCTATTGCATTTTTTTCCAAAGTGTAACGCCTTCCTTTCCTTCCGCACGCTCCAAAAACGCCCGTAAAGGCGCGGCCTGCGGCTGGTGATGAAGCTCCAATACCTCGATAAGAGGGATCAGAACGAATGCCCGCTCATGCATGCGCGGGTGTGGCAGTGTCAATTCGGGCAGCTGACGTCTGACGTCGCCGTACATCAGCATATCAAGGTCAATGGTACGAGGGCCCCAGCGAATATCGCGGACGCGGCCAAGCTGCCGTTCCGTTTCCATCAACTGCTCCAGCAGTTGTTCCGGGGAGAGCGTCGTCGTCACCTCGATTGCCATATTCAAAAAGGGGCCTTGATCTGTATTGCCAACCGGATCGGTTTCATACAAGGACGATTGGCCGGTAACGCGAATCAGCAGGTGCTCCTGAAGCAAACGAACGGCTTCCGTCAGGAAGCGCTCCCTGTCTCCGATATTGGAGCCAAGTCCGATGTAAGCCCGTTCGCAAGCTTCAGCCGGCTGCATATCTCCATCGTTCATCAGCGGGCTTCCCGCTTCCTATGAATTTCGATCGTGAAACCGTCAAAATGAACGGCTACCGGCGGGTGCGGCTTGACGACGCGAACGGTCAATTCATTTATACTAGTATAAGTTCGCAATACCTCGGATGCAATATGCTCGGCCAGCGCCTCGATCAGCTTGAACGTTTTCTGCTCGACGATCGCTTTTATCAAATCATGTACCTCGGCATAATTGACGGTGTCTTCCACCCGGTCGGAGCGGCCCGCCCGGTCCAGCGGAAGGTACAGCTCGACATCTACGTAATAGCGCTGCCCCAGCTTGTTTTCCTCCGGAAAAACGCCGTGGTTTCCGTAAAAGGCCATCCCTTTCAGCATCATTTTATCCAACTTCATCTTCCTCCTTCAAGTTGCGGTCGCGTCATACAAGCAGCCGCTTCATCGGTGCCGCGTTATGGCGTCGGTCATATCGGCAACACGCCGCATGGCTTTCACATCATGCACTCTGACGATTCGGCAGCCTTGGGCAATGCCGAGCGCAACGGTAGCCGCGGTTCCTTCCACCACGTCGTCCGTCGGCAAGTTCAACGCACGGCGGATCATGCTTTTGCGCGATGTGCCGAGCAGCACAGGGTAGCCTAAGGAGACGATCCGGTCCAGATAGTTCATCAGCTGCAAATTATGTTCGTATGTTTTGGCAAATCCGATGCCCGGGTCCAAAATAAGCTGCTCGTCACGAATCCCCGCTTGATGCGCCCGACGAACCGTTTCCCGCAGATCCTCGATCACGTCTTGGATAAAGTTAGCATACACCGCTTCGGTGCGATTATGCATCAGAACGATCGGACAGCCGTATTCCACAGCTACGCGGGCCATGTCCGGCTCCTTCTGCAATCCCCATATATCATTGAGCAGGCTCGCGCCCACGGCCATCGCTTGTCTTGCCGTTTCGGCCTTATACGTGTCGATGGAAATCGGCGTATCGATGCCTGCCTGCCGCAACGCGCGAATGACAGGGATGACCCGTTCCAGCTCTTCTTCCAGCGAGACGGCGGGAGCGCCGGGACGTGTCGATTCGCCGCCCACGTCAATGATTTCGGCTCCCTGCGCAATCATCTCCAGCGCCCGGGCTACAGCAGCGATCGGATCAATATACCGTCCCCCGTCCGAGAAGGAGTCTGGGGTCGCATTGAGAATCCCCATAACGATCGTCCTCGACCCGCTCAACAACTGCTTGAGCTTGTTAGAATCCGCCACGCTAGCGTTCATGATTTTTCCTCCTTAGCTTGAGCTATTGTACCTAACCAGAACAAGGGTTCCTATACCGGGACAGCAATTTTGCCGTGACAGGACCTGCCGTACCGTCGCCGACGGTGTGCGCAATTCCTTCCCGGTCGAACAGGTTTGTCACCGGAATGATTTCTTGAATGGAATTGGTCAAAAATACTTCGTCCGCTCCAGTAAGATCTTCCCACCTGTAAAGGCCCTCCGATACGGATATTCCCGTCTCTCGCCCCACCGTCATCACATAGCGTCTCGTGATGCCGGGCAGAAGCCCCGTTTCCGCCGAAGGCGTATGCAGCGCTCCGCCGCGCACAAAAAACAAATTGCTGACGATTCCTTCCGACAAGAAGCCTTGGGCATCCAGCAGGAGACCTTCCGCCTGAGCCGCCCAAGGATAGCGCCGGAGTTCTTGTTTCGCCAAAATATTGTTCATATAATGCAGCGATTTGTGTCGAATCGTACCTTCCGGCGAATTTCGACGGGATTCGAGGAGCTGCAGCGGTTTCCCGTTCATATAAACCGACGAATCGATCGGCGGCAGCGATTTTACATAAAGAATTTCCGAAGGGTGCTTGTACGATTCGGCTGGAAGACCGAGAATGTCCGTGCCCGCCGTAACCGTGAAACGGAAGTAGGCGTCCGCCAATTCGTTCACTTCAAGCAGTCTGCGA
The DNA here is from genome assembly GCF_000722545.1 of Paenibacillus tyrphae. Classification (GTDB taxonomy): domain Bacteria; phylum Bacillota; class Bacilli; order Paenibacillales; family NBRC-103111; genus Paenibacillus_G; species Paenibacillus_G tyrfis. The sequence goes on from NZ_JNVM01000032.1 coordinate 6,225, forward strand.
ATCCGGGCCTGCAAGCCGTCCGGATCGGGAACGTAGCGGATGTCCAGCTCCCGGCAGCCTGCGGCCAGCCGCTCCAAATGCCATTCCAGCAAAAAGGGACGCCCGCCATAAGTGCGGAACGTCTCGAATAAGCCCATACCGTAAAGAAAACCGTGGTCGTATACGGAGACCACGGCCTTTTGTTCCTCTATGACGTTTCCGTTTAAATCGATTTTCACGCTTGGCCCACAGCCGTTTCGTTCAAGAAATTGCGCAGCATTTGATGTCCATGATCGGTAATAATCGACTCGGGATGGAATTGAACGCCTTCAATCGGGTATTCTTTATGGCGCAGACCCATAATTTCGCCCTCGGCCGTTTCGGCTGTGATCACGAAGCAATCAGGCAGCGTTTCTCTTTTTACGATTAACGAATGATACCTCGTTGCCGTAAACGGAGACGGCATATCCTTAAAGATCCCTTGACCGTCATGGAATATTTCCGAGGTCTTCCCGTGCATCAGCCGTTCTGCGCGAATGACTTCGCCGCCAAATGCCTGACCGATCGATTGATGGCCGAGACAGACGCCGAGAATGGGAATTCGGCCTTTGAAGCGTTCGATCAGCGCCAGGCTAATTCCCGCTTCGTTGGGCGTGCAAGGCCCCGGAGAGATCAGAATATGGTCCGGCTTTAACGCTTCGATCCCCTCCAGATCGATCTCGTCATTGCGGCGCACCTCGATCTTTTCGCCCAATTCCCCCAAATACTGCACCAAATTGTACGTAAACGAATCGTAGTTGTCGATGACCAAAATCATGATTTTCTACCTCCCGCGGGACATGGATTTTTTCGTTCGCTATATTGGATTGCTTTCCACATGGCTTTTGCTTTGTTAATCGATTCTGTGTATTCCTTCTCCGGAATCGAGTCGATGACAATCCCCGCCCCGGCTTGCACGTATCCTCTGCCGCCTGTTGCGATGAGCGTGCGTATGATTATATTAAATTCCATATCGCCATTATAGTCAATCCAACCGATAGACCCGGTATATGGTCCTCTTCTTACCGGCTCCAGTTCCTCGATAATCTCCATGGTGCGGATTTTTGGAGCGCCGGTTATCGTGCCGCCCGGGAATGTCGCGGCAATGACGTCAAAGGCATCGCGCCCCTCGGCCAGCTTTCCTTCAACTTCCGACACGATATGCATCACATGGGAATAGTACTCAATGACCATAAAGTCTTTGACCTTTACAGTCCCGTATGTCGAAATTCGTCCGAGATCGTTACGCTCCAAATCGACAAGCATGATATGCTCGGCCCGTTCTTTCTCGTGATGGATCAGTTCATCCGCCAGCTGCTGGTCTTCTTCCGGGCTCATGCCGCGAGGACGGGTGCCTGCGATCGGACGGGTACGGACGGTTCCTCGTTCAAGCTGGACCAGCAGCTCCGGAGAGCCCGATACAAGCTGAAAATCGCGGAAACGCATCAGTCCCATATAAGGGGAAGGGTTAACCAGCCGCAGCCACTCATAGATCTCTTCAGGCGAGGCCTCAAGCCGTTTGTTCTGGCGCACCGCCAGATTAACCTGAAACACGTCTCCGGCACTGATATACTCGCGAATTTTGCGCACCGCATCCATATAGGCTTCTCTCGGAAAATCGGCAGCTATCCCTTCAATGGCATCAACGTCCACCTGCAGGCGGTCTTCTTCCATAAGCGCCCGCTTCCGGACCGCTTCTTCCTGCAAGAGCGGATTGGCGGCAGCCTCCGTCAATCGATCCCACAAACCTTTCATCCGGGCTGCGGTCTGCTCCGCTTCCTTATACCGGGCTTCAAGCCAACCCGGCTCCTCTGCTTGCTGCGGCGAAAGCTCCGTATGGACTGCACAAAACAGTTGATTGGTTTCATGGTCGATAATCCAAAGCTCGTCCACTCGAACAAAAGCATAATCGGGCACGGCCAAATCGGCTTTTGCCCGGACCGGCAGCCGTTCAATGGTTCGGATCACATCGTAGCCCCAAAATCCGACACATCCGCCTATCCACTTCGGGGCCCCCTCTACAACCGGCGAGCGGAAAGGGGCAAGCCAACTTTTGACCAGCTCCAGCGGCACTCCATGCCGCTTCTCTTCGCGGCCATCCTGCTGCGTGACCGTCGCCTCGTAGCCTGTTCCCTGAATAGCCGAAGCGGGCCGAATGCCAAAAAAACTGTAGCGGCCGCCCTTGCCGCTCTCCAACACGAAGGAACCGGGAGCCGCTTCCTCCCAAATAAGCGCCCAGGAAAGCGGGCGGCTTTGCTCTAACGAAAACCGGATAACATATGGAAGCACGGTATAGTCCTGAGCCCACTGCTGCCATTGATGATAGGATGTCAGGAGCATGTTCCGTCCTCCTTTTGCGTTCGTCGTTTAATGTTGGGATTAGTATACTTGAAATTGCGGACGAATAAAAGGGCGGCGAAATAGGGGAAGGGAGTCGGAGATGAATCGGGAGAGCCCGGGCCCCTTGCGCAGTCTGCGGAAAAATCGCGTTTCGCTTTAGCTCAGACACCTTTTGCTCCATCTCCCTAGAATTTTATGGAAGTAGAAGGGGATGGAGCAAAAAAACTCGCCGCGAAACGCGATTTCTCCTCCGACTAACCCACGAACAACAACAACTCCCTTCCCAATTTCATGGGAAAGGTAGAAAAATAAAAGCCCACTCAACCTTTGCAGGATGAGCAGGCTTAGATTCCTTTAAAAGGCTTAGTCCTCGAATTGATATAGCGGCGTGGACAAGTATCGCTCGCCATTGCTTGGAACGACAGCGATGACGCGCTTGCCGGGGCCAAGTTCCTTGGCGATCTTCAGTGCGGCAAAGATGGCCGCTCCGGACGAAATGCCACCCAGGATGCCTTCTTCTTTCGCTACGCGACGGGACGTTTCGAACGCTTCCTCGTTCTCTACCGCAATGATCCCGTCATAAATGCCGGTGTCTAGGATATCCGGCACAAAGCCGGCTCCGATCCCTTGAATGCGGTGTGGACCCGGTTTGCCCCCGGACAATACCGGAGAAGCCGAAGGCTCGATAGCGTAAAGTTTAATGTTAGGGAAGTGTTCCTTGAGCACCGAACCGGCGCCTGTAATCGTTCCGCCCGTTCCGACCCCGGCAATGAATGCGTCCAGCTTGCCGTCATGCCCGTTGATCGCTTCAACGATTTCCGGACCGGTCGTTTCGCGGTGAATTTTGACGTTCGCTTGGTTCTTGAACTGCTGAGGCATGAAGTAACCCGGATTTTCGGCCAAGATTTCTTCCGCACGCTTGATGGCGCCCTTCATCCCTTCCGCACCCGGCGTCAGCTCCAGCTGCGCACCGTAAGCGCGAAGCAGATTGCGGCGTTCCATGGACATCGTCTCCGGCATGACCAAAATCGCCTTATAGCCTTTGGCCGCGGCGACCATCGCCAGACCGATCCCCGTATTTCCGCTCGTCGGCTCGACGATCGTATCGCCCGGTTTGATACGGCCTTCTTGCTCGGCCACTTCAATCATGCTGATGGCAATCCGGTCTTTTACGCTGGCGCCCGGGTTTTGGAATTCCAGCTTCACGTAGATCTCCGCACTGCCCTCCGGTACGACACGGTTTAATTTGACCAATGGCGTGTCCCCGATCAATTGCGTAACGCTTTGCACTAATCTGGCCATTCCGTTCTCCTCCTCAAGTTCACGTCAAAATATCCGAGTAATTTAGTGGGTATTATATTGTAATCTTATCAACCCCTACGGTGGTTGTCAATACAATTCCCTGCCGTTTCCTAGAAATTTACCCGGATCGATACTTTCCACTTATCTCGGAGCGTACGCAGCATCTCCTTCATTGGAGGAGCTTCCCGAAGGGCGAGATCTTTGCGGACCCGCTCCCGAACCACTGCAGGCTCTTCCGTGGAAGTTTCTTTACGCTCTCTCAGTTTAACGATTATATATTTGCCGTCGACTTCCACGGGTTTACCAACTTCCCCTTGCTTTAGCTGCTTGGCAGTCTTCATGATCGGGGCGGAAACGAACGGATCGCTCTCTTCCAGCCAGCCCAAGTCTCCCCCGCTGTCGCGCGTCGCATCATCAAGGGAACGCTCCTTGGCTACTTGGGCAAAATCGGCGCCTTTGGACAAGTCGTTCAATGCTCGCTGGGCCTGCTCCTTGCTGGCCGTCACGATCTGCTGAAGGCGGAGCTCTACGCGTGTCCGGAATTCGTCCGGATGCGCCGCAATATACGCCTGCACTTCTTCATCGGTAATCCGGATGTTGCGAATGGCAACTTTATCGGCCAACAGCTTGTGGTAAACGTCCTCTTTGAGCGTATCGGGAGTTAAACCCAGCTGATTTTTCATCGTTTCTAAAAATGCTTGCTCGCTTTCGTACCCCTGCTTCATCCGCTTCATTTCCTGCTGCACTTCGCTGTCGCCGATTTCGACGCCTAAGGCCTTCGCCTCCAAGCGTACCACTTCCCGGTCGATCATTCGGTCCAAGAGCTCGCGTCCGTGCGCGGCCAGCAGTTGCGTTTCCAATTCGGCTAACGTAATCTTTTTCTCTCCGATCGTGGCCAAAATTTGCGCCTCTCCGTCCTGCTTCTGGGGGTCCGGATGTTTATCGGTAGGGGATGGGTATAAGGAGTGGGCCATTAATACGGAGGATAGGATGATTACCGCGACCAGCAACACAGCGATCACGCCCCATAATACTTTAATGTTTCGCATACCCTATCTCCTCGTATAATCACTCTCTATATCGACTGGCGGCTCTTCGCCATCCTGTCGTTTTATATGGACTTGAGAATCGCTTCAAGGTCTTCCCCGCTGAAACGATAGGCTTCGTTGCAAAAGTGGCACACGATTTCCGCTTTGCCGTCTTCTTCCACAATTTGCTGTAATTCGTCCCGCCCTAGACTTATTAAAGTCTGCTCGACGCGCTCGCGCGAGCATTTGCACTGAAAACGTATGTCGTCGCGTCTCTCCAGCACTTCAGCCCCGGGAAGCAGCGTAGCGAGGATGTCCTCCAGACGGTCTCCGCGGTCAAGCAAGGACGTAATCGACGGAAGAGCCGCCAGCTCCTTTTCAATCTGTGAAATCTCGTCATCCGTTAATCCCGGCAGCAATTGAATGATGAATCCGCCGGCAGTTTTCACGGTATAATCCACGTCGACCAGCACGCCCAAAGCGACAGCCGAAGGCGTTTGTTCGGATTTGGCAAAATAGTACGTAAAATCTTCGCCGAGCTCGCCGGAAACGATCGGGATGCTGCCGCGGTAAGGTTCTTTGAGCCCGAGGTCCTTAATGACATACAAAAAACCGTCGGTACCGACAGCACCGGCCACGTCCAGTTTTCCGATCTGATTCAAAGGCAAATCGACAGCCGGATTGTCCACATACCCGCGTACTTCTCCGTGAGCATTGGAATCTGCGACGATCTGGCCGATCGGCCCGCCGCCCTTGACTTGAACGGTCAGCTTTTCTTCGCCTTTAAGCATGATGCCCATCATCAGCGCAGCTGTTGCCGTACGTCCCAAAGCAGCGGTCGCGGTAGGCGTGGTTTGATGACGGCGGCGCAGTTCTTCAACAATGCCGGTGGTGCGGACAGCAAAGGCGCGTACTTTTCCTTCATAGGCCGTGGCCCTGATTAAATAATCTTGCATGACAAAGCTCCTTCTGTTCTAATGACGCTACAGGCCAGGGTCCGGGAAGCCGGATTAAGGGGTCCTGCTTGCTGCGAATATTCAGACCCCCTAGCTGATATTGCGTTCATATATAATTTGTAATCCCTGCAGCGTGAGAAGCGGATCGATCAAATCGATCGTGCGCGATTCCCCTGCAATGAGCTCTGCCAGCCCGCCCGTAGCAATAACTTTCGGCTCAACCCGGAACTCCTGCTTAATCCGGTCCACGATTCCATCCACTTGACCGGCGAAGCCGAAAATAATCCCAGCTTGCATCGATGCGACCGTATTGCGGCCAACGACGCTTTTCGGCTTCACCAGCTCAATTCGGGGCAGCTTTGCCGCTCGTTGATACAGAGCTTCGGTGGAAATGCTAATTCCAGGCGCCACGGCCCCGCCTATGAATTGGCCCCTCTCGTCGATATAGTCGAACGTCGTAGCCGTTCCAAAATCGACCACAATACAAGGCGAGCCGTACAGTTCGATGGCAGCGACTGCATTCACGATCCGGTCTGCGCCGACTTCCTTCGGGTTCTCGTAACGGATATTCAGCCCGGTCTTGATTCCAGGTCCTACAATCAATGGCGCTTTCTTCAAATAATTTAAACACAATTGTTCTAACACAAACATTAGAGGCGGCACGACGGAAGAAAGAATGACGCCATCGACCTGATCCAGGCCGATTCCCGCATGCTGGAATAGGTTGTACATGGTCATTCCGTACTCGTCCGAAGTGGCCGACCGGTTAGTACTTAGCCGCCAGTGGTGCAGCAGTTGCTTCCCGTCGTAAATCCCGAGCACGATGTTAGTATTCCCTACATCCACCACTAAGATCATGACCGGCCCGCCTTTTCTCCCGCGGAACCTTTCTGTTCGTTCAGATCCAAGCTGATATCAAGCGACTGAACGGAATAGGTCAGCCGACCGACGGAAATGACGTCCACCCCGCTCTGGGCAATGCCGCGGACAGTATCCAGCGTAACGTTTCCCGACGCTTCTACCATGATATGCGGAGCCTGATTTTTCATGCGCTGTACGGCTTGCGACATTTGCTCCGGCGACATGTTGTCGAGCATGACGATATCGGGACCGGCCGCTAACGCTTCTTCAAGCTGCTCGAAGGTCTCCACTTCGACTTCAATCTTCATCGTATGCGGAATTTGAGAGCGGGCCGCCACGATAGCTTCGCGGATCCCTCCTGCTCCCTTAATATGATTGTCTTTGATCATGACAGCATCATACAGTCCGAACCGGTGATTATGTCCTCCCCCGACACGAACCGCATATTTCTCCAGCATCCGGTGGCCTGGTGTTGTTTTGCGCGTATCCACGAGACGAACCGGCAGTCCTTCCAGCCGGTCCACGAACTGGCGCGTACGTGTAGCAATGCCGGACATGCGCTGCAGCAAATTCAGCGCGAGCCGCTCCCCGAGTAAGATGCTGCGGGTGCTGCCGGATACCTCCGCGATCACGGTGCCGTACCGGGCCGCTGCACCGTCATTCACCTTCGCTTCGAACCGAAGCTGTGGATCAACCAATGCAAAGACCGCTTCGGCTACCGAGAGCCCGGCGATAATGCCCTCGTCTTTGACGTGAATAATGCCTTTGGCTTGTGATTCTGCTGGAATCGTCGTCATCGTCGTGACGTCGCCCATCCCGATGTCTTCCTCAAGCCAAGCCCGCAAGCTTCGTTCCAAATTCGACCGGTTCAACTCAAACATCATCAATCCGTCCTTCCGTAATGCCGTTGGCACGATTAAACACGGTATGCTTGCGCCAAACCACGTCATCCTTGTCCGGGAAGTCCTCCCGGTAGTGTCCCCCGCGGCTTTCCTGCCTAATCAACGCGGCCTGCGTCGTCAGAAGTGCGCAAATAAGCAGATTGGCAAATTCATATTCTTCCCGCTTGGCCAAACAGCTGTCGAAGATCGATACGTGCCGCTTCAGCTCGTCGTAACCTTTTTCCAATCCTTGAGCGTGCCGCTTGAGCCCTGCATACCGAAGCATTACCTTTTGCAGCTTCAGCTTCTTTTCGACAACGGGCTGAATGGCGTTATCCTTGGACCGCTGCTCCTCTTGAATGTGGGGAAGCTCCGCGATCGGCGACAAGCGGTCGATCCGCTCGACAATCCGCCGCCCGAACACAATCGCTTCGGAAAGCGAGTTGCTTGCCAACCGGTTGGCCCCATGTACACCCGTAGAGGACACTTCCCCGCACGCAAACAGCCGTTTAACACTCGTTTCTCCGTGCAGGTCAGTTTCTACCCCGCCCATCATGTAATGAGCGGCCGGAGCTACCGGGATCCAATCGGACGATAAATCGAGTCCGTAGGACAGGCAGTATTCGTAAATCGTCGGAAACCGGTGCTTCACCGTTTCTTCCGATTCGTGCGTGAAATCAATGTAGACGAAGGTCGACTTGGTGTTCTCCATTTCGCTGACGATCGCCCGGGCGACAATATCCCGCGGAGCAAGCTCCAGCTGCGGATGGTACCGTTCCATGAACCGCTCGCCGTTAATATTGCGCAGTATGGCCCCTTCCCCGCGTACCGCTTCAGAGATAAGAAACCTTGGGGCTCCCGGATAGCACAAAGCCGTCGGATGGAACTGAATAAACTCCACGTCCCGGATATTCGCCCCTGCCCGGTAGGCAATCGCAATGCCGTCTCCGGTGGCGATATCGGGATTGGTCGTATAGCGGAACAATTGCCCCGCTCCGCCGGTACATAGGATGGTCGCCTTCGCATGAACGATCACCCGGCTGCCGTCCGGTTTTTGAACCAAGGCGCCATAGCATTCGCCGTTATCCGTAATTAAATCGATTACAAAATGGTCATCCCAAATCTCGATATTCGGATCCTGCTTCGTTTTCTCGGACAACGCACGCACGATTTCCGCACCGGTAGCGTCCCCTTGTGCATGAAGAATGCGCCTTTGGCTGTGCGCCCCCTCTTTCGTCAGCGCATAGCGTCCGTCCTCCATATCGAATTCGGTTCCCATCCGGATTAAATCCGTAACCCCGGCGGGTCCTTCATGGGCAAGAACGTCCACGGCCGCAGAAGAGCAAAGTCCGGCTCCCGCGATCAGCGTATCCTGCCGGTGATAGGCCGGCGAGTCTTCATCCGAGATGACTGCCGCGATTCCCCCCTGGGCGTACCGGGTGTTGCTATCCAGCAGCGACTTTTTGGTGACCATCAGCACTTTATGGTTCTCAGCGGAACGTAGTGCCGTGAAAAGACCGGCGATTCCTGCGCCGATCACAATGACGTCGGTATGTACCTGCGGCAGCTGCCGCACATCGAAATTAACCAAATAACGAGGTATCATCAGCTCTCACCCGTTCAACAAGGAAGTAGCGCATGCTACTTGACCTGCAGCATGCGCTCCAAGGATGTTCTGGCTTTGTCGGCCACTTGCGGCGGAACATAAATTTGAGGTTGGTTCGTCTCCAAACATTTGACCACTTTTTTCAAGTTGTTTACCTTCATATTCGGGCAAACCAAATATTTGGTGGCAAAATGGAACGTTTTGTTTGGGCTGTCGAGCCGGAGCTGATACCCCGTACCATCTTCCGTGCCGACGATAAACTCCTGACAATCGGATTCCCTGCAATATTTGATGATGGCTGTTGTACTGCCGACAAAATCACCGAGCTTGACGACCTCCGGGCGGCATTCGGGATGAACGACGAATTGCGCGTTCGGATATTGAGCTTTCATCTCTTCAACATCTTTGACGGTCAGCATGTCGTGAGTGTTGCAATAACCTTCCCAAATAATCATTTTCTTATCGGTAAATTTGGAAACGTAATCACCCAGGTTTTTATCGGGTACCCAGATGATTTCATCGGAGTCGACCGAGTTGATGACTTTGATGGCATTGGCCGACGTACAGCAAATGTCGGTCTCGGATTTGACGTCCGCCGACGTATTAATGTAGGCCACGACATTGGCGTTCGGATGCTTCTGCTTGAGTGCCCGCAGACCGTCGACATTGACCATGTCGGCCATCGGACAGCCGGCCCGCTCATCCGGGATGAGTACCGTTTTGTTCGGGGCCAATATTTTTGCGCTTTCACCCATAAAGTGCACGCCGCAGAATACGATCACATCGGCGTCGGTGGAAGCGGCTTTTTGAGCCAGCAGGAACGAATCCCCGCGAAAATCGGCTACCTCTTGAATCTCGTCACGCTGATAATAATGAGCAAGTATAATGGCATTCCGTTCTTTCTTCAGCTGGGCGATCCGCTCTTTCAGCTCTTTTTGCTGTTCCGCTTTACGCTCCAACGCTAATGCTTCCATGACGCACCATCCTTTTTTTCGTATGACCACCCTGATGTTTCCAAATCATATCTCTCTGGAACGTGCTGCAATAGCTGGTGAAAATGTTCACAAAGTGTTTAAAGATTTACACTTAATTTACACAACAGACCGGGCGGTGTCAATGCTGAAATAAGTACAAAAAGGCCGGAAAATTCCGGTCTCGTCTTATGGGCCGATCCGCTCCCTTTCCTAAGGCTAGTTTCTCGATCAACGTTCCGTTTTAGCCTAAAAGGAAAAACCGGCGCTTTGCGGCACCGGTTTTGTTTGCAAAATTATTTATTTTCCTCTTTGTCGCCATCCGATTCGTTTTTCTCGAAATCAAGCTTGTTGGCTTCGGATTCTTGATGCTGCCCCTGGATGTTCACTTTCACATCATCCGGCTTCACTTCCCCGTCTTCTTTCACGGGTCCGAGCTTGCCGGTCTCGATCAGCTCGCGAATCTGTTCCTTCTCCAGCGTTTCTTTCTCGATCAACGTTTCAGCTATCAAGCGCACTTGGTCGCTATACTTGGTCAAAATGTCTTTGGCCCGGTCATAGCAGGCGCGCATAATCGATTGCATCTCTTGGTCGATCTCGTAAGCGATAGCATCGCTGTAGTTCTGTTCGTGTCCGATATCGCGGCCCAAGAATACTTGACCCTGCGTTGCCCCGAACTGCATCGGACCGAGCTTGTCACTCATTCCGTACTCCATAATCATGCGGCGTACGATGCCTGTGGCTCGTTGGAAGTCGCTGTAAGCCCCCGTTCCGATTTGACCGATGAACAGTTCCTCGGAGACGCGTCCTGCAAGAAGTCCGGTGACTTTGTCAAGCAGCTCATTCTTTGTCTGCATCATCCGGTCTTCGCCTTCCTTCGGCAGCATCATGACGTAACCACCAGCGCGGCCGCGCGGAATGATCGTTACCTTGTGCACAACGTCAGCGTCCTCGACATGAACACCGACAATCGTATGGCCGGCTTCGTGGAAAGCGACCATTCTTTTCTCGCGATCGCTGATGACGCGGCTCTTCTTCTGCGTTCCGACAATCACGCGGTCGAACGCCTCGTCGATCTCGTCCATCGAAATGTCTTTCCGGTTGCGGCGGGCTGCAATAAGCGCCGCTTCGTTCAACAGGTTTTCAAGGTCCGCACCGGTAAATCCGGTTGTGTAACGGGAAAGCTGATCCAGCTTCACATCTTTAGCCAGCGGCTTGTTGCGTGCATGCACCTTCAGCACCGCTTCGCGGCCTTTCACATCCGGACGGTCAACGGTAATTTGACGGTCGAAGCGTCCCGGACGCAGCAAGGCAGGGTCCAAAATGTCCGGACGGTTCGTTGCGGCCACGATGATGATTCCTTCGTTGGCGCCAAAGCCGTCCATCTCAACCAGCAACTGGTTGAGCGTCTGCTCGCGCTCGTCGTGCCCGCCGCCTAATCCGGCGCCGCGCTGACGGCCGACAGCATCGATTTCATCTATAAATATGATACAAGGGGCGTTTTTCTTAGCATTTTCGAACAAATCGCGTACACGGGAAGCACCGACACCTACGAACATTTCCACGAAGTCGGAACCGCTGATACTAAAGAACGGCACACCGGCTTCACCGGCTACGGCTCTGGCAAGCAGCGTTTTACCGGTACCCGGAGGACCGACCAACAGAACCCCTTTCGGGATACGGGCGCCTACGGCTGCGAATTTGCGCGGGTCTTTCAAAAATTCGACCACTTCAACCAGCTCTTGCTTCTCCTCATCGGCTCCGGCAACGTCCTCGAACGTTACGCGCTTCTTCTCTTCATTATAGAGCCTTGCCCGGCTTTTGCCGAAGTTCATGACTTTTCCGCCGCCACCCTGCGCCTGATTCAACAGGAAGAAAAACAGGATGAAGATGATCACAAACGGGATAATGGAGGTAAGGAAGCTGATCCAAACATTGTCCCCTTCCATTTTCTCGATGTAAACGTTCCCTTGGGGAATGTCGCTGTTTTCGATCAAACGGAAGATTTGCGGGTCATAAGGCGCACGAGATTCGAAATTTTTCTTATCCGTAGAAGCGTTCTTATATTTCCCCCGAACCAGATACGTTTGAGCATCGTATTTTACGATGATGGATTCGACATTCTTTTCGACTAAGGCCACGCGGAGCTTATCGTAGCTGATGGTGTCTTTCTGTTCATTCTGTGTACTGATAAAATGAACGATTCCGACGGTGACCAAAAAAATGAGCAGATAAAAGCCTGTATTGCGAATAATGCGATTCATCCCCTACCTCCTCTCAACAACGGCAACTTTGTATATTGTACCACAGCAAGTCTTGGCATCTCAAGAAATGCTATTGGGAGTAAACTTCGGGCTTCAGCACGCCGACATACGGCAGGTTCCGGTATTTCTCCGCATAGTCCAAGCCGTATCCCACCACGAACGCGTCCGGGATCACGAAGCCTTTATAGTCTGCGTCCAACTCTGCCGATCTACGCGCCGGTTTGTCGAATAACGCGGCGACGGTAATGGAAAGGGCGTTGCGGCGTTCCAGCACGTCGATCAAATAGCTCAGCGTCAAGCCGCTGTCGATAATGTCCTCGACGATCACAATGTGGCGTCCCTCTACGGAAATATCGAGGTCCTTAATGATTTTGACCACACCCGACGATTTCGTCGATGCGCCATAGCTGGATACGGCCATGAAATCGAGCTCAAGCGGAATCGTAATCTGCTTGACCAAATCGGCCATAAAGATGAACGCGCCCTTCAGTACGCAAATGACCAACGGGTTGCGTCCTTCGAAATCGCGGCTGATCTGCTCGCCCATTTCTTTGATTTTGTCTTGAATTTGCTGCTCGCTGTACAGTACTTCTTGAATGTCGTTTTGCAAGAGAGGTCCTCCCACTTTAATAAAAATCTTTGCCATGAATTTCCACTTGAATATGTAGCATTCGCTTCGTTCGACCGGTTATCGAAGCGGCCGAAGACCGCCGAACGCCCGGTAGCCAAAGCACGCTGCCGCCGGCGTCCGCAAGGATCGGAATCGTCTCGCGCAAGGTAGGAGGCACTTTCGCATCGATGAACATATCTTTTACCTTTTTCGTCCCGTTTAGTCCGAGCGGCTTCATCCGGTCTCCCGGAAGGCGGCTTCGGACCGTGAGAGGCATGGCAAGTTCCTCCGCATCGAAACAGGCGGTCCAGGCATCGGTACATTCTGGGTGCTCCTCTTCGCTGTCCAAGAGGCGGAGCTTGAGGCGGACTCCCGTCTCGGGAATCGCAAGCTCCGTCTGGCCTTCGCGCAGCATGTACGCGTAAGGGAGAGGTCGTAACACCATAGTATGAACCGCAATACGATCATATTCCCTGCTGAGCGCGATGTTCTGCCCGATTTCCAATCGAAAATTGGACGGTCGTTCACGCAGAACAGCCGTCCGAAATTGTTCGACTTTCAGGAAATCCATGGAATCCGGGTCGGAAGCAAGATAATTTAATATTAGTTTAATCAACCGCCTTTGTAAAGCAACATGTACCCCTGTATACCATTTTGCGGAAAAGCTGTAACAAGCGTTTTTTCGGGTTACGTGCCGCTCGCAGATCCGCCGGACTTCCCGGTCCATAAAATCGTCTTCTCCGGCCATCGTCTCCGCCAGCCGGTTCAACGCCGCGGGCAGCTGTTCGTTATAGCGGGACAGAAAGGGGAGCACATCCATTCGCACCTGATTGCGAACGTACTTTCTCTCCAAATTGCTGCTGTCCGTACAATACGGCAGCCCCTCCGCTTCGCAGTACCGGATAATATCCGCTTTGTATATACGCAGCAAGGGACGTATGAGTTCCAAACCATTTTCTACCATTCTGCGCACCGGAATGCCCGACAATCCCGAAGGCCCCGTTCCGCGCAGCAGCCGCATCAGCACCGTCTCCGCCTGATCGTCCGCATGGTGGGCGAGCGCGATTCGCCGCGAACCCGTTCGCCTCGCCACGTCGAACAAAAACTCGTACCGCTTGTCCCGGGCGGCGGCTTGGGGGTTCCGACCCGTTTCTTCTATAATACGGGGCATGTCGATGAAGATCGTTTCCACAGGAAGGCCCCATCGCTCGGCGAGGGACTTCACCAGCTCCGCCTCCCGGTCCGCTTCGGCGCCCCGGAAGCCGTGATTCACATGAGCGACGGTAAGCCGGAAACGATAACGGCCGGATAACGCAAAAAGGAGGTGCAGCAGCCCGACGGAATCGGGTCCGCCCGATACCGCCACGACCACGCCGTCCCCCGGTTCGATCAACGCTTCGTCTTGTATAAAGCGCTCCACTTGCAAAGATAATGTTTCCGCCGTCTCCATGAATGAACAACCTCTCGTCTGACGAACCTTCTCGTTTGACTATTACCCGATCCGGGCCGTCTTGAATTGCCTTTGTCTGCATTTTATTGCAATACGAAATAAATGGCCGCGCCGAACATCAGCAAAGAAGCGGCGAAGCACAGCTTGATCCAGCCCCCTTTAACCGGCTTCTTGCGCACCGGGCGGTAAGCCGAGCCGCGGGCGCGCCAGTCGGCCAGCGCTTGCTTGGAGCTCGTGTAGCGGCCCGTCAGCGCTTTGCGCAGCACCGGAGCCGACGGCGCGAGCAGCGCATTGCCCTTCAGCATATCGAGCAGCCACTCGACGTTGCGGTTCTGGGGCAGCAGCGAATTCACAGAGTGAAACCGGCGTTCCCGGTCCGTCACGCTTAGCACCAGTACCGCGAAGGCGAACAGATCGTACGCGTCGTCCGCCATCCGTGTACCGGCATTCCAGAAGCCGCGGTCGTACACCTCCGTAAACTGTTTTACCGCGCGTCCTTTGGCCGTTACGCCGCCGAAATCGATCAAGGCCACGTCGCCATAGCCCGATATGATCATATTCTCGGCCTTCAAGTCACCGAAGACGAAGCCGCTCGCATGCAGCTCGGACAGCTTCCGCAGCAGGTTCAACCCGATGAGATGAATCCAATCGCTGCCGTACTGCTTCATGTATTCCGTCAAGGACTTTCCTTTGATATACTTTGTGACGCAAAAAGGATAATCCGTGCCTTCCCATGAAAAATCGTCGACATCAATCAACGTCTGCTGAAACGATGTGGACGATTGGGACAACGCCTTCAGCGCATTGACCTCGGACTGATGGTCCACGGCGTCGAAGCCGACCTTAAGCGCGTAATACCGCTTCCCCCGGGAGACCAGATATACTTTGCCGTTGGCTCCTTCGCCAAGCAGCCGCTCCACACGGTACGCGTTATGATTCCATTTGCCGTTTACGAGGGTTCCCGCCGAAAAAGCGGGCCTAAACGACGTAGTCACCGAATATCCCATCCTCGCTTGATCTCATGCGGCTGTCGGCCGTCGGCCGATCCCCCGCTGCATTATGCTTGCTTCTATATGTATCATCGGCCGAGCCGTTCATAAATTCAACGACTTTGAGCAGCGCCGGTCCTGTCGGCGTCGTACCCTTCATGTTTAATTTATAAAACAACCGGTTCAAATTTGCAAGGTCGCGGGTCCAGCCGAAGTCCATCTCGACCTCCTGATCGCCCGATACGTTACCCGGAAAATGAAAAACGGACAGCAGACTCTCGCCCATTCTCGATTGCAGGCTGAGCTGCAGATCGTAGATCGCTTCCTTGACGGCCGGCAGCTTCGGCTTCATGCTGGCGCTGGCGTCGATCAGCAAAGCGACCTTCAGATCCGCCGTTTCCGTCAAATCGTCAATGACCCGCACCACTTCGGACCGCTGCTCCGGCGGCAAAGCTTCCAGCTTCGTCGTCTGGCCCAGAATGCTCCGCAGCTCTTGCCCGACCACCTGTTGAATCGATTGGACGACTGTTTTACGCGTCATCATCTGCATCGTCTGCGAAAGCTGCGACGGCTGCACGGTCCGGCTCATGCCGCCACCCGCTGCGGCAATCTCGTCAATCTCGGAAGCGCCTAGCTCGCCGATCTCGCCAGCGTCGAGCACCCCGATGACGTGAACGATAATACCATTCGTTTTCGCTTCGGCCGCCGCGACGACCGGGCTAATTCCGACATTGGAGCAGCCGTCGGTCATAAGTATGATCTGCTTCATCTGTTCATCCTCCCATCTATCTATTACCCAGTTTTTCCAGTTGGGAGAATTCTAAACTTGCCCTCCAGTGTGACATTTCGAACAATGCAGAAACAAAAAAATCCGACCTCGCTTAAGGAGTAAGCGGATCGGATTCATTTTTCAGGTTCAGACTGGCCCCTGTTCAGCAATCCTTGCTCAGCCATGCTGCAATACTTCCCATCGCCTGTAATAATATGGTCGAGCACTTCGATCATCATCAGATTGCCGGCTTCGACAATCCTCTGCGTGATTTCGATATCCTCCTCGCTTGGCATCGGATCGCCGGAAGGGTGGTTATGGAACAGCACGATACTGGCTGCATTGTTCAAAATGGCCGCTTTGAAAACTTCCCTTGGATGAATTAGCACTGCATTCAACGTGCCGATGGCGAGGACATGAATACCCGCCACAACATTGCGTGAGTCCAGCGTCAGAATGCCAAACTTCTCAACCGCTTCGTTATTCAAATCGAGAACGGTCTGAATAATCTGGTTTGCATCTTCCGGAGAGCTTATTTTTTTACTATTCAAATGATATAACCCACTTTTTTCTTTGACTTGCTTAACCGAATAGAAGTTTATTCTTTCCATCTTCAGGCTCCTTTCGGAATCCAACCTACCTTATTGTACTGGATTCCACACCCTTCCAGCAAACTCCTATCGGTTTATAAATTTTATGTATCCGTAACAGCCGCAGCTCCCCCTGTTACTGCGGCTGATTTTGCACCCGCTTTCATACCCGCATTAACTTACCGTCTTCGGACGATCCACACGCTGCATGCCGGGCCAACGGAACGTAGCCCACTCCGGCTGGAACTTCACGATCCGCGCGACGACTACCGTCATATCGTCATAAATGTCCCCATGATGATACCGCACCACCCTTTCCAATAAAATGTCGGCAAAATCCTGCGGGCTGTCCGCCTCGATCTCGCTGATCATCCGTTTCATCCACAGCTCCTTATTCACCGCATGGCCCGGCGCGTCGTAGATGCCGTCCGTCATCATGATCAATATATCGTCATGCCGCAAAGGCACGCTGACCAGATCGACGTCAATGTCGTGCACGATCCCTACGGGCAAATTGTTGGCGGTTACCGGGATTACCTCATCTCCTCTCTTGATAAAGCTAGGCGTCGAGCCGATCTTCAGAAAGGTGGTCTGCGCGTTGTACAAGTCGACAAGTGCCACATCGACCGTCGCAAACATCTCGTCCGACGAGCGCAGCATCAGCACCGAATTGACGGATTTGATCGCCAGCTTCTCGTCCATGCCGGATTGCAGCAGCTGCTGCAAAATCGACAGCGCCGTGCTGCTCTCTGCCCGGGCACGCTCGCCATTGCCCATGCCGTCGCTCAGCGCAACCGCAAACTTGCCGTTGCCAAGCTCCACGGTACTGAAGCTGTCGCCCGACAGCAAATCGCCTCCTTTGGCCGCTGCGGCCACCCCGGTTTCCACCTCGTATTCCTTCGCCGAACCGAACAGCACCGTGCTGTAGCCTTCCTTCCGCTCCATCGCCTGCTCGTTCTTGACGGCAATGTTCTCCCCGACAATTTCGGAAAGCAGCGGCGCGATGATTTTGCGGCATTCGTCAAAGCCTCTCGTATATTGATGAACGATTTCGATCTCGACATTGCCTTCGTCCAAGCTGATGACATCGATGCTATGTATGGAGAGCCCCAGCTCTTCCAGCGCGCTGCGGATCTGCTCTTCCTGCATGAAGAGCTCCTGTCCTTCCCGTTTAATTTCTTTCGCCAGGTCCTCCATCACCTGGGATACTCCGGACAATTGATCCGCTACGATCTGGCGGCTGTCGACGATCTGCTTCTTCCAATGCTGATCGTGCTTGTACAATTGATACTGCTGCTTCATCACCTCCAAGACTTGATCCGGCTTAATGCACTGCTTCTTCCACTGCGGCCGGACATCCTTGCGCGACATATTTTCTCGAAGCTCCACCTCCGTCATCATATCGGTCATAAATTTATAGGTCTGATAAAACTTGCCGTCCCAGCACTGCTTCTTCTTCCAGCAGTTCGTGCACGACTTCTCCGCCACCGAATTCATGAAATGGCCGACTTCCTCCTCCTTGCGCGCCGGCTGCGCATCGACGGTCACCTGCTTGAAGCTGCGGGAGAGCTGCTTGAACACCTCGGAAAACTGCTCGACGCGGCTCGCGGTCACATCCCGCACCCGCTTGGCGTAGTCGTGCTGCGATTTTAGATTTTCCTGCGTTCCCGGCACGTATTTGGCCAGCATCTGAATGACTCCCTTCGGCGTCATCAGGAACATCGAGACCGCGACCACCGACTCCCATGTGGAATGAATCACCTCCGACGAATTTCCTAAATAAAAGGAAAGAATGGAAGAACCGATCAGCATGCCAAGCGCTACCGCCATTTTGTTGCCTTCACGCAGCAGCCCGGCAAGCATCCCCGCAAACGCCAGCAAGCTCATCTGATAAATGGCGCTTGCATTCGCAAGGCTTAGAATAAGCCCGGAGATAACCCCCACGGAAGCTCCGAGCGGCGCCCCGCCAACGAGCGCAAACAGCAGGATCAGGTAACGCGACATCACGTGCTCCAGCGTAACCGGCCCGATAAGCCAACCGACGGTTCCCGTCATCACCGAAGCAAGGAGAATGATCAGACAGATAACTTCTTCGTTTTTTAAATTGAAATTTTTGCGGGTTAACGTAAACACGGGAATCGCTTGCAGGAATATATGCGTCAGAATGAGACTAAGCGTCGATTCGATGCCCGTCATCATCAGCGTATACCAGCTCAGTTCCGCAGAGGCCAAATGGGAGAACAGCTGAACGAAAAACGTGGCGGCGAATACGATTCCCGGGGCATATGAGATGTCAGACCGCTCGAACCGCTCTACGCCTTTTTGAATCAGCAAGAAGACTAGCATCTGCGCGACCAGGTATCCCGTATGCTTCGGATCGATGGAGAACAGACTGCCCGCAGCCAGAAATACGCCGGACCAATAGAGCAGCTCCCTCCGCAAAAAATACATGACCGCGAAAAAGGCGACCGCGAACGGCGCGAGCTGATCGAGGATCATCGCCCGGCCCAGCAAAAACGCCATCAGCAGCAGCAATATCGACCATTTCTTGGCGACGAACCACTGCACCAACCGGTTTTTCACGACCAACGCAATGATGCCTTGCTTGATCCGAAGCACCCATCCCGACGCTGCCGTTCCCATTGCATTCATACTTTGACGTTTTTGCATATTTTCATCACACCACCCATAGACTATTAGTGGTCTTAGTATATAAGCTGTCCATCGGAAAGTTTGTCAGAATGCGGGGGCTGGTCCAAAGTTTTTTCCGACAAAATGAGTTGCTGCCGCAAATCGCCCTGAATCAGCGGATTAACAGAAAATGAAAGCGCTATCAAAAGAATCCGGTTTCATGCACTTCACTTTATGTTCGTGACTTGTTCGCAGCGGACCTTTGTCCTTTACGTTACAACCTGTCGATTCGCCGGGGCCTCCCGAAAGATACGACAAAAAAAGTCCGGTCCGGTCCGACTTGTGACAAAGTCATGGCTTTCCCGCCAACCAGGCGAAAAAACGGCAAACAAAAAACCTGATCGTCTGACGATTCTCACCGCCCGACTTCAGGTTTATTCGCTTTGCCTCTTCCATTATAGCGGCAGAGGGGATCGAACCCCCGACCTTACGGGTATGAACCGTACGCTCTAGCCAGCTGAGCTACGCCGCCGCAACAAGCATGAGTATATAACAGCGGGGAAGGGCTTGTCAAGTACTCGCAAAAAAACCGAATGAGTCTCGACCCATCCGGTTCCGTCTATTTATTAGTCACGACGCGCGCCGCGTCCGCCTCTTTTGCCCTCGGTATTTTTCTTCAAGGAAGAGATGCGATCCTCGCTATCTTTCAGAAAGCGCGCCATTTTATCTTCGAAGGTAACGTGCTTGTTAGCGGGAGGTCTGCCACCACCACGGCCTCCACGGTCCCCTCGGCCGAAGCCGCCGCGGTCGCCTTGTCTTTCAAAACGAGCGGGCCTTGTCGGAGCGGCATCCACCGGGCGATCGACCGCTTGCTTGATCGATAATCCGATTTTGCCGTCTTTGTCGACATTAATCACTTTTACGGTTACGATATCGTTAAGCTTCAGATGATCATTGACATCCTTGACATAGTTGTCCGCAATCTCCGAGATGTGCACAAGGCCAGTAACCCCCTCAGATAGCTCAACGAACGCCCCAAAGTGAGTAATGCCTGTCACTTTTCCTTGCAGCTTGCTGCCCACTTCAATTGCCATAAAGTAAACTAATCCTCCCTTAAATAGTTAAGAAACAAAGAGAAATTGAAGCTATGCCGATTATAACTTACGGAGAAAATACGGTCAACACAAGGCTGTGCCCATCTTTTGCCGAGTTACTTCTGGGTCGGTTTCGGGGCATAAAATAACGTCTCCCCTTGCTTGACATAGTGCAGCTCTTTGCGAATTTTTTGCTCTACGTACTCGGGGTCGTTCAGACGCGCGATCTCACGCTGTAAAGTTTCGTTCTGCTGCTGCGCTTCCGCTGCTTTCTGCTGCACCGCGCTAAGCTTCTGGTTACGCTCGCTGATTTTACCGACCTGATTCCAAAGTGTGACACCAGCCCAACTCAAAAAACAAGCCAGCATCAGCATGACCAAACGGCGTCGGCGAAAGGAGCCTTTGTTATGCGGTTGCATCGGATTGGTTTTCGAGACTGCCTGCATGTACCTGAAATCCTCCTACGTACGATCAAAAGAGTCGACGGAGCCATGCCGCGATGCTTTGACCGGTTTTCAGAACCCATGCGGGGACGGAAACGCGAAAACGGATCCATCGACCGAAAGGCTTGAGAAGCCATAACAGCAATTTCCACACAGGATAAAGCAATTGTAACACAATTTTGTACAGGAATATAGCTGTCGCGGCCAAAAATCCCAAAAAGATCACAACGATGCGGTACATCACCAGGGCCGGCTTTATAATCAACAGCTGAACCGTCCGCTTGCCGAACCGGATCGTAGCCAGCACGACACGGATCATAAACCGTATTACCCGGATCATCGTCCGGCTAAACACCAAAAAGTAAAAAATAATCCCGATCCCGAGGCCCAAAAATATAAACGGGCGCACTTCGCCCCAATTGCTCTCGTACAGCAGTACGAACACCAGGAGCGTGCCGATGAACCAATAGAGAAGATCCAGAATCGCCCGGAGCCATGCCCGTACTTTCAGCTGGCCGGAAAGCACCCGGTACACGTCATACAATCCCCCGAGCGCCAGACCTCCCGCATACATCATCCCCAGGGTGATGAATTGGATGTGCAGCGTCACTTGAACAGCTTACTCAGGAATCCCTTGGTTTTCCCTTGGGAGTTTGCGTCAACATAGGCCAGCTCGTTCACGTACCCTTCGATGGCAACGAGACCCTGCTCCAGGCTCAAGTTTTTGATATGTAAATTTTGCCCCTTGATCATCAAATATCCGCATTCGGTTTCAAGCAAAAATTCTTCGCTGTCGAAGCTCTCCACATTCAACACGCCGGATACCTCGAGCAGCTTGCGGTTGAGCATCTTGATCTCCTGCCGTTTCACCTTCCCCGGCTGTTCTACCATGGCTTGGTTCATCCTCCTTGGACGCTTTGGCGCAGCTTGGGCTTCACCCATGCGCTGACGCTTCGAGTTGTGCTCATGGCCTACGGCCGCTCTTGAAAACGGGTTATCTTCATATTGAATTTCAGAGGAAATAACCCGTTTTCAAAGGCGGCACGTAAACTCTCCGGCCATGACACAACTCTGCGCTGCGCTATATGAAAAGACAACGTGCGCACAAAGCTTGTTTACTTAAAAATATGGAGGTCGTCCGAGGTTTAGAACCACCAATAGTAGGGAGAAGGAATCCGCCTCGAATGGAAGGTAAAACCGGAGGTCTAGAAAAAAACTTTTTATAGAGTCGCGAGGGATCGATGGTTTTACAAATAGAGGAACTTTAAGTGTGTTATTGCATCCAAATTAGCCCGACCGGACAAAATAGAGAACCTGACGTGCGTTAACAGCCTTATATCGGGGGATATGAACCTTTTTCGACACGGTTAAAGAACCCTGGTTCCGCTAAGTCCAATGAATATCTCACAAGCTCGACTTAACACATCATGGTTCCTTTATTTGTACAGCGGGACCGGGTACCTTTCCGACTCCGGTGACAGATCATTCTTGAGGTACGGGTTTCACGGTCCCGGCCACGGAGTTAGACTAAAAAAAGACCGGAAAGCTCCGGTCTCTTTGGCGGGCCTTTAAAATAAAGGCTCGGGTTTATTCATTTCTTCTTTGAGCAGCGTGTACATCTTGGCCGCGTCTTCCTTGCGGGTCGACTCGGACAGCAGTTCCACGCGCACGGTCACCAGCTTTTGCCCGAACTGAATGGTCAGCTCGTCACCCACTTTCACCGCGCTGCTCGGTTTTGCCTCCCGTCCGTTGATCCAGACGCGGCCCTGTTCGGACACGTCCTTCGCAACAGTGCGCCGCTTGATCAGGCGGGAGAGCTTGAGAAACTTGTCAAGCCGCATTACTTCACCGCTTCTTTAAGCTTGTTACCTGCTTTGAATGCAGGAACCTTGGACTCAGGAATGGTGATTTCTTTGCCCGTTTGCGGGTTACGACCTGTACGGCCGGAGCGTTTGCGGGTTTCGAACGTACCGAAGCCGATCAATTGTACTTTGTCACCGTTGGACAATGCTTCCGTAACTTCGCCAAGGAAGCTGTTCAATACGGATTCCACGTCTTTTTTAGTCAAGCCGCTTTTTTCTGCGATGTTGTTGATAAGATCGGTTTTGTTCATGAGTTTAATATCCTCCTCTTAAAAGTGACGCTGAACTAAAGTATTCTTTGTTCGTTAGGAAAATCCTGCAAAGCATCTTATTTTTTCAGAACTTTTTTTGCTTCCTGCCACAAAGATTCCATCTCTTGCAAATCAGTTTGGTCAAATGATTTGCCCTTTAAACGCAACTGCGCTTCGATATACCCGAAACGGTCAAAAAATTTGCGGTTGGCGTCCGCCATCGCTTCTTCGGGGTCCACCTTGAGAAACCGCGCCAGATTGACGACGGCAAAGAGCAGGTCGCCCAGCTCTTCCTGCTGCTCCGCTTTGCCGAAGCGCTCGATCGCCTCTTTCACTTCGGCCAGCTCGGACTCGACGACCGGCAGCACTTCTTCCTTGGTGCCCCAATCAAAGCCGACCGAAGCGGCTTTCTTCTGCAGCTTGTACGCCTTCATCAGTCCCGGCAGCTCGCGAGGGACGCCGGAGAGAAGCGGCAGTTCGTCGGGATTGATCCCCTTCTTCCGCTTCTCCTCCTCCTTGATCTGCTGCCAGTTGCCCAGCGCCTCGTCGGCATCTTCCGCCTGTGCCGTCCCAAAGACGTGCGGATGACGACGAACCAGCTTCTCGTTGAGCTCCCGGATGACGTCGAAGACGGTAAACATCCCGTCCTCCGCTTCAATCTGTGAATGCAGCATGATCTGCAGCAGCAGATCGCCGAGCTCCTCGCGCATATGGTCGGGATCGTCCTCGTCGATCGTTTCCAACACTTCATACGCTTCTTCGATCAGGTTTTTGCGCAGCGATTGATGCGTCTGCTCGCGGTCCCACGGACAGCCCTCGGGACTGCGGAGAATAGCCACAATCTCATGCAGCCGCGTAAAGGTGCGGCTCCGCACGTCCTCGCGGTCGGTGCGAGGCACCCAGACCAAGGATAAATTGCCGTAGCCCTCCACCCGGTCCAGCTCATAGAGCGGCACCTCGCGCACGCGCTCTTCTCCGGCCACGCCAAGCGCATGGCCGACGACGACGGGATAGTCGTCCGGATACAGCTCCATCAGCGTCAGCTTCACGTCAGACGCCGTGTAGACGTCGTACACCTGCCCGATCAGCGTATGCAGCTGCGGATTGAGTCCGCTCGCCGTCAGCGAAGTTCCATCTAAGAGTTGAAAGCCTTCGATCGGATCGAAGCCGAGCCGAAGGAACGCTTGATCCAGGAAGCTTTCGCCGCCCATCAGGGTGAGCAGCACGCCCTCGGCCGGACAACGCTCGCGCAGCAGTTGAACGGTCCGCTCGGCTACCATCGGATGGCCAGGTACGGCGTAGAGCACCTCTCCGCTGTTCGCGCTTTTGGCCCGCTCGATCAATTGCGAAGCGATCTGTTCGTAGACGGCGTCAAAGCCCTCGTGCGCTTCGTAGACCGCATCGAACGTCTCATAGCGAAGGCTGTGATGGTCCAGCATCGCGACCATCGGGTGCTCCCGGGTGCGGAGAAATATCGCCCCGCCTCGCGCGCCGGCGGCTTCGAGCTTGCGCCAGACGCCGAGGGTCAGTTGGTTCTCGTCGCCGGTTCCAAGACCGACGACCGTAATTTGCGGTTGAGTGGACATAGCCCAGAGCCGCCTCCTTCAGTTTGGGGTGCGGCGCTCCGTCAGCGGAGCAGCCGGAATCGGCGCAGCCAGGCGAGGGGCTTCCCCGCCAGCTGCGGCACGAGCGCCAGATCGGCGGCGGTGACGACGCCCAGGCGCAGCAGGGCCACCGCGTAAGCGAGCGCCCCTACGGCGACGCCGCCGAGCGCGATGACCGCGGCCGTGCCCCGTGGGGGCAGGGCTGCGGGCAGCCGCGCGAGCAGCG
This sequence comes from Paenibacillus tyrphae, assembly GCF_000722545.1. Lineage (GTDB taxonomy): Bacteria > Bacillota > Bacilli > Paenibacillales > NBRC-103111 > Paenibacillus_G > Paenibacillus_G tyrfis. The sequence goes on from NZ_JNVM01000032.1 coordinate 30,971, forward strand.
GCGGAGCGCCGTGCGTCACGGCCAGCAGGCCGAGCGCCATGAAGCCGATGCCGAGCATCGGTTTCATGGCGGCGAGGCCGCCCGCGGCCGGGACCCCGGCGGCGCGCAGCGCGTGCGCGAGCGCGAGGCCGCCGGCGAGCACGTAGGCGGCGAGCGACGCCCAGGCGGCGCCGTCGATGCCGTAGCGCGGCACAAGCGCCACGCTGGCGGCGACTTTCACGGCGGCGGCGAGCAGCAGGTACAGCACCGGCGCACGCACGGCGCCGAGGCCCTGCAGCACGCTTCCCGCGACGATGTTCACCGCCGAGAACAGGGCGGTGAACGCCAACACCGCCATCGCCGCCGTGCCTTCGGCGCTCTTGAAGAACATCACGTTCAGCGGCTCCGCCAGCAAAGCGAGCCCGAACGAAGCGGCAAGCCCGATCAGCCAGGTCAGCCGCAGGGACAAGCCCGCGCGTGCGCGGACCGCATCCGCATCGCCGCGCCGGAGCGCTTCGGCGATCGCCGGAACGAGCGCCGCGGACATCGAGGATGCGATCATTGCGATCAGCTGCACGAGCGGCAGCCCGTGATTGTACAGCCCGAACTGATACAACGCTTCGCTCTCGTCGAAACCGGCTGAGCGAAGCAGCCGGGGCATCGTAAACGAGTCGACGAGCGTGAGGATCGGCATCGCCACAGAGCCGAGACAGAGGGGCAGCGCATAGGCTGCCAACCGTTTCGCCAGCGCCCAGTCGCGCCGCCAGCCGCCGCCGTCCCCCTCACCCGGGATCTGCTCGCGTCTCGGCTCCTTGCGCCAGTACCACAGCATAACAACGAGTCCCGCCAGAGCACCCGTCACCGAGCCGAACGTCGCGCCTGCGGCGATTCGTTCCGGCCCGAAGCCAAGCCGCATCAGCGCCAGCAGCAGAACGACCATCGTCGCCACCCGCACCGTCTGCTCCACCACCTGAGACCAAGCGGTCGGCCGCATGTCCTGATAGCCTTGATAATAGCCGCGCAGCGCAGACATTAGAGGCACGACAAGCAGGGCATACGACACGCTTCGTATCGCCGAAGCCGTTTGCGGCGCAGCCATCCACCGCGCAATCGTCTCCGCCCCGAAATACAGCAGCGAAAAAAAGACGACTCCGGTGACCATTAGCGATAAGGAAGCCACCCGGAGCACGCGCCGGGCCTCATGATACTGCCGTTCGGCAGCATACTCCGACACAAACTTGGATACGACCAGAGGAAATCCGGCCGTGGCCAGCACCAAAATTAATATGTACAACGGATACACGGCATTGTATATGCCAAAGACCGCATCGCCCGCCAGATTTTGCAGCGGAATTTTTTGCAGCGTGCCGATCAGCTTCGAAATAACGGCCGCCAGACCGAGCAGGGCCGCCCCTTGCAGCAGCGCCGAGCCTTTTCCGCCGTCCCGGTCTTTGCTGTTCGCAGCCTCGGGCCCGCTTGCCTCCATCCGCTCCGATCGCTCCTTCATGACGCTTCCCCTTCGTTCCCGCGACCGGTCCCTCATCCGTCCGGCGAGAGACCCATTCGGACAGATTTTGCAGCCCCATTATACCGCAATTCGCAATCCTTTTCCAAAAACGCAAAAAGCTTCCCGATTTCCCTCCAAGGGATTGCTATCAGGAAGCTGCGCATCGCTGTCCATCGGCGGAGCTACTGCTCCATCTGCTTTGCCAGAAAGCCGGCGGCCGTTTCCGCCATCTTCAGTTCCATTTGACCCATTTTCACATTCTCGTCCTTGTTCAGCAAGATCACCGAACCGATCGGATCGCCCCCCGCCACGATCGGCGCAATCACATACGAGCTGTACGTCTCAGTAACGTCCTTGCAGATTTCATAAGAGCCGCCTCCGGTTTCTAGCGTTGCTTTACGGTTTTCCATGCTTTGCTCGACCAGCGAACCGATCTGCTTCTCCAAAAAATCTTTTTTCGAGCCGCCAGCCACGGCAATGATCGTATCGCGGTCGGATATCATCGTGATATGGTTCGTGCTTTCATAGAGCGACTCGGCGTATTCCTTGGCAAAATCTCCAAGTTCACCGATAGGAGAATATTTCTTTAAAATCACTTCCCCATCCCGGTCCACAAAAATTTCAAGCGGATCCCCTTCCCGAATACGCAGGGTGCGGCGTATCTCCTTCGGGATTACGACCCTGCCAAGATCGTCGATACGACGAACGATTCCAGTTGCTTTCATGTTTCTAGATGCCTCGCTTTCCAAGAAGAATGGGATACAGACTGGATGTGACCCTGTATGCAAAATGGAGGGAATTCGACTGACCCTAGTATCCTTCAATTCCCGGAGGCCTATGCATGTCCAACTTCGGTACGATTGCGAACGCGTTGTCGGACGCTTAAGCCGTCGCTGTTTACATTATGTCCAAAAAAATGAAAACAAAACAGGGCACCCCATGGGGTACCCTGGTAATTGTTACTTGCCGCCTTCCGTCTTAGGCGCATCCGTTTTTGGAGCGTCCGTTTTCGGAGCATCGGTTTTAGGCGCATCGGTTTTAGGAGCTTCCGCCGGCTTCTTCTCCTCCGGCTTCGGCAGGTTGTTCGTCTGAATCAGGCCTGGCAATTCTTTCTCCACAAAATCGTATACCTTCGTTTCAGCCGCCGCGGAGCGCAGCTCCGGCTTGACGTCGTCGAGCGTTTTCGTATTGCGGGATTCCACTTTCATCACGTGGTAACCGAACGACGTTTCCACCGGATCGCTGATCTTCCCGATCGGCAGCTCCGCCGCCGCTTTCTTAAACTCGGGTACCCATTGGGAGATGTCTGCGTTCTCGTACTTGCCACCCTTATCTTTCGAGCCCGGATCGTCCGAATATTCTTTTGCCAGCGCGTCAAAGTCGCCGCCCTTGTTCAGTTTGTCTTGTACTTCCTTCGCGCGCTTGAGCGCGTCTTCCTTGGAACGGGTTTCCTTGCCTGTCGCCGGATCGTTGATTCCGATCAAAATATGTCTGACCGTCGCCGTCACATAGGCGGTTTTGTCCTGCTCCAATTTGGTGTTATAAGCCGTTTGAATCTCTTGGTCGGTCACTTTGCTTTCCTCGGAGACAATCGCCGTGATGCTGCGCTTCACGAACTCTTCCACGTCTTTTTGCTCGAGCTTCGCATCCTTGAGCTGTTTCTCCATGCCGCCTTCCTGAGCGTTCAGGAAGCCTTTGATTTGTTCGAACTGGGCATTATACTGCTTTTCCGCTTCCGCCTTGGCTTTGTCGTCCGCGCGGGAGGACAAAATTTTAAAGGTGACAAGCTGCTTCATCATATCTTGTTGAAAGGCAGGGTCGTCTTTGAATTGCGCATATTGCTTATAAAAGAACGCGTTCACGTTCAAAAAGGTATCGAATTCCCCACGCGTGACTTGTCCGTCCTTGTACGTCACAAGCACCTCGCTCGGTTTTCCTTTATCGGCGGCAGCCGTTGCCGCTTCGTCCTTTTTCTTGCCGCAACCTGCAGCGACACCCGCGACCAATACGAGCGCACAAAGAGCCATAAGCCCTTTTCGTAACGGTTTCCGTTTATTTTGCCACATTCTGCAGCTCTCCCTTCGATTTCAACACACGCTTGTATTGTACCAGAAACCTTTCCAGCAAAGCGATGGTTTCTTCTGGCTTCAACCCTTTTCCCTTGAGCTCGATGTGGATCTGCGGTCCGCTGATTAGCTTGATCCGATTCTCGAATTCACCCGACAGCTGGAACAGCTTCTGTCCGTCCAGATTGCCGTTCTGATCGGGGTGAATTTTCAGCTCGTAATCGAGCCCCTTCTGGGAGATGATCTCGATACCGTACAAGGCACCGTACACCTTCAGCCGCGCCGCGGCCAACAGATTTTGCACTGCCTCCGGCAGATCGCCGAAGCGGTCGACCAATTCGTCCTCCAGCTCCATCGCTTCATCCAGAGTCTGAATAGCCGCGACTTTTTTGTAAATCTCGATTTTTTGCACGCTGTCGTAGATGTAGTCGCCGGGAATGTAAGCGTCCAGTTGGATATCGAGCTGCGTCGACCATACTTTCGTCTCCTGCACCGCTTCGCCGCCCAATTCCTTCTTGCGCTTCTGAATTTCCTCGGCCAGCATTTGCGAATACAGATCGAAGCCTACCGACGCGATAAAGCCGTGCTGCTCCGCGCCGAGCAAGTTGCCCGCACCGCGGATGGACAAGTCTCTCATCGCAATTTTAAACCCGGATCCAAGTTCTGTAAACTCTTTTATCGCCTGAAGCCGCTTCTCCGCCACCTCTGTCAGCACCTTATCGCGCTGGTACGTAAAGTAGGCGTAAGCGATCCGGTTGGAGCGCCCGACCCGGCCGCGAAGCTGATACAGCTGGGACAAGCCCATCTTGTCGGCGTCGTGGACGATCAGCGTATTGACGTTCGGGATGTCGACCCCGGTCTCGATGATGCTGGTGCTGACCAACACGTCGTATTCGCCGTCCAGGAAGTCGAGAATGGTCTTCTCCAGCTCCTGCTCGGACATCTGGCCGTGCGCGACTGTCACCCGGGCGTCGGGGACGAGCATCGAGATTTGATCGGCCATCTGGGTAATTCCCTGCACGCGGTTGAACAGGTAATACACCTGGCCTTCGCGCGCCAGTTCCCGTTCGATCGCCTCCCGGACCAGCGAGGCGCTGTATTCGACGACATACGTTTGCACCGGAAAACGGTTTTCCGGCGGCGTCTCGATGACCGACAAGTCCCGTACGCCAAGCATGGACATATGCAGGGTACGGGGAATCGGCGTCGCGGTCAGCGTGAGCACGTCCACGTTCGTCTTCAGCCGCTTCAGCTTTTCCTTGTGCGATACGCCGAAGCGCTGCTCTTCGTCGACGATCAGCAGCCCCAGATCCTTGAACTGCACATCCTTGGACAACAGCCGGTGCGTCCCGATCACCACATCCACGGTGCCGTTCTTGATGCCTTTCATCGTTTCGGTCTGCTCCTTCTTGGAGCGGAACCGGCTGAGCACTTGAATGTTAAACGGATAGCCCGAGAACCGCTCCCGGAACGTCTCATAATGCTGCTGCGCCAAAATGGTCGTCGGCACGAGCACCGCTACCTGCTTGCCGTCAATCGCCGCCTTGAACGCCGCGCGGATCGCCACCTCGGTTTTCCCGTATCCGACGTCGCCGCACAGCAAGCGGTCCATTGGTCTCGACTTCTCCATGTCTTTCTTGATTTCTTCAATGGCCCGAAGCTGGTCCGACGTTTCCTCGTACGGGAACATGCCTTCGAATTCCTGCTGGTAATTCGAATCTTGATTGAAGGCGTAGCCCGCCGTCGCTTGACGATCCGCATACAGCTTGATCAGATCGTCGGCAATATCCTGTACGGACGCGCGAGCCTTGCTTTTCACGCGGTTCCAGTCGGCGCCTCCGAGCTTATAGACCTTCGGTTCTTTGCCTTCTTCCGAGCCGACGTATTTCTGCACATGATCGATCTGGTCGATCGGCACCGACAGCTTGTCGCCGCCGGCGTACATGATGTGTAGATAATCTTTATGAATGCCGCCGACCTCAAGCGTACCGATGCCGACAAATTTACCGATCCCGTGGTTGACGTGGACGACGTAATCGCCGATTTTGAGCTCTTGGTAATTTTTAATCCGCTCGGCGTTTTCGATCTTTTTGTCCACCTTGCGCGCTTTGCGCTGCTTCTGCGTGAACATCTCGCCTTCGGTGATGACGACCAAATGTATGCCCGGCAGCTCGAAGCCGGTCTGCAGATTGCCGTCCACGATCTGCGGCTCTTCGATATGGTAGTCGGCCAGCACGCGCTTGATGCGGTCGACCCGCTCCGCGCCGCTCGCGACCATCATCACCTTCGCGCCGGACTTTTTCCAGCGCTCCATTTCGCTTTTCAACAGGTTCATCTGTCCGTGGAAATTCTGCATCAGGCGGCACATGAAGTTGACGATGTTCTGTGGCGACGTCTGCGGGACCTGCCTGAGAAACAGCGACATGTATAAGGTCGGATACGGTCTGCGGTGCAGCAGCGTCTCGTACGGCTTCGACAACACGAGCTGCGGCAGGCATTTGCCGTCCTGCAGCGACATCGTCATCCATTCGGCCTCGTCCTTCTCAAGCTGCTTTGCCGTCTCGAGCAGCCGGGCCGGTTCGTCTACGATAAGAATGGAATCCTTCGGCATGTAGTCGAGCAGCGTCTGACGCTGCGGGAACAGCAAAGAGACATATTTGAACATCCCTTGAAAATGCTGTCCCTCGCGAAGGAGCTCGATCTCGTGGCCGATGCCTTCGAACAGCCGATCCTTCGCCCCGCGGTCCGACATTTTGCCTATCTGCTCTTGGAGCAGCTCATACGCATGCTGCGCCGCCGATTGTAACCGTTTACGGTCGACTACGATTTCACGACAGGCCGTAATGACAAGCTCGGAGCACTTCTGGATCGATCGCTGATCGGCCGGGTCGAACGTCCGAATGGAGTCCACCTCAATATCAAACAGCTCAATCCGGTACGGGTTCGGCGAAGTGAGCGGATAAAAATCGATAATGCCTCCGCGAACGCTCAGCTCCCCTTTGTTCTCGACACGCTCTACGCGTTCGTAGCCGAGCTCAACCATCCGCCCAATGAACGACTCTAGGTCGAGCGTATCGCCGACGGCGACGCGAAGCTTGGCTTCCGCAATCGACGCCTGGTCCGGCAGCAGCCGCCGCATTCCGGCATACGGCACGATGACGATCCCGCGAAAGCTGTCCGCCAGCTTGGACAGCGCGTCGATCCGCTGCGCCAGCATTTCCGGGCTTGCGATCGCCGCTTCGGCCGCCAGAAGCTCCTGAGCCGGAAACAGTAGAACCTGGCCTTCCGGCAGCAGCTCCACCAAATCTTCGAACATCTTTTGTGCGGAAAACATATTGTGAGTCACGACAAATAGAGGCTGCTGCAGCTCCTCGTAAAGTGAAGCCAGCATCACCTGCCGCGAAGAACCGGTCAACCCGGCTATTAACTGTTCTCTCATCCCCGAACGTAGGCCGGACACGACGCTTTGAAAATCGTTATCCGCGGAGAACGCCTGAATTAAAGCCTGCAAAACAGGACACCCCTCTCAACCGCGTAACACTAAAAAAGCCTAGAAGTCCCGTGAATAAGCAGCAGTGCGGGCGTCATCGCTTCTGAAGCAGCGAATCGGAAGGGCGATCCGCCCGCGCAGCGGCCTCTTATTCACCGGACTTTAGGCCGATCCTTAACCAAAAAGCCGGATAGCCGAAATGCGAACAACCCCTATTGTAGAGGATTCGCGAGGAGCGAGAGCTCCGGATTGGCATCCAGCGCTTCCTTGCAGTAATCGCAAACCACCTTGACGGTGACATCCCCATTCGGGTTATACGATATTATATCTCTCCGCTCCTCGGGGGTCAAGAAATGGAAACCGAGTTGAAACTCGCTTACTTCCCCCTGCCGGATTTCTCCGATTACGGTCTGACAATGACGACAAACATATTTCAGGGCCATTGGACTTCCTCCTCCCGCTTGCCTTGCCAAGCGGCGTTTTTACTTATTATGGCCGGGATGGGAGGAGATTAGCCTCTAGGCTAACGCTTTTTCTTGACGAAATGCATAATACGGCTCAGCCGTTGAATTGGGCCATCGTCTTCTCGAACGGATGCTCCAGAATATGCTCCATGGCATCCACCGTTTTGTCGAGCAGCCCGGGCATCTGCTGAAACTCTTCTTTGCTGAACGGGCTCAGCACGTAATCGGCGATATCTCTGCCAGGCGCGGGCCGCGAAATGCCCATGCGAATGCGCTGAAACGACTGCGTGCCCAAGTGGGCGATGGCCGACTTGATCCCGTTATGCCCGCCCGCGCTTCCTTGATAGCGCAGCCGGATTTGCCCGTAGGGCGTATCCAGATCGTCATAGACGACGATAAGATCCTCGATGGCCGCTTTGTAAAAATCCATAAAGGCGCGGATCGACTCCCCCGACAAGTTCATGTACGTCTGCGGCTTCAGCAAATATACCTTCTGCCCAGCGACATGACCTTCTCCCAGCAGTCCCTTGGATTTGCTTTGCGTAATTTTGATGCCGTGCTTATCGGCAAAACGGTCCAGCGCCATAAAACCGATATTATGCCGCGTCGCTTCGTACTGCCGTCCCGGGTTGCCGAGACCCACAAACCATTTCAACCTGACCTGCCCCTTTCAACTCCATGGGCTGAAACGATACCCTAAACTTATCATAACCGAAAAAAACGTCCCGCGCCAATTTCGCGAGAAGCGGCAGGCATGGCGCCCGCCGGACATAACAGAAAAAGCGTATCGATCCAAGCCGATACGCTCTCTCCAAGTTTATGCTTCTGCCTTCTCCGCCGTCTCGACGGCATTCCCGGCTTGGGCGGCCGGCGCTTCCTCCTCCGGTTCAGCTTCCTTCTGCGGCGTCAGGATCGTGGCGAGCACGTCATGCGCGTCCGTCCTCGCCTCGACGCCCTCCGGCAGCTTGAGCTCGGATACAAGCATGCTTTGTCCGATTTCGAGCCCGCTGACATCGACTTCGATGGAGGCCGGGATACGCTGCGGCAGGCAGCGGATCTCGATTTCGTGGTGCTGAATTTGCAGAATCCCGCCGACCTTAACCCCTTCCGGGTCTCCGATATATTCTAGGCGAACCGTCGTCTGAACCGGTTCGTCCATATTGATCTGATGAAAATCGACATGCAGCAGTTGGCGGCTCAGCGCATCCCGCTGCACTTCGTTGATCATAACCGGCTGCTTGCCAAATTGCGGAATGTCCAAATCGATAACCGCATGCGGATTCGTCTTCAGCAGCGCAAGCAGCTCCTTCTGGTCGATGGCGATCGGCGTCTGCGTCACTTTTTTTCCGTAGACGACGCCGGGGACTTTGCCCTCGGCCCGCAGCCGGTTGCGGTCGCCTTTCGTTCGGCCTGTCCGAGCTTCCGCTTTGAGCGATGTAGCCATAAGAAAACCTCCTTCAATTTGGGTGAAGCCCTAGCTTCTTACTACTTTACCCAATTGAAGGAGGTTCAAAACATCCTGATGCTGGTTCTCTCGCTTAAAGCTTACTTATTCGCCTTCTTCGCCGCAAATTTAGTGCGAAGCTTATCGGCGTAACCGTGCTTGTTTACCTGACGTTCCCGGGCAATCGCCACGTCGCCGTCCCTTACTTCGTGCGTAATGGTAGAACCGGCTACGACATAAGCTCCTTTGCCGATTTTGACCGGAGCGACGAGGTTGACGTTGCTGCCGATAAACGCATCTTCCTCCACTTCGGTCAGCTGCTTGTTGAAGCCGTCATAGTTGACGGTAATCGCTCCGCAGCCAAAGTTGACGTTCCGGCCGATGACCGCATCGCCGACATAGCTTAAATGCGACACTTTCACGTCGTCCGCGAGCTTGGCATTTTTGATTTCGACGAAATCGCCGATTTTTACGTTTTGGCCAAGGTCCGCTCCCGGCCGCAAATAAGCATATGGTCCTACGGACGATCCGTCGCCGACGACCGCTTCCTGCAGCACGGAATGCTTAACGGTGACGCCGCTCCCAATCGTACTATCCGTAATATCCGCTTGCGGTCCGATGACACAGTCTTCGCCGATCACCGTTTTTCCCTGGATCACTGTTCCCGGCAGCAATATCGTATCCGCTCCGATCTGCACGTCCGCTTCAATATAAGTGCTTGCCGGATCGATCATCGTCACGCCGGCGAGCATATGGCGGCGATTAATCCGCTCGCGCATCGTTTGCTCGGCCACAGACAATTGCAGACGGTCGTTGACGCCGAACGACTCCGCCTCGTCTTCCAGCACGTAGCCTTCAACAATCTGCCCCTGACCGACCAGAATGCCGATCACGTCCGTAATGTAGTATTCGTTCTGCGCATTGTCGTTTTTCACAAGCGCCAGCGCTTCGAATAGCTTCCGATTATCGAAGCAATAGGTGCCGACGTTCGTTTCCTTGACCAGGCGCTGCGCCTCGTTGCAGTCCTTTTGCTCCACGATTTGCGTCACATGCCCGCGTTCGTCCCGGATGATCCGCCCGTAGCCGGTAGGATCGTCTACAACCGCCGTCAGCAGCGTGGCCGCCGCTCCCTTCTCCTGGTGCAGCTTGATCATTCCTTCGAGGGTGCTATCCGAAATCAGCGGCGTATCTCCGTAGATGACAATCGTCAAGCCGTCCTCCGCGGCCAGCAAATCTTTGGCCTGAAGCACGGCGTGGCCGGTCCCGAGCTGCTGCTCCTGCAGCGCATACTCGACTCGGTCGCCCAAATACGCCTGAACGGCTTCCGCTCCGTGACCAACGACGACGACTGTACGAGAAGCTTGTATATTTTCCAATGCGGTGACCACATGATCGACCATCGGTTTACCGCATACCTGGTGTAGTACTTTATATAGTTTCGATTTCATTCGTTTCCCCTGACCTGCAGCCAGTACGATCCCCATGATGTTCAAGTTTCGTCCATCCCCTTTGATCCAATGTATTGTTTTCTTTTTATGATACGGTTTCTGTCCGTGAAACGCCAGTCCCAATATATCCTGCCCGGGTATAAAAGAAAAGAGAGCCTTTTGGCCCTCTTCATAGATCGTATTAAGCTCCTTCTTCAATGACTTCCTCTTCCGTTGCGGCACGCTCATATTCCGCTAACACGGCCGCTTGAATTTTCTCGCGGGTTGAAGAGGAAATCGGGTGAGCGATATCTCTGAACTCTCCGTCCGGGGTCCGCTTGCTAGGCATCGCCACGAACATTCCGTTGTTACCGTCAATCACACGAATGTCATGTACTACAAATTCGTTATCGATGGTAATGGAAGCAATGGCTTTCATTCTGCCCTCGGAGTTCACCCTGCGAAGTCTGACGTCTGTAATTTGCACTTCTGATTCACCACCTTTTTCCATCTTGGAGACATGAACTATAAATTCCACATTTTAGGGCAAATTCCTGCTAAATCTCTAAAGTTTTTGAGCAATTTTATAAATACTTTATAAATTTGAAATTATTCGACACTTAACGCCGCAATAAGCTCGATTTCGACAAAAACGTCCTTCGGCAGTCGTGCAACTTCGACAGTTGAACGCGCCGGTTTGTGGTCTCCGAAGTAGGTTGCATAGATTTCATTCACCTGGGCGAACTGATTCATGTCTTTGATGAACACCGTGGCCTTGATTACGCTCTCGAATGTTGCCCCCGCTTCCTCCAATACCGCTTTCAAATTGCGGAAGACTTGGTGCGTCTGCTCGGCGATGCCGCCCTCGACGATTTGGCCTTCGGGATTGAGCGGAATTTGACCGGAGGTAAATAACAGATTGCCGAATTTGATTGCTTGTGAATAAGGACCGATAGCGGCAGGCGCCCGGTCCGTAGAGATACGTTCTAATGTCATATGCATTTGTCACTCCTCATTTAGATTAGAAACCTCTTCTTGAAAATAATTGCCCGGCTCGGCCGTAATCTGCCGTGTCTTCGGGTCGACGGCGGACAGCTTGGCAAGCGAGACGTAATCCTCGACCAAATGCTCCTCGACTTCGCCCGACTCGACGAAGACGCCGACGCCTTTGACCGTGGCTTTAAACTCCTGCAATAAGTCCATCATGCCGTGAATCGTTCCGCCCACCCGCATGAAATCGTCGATGATCAGCACCTTGGCTTCTTCCTTGAGCGCCCGTCTAGATAAAGACATCGTCTGGATGCGTTTGTTCGAGCCGGATACGTAGTTGATGCTGACGGCGGAACCCTCTGTCACTTTATTGTCGCGGCGCACGATGACGACCGGCAGGTTCAAATAAGTAGCCGTGGCGTAGGCCAGCGGAATGCCTTTCGTTTCCACCGTCATCACCACATCGATATCGTTGCCCGAAAAGGCGGAAGCGAACATTTTGCCGACTTCATTCAAAATCATCGGCTGCCCCATAATATCGGACATGTACAAATACCCGCCTGGCAGGATGCGTTCGGGCTGCTCCAACTGGCGGCATAACTGGGTGATGAATTGCAATGAATGCGATTTCGATACTTTCGGTATGAACTTGACACCGCCGGCTGCTCCCGCGAGCGTCTGAAGCTCCCCAAGGCCTTCCTCTTCAAACACTTCTTTAATGATGGCCAAATCTTCGCTGATGGACGATTTGGCGGAATTATATCGGTCTGCAAATGTCGTCAAAGGAATCAGCGTATGGGGGCGGATCAGCAAGTATTGGGTCATTTCGACCAATCTTGCGCTTCTTTTTAATTTTTTCATGAGCGTTCCCCCTACACGTCGGATAAATAGCTATAAATCCGAATAATATATTGTGAATATACCATTTTTATACGTATTTATTCAAGCTGTCCATGCAAAAGATGATGACACAAACGTGGCATTCATTGGCTTCTTTACGTAAGCAGCCGGACAGCGAACACATCCTTGCAAAATCCCCGCAGCCCGTTGTAAATGCGCGGAATTTTCGTTTCCTTGGACACGAGGCCGAACACGGTCGGACCGCTGCCCGACATCAGCACGCCTTCGGCACCCAGCTTGATCATGACTTCCTTCAGCTGGCGCACTTCGGGATACAGGTCCAACGTCACTTCCTCCAGCACGTTGCCCAGCTCGCCGCAGAGAAGATCGAACCGTTTCTCGCGAATCGCCCGAAGGACACCTTCCGTCGACGGATGCTTGCGGATTCCGGCAGCGTTCAGCTTGCCGTATATTTCCGAGGTGGACACATTGATCGGGGGCTTGGCCAAAATGACCCAGCACTGCGGCGGCGATTCGATCGGCTCCAGCTTCTCTCCCCGGCCGCGCGCAATGGCCGTCCCTCCCGTCACGCAAAAGGGTACGTCCGAGCCAAGCTCGGCACCAAGCTTCTGCAGCTCGTCCGTTCCGATCCCGAGCCTCCACAGCCGGTTCAAGCCGCGCAGCGTCGCCGCGGCATCGCTGCTTCCTCCGGCCAGGCCCGCGGCGACGGGAATCTTTTTATCCAAATGAATATATACGCCTTGTTTCACGTCGTACCGGTCTTTAATGAGCCGGGCGGCCTGAAAGGCAAGGTTCTTCTCGTCGAGCGGGATATACCCGGCTTGGCTGGAAATAATGATCGTATCGCGCGGCAGCTCCTGCATCTCGATACGGTCCGCCAAATCGACCATGGTCATCACCATTTCGACCTCATGGTAACCGTCTTCACGCTTATGTAAAACATCCAACGACAAATTGATTTTTGCCGGCGCTTTCTCAAACACTTTCATGTCGACACCTTCTTTGCACCTGTCTGTCATCCCGTTAATCGAAGGCATGATGCCGTTCATCCTAATACTATACCAAAAGCGCTACAAAAAAAAGCTAAAGCTCCATAACGGACGCTCTAGCTTGAGGATTCTCCGGAAATGAAGTTCCGCCCTTACGGCGCAAAGGAGTTGTAGCCCGTTTGAACCGGATTTGGGGCAATCGTATAAGCAGGCGGCATCCCGGCGTAAGGCGGTTGACCGTAAGGTGCGTAGGCTTGTGTAACAACCGGCGCCGGCTGGAAGCTGACCGGTTCACGTACCGGCGCAGCCGCCGATTGCTGGTTCGCCAAAGCCTGCTCGGCGATTTGGATCGCGCGCTTGACCATATTGCCCGCATCCTTCGTACGAATGCCGCCCCAGCCTTCCTGCTGAACCGTCTCGTAGAAGCCCAAATCTTTGGCCAGCTCGTATTTGAATGATTCCGACATGACGCCCCGACTTCTGCGTCCCATATCGCGTCCCCCCTCATAACTATGATGGTATCCGTACGATCTATTATGCGCCTGAAGCAGCAGAATCATACGGTCCGAGTCTTTTTCCAAGGAGAGGAGTCCATTAAAAAAACGGCTGACCGCAAGTACGGCCAACCGTTATGTAGTTATTGATGTATCGTAATCCGTACTTCACCGTCATCGCCATGCACAGTAACTTCGACGGATTCTGTCAGGATATCTGCGTAGCTGTACGAAACACGCTTGAATGCATGCTGTTCCTGATCCAGCTTGACAATAAAAACGGAAGGGTAGGTTTCCTCCAATACACCGGATCGTTCGATTGTCTTACGGCGACCACCATTCGCTTTTAACATAATCTTCTGTCCGACATGAGGTTCCAAACTACGTTTGATCTCCAACAGCGCATTTTTTGCCATTGACCACTACCACCTCTTTCCTTAACAATTATAACGCAACGACAGTAGTATGTCAATTTAAGCCGAATATTATAGCAGCCATACAAACCTGTTGTCAACGGAATTTTTCCTTAACGTGATGCGGTATTCCAAAAAGCCGAGGGCACACCGTTCACAAAGTTGTAAAGGGTTGGTGTGGAAGGCAAAATAAAAAGCACCTTTCGGCGCTTATTTATGACTCGCATATTCAATTCGGGGAACACCCCGGCGATAGCTTCCGCGGGATTCGATACCGCCCAGCCCTTCCAATCCGCTATGTGTCAACCCGATGACATCGACGATATTCACCGTATCCTTAATGGGGGTAAAAGCTACCTTTGCCGCGACGCACAACGGATCGAGGGCGTGAATCAACACGCGGGCCGGCGAACTGGCATAATTGGCCCCAGCCTGCATCAATGCCTCAAAATGCGACTGGCACGCTCCTGCGACGATCGTCAGGGCATCGCGGTTTTTTTCGAACTGACGGGCCACACGAACGGCGTTGACGAAATTATGCGAGTTTTTGTAGCTGGTGAGCTGGGTAATATCTCCGTAGTTTCGCCCCCGCTGCTTCAGAAGGCCGTCGTGACCCGTAATCACAACGATATCCGGCTGCAGCTGGGGCAGCAGGCGGTAAAGCGCATCGGCCATACTCGCCTCCGCTACATAGTAGCCGTCCGCCGGAACGTGGAGCTCGTTGTAGAGAAGCATGCATTTGCGCAAATAGTTTGGGTCCCCGTCCAAATGCAGTACTTTGCCAGGCAGTTCAAAGTAAGCCGGGCGCGGCTTGGAAGATTCCGCAGGCCCCGTATTTTGCCATCCGTCCGATTGTGCCTGTGGAGCTGCTCCGGCTCCTCCCGATCGTCTCATTGCTTCCAGCCATTTGGGACGCACCGCCCCCATCGTTTCAAGGGGA
Organism: Paenibacillus tyrphae; assembly: GCF_000722545.1. Lineage (GTDB taxonomy): Bacteria > Bacillota > Bacilli > Paenibacillales > NBRC-103111 > Paenibacillus_G > Paenibacillus_G tyrfis. The sequence continues at coordinate 46,035 of NZ_JNVM01000032.1, forward strand.
TCGATCTGCGAAGCCTTCACCAAATCCCGGATCGGGGCATCCGCCAGCAAGCGAAGTTCCACCCCGCGTAATATGGCCTGCTGCTGCCGGAATTCATGAATTTTGAACACAACGTCTCCGCCATACGACTTCCGAGTGACCAGGTCTCCCTGCTTCATGGCTGCATCGCCTCCTCGACTATCGTATGGCAGATATGGGCAAATGGTGCAGGGACAACCGCCCGCTATCGTCTAGTTCGGCTAGCTATTCCCTTTCAACGCGGCGGCCAAATGCCGGCTCAGCACACTGTACTCTTCGATCGACAGCGTTTCCCCGCGGCGCGACGGCTCGATGCCGGCATTTCGGAGAATTCCCTCCAGCTGTCCTTTCGTCTCTTTCGTAAAATACCTGGCGGCCATATTGTTATAAATCGTCTTGCGGCGCTGCACGAAGCTGGCTTGAACGACATCGAAGAAAAAGCTTTCGTCCTCCACTTCCACCGGCGGCCGCTCACGCACCTTCAGCTTAATCACGGCGGAGTCGACGTTCGGCTGCGGGATAAATACGGTATGAGGCACAATGGTGACGACTTCCGGCTCGCAATAGTACTGTACGGCAATGCTCAAGCTCCCGTAATCCTTGCCTCCGGGCTTCGCCGCCATCCGGTCGGCTACTTCCTTCTGGATCATCACGACGATATGCTCCAGCGGAAGCTTTTCTTCCAGCAGCTTCATCACGATGGGGGTCGTCACGTAATACGGCAGATTTGCCACGACGCTGACCTTCGAGACGTCGCGAAAATGAGCCTCGAACAGCTCGCGAAGATCAGTTTTCAACACATCTCCGTGGACGACGGAAACATGGGGATAAGGCCCAAGCGTTTCTTTCAGCATCGGAAGAAGCCGCTGGTCGATTTCAACCGCTACGACCCGGCCAGCCGTCTTGGCCAGCTGCTGGGTGAGCGCGCCGATCCCCGGTCCGATTTCCAGAGCTCCTTTGCCCGTATCAAGCTCGGCGGCGGAGACGATTTTGGTTAAAATGTTTTGATCGATCAAAAAGTTTTGCCCCAGGCTTTTTTTGAGCGTGAAGCCGTACTTCTGAATAAGCTCCTTGGTCCGCTTCGGCGAAGCGATATCCTCTGTGGCTTGTCCGGACCGTTGTCCGCGATGTTCTGTCGTCATGAGCTCGCACCCTCTTCTTCATCCAAATGACGCCGGGCCGCCTCGAACTCTTCGCGCGAAATTTGAAACATCCGGCATCGATTGTAAAACTGTTTGCCGTTGCAGTACCCGATCCCAAGCCGTTTACCTATTTCGAGCCGCCTGGAAGCCGCTTCCGGATGAACGATGAGTCCGGCTTCGATCAGGTCTTCCCAAGCGATGGCGGATTCGCCCCTCATCCCATCCGTCCGCACGTTCGCCAGCGCCTCGCGAATCGCTTCGACGGAGGCGTTCTCGACACCGATGTCTCCGCGGCTCGTGGCGGCTTCTTGCGTCAGAAAGGCATGCTTGCAGCCCGGTACCTCTTTGGCGATGATTTTACGGATACGCTCGCCTGCATGATCCGGGTCCGTAAATACGATGACGCCGCGCCGCTCCTGAGCAAGCCGAATCCGCTTCAATACGTCTTTGTTAATCGCGGAGCCGCCCGTCTCGATCGTTTCCGCTTCTACCGCCCGCTTAATGGCGACGGTATCGTCCTTGCCTTCCACAACGATGATTTCCTGAATCATTTCTCTTCGCCGTACCTTCTTTCGTAAACAAGGAAAAAGAAGAGGGACATCGCCGTACCTCTTCTTTTCCGTTCTATATATGATGAGTCTGCCCTAATTGCGTATCCTTAATCGACCGACGGCTTTTTCGGCCCGATGACGTACACCGTGTAGCCCTGCTTCGAACCGAAACGGTTGGCATAGTCGCTGCTGTCGAAATACACGTCGATCACATTCCCTTTCACCGCGCTGCCGGTGTCTTCCGCCCGGCGGAAGCCGATTCCTTCGATATATACCCACCAGCCCATCGGGATTACTTTGGGGTCTACGGCAATTGTGCGACCTTCCATTACTTTCGTGCCTGAAGAAGTTACCCCATACTGCGGATGCTCGCTGCTTTTTCCTGTCGAATCCTCATCGGCCGAGTACGCCGTAAGCTTCACATTGTTGATCACTTGCTTGTATCCGAACTTAACCCCGTTTTTGGTCAATTGGTCAACGTTCGGAGAAGAGGCGGATAAAATGACAACCGGATTTTTCGTTCCGACAGCTACGATTTTTTTAGTGCTTTGCGTTTGCACCTGTTGATCGACGACATTCTCGGCGACGAGCGCCCCGTCCTCAAACAACTTTTCCTTTTTCTTGAGCAGTACGCCCTCTTGCCCTTCTTGAACAACCTGTTCTTTGCCCTTGAGCAGCTGCGGCTCGTTCTTCTTCACCGTCTCGAACGGGATCGGTTCTTTTACTTCTTCCGTTTCTTTTTTCACGCGAACCACTTTGATCGGCGCATTGTCCGCCACTTCCGTCGTCAAAGCGGGGGCTACCTTATCGAGCTCGCCAAGTGCGATGCTCAGATCCGCCAGTGCGGTCTCCACCGTTTTCCCTGTCGTATAAACGGTCTTCGTCTCTCCATCTGCTGTCAACTGCACCGGCTTGGCCTTGTCGATCGTAATGCGATCTCCAGACTTTACCGAAGCTTGAAGGGAATGCGACATCCGGTCGTATTCTCCTACAGCGATGCCTTGCTCATCCAGTATGCGCTGTAGAACCCCTTGCCGGGTCTGGAACGTTCGTTCCTGTCCGTCTACAACGACTGATACGCGCTTGGTGGCCGTACCGTGATACATCAGTAAGAACATGAAAGTCATAGCGAATGAAATGAGGGCAATGATCGATATCATACGCAAGTTTTCATGCTTCCATCGCAATGCGAAGGACATGCTGGATGATCGTCTTACATGGGGTTGCTCATGGTTCACAGCGCCCACTTGTTCGGTCCTCCTTAAAGCCCCGCCATCCGAGTGTTATGCATGATTTAATCTGACGCGACTATGGTAAAATGGTTTGATTGCCATTCCAACAATTATCTGCTGCCATCAGAACTTACTTGCCTGCGGCGGCCACCTCCTTCAACTTGTGTTGGTTAAACCGGCTCCGGTTAATATCCCAATGAACGGGAGAACACAAAAAAAGTCAGCGGAGAAGAGGAACCTTCCCGTGACTTTTTCATTTTGGGCAAAATGAAATAAAAGCTCACGACAATCGTTACCTCTCTCTGGACGCTTACGAGGTTAGCTGACGGATTCGGACTTGAGAGTCGCCCTACCCCAGTGCATGTTACCCATGCACAATGAGGATTCACCCCTAAAATAACACCACAACGGTCAAAGCTGCGCCTTAACTGCCGCGATGCGGTTCCCCCGTTTCCCTTTCGGAAACTCAGCGATGTTGGATTTTGGTAATCGTTATGAAGTTATTATTGAGTTTACGATGGGAGGACCAAAGTTGTAAAGTATACAAACTTCGAAAAAAAGGATGGTTTTGGATCGATTCCAGCCGATTGAAGCTAATTCGATCTCAAAAACCATCTTTCTCTTCGCAAGTCGTATGTTTTTATATATTTTTCTTCGATTATCTCGATTCGAAAGAAAATCCGCTCGTCCAAATCTGTGTATTTAATCACGATAAGCCAAAAAGCCGGTTAGCATTCGCCGTGGTGATCTCACACAATTCTTCCAAGGATATCCGTTTAATCTCGGCAGCCGTCTCGGCGACCAGGCGCACATACGAGGTTTCGTTGCGCTTGCCCCGATACGGGTGAGGAGCCAGATAAGGCGCATCGGTTTCGATCAATAAACGGTCGAGCGGCACCTTCTCGAGCACTTCCTTCGGCTGCTTCGCATTCTTGAACGTGACGGGACCGCCGAACGAAATATAGAAGTTCATGTCGAGGCACATTTTTGCCGTCTCCCAGCTGCCCGAGTAGCAATGCATGACCCCTCCGACCTCCGCCGCCTTCTCTTCGCGAAGCGTCTGTACGACGTCATGATGCGCATCGCGGTTATGGATGACGATCGGCAGGCCGATCTTCCTCGCAAGCTGAATTTGCTGCCGAAATACGCGGTCCTGCACGTCTTTGGGAGACGTATCCCAATAATAATCCAGGCCGATTTCCCCAATGGCGACAACTTTCTCGTGGCCGCACAGCGACTCGATCCATTCGAGATCCTCCGGCGTCATGTCCTTCGCATCGGTCGGATGCCAGCCTACGGTCGAATAAATAAAATCGTACTGTTCCGCCAAAGCGATGGAGCTCGGGATCGTCTCGCGGTTAAAACCGACATTAATGATTCGACTGATTCCGCTTGCGCGTGCGCGCTCGATGACCTCCTGTCGATCTTCATCGAACTGCGGCGCATTCAAGTGGGCGTGTGTATCGGTTATCATCTTTTTCTCCTTAATATTATGTTCTGGTTGTAAGAGCAGGTCATGACGGTTAGAGATCGAACAGTTTTCGAAGATTTTTATCTAATTTATCCGCATGGTTCAAAAGCAGCTCTCGTGGGTAATACAAATGGTATTTTCCCATATGAATGCCGCTGATGGAGCGGACAATTTCCGATTTCCGCGATATTTCCGTCAGGGCATCCCGCGAGTCAAGCAGTAGAATAGGCAGCTTCTCATCCTGTTCACCGGGCCTGTACACATCATACGATAGATCGGAAGGAAAATCGATGTCCAGGTAGTAGTCCGGATCGATGCCGAAGCTGCGCATTTGATCCCGCAGCCGCTCGATCTGCCGGGCGTCGATTTTCTCGAGCGTCACATACTTGAACAACCGCCGCTGCAGGAACCGGATACAGAGATCGGATAGCACCGGGTCCTCTTCGAAGGACCATTGCATCAGCGCCGTCTGCATGAACGCCTCGTCCATTAAAAAATGGTCGTGTACCGTCATTTTTTGCCGGAACAGGTTCGGTAGCGGATGTAATAAGAAGCGGAAGGCAAAGCCTTCCTCATGAAGGTGCTTCGCTCTTTGAAAAATGTTGTGAAGCAATACTTCGGCGCTGCGGGTCACCGGATGAAAGTAAACCTGCCAATACATTTGGTACCGGGACATCAAGTAATCCTCCACCGCATGCATGCCGCTTTCCTTCACAACGATATGACCCTGATACGGGCGCATGACGCGCAGGATGCGTTCCAAATCGAATGTGCCGTAATTTACGCCGGTAAAATAGGCATCCCGCAGCAGGTAATCCATCCGATCGGCATCGAGCTGGCTCGATACGAGGCTGACGACGATTTCCTGATTGTACGTTTTAGCGATCACACCGGCCACCTGCTGTGGAAACGTAGGCGATACGCGGCGCAGTACCTGGTTCACTTCCGTGTCTCCGAGAACGATGCGGCAGGACCATTCCTCGTGGTGCGTCCCGAACGTTTTCTCGATCGAATGAGAGAACGGGCCGTGCCCGACATCATGCAGCAGCGAGGCGCAGAGGCACAGCAGCCGCTCCTCCCGCGGCCAGTCCTCGTACTTGTTGCGCTCAAACTGCGAGATGATTTTGCGGGTCACTTCGTAAACACCGAGCGAATGGGAAAACCGGCTGTGCTCCGCGCCGTGGAACGTCAGAAAGCAGGTGCCAAGCTGGCGAACTCGTCTGAGGCGTTGAAATTCCTTGGTGTTGATCAGGTCCCAAATCGTTTGGTCTTGGACGTAGATGTATTTGTGCACGGGATCCTTGAATACTTTCTCTTCTTGAAGGGGAGTGGTCATGAACATCCTCCTATCGGCTCCGGCTATTTTTTCGACAATACTCTCGTAAAAAGAAGTTAAAATTTGTCGAAATATGTCGAATTCGAGCTTCCATTATTGTGTTTTCTTTTTTTATCTATACTTCAATGATCTGGTGACAAACCCTTTCTTAGTGCGGTGTGTCTTATAAAAATCAACGATTTTCTCGTTTTTGAACGTTTGTTTTTACTGAATTTTGCATAACCCCCCTTGTATACCATAAAATAACAAGGAAAACTCATATTTTTTGGTTGACTATTTTGGGAATGGTTGGTATCATATGTGTAAAGAAATGTCGAAACATGACGATTAATCTTTTGGAACACTATACTTCATTCTGTACTTCTTAGAGAGGGGAATTTTTTATGATGAAATCCACCGGTATTGTTAGAAAAGTAGATGAATTGGGTCGGGTCGTTATTCCGATCGAATTGCGCCGTACTTTAGGCATTGGCGAAAAAGACGCTTTGGAAATTTACGTTGACGGCGAGCGCATCATGTTGAAGAAATATGAGCCAGCCTGTATCTTCTGTGGCAATGCTGAGAACGTTTCTTACTTCAAAGGAAAAATTGTTTGCCATGAATGCTTATCTGAAATGCCAATACCTGTGACAAAATAAAAAAAATAGGTTATAATAGAGATAGCACAATTAATTTTGGTAATTCTAACCTTTTTCATATCTCCTCTATATCCCTGATTCGTGGTTGTCCGAATCGGGGATTTTTTTTATGCGGTGGTTTTCCATCGGGCTTCCATCCCCCTAAATCCCCCTTCCTAAGGGGGACCCAGGGGCCGCGCCCCTGGACCCCGCAGGCGCTTCGACTCAGCTTGGGTGCAGGGAGCGCGTCCGTCTTCATGCGAACCCTCCGGGCTCGGCATGAAGACACGCTTCACGGCGGCGCTCTTACGAAGCGGTGCATGCGCATACGGCGGCGATTGGTGTTGGAACGCCCCGCTATGGCCCGCATCGAGGCAAGCCTCGACAGCTTTTGTTCAAGCAAAGCCGAGACGCACTCGACCGCTCGTGCGCCGGAGAGGCTCGCTGCAAGCAGCATCGCGCAAAGGCGCTGGTTACTTGAAAGACAAGCGAGGCCGCAATTACCGAAATTTCAACCAGCGACCATCAGCTGACACGAATGCAAAACCTTTAAACGTTCACCGTTCGTTATAACGTGCACGGACGCTGAACTGCTTCAGGATGCCTACGTTCCCTGCTCATGCGAATCGCGCGTACCTATAAGTCTTATTACCCGATTTCACCTTAGGCCTAACCATCTTGTCTCTTCTATTATATAAGAGGTGCGGCGGTTGTAAACTATTTCCTACTAGCTTCCTTGGTGAAACAGGTTATACAACTCGCGCTTCGGGACACCGCGGTCTTGGGCGGCGCGGCGCAAAGCCTCTTTATGGTCGAGGCCGTCGGCCTCGTAACGGGCAACATGCTCCGCAGGGGATAAAGCGGCCCACCACAGGGCCTCGCCGGATGCCTCGGCTTCCTCTGGGCTGACGCCGTGGAGGATGAGCACATACTCGCCTTGAGGCGGGTGCTCGTTCAGATGGTCCAAGCAGTCGCGGATCGTGCCGCGAACGGCTTCCTCGTATTTTTTGGTCAGCTCGCGGACCAAGCAGATTTCGCGGTTCTCGCCGATGGTTTCGACCATAGCCGTTAGGGTTTTCACCAAGCGGTGCGGGGACTCGTAGCAGATTACCGTGCCCGGCTCCCGCTTCAAAGCGGCCAGCTCCCGCTCCAGGGGCTTTTTGTCGCGCGGCAGGAAGCCGACGAAGGTGAACCGCTCGGTCGGCAGCCCCGACATGATCAGCCCGGACAGCGCGGCGTTGGCCCCAGGAATGGGGATGACGGGGATATCCGCTTCGATGGCGAGGCGGACCAGATCCGCGCCGGGATCGCAGATTGCAGGCAAGCCGGCGTCGCTGACGAGCGCGATGGAATCGCCTTCCTGCATGAGCCGGATCAGCTCGGGGCCGCTGGCTTGCTTGTTGTGCTCATGGTAACTGACGAGCCGGGTCGAAATGTCGAAATGCGTGAGCAGCTTGCGCGTTTGCCGGGTATCCTCGGCGGCAATCCACTGCACTTCGCCAAGCACCCGAACGGCACGGTAGGTCATGTCCTCTAGATTGCCAATCGGAGTGCCTACTAGATAAAGGCTGCCTTGACGGCGGCTATCGTTGGCATAGCTTTTTTGAACGTTCACAGACATCGATTCCTTCTATAATGAAATATTGGACGGATCGGCGAGCGCCGTGCGGCGGCCGTAATAGACTTCCATCAGCTCATCCGTATATTCCGTCTCATTCTTGTACACAATCAGCGGCGGCAGCATCCGAACCTCCGGCTTTCCGTCGCGAAGCGCTTCGATAAGCACCATATTCGCTTCGGCATCGGCCCGGGGATGAACAAACCGGATACGTTTCGGCTCCAGCCGGTACTGACGCATCGTACAGCAAATATCGACTAGACGGCTCGGCCGGTGCACCATGGCGACTTTGCCGCCGCTGCGAACCAGCCGGCTGCTCACCCTTACCACATCGTCCAGCGTGCAGAACAGCTCGTGACGGGCCGCAGCCACGTGCTCATTCACGTTCTGATCCCCATTCGGAACGGGCAAATACGGAGGATTGACCGTCACCAAATCGAAGGCGCCGTTACCCAGCTCGGCAGGCGATTGACGCAAATCTCCATGTCGAATATCGATCCGCTCCTCCAACCCGTTCAGCTGCACGTTCCGCTGGGCCATATCCGCCAATCTGGCTTGAATTTCTACGCCTGTAATGTGCGCTTTCGTCCGGGTGGTCAGCAGCAGCGGAATAACGCCGTTGCCGGAGCACAGATCGACGATGCGCCCTCTCGGCGGCACCGAGCAAAAGCGTGCAATCAGCACCGCATCCATCGAAAAGCTGAATACTTCGTCGCTCTGAATAATTTTTAAATCGTGCGTAAGCAAATCGTCGATTCGCTCCCGCTCGTAGATCGGGACTCGTTCCAAGCGTATTCCTCTTTCTGCCGATTATTATGTACCATAAAGTCAAACTTTCTTTACTCTTCAAAAAAAACCGTAGAAGAGTCATTCTCCTCTACGGTGCATCGTTATTTATTCAAAAATGACATGCAGAACAAGCAGTCGCCTTCCGTACGCAAATGTCCGTAATAGACATTGCAAATGTGAAAGCCTTCGTGATAGATGCGTGCCAAATTGTCGTAGCCCTCACCGGTCGGTTCTTTCATCGAAATAGGGACGCTCGCGCCGGCTGCTTGAAGTATAGGCAGCATCGGTTCGGCATCTTTCTTCAGCAGCTTGCGCAGCTGCTGATTCTCGATACCCAGCCGCTTGTTCTCCTCCAGCAGCTCGATAATCTGCTGCTTGATTTCGCCAAGCTCGGCATAGAGCGTGCCCATCTGTTCTTCCATTTGATCGATTTGTACGAATATATCCCTTTTATCCACGCTTTTCTCTCACCTCAAGCTGCAGAAGCAGCGACTGGCTTTTTTACTGCTGCTCCACTACATCATCCAAAGGAAGATCCATCACTTTTTTCATATCGAAAATTTGCACCTTCGCCGTACGCTCCCCGACATTCAGCGACACCACGCGTCCGTTGCCGAACGACGTAATGACTTCGCTGCCTACGCGGGGAAGATCGTCCTTGGCGCTTTCGTAATTATCATGCTCATATTTGAGGCAGCACATTAATCGTCCGCACAAGCCCGAAATTTTCGTCGGATTGAGCGACAGGTTCTGGTCCTTCGCCATCTTGATCGAAACCGGCTCGAAATCCCCCAGAAAGGAAGAGCAGCAGAGGATACGTCCACAAGGCCCGATGCCCCCAAGCATCTTGGCTTCATCCCGTACGCCGATTTGGCGAAGCTCGATCCGCGTCCGGAAAATGCTGGCCAGATCCTTGACCAATTCCCGGAAATCGACCCGGCCCTCGGCCGTAAAATAAAAGATGATTTTGTTCCGGTCAAATGTATACTCAACGTCTACCAGCTTCATGCGCAGCTGGTGATCCTTAATCTTATCCTGACAAATAGCAAACGCATTTTTGGCCGCTTGCTTGTTATCCTCAACAAGCTGTGCATCCTGCTGGTCCGCAATGCGGATGACCTTCTTCAGCGGAAGCACAACATCCGATTCGCCTACCGTCCTTCGGCCAATAACTACTCGGCCGTACTCGACTCCGCGCGCCGTTTCGACAATGACGGTACTGTCTTGGTCAATCGGCAGATCGCTCGGATCGAAGTAATATACTTTGCCCGCCTTCTTGAAGCGGACACCTACCACGGAGAACAATCTTACACCCCCTTGAGCCGCATTAATATATGTTCCAGCGCGAGCTGGGGATTGGCATGGGATCGCAATCGTTTTTGCGTCTCCACCGCCTGCTCGAGGCAGGCGATCCAGTGCTCCATCGAATAAGACAACGCTTGCTGCGACATCCAGTCCAGTTGATCCGTGTAGATCAATTCTTCGCGGCTGCCGAGCTTGAGCTGCACCATATCCTTGAGCCACAGAATCAGCATATCCATGAAGCGCGGCAATTGTTCGGAGAACTCGCCCTTTGCCAGCTTCTGCTGAGCGGTCAGCATTGCAGATGGCAACCGGGACAAACTCTCCCTAGCTAATTGTATCACCAAATTTCGGAGTTCTGCAAACCCATTTCCTTGAATCAATTCGCGCGCCGCCTCCGGTCCTGCGGCCAAATTCACCGCCGCTTGAACGAGCACGGGCGAATGTCCCTCCTGCAGAAGGAGCTCCTTCATGCTGCTTCGCCCCATTGGCAAAAAAGGAATCCATTGGGAGCGCGACCGGATGGTCGGCAGCAGGGCTTGTCCGTTATCCGTAATCAGAACCGCTACGACCTGCGAAGTCGGTTCCTCCAAAAATTTCAGCAGACTGTTCGCCGCCTGAACGGTCAGCTTATCGGCATCCTCCAATATATACATTTTAATGTTAGAGGCCGAGGCGCGATAAGCAAACTGCTTTTGCAGCTCGCGAATTTGGTCGATTTTGATGGAGGCGCCGTCCGGTACGATCCAATGCAGATCAGGATGGTTTCCATGCTCTACCTTGCGGCAATCCAGACATTCCCCGCAGGCATCGTCCGGCAGCACCTTGCAATAGATAGCTTGGGCGAACGCTCGGGCCATTGCTCTCCGCCCGGTCCCGGGCGCCCCCGTAAATATATACGCGTGCGAAACTTTGTCGGTCCGAAGGCTGTTTTGCAGCATTCGTTTGACTCGCTCCTGCCCTGTAATCGATTGAAAAGACATGACGGTCTGCATTTCCTTTCCAGATCGGCTGCTTCGCTAAAAAAATAAATTAATCAGCATTCCGCGAATTTCACCGATTTTTTGCAGCAGCTCGATGCGTCCCTGTTCGCTTTCCACCAGCTCGTCCGCCAGGCCGAGCAGCTCGGCATCGATTTCCTCAAGCAGCTTGTACCGTTTCGTCCGGCCTCTGCGGTCCCACCCCCGCGTATCGCGAAGCTGAACTCCCCGCCGTGCCGTCTCCTCCAGAAACTGCTTCACGAGCAGCTTATACTGCCGAAGCTCACGTACGGTCATCGACTTGGCCAGCCGTTGGCCTTGCAGGTCAATTTGCTGCAGGATGCGCTGAAGCTGCTCCCGGGTTGCTCTTTCTTCCTGCTGCTGCATCGTATCGGAAAACGACATTTTTTGAAGCTGCTGGGATGACGTATTTTCGCTGCGGACGACCTCATTACCGAAAGGGCGCCAACCCGGGTTGATTTTCACTCGGCTCGACCTCGTTTCTAGAAATGTTCGAACCGCTCGACCGGAAGCACGAATACCGCCGCCCCGCCAACCTGAACTTCGACAGGGAAAGGAATATACGAATCCGTCGTTCCCCCCATCGGGGATACCGGGGTAACCATTTGCTCTCTGATTTTGCAGTTCGCTTTAATGACTTGCAGCGCTTCGTTTACACGCTCATCTTCCGTACCGATCATAAATGTCGTGTTTCCGGCGCGTAGGAACCCTCCCGTGCTCGCCAGCTTGGTTGCGCGAAAGCCCTCTTTGATCAGTGCGTTCGACAAACGGTTGCTATCCTTATCCTGCACAACGGCGATAACCAACTTCATGCATCCAGCCTCCTTTGCCAAAGGAATGTTTATCCGTCTTCCTACCTTAATAATTAGACAAGCAGTTGAAAAATTCCTTCATTTATATATAAACATGTGTAGAAGGAATATATCTATTATATCATACTCGCTTGGGGAGCTTTTGGTTCAGCATTTGCCCAATATCTTCGAGCACCTTGTCCAGCTCCCGCTCCGCATCCACCCGTACGACACGCTCCGGAAACCGGCGGAGTACTTGCAAGTAACCTTCCCGCACTTTGTTGTGAAACGTCATCGACTCCAGATCCAGGCGGTTCACTTCCCGTCCCTGATCGGCGCGAATCCGGGCCAGCCCGATCTCCGGACGGACGTCCATGAACACCGTCAAATCCGGCATCCAATCCCCGATCGCAAACCGGTTAATGGCAAACACCTCGTCCATCCCAAGCTCGCGCGCATACCCTTGGTACGCCAAGCTGCTGTCGATAAAACGATCACATACGACGACCTTGCCGGCTTCCAACACAGGAATGACTTTCTCCGCCAAATGCTGCCGTCTCGCGGCCGCATACAACAGCGCTTCCGTACGCGGGTCCATCGCCGTATTATTCCGGTCGAGAACGACCGAGCGAATCTGCTCGGCAATCGGAATGCCCCCCGGCTCCCGCGTGGATAGCACGTCGTACCCCCGTGCTTTTACTTGCTCTAGAATGGCATGGATCGCAGACGTTTTGCCTGCGCCATCTCCGCCCTCTACCGTTATAAAAAAGCCCCGTTTCACATGCATGTCTCCTGTCCTGTAATGACTCGGATAGCAGTTGCAATCCGTTTCTCCGCTCTATAGCAAGCTTTTTCTCTTGATGCCGTGCGAACCAAACCGCACCGCCGCCTATTCAAACCTATTCGTACAAGCGCCTGTGCCGCTAGGTGATTACCGTGTTTCCAGCACCGGGACGGTGCCGCTAGCGGTCACATCATGCCCGTGAAAACGCGATCCCAAGGCGGCCAGCCGCGTTAAATGCGCTGCTGTCCGTTCGGTAATTCGCTCTCCCGGATAAAGGACCGGAATGCCCGGAGGGTACGGTACGATCATTTCCGCAGCGATGCGGCCAGCGCATTCGGCTACAGGGACCGTCACCTTCGTCTCCATTCCCTCGTGGATCGCTTCCCAATCGAACGTTACCGGCTCGGATATCCGCTGCGCCGCGGCTTCGATCTCCCCCGCTCCCGGCTTCGCCTCGCTTGCTATGTCCCTCGTTTCTCCGTCTATCCGCTCCAGCGCTTCAATAAGCCGCTGCGCCGCTTCTTCGGTACTCGCCAAGCTGAACGCAAGCAGTACATGCGTCGGGTCTGCCAGCTCCGGGAAGCAGCCCTGCTGCTCCAGACGCTCCTTTAACGCAAAACCATCAAGACGGCCTGACGCGTCGTACAGAGCCACCTTAAAGGGGTCCTGACGACACCCGCCCTGAAGCATGCGTTCCGTCAAATCTCTTGCTTGCCACCGCTGATGTCCGCTTAGATGGGCTATCACCCTCCGAACCGCCGATAGGCCTCGGTCTATCTGCTCCCCGCCGTCTTCCTGCAGCATTCGCCGGCTGAGGTCCAGGCTGGCCATAATCGGATAAGAGGGGCTTGAGCTTTGCACCATAGCTAACGCCTTTCGGACGGCACTACGGCGAATTCTCGGGCCCTGCACGTGCAGCATCGCGCCCATCGTCATGGCCGTCAACATTTTGTGGGTGGACTGCACGACCGCATCCGCCCCACAGCTTAAAGCCGAAGCAGGTACATCCGGGTGGAAGCCGAAATGAGCCCCGTGCGCCTCATCCACCAGCAGCATCTTTCCCCGCTCGTGCAGAAGGCTGGATAACGCCTTCAAATCGCTTGTAATTCCGTAATAGCTCGGATTGGTCACAAGCAGCCCCTTGGCCTCAGGATAGCGATTCAGCGCCTGCTCGACATCCTCTGCAGCCACTCCCATGCTCAGTCCGCTCTCGGGATCCCACAGCGGGGAGATAAACACCGCCTGCAGACCGGCGAGCATCAGTCCGTGAATAACGGATTTATGCGCATCCCGCTGTACCAACAGCAGATCTCCGCGGCGGCAGGTTGCCAAAATCATCGCCAAATTTCCCGCCGTACTCCCGTTCACCAGAAAAAAAGTTTCATCCGCTCCAAAGCACGCCGCAGCTAAAGTCTGGGCTTCTTTAATCGCTTCTTCCGGATGGTGAAGATCGTCCAGTCCCGCGATCTCCGTCCTATCGAGTAATAAGATCTGCCGGAAGTCTGACTCCGCTTCGGCATACCCTTGCGCTTCCGACTTATGACCGGGCACATGAAAGCTGAGCGCGCCCGATTCCCGGTGGGCCGCCAATGCTTCGTACAGCGGCGCTCTATGCTGTGACACCTTGTTTCCTCATTTCAAAAAACAATTTTAGCAGTATTGTACCAAACAAAAAAGCCCGCTTCCATCCCTAGCCGAGATAAAACGGAGCTTGCTTTCTTTCGCTTGCCGCTCAAGCATTCTTTTTATATAAAATTTGCTTCATCTGGTGGATGAAAAATGGGTACTTGGCGTCGTTGACTTCCGTATGGACCATTTCATTCTCGCAATCCTCGCATATGAATTCGGATATGATTTGGATGCCGTTTTCTTTGGTCTGCCCACAAATGATGCAGGATGGCGTGAAATCGTGCTGCAGCTCGTCGCTCATGTTCGATTCACCTCTACTCTTCTTTTCTAGCAGTATGCCCAATTCTCTTAAAACTCAAACCTTTCCGCGATATTTTTGTTGAAAATCCATGTTAGCCCGTGACAAACTCAACATTTTCCTGTACCCTACCGATATATGTAGTAAATTTTCATTTTGTTCATCAAGTGAGGATTGGGGCTTATTATGCCAAGAGACCGAACATTGTCCAAAGAATCGACCATCTATACATACCGGCTGCTCAAACGGGTTCATTACAAGCCGATTTTTTTTCAAGTATATTGGATTTTGACGGTTTGCGCTTTTCTGGGGGCTGTTATTGCGATTTCTTTTTGGTCGGTGCCAGCCGGGTTAATCGGTGTGCCGGTCGGAGTGATCAGTATACCGCTTGTCCAAACGCTTCTGCTTCGCCTCCTACTCCGAACGAAGGAGAAGTATTCTCTGCAAGCTTGGAGCTGGTCCTATCAATTGCCTTGGTTCGGTTATGCGCCCGGTACAGACACGTATATCGCCATGACCAAAGTACGCCGGCTCCATTTCCATGTGCTGTGGATCGTCTTGGTCTTGCTGGGATGCCTCTATCCGTGGCTCTCGCCATCGCTCCTCGGCTTTCTGGTATTCATTCATCTCTGGCTTTTACTTCCGCGCCTGGTCGTCATTTTCCTTCTTCGCAAGCACAGTTCATCCGGCTATTTAAAAATAAACGAGAACGACTCGTCCTGCTATGCACAGTAGGACGAGTTTTTGCATAATCGTATAAATACGAAAGACCCTTGCATCTCCAAGTTGGAACGCAAGGGTCTGATTATTCCCTGAAAACTGGATCGAAACAAAGCGTAAGTGAATCGTATTGGATAAGCCCTCGACCGATTAGTATTCGTCAGCTGCACACGTTGCCGCGCTTCCACCCCGAACCTATCAACCTCGTCGTCTACAAGGGGTCTTACATAATG
>NZ_JNVM01000033.1 GCF_000722545.1 Paenibacillus tyrphae
TTCGGCTCCGGCATATTCGGCTTCACCGAATATGGCATCACGTTCGCCTCTGGAACATTCGGCTGCACCGAATATGGCATCACGTTCGCCTCTGGTACATTGGGCTGCACCGCTAATGACTCCACGTTGGGCTGCGGGATATTCGGCTGCATCGAATATGGCGTTACATTTGGCTGCGCGATATTCGACAGCGGCATTACGTGCGGTATCCCCAAATTCGTGAACGGTCCCAGATGAGGCGTTTCCATCTCCGGCTGCGAACCTACATTAGGCATGCCTACGTTCGGAGCGAGCGGAAGCTCTGAGATCGGAGACGCCTCAACAGGCAGCGGAGCTTGCGGTGCTGCCGTCGGGTGAGGATTGGGGTTCGAGCCCGGCTTCGGAATGTAGACGACATCCCCAGTCATCAATACATTCGGGTTTTTGAGCTGCGGGTTGGCCGCAATCATGTCCGCAAGCGGAACTCCCCACGCTTTGCCCAGCTTCCAAAGTGAATCCCCCTGGACCACGACGTGCTTATACAAATAATCCGTTGGCGGGGGGGCTACCGGCTTCGGCGCATGGGGGATTTTCACCTTCTGCCCGACATCGATGACGTTCGGATCGGTGATTTGCGGGTTGGCCGCGATCAGCTTGTCGAGCTCGACGCCGTACTTTTGGGACAGTCCGTAGAGCGACTCGCCTTTCTTGACGATATGAATCTTCACTGCATAAACCTCCTTCAAGTTGTGCGGGAGTCGTATTGACTTAACAAGACCGCTTGATTTCCGGCCCGGAACCGGCTCCGTGAAGCCCGCTGGCGCTCCGGAACAAATTGACATTACAGTTTATGCAGCAAAGTAGGCATTTGACCATCCGAATCGAAAAAAATGGTACGAAACCACGGCATCTCTCACGATCCGCGATAGAGAGAAATCCCTCACAACAAAACAAAGCTCCAAAAAAAAGAAACCTGCCGCAGGCAGATTTCCCCAAATTCACCAGTTTACCGCAAACCTCGACGTTCAGCCGAATTTCGCATTCTTTTTGCTGCCTTATTTGCCGTTTAAATAAACAACCTATGTCATACGGGCTAAACTTTTGCCGTTTCAGTCCCGTAAGAAAACGTAGGATAGCAGCCCATGAGCCGGACTTGGCAGCCGATGGCCTCGATTTCTTGCAGAGCCGCAGGAAGCAGCACGGAATCCATCGAAGCCTCAATATCGATATAAAAATAATAGCTTCCCAGCTTCTTCTTCGTCGGGCGCGACTCGATTTTGGACAAGTTGATGCGCCTCCAGGCAAACGCCGAGAGCACCTGGTGCAGCGCACCTGGAAAATCCTCCGGCAGCGTGACCAGGATGGTCGTTTTCCGGTGGGCCGTCTCTTTGAGCTGCGGCTTCTCGTGACCGATCAGCACGAAGCGCGTGAAATTGTTCTGATGGTCCTGCACACCCGCTGCCAGCGTTTCCAACCCGTACAATGCTCCGGCGCCGAGCGGTGCAAGCGCGGCAGCAGCAGGATCGCCAAGCTCCCTGACCATGCGCGCCGCCTCGCCGTTACTGCCGACAGGCTCCAGTTCGACATGAGGCAAGTGGTTACGCAGAAACTGCTGGCACTGCGCCAGCGTCACTCCGTGAGAATAAATTTTGCGGATGGCTCCGCAAGCCGCCTCCAGCTCGTCCGATCCGCCCGGCCCGCCGGGCAGACGCAGCAGATTGATCGAAATGGGGTATACCCATTCCGCCTGGATCGGCAGGTCGACATTGTGCACAAGCCAGTCCACATGCAGGCTGACAGAGCCCTCGAACGTATTTTCGATCGGAACCACACTGTAATCGGTCACGCCGTTTACCGTCGATTCGAACACATCCGCAATCAATTTGCAATTTACATAGTCAAAAGCGTCCCGACCAAGATAATGATGTGCAGATTCTTCGGTGTACGTTCCAGGTCCGAGGAGCGATATTCGCTTCATGCCCGGTTCTCTCCCTTTATCATTTCAAATAATGTACGTCCGCCGTCCGCAGAGGTCAATCGGTGCGCCTGAACCCCCGCTCTGTCGGGACTTAGCCACATCGTCGAGGCCTCGATCCCCTCTTCCTTCAACGTTCCCCGCATGAACGCCTCAAGCTCCGCCTTCCGGGAGCTGCGGCGATCGACGAGCGCCAGCATTGTCGGACCCGCGCCGCTAAGCGCGACGCCGAGCGCGCCATGGTCCGTCGCTTCGGCGAGGATCTTGGCGAGCCCGGGCACGAGCGGGGCCCGGTATGGCTGATGCAGCGCATCCTTCATCGCGCGCGCGATCATATCGAGCCGCCCGGTGCACAGGGCGGCTACCAGCACGGACGAATGGCCGACGTTGAAGACGGCGTTCTCGAGGCTCTGCTCGCGCGGCAGCACCCCGCGAGCTTTGTCCGTCGACAGCTGGAAGTGCGGGATCGCCACCAGCACTTCCAACTGTTCGTGTGGCTCGATGCAGATATGCTCCGCCCGCTTGCCGTCCCAGAAAGCGACGACGATGCCGCCGAACAGCGAGGCCCCGACATTGTCGGGGTGCTGCTCCAGCTCCGTCGCCATTTGGAACAAATCGTCGTTGGTAAACGGACGATCGATCAGTGCGTTTGCCGCGGCCAGCGCGCCGACAATAGCCGAAGCGCTGCTGCCGAGGCCGCGCGTCAGCGGAATGTCGCTGTACATCGCAATGTACAGCTCCGGATGACGGACACCCGCCCGCTCAAACACCATTTGGGCTACTTTGTAAATAAGATTGCTTTTATCCGCAGGCACGCCGTTCATCTGGTCGCCAAAAAGCTCGATCTGCGTCGTCTCGGCAAGCCCCATCTCAATCCAAGCATACAAATTCAATGCCATTCCCAGCGTATCAAAGCCTGGGCCGAGGTTGGCCGTGCTGGCCGGTACCTTGACGCGCACTCTCCTGCTGCCGTTTTCCATAGTTACCGCGACGCCCCTAACCTTCGAGCTTGCGGATCGCTTCCATGACCGCTTCTTCGGAGTCTTGCACGACCATCGGTTCCGCGCTGACGCTCTTGATGGCGATGTTCGGATCTTTAAGACCGTGTCCCGTCAGCACGCAGACGACGGATTGGCCCTTCTCAAAGTAGCCTTCGCTCTTCAGCTTCATGACGCCGGCGATCGAAGCCGCCGAGGCCGGCTCGGCAAAGATCCCTTCGCGCGCAGCAATCGTCTTGTATGCCTGCAAAATCTGCTCGTCCGTCACGAAATTGATTTGACCGCCGGAATCTTTGGCTGCCGCCTCCGCACCTTTCCAAGTGGCCGGGTTGCCGATGCGGATCGCCGTGGCGATCGTTTCCGGGTTCGGGATCGGTTCGCCGCGCACGATAGCCGCAGCCCCCTCAGCTTCGAAGCCGATCATTTTCGGCAGTGACTTCGATTTGCCCTGCTCGTAGTACTCCTTGAATCCTTTCCAATAAGCGGTAATGTTGCCCGCATTGCCAACCGGAATCGCGAGATAGTCCGGCGCTTTGCCAAGCTGGTCGCACACCTCGAACGCCGCCGTCTTTTGGCCCTCGATCCGGAACGGATTGACGGAGTTCACCAGCGTGATCGGATGCTTGGCCGTAATTTCGCGTACGATCTCAAGCGCACGGTCGAAGTTTCCTTCGATGGCGATGACCTTGGCGCCGTAAATGATCGCCTGAGCCAGTTTGCCGAGCGCGATATTGTTATTCGGGATAAGCACGATGCAGTTCAGCCCGCCGCGCGCCGCATAAGCGGCTGCCGCCGCCGACGTATTGCCTGTGGAGGCGCACATAATCGTGCGGCTGCCCTCTTCCATCGCTTTGGCAACGGCCATCACCATCCCGCGGTCTTTGAACGAGCCGGTCGGGTTCAAGCCCTCATATTTGAAATAAATGTCGAGGTCGAGCTCATTCGACAAATTTTCCGCGCGGACGAGCGGCGTGTTGCCTTCCTGCAGGGTGAGCAGTGGCGTGTTGTCGTTCACCGGCAAGTATTGTTTATAGGTCTGCAGAAGTCCCATGTATCTCATTTCGATTAGCCCTCCACTCGGTATACGCTTTTGATCGCATGAACGACGTCCATGGCTTCGAATTGTTTCAGCACCTTATTCATCGCCGCCTTGTTGGCGTCGTGTGTAACGATGATGATTTCGGCAAGCGGATTCGTTGCATTCGGGTGCTGTAGAACCGACTCCAGGCTAACCCCGTGCTCGGCGAACACTTGCGTGATTTGGGACAGCACACCCGCTTTGTCGGCGACGTGCAGCAGGATGAAGTTTTTGGAAGCGATCTGCTCGTCGGTTTTCAGCTTCTTCTCTTTGTACGGGATGAACCCGCGGCGGCCGTTGACGCCAAGATTCAGGTTGCGAACGACAGCGACAAGGTCGGCCACAACCGACGTGGCCGTCGGCATCTCGCCCGCGCCGGGACCGTAAAACATCGTCTCGCCCACCGCTTCTCCGTACACATAGACGGCGTTGAACACTCCGTTGACGGACGCCAGCGGATGCGACGTCTTCACCATCGTCGGCTGCACGCTGATGCTGATATGCTCGTCCTGGCGCTCGGCGATGCCGAGCAGTTTCACTTCGTAACCCAAACGTTTGCCGTACGCAATGTCCTCCTTGGTTACGCTGGAGATGCCCTTCACTTCCACATCCGCCAGCGCGACGTTAGCGTGAAAGCCAAGCGTGCCGAGAATCGTCATTTTCCGGGCCGCATCGAAGCCTTCGACATCGGAGGTCGGATCGGATTCGGCATAGCCGAGCTCCTGGGCTTCCTTCAGCACATTGGCGTAAGCCGCGCCTTCCTGGCTCATTTTCGTCAAAATAAAATTGGTCGTTCCGTTGACGATCCCCATAATCTTCGTGATCCGGTCGGATGAAAAGCCTTCGATCAACGTGCGGATGATCGGGATACCGCCGGCTACGCTCGCTTCGTAGAAGACGTCGCAGCCTTTCTCGGCAGCCTTTGCCAAAATTTCAGGGCCGTGCAGCGCCATTAGGTCCTTGTTTGCCGTAACGATATGCTTGCCGCGCTCCAGCGCGCCGAGCATCAGCTGCTTTGTCAGCTCGATGCCGCCCATCACTTCGACGATGACGTCGATCTCTGGGTTCTCGATAACATCCCAAGGATTTTCCGTCAGCATATCCGGCGAAACGCTGATATTCCGGACTTTGTTTTTGTTCTGTACCAAAATTTTTGTGATCTCGATCGGCGAGCCCGACTGGCTCATCAGATCATGCTGATGTCCTTCCACGATGCGAACGACCCCGGTACCGACCGTACCGAGACCAAGTAATCCAACTTTGACCGGTTTCATAGGGTTCCTCCTGATTGTCGTAGTGCATAAAGTAGATGGTCCCAAAAATTTGTTCTAGCCTTGCCCCACCAATGCGGCCCGACTTACCCCTTCCTGGCTGTGCAGCTTGTCGAGCAGCGAGGCGACGGTTTCGCCCATCATGGACGTTTCTACCGAGATGACAACATTGGCTACGCCCTGGAGCGGGATCGTCTGGTGGATCGTCAGCACGTTGCCCTCAAGGCCCGCAATCATCGCAAGCACCCGGGACAAAATCGCCGGCCGATGCTCCAAATCCATCGAGATCGTCACAATCCGCTCCCGTTCGAGCTTGCTGAGCGGGAAAATCCCGTCCTTATACTTGTAAAAAGCGCTTCGGCTCAGCTCCACCTGCTCCACCGCTTCGTGAATGGTTTTCACTTCTCCGCGGGCCAGCAGCTCTTTGGCCTGCACCGTCTTAATCAGCGCCTCGGGCAGTATATCTTCACGCACCAAAAAGTAGCGCTCCGTCCCGATTCGGCTATCCTGAACGGCTTGTTTTTCCGGCACTGTAACAGTCCTCTCTAAAAAGACGATTGTTTTTACCTAGTGGACATTATAGCGCAAAGCGAAGACTTCCCGCAATAGGCTTTTTTCGATATTTTGTGATAAAGTGGTATTCAGCAAATCCGTATTAAGCACAAAGGAGAGGATGAAGCTTGATACGCGCGCGTTTGATGGCTACGGCTATCTTATTTCATGGAAACGATATGCTGATGATGAAGCGCTCCCCAAACCGGACGCTGTCCCCCGGCTTGTGGGCATCCGTGGGCGGACATATGGAGCCGCACGAAATCGGCGATCCGGCGGCTGCGGTACTTCGTGAAATTCACGAGGAAACCGGACTGCTGGCGGAGCATATCGCGAATCTGCGGCTGCAGTACATCTTAATACGCCTTAACCAACAGGAAGTACGGCAGCAATTTATCTACACGGGCGAAACTTTGAAAAGGGACGTCGGCTCGACCGACGAGGGGGAGCTGCATTGGATTCCCCGCCATCAGGTGCTCCACCGCGACATCCCGTTTATTTTCCGCAAGCTGCTGGAGCATTATTTTACCGAAGGGCCGAATCCCCACGTTTGGGTCGGAACGGCGGGCTACGACGAAGAAGGGAATTCTGCCGTACATTGGACACAGCTCATCGACCCCCAGCAGGTTTGAGCTTCTTCTCGCACCAAAAACAAAGCGGGCGCCGTTAATGAGGCGCCCCTCCTACAACAATATTGCTTTTGCTGCCCTCTTCCATCAGCCGCTCATTTTTTCCGTGACA
Source organism: Paenibacillus tyrphae (assembly GCF_000722545.1). Taxonomy (GTDB): domain Bacteria; phylum Bacillota; class Bacilli; order Paenibacillales; family NBRC-103111; genus Paenibacillus_G; species Paenibacillus_G tyrfis. Next base: position 6,595 of record NZ_JNVM01000033.1, read on the forward strand.
GCTTTCTGCTTTGGCCGATGCCGCTGAGCTCACGCCATTTGACCAGCAGCTTAAACGCTTCTTTGCGCTGCAATAAGGAGCGGGCCAGTTGGAAGCCTTCTTCATACGAGCCGACCTTGTCAAACCAATACAATCGCAGCCCGGCGTTAAAAACGACATGCTCCCGCTCGTTGTGCAGTTCCGGTGCCTCTTCCCCTTGCATGATCCGCTCCAGCAGCTCAAGCTGGCGTTCTTTGCCGCATTTCTCCAAAGGAGCGCCCTGAAAACCAAACGTCCCGGGATCGATCGTGATTGCCTCGTCGCCCTATGGCGTTACCTTGCGGATCGAGCTGTTTTTGTGAAGCGGCAAATCTTCTGTGCCTTCTATCCCCTGTATAAGGTAAGCCGTTTCCACTCCGGATTTCGGCAGCAGCTTCAGCAGCCGCTCCATCGCCGTCTTATGACGAACCCCAAGCACGATATTTCGCGAGTGAACCGGATTCATGGCCTGCTCGACCGTGTCAAGCAATGTCCTCAAGCCGACTTGCTCCCGAACTGGGCACACGCGGCCGAACGGCGGACACATCGTCCGTCATGCAGACCGGCGCAGTTAAGCGAATGAGAGAACGAACGATAGGGCAAGTTCAATACCATTTTTCTTGTCGATCTATTCGCATATCCCCTAAACAATCAACAAAAACAAAAAAAACACCAACCTCACATGTTTATCACACGTTCGATTGATGCTTTCGATTTTCTATTCCTGTTCTACGAACTCAAATTCGAAATCCCCGATGCGAATCGTCTGGCCGTCTTTCGCTCCACGTTCGCGCAGCGCTTGATCGACGCCCTTCTTCCGCAAAATGCGTGCAAACCGCATAACCGATTCATGCGTGCTGAAATTGGTCCGCTTGATCAGCTTCTCAATACTTGGGCTATCGACAACAAAGACATCGTTTTCCCGGCGAATCGTGAAGTCCTCGTCTTCCTCGGTCTCCAAGCGGTACACCTTGCGCTCCGACAATTCGACCAATTCCTCCACCATCGGCATATCCGGAATGGTCTCCAGCTTATCGGCGACTTTGTACAATAGCTCTTGCACCCCGGTACGGGAAAGGGCGGAAATCGGATAAATGTCCAATTCTTTGCCGATTTCGGCAAGCCTGCGCTTAAACTCGGCAAGCTGCTCCTCCGCATCGGGCATATCCATCTTATTGGCAGCGACGATCTGCGGCCGTTCTTCCAGCTTCGCGTTATAAAGCTTCAGCTCGTCGTTGATTTTGACCCAGTCTTCAAACGGATCGCGTCCCTCGGTCGCGGCCATATCCACGACATGGACAATGATCCTCGTCCGCTCAACGTGACGCAAAAACTCGTGACCCAATCCTACTCCTTCATGGGCTCCTTCGATCAAACCCGGCAAATCCGCCATGACGAAGCTGCGGCCGTCGCCTACATCGACCACACCGAGATTCGGAGTCAACGTCGTAAAGTGATACGCCCCGATCTTCGGCTTGGCGCCGGATACGACGGACAACAGCGTCGACTTTCCTACGCTCGGAAAGCCGACAAGACCGACGTCCGCCATGACCTTCAGTTCAAGCACCACCCAACGTTCGACGCCTTCTTCCCCGTTTTCGGCAATTTCCGGAGCCGGATTGTTTGGTGTCGCAAACCGGGTATTACCGCGGCCACCCCGTCCGCCCTTGGCCACGATGACCTGCTGGCCGTGACGCGTGAGATCGGCAATGATCTCCTGCGTATCGTCGTTGATGACGACCGTTCCCGGCGGAACCCGCACGATCATATCATCCGCATTCGCCCCGTGCTGGCTTTTATTGCGGCCCTTTTCGCCGCGCTGTGCTTTAAAATGCTTCTGGTAACGAAAATCAACCAGCGTGCGCAATCCTTCGTCCACGCGGAAAATGACATCGCCGCCATCCCCGCCGTCGCCTCCGGCCGGTCCTCCCTCGGGAACGTACTTCTCCCGCCGGAAAGCAACCAGACCGTCGCCTCCGTCACCGCCTTTAACATAAATCTTCGCCTTGTCTACAAACATCAGGTTCACCCTCTTTATGTATCAATGCCGGTAGGACCACCATAACGTCCACACAGCCGTATGTTCGCCGTAATATGTTTCCAAGCTTTCGTGTAGTTCTTTAAGCGATTTTTCTTTACGCTGCAGCCGCTGTGCCGCGTATTTCCCTTCGTAACGAGCCGTCAGCTTCAAACGGTCATTCATTCTGGCCAATCGCAATTCAAGTACATTCTCTTCGTCCCTGGAGTCGCCGGCTTCTTCTCTGAAACAAGCGAGCAGCGCCATAACGGCATCGGCCGCTTCCTGCGGCTGCATAAGCTCCTGCAGATGGATTTCTTGCTCCAGTGCCATTTCAAGACGCAGTTCTTTAACCTCTGCCTGAAAGGTTAGCAGATGTACGATCAAAGAAGGAATCCCAAGCTTGGACACATAGCTCTCCTGTCTGACCTTCTCTTTTATCTTCTCCATGAGCGGAGTCAATTTATCATACTTTTTCAACTGTACGTAGCCCATCAAAATTTGGATATCGTTCATCCAGTCATGCCGGTAATGATTGAACAATCGAATCAAACGAATGTCAGAATCCGGCCCATCGAGCAAGGCCCCTAGCGCCGTCACCGGCTTCGCCGCATCGTAAAATTGTACATCGTTGGTACGACCTTGTGCGTTCGACGTCACGCTTACCCTCTCCGTTCCGGTTCGTCCTTTATCCTCCCAGTATAGCACGCTGTGCGGCAAAATTCACGGTATCCCTCCATGAATTTACCAAAATATTCCGGGTTCAACTAAGAAAAAACCCCGGCGAGCATCGTTCGCCAGGGGTTTGGACGTTGATGGTGGGAATTAAACTTCCACTGCTGCGGCTACAGGAGCAGCCGACACAGGGTAGACGCTCACTCTCTTACGATCGCGGCCTAAACGTTCGAATTTCACAACGCCTTCAACCTTAGCAAAAAGCGTATCGTCCGAGCCGATTCCCACGTTGTTGCCTGGGTGAATTTTCGTTCCGCGTTGACGAACGAGGATGCTTCCTGCCGTCACTTTTTGACCGTCGGCACGCTTAACGCCAAGGCGCTTTGCAATACTGTCACGGCCGTTCTTCGTGGAACCTACACCCTTTTTGGATGCGAACAACTGAAGATTCAATTGCAACATGTCTGTCTACCTCCTTACTCGAATGATGATGTATCTTGCATCGCTATATATGCACCATACGATTGTTCAATAGATCTCAGCATGACGACCATGCTTTCCAGCAAAAGCTGTACTTTTTCGCCGATGTCCGCCTCGAGCTCCGTCGGAATTTTGACTTGAAGCAACCCGTGCTTCATGCGCGTTCCAAGCTGAATTCCCGTCAGCGTTTCGACGGCGTTTACCGTTCCTACGGTTACGGCAGAGACGCCGGCACAGACAATGTCCTTGCCCGGTTCGTCGTATTGCGCATGCCCGTCAACGGTAAAACGTTCAATCCGCCTGCCCGGCCCCCGTGTTATCGCGACCCGAATCATGGCTTCTTACGCTTGGATCTTTTCGATCACAACTTTAGTGTAAGGTTGACGATGGCCTTGCTTGCGGCGATAGTTTTTCTTCGCTTTGTATTTGTAAACGATGATTTTCTCGCCTTTGCCATGCTTTTCAACTTTACCCGATACGGAAGCGCCGGAAACGACCGGAGCGCCTACCACCAAACCGTTAGCGCCGGATACGGCCAATACGCGGTCAAATGTCACCGCTTCGCCTTCGCCTGCTTCGAGTTTTTCGATGTAAAGAACATCGCCCTCTTGGACTTTGTACTGTTTACCACCAGTTTCAATAATTGCGTACATTGTTGCACCTCCTCATGTCTCAGACTCGCCTAAAGCCAGGTGGTTTGTCCGAGCTGGACAAACGCTTGGAACAACCCGCTTCGCGCGGTTACAGCATGCTATAGCAACATACCAAGATATATTATCATAAAACGTAGGCAATATGCAACACTTTATTGACTATAGTCAACAAAACCGCTGCCTCCGCAAGTTGGGCACGACTTCAGAGACGCCGACTCTTTACTGTCCCGCACTTTTTTGCGCGTCAGCTCCACCAGCCCGAGCTTTGTCCAGCCGACAACGACCGTTTTCGTCCGGTCCTTCTTCGTTTCCCGAATCAGCTCCTCGAGCACCTGCTGGCGGGAGCTTTCCGTTTCCATATCGATGAAGTCGATAATGATCAGTCCGCCGATATCGCGCAGCCGCAGCAATCTCGCAATCTCTCTGGCCGCTTCGAGGTTCGTGTCGAACACCGTCTGCTCCAGATCGATCGAGCCCGTGTACTTGCCCGTATTCACATCAAAGACGGTCAACGCCTCCGTCCGGTCTACGATCAAATACCCGCCGTTGTCCAGCCAAACCTTGCGTCTGAGTCCTTGCTCCAGCTGCTTCTCCACCCCGTATTCCGCAATCGGATCGGTATGAGGCTTAAGCTTGACCCGTTCGGCAAGTCCTTCGGAACGAGGGGTGGCGATAAGTCCTCGCACCTCCTGCAGCATCCGATCGGAGCCTACGACCAGCTCCTGCACGTCGTCGCGGAACAAATCGCGGAGCAAACGCGGCAGCATTTCCAGATCGCTGTAAATTTTACGCGGCACGTCTCCGTCCGATTGGGATATTTTCTCCAGTTGCTGCCAGCGGATACGAAGCTCCTCAAGATTGGCCGCCAACGCCTCCTCGGGCTCTCCTAGGGCTGCCGTACGAACGATGAAGCCTTCCCCGAGGCGCAGATGGCGTTCCGCCATCCGTTTCAACCGGTCGCGGTCGGCGGCGCTGTCGATTTTGCGGGATACGCCGATGTAATCGGCGAACGGCATGTAGACGCCGAAGCGGCCCGGAAGCGAGAAATGTGTCGTTACGCGAGCCCCCTTAGTGCCGACAGGCTCCTTGACGACCTGGACCATAATTTGCTGTCCCACTTTGACCAAATCATGAATGGGCGGCTTTTCCTTCGGCTGCTTATCCATATGAGCCGGCAGCAGATCGTCGATATATAAAAAGCCGTTGCGCTCCAGCCCGATATCGACAAAAGCCGACTGCATTCCCTGCAGCACCCGAACCACGCGCCCGATATATATATTCCCGGCCAATTGCCCCTGATTTCGCTCGCCTTTGTAATATTCCATGAGCTTGCCGTTCTCCTGAACGGCTACCTCGGTATGCTTTTCGTCGCATTTCACCAATATACGTTTCATGTGCAGCAACACCTCGGCCCTATTGTACCACATTCTTTAGGCGAAAAGCTCGGTAAGCGACTTTCCTCTTTTTGTTTCGTCAAAGTAATAAGCGAGCACCGCGCGCTCGGGAACGACATAGTGGATGCGCCCTTTGTCGTCCAGCACATAAACCAAATGATACCGGTCGCGCATAAACAACCGGACCACCTCGGTCACTTTGCGGTTTCCCGGCACCACGATCGGTCCGGCAAGCTCTCCATTCCCATCTCGTATATCCTTGAACCGCGCTTCGCGATGCACCAGAAAACGCATGAAGCGGTAAGGCGCACTGCGCCATTCGTACCAATTGGAATAGAGCAAAAACAGTCCCATCATCAGCCAATTGAGCTGAATGCCGCCTTTTTCCGAGAGCAGGTGCACGCTGGCGGCGCCGATCAACAGCGCGCTTAGCAGCAAGCTGGCCCCGGCTGTCACCTGTATCGTTCGTTGATAAGGAAGCCACAGCCCGACCAGCACCTGCATCACCTTGCCTCCGTCCAGCGGTAGCACCGGAAGGAGATTGAACAAAGCGATCAGCAGATTCGCCTGTACGAAATAGGAGCCCCACGGATCGGAAAACAGACCGACCGCAGTCAAAAATGAGCCGACCGCCATCATCCAGACGTTCTGCAGCGGTCCGGCCAAAGCGACGACAAGCTCCTGAACGGCGGGAACGCCGCCGGGCTCCTCCATCGAGGCAACGCCCCCGAAGGGCAGCAGCTGCACTTCCCTGATCCGCCAGCCGAAGCTCCGGGCAGCCGCGACGTGTCCAAGCTCATGAATGAGAACGATTCCGAACAGCGTTGCCGTTTCAATGAAATATCCCGTCCAGACGGATAGCAGCAGCAGGATCGAAAACAGCGGATGAAACCGGTAGCGGATGCCAAACCATTCATTCCACGGCCTGCCTCTCCACAGTCTAATCAAATGAAATCACGTCCATCGGATTGACAGGTTTCCCGCTCTTCGAAACGGCAAAAAAGAGCGTTCCCGCTCCCTGTCCCCCTGCGGGTTCCGCTACCGTGCCAATCGACTCTCCTCCTTTGAACCAATCACCCGCCTGCACCTTTCCCGGCTCCAGATGTCCGTAGACGGACTCCATACCATCCGCATGCCGAAGCACCACGGCGAATCCGATATCTTCTTTCGGACCGGCAAACGTGACCAGTCCCGTATCGATGGTCGCCACGGGCGAGCCCGCCGCCGCTTCCACAAGAACCCCGCCCTGCATCGGCGTAAACGGAGCAATGAGCTTTCCGGCGACGGGTGGAAAGTAGTGCTTCGATACAATAGCGACCTTCTGCGCTTCCGTGTGCTTCGCAGGGTTCATTGCCGGAAGAAACGACGGTGCGCTGCCGAATTTGCTCTCGTACCATGAGGCAAGCGCAACCATATCGAACGACTCGGTTAAAGCCGCGGTTACCCACTGCTTGCCTTTGTTGGCCCAAGGACGGTCGAGAAGAAACATGCCCCATACGGCAGCAAACAGCATCCCGCTAATCAACAGCCGGACCGCAAGCCGTCCGGTGCGGGGGCTCGGACGAAAAAACGATCCTCCATCGTCCTCCCGGCTCATGCGGGACAGTTCCCGCTGCCATTTGCGGTTCCATTCCTCCTCCGGGTCGACGGGACTGTATAAATCCGGCCTCGGCGGCCCCTCTTGCCGGGAATAAGGACCGGCCAATCCTCGCGGGTCGTCGGATCGGAACTTCCATTCCCCTCCTATGCCTAAGCTGTCCCGGTCCCATTCCCATTCGCGAATCTCTCCTCCGGACGGAAATTCGATGTGCGCATATTCCGTGTCTCTGCCTGGTCGGCGACTTTCGCCTTCCTGCAGCTTGCGTATTTTTTCGGACCGGCGTTCCCGGACGTTTTTTCTCGTTTCCATCCCCCTGCCCCTCCCGCATTCAAGCTATACTCCATCCTATGAGCTTGTACCCGCAAATATACGGACAAGGAGTGGGAACGAACGGATTCGGTTCCGCTGCAAGTTCTATACAAAAAAGCACCCTTCAACAGGGTGCTTCACTTCGCTTCGTATAATCTTTGTTCACTCGTCCTCCAGCAGCTTGTCATCATGCAGCCGTACGCTCATGACGAGTCCCATCGCAATCATGTTGATCAGCAGCGAGGTTCCCCCGTAACTGATGAACGGCAGCGTTATACCGGTCACGGGCATAATGCCGATCCACATGCTGATGTTTTCGAAAATTTGAAAAACCATCATGGAGACGATACCGATAATAATGTAGGTACCGGCGAGGTGGTTGCAATAAATCGAGATGAGAATCATGCGGTAAATCAATACAAAATACAACAGCAGCAAAACGGAAGCTCCGACAAAGCCGAACTCTTCGCCGACAACGACGAATATCGCATCCGTGTAAACGACGGGAATCCGGTTGCTATGAACGGACGACCCATTCAAATATCCTTCCCCGATCAACGAGCCTGAGCCGATGGCGCGGATGGCATTGTTCACCTGCCATTTGTCGTCCTTGCTGGCCGTTTCCGGACTAATAAACGTATTGATTCGGTCCATCCAGTGGGTCGGCCATTTTTGGGCCTGGAAGAACTGCTGAATATCCGTATGATAATGCTGGAACAAATATAAAAACAAATAGGCGGCCCCGGCAATGACCAGTGCCCCAATCAACAAATTGCTTAGCTTCATGTTGCCGATCCAGTACATTCCGCACAAGATGACAACCAAAATCATCGCATTTCCAAGGTCGGGCTGAACCGTGACCAGAACAACAGGAAAGAACGTAATCAAGCCGATGGGAACGACATCCCGAAGGAGCTCAAGCGGCTCCCCTTTGCGCCTGGCAATGAACATGGCCAGTGTTAGAATCAAAATAATTTTGAATAACTCTACGGGCTGAAAGTCCAGCTTAACAATCGGAAGGGAAAACCAGCCTCTCGCCCCGCCGATCTTTTCGCCGAACAGTAGAACGGCAATGAGAAGAAACACGCCGAATCCATATAAATAAAAGGAGACTTTGGTCAGTATCCTGTAGTCGATCAGGGTCGTAACCAAAAAAGCAATAATGGAAACGATGTAAATAATGATTATTTTTTTCGGTTCAAACGCAATGGTTCTTGAGTTTAGCGTCGCGCTGTACACGAGCATCGTGCTGATGACCAGAAAGGCGAGAAGTATGACTATGATGGGCACATCGATTTTTTTCAGCTTGTGCAGCACCTGACGTTCATCCTATTCCGAGAAACTTTTTCATTTTATTGAATACCCCGGTCTTCTCTTCCATGGGCATCAGCGGCACCGAATCGCCAAGCATCCGCCGGGCGATATTGCGGTAAGCGATCGCTGCGCGTGAATTTGGGTTCATCACGGTAGGCTCCCCGATGTTCGCCGCTTTAATGACATACTCGTCATCCGGAACGATGCCAAGCAGATCGATGGCGAGGACAGAGCAAATTTCGTCGATATCGAGCATCTCGCCTTTTTTGACCATGTTCGGACGAATGCGGTTGATCACGAGCTTCGGCGACTCCACGTTCGGTTCTTTTTCCAAAAGACCGATGATGCGGTCGGCATCCCGTACGGCGGCGTTTTCCGGCGTCGTGACGACGATCGCTTTGTCTGCGCCCGCTACCGCATTTTTGAAGCCCTGCTCGATCCCGGCCGGACAATCGATAATCACAAAGTCGAAATCGCGCTTGAGCTCAACTACAATTTGCCGAACCGATTCCGGCGAAATCGCGTGCTTGTCTTTCGTCTGGGCAGCCGGCAGCATGTACAGCTCGTCGAAGCGCTTATCCTTCACAAGCGCTTGCGGCAGTCGGCACCGTCCTTCGGCGACATCGATCAAGTCGTATATAATGCGGTTTTCAAGACCCATCACGACGTCCAAGTTGCGGAGACCGATGTCCGTATCAACCATGACGACCTTTTTCCCCTGCAGCGCCAAAGCCGTTCCGATATTCGCGGACGTCGTCGTTTTGCCGACGCCCCCTTTGCCGGACGTGATAACGATTGCCTCTCCCATAGGTCCCACTCCTTCACCATCAAGCGTGTACATTCAAGCCGAACTTATGCAAATGATGGATTTTGTCGATTTCCATTTTGCCGTCCTTCACGTAGGCGAATTCCATGTACGTATCGAAAGCGTCGCCAAGACCCCATTCGTCGGGAGGACGGCTTATAATTCCCGCGATGCGCAGCTGCGTCGGCCTCATGTGCGAAGCGGCAATAACGGATCTTTCGTCTCCGTCGACCCCCGCATGCGCCATGCCGCGTAGCGAGCCCATCACATATATGCTGCCCGAGCTGATAATAGCTCCGCCCGGGTTAATGTCCCCTAAATATAAAATGTCGCCCTCGTGCGAAAACGTCTGCCCCGAACGGACGATCCCCCGAACGATTTTCACGTCCGGAGTCCCTTGCGGCGCTCGCTCGTGCGAAGGATCTGCCGTCTCTACGGATTGGACAAGCAGATTGCCCTTTTGACTGATGATGCTGCGCACCAGCTCCCGCTGCTCCTCGGTCACCGCCCGGTTGCCGAGCTTGACGTGCACATGAATGATCGGCCCGGTTAAAATTTGCTGGTGCGTCTTCTCCAGCTTGTGTCTCAGCTCGGCAACCACGTCGGAAAACTCGCACGCGTCATCGAGCAAAAACACCAATCCGTCCTTCACACCTTTGATCGTCACATGATGTTTAGCTGCCGCCATAACCGCTCCTACCTCCTAAGCCTATACAATTCGGCTTGGCGCGGGCGTTCTCCTGCTGCCTTGCGTTAAAAAAATTATTCCATTTCCTCGGTCTGCTTCGCCGGAAGACTCTCGAAAAGCTTGCGGATCGGCACGTAAATGGCAAGAGCAAACAACAGGTTGATCAGCATGCTCGGCAGCATCTGATGAAGGAATACCCACTCAAAGTTCGTATGTGTGACACGAAACAGCCGGAACAAGCCGTAGATCGCCGTATCGTAAAACAAATTGCCGAGCCCGATCACGACCATGCTGATCACGATGCTCGAATAAATACGTCCTTGCAGCATGCCGGCCAAATATCCGGCAAGGCCCATTCCGAACGATACCGGCCCGAGCATGGGCGAATGATAGATGAAGTCGTGCAGCATACCGAATACAAGACCGTAAACAAGCGCCGTATGCCGGTTGATATACAATCCGATAAATAGAACGATAACAAGTACGAAATGCGGGTCCACCTGAACCTTCGATTGCCAGGCGACGGGAACGAGCCATGGAAGAAGCGTTCCTTCGAGCAGAAACAAAACGGAGAGAATCAACCATAATTTTTTGCGATTCATCGGCTCACCTCAACCTTCCGGCACTTCAATCACGAATACTTCGCGAAGATGGTTGAAGGAGGCGAGCGGCTCGATGGCAGCGACATGCGTAACGGAGTCGCCTTCGTAGCGCTCCACCACTTTGCCGATTTCTATGCCGCGCGGGAAGACAAGTCCCTTCCCTGCCGTAATAATCGTGTCCCCGACCTGAAGCTTGTCATTAGGATCAATCTTTGTCATGATCAGCTTTTGCTTGTCGGGATCGAACCGCTCGATCATGCCGAACGACTCGTTTTCTTTCCCTTTCACGGTCGCCGATATCGCCTTGGATTCCGTAGACTTATCGTCGATCCCCGTAAGGAGCTGGACATCCGCATAAAAATTGGAAACCGCAGTGACGCGGCCGATCAAACCTTCCACCGACTGAACGGCCATGTTCGGGCGGATGCCGTCTTTTTCTCCCAAATTGATCGTAATCGTCTTGTTCGACTGCTGGAACGTTACCACTTCGGCAATCCGGAAGTTGTACTTGTTCATCGACTTTTGCCGCTCCGTGAAGCCCAGCGCCGCCTGCAGCCGCTCGTTCTGCAGCTCCAAATCGTTCAGGCGCGTCGTATCGCGGGCGTATCTGGACAACGTTTCCCGCAGTACGGTATTTTCTTCATGAAGCGTACGCAGACGGTTTACATCTTCAAAAACGCCGGCAACAAAACCGACCGGCTTATAAATCAGTCCTTGTGTCCATGCGACGGTATCCTTGACAAATTTCTCCGGCCAAGTTTTATAGCCCAGTTGGCCGAAGGTCAGCCCCATCAGCGCAATAAAACAGATGAGGCCGAGCATCAAGATCAGCAGTCTTTTATTCCCCAGTAGTTTCAATGGCTACACCTTCCAACCCAAGACTGCGCTTAGCGCCTGGACCTGCTTGTAGGGCCGGTTCTCGTTTTGAACAAATGAATGTTCTCCAGCGCGCGGCCGGTGCCGATAGCCACGCAATCCAAAGGATTTTCGGCGACCAGCACCGGCATGCCTGTTTCACGGGACAGCAGCTTATCCAGATTGCGGAGCAGGCCTCCGCCGCCGGTCAGCACGATGCCGCGGTCCATAATGTCGGCCGCCAGCTCCGGCGGGCATTTCTCAAGCGTAACCTTGACGGCTTCCACGATGCTGTTCACCGTGTCGCCAAGCGCTTCGGTAATCTCGTCGGACGTCACGGCCATCGTTTTGGGCAGGCCGGACACAAGATCGCGGCCGCGGATTTCAAGACGGGTCGGCGGCTCCAATGGCAGTGCCGAACCGATCTCCATCTTGATCTGTTCCGCCGTGCGCTCGCCGATCATCAGATTGTATGTGCGTTTAATATATTGGATGATCGCTTCATCCATCTCGTCGCCAGCCACGCGGATCGAACGGCTGGTAACGATGCCGCCGAGGGAAATGACGGCGACTTCGGTCGTCCCCCCGCCGATATCCACCACCATGCTGCCGGTCGGCTCCCATACCGGAAGATCGGCGCCGATGGCCGCGGCGAACGGCTCTTCGATCGTGAACGCGTCCCGGGCGCCGGCTTGGCGCGTCGCATCTTCTACCGCGCGCTTCTCCACTGCGGTAATTCCCGAGGGAACGCACACCATGACGCTCGGGTGACGTTGAAACAGAACGCGCTGCTTCTGCGCTTGACGGAGGAAATATTTGATCATCGTCGACGTGGTCTCGAAATCGGCAATGACGCCGTCCTTCATCGGGCGAATCGCGCGGATATTGCCCGGCGTTCTACCGATCATCTTCTTCGCGTCGTTGCCTACGGCCTCGATCGTTTTCGTATCCGTGCGAATCGCGACGACGGACGGCTCGCGCACGACGATGCCTTTGCCTTTGACGTAAACTAGTGTATTAGCGGTTCCCAGGTCGATACCCAAATCTTTTGTAAATCCTCCGAACATGGTTGGTGCTCCCTTCTCTATTTGAGGCGCTGATCACGCGGAATGTTTGTTTGATGCGGCTTACGAGGAGCTGCCGCATTGCTGCGGCAACGCATTTGCGGCCTGACAGCCAAGGCTCGTCTGATCCCGAACCTCCTGCCGTCCGGCCCGTTTCTTTCATTATATTACATGAATCCAAGCTCCTTCAAACTCACGTAGCGCTTGTCGCCGATGACGATATGGTCAAGCACGTCAATCCCGACAATTTCGCCTGCTTGGACTAATCGCTTGCTGATTTCCACGTCCTCCGGACTCGGCGTAGGGTCGCCGCTCGGATGATTATGGGCGCATACGATCGAAGCGCTGCTGCGCTTGATGGCGGCCCGGAACACTTCGCGGGGATGTACGATGGAGGCGTTTAAGCTGCCCATCGACAAGGTTTCCTGCCCGATGACGTGATTTTTCGTGTTTAAGAACAGGCACACAAAATGCTCTTTCTGCAAATAGCGCAAATCCTCCATCAGCAGCGCAGCGACATCTTGCGGCGAACGAATCGTAACCGTTTCGTTCATCGTGCTTCGCGCCAGCCTTCTCCCGAGCTCGATGCCCGCTTGAATCTGCAGCGCTTTGGCTTCGCCGATGCCTTTAATTTCGGTAAGCTGCTCCATGCTCATGTCCGTCAGCATGCGGAGACCGCCGCATTCGAGAAGCAGTCGCTGGGCAACGTGAACGGCCGATTCCTGATATGTACCGGTGCGGAGCAAAATGGCCAGCAGTTCCGCATTGCTCAGTGCTTGTGCCCCATACAACATCATGCGCTCTCTCGGTCGGTCTTCGCTGGGGACATCGCGCAAGGTCATATTGGGCGATTCCATGCATTCCCTTCTTTCTATGAGATGTCCGAGTTCTCATTATAGCATGATGTTTTGTCAAATGACAGCGACCGACATTACGCGACGAATACCGGAATGATGCGCGCAGGCCAAGCGGTAAAACCTATATATCTCTTCGGAAGCCGGAGTCGATTTCAGTCCCTGAGCCCATTGGGAAATGATGGTCGAAACAAAGATCGAGAGGCGCGAAAAGCGCCGGATGAAGGGCGCCTTTCATGGAGAAGTTTAGCGATTTGCTGCGGAACGGCCGAAAGGCGTTCGGTTCTACAGCACCCGGATCCCGTGAGCCCCCAACATCTCGGACAACAGGTACATCGGCAATCCGACTACGGTAAAATAATCGCCGTCGATGTTTTGAATCAAGGTAGAGCCTAAGCCTTGGATGCCGTAAGCCCCCGCTTATGTAGGCTTAATGTACCTTGAGATTCAAGAGGACCACCACCATTTGGATTTGTAGGATCGGGTGAACCATTGAGAATAAAGTCAATATCTCCTTTAAGATAAAACGTTGGAATTCCTTCTATATCAATAACGATTTTTTCAACAATTAGTTCCAAATCTCTTTTTTCAATTTGTTCCTTCATTAAAATGTCATCAAAAACCTGTAATGCTGTCTTAGCGTCTTTTTCAATCTTGCCTTCTTGTCCTTTTAGTTTATACAATTCGTCAAGTTGTGACTTAATACTTTGAAGTTTCCGCTGCTTGTCTTTTTCGAGTTCGCCATATGTTTCAGCAACAAATTCTTCCATATCAGGACTCTTTGCAATGTCTTTAATCTTCTGTGAGTATAAAACCTTTAATTCATCGCCAGCTAGTTTTAATTCTTTCTCAAGTCGCCTAATAGTAAAGTCAAAATTTTCATGTGAATTAATGCTCTCATCTACATTTGTTTTCATTTTAATTATTGTAACATACAATTTAGCTCTTACCTTTGATAAATGCTCCTTTAGCCCAATAATCAACTTTGAGTCCAGAACATAATGTGTGGAACAGAATTTCTTTCCTCTACGGTTATAAGTTCCGCATATATAAGATTTATTCTTTCCACTTTTATTCAAAGCGGTCATATATGACCCACAATCAGCACAGTACATAAAACCTGAGAATAAGTTTTGATGTTTTTTCCCACCCCCTCTATAATTTGATGCCGATCTTTTTTGTGTTATTTTTTGAGCCAAAGCAAAATCTTCTTCACTTATTATCGCGTCGTGATTGTTTATAAATATATGCTGTTCTTCATCAGAAGTTTCAACTGATTGTCCGTTGATCTCAATAGTTTTATACTTTCCTTGTCGCAAAACACCAATATAAAAATCGTTATGTAGAATAATCATAACCATTTTTTGAGACCATTCATAAGTTACATTTTTTTTGTATGCTTTTCCCTTTTCCTCTTTTTGTCGTTTAAGAATAACTGACGGGGTTGGATCTCCTGCTTCTGTCAATATTGCTGCAATACTTCTATACCCGTGACCTTCTAAATATAGTTTAAATATCTTTTTTACTACCCATGCACAATTTTCATCGATAAGTATTATATGTTTTTCAATTGGGTGACGTTTATATCCAAAAGGTACAGCAGACACATATTTCCCCACTTCCATTTTAGTAGCTATGTTGTTTTTCGTTTTTTTCGAAATGTCTTTAACATACATTTCATTGTACCATGTTTTAATTCCAATAAGATCATCATCATCAACAAATGAATCATAAGCATCGGTTACTGCAATTATTCTTATACCCTTCTTTTTCATTTCCTCAAAAAAGATCAACGTGTAAGCATTATGTCTTCCTACTCTTGATAAGTCTTTAACGATAATTGTGTTTATCCGTCCTGTTTCAACATCTCTTTTTAATCTATTAAAATCAGGTCTTTCAAGAGTATACCCACTATAGTTGTCGTCAATATAGTAGTCTACAATTTCAACATCAAATTTTGTTTTAGCATAGTTTTCATTGATGGAATTTTGAGCAAGGATAGTATCATAATTTTTCTTATCCTCATCTCTACTGATCCTTGAGTATGATCCAGCTTTAATTTTATGATCTAACTTTAACGCAAGAACCATTTTTGTTTACACCTCATATAATTTTGTTAGTCAATATGTATCTTATTTGTTAACAACATTGTATCAAAATAAAAACCTCTACTACAAGTTTCTGGTAGAGGCCATAGTAACTTTTTTCAATGATTCAGTATAATTTTTTGTATAATTTCGGAATAAACGTCTGAGCCAGATATGTATTTTGATATTATGTATTTTTTCTTTTTATAATGTTTAATTATTTGAGAGTCTACTTCTTCGAAAGCGTTTGATAAGTAAATTGATACATGCCTTGTATTTTCATTGACTTCAACTTTAATAGTACATTCTCCTTATTTTTTAGTTTCTTATAAATCTTGCTTAACACATGAATCCCCCCTTCATTCTCACATGCCACAAGCCGCACAAACCTGTTCTAGGCATCATTAGCCGATCTTGGAGCGGGAAATTCCTACCCTCATCACGTCATGAACAAGCTCGTATGGCTCTCCAATAATTTAGAGGATTGTACTACCTTCTATATGTATCAATGCAGCTCAAAGTTAAAACCAACTATTCCAATAAACAATAAAATTTTATGTACGAAACTGGTACTAATAGATTTATTTTTGTTTTTTACAGGGGGTCACTGGGGGGTCATTGGTTATTCATGACCTCTATCCAGCAACAAATCTTTCCACAATACTTTTATATTGTCTCTTCGTTAACTTCTCCTTTAAGTCCTTACTTGAAAAATAAAACTTCAAGCAAAGATCAATATCGTTCATCTTTTCGGTTGTATATACTTCCTCGTCGTTAATCTTAGATTCAATTTTCGGCATACGGTACAGGTTCGGCAACTTTCTGGATAACCCTTTCCCCTTTGGCCTCCTGTCTCGTTCAACAACCTCTAGCACTTTTAATCCTTCTAATTTTTTAAGTTGTTTTTGAACTGTGTCAGAAGCTAGCCCCGTTGCTTCCATGATTTTTCTAATAGGAAAGAAAAAGATTCCGTTCATGGTTGCATACCGTTTCGAGTGAATTAATAATGCGTATGTAATTAATTTTTGATTCTTTTCTTTGCACATTTTTATAATCCAATTTATTTCATCCAATGAAACCGATAAATTTTTCTTGTGACCTGACAAATGGTACTTGTCGTTCGAAAAAACATCTTTTACAACTTGGTCAATATCCTTGTAGCAGTCAGGCAAATTAGTCGTGTATGTAGTTTTATCTTGCCATTCCATCCAAGTATACAATTCAGTTTTAGCTTGCTCTGCATCCATACCGCAATATTTTAGATACAAAGCTATTTGAAATACTGAACTGTGACGACTCCCTTGGAACTTTAAACCATTCAAAAATAAATCTTGTGCCCTGTCAATGCTGTAACCTTTTGATGATTCATAATCTTTCAATGGGATATGATTACTTATTGCATCCTCTGTCTTGAGAATATCTTTCTTTTTGGGTATGTAATCATCATCAATGGTTGTAGAACCTATTAAATCTAAAACACTCTCAGATTGAATTTTCTTTATTCTTAAAAAGTAGTTTTCGCTTTCTTCCTTGCTCATGACTCGTAAACTTTCAGGATAGCAAAAGCCACAATAGTTCCCTGTTTCTTGATGAATCCCAAGCGGCAATTTTATGCCTTGTTTGTTTGTTGGCCTAAACTCTACATTTTTTATGTTTAAATTTAAAATTTCGCATATGTATTTATGAAACTTTTTCGCCTGTTTTACTTGGATTAAATCGTCGAAAAAAATATCTATGTGATAACCCTTTTTTCCGCTAAAGCTTATATAATGTTCGGGTATGTGCAATCTACTCAATTTTTCGCTGATTCGATTCGTTACTTGTTTCGACATTTCCAAGTTTCCGGAATAATCAATGTCAAACGTGATGAATTTAGTATGCATTTCACCACTAAATGTCCCAACGGTACATTTTCCTTGAAAGTGATCATTCAGCATGCCATCTAACAAAGGAGGATATTTTTTTCCCGTATTCTTGCTTCTTTTCCCTTGAGTGTATTCCCGATGTCCATATTCTCTCTGAATCAAGTAATGTCCACGCTGGATCAAGTATAAGTCAATGAATTTAGTTATAAGAATGTTATTGTTTTTTCCCATCAATGATCATTAATTTTTCAGCAAGCTTTTGCGATTTTGCGATGTATGTAGTTGATTTTCTATTCATTTATTTCTCCTTTTTTGTATTTTGGTCCGAATTTTTGTTGACACTATTTAAAAGCAGTGATAAAATGTTGCCAAGTGAGAAATTCATTTTCTTAGTTTTGTTTTGATCCAGCATTTTGAATATTTTTAAACTTCGAGGCCATTTATTGGTCTTATTTGTGTTTCCTCCTTTCTGTTTTATTAATATATCAAAATCTATCAATCAAAGTCAATCTTTTTTTTCAAAATATTTAATTATAACAATATAATTTATAAATGTAAAGTGTAATTTTAAAAATAAATATTCAAAAATCCCTCTTTTTATATAGCTTTTTTTAACTTGTCCGTGTTTCCCGATCAGCTATCCCCTTTTTTCGAATCCGCCCTCAAGTAAAAAAATGTAAATCATCCCCGGGTGGTCATATTTGGTCAAAGATACACAAATACCCACTAATTAATTTAGTGGGTTTATTATGTTATTTATAACATATTCATCTTGTTAATAAGCGTGTTCTTGTTTGGATTTGTGTACAGCAACGTTGTGTGAATGTTACTGTGTCCTGCTTGGTTAGCAACTTCATGAACTGTCATCCCAATTTCGATGGCATGGCTACAGAAAAAGTGCCTTAAATCATGTGGGGTTATTTCTTTTCCAATTTGCTGTGAATACTTATTAAATAACTTATTGATAACTGTTCTATCCACTCTCCCTCCTCGATTACTTACAAATAAATAAGCGTTCGCTATTCCTTTCTCTTCACGCTCCTTAATCCAACCCTGCAATACTGTTTTCACTTTATCACTCATGAAAACAGTTCTCGTCTTTTTCCCCTTGCCTTCTGATACAATCAATTCCCTCGATACTAAATTGAAATCTTTCATATCTATATTTAAGGTTTCACTTATTCTTAGCCCACAATAAGCCAACAGTGTAATTATCGCATAATTTCTTTTGCTCTCGTTTTCTAGAATGAGTTGCCTAAACTTTTCAACATCTTTTAATTCAACCGTAGCAAGTGAAGCATATTGTTTCTGAATCTTAACATTATCTTTCTTAGTAACAGCAGCTTCGTTTTGTATTCCCTTGTCAATAAGAAAATCATTAAATTTTATTAAACCACTAATTTTTGCGTTTATAGTAGTAGGGCTATCATTCTTAATTGTTTTCAAATAACTTATGTAATCCTTCACGTTCTCCCTGTGTAATTTTTGAAATGAAACTCCTTTACTTTCATTGAACCATTTCATAAATCCGTTCACATGTTGTATGTAACTCTTGATTGTATTTGTGCTTTTATCCTGCTCCAATAGATACTGCTCAAACTGCTGGATCATGGTTACCACTCCTATAAATTATGTTGCATTGAATTTTTAGGATAAATGATAAATTATGTTGCATTTCATATATAAATCTTACCATTTTACCATTCAATTTGCAACATAATTGATATTATGTGGCATTATTTTTTTACTGCGGTTTTAAGCTGAAGCGGGAATACAAGAACAGTAATCGATATACGATATCGTTTAACCTTTATTTTTATTGGTTTCATCTAGTGAAACATGTTTATTGAATGAAAATTGGACTTACTTTAGCATGAAAAAATCCTTATTTTATAAGGGTTCCACGATAGCATATACGATGTATTTTTAGCTTAATTTTATGGGGACTCCTGCATAGTGAAGGGTTTAAAATTTAGTTATTTACTTACTTTTTATTAGTTTATTATAAAATGTAAACTACGCAAAATACCTACTTTTTAAGTGATATCGCAATCGTATATTAACAGGACTTGATGGGTGAAATACTTTAATTAAGTAAAATGTTACAGTGTGAAACTATAATTACTTAACTCTTATCTTTTCGACTCTTCCTTCGAATAAGTAAATCAATAAGCAATCCTATTAAAAAGAAAGAAGCAAAATGGATGATATAGGCAGGAAACAAAATTCTAATAGTTGCACTGTCGGTAGCTAATTTTGCACTTTCAAAATCCAAAATCCAGTGTCGGAATGGTTCAGTATATACAATAGAATTGAGTACTGGATTTAATCCGATAAGGAGAATGTGTTTATCATCGTTTCCCCAATAGTTATTCAAGCAAATTAAAATGCTTATTACTGAGAACCAAAATGTCGCTTTCTTGTAGAACACCAATAACCCCACCACCCGCAATTTCTTCCATATTATACCATACAGATTTGAATGATTTCTTTCAAAAGCAATTCTGTGATGCATCGACAAATATGTTTTAATATGTTATAAAATTAACAAAAATTTCAAATGAATAATCCGATATATAAAATAAGCATAAAAAAAGGTAGTGCAAAAGGGAGATTTGCAATAATGAGCATTTTATTGAAGGTTGAACGAGAATCGGGTCAGCCGATTGAGTTTGGCGATGGACAAATCGTTGGTTACAGTTATATCAACACAAGTCCAGCAGATTTTTTAGCCAAAGCTTATAACGTGATACATTCGATCCAAATACGAGGTGAAATCCCGCTTCGACTACTTCCTCCTGTAGAGCCGGAAATGGATAACTCCAATACGCTGTATGCATGGGCACTCACTGAGTATAGACCGGACAATGATTATTATCGAAGCGTTACCGTACAAATCGTGAGACACGAGAAGACGATTCGAGAGGTCAATTTTACACATGCTTACGTTCATTCGTATAATGAACAGGTTAATGGCCTGAGAGGAGTATTAGAGTTCGAACTTGTTGTAAGACAGAAGCGGGATCAATTGGATTACATTCAGTTTGGTTCTGTAGAGAGCATTCAACAACGTTCCATAAGAGAAAAAGAGAGTCGTGTTACAACACAGAAAGACACTCCGAAAATAGCATTTTGGGGGGCAGAGAAGAAACCTCTATCTGCTCAGCTTACACCTCTAAAAAATGCGCCACAAGAAAATGGCAAAGATCAATTAACATGGGAGTATAACAAAAGAATCAACGATCAAAAAATTGCTTTAGCAAAAGCTAAAAAAAGTGGTAACTCAAATGAAATGGCAGATGCTAGCAAAAAGATAGGAGAACTTAGAACAGAATACGAAAATATTTTACAAAAACAAATGACAGATTCGGGGTTACAAGGGCCAGTTTTCATTGGAGGAAATTTATTAGGCAAGGATGACGAAGTTCTGACTTACCACGATATTGCATCTGATGAAGGAATTGTTGAAACAATCGCAACTTCCAAAAATGGTACGGTTTATTTTCTGAAAGATTCAAACTATACTTATGATGTGCAAGTTCATAAGCCTACAATGACAGAAGAATGGCATGGTAAAACTGCTAAAGCGTTGGCTGGCTTCTATGCGGGTAGTTATCTGACAATGGGTAAGGCATGGTATGTAATATTGGGTTCGGGAGGTACTGGAGCAGTATTAACAGACAACTTGTTAGGTAGTGCTCCAGATTCAGAGGTAACTAAAACAATGATTTATAGAACGAATAAGGAAACAGGAAAGATTGAAAATATGATTATTGATACAAATGGGTATCTACCAATTCAAGTTCGTTATTGGAAGGAATATCGGTGATGAACTACAAATCATTTTTTTACATCTTTCTTTTGAGCGTAATTGTGTTGTTTCTCATGATGAGTAGTAAAATAATTAACGGTATAGTAATGATTCTGTACTTTGGATTATTGTTTTTATTCTCTAAGGTTATTCGCAACAAATTTTCTAGTACAATGATCATTATTCTGAATTTGGTTGTAGTATTTTGTATTCTTTATTTCAAAATACCGTAATTCAATTTTTTTGGGGTACGTTATTTACCGTATCCCTTTTTTCTACAAAAAAAGAAGCACTTTATAAGCGCTCCTCGATTAACAATATAAGATTAATCCAATTACCTTGTCTCGTTTTTGTTGTCCGATAATAAAGTTGCTTAAAAAAGCATTGAATTATCGTACCCGTTAACGGAACGCCATGCAAAGATTTAACCCTCGATTAATCCCAAATATCTAATTTCCTTACCATTTAGTTTGACTATTAAAACTGGTCCACTTTTCTTAATCGGCTCAAAAATTTCTACTTCAACAGGAAGTTTCGTCGCCATTTCGTCTTCAAAATTAAGACCATCTTTATATTGCTTTGTAATCATTCCAACCTTCTCTCCAACTGTTAACTTTTCTTGTTGTACCCATTCAATATTACTTGCATTGTTGTAAATAACTCCTTTGTATTGAAAAATGTCTGCATTCGGATTTTGAGCGATAATTTCCCGTGCTATCGGATTATGAGTAGACTCAGTTATTGAATTTTCAGAATTGATTACTTTCGATTGATTACATCCCGTAAGCATCAATAAAGTGATTAAAAACGAAATAATTATCTTCGTCAACATCCTCCCCCCCCCATAATATAACAACGTTTAATTTATTCAATTTGTTCCACATTTTGTTCAATTATTCTGTCCGATTCCGTTTGTTCAACGATCTGGCCAATTTTAAACAACTTAATTCTTAAATTAAACGACTTTATTATTAGACAACAGTTTTCACATACAATCTATTGCCGATCCTCTTGCCAAGCCTTGTACAAATCGTTTCCCCCTATTTGCTCGTCTTCAATCCATTAAGATAAGCGTCGGGTATGAATCGCATGATACTTACTCTTGTTTCTGCATCCCATCCAGATACCCATGAAATATGTGTTTTATGCCATATTCGAAGCGGTCGAACCTTTCAACAAAAATGGATTTCAAGTAACTTCATATTCAAATTTAAAAGGAGGATGAAAATTCGTCCCCCCTACAATTTCAAAACTATAATAACATGTGGAAAATTTCCCGTGGTTCAAGATGATAACAAAGAATTTACATATTCCTAAGCAACTTACTAACCCATGCTTCTGAAAATCCTAAGATTTGGGCTAGCTCTTTTTGTGAAGCTTCAGGGTTTTCCTTCATTGCTTTATGCAAACGACCCAATGCTTTTTTTCTTCTTTTAGAAACCTTTATTTCTTGTGTCTCTTTAACTCGTTCACGTTCTATTCCTTCGATATAGACTTGAAGCACCGGAAGACTTTGAATACAGGTTATGCAAACATAAAATTTTTTAAAGTAAACGGTTTGTTTCTCACTTGAGCAAAACAAACATTCTTTTGTTTGATATCTATAAACCATAATCGCCTTTCTCTCGTCATCACCGAAATATTCCGTTTGGACATGGGGATGAAGATTCAACACACGCCTAAACTCGGTGGGGATCACAATTCTCCCTAATTCGTCTATCACCCTAACAATTCCGGTTACTCTGCCCTCTTGCATAAGCACACCTCAAACAATAACGATTTCTAGCTCACACACCGCATTTTTCGAATTTGAGCAATTAAAACGTATATATCTAATTGTTGACTCAATTGGACCACATATTCACTCGTTAAGCTTTCGCCTTGTTGTACCGCCTCCTCCATTTGATTCAGGATGTTTTCCATAACGTTCTGCAATGCTTCGTCGCTGATATCATCTCGGGCAAAATCCTCCTTTCTGGATACTAATACACCCATGGAATAATTCCCCTTTCCAAACTTAATTTAGGAACTGTCATAAGTGTATTATTTATTTCTTTTAAAAGGATCAATTAAATTTCAAAGAAATAAAACAAAAAACAGGCATTTTCTCGCCTGTTTTGTGTCAATACTTTTCCAATTAATTTATTTTAAAATCCCGGATCATCAACATAGGCCACTGGTTTGTAATTACCGGAATCATTCAAAATAATATCATGATTTGCGATGATCAATGAGCACGTCATTATTATTGAGAATGCTGCAATGGACATGATAAATCTTCTCATAATTAAGCCTCCCCTTTGTTAATGATTCCATTATATACCTTTTTTGCCTCTTCTAGAAGCCCAAAGTTCAGTATATTTTTACCAAAACTCAAAGAGGAAATAATGTCATGAGAAAGTTCCACGATATCTTGATAAGCGCCTATTTTTCCGTAATATTTGACGACTTTGAAGATATGTCTCTATTGCTTGATTAGCTTGGCCCTGTTCAATAAAAAATGCACCTTTAAACTTATAATATTTGCCGATCTCTGAATATTGATATGGTGTAGCATTCTCATAAGGGAATAATTGTTCCTCATCCGAGCTAATTAGTTTCTCAATGGAAACATCATCATTAATTTGTAACAATACCTCTAACAGTAAATTCAATCGAGGTAGACGTTGATCCCCCTGCACTTCATCCAAACATTCCCGTAATAATGGGAGGGATTCTACATATCTATTAGTCCGGGCCAAAATCATGGCATGAAACATTTTCAATCGATCTATGATAATTTGATAATTCAACTTCTCATAGAGTTGGATATGTTCCTCCAGCGCTTTATAATTGCTTTGATGCCAAAATGAATTACAAATTGCTAAAGCAACCTGCTCCTTGAGTTTACTATGTGTAACATCTACGGCATGGCCCCATTTCCCCAATTCGATACATTTAGCATATTTTTTTAATGCATAAGCGTGAAGTGCCATGCGGTAATAATACAAACACTTCTCTTCTTGAGACAAAAAATCAGTATAATGAAGGGCCTCTTCACCTTCTCTAAATGTCTCTTCCAGCAAAGACAAGTTGCTTCGATTTATCAAATACTTTTTAAAGATGCCTTTCCCTACAAAACTAGGCAATCCGCGTTCTCTGGAATATTTAATAATTACCGTATAAAGTAACGCTCTTAATGTGCCATCGTCTAATGTTTCTGTAAAACCAACCAATCGCTGTAGTGATTCTTCCGTTTTCTTTTGGGATGATTGTAGTAACCTCGTTGCTACAATGGGTATGAGAGTAACATTTTTCTCCGAGGTAATGTCTTGCAATATTTCAAATAAAGTTTCTATTCCTCCTTCTTCTTCTATATAAGCCCTGATAATCTCTTCGTAATGTGTCGGCAAGGCGTGAGCTAAGGTTTTCACTGTCTTTAACTCTGGATGTTTTGTGACTCCCGATTCAATTTTATGAAGAGTCGCGCTACTAACCCCTGTAAGTTCCTCAAGTTCTGCATATGTTAAGTTTTTCTCTTTTCTAAGTTGGAAGATGATATCTGAGATGGTTTTATTCTGATTTAATATATCCACCATAATACATACCTTCCCTTTAACTAAAATTTTACACTGGTTAATTATAGCAAAGTATGCTCTAGCTTACAATTTATTGATTCTTACAAAATCTCCATAATTCTTACACAAAACACAACTATTCGATAAACTTCTACAAGACTTAACTGTTAATTGGTAATCACTGTAACCACTTTGGAAATTTGAAGAAATTAACGGAATAAAAATAGACATCAGTACCTATCCCATATTCTGTGTTATTATGATAAATTATGTTCGAGCAATCAAGGCGGCAGCCAATTGTTCAAAATTTATTTAGGAGGTATTTTCCAATATGAAAAAGAAAATGGTAACATCGGTTCTTGCTCTTTCTATGGCTGTAGCTGTTCCACTATCTGCCTTTGCAACTGAACAATCTCAACTAAAAGTTTCATGGAGTGATAAGCCACAGCATGTTGACTGGAAGCCAATGGAAAGCCCCGGGGTTCCATTCAAGAGTTATTTAATTGATAAAAACGGAAACAAGGTTGATTGGTCCCGTTCTTATGAAGATTCTGGAGAGATTTCAACTCAAGATTGGAGTGACGGTCGATTTGTATACGTATTTAAAGGCTATGATCAATCCGCAACCCAACATGATCGAAAACATTTCCCCATCGGCTCAGCATATGGGCAGAATAACAGTCCGAACCCCATGAAATTAACCTATACACAACAACAAAGTGCTGTCTCAACGTGGACTTTCACAGGGAAAGTTGGTTTTGAAGGTGAATTTGGCACCGCCTTATTAGCCAAAGCGAAAGCTAGTATCGGTTTCGAAGTATCCAAACAAAGACAGCAATCGGCAAGTTCCACAGCAGCAGCAGAAAATACAGTATCTCCATGGAAACAAGGCGAGATTACTGCATTTCACAGCGGTGTTTATTCAGGGGGGACTGCCCTTTACCATATGTTCGACACAAAAGAAGGCGGAGTATACGCTGGGGAGTATAGACAATGGGGCGATGCATGGACCGTTGGGGAAAACGATGTAAATTACTTCTTTACACAGTGGTAAGAAATAGCGTAGATAAGGTTATCACATCAATTATTACATTGCTCGTTT
Source organism: Paenibacillus tyrphae (assembly GCF_000722545.1). GTDB lineage: Bacteria > Bacillota > Bacilli > Paenibacillales > NBRC-103111 > Paenibacillus_G > Paenibacillus_G tyrfis. Next base: position 32,345 of record NZ_JNVM01000033.1, read on the forward strand.
TTCTCTTCTTAACTGGATGTAACGATGTGAAACCTACGACAAACAACGAGACCCCGCTATCCTACGATCAATACTTATCTCTGTATAAAGATATGGCAACTAATCTTGACTTAAAAGGTTACCAGAAAACGGAGGATAATACGGTTACACCATACTTAATTCAAATTGACCCTCAAGTTTCTTTTAACAAAAGGGAATTTATGACGAAAACTGGTGAACAGACAACCGAATCTACGCAAGCCCGTATTGTATTCAAAAAAAGTGACGATGGTACTATTGTATATATCGATTTCATTTATTTGGATAAAATTATTGGGAACAACTTGTTCTATTCTGATGTTAGTTCCAAAACAACCGTATCTAATCCAAACGTATCCAAATATAATACCGACATTCTGGGATTTAAGAATTTACTCATAAAAGTAACTTTAATTTCTTCAAATGAGAATCCGATATCCAAAGAGCAACAACATTTTGTTGACAAGCATGTGGTGGAGTTTCTAGCTGCAGCGAACTCGGGAAAATAACTCGCGTCCCCTCATGGAGTTAATCCGTGAGGGGTTTTGATTTCTAAAGAGAGTCTTACAGGCAAATATAGCTTTATTATTCCCAAAAACACAGCTTGTCCTAGTTACATCTTTAGAATTTCTTTTTCTTCATACACATCGCAGACGCCTCAGAATTGCCCCTAACGGCCTATAAGGTAAATGTGGAGTGGTTTGAGGTAATTAGTGAAAAACGAGTTGTAGGAATGAATTTAGAGAGGCTTCGCGGCCTCTCTTTTTTATTGGTGCTTATAACACTTTGACATTCAACTCTTCGAGCATTTCAGACAGTAAGCTCAATGACATTCCAACGACATTAAAATGGTCACCATTGATTGACTCAACAATTGTGGAACCAATCCCCTGAACCGCATACGCACCTGCTTTATCCATTGGCTCACCAGTAGCAATATAGGCGCGTATTTGTTCATCTGACAATGCTTTCATGCGAACATCTGTCACTCTTGATCTTGTAATTACTCTAGACTCTCCAACATCAATACAAGTTATACCCGTATAGACTTGATGGGTCTTTCCTTCAATCAGTTTTAACATTCTAAAAGCGTCTTCTTGATCCTTCGGTTTTCCCAATACCTCTTCTGAATACACAACAATAGTGTCAGAACCTATTACAATCAAATGACTATCTGTAATCCTTGCAGTGGATGCTTTTGCTTTTCTAAGCGATAATTCTTCAACAATTTGTTTTGGAGATAAATCATTTGAAACTGTCTCGTCAACATCATTTGTAACAATTTCAAATGGAAGTCCTAACATTTGGATTAACTCTTGTCGTCTAGGTGAAGATGATGCGAGCACTAACGTTTTCATTCGGAGCCTCCACTTTTATCTATTTGCTTAATTTTAGCAAGCCAATCGATAACCAGTAATACTCTTTCGAAGATACATTGTGCTTCCGTAAGCCCCGGCTTTATCCATCGGCTCCCCCGTTCGGATGTAATTCCGAATTTGCTCGTCCGTGAGCGGCTTCATGCCGACTTTGGTCACGCTGTGCCCAACGGTCATCCGGCAGCTTCCCGTAAGCCGGTCGGCCGATTTTGCATAAACTGCCCCCGGAAGCCGTGTAACCGAAACTTCGGTGCCTCCGGCTTCGCCGTTCGGGGCGTTGTCCATCAGCTCGATACAGGCTATCCCGCTGTATACTTCGTGCTCCGTGCCCTGAAGCGCGCTCAGCATCCGGAAGGCGTCCGCTTCGTCCTGCGGCTTGCCGAGCACTTCGCCATGCCATACGACAATGGTATCCGATCCGATAACGACACCGTCCTCCAGCATGGAATCGTCCGCCTTCAAACGCGAAAGTACGGCCAACGCCTTGCGCCTGGATAACTCTTCCACGATTTGCGAAGGCGTCAGGCCGGGGTCCGTCGTTTCGTCCGCATCGCTGGCTTGGACGACGAATGGCAGCTGAAGGAAGCGGATCAGCTCCTGGCGGCGCGGAGAAGATGAAGCCAGTATTAAGGTTTTGGATGTCGTGAGCGTCATAAACCGGTCCCTCGTTTCGAATTTTGTAAAGTGTGTCTTTGCCGTCTCCGTCCGCTTCGGTCCTAAAGTTTGCGGTACAGCCAAAGGCCTGCCGCAAGCCCGGCGATGCTGATCAGATTCAGCCGAATATGCAGATTCAGATCGTAACGGATGACCAGCAAATCGGCTTTGGGCTGCCAGGTCAGCTCCACGGATTTGGTCAGAAAGGACAAGCCCGTATACGGCAACAGCAGTTGGCCGATGAGCGTTCCGGCGACGAGCCCGAGCAGCAGCATGAGGATGAACGTGAGCGTATTCTTTTTCAAAATATAGGATACCTCTTTCGTAAAAAATGCAATCGGCCGCTTCGAAAATGCCACACGTCATTATACCATAACTCGCGAAGGAACAAGCGGACTTTTATAAGAAAGGACTTCTTCGCGTGAAGGAATATTTTACCGCTTACCGGATGCAAGAAGTGCCAGTACAATAGAAGCCGAATCAAGGAAGGAGTGGGCCGGAAGATGCGAAAACCTTGGATGCGGGCCGCTTTGCTCGCGTTCGCCCTTCTGGTGGTGCCGGGGCATACCTCGGCTGCAAAAATTGTCGTCGACGCAGGACATGGCGGCTCCGATTCCGGGGCCATCGGGGTGAATGACCTGCAGGAGAAAACGGTGAATCTGGACATTGCCCGCCGGCTGCGGGATCTGCTTGTCCAGCGGGGCTATGAGGTGGCCATGTCCCGGGATACCGACGATTTTATTTCGCTCAAGGGACGCGTAGACTTCACCAATGGACAGCAGCCCGATCTGTTCGTCTCCGTTCATGCGAATTCGTATTTTAATGCAGACGCACGCGGGGCCATGGTGCTTTATTATGACAACGCCTACCCTCAGAGCAGCTACCCCGCCAGCGAAGAGATGAAGGCGCTCACGCCCGAGAGCCGCAAGCTGGCGCAGCAGGTGCTGGACGCCTTCGTCCAAACGACGGGACTGGAAAACAAAGGGCTTGTTCCCAGCGCGGTATATGTCGTGCGGATGGGAACGGTGCCGAGCATTCTTGTGGAGACGGCGTTTCTCTCGAACGCAGCGGATGCGGAGCTGCTTGCCAGCGAGTTGATGCGCCAGACGATGGCGCTCGGGATTGCCCGCGGCATTGAAGCATACATATCGCCGCAAAGCAGCGTGTTCCCCGATCTTCGGGGACACTGGGCCCAGGACGCCGTCCTGCGGCTGAAAGCGCAAGGCGTGGTTGAAGGCACCGGCGGGCGATTCGAGCCCAGCCGGATGCTGACGAGAGCGGAGTGGGCGACGCTGCTCGGGCGGGTGTTCGACCTGCCGGCGGCGAAGCCGGCAGGGAGCGCCTGCGCCGGTGACGGCACGGTTACCGGCGGGGTTTACGGCGACGGCGGCGGGAGCTGCGGAGCCGCCGGGGCCGGCGCGGGCGCGTACCGCGACGCGAGCGCGGGGCATTGGGCCTTCGCCGCCCTCGACCGGGCGGTGAAGGCCGGCGTGCTGGAGGGCTACCCTGACGGCACGCTGCGGCCCGACCGGCCCGTGACCCGGGCGGAGGCGGCGGCGATGTTTCAGCGGCTGGCGAAGGCGCCGCAGGTTCCGGGCGCGCAGCCGCCGTTCCGGGACGTGAAGGCGGACTTCTGGGCCGCGGATCCCATCGCGAGCCTCAAGCGGGCCGGCTGGATCGACGGCGTAACGGCGGAGCGCTTCGAGCCGGAACGGCTGATCACGCGCGCAGAAGCCGCCGCGCTGGTTGACCGCTATATGGCGGATGCCGTAACGTCAAAGAAAACGGCCCCTGAACCGCCATCATCCGGCCGGACTTCAACCGGCAAGTAAGCAAGTCCTTTATACCCATTGAAAGAGCCGTCCGAACCGAAAGCGGTCCGGACGGCTTTTCCATGCGCCCCCATCGGCCGATGTCCGCTTGTAGGTTTAAGGAAGCGCAACCGCTTGGAGCAGTTCCTTCTCCGCCACGATGTACTGCATGGCAGCCGTTTGCGCCTGCCACAGAAATGCTTGGGACGGGTTCTTCTTGTATTCCTCAAGCGACGCCACGGCCGTATTCAAGGAATTGTTCATTTTGGGCAGCGCCTTCTTCCCGGCTTCGCCCAAACCGTCGCTGACCGCGGCAGCCGTCTGAGACCAGCTTTGATGCGTCGACTTGATCGATTGCAGCACTTTGTCGTCAAGCGCTTCCGGCTTGGCTTCGGCCGTGTGAGCGATCGTTTGTCCCGCAATGAGCTTCACAAGCTTATCCCCTTGCGCCATATAGTTGGAAAACATATCCACTTGCTTGCCGCTCCATTTGACTTTCGTCACCGCCGGCAAATCGAGTGTTTTGACGATCACCTCGATGTTTTTTTGCTGATAGGCTTGCGACAGCCCCAAGACTTCGTCCCGGGTTCCAGCCATTCCCACATAGACCGGGTGCTTGTCTCCCCCTTCTACCGCTCCCGCCAGCCCTTTCTTGCGAAAATCCGCGGCCGCGGCCTCCGCTCCCTGCGCGCTGCTGAATACTCCGCCTTGCAGAACGGCATATGATTTCGCCGGGATCTGCACCGGCACGCCGATTACAGAACCGCTCGCCGGAGCTGCCGAATCCGCACCGCCCGGTTTGGCCGCCATCGCTCCTGTGGAAATCATCCCTCCGGCCCCGGCTTCCTTCATCCCCTGCTGGGCCGTTGTCGTGCCGCCTGGAGACTTTGTTTTGCCGGAGTCCGTACCGCCCGAAAACATCGACAAGACCAAAAAGCCGAACGCGACACCCGTTATAACCGCACCGGCGACGGAAGCGGTAATACGAAGCCAAGAGCCGCTGCCCGGGGTTCTCCTGAAATAGGCCGATTCCTCCTGTGTATAAGGCTGGTGCGTTCGCTCCATGCCGCCGGTCGGATCCGGCCGCTCCACGTAACCCGTTTCCGGATCGAACGACCGGCCGCCGCCCGTTTCGCGAATCAATTGTTCCACGCGGTGCGTCTCGGTCTCAAAGGAGCTCTGCCAACCGCCAAAATCAGTCGTATATTCGTTAAGCGCAGGTCCGGTCCACATCGGTCCTCTTATTTTTCGGCTCTCAACCGGCGGCTTGTCCGGCTTGTCCGGCTCCTCATGGCTTTCGTCAGCCCGCTGCTCCACGACGGTATATTCTTCCGATCGAAGGGGGATAACCTGCGGCACACTCCCCGTTTCCTGCCGTTCATGCCGCTGCCCGTCCTTGTGGAAACGAAACGTCATCTTGGTCTTGTTCATTGCGCCAACTCTCCCTTGTCCATATTCGTATTACTAGACTATGAGAATCGGTCCGCAAATAGAACGGTCGCACGCAAAAAACCCCCGGCTTCGCCGCTCAAAAAGAACGGCGTTCCGGAGGTTTTTCGTTTCATACTGCTAAGCCAAGCGTTCCGTCAATGCCTCGGCAAGGCCGGCCGCCGCTTTCCATATGTCTCCCGCGCCCATCGTAATTACCAAATCTCCGGGGCGCACCGACTTCAGCAAATAGGTCTGCACCTGCTCCTTGGTCGGGACATAGCGCACGTTGGCGTTGCTGTTCTGACGAATCAGCTCGACGAGCTTCGCGGAATCGATGCCTTCGATCTGCTTCTCGCCCGCCGGTGAATAGATGTCGGTAATGATCACTTCGTCCGCCTCGGGAAACGCGCGGCTGAATTGCTCAAACAAAAAGTACGTCCGCGTGTAGCGCTGAGGCTGAAATACGGCGACAATCCGTTTGCCGGTCGCCTTGGCCGCTTGAATCGTCGCTTCGATTTCGGTCGGATGGTGCGCGTAATCGTCGATCACCAGAATATCGTCGACTTCTCCGAGCACCTGAAAACGCCGCTTGGCTCCCCGAAACTCGGTAATCGCTTCCGCGATCCGGTCGAAGGATAGCCCCGCTTCCATGCAAGTAATCAGCGTAGCGAGCGCATTGTAGACGTTATGCTTGCCCGGTACGGACAGATGAATCGTTCCGAGCGCCTCGGCGCCGCGCATGACATCGAAGGATACTTTACGGTCGCCAAGAACGATGTTCCGAGCCGTAAAATCGGCTTCCGCTTCGATCGCATACGTGAGGACCTCGCTATTTACGCTGGAGATCATCTCTTTCAAGTATTGGTCGTCCAAGCATACGACGGCCTTGCCGTCCTCTTTCACTTGGCTCAAAAACTGCGCATAGGCTTTTTTCAAATTTTCAAAATTGCCGTCGTAGTTTTCCAGATGATCCGCTTCAATATTATTTACCAACGCAATGGCAGGCTGGTACTGCAAAAACGAACCGTCGCTCTCGTCCGCTTCCGCGACGACCCAATCGCCCTTGCCCGCCTTGGCGTTGCTTCCCACGTTCATAATTTCCCCGCCGATGATGAAGGTCGGGTCCGAGCCGCAGCGGTCAAGTACGAGCGCGATCATCGACGACGTGGTCGTTTTTCCGTGCGCGCCCGCAACCGCGATGCCTTTTTTGGCGTTCATCAGTCTCGCCAGCATTTGCGAACGGTGCAGTATCGGAATGTTCAGTTCCTCCGCCGCCACCATTTCGACATTATCCTTGGCCAAAGCCGTGGAATATACGACGACGTCCGCGCCTTTCACATTTTGCGCCTCATGCCCGATGAACACTTGCGCCCCTTTGGCCGCAAGCTTCTCCGTCAGCTCCTGCTGCGCCAAATCGGATCCCGAAACTTGGTAGCCCATTTCCAGCATCACCTTGGCAATGGCACTCATGCCGTACCCGCCGATGCCGATAAAATGGATATGCTCCGATGTATTCACGCCTGCGTTCACCAGCCTTTTTCAGAATCGGATTGATGCTTGATCCAGGAACGGACGTCCCCTATTAAATATAACGTGCCGGAGACGACAGCCAGGTCGTCCTGTGCCGTCATACGTTTAAGCCGCTCCAGCCCCGTCTTCCAATCGGGTTCCACGATCACTTCCACGTCGTGCCTCCCGCACTCCGCCAGAAGCGACTTGGCCAGTCCGGCCAGATCTTCGGCAGCGGCCTTTTTCAGCCAATTCGGCTCGGTTAGGATAAGCGTATCCACTATTGGTAGTATATGCCTCAAATAGCCCGTATGATTCTTGTTCGTCAGCATTCCCATCATAAAATGGAGCCTATTATACGAATACGTTCCCTTCAAGGCAGCGGCAAGCGACTCGGCCCCCTCGGGATTGTGCGCGCCATCGATCAGAATGCGCGGTCCCTGCGATACCAACTCCAGCCGCCCCGGCCAATGCGCCGCTTTCATCGCACGAAGCAAATCCTCGTCTTCCACGATCAGCGCATAATATTGCCGCAGCACCTCAAGCGTCATTAACGCCACCGCCGCGTTTTTCAACTGGTGAGGTCCGTTCATGGAGATAGCAGCGTCTGGAATGTCCCGGAACGTACCGGTAAACCGAAACGTCTGCTCGTTTTCCTTGGACGAGATCGTTTCATAACGGAACTCCCGGCCCAGCAAATAAAGCGTGCTGTTCTTGGCCTTCGCCGCTTCCTCGACGACCCGGACGACCTCCGGCTGCTCCACGGCGCTTACGACCGGGACGCCAGCCTTAATAATGGCCGCTTTCTCGGCCGCGATTTTTTCCAGCGTATCGCCGAGAAAATCCATATGGTCATGACCGATATTCGTAATGACGGAGACAAGCGGCGTCACGATATTCGTCGAATCCAACCGTCCGCCGAGCCCCGTTTCCCAGACGACAAAGTCGGGATATGCGGTGCGAGCAAAATACTCGATCGCGACCACGGTCGAGATCTCGAACATCGACGGCTGCCCAAACTCCTCCGCAACCTGATCGACGAGCGGCTTGATTTTATTGATCACCTTCAGCAGGTCTTCGTCCGGGATATTGACCCCGTTGAGCCGAATGCGCTCGTTGTAGCTTTCAATGTACGGAGAAGTAAATGTTCCCACGTCATAGCCGCATGTGCGAATCACTTCGGTCAAATAGGCGCAAACCGATCCCTTGCCGTTCGTACCGGCGACATGAATAAACTTAAGACGCCGGTGAGGATGGTCGAGCAGCTCCATGAGCCGCTCCATCCGCTCCAGTCCAGGCTTGATTCCCGCCAGAGGAATAAACCGGACAACCCAGTCGATCGCTTCCCGGGCCGTCCGGAACGGCCCTTCGTTAACGCTTAGCTGTGCTTCGCTCATGATGGCTCATCCTCTCAGTTCGGCCAGCCGGGCCGACACTTTATCCCGTTTGTCCGCATAATCGGCGAGCTTGGCTTTCTCCTCGTCGATGACTTTGGCCGGCGCTTTGGCAACGAAGCCTTGGTTGGCCAGCTTCTTCTCGATCCGGTCCACTTCGCCGTGCAGCGTAGTGAGCTCTTTTTCCAGACGCGCTATTTCCTGAGCAATGTCGATTAGCCCCGCAAGCGGCAAGAACAGCTCCGCCCCGGTCACGATGCCCGTCATCGCTTTTTCCGGTGTTACAAGCCCAAGCTCGATGGAAAGCGCAGACGTGTTGCTGAAACGCCGCACGTATTCTTCATTGCGCTTCAGAATTGCTAGTGCCTCTTCGCCGGCCGGCTTCACGAGCAGCTCGACCTTTTTGCTCATCGGCACGTTCACTTCCGCACGAATATTGCGCACCGTCCGGATGATATCCATCAGTAGCTCCATCTCGCGCACCGCGTCCGCCGCTTCAAAGCGCGCCTCGAAGGTCGGCCACGCCGCAAGCGTAATCGTCTCCCCTTCATGAGGCAGATGCTGCCAGATTTCTTCGCTGATAAACGGCATGAACGGGTGAATCAAGCGCTGCGTGCGGTCCAGCACGTAAGCCAGAACGGATTTCGTCGTTTTCTTCGCCGCTTCGTCGCTGCCGTACAAGGACAGCTTGCTGAATTCGATGTACCAGTCGCACAGATCGTCCCAAATGAAATTGTACAACAGACGTCCGGTTTCGCCGAATTCATACGCATCGATCAGTCGGGTCACTTCGCGGACGGTTTCGTTCAAGCGGTGCAAAATCCAACGGTCGGCCGTACCAAGCTCACCGCTTAGATCGATATCCGACGCTTTGAAATCGCCCAGATTCATCAGGACGAAACGCGACGCATTCCAAATTTTATTGGCAAAGTTGCGCGCCTGCTCGACTTTTTCCCAGCGGAAGCGAAGATCCTGCCCCGGCGTGGAGCCGGTGGAAATCATAAACCGCATGGCATCGGCGCCGTACTTTTCGATCACCTCAAGCGGATCGACGCCGTTGCCGAGCGACTTGGACATTTTGCGCCCTTCCGCATCGCGGACGAGCCCGTGAATCAGCACGTCTTTGAACGGAATTTGGTTCGTATACTCGAGCCCGCTGAAAATCATCCGCGCCACCCAGAAATAAATGATATCGTAACCCGTCACGAGCAGAGCGGTCGGGTAGTAACGCTTCAGATCTTCCGTTTGCTCCGGCCAGCCGAGCGTAGAGAACGGCCACAGCGCGGAGCTGAACCAGGTGTCCAGCACGTCGTTATCTTGGGACAGATGCGTGCCGCCGCAATGCGGACAAACGGAAGCATCCTCGCGGGAGACAATCATTTCGCCGCAATCGCCGCAGTACCAGGCCGGAATGCGGTGTCCCCACCACAGCTGACGGGAAATGCACCAGTCGCGAATATTTTCGATCCAATGCAAATAAATTTTCTCGAAGCGGTCCGGTACGAAGTTCGCGCCTTGGCCCGACTTCTGCGCTTCGATCGCGCGTTCGGCGAGCGGCTTCATTTTAACGAACCATTGCGTGGACAAATACGGCTCCACGACGGCGCCGCTGCGCTCGCTGTGTCCGACCTGATGCACGTGTTCCTCGATTTTGATCAGCACGCCGAGTTCCTTCATATCCGCCACAATCTGCTTACGGCAGTCGAAGCGGTCCATGCCTTGATACTTGCCGGCATTTTCGTTCATTTTGCCGGATTCGTCCATCACAAGCACCTGCGGAAGATCGTGGCGTCTGCCTACCTCGAAGTCGTTAGGGTCGTGCGCCGGAGTAATTTTTACCGCGCCGCTGCCGAAATCCTTCTCGACATATTCGTCGCCGACGATCGGAATTTCGCGGCCGATAATCGGAAGCACAAGCGTTTTACCGATCAGGTGCTTGTAGCGCTCATCCTCAGGATGGACCGCGACGGCCGTATCCCCGAGCATCGTTTCCGGACGAGTGGTCGCCACGACGATGAATTCCTCGCTGTCCTTCACCGGATATTTCAAATGATACAGCGCGCCCTGCACCTCTTTGTATTCGACTTCGATGTCGGAAAGCGCCGTGCGGGCGGCCGGGTCCCAGTTGATGATATATTTGCCGCGGTAAATCAGCCCTTTTTCGTACAAGCGGACGAATACTTCGCGCACCGCCTTGGACAGCCCTTCGTCCAGCGTGAAACGTTCGCGGGAATAGTCGAGCGAGAAGCCCATTTTGGCCCACTGCTCGCGGATCGTCTCTGCGTAATGCTCCTTCCACTCCCACACCTTTTCCAGAAACTTCTCACGGCCGAGATCGTACCGCGTCACGCCTTCCTCGCGGAGCTTTTGCTCCACCTTCGTCTGCGTCGCAATGCCCGCATGGTCGGAGCCGGGCAGCCACAGGGCGTCGTAGCCCTGCATCCGTTTGGTCCGCGCCATAATATCCTGGAGCGTAAAATCGAGCGCATGGCCGATATGCAGCATCCCGGTGACGTTCGGAGGCGGAATAACCATCGTATATGGCTTCGCATCCTGACGCTGACCCGCTTTAAAGTATTGTCCCTTAAGCCAGTAGTCGTACCACTTTTTCTCGGCTTCCTTCGGATCATAGGTTGTCGGCATAGCCGTTTCCGGCGCCGCTTGTTTGGTTTCTTCCATCACTGCAACCTCCAAGTGCACATAATTGTGATTTGTTTTGAGTTTTCAGCCTTACCGTACCATCGGAGAAATATCACCTGCAGGAGCGCGGCGATCTCCTTTGCATCCGAAACATTTCTATGCCGGAGAAACGGCGACAAACAAATAAAGCCTTCCGCCGCAAAGGACGAAAGGCTCTCGCTTCCGTGGTACCACCTTCATTCCGCCCGTGCTCCGAGAAGCTGGAGGCTTCCCTTCATCCGTGCGGCACTCGAACAGATAACGGCTGTAACCGGCCGAATCTAGAGCTTCCGCTTTCAATTCGACAACTCCGGGGCGACTTCGACAGGTACGTCCTGCGGAACCTTCCAGCTCTTGCCGGCTCCGCTCTCTGAAGGGTTCGCTGTCTACTATTCCCTTTCCGCGTTTTTGCTTGCATCTATGCGTACTATGATAAACAATAGTCAGGACAGAGTCAATACAAGTATAACCAAAAAACCCCCCGGCCAAGCCTGTTTTGGCTCGACCGAGGGAATTTTTGTAAAAACGGCTTCATTTCGGGATATACACGATCTGCCCTTCGGATACTTCATTATCTCCGAGGCGGTTGTAAAGCGCGATTTCGCGAGGGTTCAGATCGTAGCGCTTAGCGATGGATTCCAATGTCTCTTCCTTTTGCACGATGCACAGCCGGAGCCTTTTGAATCCTTGCTCTTCGCCTTTGGAAGTGAGCAGCAGGTTTTTCCATTCCACCTTCTCCGCCACAGACTCCGATTCTTCCCCAATCGTTTCTTCCGGATCGCGCTTTTCCTTTTGGGAAGAGCCGGGGTTAAACAAGTTGGATAGTCCGAACGATTTGTAAAGCGGTGCGGGCGCCGAAAGCGGCTCGGGCGTTTTTTTGCTGCCGACGCCTACCTTCAGATCTTTATCCGTCGCCGCGGTCGGGGCTTCTTGCGTTTTTTGCGCTTCCTGCGGCTTTAAAGTCTCCGGACCTTTCGACGGTTCTTGAACAGACAGCGGAGCTGGAGTTACATTCGACAAAGGCTGCGGTATATTCTGCTGCGCCTCTTGCTGTACGATCGGCGCAGGCTGCGGGATGTTCTGCTGAGCCTCTTGGTGCACATTCGGCGCAGGCTGCGGTACGTTCTGCTGGGCCGCCTGAAGCACATTGGGCGCAGGTTGCGGTGCGCTCTGCGCCTTCGGCCCCGCAGGCAGCTTGCTCGTCGGCTCCACCCTCTCGCTTCGCAGCTCCCAAGATTCCGTTTCAGCCGGAGCTTGGTCCGCCGAATCGAAAAAGCCGGAAACGTCCCCGAATGCCTCATCCGTCGTCGCCGCAGGAGTAACCGTATGTGGGTCACGGGCTTCGTGAACGAACACCACTTCGTTTTCCGTTTCCCGCCAAGCCTCTTGGTCCGCATCCGACACGAGCTCCAGACCGGCGAGCGACAGCACTCCCGTAATGTTCAAGCTGCGGGACGACAGCAGATCGATGTCAAAATTTTCGATTTCGACGGCGATATCCTCCATCCGCTGAACCCGGTTCATCGGCAGCGTAATCTCTACCGGGATCAGATGCTCCAACGTTTGATCGCTGCGGCCCAGCTCATCGATAAAGGTCCCGGTCAAAAACAGATTGCCGCGAAGCAGGGCTTGGTCCCCTTGTGGAATGACCTGAATATGGGGAACAAGCTCTACCCCCTCCAAGTCTTGAATGCCGATCGCCCCTTCGGACAAATGCACGCGCTCGTAAATGTCGAAGCGTAATCCGTTATGCTGCGTCGTCAATGTAAATCCTCCCTCCGTAATTCCTGCCTTTTCCACAGAATCCCGCATCGGCTCCGGCGAGTTCGAAATTCTGATATAACCATAAAAAGAAAGGATGGCCCTATGCCTTCGTCTCTACAATTTATATGGCTTCAGGGGAAGGAGCATGACTACTATTTTTTCAATCGCTCATTCAATGCAACAAAGTCCGGGGGCCACGGGGACTGCACTTCGATGCTTTCGCCGCTCCACGGATGGGGAAACGTCAGCCGCTCGCCGTGCAGCGCCTGTCTCTTCATGCCCTCGCTCCGTCCGCCGTACAGCGTGTCGCCGATCAACGGATGACCCAGATGGCTCAGATGAACGCGGATTTGATGCGTCCGTCCGGTTTCGAGCCGGAGCCGCACAAGCGTCGTGGAACGGTAAGACTCCACGACCTCGTAATGGGTAACGGCCCGTTCGCCCCCGGGAGAGACGCGCCGGCGCGTCGCGTGATGCCGGTCCCTGCCGATGGGCGCATCCACACGGCCTCGGTTCGGAGAGAGACGCCCGTGCACCAGAGCCACGTAGGTCCGCTCAACCTTTTTCTCCCGCATCGCTTCGTCCAATCGGACCTGCGCCCAGGGACACTTGGCCATCAGCACCGGACCGGTCGTATCTTCGTCAAGCCGGTGAATGTGCCGGGGCCGGCACGACTGCCCCGTCGACTCCAGATGCCAGCCGACCGCATGGAGCAGCGTTCCGCCCTCCGATTCCCCGGTCGGATGCACCTTCATCCCGGCCGACTTATCCGCCACGAGGCAAAAGTCGTCTTCGAACAATACTTCTATCCCCGTCCATTCCGGCATATATTGCAGCGATTCCTCGGGGAACAGCCGCAGCAAAATGCGGCGTCCCTGAATTTCGACGCCCGAGGCGCTCCAGAGCTTCTTCAGCGTCCGCTCGTCGATCGCATCCGGCAGAAGCGCCTTCACTTCCTCCAAAGTCGAAGGCTCGGCGTTCGCCGTCCATTCCAACCACTGGCCTTTGCGGCGCCATGCGGTCATGGCAGCCTCCACTTGGATTGGTCCGCTACGGATGCCGCCCACTTCTTCCGGCGTCCCCATTGCAGCCATGCCGTCAGAACGATTCCTGCAAACAAAATGAAAAACACGCCCGCCACAACGATCAATTCGAGCGTGGTACCGAATAGGCTGTACCGATTTAACATGAGCGCTTCCTCCAATGTATAGCTTATGGTCATTCTATCAATCCTTCACGGCGAACGCAAAGCGGTTACAATGCCAATTCCGCCTGATCTTACAATCTAGCGAAAGTTGTTAAATCTTCTTTTCATATGATAGAATAGCATAGGAAAAAAGCAAAAAAAATTCGACACGAAATGCCTTAATTTACGCATGGGAGAGGTTAAAACATTGAGCAGGGCTCTGCAAGCGATACGACATTGGAGTAGTTGGAAAAAGGTGCTTTTTTATTTCACGGTGTTGACTTTTTTAACGTCCAGCTTTTTATTTCTGACCCCGCCGGGAGGCCAGATCAGAGAGTGGCTAGCAGAAACGGTCATTACGACGCAGCACCGGAGCTGGGCATGGATTTTCGTCGGCGCGGAGCAGCGCGATTTGATGGTCAAGCGATTGCAGGACTTCAATGAGGAAGCTGCGCGCGAAAAGCAGGACAGCAGCTTGATCAAAATTCGCAATCATCAGGGCAAAGCCCGTTCGATCGACGAACTGATTAAGGTCGAAGATATTTCAGGAAAGTTTTGGCAAGGCAAAAAGATGTACGTCTATGATCCAAAGACGATTCGTGTCATGACGCCTCCCAAATCCGGCGAAGGCGAGAAAATCACCTCGATGGTCAAGCGTACAGGAGCCGTGGCCGGTGTCAATGGCGGCGGTTTCGACGATCCGGAAGGTCTCGGGAACGGATTTGCGGCGTTTGGCGCCATTATCTCCGGCGGCGAGGTCATTTATACGGATCAGGACGGCAGCATTCCGCAGCACATCGTCGGCTTTACGAAGGAAGGGATTCTCGTCGTCGGAAAATACAATATTTTCGAACTGCGCGAGATGGGCATCTCGGACGCCGTTTCGTTTCACCCGCGTCTGATCGCCAACGGCAAGCCGCTGATCACAAGCGGCGACGGCGGCTGGGGTCGCGGACCGCGAACGGCTGTCGGACAAAAAGCGGACGGCACCGTCATATTCATCGTTATCGACGGACGGCAGGCGCACAGCGTAGGCGCTACGCTTAAGGAAGTGCAGGACCTTCTGTTGGAGGAAGGCTGCATCAATGCAGGCAACCTGGACGGAGGCGCTTCGTCCGAGCTCGTTGTCGACGGGGAGCTGCTTACCAAGCCATCGAGCCGTTACGGCGAGCGCAGATTGCCTAACGCGTTTCTGGTCTACGACGATCCTACGTCGGTTAAAGCGGATCGCGTCTGGGACGGCATCGACAAAATCGATGCGGGCGGCTCTTACGACCACCCGGACTTCCTGCGCGAGCAGGCCGAAAAGCGGGCCAAGCAGCAGCAAAACCCGGCACCGCCTACAAAGACGGATACCGATAAGACGAAGACGAAAACCGATACAAAGCCGGAAACAAACAAGCCGGCGGGAAATAAAGCGGAAACGAACGAAACGGGCAAGACGGGTACGGAGAAAGGCGAGAGCGTGAAACCCGGCGGCAATGCAACCAAAGAGCCGGGTACTGAAAAGCCTGGTGTTCCCGGCACGGGAAATAATTCCGGTTCAAGTACGGGAGCAGCAGATCACGGCAAGTCGGACGGCGGCCAGGGCAATCCGCCGACGGGCGCGGGCAGCGGGTCGGTAACGCCGAACGGCGGCACTTCCGGCCAAGGAGGAACCGGCGGCAGCGGGGCTGCCGGCTCCGGTTCTTCCCAAGGCAGCGGTACGGCAGGAGGAGGCGGGAACGGTTCTACAGGAACCGCCCCGAACTCTTCCGCCGGAGCCCCGGCCCCGGGAACCGGAAGCGGCACACCGGCCAAGACGACCGAGAAACCGGCTGAGACGACAGCACCGGCTACAACGCCGACGCCACCCCCTCAGCAAAATCAAACGCCTAACCAATCGGCCTCAGGTACAACTGTACCGCCGGCCAAAACACCATGATCGTTTTACATAAATCTGTAGCAGCAAAACAAACGGACGGCACGTTCCCCTCCTTCAGGAGTGGACGTGCCGTCCGTTTTACATTATAGTTGCTTGAGCGCTTGGTAATGCGCCTCGATCGTCGCCTCGATATCGTCGTCGGAATGTGCTGCCGAAACGAACATGCCTTCGAACTGGGAAGGCGGAATGCTGACGCCGTAGTCGAGCAGCAAGCCAAAATACCGGTTGAACTTGTTCAAATCCGATTGTTTGGCGGTTTCGTAATTGGTCACCGGTTGGTCGGTAAAAAACGGGCAGACCATAGAGCCGATCCGGTTGATCGTGATCGGAACGCCCAGCTCCCGGGCATTTTGAAGCATTCCTGCTTCCAGACGGGCGGATTTACGCTCCAGTTCTTCATATACGCCCGGTGCTCCCAGCAGCTTAAGCGTCGCATACCCCGCAGCCATCGCCAGCGGGTTACCGGATAAAGTTCCAGCCTGATAAATCGGGCCTGACGGGGCAATCCGCTCCATGATCTCCCATTTGCCTCCGTATGCCCCAACCGGCAGCCCACCGCCGATAACTTTACCCAGACAGGTAAGATCCGGCGTAATGCCGAACCGCCCTTGCGCGCTGTTCAAGCCAACGCGAAAGCCGGTCATGACCTCGTCAAAGATCAGCAGACTACCGTAGGAAGACGTGACCTCCCGCAATCCTTCCAAGAAGCCCGGAAGCGGCGGCACAACGCCCATATTTCCGGCAACCGGCTCCACAATAACGGCGGCAATGTCTTCGCCGAAATGTTCAAAAGCCGTCCGTACCGAATCCAGATCGTTGTACGGCACTGTAATCGTGTTAGCCGCTACGCTTTCGGGTACGCCAGGGCTGTCCGGCAATCCAAGGGTGGCCACCCCAGACCCTGCTTTGATCAGCAGCGAGTCCGCATGGCCGTGGTAGCATCCTTCGAACTTCAGGATTTTACTTCTTCCGGTATAGCCGCGGGCAAGCCGGAGAGCGCTCATCGTCGCTTCCGTCCCGGAGCTGACCATCCGCACCAGCTCGATGGAAGGCATTCTTTCGATAACCAGCTTCGCCATCTCGGTTTCCAGTTCCGTTGGCGCGCCGAAGCTTGTACCAAGCTCTGCGGTCCGTTTGATCGCTTCGACGACCTCCGGGTGGGCATGTCCCATAATGAGCGGGCCCCATGACCCGATGTAATCGATAAATTCGTTGCCGTCGATATCGAAGACGTGCGAGCCGCTCCCTTTATGCATATACAGGGGAGTCAATCCAACCGATTTAAACGCGCGAACCGGACTGTTGACTCCGCCCGGAATCACTTGCTTCGCTTCCTCGAACGCCCGCTCCGAACGCGCATCGGAACGTTTTCGCTGATCGTTCATCCATTCCACTCCTAACCTATTTTGAGGATACCTGCAGCCCCTCCGTCATTTCCTTGGCCGCTTCCTTGCCTTGACGAATACAGTCCGGCAGTCCGACACCAAGAAACGCGCCTCCGGTGATCAGCACGCCTGGCATTTTGTCGGCCAGGCTCTGCCGTACTCCGCGAATAAGGTCCAGATGACCTACCGGATACTGCGGCATGGAATGCATCAGCTTCGTCATTTCCGTAAACAAAGGCTCTGCCGTAATCCCCATAACTTCCTTCAAGTCGTGCCTTACCGCGCGGATGATCTCATCCTCCGACATGTCCTGCCAACGTTCGTCGCCGGAACGCCCGATATAGCAGCGCATCAGCACTTTGCCACTCGGTGCGGTATGCAGCCACTTTTTGGACGTCCACGTACATGCGGTAATGAAACGCCCTTCCCGTCTAGGGACGAGGAAGCCCGAACCGTCGAGCTCGCGCCCAAGCTCTTTTTCGTCAAAAGCGAGAATCACGTTGGCAACCGACACGTACTCGATCCGGTCCAGCTCTTTGACCTCAGGGAACGACGAGCCGAGCAGCTTGGAGATGCCGTGAGCCGGCAGCGCTACGATAACCCCGTCCGCTTCCTCGACCGAACCGTCTTCGCGGATCACGCGGTACCCGTCGTCGGCCTGCTCGATCCGGGCCACTCCGCACTGCTTGACGAACCGCACGTTGTCGAGCGCATCAATTAAGCCGTGAACGATCGTTTCAAGCCCTTCCTTATAGGAAAGAAACATCGTATTGCGCGCCACCTCGGGAAGCGTACGGCTTTCTTCGCCGCCTGTCTTGCGGTTCTTCATCATCCCGAGGATCAAGCTGCGATGCTTCTGCTCAATTGCATGAAATTGCGGGAAGGTCGCCCGCAAGCTCAAATTGTACGTATTACCGGCATAAATGCCCGCCAGCAGCGGCTCGGCAATCTGACCGAGCACTTCTACGCCTAACCTGCGCTCCAGGAAATGCCCGAGCGATTCGTCTTCCGGCGACGTCCGTTTCGGCAGTACTAAATCCAACGCAGCCCTAAGTTTGCCGCTCAATGACAACAGTCCCGTACGCATGAACGGCCCCATTTGGGTCGGTATGCCCAGCATCAGGCCGGGAGGCATCCGATGAAGCTTGCCGCCGGACAAAATATACGTTTTTCGGGAGTCCGGGTTCATGCCGGTCAACTGATCCTCTAAGCCTAATTCGCGAGTCAGCTCGACCATCGGAAGCTTGCGGGCCAGAAACGAATCCGGCCCCTTCTCAATGACGAACCCGTCGCGCTTCAGCGTTTGAATTTTGCCGCCGAACGAATCGCCCTTTTCCATGATCGTTATTTTCAAGGGCGCCCCAGACTGCTCAGCGCTTTGTTTTAAATAAAAAGCGGCGCTCAAGCCCGTAATCCCGCCGCCAACGATAACCACATGTTTCGGACTTCGGTTCTCCTCCATCGTCTCAATCCCTCTCGGTCTGCGCGTAAACGACGTCGCTTAACGTTTCCATATACAGCGGATCGGTATTGAGCGAACGGGTGCGTTCCAGCCGCAGTCCGAGCTCCCGTGCCGTCTTCTGCGCTTCAATATCGAGATCGTACAGCACTTCCAGATGATCGGATACAAACCCGATCGGACAAATTAGCACACGCTCCGCCTGCTTCTCTTTTTTCGCGGTATGCAGGACGTCGAGAATATCGGGCCCAAGCCAAGGCACGCCAGTTTGTCCGGCGCTTTGCCATCCGAACTGCCAATGGGTAATGCCGCATCGCTCGGCTATCGCTTTGGACGTTTCCAATAGCTGATCGGGATACGGGTCTTTCATTTCAAGAATTTTTTCAGGCAGGCTGTGCGCCGTAAAAATCACTTTGACCGCGTCCTTCGCCACACCCTCGAACCGGTTCAAGCCTTCCTCCACCCGCTGCACAAGCGCTTCGATCAGCGCCGGATGAAGATGATAGCTTTTCACGAAACGCATCGAAAGCCCTAGTGAATCCGCCTTCTCTTGCGCGCGCTTGATGTAGCCGCCCACGCTCATGACTGAATAATGCGGCGCCAGCACGACGCCGACGGCTTCCGTTATCCCATCCTGCACCATCCGCTCCACGCCGTCCTCTATGAACGGAGACGCGTGCTTCAGCCCTTGATAGCATACGAACGTCGTGTCCGGGTATTTCTCGTTCAGCCGGGCTTCCAGTGCTTGCACCTGCTTATCCGTATTTTCCCGAAGCGGGAAAAAGCCTCCCACAATCGCTTCGTAGCGATCGGTCAAATCCTTGAGCTGCTCTGGAGTCGGAGGATTCCCGCGACGAATATGCGTATAATAAGCTTCCACTTGATCGAGGCTTTCCGGCGTTCCGTAAGACATGACCAGAACACCGATCCGTTTTTGCTGCGCAACGCTCATGCTATACACCGCTTTCCTGTTTCGTCCAGCCTTGCGCTTTCAGAGCTTGACGAGAATAGTCGTGAATGAAATCCGTCAGTTCTTTCAGCTTTTCCAACGAAGCTTCCGGGAACAGTCCGTGACCCAGATTGAAAATATAGCCCGGTTCCCGGATGCCCTCGTCAATAATCGCCTTAGCTTGCGCCTGAATGACGGACATCGGAGCGGTCAATACGTACGGATCGAGATTGCCCTGCACCGCATAGAACGAGCCCACTCTTCTGCGGCCCTCCGAGATCGACACGCGCCAATCGAGACCGATGACGTCGGCATCGATGCCTTGCAGATAAGGCAGCAATTCGCCGGAGCTGACACCCGGGAAATAAATTTTCGGCTGCTCCAGATGCTTCAGTTCCGCGAAAATACGGCGGATCGTCGGCAGAACGTACGTTTTGAAATCAACGGGGGACAACGCGCCGACCCAGCTGTCGAAAAGCTGCACTGCTTTCGCTCCTGCGGCAATCTGCGCTTTCAGATAAGCGATCACCATATCGCCAAGCTTATCCATCAGCTTGAACCATACCTCCGGCTCTCCGTACATTAATCCTTTCGTGCGGATATAGCTTTTGGACGGCCTTCCTTCGATCAGGTAGCTTGCGATCGTAAACGGCGCGCCGGCAAATGTAATCAGCGGCACCTTCAGCTCGGCCGCCAAAATCTCAATCGTCCGCAAAATATGCGGCAAATCCTGCTCCACCTGGATCGGCTTCAGCTTGTTCACATCCGCCGCCGAGCGGATCGGATTGTCGATGACCGGACCGACATTTTTGACGATATCAAAATCAATGCCGATGGAAGCGACCGGATTCATAATGTCCGAATATAAGATCGCCGCATCCACACCCAGCTTTTTGACCGGCATTAAAGTGACTTCCGCGGCCAGTTCCGGCTGCTTGCAAATTTCTAGCAGGCTGTATTTCTCTTTAATTTTCCGGTATTCGGGATCGTAACGGCCGGCTTGACGCATATACCATACGGGCAGCGTCTCGACAGACTGTTTCCGACAAGCTCGAATAAACGTATCGTTATAATTCATGATGCAACCTCTTTTCCGTAAACTCCCATAGTCTACTTCCCATTATGCCCTATTTGAAACCAGGTAACAACGTGTGTCAGGCTACAGTTTCCGACAAAAGTTTGACAGTGCCGCTATGCAAAAGACCGCTCCGCTCCGGGAGAAACGCCGGATAGCGGAACGGTCTTCTTCATCATTGCGTATCGTGGCCGCAGTTAGTTCCGGAGCCAGCGAGCGATATCTTTGGCAAAATAAGTAATGATCATGTCGGCGCCGGCCCGCTTAAATCCGGTCATCGTCTCCATAACGATCGATTTCTCGTCGACCCAGCCCTGCAGGGCGGCAGCTTTCACCAAGGAGTATTCCCCGCTCACATTATAGACCACGAGCGGCAGATTGAAATTTTCGCGGAGCGCGCGAACGACGTCCATATACGCCAGAGCCGGCTTGACCATCAGCATGTCTGCACCTTCGGCTACGTCGGATTCCGCTTCGCGCAGCGCTTCCCGGACGTTGGCCGGGTCCATTTGGTACGTTTTGCGGTCGCCGAACTGCGGCGTTGAATGTGCCGCTTCGCGGAACGGACCGTAGAACGACGAAGCGTACTTCACGGAGTACGACATGATCGGCACCTGCTCGTAGCCGGCTTCGTCAAGTCCTTGACGGATCGCGTAGACGAAGCCGTCCATCATGTTCGACGGCGCGATAATATCGGCGCCGGCTTCTGCCTGTGAAACCGCCGTTTTGACCAACAGGTCCAGCGACGCATCGTTCAGCACCTCAGCGCGGCCTTTCGCCTCGTCGTAATGAACGACGCCGCAATGGCCGTGGTCCATGAACTGGCATAGGCAAGTATCGGCAACAATAAGCAGCTCCGGAGCCCATGTTTTGATTAAGCGCGACGCTTGTTGAACGACGCCGTTCGGATCGTAGGCCGAGCTGGCATGCGCGTCTTTCTCATGCGGCACGCCGAAGAGCACAATGGCCGGCAAGCCCAGCTCGACAATTTCGCGGATTTCCTCTTCAAGCCGGTCGAGCGAGAAGTGGTAGACGCCTGGCATCGAGCTGATTTCTTCTTTAATATTCGTTCCGTGCGTCACAAATATCGGATAGAGCAAGTCGTCCAGCGTAACGGTATGCTCCCTTACCAAATTCCGAAGCGCAGCCGAGTTCCGCAAACGCCGGTTTCGTACAAGTGGAAAACTCATGGTTTACTCCTCCTTCTCGTATAAGCACTGAACCAGGGAAGCAACGGTCGCTTCCTTGGCCAAATAATCGACCTGAAGTCCCGCTTCCTGCGCGGTGCCCGCCGTTCTCGGACCGATACAAGCGATTTTGCACCCTTGCAGCAGCTTGAGTGGTTCCGTCTCGCCCAGCTCCTGAAGCGCACGCAGCAGATTCGTAACCGTCGAGGAACTGGTAAAAGTAACGATGTGCAGCATGTTTTGCTTCAGCAGCTCGATAATCTCAGAGCCGCCCTCGGTATCTAGTACCGTTTCGTAGATGTCGATTTTGGCTACGTTCAAACCGCGCTCCCGCAATTGTTCGGGCAAGTACGCCCTGGCGATATCCGCCGTCGCAAGCAGCACGTTCTGTCCCGGATGCAGCTCGGGAGCGATGGCGTCCAGTAAAGCGTCCCCGTCGAATTCCGAAGGGACGACCTCCGCCAGCAATCCGCACTGCGCTAAAGCAGCCGCTGTCTTCGGACCGACCGCCGCCAAGCGGGCATTCCCTAGTGCCCGAATGTCGAGCCGAAGCTCTCGAAGCCGCTCCATAAAAAATTCGACGCCGTTCGCGCTCGTGAACAGGACCCAATCGAATGTAGAAAGGCGCTTCAACGCTTCGTCCCGCGCCGCTTGCGCTTCTGGACGGGATGGCGGCCGGGTGCGTATAACCGGAAACTCGACGGCTTCCCCGCCAAGCTCGTCGATTTGCGAGGACAGCTCACTCGCCTGACTGCGCGCCCGGGTAACCAGAATACGCCGGCCGAACAAAGGCTTGGTTTCGAACCAGGCCAGCTTGTCGCGCAGCTTGACCACTTCGCCGACAATGGTGACGGCCGGGGATTGGAAGCCTGCGGCTTTTACCTTGTCGACAATATCCGTTAACGTACCCGTTAGCGTCTCCTGCTCCATCCAAGTGCCCCACCGGATCAGGGCGACCGGCGTTTGCGGCGATTTCCCTCCGCGGATCAGCTCCGTGGTGATCTGCTCCAGATTGGCGACACCCATCAAAAAGATCAACGTGCCGGAGGCTTGCGCCAAGTTATCCCAATTCACTTGGGAGTACGTTTTATTTTTATATTCATGACCGGTTACGATCGAAAAGGACGAAGTAAAATCGCGGTGCGTCACCGGGATGCCTGCATAAGCGGGGACGGCGATCGCGGACGTGATGCCGGGTACGATCTCGAAGCGGATTCCGTGCTCCGTGAGCAGCTCCGCTTCTTCACCTACGCGCCCGAATACGCTCGGATCTCCGCCCTTGAGCCGTGTCACCGTTTTTCCTTGCAGCGCCAAATCGACGAGCAGGCGGCTGATCTCTTCCTGCTTCATCATATGTTTATCCGGCAGTTTGCCGACAAAAATTTTCTCTGCCCCGGCCTTCATATGTTTGAGCAGACGGGGGCTGGCCAATCGGTCATAGACAACTACGTCGGCCCGCTGAATCGCTTCTAAGCCTCTCAGCGTAATCAGCTTCGGATCTCCCGGTCCGGCACCGACAAGATAAACGACACCCTTGTTCACAACCGCTTCTCCCCTATTCTTCAGCTAATGCAAGCAGTTCGGCAGCACCTTTCGCAATTAACGCTTCCGCCAGTTGCAGACCCAATTGCTGCGGGTCATTTCCGGTCATCGTCTCTTTCAGCACCCGCTTGCCGTCCGGCGATCCGACCATGCCGGTCAGTACAATCGACGGCCCGCTTTCTTCCGTCAAATGTGCGTGGGCGCCGATCGGCACTTGGCAGCCGCCGTTCAAACGGCCCAAGAAGCTGCGCTCCGCAGCAACGGCCACGGCCGTCGGTTCGTGCTTGTACTTGGATAACAGGTCGAGCACAAATTCGTTATCGCCGCGGCATTCGATGCATAATGCGCCTTGTCCGACTGCCGGCAGGCACAGCTCCGGCGGTAGGTAAGCGCTGATGCGGTCCTGCCAACCGATCCGGTGCAATCCGGCGGCGGCGAGCAGGATCGCATCGAAGCCTTCCGTTTCCAGCTTACGCAGCCGCGAGTCGATATTGCCGCGGATCGACTCAATATGTAAGTCGGGACGGTAATGCTGCAGCTGGGAAGCCCGGCGCAGGCTGCTGGTCCCGACCTTGGCGCCCTGAGGCAAGTCGTCGAGCCCGCGGCCGTCCCGCGTGATCAAGCAGTCGCGCGGATCTTCCCGCAGAGGAACGGCGCCAACCACAAGTCCCTCAGGTAGTTCGAAGGGCATATCCTTCATGCTGTGTACCGCGAGATCCAATTCGCCGTCGAGAAGTGCCTGCTCGATTTCCTTCACGAACAAGCCCTTTCCGCCGACTTTCGAAAGCGTGACGTCCAGAATCCGGTCGCCCTTGGTGACGATTTTTTTCAGCTCGAATTCGGCTTCGATGCCGTGCCGCTTGCAAAGCTCGCGCAGGTGATCGATCACCTGTCCGGTTTGCGTCAAAGCAAGCGCGCTTTGTCTGGTGCCTACTACGATGGTGCGCATGCGTGAAGTCAACCCCTTATCTTCTCCCTGCAAAGTCGGAAGTGCTATATTCGCTATGTACCGCTGTACTCAGTCATATCCCAATCGCTGCGCCTCTACACGCAACCAGTTGTCGATCATTTCCATGCCTTCCGGCGTCGGATCTTGCAGCACCCTGCGCGCCAGCTCGGCGCGCAGCTCCGCCGGATCCGCGCTGCCGCTTCGGAGCAGCGGCAGCAGCTCCCACTCCAGCATGCCGCGGAATAGCTCCTGCCGCTCGCCCGTTTCCGGGACGGCCTGCTGTACGATGCCGCGCAGCTCGTGGAGCAGCTCTACGTACGGCGCATACTCTTCGCCGAACGCTTCCTCCAGCCTGCGGCGCAGCGCCGCGGCTAGGCAAGGGCTTGCGCCTGCGGTGGACACCGCAAGCGTCAATCGTCCCCGCCGGACCGCAGCCGGGACGAGAAAACCGCCGCCGGCCCCGTCGTCGGCCGCGTTCGCGAACTTGCCGAGCGCCTCGGCCTCGGCGCAGACTTGCGCGTTCACCGACGCATCGTCGGTGGCCGCGAACACCAGCCGCGCCTCGGCCAGCGCGGGCAGGCCGGGCGCGTACCGCTCGCGCAGCGCGCGCACCGCGCCCAAGGCCGCCCACGCTTCCAGCTGCGGCGTAAAAACAGGGCTCACGACGGTGACGTGAGCCCCCGCCTCTAGGAGCGCGCGTGCCTTGCGCTCCGCCACCCGGCCGCCGCCGATAACGGCGCATGGCCGCCCTACAAGATCGAGCATAGCGGGATAGTAGGATTTGACGCCGGGGGACGGCCCCGGGAGCCTTCCTTCGCCAGCTTTCGTCATTTCCTACGCCCCCTTTAGGACCATTGGTGGAAGTTCGAATATTGATTAGCCAACAAAAAGTTAAGCAGCGTAATGACGAACGCGGCCAAATTCCACAACGCCAGCCGGTTGCCCGCCGCTTTCATCACCAACCGTTGAAACAAATAAAAAATATAAGCCAACAGCACGAACCAGGAATTCAGCACCTTCGGATCGAAAAACAGCATCAAATCGCCCTCAAGCGCGATCCAAACGATCCCAAGCGACAGCGTAAGCAGCAGAAGCGGAGCTCCGATGACTACGGAAACAAACGCGTAACGGTCCGTATTCTCCAAGCTCGGCAGCCGCAGCATTTGCTGCGACCACTGCTTCTCCTTCAGCTTGCGGTGCAGGAACAAGTACATGCCGGAAAAAATGGCGGATACGACGAATGCGACATAGCCGGAAATCGCGAACGTAATATGAATGAACAGCAGCTCATCATTAATGTTCCAATGCGCCAAGGTTGGCGCCAGCCCCGGCCGGCTGAAGACGTTAAGCGCAAACGTCGCGAATCCGAACACGTTTACCAAAAACACAAACAGCTCGATCCGGAAAAAGCGGTTCACGATCAGCGAGACAGTCACAAGCAGCCAGGATAAAATAAAAAGCGTTTCGAACATGGAAAACGCCGACAGCTTGCCGTGCGTGACCAAGCTGTAGATTAAGTAGGCGGTTTGCAGCACCCATACAAAAGAAAGCAACCCTGTCCCCATCCGCTTTGCACTTCGGTTCGGACCGACAAAGTCCGAGAAGTAAAACAGGAGGCTCAGGGCATAAATATATAAAATGACATCGTACAACCAGGTTTGAGTGACCATGCTGTTCCTTTCCGGTCAAGCTTTGGCCAGAACGTCAAGCGCTTCGGCAGGCGCCGCGACTCGCACTTTGGATAGCAGTTCTTCCTTGATCCGATCCTGCGCCGCCTCCGCCTCCTGCTTCCGTACCGCCTGCTCCACCCGTTTTTGCTCAGCCAAAGGCTCTTCCAAAGCAAAAATTTTCGTGAACATGTCCAGCGCGTCATCCCCGTGACGCTCGGCAGCCATTTCTTTAATGCGGACAATGGGATCGCGCAGCATCTGATTGACGATGCTTTTCGTTAATTTGCGAATGACCTTCAATTCGTGTTCGTCCAAATCCGGCAGCTTCTTCATCAAGCTGTCCATCGTTTCCTCGTGAATCGTGGCCGCTTTGGTCTGCAGCGCTTGAATAACCGGGCTGACGCCAAGCGTTTTCGTCCACTGCTCGAAGGCCACCATTTCCTCGCGGATCATTTTCTCAATCTGCACCGCGGCTTTACGCCTCTCTTCCAAATGAGAGTTTACGAGCGATTGAAGATTGTCGATATCATATAAAAAGACGTTCGGCATCTCGCCAAGCCGCGGATCGAGGTCTCTCGGAACCGCGATATCGATCATGAACAGCGGTCGCGAACGGCGCCGCTGCAAAATACAGGATACCTGCTCGGCCGTCAGTACATAACCGGTGGCTCCAGTAGAGCTGATCACGATGTCGGCTTCTTCCAGGTGCGCCATCAGCCGGTCCATCGTGCTCGCCACGCCCCGGAACTTATCCGCCAGCTCTTGCGCCCGGCTGAGCGTCCGGTTCACGACGATCACTTTGTCAGCTCCGTTTGCGTACAGGTGCTTAACGGTCAACTCGCTCATTTTGCCCGCGCCGATAATCAGCACTTTTTTATGCGCGTAGCTGCCGAAAATACGTTTGCCCAGCTCCACTGCTGCATAGCTGACAGACACCGGATTTTCCCCGATGCCGGTCTCGAAATGGGCCCGTTTGGCCATCGTTACGGCTTGCTTGAACAACGTGTTGAACAAAACGCCGGTCGTCTTCTCGCGCTGAGCCAGCAGGAACGCGTCCCGAACCTGCCCCAAAATTTGCGTCTCGCCGATGACCATGGAGTCGAGGCCGCTCGTTACGCGGAACAAATGCTCGATCGCCTTCTCGTTCTCGTAAACGTACAAATGTTCCTGAAACTCTCCGCGCGGCACACCGAACCATTTCTCGATAAATCCCCGCAAATAATGGGCACAGGGCTGGCGGTCGACCGCCACGTACAATTCCGTCCGGTTGCAGGTGCCCACGACGACGCACTCCATGACGCTCTTCGTTTCCTTGAGCTCCTTGAGTGCCAGCGGCAAATCCCCTTCGGCGAATGTAAATTTTTCTCTGATGGACACCGGTGCTGTGCGATAATTTAAACCCGCCACGACGATATGCATCTGGTTCACCTGCCTCCTCCTCGTAAAGTCAATTTATTATATCACACCATGCGGAACAAGTCCGAGTTTTTGCGACAATAATTTTGAAAGTTTTATTACAGGGAGGGGTTTCCATCCCCCTAAATCCCCCTCAGGGTTTTGCGGAGCAAAACCGGCATCGGAAGCAACAGGGACCCCAGGGGGCTTGCCCCCTGGACCCCCGAGCTTCGATGCGCAGTTGGCGGAGAGATCGCTTTTCCTCCTTGTGTTAACCGGCCCTCTCTCCCTACGGAGAGGGGGCCGGTTAACGCAAGGATACGCTTAACGGCGTGCGGGAACGGGTAAAGAACGTGGGAGGCGCAGAGACGCGCTTGAGAGCTGCTATGGTGCAAGGATCGCGTCTGTTCAGGAGAGGCCGGCTTCCCCTAGGAAGCTGCCGTCTCCTGAACACGCTTCACTGCGATGAACTCGACTCCCACACTCTTCGGTGGGAGCGAGCAGCATTCTTTACAACCTATTACCAGCATTAGCCCACTAATAAGCCCATACCGTCACAATACCCCGAGAACACCTTTCATTCCCTAGCTTTCCCCAACATCCTATCACGCCCGACTCAAGCAGGCTGTGATTGAAATCACGCTCGCCTTACCTATGCGTCTGCCAACATTTTACCTCTCCTGTCAGCAGCTTCCCTCCCCTACCTTGCCTACCATTCCGCTCTGCCCTGCCTGAGGCTGCCAGTTTTAGTTTCCTCCGAAACGGGCGGGACTATACGACTACGGCGATTATTGCAGCAGCTTTTTGCGCAGGAGGTCGGCGATCGCTTTGTCGGATTTCATCAAACGGTCGCTCTGCGAACCGACAATGTCAGCGCCGCTCGACATCAGCTTGGCGTAAGCCTCGTACAGGTCGGCGTACAGTTTCGAAACGTCTCCGAGGGTTTGGGCCTCTTCCGCGCGCAGAGGGCGGGAGCCGCCGACCTGGAGGCGCAGCAAATATTGCATGAGCTGGGCGAGCGAATCGAGCTTCGCCAAGCCGGTTTCGCCGTAGGCGAGCGCCAGATGATCGTGCGCGAACGAAGCCGAGTAAACGGCTTGACGGAGCGCACTCAGCGAGTCGGTATCCTTAAGCTTGCCGGTTTCCTGCAAGTAGCTGCCAAGCAGCTCCATTTGAAAGAGGGATACTTGATACAGCAGCTTCTCCGCTTTTTCGGGCGGTGCCTTATGGCCGATCAGCTCTGCGATTTGCAAAACGGGCCAGATGATCAGCACAGCTACGATCAGGTACATGAACAGCTTTTTTCTGAATCTTTTCAACCCGGGTCCCCCTCCTCTGCCTGCGGCGGACGGACGCCGCAGGAACCAAGCTCTCTTTGAGAGTGTATGGGCCCGGGACAAAAGAAATAACCACGGAATCGTCCGTGGTTATTGTATATGCGCTTGTAATTATTTTACCAATTCAGCTTGCTTCAATGCCGGTGTTTCCACTTGCAGTTCACCCATACCGCGAACCAGTTTTTTCGCGTGAGACACTTCCGGCTTCAGCACGGACAGCATGTGCTCGATCGCGAGTTGAGGGTCTACAGTCTCGCCGCAAGTATAGCAGTCAAGGGCAGCAAATCCTCTCTCAGGATACGTATGAATGGAGAGATGACTTTCCGACAACATGACCAGAACGGTTGCCCCTTGGGGCTCAAATTGTTTGGATTGTACCGACAAAACGGTTGCTCCACATACCTCAGCAGCTTCTACCATTTGCGCTTGTAACCATTCAGCATTGTTGAGAAGTTCAAAATCTACTCCCCAAGTGTCTACAGCTACGTGTCTTCCGAAAGTTGAATATTCCATCTTCCGGTTCCCCCTTCCTAGGAATAAAATGTTTTGAAAATTTCATCCGCTAGGACCTACGTCATTCACTTCCCGAGGGAATAATCTCTCGCAACATTACATGTCCTGAGTGAATCCTGGTTCCTATTTTGTTTTCAACGAAGATAAAAATAACATCTATTGAACAGAAATGCAACCCTTTTTTTTGCACAGGCCATATTTACCTGCCGGAGGGTGGCACACAACAATAAATTATGCCTGAAGCCCGCCCGGGGTGTGAGCCACGAAGCCCCGGATAAGCCCAACTTTTCCGTTTTTTTCTTGTCACTTCTTCCCCAAGGTAAATATACCCTCCGATGCATAAAAATACAAAAAAACTCTTCCCGGCCCTTTTTACGGGCGATCAGGAAGAGCTTTTTCCGCTATGATCGAGAAGTCTAGATAATATATGTTAAGCTTCGAGTACGAACAAGCGATGGGTAAGTTTGTGCAAACGCCCGTCGATATGCTCGCGGATGGCGGCTTCTTGCATCTCGTTTCTCATGTCGAGCAGATGATTCACTTGGGCTTTGAGCATTTGGATTTCCTGCTCCACTTCATTCTTATGGAACAACTGCTCCAATTGCCCGACGGTGTCCCGATATTCGTAAATCACTTTTTCCGCGGCGCCCTTTTGCTCGGTAATTCGGATAACTGCGCCTTGCTTGTACGTATAGACCATCGTGTATGCTGCATAAATGCGATGCACGATCGCGTCGCCTTTAAATTCGGCTACGGCTTTGCGCATCAGGTTGACCAAATTTTTGTTGCGGATGCGGCATGTTCCCCGGCATACATACAAGTTCATTTCACGTTCGAACGACAGCACGATTTCTTCGCCGGCGTCGTCCGGCAATACCACCTCTTGATTTCCGTTTTCGAGTACTTTGACTTGCAGAGAGGCTCCGTGATCGACAAACATCCGAATGAACTTGGCCATCTCGGCTTCCGTAAGCTGCAGGCAGGTTTTGACGTATTCGGTCGCTAACCTAATTGCCATAAAAATCCCTCGATTCATTTTTTTCAAACCATGTGTCTGTGAGCCTGATTCTATTGTCTATATACATTATACTACATAATTATTTAATATTCCTGCCAGGCAGCCATTGATTTTCGCCGGAAATCAGAAAATTCCGCGTTTTCCTCGCAGAAGGACGGCATAAAAGCTTAAAAACTCGCTTTACCTCCTTTTGTTCCGCAGTTCCCTGCGGCGCTGACGATGAAAAAACAATTCATACATCACCGGCACGATGACCAGCGTCAGCAGCGTCGACGTAACCAAGCCCCCGATCACGACAACGGCAAGCCCTTTGGAAATCAAACTGCCCTCCGATTCGGTCAGCGCCAAAGGAATCAACGCGCAGACGGTAGCGAATGCGGTCATCAGAATAGGACGCAGCCGCGTTTTGCCCGCTTCGATAAGCGCCTCGCGTATGTTTAATCCGCTGTCGCGGTTTTGACGCACCCGGTCGATCAGTACAATCGCATTCGTCACGACGATGCCGACCAGCATCAACAGCCCGATCATGGCGCTGACTGACAGCGGCTCTCCGGTCAAATACAGGCCGAACGCAGCGCCAACCGGTACGAACAACAGCGAAGACAAGATGATGAACGGAACGCGCGCTTGGCCAAAGGTAACGAGCATCACCAAATAAACCAACCCGATGGCCGCGGCAATCGCCACGCCCAGATCCTTAAACGTCTTCTCCGTCTCGTCGCTACCGCCCCCGAAACCGAGCGTAACGCCATCCGGCAGCGGGACAGCGGAAGCCGCGTCCTTCACCTCCTGTGTCGCTTGACTGATGTTGTTTCCGGTCAGCTCCGCGCTGACCGCGGCGTAGGGCTTGCCGTCCAGCTTCTGAATCGCGGATACGGTATCGGATGCTTCGACGGCCGCGACATCGCGGAGCAGCACCGGGCCTTTTTTGCCAAACAGCGGCATTTGCTCCAGCTCGGCGACATTGGCAGGGCCCGCCGTATAGGTGGCCTGCAGCTTTTGCGGCTTGCCCTCCAGCTTGTACGTGCCGATCTCGACCGGCTTGGTCCGATCCGCGACGAGTCCGAGCACCAGTTGGGGGTCGACTCCCGCCGCAGCGGCTTTCCCGGGATCGATGCGGACGGTCCACTGCCGCTGCTTTTCGCGGAAATTGTTTTGCACCGAGCGCAGATAAGGTATCTGCTTCAGCCGGTCCTCCATCCGCTTGGCGGCTTCCCCCAGTTGGTCCGGTTGGCTGCCGAACAGCCGGACTTCGACGCTTGTTCCGGTCATAGAGCCGCCGGAGCTCATTTCCTGCACCGTTACGCTCCCCTCCGGCGAGCTCTTTTTAACGATGGCATCCATCTTGACCGCGAGCGTCTTAACAATGGCTTCGATATCGGCCGATCGATTCACGCTCATCATGTATTGCGCCTGATTTTCCTGCTTGAGACCGGAGCGGTAATCAAGCCCGCCAATGGTTGTAAATACGTATTCGAAGACGTTCGGCTGTTCGCGGAGCATCTTTTCAATTTCTTTGGATATTTCGTTCGTTTTCTGAAGCCGAGAAGCGGGCGGCAGCTGTACTCCGGCGGCGACGATCCTCTGTTTTTCGTTCGGCAGAAAAATAAATCCGAGCTTCGGCACCAGCAGAAGCGACCCGGCAAGCACCGCCAGCGAAACGGCGATGACGGACCATTTGTGCCGCAGCGCCGAGGTGAGCATTGCCGCATACCCCCGCTGCAACGCGCTTTCCCGCTCCTCCGTCTCCCGGATGCGGCCGAACGAAGCTTTGGCCAGAATCGGGACGAGCGTAACGGCGACAAGCAGCGAAGCAATGAGTGCAAAGACGACGGTCAGCGCGAACGGCTTAAAAAACGTTCCGGTAATCCCCCCTACGAAGCCGAGCGGTAAAAACACGACGACGGTCGTCAAGGTGGACGATGTGATCGCGCCCATAATCTCTTTGGTCGCATCCAGCGTAATTTGCGTCCGGTCTTCGCCGGGCTTTCTTTGGCTCATGCGCCTGTAAATATTTTCGATCACCACGATGCTGTCGTCGACCACCCGGCCTACCGCAACGGCCATGCCGCCCAGCGTCATGATGTTCAGAGTGATGTCCATTTGATTCAAGACGATCGATGCGATCAATAAAGACAAAGGAATAGATAAGACGGCGATGAGCGTCGCTCTTAGATTCCTCAGAAACAGAAGTACTGCCAAAGAGGCGAAAAGCGCTCCGTACAGCCCTTCTCTCTGCAGGCTTTCGACCGACTTTTTGATCCCTTCCGACTGATCGAAAGCGAGCGTGTAATCGATCCGGTCCCGGTGCTTATTCAGTACGGCGAATGCCTGATCGGCGATTTGGACCGTATTGGCATCCTGCTTTTTGGAAATGGATAGGGCCAGGGCGCTTTTGTCGTTGTAGCGTACCAGCTCGGATGCTTCCTCTATCGGCTGCACAGCGGCGATATCTTCCAGCGCGATCTCTGCAGGGACAGGTGGGAAACCCGTCTGGACATCGAGCGCAAGCCGCTTCAATTCCTGAATGCCTGCGGCGCGCTGCTCGACCCGGACCGGGATAACCAGATCGTTCTCGACAACGGAACCGGCCGGGAAGGATAAAAATAGCCCCTGCACTTTTTGCTGAATTTGGGTTAAGGTTAAATTATACGCTTTGGCTTGGGCGGGGTCGACGGCAATTCGGATATAGCTTTCCTTTAATCCGCCTGCCGCGACGCTGCTGACTCCGGAGATTTTTTCCAGTTCCGGCTGAATGTCCTGAACGATAAGCTCTTCAATGGAATCGCTCTGCTTCGAGAATATGGCCAGGTTTAGTATAGGCAGCGCGCTGAAATTCAATCGCGTCACTTTGGGCGTCACGCCTTCGGGAAGCTTCAGTCCCTTGAACGCGTCCTCTGCCTGACGGGAAGCCAGTTCCATATCCGTCCCGACCGGGTACTTCATCTGCACCACGGCGAAGCTTTCCATCGATTGGCTCGTTAACGATTCCAGGCCGCTGAGCGCTTTCAAGCTTCGTTCCAGCTCACGAATGACCCGCTCCTCCACATCGGCCGGAGATGCCCCGGGATACACAGCCTGCACCGTTAGCGTGGGCAGTTCCACATTCGGCAGCAGGTCCACTTTCAGGGACGTGAAAGCATATATTCCGCCGAGGATAAGCAGGATGGAGCCTAACACGATGGCGGCCGCATTTTTTAAGCTGAAACGGGTTAGTAGGTTCAATTCACTCTGACGCTCCTCGCTCAGGATGGAAAGCAAAGTCTCTTGCTCCAAGTTTGGGGTAAAAGGCGGCAGATTATACGAAGGAGGAATCCGCTGGATGAAAAATCATTTCATTCGTTTACGCCATACGGTCGGCGGGCTGGTTGCCGGGATTTTGCTCGCACTTGCCTCCGGCGCCCCCGCACAAGCCGAAGAAACGCCTGTCCCGATGCAGCTTCCTTCGTTCCCGGTTCAAGTGAACGGCCAAAAGATCGACAACGAGCAAAGGCCTTATCCCGTATTGACGTACAACAATATGGTC
Source organism: Paenibacillus tyrphae (assembly GCF_000722545.1). Lineage (GTDB taxonomy): Bacteria > Bacillota > Bacilli > Paenibacillales > NBRC-103111 > Paenibacillus_G > Paenibacillus_G tyrfis. The sequence continues at coordinate 66,096 of NZ_JNVM01000033.1, forward strand.
TATCTTCCAGTAAAGCCATTCGCGGACACCCTCGGGTTAGAAGTAACTTGGGACGCTGCCCGTGGGCTTAAGATTAGCCGCCGCGAGCGCCCTTCGGCGATACGGCCGACTGTTGAATCGAAGGAAAAAGCACCCGTAAGCCGGCGTTATGAAGCCGTACTGCCCGGATTCCCTATCGAAGTGAACGGTAAATCAGTTAACAACGCCAGCGAGCCGTATCCGCTGCTACTGGTGGATAATGTTTCCTATTTTCCGATGACCTGGCGTTTTACCCGTAACGAGTTCAGTTGGCGGACGGATTGGAGTGCGCAGGAAGGGTTTCAGCTTACAACGGAGCAGCAAAAGGTGCTGCACTGTATTATCGCCGAAGATACGGAAGCGCTCTATATGGAAGCCGAGTCAAACCGGATGCTGAAGGTGAACAAAGATTTGAAAGGCGATCCGTCCCCGATAGACGACAAAGTGAAAGCTGGCGTGAGTCAGTTAGCGGAAAATCGGAAGCCTGGCGTGCCTTTTGCCGGGGATTCGAAGCAAGCCGCCGTGCGCCTGGGGGATTCGGTCTATTACAACAACATTGAATTGATGTCGCTCAAGCCGATTCTGGAAAAAGCCGCTGCGTTCTACGAATCGCAAACGGAATATACGAATAAAGGACTGGACGTGCAATCCAAAATTATGAAGCTCGACGACCGGACGGTGCTCGCTGTCATCTCGGTCTCAAGCTTTCTGCACATCCCGGCTCCTTACACGCCCTATACGCACGAGGCTTTCGTCATTCGGGACGGGAAAGCTTCATCCGTGCCGGATTTGACCCAGGTGCCTACCCGCATCGTCCGTAACCCGGACGGTTCCTTCTGGATCGCCAGCGAAGCGGCAGACCGGATGACAAGCCGGACGCCGAACGTATACGGTCAGCTCGCACTGCTGGACACCTCGGGACAGCTTCACGGCATGAACACGAAGCTTGGGGAAAAAGACATCGATCTGCTGGCTTCCACCGCCGACGGCTTGACGGTCAAAGCCTACAGCGACCGTTTCAAAGCTTACCATGACAGCTTCATTCCGCTTGACGCGGAAGAACGGGAGACGTACTATCATTTGGACCTGCAGGGGAAAGAAACGCGGTTGTTTCTGTACAAAGGAGCAGGCAGAGGCTACGTGGACAGCAAGGGGCACATTTACGTCGTTGACCGTCAGGTGAACCGCATTTCCGACCTGACATCCGGGCAGAGCCGGATGTGGTGGGATTATGAGCTTAAACCGTAACCTCAAGCTAAAAAGGCTACTCCCGTTTATCGGCATAAGAAGCCGGAGATCGGGAAATAGCCTTTTTGATTTTCCGCCCTCGGAGGGCGGTGTATTAACGTTATTGCTCGGCAGATTCGGGCTGCGTCTCGGGCTGTTCCTCCGCAGCCGTATCCGCGCCATAGCCGATCTTCTCCTCGATGATCTGCCACAGCTCGTCTTTCCCGAGTCCCAATTCGGACGAAAATAGGACGACCGGGTCCGACTTGTCCGCTCCCAGCGTTTCCTTGACGATCTTGAGATGCTGCTGCCATTTGCTGCGCGGAATTTTATCCGCTTTCGTCGTCACGATGCAAAGCGGCGTGCCGTGATGCTTCAGCCACGAATACATCGCTTGGTCGTCTTTGGACGGCGGATGGCGAAGATCGATCACGAGCAGCACCAGCTTCAAAAATTCCCGGTTGAGCAAATAGTTTTCGATAAATTTGCCCCATTTATCACGTTCCGTTTTGGATACCTGCGCATACCCATACCCCGGCAAATCCACGAAGAACAAATCGGAATTAATTTTGTAATAGTTCAATTGCTGTGTTTTGCCTGGCTTGGAGCTGGTACGGGCCAAGTTTTTTCGGTTGATCATCCGGTTGATCAGCGAAGACTTCCCTACATTCGAACGCCCTGCCAGAGCAATCTCCGGCAAGGCATCCGTAGGGTACTGGCTCGGACCAACCGCGCTGATGATGAATTCAGCTTGATTGACCTTCATACGTTTCACTCATTTCTTGGTGGAGCGTTGGGAAGGATGGAAAGGATATTATTTCTTCCTTTCTGCCGAACCGGGAAAAAATGGCTACTCCACCGCTCTTGAAATTCAAGTTGTCTATTATTATCCTTGGCGGATACAACTTGATTTCAAAGGCGGCCGTAAACTTTCCGTATCCATTTCTTCCCTTTCCTTTCGAAAAGAACCAATAATAACCCAAACAATCCAACCCAACGCCTGTTATTATACGCCTACAGGCTTGACCAGAGCGTGTTCGAGCACTTCATCCATATGCGCGACCGGGATGAACGTCAGCTCGGAACGCACGCTCTCGGGAATTTCTTCGATGTCTTTGGCATTATCCTTCGGCAGCAGGACCGTGCGGATGCCGGCGCGGTGAGCGGCCAAGCATTTTTCCTTCAAGCCGCCGATCGGGAGCACGCGGCCGCGAAGCGTGATCTCGCCCGTCATCGCGACGTGACGCGAGACCGGGATATTGGTCAAGGCCGAGATGAGCGCCGTGCCCATCGCAATGCCGGCGGACGGGCCGTCCTTCGGGATGGCGCCTTCCGGCATATGCACGTGGACATCGTATTTTTCATGGAAGTCCGGCTGAATTCCGAATTGCTCGACCCGCGAACGGGTGTAGCTGAAAGCCGCCTGAGCGGATTCCTTCATGACGTCTCCGAGCTTTCCGGTAAGCGTCAGCTTGCCGCTGCCGGGCATCACCGTCACTTCGATAACGAGCGTGACCCCGCCGACCTCCGTCCAGGCAAGCCCGGTCACCGCGCCGACCTGATCGCGCTCTTCCACCATGCCGTAGCGGAATTTCGGCTGGCCAAGATACTCCTTCAGGTTGTCGGCCTTCACATAGACGGCAGAGGCTCCGCCCACGATTTCCTTGGCGGCCTTCCGGCAGATGGACGAAATTTGCTGCTCCAGGTTGCGGACGCCCGCCTCTCGGGTATATTCGCGCACCGTGCTCATGAGGGCGTCTTCGTCTACGACGAGCTGACCGTCCTGCAGCCCGTGATTTTCCTGCTGCCTCGGCAGCAAATAGTTACGCGCAATATGCAGCTTTTCGATTTCCGTGTATCCCGGAATGTACAGCACTTCCATCCGGTCAAGCAGCGGCCTCGGGATGTTGTGCACGGCGTTGGCCGTCGTCACGAACATGACGTTGGACAGGTCGAACGGCACTTCGACGAAGTGGTCGCTGAACGTGCTGTTTTGTTCCGGGTCCAATACTTCCAGCAGAGCGGAAGCCGGGTCACCGCGGAAATCCATCGCCATTTTATCGATTTCGTCCAACAGGAAGACGGGGTTATTCGTTCCCGCGTTTTTCATCCCTTGAATAATCCGGCCCGGCATCGCGCCCACATACGTACGGCGGTGTCCGCGGATTTCCGCTTCGTCGCGCACGCCGCCCAAGGAAATGCGTACAAACTGCCGGCCGAGCGACCTGGCGATCGAACGGGCGATCGACGTCTTCCCGACCCCGGGGGGGCCGACAAGGCACAGAATCGGTCCTTTGAGCTTCTTGACCAGCTTTTGCACGGCCAAATATTCAAGGACGCGCTCTTTCGGCTTCTCCAAGCCGTAATGATCCTGATTCAGAATTTCCTCGGCCTTGCGGATATCGAGGTCGTCCTCGGTCGATTGGGACCAAGGCAAGCCAAGCAGCCAGTCGATGTAGTTGCGGATGACCGAGCCTTCGGCGGAAGTCGCCGGCATCTTTTCGAGCCGGTCGATTTCCTTTTCGATCTTTTCCTTCACCTTCTCGGGCACGTCGCTTTGCGCAAGCTGGTTGCGCAGCTCTTCGACCTCTCCGGCCCGACCTTCTTTATCCCCGAGCTCCTTCTGAATCGCCTTCATTTGCTCGCGCAAGTAATATTCCTTCTGCGTCTTCTCCATCTGCTTCTTGACGCGCTGGCTGATCTTGCGTTCGAGCTCGAGCACTTCGCGCTCGTTGTTCAGGATACCGAGCAGCTTTTCGAGCCGGAGCCGGACATCCACGGTCTCTAAAATTTCCTGCTTATCTTTAATTTTTAACGATAAATGACTGCAAATCACGTCCGCGAGCCGCCCCGGTTCGTCAATATCGGATACGGCAGCCAACGTCTCCGGGGTCACTTTTTTCGAGAGATTGATATAATGTTCGAATTGGGTCAGCACCGTGCGCATCAGCGCGTCGATTTCGGGATCGGACGTTTCCTGCTCAGGGAGTTCCCTGACATGAACCTCGTAGTATTCGTCGTTAACCAAAAATTCCGCAATTTCGGCGCGAACGACGCCTTCCACAAGCACCCGAATCGTTCCGTTCGGCAGCTTGAGCATTTGCCGCACTTTCGATATCGTGCCGATCCGGTAAATATCCTCGGTTCTTGGCTCCTCGATATTCACCTCGGATTGCGAGCACAGCAGGATCATGCTGTCTTCGACCATAGCCTTCTCCAGGGCCCGTACCGACTTCTCCCTGCCCACATCCAAATGCAGAACCATGCTCGGATACACCAGCAGCCCCCGGAGCGGAAGCAGCGGCAAGCGGCGCAATTTCTGTTTGCTCGTTCCCATCCGCGAGCACCTCCAGACTATACTTACATGCATGTGATTTACATTTTATCAAAATTGATTTTAAAACACCAATCGGGGGCCGCCGGTTTCCGCTCTTACGAACAAAGAGACGCCAACCGCTCTATTCGAGCGCATCGGCGTGCAGAATCGTAACGGAGGCGCTGCTGACCGTCTCCTGTGGCATGATAGGAGGCTCGGCAGCCAGATGGGCGCTTTCAATGCCTAGGGCGTGATGAAGCAGCTCCTCCACCGAGTCGACCGGAATGACTTCCAGTCCGTTAAGCCCCGCAAAAACTTCCTGCCAGTTTTCCTTCGGAATGATGACTTTGGTCGCTCCGGCTTGAAAAGCAGCCTCGACTTTGGCGATAACGCCTCCTACCGGCTTTACCTTGCCGTGAATGCTGATTTCGCCCGTCATCGCCAGATGGTTGTCGACCGGAATCCGTTTGATGGCGGAAGCAATCGCCACGGCCATCGATACGCCGGCCGACGGTCCGTCAATCGGAATGCCGCCCGGAAAATTGATATGCATATCGTAATCGTAAGGCTGCATACCGAGCCGTCGCAAGACGGTAAGCACGTTCTCGACGGAGCCGCGCGCCATGCTTTTGCGACGCAGCGTCCGCGACCCGCCGCCCATCTCTTCCTCATCCACGACACCGGTAATCGTAAACTGGCCTGTACCCGACTGCACCGCCGGAATGGCGCTCACTTCAATGTCAAGCAGCATTCCGAGATTCGGTCCGTATACGGCCAATCCGTTAACCAGCCCGATTTCCGGACGCTGGGGAACTTTTTTCTCCGGCCTAGGCGGAATTTGCGAGCTGTTGACAACCCATTCGATGTCGGCGGCCGACAGCTCTCTCCGCTGATCGGTCAGCGCCATCCCTGCCGCCAGCTGAATAATATTTACAGCTTCGCGCCCGTTGGTCGCATATTTCTTAACGACCTCAATAGCGGAAGGACAATCAGGAAATCCGATTTTTTTCAGCGCTTTGGCGGCAATCGAGCCGACTTCTTCCGGCAGCAGCGGGCGGAAATAAATTTCCATACAGCGCGAGCGGATCGCCGGAGGCAGCTCCTGCGGGTTGCGCGTCGTTGCCCCGACGAGCCGAAAATCCGCAGGCAGGCCGTTCTGGAACACATCGTGAATATAACTCGGCACATTCGTGTCTTCGGAATTGTAATACGCGCTTTCCAAAAATACTTTGCGGTCTTCAAGCACCTTTAATAATTTATTCATCTGATGCGGATGCAATTCACCGATCTCGTCAATGAACAAAATCCCGCCGTGCGCCTTCGTTACTGCCCCGGGTTTGGGCTGCGGAATGCCGGCAACTCCCATGGCTCCTGCTCCTTGATAAATCGGATCGTGAACCGAACCGATTAACGGATCGGCAATGCCCCGCTCATCAAACCGCGCCGTCGTCGCATCAATCTCGGTAAATTTGGCGTCCGGACGAAACGGCGATTCCGGATTTTTCTTCGCTTCCTCCAACACGACGCGGGCCGCGGCCGTCTTGCCCACGCCGGGCGGGCCGTAGATGATCACATGCTGCGGATTGGCGCCGCACAGAGCCGCTTTCAGGGCACGCAGCCCTTCCTTTTGCCCGACGATGTCCTCCATGGAAGTCGGTCTTGTTTTTTCGGCTAACGGTTTATTTAAAGAGACGGATCGCAGCCTGCGCAGCTTCTCCAGCTCTTTCTTCGATTCCTTATCGACGGCGGAACGGTTCGTCTGCTGATTGCGCAGCAAATTCCAAAAATACATACCGATTACGATGGCAAAAAACAACTGGATAACCATCAAAACCACGCTGATATTCAATCTAATCCCTCCTGTTGCTCACGGCCGTCAGAACGGCCGCTACGGCATTCATATAATTGGTAGTATTGCCCTGTCATGGTAGCATTAATCGCTGCACTTTAAGAAACTTTTTGGGGAATGCTAAATCCATGTATACGAAGTAAGCTGCGGACGATTTTATTCGAAAGGAGGGGCAGCGGATGCCGTGGCCGAATCTATGGAATCGGGCGATGAAACTTGCCGTTGCCGCAATGCTGGCGCTGACCGTTCTGACTTTCCAAGCCGGACATGCGGAAGCGGCGGTGCCTGAATCCTGGTACTTGCCGGAGCTGAAATCTGCCAATCCCGCCATCTCGAGCGTCGACGTCTTAATCGACGTAGGTCACGGCGGAATCGACGGAGGCACCTCGTACGGTGACTTGCTGGAAAAAGATATCAACTTGACGATCGCCAAAAAAACGTACGAAACTTTGCGCAGAAAAGGGTACGTCGTCTTGATGAACCGGATGGACGATTACGCGCTAAGCGGAGAAAATTTATGGTTAAAAAGCCGTTCGAGACATATCAAGGACTTGGCCCAGCGCAGCCATCTGTGCAATGAGATCAAGCCGAAAATAATGATCAGTCTGCACGTCAATTCTGGCCGTAATTCCTCTAAACGAGGCGCGATCCTCATTCATCAGGCGAAACCGCAAAGCGAGCAGCTCGCAAAAGCCGTGCAAGCAACGCTGAACGCGCTATACGGTACGGACGACAAGCCTGTGCCGGGCCGTACGTTTTATTTGTTGAAGTATTCGAAGGCGCCTACGGTTATCGTCGAAATGGGGTTTATTACGAATGCCGAAGACCGCCGGATGCTAACCGAAGTCCAGTCCCAGCAGCGAATTGCGGACGCAATCGCTGCAGGCGTCGAGCAGTACTTGCAGCAGCAAAAAAAGTAAAAGACCGCGTTGGCAAGCCGTTTCACGGCAGGTGCGCGGTCTTTTACTTTTTTTGCATTGAGACTGTTATTTCATCAATTGCGATGCCGGTACGAAATGTCCGCCAAGCTGCTGCAGGGTCGGAATCGATTGTTTTAAAATTTCGGAGGTATGCTTCCCCGGCGGACCGACATGACCGATGACAATCGTGCTGTCATTTTCGCGGACGAGTTTCTGCAGCTTTACCGCCTGCTTGAGTATATGGCTCCGGGTGTAAGTATCATCCATGAACAAATTATTTTCCGCCGTGCGTACGCCAATTTCTTTCGCCAGCTTACCGATAACGCTCTTGTCGGTCGTCCGGCTGTCCAAAAAATACAAGTTGCGCTCTTTGCATACGGTCAGCACAATTCGCATGACCCGTTCGTCGGACGTCGCCTTCGATCCCATGTGATTATTGATGCCTACTGCATGTGGCACATCCTCAATGGCGGCAATGACTCTTCGCCGGACTTCATCGTCGGGAAGTCTCGTGGTTATCGCACCGGGACCAAGCCATTCCGGTTTTCCGTTCCGCGGCTCCATCGGCAGGTGTACGATGACCTCCTTGCCAAGCTTATGCGCCCATTCCGCATCGCGCTTCGTTGTCGGCAGAAAAGGCATGACCGCCGCAACAAACGGAATCGGCAGCTCCATCATTTGTTCAGTTCCCGCTTGGCCGTTGCCGAAATCATCGATGACGATGGCGATTTGCTTCGTTCCTGCCGCCGGGTCGATGGCTGTGTACTGCCCGGCTGCGGTGGCCGGAATGATGAGGCATAGACAAAGCCATCCTGTGACGGATGCCCACCATTTCCTTCTCATGGACCGCACCTCCTTATCCGTAATTTCCTAATCTCATTGTTTGCAGTACGCCGCAAACCTATACGAAGGATTTCTAATTTTGGATTTAGACTCCTTTTTAGTAAATTATTCTATTTTAATTATTTATCTACTATAATAGTAATATCGACCAAATTATTGTTGATGCGAGTCTATTAAAGGAAGGATGATACGAATGGAGTCTGCCAAAGAGTTATCGAAAGCTATAGCCCCCGTCAAGGAATTGTCTGCAAAAGAAACGCAAATCGATCCTTTTCCGTTTTTTCGCCGATGCCGCGAGTCCACTCCCGTACGTTACGATACCCAGAGGGAATGCTGGGATATTTTTCGTTATGATGATGTGTACAACGTGCTCAAAGATCACACTACATTCTCTTCGGTAAGACCGATTAAAGGCCCTGTCCTGCTTGGAAGCATCATAGGGATGGACCCGCCCAAGCATATGCAGATGCGTAGCATCGTGAGCAAAGCGTTTACCCCGAAATCGATCGAGGAATTAGGTCCGCGCATTGCATCCATTACCGAAGAATTATTGAGCGTGGTTGCAAATGAAGTCACGATGGATTTGGTTCACGATCTGGCCGTTCCCCTGCCCGTCATCGTCATTGCCGAGCTGCTGGGGGTCCCGGCACAAGACCGCCAGCTTTTCAAAGAATGGTCGGATTCGATAGTTAAAGGGCCGGAATCCGGGGATAAAGAAGACATGCACCGGCTTTATCTGGAAAGAGAGAAAACCCGGCGCGAATTGGACGACTATTTTCTGAAAGTCATTGCGGAGCGCCGAAATCGTCCGGAGGATGATCTGGTTACAAAATTGGTGGAAGCCGAAGTGAACGGCGAGCGCTTAAACGATATGGAAATTGTAGAGTTTTGCATTTTGCTGCTTGCCGCCGGCAACGAGACGACGACCAATCTGATTACCAATTCGGTACGAAGACTGGCCGAGAACCCGGCCCTGCAGGCAACACTCCACGATCAACCGGCTTTGATCGAGAGCTTTATCGAAGAAGTTCTAAGGTACTATCCGCCGGTTCTATCTCTAAGCCGTTATGCGACCAAAGACGTTCAAATCGGAAACGTCGAAATCCGGAAAGGTGAACTCATTATTCCCTGGATCGGTTCAGCCAATCGGGACGAAAACAAGTTTCCCGCTGCCGATCAGTTTATCGAGGACCGGACGCCCAATCCGCACATGTCCTTCGGCTTCGGCAATCATTTTTGTTTGGGAGCACCTTTGGCCCGGTTGGAAGCTAAAATAGCGCTTCGCATCATCTCGAATCGAATGACGAATATCCGCTTTGCGGATCATTTCGAATTTAAACCGATCCGCAGTCCTTTTGTCTATGGTGTGGAGGAGCTTCCGATACTTTTCGATACCAACCTTTAAACAAATAGAAATACACCCGCCAATGCCGGGCGGAAAGCCGTAACTCGCTTCCCTCCGCCTGCAATGTGCGGGTGTATTTATGATGTGCTCTATTAAATCGCTGCGTGATGCTTTCTTCCGGGAATTTCGCCCGTACGCTCGAAATGCTCGACGATGATGTCGATTTCCTTCTTCAGCTCGGACAGCAGCTCAGCTTCCGGAACTTTGCGGATCATCTCGCCGTAGCGGAACAATAAGCCTTCGCCGCGGGCTCCGGCAATACCGATATCGGCTTCTCTAGCTTCGCCCGGGCCGTTCACCGCGCAGCCGAGGACGGACACTTTAATCGGCACCTTCAGCTTGGAGATATACTCTTCCACCTCATTCGCGATAGAAAACAGATCGATATCCAATCGGCCGCAGGTCGGGCAAGATACCAACGTGGCGGCATTCGTGATCAATCCGAACGACTTCAGCAGCTCGCGGCATACTTTGACTTCCTCAACCGGATCCGCGCTGAGCGAAATCCGGATCGTCGAACCGAGCCCCATACTTAGCAGCGCGCCCAAGCCTGCCGCGCTTTTCACCGTGCCGGAGAACAGCGTCCCGGCCTCCGTAATGCCAAGGTGCAGCGGGTAGCGGAAGGCTGCGGCAGCTTTCGTATAAGCGGCAATCGCCATCGGGACGTCGGATGCCTTCAGCGAGACGATGATGTCTCGAAAATCGAGCTCTTCGAGAATGTTGATATGGTACAAGGCGCTTTCGACCATCGCTTCCGGCGTCGGGTAGCCGTACTTTTCCAGCAAATGGTTCTCAAGCGAACCGGCGTTGACGCCGATGCGGATCGGAATCCCCCGCTCCTTGCAGGCCTTGACGACGGCTTCCACCTTCTCGCGGCGGCCGATGTTCCCCGGATTGATTCTTACTTTGTCAATCCCGTTCTCAATGGCCTGCAAAGCGAGCCGGTAATCAAAATGAATATCAGCCACAAGCGGGATGGAGATCTGCTTCTTGATCTCTTTGATCGCTTCCGCCGCTTCCTTATTGTTGACCGTAACGCGGACGATCTGGCATCCCACTTCTTCCAGCCGGTGAATCTCGGCCACTGTAGCCTTTACATCCGCTGTCTTGGTCGTACACATGCTCTGGATGATCACGTCATTGCTGCCGCCGATGGTTAGATTGCCGACTTTAACCGGAACCGTTTCCGTTCTATGGAACATGTGTTTTCTTCTCTCCCATGATGCCAAACATCCTCCGCTCCGCGGGACGAATCATCGGTCCTGCAGATTGGAGGCGTTTAGTTTTTTTGTATATCCGGCGCTTACGCGCTTTCTTCTTTTTTCTTAATGGACTGGCCGTCCGCTGCGGTGATCTGAGGTATGATCTTCGCTTGTACGGCTTCCTTGGTGACGATGCACTTGGAGTTCTCCGTGCGGGATGGCGCCTCGTACATCACTTCCAGCATAATGCCTTCGATAATGGCGCGAAGCCCCCTCGCTCCGGTATTGCGCTTAATCGCTTCTTTCGCAATTTCCTCCAGCGCCTCCGGTTCGAACTCAAGGGACACGTTATCCATCTCCAGCATCTTCTGATACTGCTTGACAAGAGCGTTTTTAGGCTCGGTCAAAATACGGACGAGCGCTGCTTCGTCCAGCGGTTCTAGCGTCGAGATGACTGGCAGACGGCCCACGAATTCCGGAATCAAACCGAATTTCAACAGGTCTTCCGGAAGCACAAGGGACAAGTATTCGCCCGGCTTCAGATCGGCTTTATGACCGTCCGTGCCGAAGCCTATCACCTTTTTGCCGATCCGGCGCTTAATGATCTGCTCAAGCCCGTCGAACGCCCCGCCGCAAATGAACAGGATGTTCGTCGTATCGATTTGGATAAATTCCTGATGCGGATGCTTGCGTCCGCCTTGAGGCGGTACCGATGCAACCGTGCCTTCCAAAATTTTCAGAAGAGCTTGCTGCACGCCTTCGCCCGAAACGTCGCGGGTGATGGACGGATTCTCCGATTTGCGGGCCACTTTATCGATTTCGTCGATATAAATAATGCCGCGCTCGGCTTTTTCCACATCGTAATCGGCCGCTTGAATGAGCTTCAGCAAAATGTTTTCGACGTCTTCCCCTACGTAGCCGGCTTCCGTCAAAGACGTTGCATCGGCGATCGCAAACGGAACGTTCAAAATTTTGGCTAATGTTTGGGCCAGCAGCGTTTTCCCGCTGCCTGTCGGACCGACAAGGACGATGTTCGACTTTTGCAGTTCGACATCTTCGAGCTTGCTTTGCTGCGAGTTGATCCGTTTGTAATGGTTGTATACGGCAACCGACAGCGATTTTTTGGCCTGTTCTTGCCCGATGACGTAGGAATCCAGAATCGCGCGGATTTCCTTCGGTTTCGGTACGTCTTTCAGGTCGAGCTCTTCCTCGTGACCCAATTCTTCCTCAACGATTTCCGTGCAAAGCTCGATGCACTCGTCGCATATATAAACGCCGGGCCCGGCAACCAGCTTGCGCACCTGCTCCTGGGATTTTCCGCAGAACGAGCACTTGAGCTGGCCTTTTTCATCGTTAAATTTAAACATGGGATCACTCCTTTTCTAAGTCAGGTCACTGCGAGTGATAACCGCATCAATGAGACCGTACGCCTTTGCGTCTTCGGCGCTCATGAAATTGTCACGGTCTGTGTCGCGTTCGATTCTTTCGTAAGGCTGTCCCGTACGCTCCACATAGATTTGGTTTAACTTCTGCTTCGTCTTGATAATCCAGTCGGCATGAATTTTAATATCCGATGCCTGCCCGCGGACGCCGCCCAGCGGCTGATGGATCATCACCTCGCTGTTCGGAAGCGCGAAGCGTTTGCCCTTGGCACCTGCCGTGAGCAGCAGGGAACCCATACTGGCGGCCATGCCGACGCAAATCGTCGAAACGTCCGGCTTGATGAATTGCATTGTATCATATATACCCATACCGGCCGTCACCGAACCGCCGGGGGAGTTAATGTACAAATGAATATCCTTCTCGGGATCTACCGCCGACAAGAAAAGCAACTGGGCAATAACCAGGTTGGCGACGTCGTCATCGATCGCACTGCCCAAAAAAATAATACGATCCTTCAGCAAACGCGAGTAAATATCGTAAGAGCGTTCGCCGCGGCCTTCCTGTTCCACAACCATAGGTACCAGAGTCATCGTCCCAACCCCTTTACTTCATAAAATGAAAAACATTTTCGAGCCTTACTCAAAACATTGTAGCACGTTTAAAGACTAAAGTCATTTCCTGCCCGATACGAACAAACGTTGCGGCCGCTAACGCAAGTTTTGCCGGACAGGACAGCCTTGCCGCCGCCTATGTATTTCATTATGTACCGCATATGTATTGGTTCGTTTACTTCATATGTAACGCTTATTATGTTATGCTTATGTACTTCTTATGTGCATGTTTCGTTAGAAACCGTCAAACGCGGTTTAAGGTAAAACAAAGGCACGCATGGATGTACACGTGCCTTTGCATGTATGTTCGCGTTTATACAATTTCCAAATTAAGCCGTTTTGCTGTTGTCAACCAGGAATTTCAAAGTTTTGCGGTTGACGATATCTTGCAGCAGCGATCCCAAATTGCCGTTAGAAGCGAAGATGGTGCGGATTTCGTCAGCGGAACGGCCGTACATTTGAGCCAGGTTCTCCAGCTCGGCGTTGATTTCTTCTTCCGTCGCTTCAAGGTTTTCCGCTTTCGCGATCGCCTCAAGCACGAGGTTGTTGCGTACGCGTTTCTCAGCGTCGGAATGCATTTGACCTTTGAGGTCCTCGGCGCTTTGACCAGTGAACTGGTAGTACATGTCGATGTTCATGCCTTGCGTGCGCAGACGGTTTTCGAATTCTTTCACCATTTGCTCCGCTTCGTCGTTAATCATGACTTCCGGAATTTCCACTTGCGCAGTTTCGGAAGCTTTTTCTACCAGATCGTTTTCTTTCTTGCGGTCGGCTTCGCTTTGCTTGCGCTCTTTCAGCTTGCTCTCCAGATCTGCTTTGTACTCGTCCAGCGTGTCGAATTCGCTCACGTCTTTAGCGAACTCGTCGTCGAGTGCAGGCAAGTTTTTGCGCTTGATGTCATGCAGCTTGATTTTGAAAACGGCTTCTTTGCCTTTCAGCTCTTCCGCATGGTAGTTTTCCGGGAAAGTTACGGTGATGTCCTTCTCGCCGTCTTTCTCCAGGCCGACGACTTGCTCTTCGAAGCCCGGGATAAAGCTGCCGGAACCAAGCTCAAGCGAATAACGCTCCGCTTTGCCGCCCTCGAAAGGAACGCCGTCCACAAAGCCTTCGAAGTCGATTGCGACGATGTCGCCATTCTCGGCTGTGCCTTCTTCTACCGGAACGAGTTCCGCATGGCGCTTTTGCAGTTTTTCCAGCTCTTCGTTCACTTCTTCGGCCGTTACGTCGGCGGAAGGAGCTTCGAGCGCGATGCCTTTGTACTCGCCAAGCTCGACTTCAGGCTTCACGGTAACTTTCGCTTTGAACTTCAGAACTTGGCCTTTGCCAAATTGCTCGACGTCCACTTCCGGACGATCTACTGGCTGGATGCCCGTCTCTTGAACGGCTGCAATGTAAGCTTCAGGCACGATGATATCGAGAGCGTCTTGATACAAGCTTTCCACGCCGAATTTCGATTCGAAAATAGCGCGGGGCACTTTGCCCTTGCGGAAGCCCGGAACGTTAACTTTGTTCACGACTTTTTTGAATGCCTTGTCCAGAGAGGCGGCTACTTGGTCCGCGTCCACTTCAATATCAAGAACGGCTACGTTCTTCTCTATCTTTTCCCAGCTTGCTTTCATTTTATGCTTTCCCCTCCAAAAATTATCCATCGCAATTTTGTCACGTTCTGGCGGAGTCGCGGTACAGCCCGGACAAGCCCGCCGATATAACCATTATATTATAACCGTAATAAATGCGGTTTTCAAGGCTTCTAACGCGGAAACGTCGGGAAATCGTCCCGCGGCGCCATTTTATAATCTCCGGGTGAATACGTTTGCGGCGAATTGCTGCATCATCCGGTAAGCCTGTTCCCACTGAAACGCCAGATCCGACGTAATCCCATACAATTCGAACAGCTCTGCTTTGTCCCCACCTTCAAATACTTGCTCGAGCAACGTCAAATGCAGCGCCGCCGCCCATACGTCCACGCAGACCGAGTCCTGCCGCAGCATTTGCCGGTAAGCGGAAGTTCCGTAAATAAACGCCAAAAATTCGTTCCACGTCTCCGCTGCAAAATACGAGAGCGCCGGATGCTGCGTCTCGCTGATTTCCTGCACGCGGTTTATAATCTCTTGAATCTGCGAAGGAAACTGATCGAAGGCCGCCGGCGTATCCTCGATCTCGACGACCGCCGCTTCGCCGTTCTTGTGCAGCGTTACGCTGCCGGTCGCGCCCCGCTTCTTGAGCGTTTGCAGCGCCTTGAACTGGATCAGCGGATGCCGCCCCGTATCCTCCTTCAACCATCCGATCAACTCTTCGTCGATCCCTTCGTCTTCCAGAAACGCGAGCTGATCCAAAGCCAGCAGCTGCTTGTCCACGGCGCGCTGCTCCCGCAGGCTGGCCAGCAGCCGCTTTGCATAGTCGCCTTTATCCTCGCCCTTGGCGTTCATATGCTGCCGCAGCAAGTCCGCTTCGCTAAGCTCTTCGTTTTCGTCCTCCTGCCCCAGCGCCAGATCCGGGAACATGACCTGCAGCCAGTCGAGCAAGGACCGCCATTCTTCCCGTGCCCGGTCGTCGTCCGATTGGCAGGCAAGCAAAAAGCGGAGGAGCTTCATCGCTTCTCCGTAGCGTTCCGCTTCAAGGAGCCGGGTCAGTTCGAACTGGTAAAATTCGACAGTTTTTGGAAAAAGAATTACATTGTCATTGGTCTGCCCGCTCATGAAACACCGCCTTTCTTGCTGAGCTTCTCTTATGAATGCCAGTGTACCCCAAAAAAGAAGCGAAAGCAAAATCTCCTGCCGCGACCGGCTTTCCTGTCCATTCCATCGTTCCCTTAAATTAGAATGCCGGATTCGGTCGCGCGTTATGCGGACATGAAAAAGCAGCCGCGGATGCGTAATAAACACGGCATCCGGGCTGCCCGTTATGCAGGCGCTGTTCAGCGTTCCATTTTCCGAAATCTATTCCATTTTCATCGCGGCTTGGATGAGCTGCGCTTTAATGTGCGGATTTTGTTCGATGAAGCTGTACATGCGGTCGACCTGCTCTTTATTTTGCAAATAATCGCGTTCGTTCTGAATCATCTCGTGCGACCATTTCAGAAGCGCGGCTTCCGCCGCACCGAGCCGGTTCAATGCAATATGAAGTCCCGTATCGCCGACAAGCTGCTCCATCACTTCCGGAGTTACGTTACCGAGTTTTTTCGTCGTTGCGAGCTTTTGCTCAAATTCTTTATTCGCCTTCTCGAAGTTTTCTTTGGCTTCCTTGTATTCTTTCTGCTGTTCTGAGAACGTTCTTTTCATTAATGATGAACCACCTTTACCTGTTGATCAATTGTCTTCCTGCCTACTGTTCCTTCAGCTATAGCGTGAGACAAAACCGACGCTTTCTATACATCGGTTTCCAAGACGCAGGCCGTTATAAAAAATACACCTATACGCTAAGTGTAACTTTTCTGCGGCCGTTTGTCCATTTTTTCATCAAGTTTTCCACGGCGCGCCTCGCCCGGACAGACATCATCCGCTCCCGCCAAGCATAACCTTTATCATCTTGCTGTCATCTTTGGACCCCTCGTGGTAGCGACAGATTCTGGAAGACCGGAGAGGATGAAAGCTATGTGTGGAATCACGGGATGGATTGATTGGAACAAAGATTTGACCCAGTATCCGTCCGTTCTCGAAACGATGACGGATACTCTCACCTCGCGCGGTCCGGATGCCTCCGGCAGCTGGATCACGCCCCGCTGCGCGCTCGGCCACCGCCGTCTGAGCGTCATGGATCCGGCAGGCGGAGCCCAGCCCATGACCCGGAAAATCGGAGATAATACAATAACCATCGTCTATAACGGCGAGCTATACAATGCGCCCGAATTAAAAAAAGAGCTGGAGCAGCGAGGCCACCGGTTCGTCACGACCTGCGATACCGAGGTGCTGCTCGTTTCGTTCGTCGAATGGGGCCGAGCCTGTGTCGACCGGCTCAACGGCATCTTCGCCTTTGCCATTTGGGACGACGAAGAGCAGTCGCTGTTCCTCGTACGCGACCGGCTGGGCGTTAAGCCTCTTTTCTATTCCTACGCCGAAGGCCGGCTGCTGTTCGGTTCGGAGCCGAAGGCCATCCTGGCGCATCCGGACTTTACGGTTCAGATCAGCGGCGAAGGACTGGCGGAAATTTTCGCCATCGGACCGGCGCGTACGCCAGGCCATGGCGTCTATAAAAATATGCAGGAGCTGAAGCCGGGTCACTGCATGGTCATGGATGTGCGCGGCCTAAGCGTACGCACTTACTGGAAGCTGGAAAGCAAGCCGCACGAAGACGACGTGGAGACGACGGCCGCCAAAGTGCGCGAGCTGCTTCGGGACACGGTGATCCGCCAGCTCGCTTCGGATGTGCCGATCTGCACGCTGCTGTCCGGCGGGCTCGACTCCAGCGCTCTCACGACGTTTGCTGCACAATACTATGCGCAGCAAGGGCTCGGAGCCCTGCATACCTATTCGGTCGACTATGTCGACAACGATAGGCATTTCCAAGCAAGCGCCTTTCAGCCGAATGCGGATGCGCCTTGGATCAGGCGGATGACGGAGCACCTCGGAACCGTGCACCATGCGATCGAATTCGATACGCCGGAGCTCGTGGAGGCGCTCCGAACCGTCGTGCTGGCCAGGGACTTGCCCGGAATGGCCGATGTGGACGGTTCGCTTTATTTGTTTTGTCGCGAAATTAAAAAAGGCGCCACGGTGGCGATATCGGGCGAAGCGGCCGACGAAATTTTTGGCGGGTATCCCTGGTTTCACCGGGAGGAAGCGCTGAATGCCGGAACGTTCCCCTGGTCGTTGGCGACCCCCGAACGCATCGCCCTGCTGTCTCCCGAATTTGTCGATTGGGTAAAGCCAGCCCAATACGTGCAGGACCGCTACCGGCAAGCTCTCTCCGAAGTGCCCCGTCTGGCCGGCGAGAACGGGCAGCAAAACCGGATGCGGGAAATGTCCTATTTGAACATTACTCGTTTTATGCCGACGCTGCTCGACCGCAAAGACCGGATGAGCATGGCGGTCGGTCTCGAAGTGCGCGTGCCGTTCTGCGATCACCGGCTGGTCGAATACGTATGGAATATTCCGTGGGAGATCAAAACCGCCGGCGAACGGGAAAAAGGCATCTTGCGCAAAGCGCTCCGCGGCATTCTTCCCGAAGACGTGCTGGCCCGCAAAAAAAGCCCGTATCCGAAAACGCACAATCCGAACTATTTGACCGCCGTCCGCTCCTGGGTACTGGACATCTTAAACGACCCTTCCTCGCCTCTGCTTCCGTTCATCGATACGGCCAAAATCCGCACCCTCGCCGAGGACGACGAAGGCCGCTTCCAGCTGCCTTGGTTCGGCCAGCTGATGACCGGGCCGCAGCTGTTCGCTTATTTGGCCCAAGTCGATATGTGGCTGCGCCATTACAAAGTATCGATTCGATAATGACAATACGGCTTCCTTAGGCCAAGAAGTCCCACAATTTACGGATGGCCTGCCCCCGATGGCTGAGCGCATTTTTCTCTTCGAGCGTCAGCTCCGCCAGAGTCCGGCCGAGCTCCGGGACGTAAAACAACGGATCATACCCGAAGCCCCCGCTGCCTCGCGGCTCGCGAATGATGACGCCCTCGCACGTCCCTTCGACCTCGGCAAGCGGCGTTCCTTCCGCGTTCACGAGCGCAATGGCGCTGACGAAACGGGCGGGGCTGAGCGCTTCGGGATGAGCCGTATCATCCGGCCGGGGCAGCGGCTCCAGCTTGTCAAGCTCGCCGACGAGCTTGCGGTTATTCGCCGCGTCGTCCTTCGGCTCGCCCGCATACCGGGCGGAGTATACCCCCGGCGCGCCGTTCAGACGATCCACGCATAAGCCGGAGTCGTCCGCCACCGCAGGAACGCCGAGCCGCCCGGCCACCGCTCTGGCTTTGATCAAGGCGTTCGCCGCAAAGGTATCCCCGTCCTCGACGATATCCGGGATCTCCGGGTAATCGAGCAGGCTTTTGACCGCGATGCCTTTCTCCCTGAACATCTTCTCGAATTCCTTAAGTTTACCGGCGTTTGTCGTCGCGATAACGACCTCAGCTCCGAGCCGC
Source organism: Paenibacillus tyrphae (assembly GCF_000722545.1). GTDB lineage: Bacteria > Bacillota > Bacilli > Paenibacillales > NBRC-103111 > Paenibacillus_G > Paenibacillus_G tyrfis. The sequence continues at coordinate 84,952 of NZ_JNVM01000033.1, forward strand.
ATGGGACGCCCCCTTAATGCGTTCCGCAATCGGTCCGAGTACCTGCGCCTGCTCCCGAATCATGCCCTGAATGCCCGTTTCGGCCAACGCCAGCAGTGCGTCAAGCTCTTGCCGGGAGAATGGGGCTTCTTCGCCGGTTCCTTGCACTTCGACGAATTTGCCTTGGCCGGTCATTACCACGTTCATATCGACCTTCGCTTTGGAATCCTCCTCATAGTTCAGGTCCAGGTATGGCTTCTCCTGAATGATGCCCACGCTCACGGAACCGAGAAAATCAGTGATCGGGAACCGGCTTAAATTCCGCTCCCGCACGATTTTATCCATCGCGATCGCCATGGCGACGAACGCGCCGGTGATCGACGTCGTCCGGGTGCCGCCGTCCGCCTGAATCACGTCGCAGTCCAGCGTAATGGAACGCTCACCCAGCGCTTCCAGATCGACGACAGAACGCAGCGCCCGTCCGATCAGCCGCTGAATTTCCATCGTGCGTCCGCCGAGCTTCCCTTTGGCCGCTTCACGCTGATTGCGGACCGAAGTCGCCCGGGGCAGCATCGAGTATTCGGCCGTCACCCATCCTTTGCCCTGCCCTTTCATAAACGGCGGAACCCGTTCCTCCACCGTCGCCGTACAGATGACCCGCGTATCTCCCACTTCAATCAGCACCGAGCCTTCGGCGTGTTTATTGTAATTGGTCGTAATTTTCACAGGACGCGCCTGATCGACACTTCTCCCATCGCTTCTCATTTAAGTTTCATTTCCTCCTTTTGGCTTTCACGTTCCCATTGTACCAGAGCGCCCCAGGAAAACCAAACGGGCCTGCGGAAACGAAAAAGGCTCCTTCCGAAAGCGGGCCGCACAGGAAGGAGCGTTCGTTTATGAGGCATCTCGCCTGAGCTACAGCTTCAGCTGATTCACGGTTTGAGGCCGGGATACGGGCTTCGCGTAGCTCTGATTGTCGGTTGCGCTTACTTTGGCGTCTCCGTTCACGAGAATCTGCACCTTGGCAGCTGCGTTCGTATTTTCCGTGAGCGACAAGACGACCGCTTTCAACGCTTCGGCCGGCGCCTTTTTATCCGGGCCGAGCATTTTGTCCGAGAAATTGACGGTAATCAAGTCGTCCGTTTTGTCCACTTTCAGCAGTTCGGCTCCCGGAGCCATGACGGCAACCAGGCCTTTCTTCTGATCCGGTCCTGCAATAAGCTGCCGGATGACCGCTTCCGAAACGTTGTCCGTCCTTGGGACGAGCCGGGTGACGGGCACGTAATAGCTGTAATTTTCCTGATTCTGATTTAGAAAATACAGCGTAACCGGCGTCGATTGTCCGTACTCTACGCTTTCCGGCTTCTCCACGTTGATTCCGATCGCACGGGTTAGCGTTTCGTCCAGCGGCGTTCCGCCGACCGGCATCTCTTTCAAAGGCTTGCCCTCGACGCGGAGCTGCACTTTCTCTACCGCAGGAAAGCCCGTCAAGGTCCAAGTGACGGCTTCCATAATTTTTCTTTCGTCCTGCAGGTTATAATCCGCAAACATTTTGGAAAAATCAACGATAGCCAGCTTTTGATCTTCCACGATGTTAATGCCTTTAATTTCGGTACCTTTGGGAAGGAGGCTTGTAAATCCGGCCGGCAGGTGCCCTTGTACCGGGCCGCCGTCCACCATGTATTCAAGCGCCTTGCGGGCGGCGCCTTGGGTCTTTTCGACTTGAACGGCAATCGGAGCGACGAACCCTTTTTCATCCTTGGCGTAAACCGTCACCTGCATCGGATTGGCAATCGTCTGGGACACTTTGCCGCTTGTGGCCATGGCGTCCGCTCCGGCCGGCGGAGGATCGATTTGCTGAGACTGTTCCTTCTTTCCCAGAAGCGAGCAGCCGGAGGCAAGCAGAACGACCATTCCAACAACGGCGGCCCATTGTATCCCTTTGTATTGTTTCATTGCGTGTTCCTCCTTGGTATTGGGGTGTTGTCCGTTTTTACTTTTATGTATACGGGCGGCAGACAAGTTTATGACACCATTTTGTCCGATTCGGAGGAAGATTGGATTTATGGTACTTTGGACGGATATATCCTTGATTTATACGGTACTAAAAGCCTATAATATAGATGTGTTTTTCCAAAAAGAGGTGATTTCCCATGGAAAACCGTCTTCATGATTTCGTGCCTGACGACCTATACCGGGCCGTTGTGCTTCAATCTCCGGATTGGCTGTGGGTATTCGACGAAACCGGTTCGCCGGTCGGCTTGTCCCCGGAGCCCAATTACGGTACGGCCTTGTTCCGCTGGGTATACGAAACCGATCTCCTTCCGCTGCAGCAGGCATGCCGCCGGCTGCTTCAAGAGCACGAACCGTTCGCGATGACGTTTCGGGCCGTGCTGCCGGACGGAGCTCTCGTATGGCTTGAAGGCCAAGGATATCCGTTGGCATGCGAGTCTTCGGGTTGGCAGGCTGCCCTGGCAGCCAAAGACATCACGGCGTTCAAGAAGCTGGAAGAGCGGCTGACCCGTCTGGCTTATTACGATCCGTTGACCCAACTGCCGAACCGCAGACTATTTCAGGACCGCTTTACCCAATCGCTGCATTTGGCGAAGCGCTACCACCATAAGCTGGCCGTCATTTACTTGGACCTCGATGATTTTAAACGCATAAACGATACATACGGCCATGCCACCGGCGACGAGCTGCTGACCATGGCCGCTTCCCGTCTCTCGCATTCCATCCGGGAACCGGATACCGTCTGTCGGATGGGCGGCGACGAATTCGTCGTGCTAGTGCAGCAGTTCGAGCACCGGGAGGATATTGCCAAGATCGTCGGCAGAATCGCGCAGACGCTAAACCAGCCTTTCGAGCTGAACGGCCAAACCATGAGCATTACGAGCAGCATCGGTGTTTCCTGCTATCCCGAGGACGGGCATGATATCGACAGGCTGCTGCAGTGCGCCGATACGGCGATGTACGCATCGAAGCAGCAAGGCAAAAACCACTTCCGGTTTTTCTCGGAATTCTAAGGAGGCCTCTATGAGCTACAGCTTGAACAGCAAGCAGGTTGCCGAAGCTTCGGCCTCGTGGCTAACAAAGCGCGGCGTCACCATGGAAGAAATGGCGGAGCTTACTTATTTTCTGCAAAAAGACTATTACTCCAACCTGACGATGGACGAATGCCGGGAAAGCGTGGAGCAGGTCCTCGGCAAGCGGGAAGTGCAGAATGCCATTTTGACGGGGATTCAGCTCGACGTGCTGGCCGAGGAGGGCAAGCTGCTGTCTCCTCTTCAGGAGATGATCGAGAACGACGAGGGGCTGTACGGCTGCGATGAAATCCTGGCTCTATCGATCGTCAATGTGTACGGCAGCATCGGGCTCACCAACTTTGGATATATTGACAAAGTCAAACCGGGGCTGGTCGGGCGGCTGAACGATAAGAGCGGCAAGCACAAGCATACGTTCCTCGACGATATCGTCGGCGCTATCGCGGCGTCCGCCAGCAGCCGCATTGCCCACCGCAAGCAGCAAGAGAAGGAACGTACGCAGACGTAAAAGAACACGGCGCTTCTCCGAGGAGAGGACGCCGTGTTCTTTTTTCACAAAAATCATCGCGTCGGAAAAATTCACACGATTATCGTCTCAGCTTACTTGAAAGCCGCCTCCATTGCCGTTGGAACGAACGCGGTCGATCGTGCCCGCGGCGCCGCATGCCGCCAACAACTCGTCATCCTCGTACTGATACAAATTCCAGCCCCCAAACTCCTGTCCGCTGCTCCATGCGTACGTCTGCCAAACATAGGTTACATCCATGATCCAGTTCGCGATGTAGGTTACGACATCATACTTGCCGTACACGCCAAGCTCCCACTTGTCGCCGCCATTTGCGGCCGCATGCTGGCGCATGGTCTTCTGTACCCCTTCGAAATAGGCTTCCACTTGTCCGAGCGCCGGGTCTCCCGTATGCGCTTCGAAGTCGACGGCAAAATAGATCGGGGTCCCGTAGGGCTGGCCGACGTCCGAAGCGCGGGCTATCGCGGCGGAACAATCGTTGATCCCTCGCTCGTACGTAAAATAATCCGCATAATTGGCTGCATCCTGAAAGACCGCCACGATATACAGCCCGCGGGACGAAATCAGCCCGGCCTCCGTGCGGGTTAAATTTTTCCAATCGGAGCTGCTGTAATATCGGCCTATAAACGTAATTCCGTTCTGCAGCAAACAATCAAGCGGCTCTGCCGTCGTAAAAGGAGCCGCCCGGTCAATCCCTTCCCCCATAGCCACACCTCCCGCAAAAATCGCATCGTTCTTGTACAGGTTATGCCGCAAGAGGAAAAGAGAACCGGATGCATGCCGCCCGGTTCTCTAAAAAAGGCTATCGTTTGCCGTTTCGCTTACTTCAAGTTCGCAAGCGATTCGGCTACGGTTTGCAGGTCCGCTTGGGACAGCTTGTCCGAGCTAAGCGCAATATAAGTCTTGTCCAGCTTCAAATGCAAGGTCGCTTGGCCGCCGGCCGTAATCCATTGGCCCGTTCCGTTGTTGAGCTTTACTTCCTGCTTCGATTCCACCTTGCCGCTCGGCTTGATCTCTTCCGGCGATTCCATGATCGTCATCTTGTAATATTTCAGCGTCAGCAGCTTGGCGCTGGTACCCATCTGATCGATCTTATCGTCCGAGGCTCCCCGCTCCGGCAAATAATACGTCGGAACGCTGGCGGTTTTGGCCGTCGTGGCGACGGTCGTCCGCTCCAATTCGCTGTATTGAAGCTGCCCCATCTTGATAGGAGCTTCTTCCGGCGGTTTGGCCGCCTCTCCACCCTGACCCGGCGTCGTCTGTCCGGCTTGGCCTGGCGGGGTCGTTTGCCCCGGTGGAGTCGTCTGCTCCGTCGGAGCGGGCTCCGGGGTTTTCGGCGGCTGGGCCGCCTCTTTCTTGCAAGCTGTCAGCGTCACCGTGAGAATCAGTGCGGACAACAGAGCCGCCGTTCTCATCCAATGTGCGTGTTTTTTTGTTTTCATCGTCAAGCACCTCCGTCGAATGTAACCCTAACCTGCAGATCGATTCGGGCGCGGGTGAGAGCGTCACGCCAGCGGTCCTGGTTCCACACGCCAGGATATTGCTGCCGTACGGACTCCCCCAAGCGCAGCGGATCGGAGCGCAGGCCTTGAAGCAACCGGATCAATTCCGTTCCTTGCCGCTGCAGGTTCGATGCCCAACTATCGGCGGTAACGGATGGTCCGCCGGGCGAAGCCGCCACCCGCATCACAATGTTCAGCCGGGGCTGCTTCAAATCGCCGTTGCTCGCAATTTCAGCCCGGCAAGTAATATTACGCAGCAGCGGGGAATCGGTAGCAAAAGGCGTCTCTTCCGAAGACCATTCGAGCTTCGGCAGACCGTACCCCCCCATCATGCAAGCGAGCAGATTGCTTTGGGACGAGGTCAACTCGGCCACAAGCTCCTGTTTCTTAAACAAAAGTGCCCGGGTTGAAACACCCGATTGGCTGGGAATATTGTCCATTGTGGCCGGACCTGCGGACAAGTAAGGCAGAACCACATCGTCCTCGTACGCGCTCCCTGCGAAGCGGAGCGGGTCTGCGGTCCAGCCTCCTTCCCGGAGCCGCGCAATGCCGCCGTTCATCGTTTCCGGGCTGCTGACGAACCGTTCGGCCGTCCCTTCCACCACCGCCACTAGCGGTCTGCGGCCCTGCTTCACGCCGAGCATCCGGATCTGCCTCGTCCACGAGGCGGGGAAGCCGTGCGAACGCGCCCAAGCATCGCCGATCGCCACAAGCTCCGGCGGCCGGTGCCGCTCCCATCGGTAAGCCGCAGCCTGGAACGAAACAAACGACTGCATCCGCGGACCGGTAATGGAGTAAGGCTGCAGCGAGCGGCCGGACGCGGGCGGGCCATAGCCTGTCGTTACGCGAAGGCCGCCGGGGCCTTCATCAATCCCTGCAGCCACGAGCCTCGCTTCCTCCGCTTGCAATGCGCGAGGCTCCGCAGCCGTCAAGCGGGCGCACCCTGCGACGGGCAGCAAGCAAGCCGCCGTAAGCAGCAGCGATACCGCTCGGTTTATGAAGATTCGTTCTATGTTCAAGGGAAGCCGCCTCCATATTAAAAAAATAGTCCGACAACCGTTACGAAAAACACGCTACAGATCATCTACTATTTCCCAATTCCTCCCTTTTTATTCCAGAACTTACTCATCGCACCCTGGCCACGCGAAAAAGCGGCAAGCCCCGTTTGATGGACGGAACCATGCCGCACACAGCCGGTCGGTCGAAACCGGCGGATTGGAATAGCACTACGCTTGCCGGTAATACACAAGCCCCTCGCGCGCGTTTACGGTCAGCTTGCCGGCTTCGCGCAGCCAGATCAGGTGCGCTATCGTTTCCGACAGCGCAAAGCGCAGCTGGTGCAGGCTGAGCCGCTCCCCGAAGGTCGCCCGGCATACGTGATACGCCGTGGCCGGCTCCGCAAGCTTCGACCGCATCGCCTCCAGACGCTCCGCATGATGGGCGATCAGCTCGTCGGCCCGCTGCTGCAGATGGCCGAAAGGCTCCCGGTGACCGGGAAACGCGAGCCGCACCTCATATCGGCGAATCGCTTCCAGACTGGCCAAGTAGCTGGCAAGCGGGTTCTCGTCGATCCCTCCGGGCAAGTAGCTAACGTTCGGGGAGATTTGCGGAAGCACGTGATCCCCGCAAAACATGACAGCCGTCTCCGCGCGGTAAAAGCACAAATGCCCTGCGGCATGTCCCGGCGTCTCGATCGCTTCGTATTCCTCACGGCCGAGCCTTACACGCTCCCCGGCTTCCACGACAGTGACCTTCGGCTGCGGCGAAACGGACGCGACAAAGCCTTGCATATGCTCCTCCATCTGCTGCGCCAGCTCCTCCGGCATTCCTTCCCGTCGGAATAGCGCAAGCATCCGCTGCGTCATCGGCTGCCCGTCTCCCCAGAGCAAGCGCGTCTGTTCAAGTCCGCTCCGCGACATCAGCACAGGCGCGCCGGTGCGCTCTTGAAACCATCCCGCCAGCCCATAGTGGTCCGGGTGATGGTGCGTCAGCACGATGCGGTCGATGTCGGAGTAGCCGAGCCCAAGCTCCGCAAGCGCCGACGCCCAGACAGCTTCGGCCGCCTCCGTCCGCAGCCCCGGGTCGATCAACGTCCAGCCGCTCTCCCCCGGCAGCAAATAGCTGTTCACCCAGCGCAGCGGAAACGGCAGGGGCACCTTGATCTGAAGCACGTCGCCGTGCTTCGTCACGCTCCCTTGGCGGCTTGATGGCGATCCGTCCATATTATGCGTCCCTCCTGCCGACAAAGATCATTCGTTTCGATCGGTCAGGCTCGTAAGCCGAAGCGTCGTAATCGCCGTAAATGGCGTCGATTTTCAGCCCGGCCAGCTCCAGCATGTCCAGAAAACGCTCCTGTCCGATCAGCTTCACCTGCTCCTCGTAGACCCGCTCGCCCGATCCGCTTCCGTCCTGCAGCACGATCGTTTTGCGCACGAATCCGTCCTCGATCCGGCGCTTCTCATCGATATGGATTCCTTCGACGGTTCTAACCGAGTGCGGTATCAAATGCGCCGCCACATAGGCCGGATTCAAATAATCGATAATGAACCGCCCACCCGGGGCGAGCAGACGGTACATTTCCCGCAGCACCTGCTCGTTGTCCCGATCGCCGGAAAAATAACCGAACGACGTAAACAAATTGACGACAGCATCGAACTGATCGGTTATCGGCACGTTGCGCATATCCCCGTGGACCCAGCGCACTTCGCCTGCGGTATCCAGCTTTCTCGCTTCCGCCAGCAGCACCTCCGACAAGTCCATCCCGGTGACCCGAAACCCGAATCCGTTCAGCGCCATCGAATGCCGCCCCATGCCACAGCACAGGTCAAGGACCTCCGCTCCCTCGGGCAGCTCCAGCCATTCCATCATCCGGCGCACTTCCTCATAAGCGCCCTGCATATCGCGATGCTTGTAGACGAGCAGATAATCCCGTCCAAAGCTTTTTTCGAACCATTCGGTCATTTCACTTTCGTCCCTTCTATCCCAGCTTTCCTGGACAAACTAAGCCCTATTTTACCAGAAGGTCCCGCCTGAACGCACGTTTTTGTTCGAATCTGCCGTCCGCGCTGAAGTCGGACTTCATTTTTCTCAAGGAAGGATAGCGGGCCGCCGGGGACTGTAGTATAATTAACGGTTGAAAAAGAAAGAGACCCTTCTGGCAACGGAGGAAAAAGATGACAACCGCCATTGAACAGCGCATTGCCGGACGCAAGCATAAAGAAATTTTCGAGCAGATCCGCAAACAGGGGACGGTCTCCAAGATCGATCTGCTGGAGAAAAGCGGGCTGACGGGCAGTACCTTAACCCGGACGCTAGAGGAATTAACGGCCCAAGGGGTTATTGCGGAGGCCGGCTTCGGCGAATCGACCGGAGGGCGCAGGCCGATTTTATTTACGGTAAATCCCGATTATGCCTATGTGTTCGGATTGGATATATCGCGGATGTATTCCAAGCTCATTCTGTTCGACCTGCAGCTGAACAAGCTGGACAGCAAGCGCTGGGTCATGACGGAGGACGTCACTCCCGAGGTGCTGCTCGAAGAGATCGTGGCCGAGTCCCGCGCCATGCTGGAGCGCCGCTCTCTTTCGGCCGACAAGGTGCTCGGGATGGGCATCGGGGCCGTCGGGCCGCTGGACCGGGCCTCCGGCATGCTGCTGGAGCCGCTCCATTTCGCCGCCTCCGGCTGGAAAAATGTCAGCGTCACCGGCTTCCTGGAAAGCCGCCTTGGCTTTCCGGTTCTGCTTGATAACGGAGCCAATACGGCGCTCATCGGCGAATCGTGGTCGGACCGGGAGCGCGATTACCGCCATTTGCTGTACGTTCACGTCGGCGTCGGCTTGCGTTCGGCCATGATGACGAACGGGCAGGTCGTCTACGGGGCGGTGGATATGGAAGGGTCGATCGGCCAAATGATCATCCAAACGGACGGCCCCCGCCTGTGGAATCAAGGCAACTTCGGCGCGCTCGAATCGTACGCTTCCATTCATGCGCTGGAGCAGCAAGCGCAGGCCCGGCTCAAGCAAGGCCGCGACAGCCTGCTGCTCCTGCTGGAACCCAACCCGGAGAAGATCGGCTTCGCCCATCTCCAGCAGGCGCTGCAGGCCGGCGATCCGCTGACGGCCGAGCTGTTTACGCAGGCCGCCACCTATTTCGGCATCGGGCTGTCCAACCTGCTTAACATTTTGCATCCGGAGAAGGTCATTCTGGGCGGTGCCTTGATCGGCGGCCATGTCGGTTTCTTCCATACCGCGACGCGCGTCGCGATTCAAAGAACGTACTATTATCCCAAATATCAGGTTGTGTTCAGCCAAGGCACGCTCGGCGAAGAGGCGCTCGCCACCGGGGCGGCGCTGCTGATCGTGAATAAGCTGAGCTCAGTATAATCGGGCGGGGCCAGGTACGGGAGTCGGGCACGGAAGGTGGGGTACGTAGCGGAGTGCCGATGGCAAGGTGTCAGGAGCCGCGAGCCGGGGACTAGGGAGCAGGTACCGATGGGGTCGCCGGGGGTCGCCGGCGAGATACCGACGACAAAGTACTGGCGATCAAGTACCGGTGTCCAAATGCTGGCGACCAGACGCTGGACAGCCAAGAGCGGATGCCTGAGACTTTCACCAAAATTTAGCAGAACTACACATACCCTATGCCACCGGAAATAGCCCGGCATTTCAAAATAGCGAATCTGTCGTGCGTTAACAGCCCCATTTTGGGGGATATGAATACTTTTCGACACGATTAGAGCACCTGGGTTCCGCTATCACCGATGCAACGTTTAAAATCCCCGCTTAATGCACCTCACCCGGTTACACTGACACAAGCGATGACTCATAATAACCTGCACCGGCGCAAAATGGTTTCTCCTACCGACAGCCCCCCATTTTATCATCTTGGAATGATCATACGTCCCTGTCCCTCTGTTCACTCTCCCGTCCAGCCGTCACTCGCCTCGTCTTTACTCAACTCTCCCCCTGCCTATCGTCTCGTCGCTTCGTCTCCTGCCCTCAACGGACATATCAAAAAAGCGCCCCCGCTATGAGGGACGCCTAATTTTATGTTTCCACTTCAAACTGCCTTAAGCCGACTCTTCGCCTTCCTCGGCCGTATCGCCGTGCAGCTCTTGGAACAGCTGAACGAGCTTGCCGTGCTTGCGCAGCGATTTTTCGTGAATCAGGTTCAGCTTGCCGTTGTCCAGTACTCCGAAGCGCTCGATCAACTGCTCGTTCTCGTGCGTCCAATCGAAGCCTTCGAAGATATTCAGACAGTTGGTCCAGTTCTTCGTATACTTGCCGTCCGTGAACAAATGACGGTGTGCATACAGCGCGACGCTTTCCTGCATGGCGCGGGACGCCGAAGTGTACTGCGGCACCCCCGGCTGCTCCGGCATGAGAGGAATCAGCGTGCTGTAGAACTGGTGCAAAATCTCGATGTACGTGGACGGGTCCTGCTTGATTCGGCGCGCCAGCTCGTAGGACGGCTGCATTTTGCCGGTAAACAGCATCGTCGCGGTCGAGTACATCCAGCTGAACGACGTAAAGTTTTTGTTGTAAGCGGTCAGGTTGGCCCGACGCTCTACACCCGCGGACTTCAAGAAGACGTTGTGGTCCACGACCTGCTGAATGACGACGTTGAGCGGATCGATCGAGTCGAACGAATGGCCGAGCTCTTTGCTGACGAGCTGAACCTTGGAGTTGATATCCCCGAACAGCTGCTTCTCTTCTTCCTCGCTGAGCCCGATGTAGATTTGCACCGCCAGCTCGCTTTCCATCAGCTCCAGACGGCGGCGTTCCAACTGCTCAACCTGGCCTTCCAGCTGTTCCAGCTCGCTTGCGATCTCCACATTGTCCGGCGCTTTCCGGTGCTTGATTTTCATGGCGGAAACTTTCTTGTCCAGGCTGCGCGCTTCTTTGAGCATTTGCTCGTTCACGTAGCCGAGAGCAAGGATGCGGTGCTGGCCGTCCAGAATGCTCAGCTTCGAGCCGGGGCGCAGGTACAGGCCGTTCTGCACCTTAGCCAAGCTGCTTACGTCGCGCAAGCTTAAGGTGACCGGACCGAAAAAGACGCGGTCGAGCTCGCGCTCCTGCAAATAGTTGGAAATTTTGCGGCGTTGTCCCCCGCTTAGCTTCCGCTGCACCATCGGATCGATGGTGGTGTAATTAAGCAAATCCTGCACTTGTATCGCAACCGTTGCGAGTCCGAAGCGATCGCAAAACGGATGTATGGTCATTTGCAAATTTAAACCGTCCATTAACCGACGTCCTCCTTAGAGCTATCTCCCGGAAAAGCTTGCTGCCCCGTCGAATCATCGCGGATCAGGAACATGTGGTGCTCCACGTAAAAATCTTTGACGAACTGATACGCTTTTACGATGCGCGAGCGTCTTGGCAAACGGTCTTTCTCGTCCCCGCTGTAAATGGCACTCCAGTCGATATGCGGCAAAATTTTGAGCGCGTAATCGAGCGCGTATTTGTTAAACGTGCCGGTTTTCGTCACTTCGTCGTGGAAGAACATCGCCAGCGCGATCTGCAGGTTTTCCGTCCAGCAGAGCTCGCCCTTTTCCGGCTCCGGCAAATACTTGAGCAGGCTTTCGAAATAGAGCGCCCCCAGCTTCAAATGCTCTTCGATCTCTTTTTCCTCAAAATAGTACCCGTTGTTGCGCGACGCCGACTTGAGCCGTCCTTCGAACAAGCCGATCAAAATTTCGATCAGCAGGTGGTAGGAGAACAAATACTCCGGCCCTTTGCCCCGCTCCGTAAACATGTCGACAGGCAGATTCTTCATCACAGGCGCATCTTCCACAAGCCTCGAGGCCAGCACATGATAGAATCGGCGCTGCTCGCGGAGAACGGCCAGATTTCCGCCGATTTTGCGCGGAAGCTTGTTGATGTCGGAGAACAGCTGCCGTTCCTGACGCGCGTTGATGTCCAGGTAGATCATCGTGGACATAGGGAAAGCGTACAGCTTGCTCAGCTTCGCGCTGATTTCTTCCATGCGTTCATACTCCCGGCGGTCTTTTGCCCGGGCCATTGCGCCCTGCAGTGTTTCCATCAGGCGGCGGAAGGCGGCAAGCCGGTGCTGGCCGTCCACGACGTACAGCTTCTCAATCGCCTGCAAACGGTAGACCTGCGCCTGCGCATCATACTCTCCCGCGCCGCGGGCCGAGAGGATGATCCCCGGAAAATAAATGCCTTGTCCGTGATCCAGATAGAGCATGATATAGTCCATCATCTTGGACAAGTTTTGTGGAACGATGGAGCGCTGAACCTCCAAATCCACTTCATAGATGGCGAACAGCTTGCTCATCGGAAGCGTGGTCGAAAGCGTAGTCTGTCCGAACGTCCGGGACATCGCCCCAGGGATTTCGATATACGATGACGCTTTCTGCTCCGCCAGCAGCTCCGACAGAGATGAAATTTGATCCATATCCGTTTCCTCCTTGGCTTACCTCGCGTAAAGCTATATGCATATAGTTTACTATAATAGGTTCATATAATTCCATTATACACCGAAAAGACACGAAACATTCAGGATATTGGCAAAATATGCGTCTTTTTTTTCGTTTTCCGAGCTTGCATTTTTGAAAAAGAGCAAAATAAGGAAAAGCCGACACTTCAAGATGAAACGTATCGGCAGGTTACAGAGCTATGATGGATTCGTCCCGAACGGACGCAGGCTAAGGCATTCGGTCAGCAGCCTTCAGGAGCGGCCATATGCGCACTTCCAGAGCTTCCGCATAATGAAGCAGCGGAGGAACGTCCGGCGCAAACGGAAGGCCGTTGCCCGTCAGCATCGTATTCTCGTAAAGCTCGGCTTCCGCCTTCTGCAGCGGCCAGGGCGGATGATGGATGTCGCAGCGCATGACGTCCCGTCGCCCGTTCAAGGTATACAAGCAGTAGCGTTCGGTCAGCCAATGCTCCAGCGATCCCGGCTCGGCCGTATATGGCGCCGAAACGGGCTGGTAACGTGCAGCAAAGGCGGGGCCCGCCTGCCGGCGTTCACTCCGGTAAAACACGGTTTCGTTCTGCACGGTTACGCCCATATCGGCCCGGTAGTACGGAAGATGGTACAGCCGTCTGGCCAGCTTGACGGCGAGCGTATGCGCCGCATCGAGGCTGAAAAAGTAGACGCCGGGCTTGTCGTGGAGCGTGACGTAAGTTCTGACGTTAAGCTCCGGAAACCGGCTCGTTCCCGGAACCGGCGGCAAGCTGCGCAGCCGGATATCCGTCATCCGGAAGGGAACGACAGCTAGCCACGCGCTGCCCTCATAGGTATCCAGCGGCAGCTCCTTCGGCACGTAACCACGAAGCTCATCCGCTGGAACGGGCCAATGGGCAAACAACAGATTGCGCCAAGTCTGCTTCATGATCCACGGCAGCACTGGCAGCGGCCACGGGCGGTGCGCGGTATCGAAACGGTCAGGCTCCATGTCTGGATCCCCCCTTGACTTCATGTTATGAACGAGTACAGACCCGCGAATCGCTGGTAGGCCGGCTAAGACGACCCCGCGCTTGCTGCGGGCCTCATTGATGGTTTATTGATCTTTCAATTGATAGGACAATACCTGCCGCCAGCCTTCGTATTTCCGCTCGCGCGTCAGGTCGTCGCAAGCCGGCTCGAATGTCCGGTCGAAGCCTTGCAATTACTCCAGCTCCTCCAGACCGGCCCAGAATCCGACGGCAAGCCCCGCGAGCAGCGCGGCGCCGAGCGCCGTCGTCTCGGTCACTTTCGGCCGCACGACGGGAACGCCGAGCAGATCCGCCTGAAATTGCATCAGAAAGCCGTTCTTGACGGCGCCGCCGTCGACGCGCAGCTCGCTGAGCTTGTGCCCCGCTTCCCGCTGCATCACTTCCAGTACGTCGCGGCTTTGATACGCGATGGCTTCCAGCGCGGCGCGCACGAGATGCGCTCGTCCGGAGGCCCGGGTCAGACCGGCGATCAGCCCGCGGGCTTCCGGCTCCCAGTACGGTGTGCCGAGACCGGCGAAGGCCGGCACGAAGTATACGCCGTCGGTATCCTCGATGGAGCAGGCGATCTCTTCGGTTTCCGCCGAATCCTCGATCAGACCCAGGCCGTCGCGAAGCCACTGCACCACGGCTCCCGCAATGAACACGCTGCCTTCGAGCGCATAGTGAACCCGGTCTCCGATCTGCCACGCGATCGTCGTCAGCAGGCCGTTCTGCGACAGCACCGCCTGTTCCCCCGTATTTCTCAAAATAAAGCATCCGGAAGCAGCCTTGTCCGAACAGCGCCGCCTGTTGGTCGCCTGCGACGCCCGTAATCGGAAGCGCCACTTCGGCGTCCAGCAGCCGCGTATGCCCGAAATCGCCGCTGGAGGGCAGCACCTTCGGCAGCATCGCGCGCGGAATGCCGAACTCCCGAATGATTTCTTCGTCCCAGTCGAGCGAATGAATGTTGAACAGCATCGTCCGGGAAGCGTTCGAGACGTCGGTCGCATGCACTTGGCCCCCGGTTAAGTTCCAGCTCAGCCAGCTATCGATCGTTTCGAACAGCGCTTCGCCTTTTTCCGCTTTCTCGCGAAGCCCCGGGACTGACTCCAGCAGCCACTTCAGCTTCGTACCGGAAAAATAAGGATCGAGCACCAGCCCCGTTTTTACACGGATCATCTGCTCCAGTCCCCGCTCCTTCAATTCGCGGCACATGTCCGACGTACGCCGGCACTGCCATACGATGGCGTTATGCAAAGGCTTGCCGGTGACGGCATCCCAGACGACCGTCGTCTCCCGCTGGTTCGTAACTCCGATGGCGGCGATTTCCCCCGCAGATACATGCGACGCCGCTTCTTTCATGACGCCGAGCTGAACGCGCCATATTTCTTCCGCATCGTGCTCAACCCATCCCGAACCCGGGAAGATTTGCTTAAATTCCCGTTGACTGGAATGAATGATAGCGCCTCCATGGTCGAATATAATCGCCCGGCAGCTCGTCGTTCCTTGGTCCAAAGCCAAAATATAACCCGGCTTCGTCATATCGATTCCTCCCCCGAGGATAGTCCGCTTATATATAGGAAAATGGTTGCAAAGGGAATCTATCATAAGCCCGATTTCGCTGTCAAGGTTGATCCGAAGCCGGTCTCGTGCTATGATAAAGTTAACAAGTTAATCAGGTCAGAGATCAAGAGAAGACCGTGAGCAAGCTCTGCAGGAGCGCGTATGCGATTAGCAACGTGCCGAGGTAGAGTTGTTTCACGTCTTCTCTTTTTTGCTTTTACCCGGAACCGGGCGGCCGCACATTTCGAAAGGGGATCGATACACATGACAAAACAGGCGCAATTTTCAGGGGAACACCGACAAGCACAGCTTCAGGAGATGGCCGGAGCCCCGCTCGATCTGCTGGTTATCGGCGGAGGTATTACCGGAGCAGGAATCGCGCTCGATGCGCAAACCCGGGGGCTGAAAACCGGACTGGTCGAGATGCAGGACTTCGGCGCAGGCACGTCGAGCCGTTCCACGAAGCTGATTCACGGCGGCTTGCGTTACTTGAAGCAGTTCGAATTCAAGCTGGTGGCCGAGGTCGGCAAAGAGCGGGCCATCGTCTACGAGAACGCGCCGCACGTGACGACGCCCGAGTGGATGCTGCTGCCGATTATCGAAGGAGGTACCTACGGCAAGCTGGCGACCTCCGTCGGGCTGATGATGTACGATTCGCTGGCGGGTGTCAAGCGGAGCGAGCGCCGGATCATGCTGTCCAAAGCCGAGACGCTTCGGCGCGAGCCCCTGCTCCGCGAAGACATGCTGAAGGGCGGCGGGTACTACGTCGAGTACCGCACGGACGACGCCCGGCTGACGATTGAAACGATGAAAGCCGCTGCGGACCGCGGCGCTTTGGCGGTCAACTATGCGAAGGTGGAAGAGCTGCTCTATGAGGGCGGGAAGCTGAAAGGCGTGCGCATCGTCGACATGCTGAGCGGCGAAACGTATGACATCTTTGCCCGCAAAATCGTCAATGCGGCCGGACCTTGGGTCGACACGATCCGGGAAAAGGACGGCTCGAAGCAGGGCAAGCGGCTGCACCTGACCAAAGGCGTGCACCTTGTCATCGACGGCGGGCGTTTCCCGCTCAAGCAGGCGATCTACTTCGATACGCCGGATGGTCGCATGGTGTTCGCCATTCCACGGGACGGCAAAACGTATGTCGGCACCACCGACACGAACTACAGCGGCGATATCGTTCATCCGCGGATGACGACGGCCGACCGCGATTATATTTTAACGGCGGCGAACTTCATGTTCCCGAGCCTCAAGCTAACAGCGGCCGATGTCGAGTCCAGCTGGTCCGGGCTGCGTCCGCTTATTCACGAAGACGGCAAATCGCCGTCGGAGCTGTCGCGGAAGGATGAAATCTTCATCGCTCCTTCGGGTCTCATTACCATTGCCGGGGGCAAGCTGACCGGCTACCGCAAAATGGCGGAGCGCATCGTCAACCTCGTCACGAGCCAGTTCCAAGAGCAAGGCGGTGCATCGTATCCGGGCTGTACGACGGACCGGATCAAGCTGTCCGGCGGGGACGTCGGCGGCTCCGCGCAATTCAAGGCGTTCGCGGAAGCGAAAGTACGCGACGGTGAAGCGCTCGGTCTGACGAAGCGTCAAGCCGAGTCGATCGTGCAGCGCTACGGCTCCAACGCGGACCGCGTCTTCCAGGGCTGCACGAAGATGCGCGAGGAAGCGGAGCAAACCGGCCTGCCGCTGGATGTGCTGGCTTCGCTCGCCTACGGCATCGATGAGGAAATGGTCGCGACGCCGCAGGACTTTTTCGTCCGCCGGACCGGCGCGGTGTACTTCGACATCGCTTGGGCACAGCGCTGGAAGCAGCCGGCGACGGCTTACATGGTGAAGCGCTTCGGCTGGACGCCGGAGGTCGCGGAGGAGCATCTGCGCCGGCTGGACGTGCTTCTGCACGATGCGGCAACGCCTGCCGCGTCCGAGTAAGCGCCCGGCGAGCCGCTACACCGGTGCATAAGCGTCCCACAGCTCCCTGCGGGACGTGGTGACGGCTACCGCGCCGGAGCCGAGTGCAAGCTCGACATCTTCGTTCGTCCGGATCAATCCGCCGGCCAGAATCGGAATGTCGAGCTTGCTGTGCATCTCGGCGATAATATGCGGCATCACGCCCGGCATCACTTCAATGTAGTCGGGCGCCACCTTCTCCGACAGCCGGTAGGTCGTGTCTAGCGCAATCGAGTCGAGCAGGAAGTGCCGCTGAATGCCGAGTACTTTATGCTTCTTCGCCGTCGCTACGGCGCTGCTTCGGGTGGAGATGATGCCCCCCGGCCGCATGGATTGGCATAAAAACTCGATCGCATAATCGTCGTTTTTCAAGCCGTGAATCAAATCCACGTGCACCAGCAGCTGCTTTTTATGCTGCCGGACAAGCTGCGCGACGCTCATCAGCTGCGACACATGGCTGTCCAGCAGGACGATCCAAACATAGGAGGATGCGAGCAAATGCTCCAAATCCTTCAGCTTGCGTACGGCGGGAAGAATCCGCTGTCCGTAAAAATCCGATGGAGCCGGGACCGATGTCCCGGCTTTTCGTTCTGCGTTCAACCCTGCCTGCCCCTTTCGCCGGCACCGCGCATCCGGCCGTCCAGGAAACGCACAGTCGCTTCGAGCGCTTCCTCAAGCTGCGGGGTCGTTCCGGCAAACGGATGAACCGCGCCGAACGTATGCGTCCCCCCTGCAATCGTCACGAACGATTGGTTCGGAGCGGCTTCGCGCAGCCTGTGGAAGCCCTCCTTCAGCCGGTCGGAGTCCGCGTCGCCCTGTACGGACAGCACCGGAGTCTTCAGCCCAGTAAGCCGCGCGGTAATATCGAAGCGTTCCGCATTTTGCTTCAAATCATCGTAGAACGTTTGCCGAATCGGCATGTTCTGCCCCGTCCGCGCGTTCGCCACGTAGGCGACGCCATTACGGGCGAGTTCTTCCTTGAACGCGTCGTCGAAGAGGTCGGCCGAAGCGATGCCGTTCCACGTAACAACGGCCTGCACATCCGGGTGCTCCGCGGCAAACACGATGCTGTCTCCGCCCCCACGGCTGTGGCCGAGCAAGGCAACCCGGCCGGTATCCGCCTGCTCCGCAAAGGGCAGCCGCTTCTCCTGCAGCAGCTCCCAGACGACCGCCAGATCTGCCTGCTCGCGAGAGTACGTATTTACGGCGAATTTGTCCAGCTCGTCGAAATCCCGCTCGTTCACCCCGTTGCAGGAAAAATTAAACCGGATGACGTAACATCCGCGGCGGGCCAGCTCGGCGGCGGCATAAGGCTGAAAGCCCCAATCCATGAAGCTTTTAAAGCCGTGCGCCATGATCACGACGGGCACCGGCCCTCCGTCTGCCGTCTCCTGTACCATTACTTCGCCCCGAAGGGTAAGCTCGGCGTCAATCGGCTGCTCGAATCGCCACTGCCGCAATTCGGATGCTTGCTCGCTCATAAGAATTCCTCCTTGAATACATTGAATTATATGGAATAACGGCTGCTGTACAGCCCTTCCGTCTTTTGTGCCGTGCCTGGCTGCTGCATTTCCTTTCCATTGTATCAAAAGCGCCGGCATTTGCCATGCTCTCTTTGTCCCGCACCACGAATCCTCCCCGATCCATCGGTCCGGGACAAAAAAACGCGCCTTTCTCAACGGTTCGACCAACATTTACTTTTTTTCCGGGAGTTGTGTTATAATAAAAGCAAGTGACTGGTTCGGATCTTTTGAGTTTGATTTGTATGTTCGTCGTCAATTCCATCGAGGAGGTCTAACTTGGCTAGTTCAGAAAAAAAGTTGTCCATTTTTGCCTTGGGCGGCGTAGGCGAAATTGGCAAAAACATGTATGTGGTACAATACGCAGACGACATTATTGTCATTGATTGCGGTTCGAAATTCCCGGATGTGGAGCTGCCCGGCATCGATATTATCGTACCGGATATCTCCTATCTGATCGAGAACCGGAATAAAGTCAAGGCGCTCGTCATTACGCATGGTCATGAGGATCATATTGGCGGGTTGCCTTATATCCTCAAGCAGCTCAATATGCCCGTCTATGCGAGCAAGCTGACGATGGGACTTATTGAAGGGAAATTAAAAGAACACGGGCTGCTGGGTTCGACGGAACGGGTGTTAATTCACGCGGATTCCGTATTAAAGTTCGGAACAATTGTCGCTTCGTTCTTCAAAACGAATCACAGTATCCCGGACAGCCTTGGGGTCGTGCTTGATACCCCCGAAGGCGCAGTCGTTCACACCGGCGATTTTAAATTCGACCAAACGCCCGTTAACGGCCAATATGCCGACCTTCACCGCATGTCGGATATCGGCAAAAAAGGCGTCCTCGCGCTGCTCTCCGAGAGCACGAATGCGGAGCGTCCAGGGTTCACCCCTTCGGAAAAAAGCGTCGGCGTCAATCTGGAGGACGTATTCCGGACCGCTCGCCAGCGGGTGATCGTGTCTACCTTTGCCTCCAATGTACACAGGCTTCAGCAGGTCATCGAAGCGGGCATCGCTTCGAACCGGAAGCTGGTCGTCATCGGACGCAGCATGGTCAATATGATTACCATCGCCTCCGAGCTCGGATATCTGAACATTCCGGACGGCATGCTGATCGAGCCGAACGAAGTGAATAAATATGCGGCTGACCGCATCGTTATTCTGTGTACGGGCAGCCAGGGCGAGCCAATGTCGGCGCTGACCCGGATGGCCCGCTCGAACCACAAGCAGGTGGAAATTCTCCCCGGAGACACGGTCATCATCTCGGCCACGCCGATTCCGGGGAACGAAAGAAATATCGGACGGACGGTCGACGAGCTGTTCCGCCTCGGTGCCCACGTCATCTACGGCTCCGGCTCGCTGACGGGCATGCACGTTTCCGGACATGCCAGCCAGGAAGAATTGAAGCTGATGATCAATCTGATGCGTCCGAAATTTTTCATCCCGATTCACGGGGAATACCGGATGCTCCGTCAGCACAGCACGCTGGCGCAAGCGGTCGGCGTCGACCCGGCCAACATCTTTATCGTCGACAACGGCGAAGTCGTTGAAATCCAGAACGGCGCGGCCCGCAAACGCGGCAAAGTTCCTGCCGGCAACACCCTCATCGACGGCTTAGGCATCGGTGACGTCGGAAATATCGTCCTGCGAGACCGTAAGCACTTGTCTCAAGACGGCATCCTGATTGTTGTCGTTTCGATCAGCAAACAGGAAGGCACGATCCTCTCCGGACCCGATATCATCTCCCGCGGCTTCGTATACGTCCGCGAATCGGAAGGCTTGCTCGACGATGCAAGCCGCATAGTGTCCAATACGATCAACAAATTAACTCACGAGAATGAGAACCAATGGTCTACGATAAAATCAAATGTAAAAGATGCGCTAGGACGATTCTTATATGAGCGAACCAGAAGAAAGCCGATGATTCTTCCGATTATTATGGAAGTTTGATCGAACCAAACCAACCAGTCCACTTACAACGAGCAAATACCCTCTATCCTTTGCGGGATGAGGGTATTTTTTGTCGGGGATTATTCTTCAAGCTTCATCGTTTCTTGGATATCCGTATGGAGAAGTTTTCCTTGCGCTACGCTGTTTGTTGTCTTCGTATAAGAGATTTGATGATCGTCCTTCCATTCCGGAAAATCATAATCGAAGGTTTCCGTACCCTGCTTTACGATCTTCTCCTTACCTGTGCCGAGATCCAGCACGATAACGCTTATGCGGCCTCCGTCAACATGGCGGTCTTTAATCGAGGGAAGGTCCTCGGAACCACGAGCATACAGCAGCCTGGAATTGTCGGGTGAAAAAGAGATTTGCCCTGCGCCTAAGTAGCTTACTTCCAGTATAATTTTACCGCTTGCCGGGTCAACGAGCTGCCCCGTACGGATTGGCGAAGTACCCGAATCGACCATCAGCCATTTACTGTTCGGCGACCAAATGGCATAACCGACTCTGGAAGCAATCCCTATGATTTCCTTGGGCTGCGCCTCGTCGATATTCCAGATGAAATTGGTTTCGTTCTTCTCCTTGGTAAAAAAGACAAATTGCCTGTCGGGAGACGGAGTAATATCGCGGTTGCCTTTGTCTGCCTCCACACGCTCGATGACCGTCTCATCGTAGATCTTCCCTTTGAACTCGCCTAACTTGACAAGCTTGCGCTTGGGCCGCTTCCCCTTCTCGGTTTGAATCAGCTTGCCGCCCGGATCGTTTTTGTCGCTCTTTTTGAGGATAAAATCTCCGGTCAGCAAATTGATGTCTTCTTCCTCCCCCCGATAAACGTCCATCGTATGGTAACTGCCGCCCGTATAGCCTATCAAAACCCAGTCCCGATCCCGGTATTGAAAGCGGTACTTCGAATACCACCGATCGCTTGACCCTCCGTGGAAGCTAAAGAGGAGCGTATTATTTTTTATGGAAAGCTCCTCTAACGGCTCTCCGAAAACACCCCCGCAGTCTTTACATAAAATGGCTTCTTTGGCGTAGATCGATTGTTCGTAAGCTCCTGCTGCGTTTCCAAAAAATAAAATTAAATCCCTTTCCGTCATGGAATCCTTGGGATCTTCTACGATGATGGCCAGATCGTCCATTCCGTCTTTGTTGAGGTCTCCGCGGGCGATGGCCTTCTGACCGTTACTCAGAAGCGAGAGTGCTTTACCGGCCGGAATGAGAGAAGAAAGGTTACGGATATCTTGCGCCGCCCCAGTCTGCTGCGGCTCAGGCTGAGCCTTGGATTGCGGCTCGGACGGTAGTTGGGATGGAGATGGAGCTTGGGTTTGCGCTCGAGCTTGCGGTTGCGATGCTTCCGCATTTTGTTTAGTGTCTTCCAATTGATTGCTTGCGTCTTTCTGTGTTGCCCCCGGTTTATCCTCCGTTGACTTCTCGCAGCCTACGGCTGCCGCCAAGAATACCATGATCATTAAGCATTTCATCGTTTGGCTGAAAAATCTGCTTTGCATAAAGTAGCTTCCTTTCAATTTCACATGGGCTTGATTCAAACAACTCTGTATATATCGGCCATATGCTTCACCAAATTCATGTAAATTTTGGCACAGTTTAATAAAAAGCCTCAATTGGTCAGTGCGATCTTAAATGTTATTTACAAAATCAACTCCTGACCTTTTATTTCTCCAGTTTCATCCATATGTTCATATTCATCAAACCCTTCCCGCTCCAAGTTATGATATACTTAAAAAAAGCAGATCAAGCGAGGTGAGGCGGATGAAATGGGAGGAAATTGCCGAACTGCATCCGAGTCGTTTTGTGTTAGTCGAGGCGATTAAAGCCAGTTCCAGCAATCGTGTGCGCAGTCTTGAAGATATGGCGGTTATTCAGGATTACGATAATCCGCAAGAAGCTTGGAGCGGTTATAAACATTTTCACAAACTGTATCCTTCGCGTGAATTATACGTATTCCACACCAGCCGAACCGATGTGGAGGTTGTGGAAGAGTTTTTCTCAGGGGTTCGGCAGCGCTCATGAAGATACGCCTCCACAATGGGCTGCCTATTGTTTCCTTGACCTTAATGCATCACGAACAATCTGTTATACTGCCAAACGTTTTGTTCGATACAGGATGTGCGGCCACTGTGTTTGATACGGATTTACTCTCCCAAATCTGCATTCACATTGATTTTATTCATGGCAGAGCCAAAAGGATGTACGGTGTGGGCGGAACAAGCGAAATATGTTACGAACAAATCATTCCTGATTTGAAAATTGAGCATATTCACTTGGATACATTTCCTATTCAACTCGGTTCCGTTCAAGAACCCTATGGCTTCGATGGCATATTAGGCATTGATTTTATGATAAAAGCAAGATTAAAAGCCGACTTTGAAATGATGCGGATTGTTTACTCCAATTAAGCTCTGCCCGTAGCAACATTTAACCTTGGACTTTCCTGCGGGCTGAGTCTTTTCCCAAGAAGGCGTGATGGTCATAAGGCCTTACCGAACCAATCGAAGTCAAGCCTATGTTCGGCATCACAGAAAGAGGGTCATTCAACGCAAAAAGCGGTTTGCCGCACAGTGGGGATGGATCTTCAAGCATGCCGGCAGCTTTTCAAAAGGAAAAATCCATTGTTCATGCTGGCGGTGGTGTGAAAAAAACCCTCGGCTTGGCTATCCCAAATCAGAGCAAGCCAGAATAACGGACTGCAAGCAACAGCTCCAGGATTCGGATTACTAACTCAGTATTATGAAACAAGCGCTGCCCCACCCAAAAACCAAATAGCCCTCTTCCCGCGCTTCCCCGGAAGGAAAGCGGAAAAAGAAGGCTGGTGTGGTTGCTTCGCGAATGCTTCAAATCTGCAGTTCCCCAAGCTTGATCAGCTCGACAACGGCTTGCGAATGGCCTTTGACATTTAACTTCTGCATGACGTTAGAAATATGGTTTCGGACTGTTTTTTCGCTAATAAACAGCTGCTGTGCGATATCTTTTGTCGTTTTGTCCTGCATGAGCAGTCAAAGACCTCACGTTCGCGATTGGTGAGCAAAAATTTACTTTTGTGATCGCTGCCTTTCAAAGGCAAAAGTACCCTTTAATCTCGTTTCACCTAGAACCACTTATTTTACCCTCAATTACCTTTGTTTATGGGGGTTTGCCCTTTTTTATATCCCCCCGTTCACCTATACACTCCTGAAAATTCCCTTTCGTCTGCTCTTTTTGCATCAAATTTGCATCAAACATAAGTTATAAAATTTAGAACATAGAAGACACTAAATGTATGGTACAATTGTTATAAGGTGGAATTTAAGTAAATTCTAAAAGGAGCTCAATAGATGAGTCATGCAGAAGTCCTTCAAAACCATCCCGTTCGTGATAAAATACGTGAATGTAACCAGGTAATATCAGAGATCAGCAAAATGGATGGAATTACGGCGGATCAGGAATTACAAATGAATAGAATTCATACTGTTTTAAATGTCCTGAACACTATTATTGAAAAAACTGATCCCTTTTTACTAGCAACAAACACCATCGATAACATTAGTAATAATGTTCAGAACATAACATCATATTTAGTAGACTTCAAGAATTCGTGTAATAACGCTCAGATAATTAATGCTCTTTCTTATGTTGATTCTCTATGTAATAGTTTAGGAATGATATATTTCCCTTTAAAAGAAAATGAAATCGACAGTATTAGAGATTCTGCTATTTCATTTAGGCAATCCTTAGCCCAACACTTAAGGCATACTTCAAAAGAGGCCGAAGAAACCTGGGAACTTATTAAAACTAATCGTGAAGAAATAGACTCTTTAGCAGGAAGTATCAGTTCTGAACAGCAACGACTAACTAACATTCTTTCCTCAATCCAAAGAGAATATGACAACATAGAAGCAACCCGTAAAAAAAGATTTGAAAATTTCTTAGAGGAACTAAACGATTCTCAGCAAAACGAGTTTAACAAATTAATGGTCAAATTCAAGGAACAGTCCGATCAAATCGAGAATGATAGAGAAGTTCATAGACTAAATGCTGAAGAGATTCTTCACGATCTAGGATCTTACAGCGAGAAGGCAAAACAAATATTGGGCACCTTATCAATTGATAGCCACGCTGCTGGATATAAACGTGAAGCTGACAGAGCTTGGAGGACAAAAATTGTTTTTTATACAATAACCGGACTTTTGTTTGTATTACTAATGATCAGTGCTTATTGGAACTCCCTTCATAGTACTGCACAGTTTACATGGCAAAGTTTTGCAAGTAAATGGACTGTAACTATTGCAATTGGAGCCGCTGTAACTTATTTCGCGAGACAAGCAGCTAGACAGGAGCAGATTGAACGTGAGAATCGTAACATGCAACTTCAAATCGCCACAATTGATCCGTATATAGAAATATTTGAAGAGGATGAACGAAAAGAAATTAAAAAGCAACTGGTCGATCGTATATTCACTGGTGTTCGTCCTGAATCTAGCAAAGATAGTGAGAAGAATCTAGGTATATCACCGATAGACCTTCCTAAGCTTATTGATTCAGTTGGAAATGTGATAAAAATTAATAATAAATAAAAACCAGAACCACTATTTTCGCTCCTGGTCAGCTCAAATAAGGAGACTAATCACCATTCGGCATCACATATATAATCAAGATAGCGAATATACATATTTTTCCACAAATTGATAATCCACCGATCCTTTCGGCATCACAGAAAGAGGGTCATTCAACGCAAAAAGCGGTTTGCCGCACAGTGGAGATGGATCTTCAAGCATGCCGGCAGCATTTCTAAAGGAAAAATCCATTGTTCATGCTGGTGGTGCTGTGAAAAAAAAACCCAAAAACCAAATAGCCCTCTTCCCGCGCTTCCCCGGAAGGAAAGCGGAAAAAGAAGGCTGGTGTGGTTGCTTCGCGAATGCTTCAAATCTGCAGTTCCCCAAGCTTGATCAGCTCGACAACGGCTTGCGAACGGCCTTTGACATTTAACTTCTGCATGACGTTGGAAATATGGTTTCGGACTGTCTTTTCGCTAATAAACAGCTGCTGTGCGATATCTTTTGTTGTTTTGTCCTGCACGAGCAGTTCAAAGACCTCACGTTCGCGATTGGTGAGCAAAAATTTACTTTTGTGATCGCTGCCTTTCAAAGTGTCACCCCTCCTTGCCCGGGTTTTGGTTTCATTACAAGGTCTAGGGATACAGTCAAATTCAGTTTATGAAAGGCAGCACTTGCTGGTGCGTTCGCACTTAAAAATGGGCTTCGCGCTAAGCTTTTAGAGCGACCCGGAGCGTCTTGATCTCGTACGGCTTCATGAACAGCCTGACCTCATGCGGACCGTGCTCCACCGCTTGCGGCTGCTCCTCCATCAGGTTCGTCTCTTCCACGGAGACGAACTCCCCGATCCGCGCATCCGCGCAAAACCGGACGTCTCCCCGAATGCCGCCGTACTCGTACAAACGGACGATGAACGTCTCGTCGTCTTCGGCTTTTTTGACCGTATCGATCATGACGTGATAGCCATCGACGCGGAACAGCCCCAACTGCTCTGGAAGGCCGTCCGTATGCGCCGCTCCGGCCAACTGCACCGGAAGCAGCGGCAGGTTGAGCTCGCACGCCTGACGGTGCGTGTCCGCCTCCAGCCAACCGTTTTTATGTGGATAAAGCGAATAAGTAAATTCGTGCAGCCCCTGATCGGCTTCCGGATCTGGCGATACCGCCGACTTGATAAGGCTTAGACGCAGCACATGATTGCGGATATCGTGGCCGTACTTGCAATCGTTCAACAAGCTGACGCCGTAGCCTCCCTCGGACAGATCAACCCAGCGCTGCGCCACCGATTCGAACCGGGCCCAATCCCAGCTCGTGTTCCAGTGCGTCGGCCGTTCGACGTTGCCGAACTGAATCTCGTATGTTGCCTTCGTCGACCGCACATCAACCGGGAATGCCGCCTTGAGCAGGTGCTGCTTCTCGCGCCAATCGACCCGGGTGCAAAAATCGATGCGCGGATGGTCGCGGTACAGCGTCATTTTCTGCTCAATGACAGAGCGGTGGTAACGCCATACGAGCTTAAGCACGGCCCGCAGCGGCCCCTGCTCCTCCACGACGGCTTCGGTCAGCTCATCGACGATCCAGCTCTTCTCTTGATAGTAGATGTCGATATCCCAGGCGTCGTGCGCCATCGGTTTATCCTCGAACACCTGCAGCACGTTGGCCGCTTCGCCCGGCTTGAGCACTTCCCGCGCGTTCCTCTTATCGTACAACGATACGATCTGGCCGCTGCCGTTAAGCTCAATCCGATAAAAAGGCGTCTCCAGCAGCCGTTCGCCGATGCTCCACACGTCGCTGCTTGCCGCCGGAGCGCTGTTCGTATTTTTGCCAACGATGGTCGTATAGCCTAATGCCGGAACGTTCGGCGTATGAACGAGCATCGAGACAGCCTGTCCGTCGGCACCGCGAACAAGCTGACTTTCCAGCGCTTCGCCGCTTGGCGAGAACCATGCGAACTGCTCGGCAGACGCAGGGAGGGCGTCCGAAGGAATTTCCACAAGCGCCGACCGTTCCCAGCCTAACGGGTTGATCACCCGATAACCGACAACCTCCTCCGCCGCAGCTCCGTCTTGTCCACGACCGCCTGCGATCGCCTGAGTGCCTTGCTCCAAAGCCGCGATCGCCAATTGCTCCGCTTCCGCGTACTCTTCGCGGCTATCCTCGTATACTTCGCCGATCGAGGAGCCCGGGATAATATCGTGGAACTGGTTGCGGAGCGTAATGATCCAGCTCTTCCGCAGCGTTTCAACCGGATACGCATGGCTGCCGTTCAGCAGCATCGCAAGGCTGTTGACGAATTCCGCTTGGTGCAGCAGCGCCTCCATCCGGCGGTTCATCCGCTTGTTGTAGGCTTGCGACGTATACGTGCCGCGGTGGTATTCCAGGTATAGCTCCCCATCCCATAACGGCAGCCGCGGGTGATCGGATACCCGGTCATCGAGTGCCTCGAAAAACTCCTCCACCCGGCCTTGACGCACCTGCGGCATCGCCGGCATGTCCTCAAAGCGCCGCACCGCCTCCAGCATGTCGCGCGTCGGCCCTCCGCCTCCGTCGCCCCATCCGTAGGCGAGCAGCAGTTGGTCGTTTAGTTCCTTTTGCCGGTAGTTGTCCCATAGCCCCTGCACGCTGGACGCGGTCACGTTGCCGTTGTAGGTGTAGTACCAGCTGCCGTCGTTGTTGGGCGTCGTAATAAAATGGGTCAGCAGCTCCGTACCGTCGATGCCCCGCCAATGGAACGTATCGTGCGGGAAGCGATTATATTGGCTCCAGCTGATTTTGGTGGTCATAAAGTAATCGATGCCGGCCTTCTTCAAAATTTGCGGCAGCGCCCAACTGTAGCCGAACACGTCGGGCAGCCACAAAATCCGGTTGTCCACGCCGAATTCTTCGCGGAAAAACCGCTTTCCGTACAGCAGCTGTCGGACAAGCGATTCGCCGGAAGGAATGTTGCAATCCGACTCCAGCCACATCGCTCCGGACGCTTCCCAGCGGTTCTCTGCCACGCGCTGTTTGATTTTCTCATAGATCGCCGGGTAGTCTTCCTTCAAATAAGCGTAAAGCTGCGGCTGGGATTGGAAAAAAATATATTCCGGATAGCGGTCCATCAGCTGCAGCACGGTCGACCAAGAGCGGGCGGATTTCTCGCGCGTATGCTTCAATCTCCACAGCCAAGCGACGTCGATATGGCAGTGTCCGACCGCCGTCACCTGCGGCCGCACCCCACGCGGCAGCTCTTCCAGCCGCTGCTTGAGCAGCGCCAAAGCCTGTTCCGTAGCAGCGTAAAAAGCGTCCGAGCCCGGCGCGCGCCAATCCAGCAGTTGGAACGCATCGTCGAGCGCCGACAGCATGCCGTGCTTCTCGCTGCTGCGGTCCTCCAGGCAGCGCACCGCTTGCAGTACATGCAGCGCCGTATAATACAAGTCGTCCGTGGCCGGGTCGAGCCAAGCGAGGTCCAGCTCGTCGATCCGGTGGTCGAACGGCTGATGTCCTGCATCCGGCGGCGTCAAGCCGCTCCAGGCTTGAATGATCAGCTCCGTGCCGCCCTTATTGACTGCTTCAGCCGGGATAAACAGCTCTCCATGGTTCCGATCCAACGCCTGCGCTGGCTCCCCGTCCAAATAAGCGAGCGCCTCGTATCCGCTGCAATTGCCTCCGCCTGTGTTGCCGAGCCGGATCAGGCCTACGACGTCCCGATCCTTCCATGCCTCCGGGAACGTTAGCGCGCCCACGAACCAAGCGGTCTGGTCGCGTCCTCCCCAGCGGATGCCGACCGATACAAGTGTTCCGGCTTGCTCCCGGGCCTCCTGCGGGGAAGCGGCCTGCTCCACAATGCGAATGCCGGTCAACGGCAACCGATCCCGGTATCTGGCGTGCGCCAATTCGTTGATGCGGCGCTCTAGCTTTTCTTGTACGAATCTCATGTCCGTTCTCCTTTTCTATCGCTAAGATATACTTTCAATGTACGATATATCAAATATATTATCAATATGCATATTTGCTATAAAATTTAAATTGTACACACGGCAAAAAGCCCCCGCCAAGCATGCATCTTGGCGGGGACTTGCAAACACTGCATGATGGGGAGGACAGCAAGAGCTAAAAAAGGTCCGCTCCCACTACGCAATCTGCCACCAAACTTGCTGAAAGTTAGGAAAGCTTTACGGGTCCAGTCGATCCTCTTACGACAAGTTCGGGTCTTAAGATAATTTTCGTGTACTGCCCGTTGTCCTTGTCTTTGTCCTGCGGGCGGTCCAGCAGTCGGATCAAAATTTCCGCCGCTTTGCTTCCGATCTCCCCTTCCGATTGGGCAACGTGCGTATACCGCCCGGGCTCTTCCAGCCCTGGAGAAGGATCGTCGAACGTCAGGATGGACAGATCGTCGGGCGCACGAAGCCCGAGCTGCCGGGCCAGAATCGCCAGATGAATGCCGAGCTTCGCGTTTAGCGCGATATAAGCCGTGGCCGATTGGCTCTGCAAATGCCGGTACAGCGGGTGCCGCTCGTCCAGCCGGAAGTCGTCGATCCGAAAGTCCGTCAAGATCAGCGAAGGATCGATCATCGCGCCTTGCTCTTTCAGCGCCTCCATGTACCCGGCGATACGTTCGTCTACGGATACCGTCGGCAGCGGCGAGTCCGAGCAGATGGCAATTCTCCGGTGCCCAAGCTCCCACAGATGCGACACGGCCAATTTGGCGCCAAGCGCGCTGTCCGAGCAAACGAAATTCGTCTCCACTCCGGGCAAGTAGCGGTCGATCAATACGAACGGAAACTTGTTCATTTTGAGCGCCAATATTTCTTCGTTATACGTCTCCGCATCGACCGGGAAAATAATCAAGCCGGCCGCTCCCATGCGGGTCAGCTCGACGATCGCTTCCCGCTCCCTCTCCTTCGAATTATGCGTCAGGACAGTAGCCAGATAATAGCCGGTATCGTTCAGCGCGTTCACGATTCCCTGCACCAGCCGCAGCGCAAAATAATCGTCCATCGACGGAATGAGAAGACCGACCATTCTGCGCACTCCGGCCTCGGGCCGATCGATAGGGGAACCGGTCGCAACGCTCTGTACTCCTTTCTTGGCCTGTAAATCGCCCGCTTGAGGGCTGATCGAAGTGCCCTCTCCGCTGCCGACGAAGCTGCCGCGTCCGGGAATGCGGTAAATCCAGCCGTCCTTGGCGAGCTGGGCAAGTGCATTAGCTACCGTAATCCGGCTGACGTTGAACCTCGCGATCAGCTCCTTCTCGGAAGGAATCCTGTCCCCGTCGATCAGTTTGCCGGAGGAGATGAGCTGCTTGAAGTGTTCCTGAATTTGCACGTACAAGGGCTGTCTTTCGCTCTGCATGCGTCACGACCTCTGCTATCGATAATATCATTATGTCAATTATATCAAATCTCTCAAACGCATGACAAATCAGAGGAGGCACCTCCGACAGACAAATCATCCCCTTTTAAAATGAACTTCATCAACTGCGACGTCCCGATCATCTAAACTGTTCTGTCATCAAAGGCGGATCCTCTCCAATCCATTCGTATGCAGAATACGACTTACCACAGATAAATTCAAGTTAGTTGGCGGACAGCACAAAAAAGCGGGACCCTAAGGCCCCGCTCAGCTTACCGCTATCGCTTATTTAAACGCAGGCACGACTGCGCCTTTGTACTTGTCTTCAATAAACTTCTTCACGTCTTCGGACGTGAGTGCTTTAGCCAGCTTCTGCATCGCGTCGGAATCTTTGTTGTCCGGACGGGATACGAGAATGTTGACGTACGGGGAATCGTTCGATTCGATGAACAGCGCATCCTTCGTCGGTACAAGCTTCGCTTCGAGCGCGTAGTTCGTGTTGATGAGCGCCAGATCGACTTCACCCAATGTACGCGGCAGCATAGCGGCTTCCAGCTCTTTGATCTTCAGGTTTTTCTTGTTTTCGACGACGTCTCTGACCGTTCCTTTGACACCAACGCCTTCTTTGAGCTTGATCAGGTTGTTTTTCTCCAGCAGCGCGAGCGCGCGGCCGCCGTTGGACGGATCGCTCGGAATTGCAACGGTTGCGCCGTCTTTCAGCTCGTCGATCTTTTTAATTTTTTGCGAGTAGCCGCCGAACGGTTCGATATGAACGCCAGTCACGGTAACGAGATTCATGTTTTTGTCTTTATTGAATTGCTCCAGGTACGGCGTATGCTGGAAGAAGTTCGCATCCAGCTGCTTCTCGAACACCTGTACGTTCGGCTGCACGTAATCCGTGAATTCTTTTACTTCCAGGTTGACGCCTTGTTCTTTCAGCTTCGCTTTAACGGAATTCAAAATTTCCGCATGCGGCGAGGCGCTAGCGCCGACCTTCAGCGTCACTTCTTTTTTCTCGGGAGCCGGCGTCGCCCCTCCGGTTTGCGAAGCTGCCGATTCCGGAGCGGGTTTGCTGCCGCAAGCAGCTAGCGAGAAGGCCATTACGACGGACAATGCGGTAATCATCATTTTTTTCATAGTAAGATTCCTCCACCTTTTTGTATAGTATAGTATCAATTCCTTTGTATATAAAAATCCTTATTTCCGCTGAAACTTCCGGACAAGCCGGTCGCCCAGCGACTGCAGGATTTGAACCAGCACGAGCAGGAGAAGCACGGTAACGATCATCACGACCGTTTGGAAACGCTGATAGCCGAAACGGATCGCCAGGTCGCCCAGACCGCCGCCCCCGATGACCCCCGACATGGCCGTATACGATACGAGCGTAACCGCCGTAATCGTCGCCCCGGCGATCAAGCCCGGACGTGCTTCAGGCAGCATAACCCGCGACACGATCTGCCAATACGTCGCGCCCATCGATTGCGCGGCTTCCACGACGCCGCGGTCCACCTCGCGCAGCGACGTCTCCACCAGACGGGCGAAGAACGGAGCCGCGGCAATGACCAGCGGCGGGATCGAGCCCGATACCCCGAGGGACGTGCCGACGACCAGTCTGGTGAAGGGGATCAGCATAATCATTAGAATCACGAACGGCACGGAGCGCAGCACGTTGACCACGAGCGACAGCAGCGCGTACACTACAGGCTGCCCAAGAAGCTGTCCCCGCGAAGTTACGAAGAGGATGATGCCGAGCGGCAGTCCGATCAGCACGGTAAACACCATGGACAGACCAAGCATCGTCAACGTGTCGTAGGTCGCCTCTCCGATCGCTCCCCAATCCAGATTAAGCAGTTCATCCATGCTGAATCACCTCCACATCCAATCCGCGGCCTCGCAGCAGAGCGATAGCCTGCTCCGCGCCGCCTTCCTGCCCCTGCAGCTCTACGACAAGCTGTCCGTAAGGGGTATCCTTGAGCTTCGATACCGTCCCTTGCAGGATAACGAACGGCACGTTCGTCTCGCGCATCGTTTCGTACAATACCGGCTGGTACGTCTGTTCGCCGATGTAAGTCACCCGGACAAGCGTCCGATTGCCTGCCGCTGCGTTCCCGGAAGTCTCCAGTCCGATCGCAGCCACATCGGAAACTTGAGCGACGAACTCCCTGGTCGTCCCATGCTGCGGCTTCAGGAACACGTCGGTCACCGGTCCCTCTTCCACGATCTCTCCGCCGTCAATGACCGCCACACGGTCGCAAATCGTGCGAATCACGTTCATCTCGTGCGTAATCAGGACGATCGTAATGCCGAGCTGCCGGTTAATATCCAGCAGCAGCGACAAAATCGCGCCGGTCGTCTGCGGATCGAGCGCCGACGTCGCCTCGTCGCACAGCAGCACCTTCGGATTCGTCGCCAGCGCGCGGGCGATACCGACCCGCTGCTTTTGGCCGCCTGACAGCTGCGCCGGATATTTGCTTCCGTGGCCGATTAATCCGACGAGTCCGATCAGCTCCTCCACTCTGCGGGCGATCTGTTCCTTCGGCAGCTTGGCGAGCCGCAAAGGGAATGCAATATTATCGACTACCGTCGCGGACGACAGCAGGTTAAAATGCTGAAAAATCATCCCGATCGAGCGCCGCTCCAATTGCAGCTTGCCGGCGCCCAGCTTCGTCATCTCGACGCCATCCACGACGACTTCCCCGGCTGTCGGGCGCTCCAGCATGTTGATCGTCCGGATCAACGTGCTTTTGCCTGCCCCCGAATGGCCGATGATGCCGAAGATCTCGCCTTTGCGGATCGTCAAATCGATATTCCGCAGCGCCGTAACCTGTCTGCCCCCGACATCGTAGTTTTTCGTAACGCCTTTCAAATGAATCAAATCGTCTTCCTCCCCGGAATAAAAGACCCTTTTTCAGTCAAACGGGCGCGTTCGCTTACGCAAAAAAACCCTGCACGACGAGGTACAGGGTTAGCGGTTTAACTCATGTCCCTCTCATCTGCCAGAACCTTGTTTCGGTTCTGGAGGAATTGGCACCTGATTTCCTACAGCTCTGAATTTCCGAACTGTTAAGGAACGGTTGCCGGGCTTCATCGGGCCTTTTCCCTCCGCCTCTCTTGATAAGAAGTGCTTCTATGAAATTAAATGAACTTTTCGATCCAATGGTATGAAACGTTGTTAGTGTACAAAATTATTCATGTAAAGTCAATAAGAACATTCGGAATTTCCGCTTGTTAAATTATTGTAGCCCGCGAAGCTCCAGGCTTTACACGTTCAGAGGCAGCTCCAGGCGAAAAACAAACCGCCCCTGCTCGTGCCGGAACGCCAGCCGTCCTCCGTGCAGCTCGGCAATGTTGCGCGCGATCGACAGCCCGAGTCCTGTGCCGTCGGGCAACGGATCTCCCGTCCGCGATTCGTCCGCCTTATAGAACCGCTCGAACAGCAACTCCTCCTGCGCTTTCGTAATCGGCCGGCCTTCGTTCTCGAATTCGATGACCGCTCGCTTCGGGTAGGCCGATAACGTCACGGTCACCCGGCCGGGGGCGACGGAATATTTAACGGCGTTCATCAACAGATTATCCAGCGCGCGAACGAGCTTTTCCGCATCGGCAACAACATACAGCGGGGCTTGCGGGAGCCGGGATTCGATGGCAATCTGACGCTGCTCCGCAATCGGCTCGAATTCGCTGACCAATTGCTCCAGCAAATGGTGAATGTCGATCTCGCGCCGTTCCAGCTTCGCCTCCCCCCCGGAGAGCCGGGTGTATTCGAATAAGTCGTCGATCAGCTTCTTAAGCTGATTGGCTTTATTGTAAGCGCTCGTCAGATACCGTTCCCGCTCAGGGGCATTCGTTTGCGCAGGATTCATCAACAGGTTCAAATACCCAATGACGCTTGTTAGCGGAGTCCGCAGATCGTGGGAGACGTTCGTGATCAAGTCCATCTTCGACTTTTCCAGACGCCGCTCCTTCTCCTGCTGCCTGGCCAACTGCTCCGCCATGGAATTGATATTGGCCGCAACCAAGCCAAGCTCGTCCCGGCTGTTCGTCGCCAGCCGTACGGACAGCTCGCCGTGGGCGATTTCGTTCAACCCGCGATTGATGTGGCGAATCTGCCTCATTTTGCGCCAGGTCAGAGCATAGAAGAACAGCACGAACAGGGCGATAAACAGTAAAAATTTGAACATTTCGTTAATCTCGTACGCATTCCCCGGCTGCGGAACCAGCTTGCTGGAAACGATCAAATAGACAGCCTGGTCCCGATAGTGCGCCGGCAGCACCGCCGTATACGCCGCGCCCGGCTGCCTGTTGTTCGCCTGTTTGGCCGACATCAGCAGCTCGTACAAGCTCAGCTTGCTTTCCGGAGCTTCGGAAGAGCGAAAAAGCACACGTCCGGACTCGTCCGTTACGTATGCTCTCAGCTTGCCTCCTTCTCCGGCCTGATCCACTAGCGAAGCCGCCGTCCGTTCGTCCGAGTCCGGCCCGCTCAAGGCCGCCCATTCCTTGTCGAGCTTATCCAGCCGTTCGTTCACCGTCCTTCGGATCGAATCGTAATTGTCCGAATCGTTCGGCTGAATTTCCCGGTAACCCCATTCCAATAAAGTCGAGGTCAGCGTGCTCAGCACAAGGCATCCGACGAAGGTCAGCATCAGCTTTACGCGAAGCGTGACGGAAAACGGCTGTTTCAGCAAACGCACCTTACTCAATTTTATAGCCCACTCCCCATACGGTTTTTATATATCGGGGTTCCCGCGGGATGTCTTCGATCTTTTCCCGGAGATTGCGGATATGCACCATGACGGTATTGTCGGAATGGAAAGCGCCTTCTTTCCACACTTGCTCATAGATCGCATCGACGGAAAATACTTGGCCCCGGTTTTTCGCCAGCAGAGCCAGTATTGCGAATTCGATCGGCGTAAGATTGACCTTTTTGCTGCGAACCGTTACCAAGTGACGGGCCGGATCAACGACGAGGTCGCCGACCTCCACCCGGCCGCGTTCCGTCTTCTTGCCGATCATGTGCTGCCGTCTCAGGCAGGCCTTGACCCGGGCGACCAGCTCCAGCGGGTTAAACGGTTTCACGACGTAGTCGTCCGCGCCCGTGGACAAGCCGGTGATTTTGTCCAGATCCTCGCCCTTGGCCGACAGCATAATGATGGGAACGTCGCTCTTCTCCCGGATTTTCACGCACGCGCGAATGCCGTCCATCTGGGGCATCATAATATCCAATATGATGATGTCTACCTTCTCCCGTTCGGCCAGCTTCAAGGCTTGCACTCCATCCTCGGCTTCCAGTACGCGGTAACCTTCGTTCCGCAAATAAATTTGAATAATATCCCGGATATCCGGATCGTCGTCAGCTACCAATACGCTGTTCGCCTGCTCCAATCGAACCGCCCTCCTGCAATTTTTTTCGCTGCGCGAGCTTAATAAGGACCCATGCGGCAACAAGCACCAGCGGAATCCACAGCAGCTTAAGCCCGTAGCTGTAGATAAGCATGCCGATTTCTTGAGCGTGACCGGCCGTCAGCCGTCCGATGAAGAAAAAGGCGAAAGTCCATACGAACCCCGTCGTGTAGGAAAGGAGAGCATAGCGGCGAAAGGACATTTTGTTCATTCCTACGAGGTATGGCAAGACGTGGCGGACAACGGGGAAAAAATAGCTGATGATCAAGGCCAGACTGCCGTATTTTTGATTAAGCTTTTCCGACATCTCGATCGCTTTATCCATTTTCTTCTTTTTTCGGAGCCTTTCCAATACCGGGGTGCCCGCGTACCGGCCGAGTACGTATCCCAGCGATAATCCCGATACGACGCCGAGGTAGGTTAAGAGAAAGGCGGGAACGGGATGCAGCAAGCCGCTGGCCGTTACTGCACCGCCGGTCATCACGACGACTTCGTCGGGGATCGGCATCCCTACGATGCCGAGCCACAGCGCGAAAAACAAAGCCAGATACCCGAACTGCCCGATCCACTGCATCAGCGTATCGTAAGTCATTGCGGCGTTCCTCCCGGCTTCCGGCACACATACACGAATGCAGGAGGAAAATTAAACGGGACGAAGCGAATCGTCTCAATGTCAAAGTACTGCTCGAGCTGGGACCTCATTTGCAGCGAATATTGAAACGCGATGAACCGGCCGCCCGGCTTAAGGGACGACGTGATCTGTTCGATCAGCCGATCGCGCAATTGTTGCGGGAAATTATAGAATGGCAGGCCGCTGATGACGGCATCCAGTCCTTCGATCCCCCGCTGATGCAGCACCTGCCCCATACTGCAGGCGTCGGCATGACAGGAGAAGTCTGGAAACTGTACGGCCAGCTGATCCCTTAGCACCTGTTCCTTTTCGAACAGCAGCACCTTCGTCTTCGGTCCTTTGGCTTGCCGGATGAACCGGGTTAATGCGCCTGTTCCGGCTCCGAGTTCCGCCACAACTTGCGTTTGTGCCCAAGGAACAGGCTTGGTCATCGCCCGGGCCAAAAATCGGGAGCTGGGCGTAACGCTGCCCATTTCTCGGGGAGATTGAAAAAATTTATTTAAAAAAAGCACCTTTTCTTGAACGTTCGCGTGGAAACTCATGAATGCATTGCCCTCCTTGTTGCTCTAAATTTAACCATTTAGACGCTGTTCGAACCTTGTTCCCCTTCAATCATTTACTTTTAAAACGAATGTAAGAGTCCGTTTGTTTCGTCCAATGGGATTCGATGTACTTAGGATATCCAAAATATCTTTAGAACAAATGGAGGTTTTTCTGAATTATTTCTTAAGAAAAAAGCCAGGCTCCATAAGATTTTAAACAGGAGCACAGGCTGTCTGAGCTGTAAGGGGGCTAAGCGCGTTCCGCGGCCGGAGCTTCGAGAACGGCGGTGCAATATTTGCAGCGGGATGCTTTTTTGGGGATTTCGGACAAGCATTCCGGACATTCTTTAATGTTTTCTTTCGGGTCGGGCTTGACCTCTTCTTTGCGGCGGAACCGGTTGATCTGCTTGACGGCGATAAAGATGACGAACGAAACGATCAGAAAATCGAGCAGCGTGCTGAGGAACAATCCGTAGTTAAACGTGGCTGCTCCAGCTTTCTTCGCCTCATCCAAGGTTGCATAAGAGTTGCCGTCCAAACTGATGAACAAGTTATTGAAATTCACCTTGCCGAGCAGTAGCCCGATCGGAGGCATGACCAGATCGTTGACGATCGACGTGACGACTTTGCCGAACGCGCCACCGATGATCACCCCGATCGCTAGATCGATCATATTTCCTTTAATTGCAAATTCTTTGAATTCTTTCAAAATTTTTGACGGCATCCTACGGCTGTCTCCTTTTTTGACGTGGTGTAAGTTTAGAATGGCGTTTTCACCAGTTTAACCGTTTTTCGGGGGAAAAGACAAGCCAAAAAGCCCATTTCCTATCGAGCGATGGAAACGGGCCTTACCTATAGCCGTCAGATCGTTGACGGACTAGGCTTTTCTGCGCATCAGCGAAACGATCAGAGCTGCGGCTCCGAGCACAACGCCCGCGATGGACAAGTACAGCGGCGTTTGGGACGCGGCTGGAGCTTCGGACGCAGCCTTATCCGCCGCCGGTGCCGCAGGCGTCGTCGTATGGCCGTGGCTGTCCGCTCCGGCTCCGGCCGGTTTCGCGTTCACTTTCGTCACGGAAGCCGGTTTGTCCGAGCCGTCGGCGCCGACCCATTCGACGACACTGCCGTCTTTATAGGTCTGGTAAGCCTTCCACGTAATCGCTGTAGCAGTATCGGCTACTTTACCCTGCATGTAAAACTCGCCGAATTCCGTGGCGCCCAAGCCTTCGCCGGTAGCTGTCCATATTACGCCGGTAATTTTATTGTTCGCATCCTTCGTCAGCTCGTATTTCCAGCCCGGCTTCGGCTCGAAACGGGAGATCGATACGGAGTCGAGCGGAAACTTCACTTCGACTTTTACCGTCGGAATGTCTTTCTCTGTCGGCACCCGAACGGCAAATTTCTCATAGCTTCCCTGCGTCGTCTCTTTCGGCAGTACCGTCACATGCGCGCTAGCGAAGCCTCCTCCAAGCATGGAAGCAAGCAGTCCGAGCGCGAGTGCAAAATGCAACTTTTTCATTAATAAAAGCCCCTTTCTCTTTAAGCGATCAGTTTACCCTACTGTACTTTATCGTAAACCGCTTATTGAAAGAATGGCTCGACCGGGCTATTTCCCGCCTTGTTTTTGTCCGATCTGTGTCAATCCGTGACGTACCGCATAAGCGGTCAGCTGCACCCGGTTGTCCAGCGCCAGTTTGGATAAAATGTTCTTGATATGGTTCTTGACCGTGTTCTCCGTAATAATCAGCGTCTCGGCGATCTGGCGGTTGCTCTGCCCGCTGGCGACGCAGCTAAGAATCTCGCATTCGCGCTGGGAAAGCACGCCCGGCCCGATGTCGCTTGCCGCGGATTCGCCGGCCGAACGGAACGAATGAAACAGCCGGTCCGCCATGCCGCGGGAAATTTCGCTGTTCTCGTCGAGCAAGCCGCGCAAGTAAGCGATCCAGTCGTCGGGGTCCATGTTTTTGAGCAGGTAACCCTGCGCCCCATGCCTTACAGCCGTAAACAGATCGGCCACGTCGTCGGACACGGTGAGCATGACGATGCGGATGTGCGGATACAGCTGTTTAATCCGCTTGGTCGCTTCAAGGCCGCTCATTTCTGGCATCTGAATGTCCATCAGCACCAGATCCGGCAGCAGTCGTCCGCACAGCTCGACGGCCTCGGCGCCGCTGCGTGCTTCCCCTACCCATTCGAAGCCTGCCTCCCCGTCGATCAGCGAACGGATGGCGCGACGGGCTAACGGATGATCGTCCGCAATCAGCACCCGGTAATTCATCATCACAGCTTCACCTCCCGCAGCGGTCCGGTAACGATCAGCTCCAGCCCCTGCCCTTCCTGCGCTCGGATTTCCAGCTCCGCCCCCAGCTCCTGCGCCCGTTTGCGCATAATCGATACCCCGTACCGGTTCGGCCGCTGTCCGACATCGCCTTCCATGCCTTTACCGTCATCGGCAATGCGCAGTCTCCAGCTTCGCCCGTCCTGCGTCGGACCAAGCTCCACCTCCGCGTGATCCGCGTACGAATGCTTGCGGATGTTCGTGAACGCCTCCCGGATAATGGAGAACAAAGGCACCTCCGCCGATGGGGATATTCCTTCCTCAGGAACCGTGATCCGGTGGTTGACGGCAATGCCGCTCATGCCGCTCCATTCCTCCAGCCATGTCCGCAGGCGCGAGCCGAAATCGGCTCCCTCCTCCGGCGCCGTCCGCAGGTTGAAGATCGCCTGCCGCAGATGGTGGTCGATTTCGGATACAGCTGAGCGCGCCTCCTCGATCTGCCCTTTCTTTAGCTGTACGTTCAGGAAAAACAAAATTTGCGCGATATTGTCGTGCAGCTCCTGAGCGAGCCGCTCGCGCTCCTCGTATACCGCCCGCTTCGATTGCTCGACGGCCAGCTTCGCGTTCATGGCTTCGATGCGGTTGAACATCCAATTGCCGAACAAGAACGACAGCAGCAGCGTAAGCAGCGTCATGTAGAAATTGCCCGTCTCCATAGACAGCACGTCCAGCAGAAAGTCGTGGCGTATATACTCGAATCCCCCAATGACCAGAGGCGGAAGCAGAATCGTCAATATTTTTAGCTTGCGCATCGACATAAAATCTTTCCATCGCCTTTCTTCCTATATTAACCTGTCGCCGTTCCGTATCCATTATATACCGATCGGCCGCAAGCTTCGAGTAAATAAAAATAGTCCCAGACCAGTTCGAGTCACCGGCGGGGACCATTTTTCTCATTTATTTGTCCGATAAGTCCGTTTAACACCTTTTTTCGTCTTGCCCTCCCGGAATTAAATTTATAATTTGCAAAATCCTCCGCTTATCTTCCGTACTCCTACATTCAAGTGTAGCGAGGATAGCCGCTGTAATTTCTTCGTCCTCTGTATCAGGAGCATTGAATCTAAAAAGTTCTTGTAACTCCACATCTAAAGCCTGCGCTATCTTTTCCAGGTTTCGCAGGGTGATATTCCTTTCCCCGCGTTCCATTCCTCCAATATATACGTAGTGCAGATCCGCTTTTTCTGCCAAAGCCTCTTGTGAAAGTCCTTTTAACTTTCGAATCGCTTTTATTCTTGCACCTGTCTTCTGTAGAACATTCACAGTAGTCCACACCCCCCTGTAGGTTAGTGTAGACAAAACATTCAAGCCGGATAATGATCATATAAGTTTTAATTATTGAAACTTATAGGTTTTATATTTTATAATTTGGTAGAAAATGTTTGGGGAAACAAAGGAGTGAACCCAATTAAGATGAAAAGAAGAATGGC
Source organism: Paenibacillus tyrphae (assembly GCF_000722545.1). GTDB lineage: Bacteria > Bacillota > Bacilli > Paenibacillales > NBRC-103111 > Paenibacillus_G > Paenibacillus_G tyrfis. The sequence goes on from NZ_JNVM01000033.1 coordinate 125,652, forward strand.
GCTGCTTGAACTTATCAAACATTTTTTCTGCTTCTTAGCACATATTTTTATTTTGGGGTATCTGGTTTTGGTCTTCCTTTCTGTAATCGAATTGGTCTCTAAAATACTACGTTAAAAATTAGACTATAAATGGGGAATCGCTATCAAATATAATCATGATATTAAAAAAGGACGATCCCGCGGCTTTAGTTCCGCCCCTGGGATCGTCCTCTTTCCTTATAAAGCGTTTCTTTTAGCTAAACGCTGTGCCTTACTTTTTCGTAACAAGCTCCAAATCGACAGGGATCGAAGCTTCCACTTTCTCGCCTTTCGATACCTTCACGGCCGTTTTTACGGCCACATCACCGATGGCTGCCGGCTTTTGCGCTACCGTAGCGGCCATTTTGCCTTCGTTTACGGCTTTCACCGCATCGTCGGTCGCGTCGAAGCCGACGACGACGATGTTTTTGCCGGAGGCTTGGATCGCCTGCAGCGCGCCTAGCGCCATCTCATCGTTGTGGGCGAATACGGCAGCAACGTCCTTATTCCCCTGCAGGATGTTTTCCATAACGGACAACCCTTTGGCGCGGTCGAAGTCGGCCGGCTGGGAAGAGACCACTTTTACGCCGTCTTTGCCGTCTACGGCATTGTGGAAGCCTTTGCCGCGGTCGCGGGCCGCCGAGGTTCCGGCGATGCCTTGCAACTCGACGATGTTCCCTTTGCCGCCGATCGCTTTAAGAATGAAGTCGCCGGCCATTTGTCCACCCTTGACGTTGTCGGATGCGATATGCGAGACGACTTGACCGCCGTTCGCCGCGCGGTCGATCGTGATGACCGGGATGTTGGCTTTGTTGGCCGATTCCACCGCTGTAATGACCGCCACGCTGTCGGTCGGATTGATCAGGATGACGTTTACTTTTTTCTGGATCAGGTCCTCGATGCCGCTGATTTGCTTCGAGGTGTCGTTCTGCGCGTCGACAACGACCAGATCGACTCCGGCTTCCTTCGCCGCTTTCTCGGCGCCTTCTTTCAACGTGACGAAGAACGGGTTGTTGAGCGTGGAAATGGAGAGACCGATGGTCGTTTTACTGGAGGCGGCGCCTCCCTCTTTCTTCGGCTCAGCCGTCTTCGCTCCGCCCTCCAGATTGGACTTGGTGGAGCAGCCGGCGGCTACCATGACGAATACCAGCAGGAGCGACAGAACCATGTACATTTTTTTCATGTTACTCTTCCCCTTTGCTTTTTTTATTTGGCGGCTTTGGAACGGTCCAGCAGCACTGCAACCAAGATGACGGCGCCTTTCACGACCAGCTGATAAAAGGATGAAACGTTCAGCAGGTTCAGACCGTTGTCCAATACGCCTATGATCATGGCGCCGATCAGCGTTCCCACCAGCCAGCCCCGTCCGCCGGATAAGCTGGTTCCTCCAAGGACAACCGCGGCAATCGCATCAAGCTCGTAAGAGGTGCCTGCCGTCGGCTGCGCGGAGTTGAGTCTGGAGGTGAGTATAATTCCGCTTAAAGCTGCCAATAATCCGCTTACCGAATAAACCATGATTTTGATTCTGGAAGTGTTGATCCCGGAAAGCCAAGTCGCTTCCTCATTGCTTCCCAGCGCGTAGACGCGCCGCCCGAAGGTCGTATATTTCAATATAATGAACAGGATGACAAAGGTCAGGACCATCCAGACGATCGGCATCGGAATTTCGAGAAAATAGCCTTTCCCGATCATGGCGAAATCTTCATGCAGTCCCGTAATCGGCCGGCCCTGCGTATAGACAAGCGTCAAGCCGCGGTAGACGGTCATGGTCGCCAACGTGGCGATGAAAGGGGCGACCTTCCCTTTAGTGACCAGAAGGCCGTTGACGGCTCCGAACACCGCCCCGCAGCCGAGGCCGATCAGCACAGCCAGCCACGGATTCATGCCGGAGGCCATCATGCCCGCCGTAAACGCGCTGGATAGCGCCAGAACCGCTCCGACGGAAAGGTCGATCCCTCCGGTCAGGATAACGAACGTCATCCCGAACGCGATTAACGCGTTGATGGAAATTTGACGAAGCACGTTGAAAATATTAGTGACGGTCAAAAAGTCGCTGTTGATCACCGATAAAACGACGACGATTAAGGCGAGTCCGAGCAGCGGACCCAGGCTGAACGCTTTGCCTGCCCGCTTACCGCCCGCTTTCGCTTCCGTTTGCATGATGTTTTCCTCCTCCTGTCGCGCAGTGCATAATTTTTTCCTGCGTGGCTTCCCCTCTGGCGAACTCTCCGGCAATCCGGCCTTCGTGCATCACCAGGATGCGATCGCTCATGCCGAGAACCTCCGGGAGCTCCGACGAAATCATCAGGATGGCTACGCCTCTGGAGATCAATTGGTTCATCAAATCGTAGATCTCCTTCTTCGCGCCGATGTCCACTCCGCGGGTCGGCTCGTCCAAAATAAACACCTGCGGATTCGTTTCGAGCCATTTGCCGATCACGACCTTCTGCTGATTTCCTCCGCTCAGGGAGCCGACCTTCTGCTCGCCGTTCGGGGTCTTGATCAGCAGTTGCGAGATGAGCCGTTCCGAGATGCCGGTTTCTTTGCTGCGGCTGACAAACCCGAACGAGGAAACGTCCTTCAAATTAGGCAGCGAAATGTTGTCCTTCACAGACAAGTTCAACAACAGCCCTTCGTCCTTGCGGTCCTCCGTAACCAGCGCAATGCCCGCGCGGATCGCATCGACCGGCTTGCGGATGGCGACGGGCCGGCCGTCGACGCGGATCTCCCCTTGGCGGGCCGGCGTTACCCCGAACAAAGCTTTAGCCAGCTCGGTCCGACCGGCCCCCATCAGACCGGCGATGCCGACGATTTCTCCGCTGCGCACGGCAAAGGAAATGTCTTGCAGCTTGCCCGGCAGCGACAGGCCTTTGACCTCCAGCTTGGGCTCGCCGACGGAAACGTCGATTTTGGGAAAGCGGTCTTTGATTTCCCGCCCTACCATCATTTTGACCAGCTTGTCGATATTCGTATCCGCTACGCGGTCTGTCCCTACCGTATGCCCGTCTCTCATGACGGTGACCCGGTCGCAGATGCGGAAAATTTCCTCCATCCGGTGGGAGATGTAGATCATCCCGACGCCCTTGACTTTCAGCGATTCGATCACCGTAAAGAGCGCTTCGATCTCACGGTCGGTCAGTGCCGCCGTCGGCTCGTCGAGAACGAGTATTTCCGCATTCATGGAAAGCGCTTTAGCAATCTCGATCATTTGCTGCTGTCCGACGGACAGCTCGCCTGCGATGATACCGGGATCGATGGCCAAGCCGAGCTGGGACAAGAAGCGTACCGATTCCTGTCTCATTTTGCCCCAGTTGATCATCCCGCTCCGGCCGTAAGTAAATTCCCGCCCGAGAAAAATATTTTCCATCACCGTCAAATGCGGGATTAAGTTCAATTCCTGATGAATCATGGCAATGCCCAAGCTTTGCGCCATGGAAGGAGAAGCGATCTCGCAAGGCGTCCCCTTCAGGATCACGGTTCCGCCGTCTCTGCGGTGAATGCCGCCGAGAATTTTCATGAGCGTGGATTTCCCCGCGCCGTTCTCCCCCATCAGCGCGTGCACTTCCCCGCCGGTCAGGTTGAACGTTACCTGATCCAGCACTCGGACGCCCGGGAAGCTCTTGCTGATGTCGTTCATTTCCAGCAGGTATGTCGTCATGACGGCCACTCCTTTCTTAAAAGATCACGCCGGCCTGCAGAACGATGTTTGCATAAGGTGTAAATTCGCCTGTCCGAATAACCGCTTTCGCTTCGTGCGTAAGCCTTTTCAACTGCTCGTGACTGACCGTCCGAACCGGGATGCCCTTCATGACGGCTTCCAGCTCCCGCTTGAACTGCGGGCTGGCCCGCTCCATTTCGTCTGCGATGAACGAGGCCTCCACTTCCATTTCCTCAAGCACGATGGACAGCGTGTCCAGCAGAGCAGGCACGCCCTGCTTCAAGGCCAGATCGATCCGCCGCACATGGGAGGGGATCGGCAGCCCGCTGTCGCAGATGACGATCGTATCCGTATGGCCCAATTTGCTGATCACTTCGGAAATTTCGCTATTGATGATTCCGATTTTTTTCATGATAGTTTCCCCTCCACTCACCCGTTAAAATCGAGCACTTCCTGAAGCGTTGGCATCCCGGGTTGGGCGCCGAATCTCGTCACGGCAAGCGCCGAAACCTTGGCCGCGAACGATACGGCTTCCTCCAAGCTTTGGCCCAAAGCAAGCGAATAAGCCAGCCCTGCGTTGAACGAATCGCCGGCCCCGGTCGTATCCACGACCTCCATGACATACCCGGGAACGTGGGTCAGCGTGCCCTCCTGCGTCATAAAGGCGGAGCCTTCCGCGCCGAGCGTCGTGATCACGTGCCGAGCGCCCATGCCGGCCAGCTCCCGCATCGCGGCTTCCAATTCGCCGCCTTCCGCGGAACGCCCGGTCAGCAAGGCCAGCTCCGTCCGGTTCGGGGTAATGTAGTCGACGTTGCGCAGCAATTCGTCCGGCAGCTTCTGCGCCGGGGCGGGGTTCAATACGACCGTCCGTCCGCAGGCTTTTGCGAGCCGGGCCGCATGCGCGACGGTATCTACAGGAATTTCCATCTGAAGCAGCACGATGTCCGCTGTAGCAATGACTTCCCGGCAAGCGTCGATATCCGCAGGCAGCAGCGTATGATTTGCGCCCGGGAGGACGACAATACTGTTATCTCCCTGACAAACGTAAATACTGGCAACTCCCGTAGCCGCTTGCTCCGCGACCCGCACCGCGTCCGTGCCCACGTTCTCGGTTTGCAGCGCTTTCACTAGCTCTTGTCCGAAGCCGTCGGTACCGACCGCGCCGACCATCGTCACGGCCGCGCCGAGCCGGGCCGCCGCCACGGCCTGGTTCGCGCCCTTTCCTCCGGGAAGAAAACGGATGCCGTGTCCGAGCATCGTCTCCCCCTGCTGCGGATACCGGTCCGCTTCGATGACAATATCCATATTCAAGCTTCCGATGACAACGATTTTAGGAGCTTTCATGTCCGTTCCTCCTTAAGGTCGACTCTCTGGGCACGAGCGCAACGTCCAGCTCGTACGTTTGGTCCGCTTCCAGCGTGCCTTCGATTTTCTTGATCAAGATCCGCGAGACGAGTGCGCCCATCTCATAGATTGGCTGGGCGACCGTCGTCAGCTCCGGCTGCGTAATCTCCGTCATGCCGATGCCGTCAAAGCCGCATACCGCTACTTGTCCGGGCACTTGAACGCCCATCCGGTGAAGCGCCTTGAGCGCGCCTACCGCCATCAGGTCGTTCCCCGCAAAAATGGCGTCTACATCAGGATGACGCTCCATCAGCAGCTCTGTCGCCCGAATCCCGCCTTCGATCCGGAAGTCTCCCTGAACCATGAATGTCGGCGAATACCAGTTCAAATGCTTCACGGACTCCTCGTATCCGGCCAGCCGTTCTTTGGCCGTAATGAATTCCTGCGGGCCGTAGATGTGGGCGATTTTCCGGCAGCCCATGCTTAGAAGATGCTCGACGGCCAGCCTCGCGCCCTCCCGGTTTTTGGAGCGGACCACGCTGCACGACTGCTTCGGCGGCACCCGGTCAAGACAGACGACGGGGATGCCTTTCTTCGCCATCTGCTCGACATCGGCAGAATCCAGCGTATTGGAAGCAAAAATAATGCCGTCGATATATTTTTTCTTCAATACCTCAATATAGGACTTCTCCTTGACTCCTTCGTCGTCGGAGTTGCACAAAATCACCGTATACCCGTACATCGAGGCGACATCCTCGACGGCCCGGGCCAGCTCCGGAAAGAACGGGTTGGAAATATCGGGAAGAATTAAGGCGATGGTATTCGTCTTCTTTCCGGCCAATCCCCGGGCCACCGCGTTCGGCTCGTAGTTCAGCGCTTCGATGGCCTTCTTGATTTTCTGCTCCGTCTCCACGTTCACATAGCCGCTTTTGTTCAAGTACCGGGAAATCGTCGCAACGGACACGCCCGCCAGCTTGGCTACATCCCGAATGGTTGCCATACTTCTTCACCTCTGCTATGTGGTACCGGTTACACATCGATTAAAAAAAATAATAGATACTGCTAATTCATTTTAATAAGTAATGCGAACTCTCAATTGGTTAAGTATATGGTACCGGTTACACATACAATATAGCACTCCATGAAAAAGGAATCAACCTCTTTTTTGTGACAGATTGCCGAACGGCCAGCCATGCTCCTCTGATGCTGCACGGCGGCAAAAGCGGCGCCACGCTCAACGCGGAAACGCCGCTTATTTTCTTCCTTGCGAGTGTCGGTTGGGTCTGGCGCGATCCTCAGTCCACCCGTCAGGTTAGCTTCCCGATATAAAGCGATGCGCTTACCGTCGGCGTACCGCCTACGATGCTGCCTTGCAGAGTCAGATCCCCCGTCGTGTTGTCAATCCGGTGCAACGTCAGTATGCCGCCGGCCGTCAAGTTAACAGCGACTTGCCCCGTGTAAGGCTGGTTTCCTACGTTGGTACCGTAACTGCTGAGCGGGACCAAAGTTGCCGGAAGCGGACCTGTGCCGTCCGGATCGAAGAACAATCCGAACGCGCTGTTCCCTGCAGTCGGGAACACCTCCCAATTGATATGATAAATGCCGGTTTCGAGAATGTTGATGGTTGAGGTCGGGGTGAAAGTAATGCCCGTACCATGGATAAGCGAATTGGTGAAGGTCACGGCCCCGCCTTCCCCACCCGGTGTCGGCGAAGCGGCAACGGTTTGGTTTACTGTACTGCACAGAAAGGCAAACGAGGTGATCCATGCTAGTCCTTGCGCTCCCTGTGGTCCCCGTGGCCCTTGTGGTCCTGGAGGGCCTGCAGAGCCTGCAGGGCCTTTAGGTCCTTGAGGGCCTGGAGGTCCTGGAGTGCCCGATATTTTACCCATACGTACTCACTCTCCTTTTTGATTTCAAAACCAATGTACTCGCGGCATTCGCCTTTAGACAGGGCGTTTGCCCATATCATCCCAATCTTTTTTGCTGTTTCATGCACACGCCTGTTTTCTATCAAATTGTATTGTTGTCCATGCATTTTTAATGCAGCTACATACCTTGTTTACGACTCACTTTATAGCGATAAAGGAGAACCCGTATGAAGAAGAAAAGCCGTACCGTCAGAACCTTCGGTATCATGGTCGCGAACCCCAAGCAGAGGAAGTATGTTCTAAGAAAATATCTTGCCCGCAAAGCGGCTCATGTGAGACTATTCTGTTTCACGCCGTCCGAGATTGATTGGAAGCGGAAAAGCATCCTCGGCCTTCATCATTCGAACTGGAAGTGGGTACAGCACCGGTTTCCTTTCCCCGAAGTGGTATATAACCGCTGCTACACGACGAAAAAGACAACCATCCAAAAGCTGGAAGCCACTATCGGAAGCAACAAATGCTTCAATCAGCAAAATCGATTCGACAAATACGAGATCTATAAGCTATTAAGCCAGTCGCTCGCTCCTTATTTGCCCGAAACCGTTCCTTACGACCGGGAAACCACGGCACAGCTGCAAAAAGCTCATAAAGTGTTGTATATGAAGCCTTGCTACGGATATCAAGGGAAAGGGGTGTATCGTGTGGAGGCGAGGGAGTCAGGGGAGATTCATATTGGTCAGCATTATTTATTGCCACAATTTATCGCTGCAAACGTGCCGCAGTGCCAAACAAAGCTAGACGAACTTCTTGGGTCCACCGATTACCTCATCCAACAAGGGGTCCATTTGCAGCAATGGAATGATCAAGTGTTCGATATCCGGGCGCTTGTTCAAAAAGACGAGTCGGGCGTATGGTCAGTAACGAACGTCGTCAGCCGGTTCGCTCACAAGGGCTGCTTTAATACGAGCATCTGCACCAAGATTTGTTTGTCCGAAGAAGTGCTTCGGCATTTGTACCCGCAGGAGAAGGCCGATGTCTTTCTTCAAACGATACGCGACATCAGTCTGAGAGCCGCAGAAACCGTAGAGTCGGGTACAGGCCTTCGTCTGGGCGAGCTTAGCGTCGATTTTGCGTTGGACAACGACGAGCGGCTGTGGATCATCGAGGTTAACGGAAGGCCGCAAAAAGAATTGTATGACCAGCTCTTCGGCCAAGACGCGGTTTATAAGCGTCCGTTGCAATATGCGGACTATTTGTATACCCATTAGCCATTGTATTAGTCCAGTATATGGGTAAAAGCTTGGCAAGGTTATACGCCTTTTCTTTTCTATGCGGCAAAAATTTTTTACGGCAACCCCCGGCGGCCTGTCATCTTTCGATGTCAGGTTTTTGTTTGTGCGAAAATTATGGTCTCGTCAAAATTGTTCCGACTGGGACATCCGTCGTGCCGATGAAGAGGCCTATCCCATATGTTAGTACATACGAATACACGAACCTGACGAACTTTGCCCTCAAGGAGAGATCACGGAATGAAAATTTTGATATGGAGCTACATGTTCTCCATTGGAGGCGGGGGCAGGCTGCTGACGAATTTGGCGACGGCGCTTGCCCGGCAGCCTGACGTGCATTACGTCCGGGTCGTCCTGTCGGCTCAAACCGGCTTCAAAGACAGGGTGAGCACGCTGGAGCATCCCAAAATTGACATTGTCTACAGCGAAGAGGACATTCGGAACACTCCGAACCACCCGTACATTGTCGATTGCGACGTCGTGTACGTATTTTGGCCGCACGGACCTGCCTTCGTCGACTTTCACAAGCCGACCGTCATTACGTTTCACGACGCTACCATTTTCGATTACGTGCCGCCGTTCACGCCGGGATCGGTCGTTCGGGAGCATTGGGAGAAAGCCAAGGACTGGCTGGAGAGAAGCACGCACGTCGTCGTATCCTCCGAGTATGTGAAGTCGAGACTCGTCGCGCATTTCGGCCCGGCCTGCCAATCCGCCTTCCTGATTCCGCATGCGATTTCGCCGTCCAAATATTTCGAGAATCCGTCGGTGGATACCACACTCTCCCAGCTCTTCCCGTTTCCCTATTTCATTTATCCGGCCAACACCTCTCCGCACAAAAATCACTACAATCTGCTGCTCGCCTACTCGCGCTTCTCCCGCCGAAGCCAGTACTCGCTTCTTCTGATCGGCTACAATACGCATTTGCTGAGAAGCGTTCCGCCCTGCTGGCCGGAGCTTGCTTCGATTCCGACCTTGGTCTCGCTGATCAAACGAGTGGGGCTCCAGATCGATAAAGACGTCTTCCCGCTCGGGCTGGTGGATGACCAGTTGGTCGCTCCGTTAATTAAGAACGCCTACGCCCTGATCATGCCAAGTCTTGCCGAGGGAGGAGGCAGCTATCCGGTGGAGGAGGCACTCAGCATGGGAACGCCGGTCTTATGCTCGGACATTCCGGTCATGCGGGAACATCTGGCGCGGCGGAGCGCGGAAGTGGCCTGGTTTAACCCCGAATCGCCGGACGATATGACCCGCGCGATGGAGAGCCTGGCCGACAATTATGCGCATTATAAGCAATCCGCCATACAGGGCATGAACGACCCGACTGTCTCGTGGGACGATATTGCCAAACATTACATCGCCGTATTTCATTCCGCCCATTTCCATTATCGGGGGTTTTATTTGTAATTTGTACGATTGTACAGGGGATAACCGACGTTCCGATGAACGGGCCCGCCCCAATATATTAATCGGAGGCAGAACGATCATCTGCATAAGGAGGATGAGACCGATGAAAATCATGATCATGGCCGGCGGACAAGGAACGAGATTTTGGCCGCGCAGCGTCAAATCGAAGCCGAAGCAATTCCTCTCCCTAACCTCCAAAGAAACCATGCTGCAGCAAACGTATCGCAGATTTCTCCAATATGTACCGGGCACGTCCATCTACGTCGTGACGACCAAGCAATACAGCGTCCTTGTTCACGAGCAGCTTCCCGAGCTGAAGCATGAACACATCATTATAGAGCCCGAACCGAAGGATACGGCTCCTTGCATCGCTTTGTCGGCGCTGCACTTTTTGCAAAAAGGCGAAGACGACGTTCTGGTGACGACCCCGTCCGACCAATACATCCCGGAAGGAAACAGCTTATGGGAGGCGCTGAAGCAAGCGGAGATCGTCGCCAGATCGGATCGTTCGATCGTTACCTTGGGGATCGCACCGACCCGGCCCGAAACCGGATACGGCTATATCGTGACGGAAGAGCCGACGGCTGAGGGGCAGACGCTTGCAGCAAAAGCCTTTATCGAGAAGCCCTCTCTGGAGCGGGCCAAGCAATTGATCGGGCAAAAGAACGTGTACTGGAACAGCGGCATTTTCATTTGGAAGCCTTCGACCATCGCCCACTATATGAGCCGCAGCCAGAAGGACATGTGGACGCTCCTCGAAGGATGCGGCGGTCAGTGGGAGGACGTCTATTCGCGCTTGCCCAAAATATCCGTCGATTACGCCATCTTGGAGAAAGCTTCGTCGATCTATACGATCCCCGTTCATTTCGAATGGGACGATATCGGCTCCTGGACCTCGCTGGAACGCGTGCATCAACCAGATGACCAAGGAAACATCGTGATGGGAGACGCCTCCCCTCTCTATACGAGCAACAGCATCATCTATACGGAGAACCTGAAGACCGTCGTCATCGGAGTCAAAGATTTAATCGTCGTCTCCACCCCTGACGGCCTGCTTGTATGCGACAAAGCCCACGAGCAGCATATCAAGGACGCGCAGAAATTTATGGACGTTAAAGGAGGATAACGAACTTATGAAGGTGCTTATTACCGGGATTTCCGGCTTTGTCGGAAGCCATATGGCGGAGTATCTGCTGCAGGAGCATGATGTCGTAGGGACGATCCGTCAGCGAAGCCGACTAGATCACATCAAGCATTTAAAGGATCTTCAATTGGTGGATTTGGTCGAATGCGAGCTGCGCGATCCTTTTTCCGTCGAGGCCCTGATCGCCAGCGTGAAGCCCGACCGGATCTTTCATCTGGCCGCCCAAAGCTTCGTGCCGACCTCCTGGAACTCTCCGGTGGATACGATCTACAACAATGCCGCCAGTCAAATCAACATCATGGAAGCCGTCCGGCGGATCAAGCCCGACTGCAAAATCCAAATCGCCTGCTCCAGCGAGGAATACGGCCACGTCGAAGCCTACGAGGTGCCTATCAAGGAAACGAACCCGCTTCGGCCGCTCAGCCCGTATGCCGTCAGCAAAGTGACGCAGGAGTTTTTGGCCTATCAATATTACAAAAGCTACGGCCTGCACACTGTCATTACCCGGACCTTCAATCACACGGGACCGCGCCGGGGAGAAAACTTCGTCACCTCGAACTTCTCCAAGCAAATCGCCGATATCGAAAAAGGCAAGCAGCCCCCGGTGCTTTATGTCGGCAATCTGCAAGCCAAGCGGGACTTTACGGACGTCCGGGATGTCGTGCGCGCGTATTGGCTGGCGCTGGAGAAAGGCGTACCCGGGGAAACGTACAACATCGCTTCCGGCTCCTGCATCACGATCGAAGAGCTACTTCAGAAGCTGCTTGCGCTTAGCAAGGCAAAAATCGAGATCAAGGTCGATCCGGCCCGTCTGCGTCCGTCGGATGTGGAGATATTGCTGGGGGACTATCGGAAATTCCATGAGACGACCGGCTGGAAACCGGAAATTCCATTGGACCGGACGCTCAGTGATCTTCTGAATTATTGGCGTTCCTTCCCGTAAGGCGACGGCGTGCAGATCCATTCCAGTCTGGAGATGAAAAACATGCGAAAGAAGAAAACCCGGCGCGCTTCGGGCCCTCGGAGCCATAAGCGGGCCTTGTCCAAAGCCTCCAAGAGGCCGAAGCGCAAAAAGGCGCCGCAAGCGGCCGGGAAACGCGGCCGGAGAAAGCGTACAGGTCTTCGCAAGCACCGAAAAGGCACGAGTCGCAAGCGAAAAAAGAGTGCCTGCCGGCCTAAGGGGACCAAGGCCGTTCACCCTTCCCTGCCTGCTGCGGCTCCTCCCGCCGCCGGGGTGAACTTGATCGGCTTAATCCGCGCGGAGACCGGCATTGGCGAATCCGGCCGGTTAGCTGCCCGGGCGCTGCAGACGACGAGGATTCCGTTCGGGATATTGAACTGCCCCATATACGGAGACTACCGCAACGAAGATATGACGTGGGCGCATAAGGAAATGCATGGACCTGCCTATCACGTGAACATTTTTCACGTCAACGGGAACACGCTGAAGCATGTCGTCGACCACTTTAGCGCTTCCCTTCTGCACGGTCGCTACAATATCGGCTTCTGGCATTGGGAGCTTCCGGAGCTTCCTGATTTTTATGCCGAAGGCTTCCAATTCCTGCAGGAGGTGTGGGCGCCCTCGGTCTATGTGGCGACCAATATTGCCAAAAGGTCTCCGGTTCCCGTCATCCATATCCCGCACGGCATCGAGGTAGCTTACGATGCGGCGATGAACCGGGCCTACTTCGGCTTGCCGGACAACCGGTTTTTGTTCTGCTCCATGTACGACACGCAGAGCTACCAGGAACGGAAAAATCCGCTTGCCGCCATTGAAGCGTTCAAGGCGGCTTTCGGTAGGGACGATCCGTCGGTCGGTCTCGTCGTCAAAGTGAACAACGCAGGAGTGAAGCCGGACGATATGGCCCTTCTGCATCGCGTGACCGACGGCTTCCCCCAAATTATCATTATGGACCGTACACTTGCGCGTCATGAAGTGAACGCCCTGATCGCCTGCACCGACAGCTTCGTCTCGCTGCACCGAGCGGAAGGCTTCGGTCTCGGCTTGGCGGAAGCGATGTATCTCGGCAAGCCGGTTATCGGCACGCACTGGTCGGGGAATACAGATTTCATGACCCCGGAAAACTCGTGTACGGTCGGGTATAGGCTCATACAAGTAGGAATAGACCGCGGACCTTACGGCGCCCATCAAGTATGGGCCGATCCCAACATCGGCCAGGCGGCCAGACATATGCGCAATCTGGTCCGGCATATCGATTGGCGGAGCCAGATCGCTGCTGCCGGACAGCAGACGATCCGCAGCCGGTATTCGCCCTCTGCCGTCGGCCGCTTGATCGAGCAGCGTCTGGCCCAGATCGGCTTGCTGTAACGGCAAGACAATTCATGGTAAGGGAGGTTTGTCGTATGGACATTATCAACTTAAGATTGAGCAGTGCCCGCTTTACGGAAAAGCTGAAGCAGGCGCAGACGCTTCGCTTCATCGATATTTTGCGCAATCTGCTGCTGCTGGAAGGGGAGGAGTTCATCTGGGAACTATACCGGCAGTTGTTTTTCCGGGAAGCTGATCCGGAAGGCTTTCATTCGCATTTGAGCGGGCTGAACGCCGGCGTGCCGAAAACCAACTTCTTACTCTATTTCCTGCGAAGCAGCGAAGCCGAACGCCTGTACAGCCCGTCCCAGTCGCCGGAGATATATCCCCATACGACGTTCATCGGTAGTTTTCACCGGATTAATCATGTAACCGATGTGGAATTCGTGTATTGCTTATATCAAGACTTGCTGCTGCGCCAGCCCGATCTGCCGGGACTTCACAGCCATATTCACCATCTCTCGCTCGGCTTGTCCCGGGTCCGAATGCTCTGCAACTTTATCGAATCCGGGGAGTGTCAGGAGAAGATACAGACAGTGCCCCCGTTAGCTGCGCCTCTGCTGCCTCATGCGCAATCCATTAAGCATATCGGCATGTTTCTCGGGTATCAGCCCAAGATCTATCTGGACGGGGAAGGCATCGGGCGCTTTCTCGTCCGGTTGACGGAAGGCTTGCTGCTGAACGCTCCGGACGTTATGATCCACGTCGCGACGACGGAGCATAATTTTGCGGAAGTGGAGAAATTGTTCCAAGCCTTCGCCCCGCTCTATCCAAACCGGCTGTTTATACATCATTTTCCAAGCGTACCGTGGTTGAACCAACATCTCCCGGTTGACGTCTGGTGTGTGCCTTATGTTGGAATGGAGTTGGCCTTGCAGCTTGAGCGGCCGGTTGTTTTATGCATTCACGACCTTGTGTACACGCATTTTCGGGAGCTGTACGTCCGCAAGCATCCGGATTTGGTTCAAGGCTTGGACAGGATCGTTCATGCCATGGCGGACAAAGCGGCCAAAGTCGTCTTCAACTCGGCATACGTTCAAAATTATGAGGGCCTCGGCTACTTGCAGCTCCCGCTTCATAAAACGCAGGTGATCCGATTGGCCGCTCCCGTGGAGGAATACCGCAATCTGGGATTGCTGGCCGAAGGAGCTTTTCGCAGCAAGTATCATTTGAATGGGGATTATCTCGTGTTCCCTTCCATCATTCGAGCGCATAAAAATCACGACCGGCTGCTGGAGGCTTTTCTGAATTACAGGCAGTCCCCCGAAGGCCGGGCTTCCCAGCTGAAGCTCGTTCTGACGGATCATTACCGCCACAGACCGCTAGAGCAAGAAATCGCTGGCGTGCTGGGACGGTGCCAGGATTATGAAGCTTTGAACAGCATCGTTTACTTAACGAGACTCCCGTCCGGCGATATGCCTTCGTTGTATAAGTATGCAGCGGGAACGATCGTGCCTACGCTTTTCGAAGGAAGCTGTCCCTTCCCGATTCTCGAGTCTCTAACCGTCGATACGCCGGTAGCGATCAGCCGGATCGAGGTCGCCAGAGAAGTCATCAGCGACATGAACGCATTCGTTACGTTCGATCCTTACTCGGTGCCGGAGATGACCGCCGCCATCGCGCAGCTTTACCAGAACCGCCATTCCCTGGTTGTCCAAGAAAAAGCCGCCATCGGGGGAACGCTGCAGCGTACATGGTCCGACGTGGCGCAAGAATATTACCGGCTATTTCAAAGCCTCATTCACCGGTGACCGGGATCGGCTGAATCGCAAGGAGGTAGATTCCGTATGATGGGGGTACGGAAAGTGGTCGTTATCGGCGCGGGAGGGCATGCCAAAGTCGTCATCGATATTCTGAAGTCCGATCCTACGGTACGCCTGGCAGGCTGCACAACCAAAGCGCCAGGCACCGAAGTGTCGGGCATTCCTATCCTTGGCGACGATTCCGTACTGCCGTGTCTGTACGAGGAAGGCATCCGGCACGCCTTTGTCGCTATCGGAGACAACCGGCTGCGCGAGAAGCTGTGCCGACAGACGGCCGAGGCCGGCTTCGAGCTCGTCAATGCCATTAGCCCGCGCGCCTATATTGCCGAATCGGCGACGCTCGGAAGAGGGATTGCCGTGATGGCCGGCGCCGTGATTCACGCCGAAGCGCATATCGGCGATTACGCCGTCATCAATACGAACGCATCGGTCGATCACGAATGCCGGATCGGCACCGCATGCCATATCGCGCCGGGATCGGCCTTGTCCGGGAACGTGACGGTCGGAACGGGTACCTTGCTCGGCACGGGAACGAAGGTGATCGACGGCATCCGGATCGGAGAATGGTCCGTCGTCGGAGCCGGAGCGGCCGTTGTCCGCGATATTCCGGACGATTGCACGGCAGTCGGCGTTCCGGCGCGGGTCATAAAGCAAAGAAACTAGGGCGAAGGCGCCTCTGTCCCTTACAGGATGAGGCGTCGTTTTGCGCAAGGTGTTTTTTACTCTACCCTCCTTCTTCCACGAACTGTTCGATCCGGCCTTTAATCGAATCGCGGACGTTACGGAACCGGGTCATAATCTCCTCTTCGGTACCGGTTGCTTTGGCCGGGTCATCAAACCCCCAATGCCACTTGATTACGTTCGTGCCCGAAATGACAGGACAATGCTCATCCGCATGTCCGCATAGCGTAATCACATAGTCGGCCCGGTTTAAAATTTCCGGATCAATCACATCCGACATGTTGCCGCTGATATCCACGCCGGCTTCCCTCATGACTTGAACAGCCCGGAGATTCAGCCCATGCGCTTCAAGCCCGGCACTCTTCACTTCGTATCGATCATGTCCTAAAGCTTTCAAAAATCCGTCCGCCATCTGGCTTCTGCACGAATTTCCTGTGCACAAAAAGTAAACCAAAGGTTTTTTCCTCATCGCGATATCTCCCCTGAATCCGAATTAAACGCCTTGTTGTCCGCCTTTTCTCAGCTTGCTCCCCAACACCGCTTTCGCGATCATCGCAATCACAACCAGCACAATGGCAATCGTTATCGTAGAAATCCATACGTTCGCGTGAGTAACTTGCAGCAGATAAAGCCATAAATAAAGACTTGAGAGAGTAATAAACAAGGTAGGAACGGTTAAAATTAGGCCGATTTTAAAATAATAGCCCCAGCCGATTTTCATATTTTTCGCAGATAATACATGAAGCCACAGCAGAGTGGCCAATGAGCCGATCGGAGTGATTTTGGGTCCCAAATCGGAACCGATCACATTAGCATAAATTAACGCCTCGCGAATGAAGCCCTGTGTTTCCGTCCCCTTAATGGCCAGCGCGTCGATCATGACCGTTGGCAAGTTGTTCATTATCGACGATAGGATAGCCGCGATGAACCCTGTTCCTACGGCAGCCGCGAACAGTCCTTTGTCTGCGACTACTTGGATGACGCTGCCCAGCGCATCGGTTAGCCCGGCATTTCGCAATCCATAAACAACCACATACATGCCGATGGAGAAGACGACAATCGACCAGGGAGCCTCTTTAACAAGCTTCCAGGTATGAACAGCCGGGCTTTTTCTCGCGGCTGCAAGAAAGGCGATAGCGGCGATGCCCGCAATAGCCGATACAGGAACGGAGAACAACCCGCTTACGAAATAAGCGATAAGCAGCGCCAGCAAAATGATCCAAGACCATTGAAACAGCCTCCTATCCTTAATGGCTTCGCTTGGCCTTTTGAGCCGGGCGGCGTGGTAATTCCTTGGGATACTTTTGCGAAAATATAGGTACAGCACAAGAAGACTCGCCAGAATGGAAAAGAAATTAGGAACGAGCATACGGCCTGCATATTCCGCAAAGCCGATGCCGAAATAATCGGCAGATACGATATTGACCAGGTTGCTCACGATCAATGGCAAGGAAGCCGTATCGGCAATGAATCCGCTCGCCATAACAAACGGCAAAACCATTTTGTCCTCAAACTGAAGTGCCCGGACCATAGCGAGCACAATCGGCGTCATGATCAAGGCTGCGCCATCATTGGCAAACAAGGCAGCAACCGCCGATCCAAGCAAAATGATGCTTATAAACATGAGCATACCGTTGCCTCGTGCAAGGCGCGCCATATGTAACGCCGCCCACTCAAAAAAGCCGACTTCATCGAGCACCAATGAAATTAAAATAATGGTTACAAATGTCAAGGTGGCATTCCATACGATGCCGGTTACGGCGGCAACATCCGTGAAGCTCACCGCGCCGAACATTAAAGCAAGGATAGCTCCCGCACTTGCCGACCAGCCGATATTCAATCCCTTAGGCTGCCAGATGACAAACGTTAGAGTAACCAAAAAGATAAGAAACGCAGTGACAGCCATAAACTCCTGCCTCCTATTCGCAAACGTTTTTGAGCTGCCCAATTTTTTCTTTAAACGATGGAACGGAGTCCAAAACCGCTTGAAGATAGGGCTTGTGTTCGAGGCTTAAGGAATAATAAATCCATTGCCCTTTGCGCGTTTCGTTTACAAGCCCGGCTGCTCTTAATTTGCGCAAATGCTGGCTTGCATTGGGCTGCGACGTTTCCAATAGCTCCACGAGGTCGCAAACGCACAGGGCCCGCTCTTTCAATAAAGCAAGAATCGTTAGACGTGTCTTGTCGCCAAGCAGTTTGAAGCTGTCGGCCATTTCATTGATTTGTTCCATGGAACCCCTCTCTCACCCCGGATCAAAGATATTATAAAATAAATATATACTAATTCAATTATATAATCAATTGATTATATAATAAAAAAATGTAAACATCCTATAGACATAGTAGAGCCCCTCTACTAATGAATAGTAGAGAGGCCCACGGTTCACTGCTTATTATATCCGCACATTATTTTTTATATTTCATAATTCGCCGGTACATGGTTCTATCTCTTAGCTTAAGAAAATGGGACATGGACGGGTACAGATTGGCTTCAATGATCCACGGATGGCCTTTCGGATCAAATCCCACATCCAATCCGTAAATACGATGGCGTGGAAACAGGCCTCTTAATCGCCTGGCCGCTCTTAAAGAAATTCGATCCATCTTCCACTGCAATCTTTTTGAAGAAAGATGTTTGATTGTCGATTTTCGAATGGCCGTCTTCACGGGAAGCAACCTTCCTTTGCTTCTCCCATTATTCGAGACGATATAGCCTCTGCCTGCAACTTTGGCGATCTTCGCCGTTACTTTCCATTTACTGGAGAACTTTTTCCGCTGTATGATGACCCGCATATCAAAAGGACAGCCGCCTACGGTCGGACGAGCAATTCTGCGTTGAACCATATAACGGGTGTACCCGATTTTTCTTTGGATATATTTATAAGTGTTTTCTTTCCCTTGTATCTTGATTTTGATACTCTCAAAGTGCAAAGCATACGTATTGCCGCCTAACGAAGATACTTGAATGACGCCCCGCCCCCGGCTGCCTCTTACCGGTTTCAAGATCACGTGCTGATATTTGGAAATAAGATTCCAAAGAGCAGATCTCGACATCATTCTCGTTCTCGGCACGTAGGGGGCCAACCGTTTGTATTTTTTCAAGAACCAATATTTCAGCCACTTATCTTTTGTCGACGACATCCCCCGTCTCCTCCTCACGCTTTGAAAAACCGATACTTTGGAGATAGTGCTCAAGCCGTTCCAGGAACGTTTCGATATCTTGATAAGCAATATCCCCCATCGTCGCGATTCTGAAAGTATTCAATCGATCGAGTTTACCAGGGTAAATCGTGATCCCTTCGCTGTAAAAATAATCGTGCATCTCTTGAAAATGAAAGGCGGCGCAATTCGGTTCGAGGATGGAAGTGACGATTTTGGCGTGATATTTGTCGGGGACGAGGTAAGTTAAACCTAGCCGGGTGATGCCGTTAACGAGCGTGGTCCACGAATTCACATACCTTGCGTAGCGTTCCTTCACGCCTTCCTGCTTTAATTCCTCAATCGCTTGTTTCAGGGCATACAGGGTCTGCACAGGCGGCGTAAACCGCATTTGCCGCTTTTCCGAAAAATATTTATATTGGGCATAAAGATTCAGATAATAATTTCTCGGCTTCTTGTGCTTCAGGCTCTCCAATTTGTTGTTTTCCGCTACGATAAAGGAAACTCCCGCCATGCCTTGAAGATTTTTATTGGAGCTTGCGGCCAAATAACGGATATTCATTTCCTTCATCTGAATCGGAACAGCGGCAAAAGAACTCATGGCATCCACGATCATGTCAATTCGATACTTGCTGCACAATTCGCCAATCGCCTTAATATCGTTAAGCAGACCGGTGGTCGTCTCGTGATGCACGACGGCGAGATGCGAAATAACACGGTCAGAGGCTTGAATAAACCTCTCCAGAGCATCCAAATCAATCGCATCATCGGAAGGGCTTGTAAATTCCAGATAAGGCAGCCCGTAAGCTCCCGCAATCTCACCTATCCGTTTCCCATACGCCCCGTTATTGATGACGACGACAACATCTTGTTCCCCAAGAACCGAGCTGATCATGGATTCAACCGCCGCCGTGCCGGAGCCGCCGAACAAAACCGTCGTATAATGATCCGTATCGGCGACCAATCGGGTTAGCTCTGCGGAGATATAGGCCATCAAATCGCCGAATTCCGGTTCGCGGGGACAAATATCCGGTACCACCTGCGAGAGCTTCACGCTATCGCTTGTTGTCGCCGGCCCGGGATTAAGCAAAATCTTCCTCTTCACAGACCGCATAATATTCCCTCTTCCCTACTGTCCGATAGAAGCCTGTTTCAAAAACCGCTGCAGTCGTTCTTTTACTTCGTAAGGCTTCATGTGGGGACGTCCAAGCTGCTCCTTGGCTTTTTTACATATTTTCATATATAGAAAAGTCAAGCCTTTGGTTTGTTTCCATTCGCTCAAGGCAGCTTCCAATTCTTCTAAATTATGAATATACAGCGACTTCGCGTAGCCGCAGGAAGCGGCAATGGTGACGAAATCGCTGTTATGGGATACCGTGCTTTGTCCTCCTGTCGATTCATGCGCGTTGTTGTCGAGCAAAATATGAATCATGTTGGGCGGATGGTAATAACCGTTAGTAGCCAAGCTTCCCATTCGCATAAGCAAGGAACCGTCTCCGTCAATCACCACAATCTCCCTGCCGCTTTGGGCCAATGCCATCCCAAGTCCAAAAGAACCGATGCAGCCCATGGAACCTACCATATACAGGTTATGATCGGCATCTTCGATTTCATATAATTCCCGCCCGGTTTTGCCGGTTGTGGCAAGCTGTACGCTCCTGCTGTCCTTCAAAGCATTAATGACGGTCAAAGCTTCATACCGCGTCGGCATTTGAAGCTCCGCATGACGGTGCGTTTTGAATTGATTCACATGGATCGACGATTGTTGTTTTTGCAGCACCTCTTCCTCGAACGTCCCTTTTCGAACGACAAAGAAAAAAGTACGATTGTTCGCGATATGCGCATCAGCCTGTACCAGTTGACGCTTGGCCTCTTCCAAATCGTTAGATAAATACTGCCATTCCACTTGCATCAAATCCAGCAGCCCGGTTGTGATCCTGCCCATCAGCTCATGCTGAGGCTCATCGGGAATACCCGGTTCCCCGCGGAGACTGACAAACCCTAGCAGCGGAATCCGGAACGGATAGGTAAGGGAGGTCAATGGGGATACCGCATTGGTCAGACCCGAATTTTGCATGAGAACAACCGACTTCTTTCCCCCCACATAGGCACCGGATGCAATGGCGACCGCATCTCCTTCATTCGCTGCTGCAACGTATTCGCATTCGTTGATGGCATAATTGATTAAATTTTTCAAAAAAGAGCACGGGACACCGCTGAACAGCTGAAATCCCAGATTTTGCATTTCCTTCCCAAATAACCTCGTGTTGATCATAAGCGTTCATCCGAATCTTTGTCCGTGGAAGGAAGATACTTTTGCTCCGCTGCCTGAAGCTCCTCGGCCCTTTGAAGCCTGAACACTTCCTCAAGCGTAGCGACACCGCTTTCTACATGGACAAGGCTCTTCTCCTGAAAAATTTGGCCGGATACTTTTTTCATCGCCTCAATCGAGGCCCGCAAATTATGGTTTGCCCAGATGACGAGGCTGATCCCGAGCTCCTGGAACCGTACTGTCGGAGTGGTGTAATACTTGGTAGGCACGATCACGACCGGCAGTCTTCCGCCCCATTCCTTCATAAACGATTCGATTTCCGCGATGTCCGATCTCTTGCTGTGAATGAGAACAGCATCGGCACCTGCCTGCCGGTAAGCTTCCGCCCGCCGCAAGGCCTCTTCCAGCCCCCAACCTGTAATGAAAGCTTCCACTCTTGCCACGACGACAAAATCTTCGTCCGATTGCGTATCTTTCATCGCTTTAATTTTGCCGCAAAATTCATCTACATCGGCAAGCGGTTGAGCTTTGGCATGAATGAAGGAGTTGGTTTTCGGAAAGAGCTTATCTTCGATACAAACCCCTGCGATTTGGCGCTGTTCCAATTTTTTCACCAATCTCCTGGCATTGTTGAAGTTTCCGTAGCCGGTATCTCCGTCAAGCAAGATCGGAACCGACGTCGCGTCGCTCATAAATTCCAAAGCATCCAGCACTTGCGTCCAGGAGGCTTCATTGTTGTCCCTTACTCCCATTGCTGCGGAGATGGATAATCCGCTGGCCCAGATGCCTTTGAACCCGGCCTCTTCGGCAATGGCAGCCGATAGCCCGCTATGGGCTTCCATGATAAACTCCAAATTTTGCGAGTGAATCATTTGTTTTAGTTGTTCTGTCTTTTTCATTGGCCATTTTCCTTTCTAGTTCATGAGCCGCCTCCGAATCAAGTGCTTATTTTTCATAATCCTACGCAGCGGTGTCTTGTCTGGAAGTTGAGTGAACAGCTTATGCCCGGGCCGCGAATTAGCTTCGATAATCCATATACGGCCGTTTTTCTCGATCCCAAGATCAACTCCCAGTTCACGAATCGAATGCCGTTTGTTGATGGTTCTAGCCATGAGACGGGATATCTTTTTTATTTCTTAGCGTGCTTTTTACTTTTTTTCTTTTCGTAAAAAGCCTTGACAGCACTCGTTTAAGCTTCACTCCATGTCCGCCTTTGTGATAATTTGTAACAAAGCGATGCGGAGCAGCCACGCGGGCAGCCATGCCGGAAATGTCCCATTTCTTCTTCGGTTTCTGCATGTAGATTCTGGCATCAAAGATCGATCCCTTGTATTTGGCCAAACGAAGTCCCCTCTGCACAAGATACTGTCCAGATGGTCGCAAATAAGACTGAATCGCCTTATACAAGGAGGCGGAACCGACGTGTGTGCGTTTAAGACCGTACCGAACCTCGTAGCCTTTTCGGACCTTCTTGACTCTGATGATGCCGGATCCTCCGCTGCCATGATTAGGTTTGATGAAGATCGTCGAATACGTTCTCAGCATCCGCAAAGCCCTCGCATGGGTAAACCGGTGCGTTTCAGGTAAATGGCGACGTAAAACGGAGCGTTTCAGCATTTCCCTATGTTTTTTCATCTTTCCAATTCCCACGGGTATCCTCTTTTCTCCTTAATATTTTTTTTACATTTTATGATGAATATAAATTCCAAACACGGTATAAACCTATAGTTCAAAAAAATGGTGTGCTTCTACAGGGAACGATGTCCTACGATGGCTTAAAATCATTTTTTATGAACCATTTGGCAAGCTTTGATATCGATAAATAAAAAAGCCGCGATATGAGCTCTAGTGCGAAAACTATGTGGCCTTATATTTTTAAACAAGTTGGAAAGTAAATTATGCAGCCAACAAATTAATGGTAACTAAATAGCTGAAAAAAGTTCAAATTATTATCGGCAGGGGTCTGTTACATTTCCTTTTTAGTGAATGAATTGCGTAAGGTGTCGGGGCAGTCGATAGGATAGTTAAAATCCCCACTAGAGACAGAGATCGAACGTACAAAAAAAGAGCCGCCAGCGGCGACCCCTTGCAAAATGAAGAAAATGTTAGATAAAAAAGGATGTTCCAATAATTACCAACAAAATGAAAAGCACCAGAATAACGCCTGTCGAAGTAAAGCCGCCAAAGCCGCAGCCACCACCAAAACCGCCTACGCCAAAACCACCCATGATAATCGCTCCCTTTAGAGTGAATTGAGCACCAGCCGTCGTTCATCCGGTTACTCATATACTTAGTATATGCAGCAGAGAAAAGGTAGTTTGGACTGGTGACAGGTGGCAATTGACGAGCAATTATATTTACCCATGGTGTTAAACCGTCCCTTCCGCAGCATTCCGGCAGCAGCCGAATCACTGAGCAAGGGATCAAACGCCATCCATCCAATCATGAGTCAGACAATAGAATTTTCACAAAAAAACTTTGGGTTACATACATTAAACCATGACATTTGACTATTTTAATGGAGACGGAGGATGATTCATGAGTAACTCACTCATGCCCCACTATGCTCATACTGGCGAACCATATTGGGGCTTACCGACAGTTTCGGACGACCGACAGATGGTACATCATCCCATTCTTGTGGAGGTCAAACAAACTACTTCAAATCAACTTTTAATGATCTATAATCACAGAACTGATTTAGCATCTGTGACAAAGGTGTCCAATTACTGGATCCGGAGTAACATGGAGCATCCCACTGGTATTGCAAGCCTTGGAATGGGTGAAGCACTTACTGCATCTAACGCAATACGCCCTGATATGGCAATGATTACACCTGCGGACCATTCGAAAATGAGATTCATCATGACATTTAGGGCAAATGCGAGGTCACATGTCCTATATATAGTGCTTCCTTGTTTTGTCAACTTAGAGGGAATGTCAGGATTTAAGGGAGGAAACTGGGGGGTCTTCAGCAGAAATATGTTTATCGGAATGTAAACTATGGCTGCTTATCACCAAGTTGGAAAGTAGCAGAGGCGGTCTAGGACTTATTTTCGCGTCCTATGCCACCGCTGCATTTTCTTATCAAATCCGCGACCATCTCGGCTATGCGCAAAGCACAAAGAGGAGGCCGAACATACAAAAAGGAGCCGCCCGTTGTGTTGGTAGCTCTTCTACCATAGCTTCGAAGCTCTTTTTGTAATAAAACAAGTGCTTAAATAAAACAGATACTGCAAGCAATGATAACAAGCAGAATGAAAAGAACCAGAATAACACCTGTGGAAGTAAAGCCGCCGAAGCCTCCAACGGAGCTCATTAGTCAACACTCCTTTTAGTGGTAATATTGAGTATCGGCCTGATCCCTCCCGATTACCCACGATTTTAGTGTATTCGATATTGAAAAGATTGTTTGGGCAGATGACAGGCAGCAAATGACATGCAATTATATAAGCCCACTTTCCCATTTATGCCTACCCCAATTTGGTAATCACTGCTTAATTTAATTTCACGACGCAAGCTTTCTATCAGATTCGTTATCGGTTTGGCCAATAGCGGTTTTAAACTGAAGCAGGATAAATAGTTGGACATAAAACAGTAATCGATACACGATATCGTTTAACCTTCATTTTTATTAGTTTCATCTAGTGAAACGAGTATTTTGAATGAAAATTGACTCATTATTTAATAGAAAAAAACCTTTTAAATAACGGCTCTCACGATAACATTTACGATGCGCACCTCAATCACCGTGCTTGTACAAGTCACTTCCTAAAATAAGCGTCACTCATCAATTGAATGATATCTGCTCTCGTTTTTGCACCCAATCCAATTACCCATGTAATATGTGTTTTATGCCATATTCAAAGCGGTCGAACCTTCCAACAAAAATGGATTTCAAGTAACTTCATATTCAAATTTAAAAGGAGGATGAAAATTCGTCCCCCCTACAAATTCAAAACTATATTAACATGTGGTGGTTAAAGAGCTAGAATAACTATAAATCTACATGATTCCTAAGCAAATGACTAACCCATGCTTGTGAAAATCCTAAGATTTCTGCTATTTTTCTTTGTGAAGCTTTTGGATTTTCCTTCATTACTTGATACAGGCGTTCCAATGCCTCTTTCCTTTTTGGAGTAATTTTTTTCTTTTTCGAAAGTGTTCTTTTTAATTCATTAGATCGTTCACGTTCTACTCGCTCCAAGAAAACCTGAAGTGCAGGAAGGCTTTGAATACAGGACGTACAAATATAAAATTTCTTGAAATAAACGACTTGCTCCTTATTTGAGCAAAACAAACATTCTTTGCCGTGATACCTGTGAACCATAATTGCTTTTTTCTCGTCATCATAGAAATACTCTGTCATGACATTGGATTCTAACTTCAAAACACGCCTAACCTCCATAGGAATCACAATTCTTCCGACTTTGTCTATTACTCTAATAATTCCAGTTACTCTACCCTCATACATTGATACACCTCAAACAATAATGATTTCTAGTTCACACACCGGATTTTTCGAATTTGAGCAATTAAAACGTATCTATCTAATTGTTGACTCAATTGGACAACATATTCGCTCGTTAAACTTTCGCCTTGTTGTACAGCTTCTTCCATTTGGTTCAGGATGGTTTTCATTTCGCTCTGCAATGTTTCCTCGCTGAAATGACTAATTTCATATTGGGTATAATCCTCCCTTCTGGAAACTAATACACCCATCAAAAATTCTCCTTTCAAAAACTTTTTTCACCTGTCCTAGTAACAATGTATCATTAATTTCATCAATTTCCCTTCGAGACCTAATAATGGGATATAAAAAAACAGGCATTAAAGAACGCCTGTTTGTATAAAGCCATATTTTAATTTTTACTGTTTTATAAGCCAGGGTCTGCCACACTAAATGAAGTGGTTTGAGTATCTTTTGAAATTTCTATAGGAAGGCTATTCAGGTTTCCAATCAGAGTCAAAGATAAGACAGCAAGTAGGATAAATTTTTTCATTATAATTCACCTCCAAATTCATTTGATGGTTTTTACAATCTAATTATATACTTTTTTTAACAAATTTGCATGGCATGGCTGGATAGCTTTTGAATATTTTGAGGAATAGTACAATACAATGCGAATGCATTCTTCCCTTTCTTTCAAATCATTGATGATTCCAAAGTGATTCAAACTATGAGCGATAGCTTCAATCCCTTCCTCGAACAGCCCTACTTTAAAATTGCAAACACTTTTTAAACGGTAATACATACCTATATCAAAATGCTTTTGTGGCGTCTGTGGATGATCGGGTAATAGCTCGTTTTCTTTATCTAATATTTCAGCAACGGCTTTCATGTTCTCGGTTTCTAAATAAATGTCCAAAAGTTCAATTATCAGATGTACTTTATTTTCCTTGCCAAGTTCCTCTATATAACTTTGAAGCATGGGTACCGCTTTATCATATTCCTTTTTTTTCGCCTTTATTACTGCACGAGTTATTTTTACAGCTTCATCAACAAAATCATACTTAAATAACTCGAAAATTTCTAATGCCTTTTCAGCTTCATCATAGTTACCGGAGAGTAAATATGAGTTAATCATGGCTAAATAGGCTCTTGCCTTTAGCTCAGTATCGTTTTGTTCCAAAAGTACTCCAACTTTACACATTTGAATACATTCGTCATATTTTTTTGTTGCGAACGCAAGCAGTGTCATTCTTAAGTAAATAGTTATTTGTTCTTCAAGGGATAAGAAATTCAAGTAATGCAATACTTCTTGTCCATCATGAAAGGATTTCTCCAATCGTTTTAAATCAAGTCGCTCTATTAAGTGTTTTTGCAATAATCCCTTAGCAATGTATTTCATTACTCCATGCTCTCTTGAATACCTAACTATGGTCTTATAGAGAGCCACTCGCAAAGAAGAATCACTTAATTTCTCTGTAAATTCATAAAGTCGTTGTAGGACATCTTCAGTATCTTTGTTGGGGGATTGAAGTATCTTCAGTGCGATTTTGGGAGCTAAAGAATGTGTCTCTTCACATGTCAGTATTTCGTTTAATATTTCAAACAAATTGTCAGTCCTATGTTCTTCCTGAAAATAACATTCCATAATTTCTGTATAATGTGCTGGCAATGCAGCAGCTATCGCCTTTAAGTTTTTTAACTCTAGCCGCTTCGTTTCTCCACGCTCCATTCGATGTAATACACTTCTGCTTACACCCGTTAGTTCTTCAAATTCTGTGTATGTCAAATTGTTCTCTTTTCTAAACTGGAAGATGATATCTGAGATGGATTTATTATGATTCAAAATCCCCATCATAGCACAAAACCTTCCTTTTTATTCTATATTTTTACATTGGTTAATTATAGCAAAGTCAGTTTCATATGACAATTAACTGTTTATTGCGATATTTCCCCTAATTCTTACTTGAGATATCATGATTCGATATACTTCTACAAAGTATAAGTGATTATTTGGTAATCACTGTAATTACTCGGGTAATTTTCAAGTAATCACTGTAATAAAAATAGACGTCAATTCCTATGCCATATTTTATGGCATTGTGATAAATTATGTTTGAACAATTCAGTCGCGACAATTGTTCGCAGATTAATAATTAGGAGGTTGTTCGAATTGAAGTCATTTAAATTTCTATTGTTTTTACTTTGTTTATTTTTAGTATCTGCAAGTGCGGCTTCTGCTCATTTCTCTTATTCTCCACAGCGACACATCACAAGTACTCATTCTTCCGATGTCAAAGAGTATTTTTGTGTAGATGCAACGGATTCAAATGTTCCAATTTCAACTGTGGACGCATACAAGGCAGTTAAAGAAGTGCTGTATTCAAAAAATTATGATGGTCTGGCAAATAATAAGATTTACTTCATACAAGGAGGAGCAGGAGAAACAGCTTGCAAGAATATGACAAGTGAACAACTGTCAAGCACTCCTTTTAGATATTATATTCAGGATAGTACAAAACCCCTTTGTGACGGAACTTCATCTTGTGTGGTAAGATACGGTGAAGTAAAACAATCAGATGGACATAGCCATTATGATTATGGTGTGGCAACACTGAGATATAAGACTTTTACAAATGTCAGGGATTATATTGTAAATCATGAAACAGGCCATTTGTTAGGGTTACCAGATGGAAACGGCTCTAATGATTGCCCCGGTAGTATTATGCATTCTAAAGATTACGGTTGTTCAAATGGGTACCCCTCTGACCCTACGCAAAAGGATCTTGATGCCGTGACCACTGAAGCTAATTCAAACTAAGGAGATGAAATAAATGTCAAAAACATTAAGACGGCTGTGCTTAATTTTAATGAGTGCTTTAACATTAGTTATCGCTTATCAAAACAGAGATGTATTTGCTAACAGTACTCAGGTAGAGCCGCAAAGTGAGGTCACGTTTTCGGACAATTTGCTTGGAGTCAGTAGCAGAAAAGATTTTATTGTTTGTGTCGATAATAAGTCTTCTCAATCAAAATTGCCGCTGACAAAGGAACAATTAACCGAAACTGTAAAGGCTATGGTCACAGCAAAAACTAACTCTCCTGAAGCAAAAGCAGTTGGTTATGGCAAATATGAAACTAAAGTAAACTATGGTTGCTCCTTCTCCCCTGTATTGACAGGTTCTTCAGCCAAACATCCAGTATTTAGTGGTGATATTAGTGCAACAAGAGTTACAAAATCCCCAAGTTCTGAATCCTTAGCAATCTTTATCGTTGATAAATCTGTTGTAGACAAGCACTTCTTGAATACGCCAAACAGATGGTCACCTGAGCAAGTATTTTGCGAAAAAGAAGAGTGCAATGAAGTAACTAAAGGCATATACTTAACACCAGAAGAGCTAAATGAATTAAGCAAGCTGGATCTTTCTGGCGTAAGTAAGGGATTGTCGCATATAGATGAACAGAAGTTAACGAATAGTAAACTGGCAAATGAGATGAATTATGGACTTGGGCTAAAATCAGCATTAAAACCTCAACCTAACGATGCAGAAAACGTACAGAAAAAGGAAGCTGAGAAATTAAAAAAATAAGAATCAACCACAAGCTACGGGAATATTGAGCATAACTCAAGTAAACCTGAAAAGATAAAGGTTTCTTAGTTATAGCTAACAATATTCCCGTAGATTGTGACTCAATCAAACACTTAATAATGGAGGGATTATTTATGAAAAGATCAATTATATTTGCGGTAATTGCACTTTTATTGTTTGCTTATCCAACCGTATATGCATCGGAATTTGTTAAAGCATACCTTTTTCCAGTACAGCTTGAATTAGATGGTCAAATAAAACCGCTTCCCCAAGAGTATCAAATATTGAATGTAAATGGTCATGCTTATGTGCCCGTTCGTTATGTATCTGAATCCATGGGGCTAGGCGTTAGGTACGATGAGAAAAATCAAGTGATCTCCATTGCCAGTGATCCAAAAGAAGCAGATGAATTGACGAGATTTATTTGGAAAGTTCAATATAAATTGAATTACCGTCTGTCTCAATCAGATTTAAAAAAGTTACTCGAAAGAAACCCACAAGTTGCTAAAAAAAGCAACGAAGGCGGGGAACATTGGCGTTTTGACGTAAAGGCAGCAAGCGATTACCGCTATGCAAGTATCGAACAAGGTGACGAAGCTGGATTATTAGAAGGAAAAGTTGGTGCTCAGTTATTCTTAACTTGGGATTCAAACGGAAAATTAGCTAAAATAAATCTGTGGTACACTAAACTAAATGGAGAAAAACAGCCGCAAATACATGTGTTTAATGCCTTTCCAGATGGAACCACGACAGATAGTATTTATGAATAATTACAATTAATTTGGAAATATAGCCCCCTCACGGATTAACTCCATGAGGTTTTTTGTTTTCTAAAGAGAGTATTAAGACCGCTTCAGCAAATAAAAAAAGAGGCTCTTTGGCCTCTCATTTTGGTTATCCTTATTAAATCCAAAATATTATCATAATTCTGTTCAAGCTAAGCACTATGCTCGAAGGTGTGAGCCTACCTAAGATTGCCGACGAACTTAATATTCATTTAGCAACGGCTGGTGTATCATTTACTGGAAGTGCTTCTAACGACTCTCGTGGAGCAACTAAGTCATGTAACTATTAATAATAATTATCTTATACTTCATACGATTCAAAATGGCTATCGTTTTTATCTGATGGCCATTTTTTCTGTCTCCCCACAATCATAGATGTACTCATTAATTGGAGGTCATGGTACCTACCTTTATTAATACAGGAGGATGAAATCAAATGGAGGTAGTAGTGTTGATTATCTCGCTTGTTATAGGAGGAACCCTAAGTTTCGCAGTCCAATTTTAGACTTTCTATGACACTGTCGATCTGAACGGTTGCATTCAGTTTTTGACGGATATAGAAAAACAGAGCCACCGCTCGGTGACTCTGTTACTTGGTTCTAAAGCTCCGATTAAATAAAACAGATACTGCAAGCAATGATAACGAGTAGAATGAAAAGAACCAGAATAACACCTGTGGAAGTAAAGCCGCCGAAGCCTCCAACGCAACTCATTAGTCAACACTCCTTAGTGATCATATTGAGTATCGGCCTGATCCCTTCCGATTACCCACGATTTTAGTTTATTCGGTTGTCGAATGATTGTTTGGACAGATGACAGGCAGCAAATGACATGCAATGATATAAGCCCACATTCCCATCTGTACTTACCATATTGGTAACCTCATGGCTGATCCACTAGTTGATTATGTGCTATTTCCACAGTTCTGTTATGCGGATTTCTTGGCAAATCCGCTATCAACCAACACAAAAAATGATATTCCGCATTTACTACTATCATATTCAAGAAAAGGGAGGGCAAGTGCAAGAGTAACAGAAGCATACCGACATGAAAGGAGATGCAACTCGATATGCAAGTAAAATACAGTACAAATTTGAACGAGATCCCGGGTTTAACCGAGTTTGAGAAAGCTGCTTTGAAGCAGGTAACGGATAAGTTCGTTTTTCGACTGAACGATTACTATTTGCAACTGATTGACTGGTCGGATCTCAATGACCCCATAAGGCGTCTCGTGATACCGAATTCGGATGAACTTAGGGAATATGGGCGATGGGATGCTTCCGATGAAGACACGAACTATGTCGTGAAGGGATGCCAGCATAAATACAAAACGACAGCGCTTTTACTCGTTTCAGAAGTATGCGGAGCCTATTGTCGATTTTGCTTTCGCAAACGGTTGTTCCGTGCAGATGTGCAGGAAGCAATACCAGATGTTCAGGATGGGATTGATTACATCGCGAGAACGCCTGAAATCAATAATGTTCTTCTCACAGGCGGAGACCCGTTTATATTAACGACCCGAAAGCTTCGTAATATTATAGCGGCTCTTCGCTCAATCGAGCACGTCAAAATTATTCGGATCGGCTCGAAGCTGCCCGTGTTCAATCCGATGAGGATTTATGAAGACCAAGAGCTTCTCGATTTGATTCGGACTTACTCGACGGAAGAGAAGCGAATCTATGTTATGGCGCATGTGAACCACCCGAGGGAGATAACGGCAGAAGCGAGAGCATGTTTCAAAGCTTTATACGAAGCTGGAGCGATCGTTGTGAATCAGTCTCCTGTGCTGAGAGGAATCAATGACGATCCTGCCGTTCTCGGCGAATTGCTTGACAAACTGTCGTGGGCGGGCGTGACTCCTTATTATTTCTTCGTAAACCGACCTGTTGCGGGAAATAACGGATTCGTCCTTACGCTTGAAGAAGTGTATCGAATCGTGGAAGAAGCCAAATCAAGAACTTCCGGTCTTGGTAAACGGGTAAAGCTTTGTATGAGCCATACGTCGGGAAAAATTGAGATTCTGGCCATCGAAGACGGTAAAGCTTATTTGAAATATCATCAATCGCGTGATCGGGATTATGGAAAACTGATGATATTGGATTGTCCGAAAGAAGCTACATGGTTTGACGAACTGCCGGGGAACGAAAAATATTGGCATAAACCGGTGAAAAAAACGACGGATATCGTCTCCGTGAATGAATTGCCGGATATGCCGCAGAAAAAAAACGTCAATCTTAATGAATCGGCATTATCTTGATTTGACCATATACTTCGAGGTGAGCAGGAATGGAACGTTCGAGTTCCTCGTCTTTAAAGCGTCCGATTGTTGGCGTTATATTGGGCAACAAGCGTTTTTCTACCAATGGTATCCATCGATACCCCCGGTTGAAAAGGCTTGTCGAAGCAAACAAGGAAGCAAACACGACGCTTATCTTTTTCACCTGTGACGATGTGGATTTGTCCCGGAGAAAGGTAAGCGGTATTTACTTCAATGAATCGTCAAATATATGGGAAAGGGATCGATTTCCGCTTCCGGATGTCATCTATGTTCGGGGCGGTCGCGGGAAAGAGATCCGTGATCTGCTAGAGCAGTTCGAGCGGTTGGGTGTCAAGAAAATCAATCCGATCCACGCCTTTAATAAAGGCGAGCTTTATGAACAATTAAACCATGACGATAAAGTACGTCCATTTTTGCCTCAAACTAAAAACGTCGAAAATATGGAAGAAATCAAACGTACGGTTCAAAAGCTGGGGACTGTGTATGTGAAAGCGCGTCGCGGAAGAAAAGGAACCAAGGTCATGCGAATTGAAAAACGGCCTGGAGACAGCTATGTATACAGTTATTCTGTTCTTGGGCGTCTCGTTCGCAAGAAAGTAAACAGTATGGGAAATTTGGAAAAAGCGGTGAAAGGTTTTTTTGGAGATCGAGAGGTGATCGTGCAGAAGGCGATCGATTTGGTTACGATCAGCAGCAATCGCCTTGTCGATTTTCGCGCCGAGTTGCAACGAGACAAACAAGGCAATATTGATATTGTTGGCATTTGCGTTCGCATCGGCCGGAAAAACGCGCCCATCACTACGCATTCGGAAGCATTTCGATATGACGATTATTTGAAAAAGTTATTTCCTGGTTATTCGAACCAGAAAATTAATGTCTTAAAAAATAAAATCAAAGCTTTTTTGATCGATGTTTACACGGGTGTTGAAAAAAAATACGGGAAGTTCGGTGAAATCGGCATCGATTTCGCTGTAGACAAGAAGGGAAAACTATGGCTCATCGAATGCAACGCGCAATCGGCAAAAGTTTCGATCGTTAAAGCGTATGGAACGAAAGCGCGAAAAGCTTTTTTGAACCCATTGGAATATGCAAAGAAGATTGCCAACACCAGTACCAACCGCAGCCAATCAGCCAACCGAAGCAGACTGCTCAGTCGCAGTTCGTTATAGAAAAGATGTTATGAGAGGCTTCCTGGGCACAGAACAATCATTTATAAGGTGGAATTTCCATTATGACGCATACGATCATACGGAGCAAAATGAAAAAGGGAATTCCTCTGATGAGCGATCCGATCATTTCGCATCATGTACCGGAAACAAACTGGTTTCATGCTTCGACTCTCCGGAGAATGCTCCGAGCCTATTCTACCTTGTATATTAAGCCGGACATAGGAAGACAAGGGAATGGCATCATTCGGATAAAAAAGCTGGCCGATGCGAAATGCGAGATAGCGTACGGAGGAACAACGAGCTGGTGCTCATCGAAATATGTATATGATGAAGTTGTGAAGAGAATGAATCCCAGAAAGAAATACTTGATTCAGCAGGGGATTGAATTGGCCACTTATCGCAAGCGTCCTTTTGATGTTCGTCTTGTCCTGCAAAAACCGTTAAACAGGTGGCAGCTTACGTGGATAAGTGCCAAAGTCGCACCCAAGGCAACTTCGATTGTCACCAACATAGCAAAAGGAGCAAAAGACACAAAAATAATCCGGACTTTGAAGGGAATCGACCAATCGTTGAAGCCATATAAAGTTTTGGAGGAATTAATCAACGTCTCCTACCAAGTCGCTCAAAAACTGGGTTCCCAATTTCCACTTACAATTGTCGGATTGGATATGGGTATCGATAAGAAAGGGAAAGTATGGTTTATCGAAGCGAACACCAGGCCTGATTTTAAAGGGCTGCGAAAATTTGATCCTGTCCAGTATCAAAGATATCTCCGTGCAAAAAAAATGTTACGTAAAAGGTGATCGCATGTCTATCGAGAAGCATCACGTGAAGAGCAAACTGGCGGTTGCTTACCAACTTATTCACACTCCCGAGATTGCCCGCCATATTCCTGAGACGGATTTGCTGGATAAGTACTCATTGAAACGAATGATGAACAAACATGTGAAAGTGTATCTCAAACCCGATCGGGGAAGGAAATCCAAAGGAGTCATACGGCTCGAACGGGGCAAAGATAACCGGACGGCCATAAGACAAGACTCCCACTTAAAATATGTGGATTCCAAAGATCTATGGGCCAAGGTGGAGCTGCTGACAAGAGATAAAAAGTATCTCATTCAACAGGCAATTGACAGCGTGACGAAGGAACAGCGTCACTTCGATCTTCGCTGTCACGTCCTGAGAATCGATGGCAAATGGAAGCTTGCCGGTATTTGCGGGAGGTTGGGAGCTCGGGGAAGCGTTGTGACGACGTCGCATTCCGGTGGGACCCCCACGCTTATCGAAACGCTATTTACCCAACATTTGAAATATTCCCAAAAAGAAAAATCGGAAATGATCCGGAAACTGGAGAAATGTGCCGTTCGTACCGTCACTTATGTAAGCCGCATGTATCCGAATCTCAAAGAGTTCGCTGTGGATATAGGAATCGATCCGAAGAAGCGGATATGGATTTACGAGGTGAACATTGAACCGCTAATCCGAGGCAATTTTAAGAGGTTGCCGGATAAAACGCTGTATCGCAAAATTCGAAGGATGAGGAGAAACGCAAAATAACAGCAAGAAAAAAATGGAAGGGCGGAGGCAGGTCCGCCCTTATTCATTTTCCCTCAGTCTTTTCGACGCTTTCTGTAAGCTGCAGCCAACCTTTTGATCTTCCGGTAGAACGTTTTATCCTTAATCTTGTTAAATAATCCGTATGAAGGATACACAAGATTCACTTCAATGATCCATATTTTCCCTTTTTTATCGATACCTAAATCGAGACCGGTCTCATGGGATAGATAACCGCTTTTCGTTGCATGACGAATAGTCTCAAAACCAATGCGGATCAGCCTCCGTTTCGTTCCCTTGATCTGTTTACGACCGTAATTTAACGATTGGGCCAAAGCTTTATCGATTGTCGTGGCATAGCCCCCACCTCGTCGAACATTTGAAATGATACTGCCTTTTCCCGATACTTTCGCCAACATTCCCGCGTATTTCCATTTCCTTTCTCGGTCACGCATCAACATGAGACGAATTGAGAATGGCCTTCCTTTAATGCTCGCCAAATCAATCGCTTTTTGGACAAGGACCGACCGGCTCGGTCTTCCATCTCTGACCATATAGTATAGATCATGAATTGACTTCGTATTGACCCGTTTACCTCGTTCTTTGACAAAACGATACCCGTTTGCTGTTTTCCAGGCTTTAATGATTCCTGATCCCGTATGCTGATTTTTTCCTTTGATGTATACCGCACCATAAGATTTTAAGGATCTTGATAGAGAAGCGGGAGTTAGAATCGATGTCGGAGGCAGACGCTTGCGAAGACCGGCATGTTTGGAATACAACCGGTGAAGCACCCATTTCGAGGGGTCCCATTTTGAACTCATTTCATCATTCCTTTTCCAGTGAAAATGTTTGCAACATTCCGTTGCGGCGCCTTCTGCCTGAAACCCACTGGTTTACCCATGCGAAGGCTTTGCGGATGCTGATCGTACAGCAACTCTCCATCTCAGGATATTCAAGTACAGAGCGAATGTATGGACTGATGACATGTGGCAACTATCATGTAATTACGGCACAAAAAAAGAGCCGCACTGTCGCGTCCCTTCTAGTTGGTTCCATAAAAATGATACCGTACCGGAAAACTATAATGATGGGGGATGCTTATTTCTCTTCTACTTTTTCAAAATAAACGATTTCACATAATCGAATGTGATGCATTTTTCCATGAACTACAAGAGCGACGTGATCAATGAAAACATTATCCAGAGTACCCACCAATTTGCCGACCGTTGTCGTGATGACAATCGTTAACCCTATGTGTTGGATCAAATGCTCGGTGAATTTGGGTTCCACAGCTGTCGTGTACATAACATTTTTCGGCAACACCAGAGTTTCCTTGCGCTGTACGTCTTCATTCCGATAATATTGCGGAGCCGGGAATGAGGCATAGGCTTGCGGATAGCCATAGTACACAAATCTATTCATGTGTTGCATACTCCTTTGTCATAAATTGAAAAACACATCTATAACTTATGACAAATACCTATGTGGTGTTCCAATGAGTGAAGAATAACCCCTCGCTGGCATAGGCTGATGGTGGATTATTTTATTTCTCCTCTCATTGGGCAAATGCCGTGTTTCCCTTGGATATATCCCCATAGACTGTATGAAACTCTTGTTAGGCATTATATAACGGAATCGCTTGAAGGTTTGAAGGGAAGAGTCAGCAGTACAAATTGAAGAACGGTTGACTTAATATGGAAGGAGCCACCTTTCGGTGGCCCGTTCTTGATTCCATAGTTCTTATTGTAATAAACAAGTGCTTAAATAAAACAGATACTGCAAGCAACGATAACGAGCAGAATGAAAAGAACCAGAATAACACCTGTGGAAGTAAAGCCGCCGAAACCTCTAGTACAACTCATTCGTCAACACTCCTTAACAGTATTATTGAGTATTAGATTAAGTTACCATTTATCTCAATTTTAGTTTATTCGGGAGTGGAAAAATGGTTTGGATAGATGACAGGCACCAAATGACATCCAATTATATAAGCCCGCATTCCCGCGCCTTCACCTTGGGCTACGTCCCCCGCCGATAATCAGGCAAGAGCGATCTCAAAGGCTTATCGGCAACGCGCTGAAACAAGTGCTGACACAACTAGTGAAGCAGGTTGTAAAGCAATTAAAGCAGAATTCAATATGCGGCACCATTCTGATAGAGCGTGATGATTGAGTTCCGACCCCGTTCGCATTTATAATAGAAGCTGATAAATAGACCAGAAAGAAAAGGTGTCATTGATGAGCATATTAAATGTAGAACGATTAAGTCACGGGTTTGGGGACCGGGCGATTTTTAACGATGTGTCCTTTCGGCTGCTCAAGGGGGAGCATATCGGGCTGATCGGCGCGAACGGCGAAGGCAAGTCCACCTTCATGAATATTATTACGGGCAAGCTGCAGCCGGATGAAGGCAAGATCGAATGGTCCAAGCGGATGCGCGTCGGCTACCTTGATCAGCATGCCGTGCTGAATAAGGGGATGACGATCCGCGACGTGCTGAAGGGCGCGTTTCAGTACCTGTTCGATATGGAGCAGGAGATGAACGACATGTACGCCAAGATGGGCGAGGTGTCGCCTGAAGAGCTGGAGCAGCTGCTCGAGGACGTCGGCACGATTCAGGATACGCTGACGAATCAGGATTTCTATATGATCGACGCCAAAATCGAAGAAACCGCACGCGGTTTAGGCTTGACCGACATCGGCCTGGATAAGGACGTTAACGACCTGAGCGGCGGACAGCGGACGAAGGTGCTGCTGGCCAAGCTGCTGCTCGAGAAGCCGGACATATTGCTGCTGGACGAGCCGACCAACTACCTCGACGAGCAGCATATCGACTGGCTGAAGCGTTACCTGCAGGAATACGAAAATGCGTTTATTCTGATCTCTCACGATATTCCGTTCCTGAACAGCGTCATCAACCTCATCTACCACATGGAAAATCAGGAGCTGGCCCG
Source organism: Paenibacillus tyrphae (assembly GCF_000722545.1). GTDB lineage: Bacteria > Bacillota > Bacilli > Paenibacillales > NBRC-103111 > Paenibacillus_G > Paenibacillus_G tyrfis. The sequence continues at coordinate 163,366 of NZ_JNVM01000033.1, forward strand.
CTACGTCGGCGACTATGATCATTTCCAGCAGGTCTATGAGATGAAAAAGCAGCAGCTGGAGTCCGCCTATAAGCGCCAGCAGCAGGAAATCGCCGACCTGAAGGACTTCGTGGCGCGTAATAAGGCGAGTGTGGCCACGCGGAATATGGCGATGTCGCGACAGAAGAAGCTCGATAAGATGGAAGTGATCGAGCTGGCGAAGGATAAGCCGAAGCCGCAGTTCAACTTCAAGGAAGCGCGGGCGTCGGGCAAACTGATTTTTGAAACCTCAGAGCTCGTGATCGGTTACGACAGCCCGCTGTCGCGGCCACTGAACCTGCGCATGGAGCGCGGGCAGAAGCTAGCACTCGTCGGCGCGAACGGCATCGGGAAAACGACGCTGCTGCGCAGCATCCTCGGCGAGATCCCGGCGCTGTCGGGTTCGGTCCAGCGCGGCGAATATTTGCACATCGGCTATTTCGAGCAGGAAGTGAAGGAAGCGAACTACAATACGTGTATCGAGGAAGTGTGGGAGGAGTTCCCTTCGTTCACTCAGTTCGAGGTGCGCGCGGCACTCGCGAAATGCGGGCTGACGACGAAGCACATTGAGAGCAAGGTCGCGGTGCTGAGCGGCGGCGAGAAGGCGAAGGTGCGGCTGTGCAAGCTGATCAACCGCGAAACGAATCTGCTCGTGCTCGATGAGCCGACGAACCACTTGGACGTGGACGCGAAGGATGAGCTGAAGCGCGCGCTGAAGGCGTACAAGGGCAGCATTCTGCTGATCTCACACGAACCGGAATTTTACCGGGACGTCGTGACGGAGACGTGGAATTGCGAATCGTGGACGACGAAGGTGTTTTAGGAAATGGGAACGAGGTGGGGGCGTCGGAGATGCAAGTCCGGCGCCTTTTTCGATGTACCTCTGTTTTGCCATACAGATAAAGACGGTATCGATGTTTCGGAATAGGGTCCGTTGCAACGTACCCTGTCAGGAAGACGCTCCCTGGCCGGTTTCTGCCTTGCGCAAATACGCCCCCGTTATCGAATGCTCGGCAGCAGCAAGCTGGACAGGAGTGCCTTCGAATACAATTCGGCCCCCCCGGTGGCCGCCCTCGGGACCCATGTCAATGATCCAGTCTGCGCTCTTAATCACATCCAGGTTGTGTTCGATGACCACCACTGTGTTGCCCCCGTCGACCAAGCGGTTCATAATGTCCATCAGACGAGAGATATCGGACATATGCAGTCCGGTTGTCGGCTCGTCCATTATATAGAGACTGCCTTCCTTGTGAAGTTCCCCGGCCAGTTTGATGCGTTGGCATTCCCCGCCCGACAAGGTGCTCAGAGGCTGGCCCAGCGTTACGTATCCGAGTCCCACATCCTCCAGCGTTTGCAATTGACGGAGCAGTTCCTTCCTGCTGAAGAACTCCGAAGCTTCCCGTACCGTCATGGCGAGGACGTCGCTGATGGATTTTCCGTTCAGCTTATACTTTAGCACTTCATCGCTGAACCGCCTGCCCGCGCAAATTTCACAAGTCGTCCTTATTGGCTCGAGAAAGGCCAAATCCGTGTATATCATCCCGAGACCCTGACAGTTGGAACAGGCTCCCTTGGAGTTGAAGCTGAACAACGATGCGCTCACCTTGTTGGCGGCTGCGAACAGCCGCCGGATCTCGTCCATCATCCCCGTATAAGTGGCCGGATTGGAGCGGATGGATGTGCCCACGGCCGACTGGTCGATGACAATCGACTCTGGATGCGATGGCAGGAATGCTCCGTTAATCAACGTACTTTTGCCTGAGCCGGCTACACCCGTTACCACAGTCAGTACACCGACCGGGATATCGACGGTCACATCCTTCAGATTGTGAAGCTTGGCGCTGGTGACGGTCATCCAGTCCATAGGCGCCCTGGTTGAAGTTTTCAAGGGCAGACTTTGCTTCAAGTACCGTCCTGTCAAGGTATCCGCGCGGAGCAAGCCCGCAAAGTCGCCTTCGTAGACGATTTCTCCGCCGCGGGTTCCCGCATGAGGTCCGACATCAATGATGTAATCGGCGATCTCCATTACTTCGCGGTCGTGTTCGACGACGAGCACGGTATTCCCTTTGTCCCGGAGCTGGCACAGCATGCCGTTCAAACGATGGACATCCCGCGGATGCAGCCCGACGCTCGGCTCGTCGAAAATGTAGATCATGTCGGTAAGACTGCTGCTCAGATGACGGACCATCTTGATGCGCTGCGACTCCCCGCCCGACAAAGTTGCGGTCTGTCGGTCCAGACTCAGATACTCCAGCCCGATGGAGACCAGATGGTTCAGCCGGGTCAGAATCCCGTCAATCATCGGGCCGGCAACGGGATCCCGAATGGCTCCGATCATACGAATAAGCTCTCCAATCTCCATCGCTGCGCATTGGGCTATGTTGTAACCGTTAATCCGGCAGCCCAAGGCCTCTTGATTAAGCCGGCTTCCCCCGCAAAGGCTGCAATCGCTGTAGGACAGGAACCGGTCAATAGATTCGCGTTTGGCTTCGGACATCTCGCTGCTGTCCCGCTTCAAATACAGGCGGGTGAACTTGGGCAGCAGACCTTCGTAATCCGATTCGATTGCGCCGCCTTTGGTGTGGTATACGATCTTGCTCTCTTTACCGTGCAGGAGGACATCCCACTCTTCCGGCGTATAGTCAGCGAGCCGCTTGTCGTTGTCGAACAAGCCGGAATGGGCATACGTATTCCATAACCAGCTCCCCACTTTAAATGCGGGGAACAGGATCGCGCCTTCATTCAGCGACTTGGACCTGTCAAGCAGCTTGTCCACATCGAACTGCACCACCTGTCCGACTCCGGAGCATTCCGGGCACATCCCGGCCGGGTCGTTAAACGAGAATACATGCGAATTGCCGGCAAAAGGTTTACCGATTCTGGAGAACAGCAGCCGGAGCATCGCATAAATATCCGTGATCGTGCCGACCGTCGAGCGGGAGTTGCCGCCGAGCCTTTTCTGATCGATCACAACCGCCGTAGACAAGTTCTGGATGAGATCGGTATCCGGCTGACTAAACCGGGGCAGCCGATTGCGGATGAATGCGGAAAACGTCTCGTTAAGCTGCCGCTGAGCTTCGGCGCTGATGGTGTCGAAGACCAAGGAAGATTTGCCCGAGCCCGAGACGCCGGTGAAGATCGTGATTTTCCGCTTCGGGATGCGGATATTCACGTTTTTCAGGTTATTCTCGCGTGCTCCTTCAATTACGATATCATGGACGTTCATAGACTCCACCTCGGATTTCTATTTTCTAAGCTTTCACAGTATAACTGAAGAATCATGACAACAAGTGTCATGATTAGACGAATGTTTTAGACTGAACCCCATGAATGAAACAGCGGCGGTCGAAGACCAAAAATTGAACACTCCCGCCACCTGCGCTAATGGCGCTGAGGTGGGGGATTCTTGCGAACAGAGAAGCACC
>NZ_JNVM01000034.1 GCF_000722545.1 Paenibacillus tyrphae
GGGACTGAGCCCGTAACGTGAGACAAATCAAAACACCTTCGAGAGAATGTAACCATGTCGTAAGATATGGAGACAACCTTGGAGGTGTTTTTACGTTGGCAACAAGAGTTAGCTACCCTGTGGAAATGAAAATGAAAGCAATTGAGATGAGGCTAGCGGGTGTACCCGTGAAAGTGGTTATGGAGAAGCTCAACATACGAAATAAAACCCAAATAGAGACGTGGATGAGGTGGTATCGAGCGGGAGAATTCCACCGACTTGAACAGCCAGTCGGTAAACAATATAGCTATGGGAAGGGCCCTGAGTATGCCTCAGAACTCGAAAAATTGAAAGCCGAGATTCGGT
>NZ_JNVM01000035.1 GCF_000722545.1 Paenibacillus tyrphae
GCAGCCCTTCCATCTGCATAATCCGTTGTACACGTTTGTGATTAATTGTCTGTTCCATTCGGAGCAGCGCGGTAATCTTTCGGTACCCGTAGCGAAATTTATGCTGTGTACAGAGCTGCCGAATGTTCTCTACCACGGGGTTCGTACGCTTGGCACCATAGGATGCCTTCCAACGATAATACGTTGAACGAGGAACCCCTAACCATGCACAAGCTTGAGACACACTTACTTCCCCTCGAATGGACTCCATCCATGGGATGACGATCTCTGGTGACACCTCCTTTCCAGTTCCTTGTACTTTTTTAGCACGTCCAGTTGTTGCTTCAGAAACCGAATCTCGGCTTTCAATTT
>NZ_JNVM01000036.1 GCF_000722545.1 Paenibacillus tyrphae
CTACCTAAAGGGGAGCATATCAGAATAATGGGCAGCCTGGTCTTTTGTCTTTACCTTTAGAAATCATAAGCTTGCATAAAGGTAACGTTTAGCATGGTCTTGCCGTGGAGAATTAGAAGGCTACAATGTCGAACGATTGATCAACGCATTTAACCTGCATGTAGAGAATGCTGCTCCTTATCGCGCCGATTGGAAAGGGATCGTGGAGAAACAGTTCGATATTGTGCAAAAGAAAGTAAAGTCATTTTTGCCGGGCTATGTAGACAAGGATTTTCAGGAACGTGGGGCCCGCGATTATCGTTTGGACGCAAAACTGACATTGGAGCAGTTCACGCAGATCATGATCAAGCAGATTCTCAAGTACAACACGTCCCACTACTTGGAGTCCTACACCCGAGATGAAGATATGATACGAGATGGCATAGAGCCAATTCCACTACAACTTTGGAATTGGGGGGATCGAGAACCGTTCAGGAAAATTACGAATCTTCCCGAAGGAGTTGATTCGACTCCACCTCTTACCACAAGAGTCCGCGACAGTTACTCATAAAGGTATCAAATTCATGCAGATGCTGTATGGATCAGATCGGGCTCTTAAAGAAGGGTGGTTCCCTGAGGCTAGACACCGGGGAAGTTGGAAAGTGTCAATATCCTACGATCCTCGCAACGTGTCTATCGTGTATTTGTGGGATGAGAGCACTGGAGCATTTGAGGCGTGCCACCTGCTTGATCACCAAGAGCGATATATGAATAAAACGCTTAACGAAGTGCAGAACCTCATTGCACATGAGAGAAAGATGCGACATGCTGCCACATATTCCGAGTTGCAGGCAGAGGTAAACTTCTATTCTGAAGTGGAAGATATCGTGAAGACGGCTGTCAAAGAAGTCAAAGGGCGATAATCCACAAACAACAAATCCAAACGGATCAAAAATATAAAAGATCATCGTGGTATGGAGCGTGAGGAGCGACGAAGAGAGGAATCATTTGTCGATGTGACTCCCGCAGACAAGCCACCAGCAGATGTCGTCCCGTTCACTTCCAAATTGAATGAAGAACAAAAACGACCGTCAATAAAAGATTTCCTCCGGCGCCAAAAGGAGCAGGATCAAGATGAATGATGAATATCAGAGACTCCCATTGCAAAACTCCCCATGGCCAACAGTCGTATATCTGGAACAATCTCTTCCAGAATTCCGTGGGAACCCATTAATCGAAGCGTTGCCACCAATCTTATCCGCGATGGAAGCCTACGAGCGTCTTTGTTTGACTCCGATCTACAACGACGAGGAGCGAAAATTGAGTCCAGAACTGAGATACACGGCTCTATTTCGTCTTCAGCAATTCTTCCAACCAGTCATGCAGCATTTAGAGTTGGAGCGAAAGTTCTCAAGCCTTATCCGTTCGGGATCTCTCTCGCGTAATCCACTTGACCCTGCATTCGTGCAACAGGTTACTGGTAACGTCGTGCCGGGAGTCAGGTCGAGTGCTTCAAGTTTAACTTTCATGGGGTTTTCGGGGATTGGCAAAACAACAGCGATCGAACGAGTTCTGTCGCTGTACCCTCAGTCCATTTTACACACTCATCCAGTTAACTTGTTTCAGATTGTGTGGCTCAAACTGAATTGCCCTCATGAATCAGTTCGATGGTCAATCTTATGGGACGCATTGCAAGGCGACATTGCATCGGAGCGTTGATTATTGATGAGATTCAGCACTTGCTCACGGCAAAGGACAAAGGGTCAGAGAAGATGATGAACTTCTTCGTCACGTTAATCAACGAGGTAGGCATTCCAATCATTCTCATCGGTACGATGCGTGCCCGCACTGTCCTCCAACAAGATTTTCGTCAAGCACGTCGAGGCAGTGGAATGGGAGACATGGTTTGGGAACAAATGAAGCCTGGGGACGACTGGGATATGCTGATCGAGCAGATGTGGGAGTACCAATGGACTCAAGAAAAAGTCCCACTTACCGACGAGCTTCGAACCGCGATCTATGAAGAGAGTCAAGGAATCGTGGATATCGCAGTCAAGCTCTACACCCTTGCACAAAGCCGTGCCATCGGCGAGAACGAAACGATAGGCCCATCTCTGGTTCGTAAGGTGGCACGTGAGGATCTGAGACTTGTGCAGCCAATGCTAAATGCCCTCCGTAGCGGACTCATTTCTGAGATTGAGAAATATGAGGACATCATGCCTATGGATTTATCGAGTGTCATCCAAATGCGACAGAGCCAGATCGATATTCGGGCCACTATTCAAAAGAAGAAGGAGCAACAGGAGGAAGCTCGTCAAAAGTATGAATCTTCCATCACAGAGAAAGCGATTCACGCTCTAATTTCATTGGACGTGGATGCAAAAACAGCAGAAAAAATTGTACTCAAAATCATCAAAGAAGGAAGCGACATGCAACCGGCTCAGGTTGTCAAACAAGCCTTGGCAAAGCTTGAGACTGAAAAACAACAGCTTCAGCAGACAAAAATCAAGGGACCCCAACTCAATAAATTGGCAGAGATCATCGAACAGGGGAAACACCGAAAACTCTCGGCTTACGAATCCATGAAAGAGGCAGGTATTATAAAAGACCCGATGCAGGAGTTTGCTATCTAGGAGGGACAGCATGCTTGGATTTTTCCCGAGGCTATATCCAGAAGAATTGCTCTACAGTTGGCTGGCCAGATACCATTTGTATTCGATCAATTCCGGTCCCAAGCAAACTATGGTTGACCTTTATGGGGACGAGACACAATTGGCAGTACCCGATCTGCCGACTAATCTCGAAGAACTCAATAGCCGACTCCGACATTTCATCAATCAAACAGCCGAAGAATGGATCTCCAATCATACCTTTTTCAGATATTACACAGCATTCGTACTCCCTGAATTCAGAGAACGCACTCATACAGCGATGCGTTCAGGCGCTAGGGAAGGCGCACTTCACATGATAACGGGGGTCATGGCGAGTACCTTCACAGAAAAAGAGTTCTTTTACTACTGCCCGATCTGTGCAGAGGACGACCTGCAAACCTACGGGGAGATGTATTGGCATCTCCCTCACCAACTCCCGGGTGTACTGGTCTGCACGAAGCATCAGATCTCTTTGAGCAAGAGTCTTGCCACGTTTAGACCGACTAACCAACATCATTATGTCGCGGCGACTCGCGAGACTTGTCCGCAACTTGCGCCGGTCATTTCATTTTGCAGAAAGACGATGGGGCACTTTTTGGAAATCGCTAAGGAAGCGGAACGACTTGTGCAGCAAGACTTCACCTTCGATCGGGAAGCAATCCGTCAGACGTACTTGCACCTTCCTCAGAAAAAAGGACTGGTTAGAGGAAATGGCAAGCTCGCGACTCAGCTCTATGAAGGGTATGAGGGCCAGATTCTGGTCAACGGGGAGCCGGCGAGCGCGTGGGATGTCGAGCAGGTGCAAAAGCGCATCGGCGTGGTGTTCCAAGATTTTGTCCAGTATGAGATGACGGTGCGCAACAACATCGGACTAGGCAATACAGCCGTGCTTGAGGAGGATGACAAGCTGTTGGCGGCGAGCGATCGGACCGGCATCGGCGAGTTCGTTCGAAAATTGCCAAAACAGCTCAACACGGAGCTCGGGCACTGGGTGGTCAACGGCGAGCAACTGTCGGGCGCCAGTGGCAGCGGATCGCCATCGCGCGGGCCTTCGTCCGCGAGGCCGATCTGTACGTGCTGGACGAGCCGAACTCGGCGCTTGACCCAATCGCCGAGAGCGAAGTGTTTGGACGCCTCCGCGACCTACTGCGCGACCGGCTGGGGATCTACATCGCGCATCGCCTTGCGAGTGCCCGCTTTGCTGACAAGATCCTGGTGATGGAAAACGGATCGGTCATCGAGCAGGGCACGCATGACGAGCTGATGGCGCGCGACGGCTGTTATGCCGAGATGTATCGCGTGCAAAACAATCTCTATGAAGAGAACCATACGCTCTAACTCATGGGGGGAGGTGATTTCAAATGGCAAACATGTTCGATCTCGACGTTCAAGTTCAACTTAACGACAACCAAGGCGTTGCCGGATTCACTGTAGGCGGCTGTGAGACAGATGTCGATACGCAAACGTGCTACTTCTGCACGATCATCTGCTGGTAATTCTCGTCTGAGCAGCGCTTAAAACAAACATCCCAGTTCCTTACCGGAACTGGGATGTTTTTTACGTGGCCTTTTGTAGCTGCGGGATGCAAGGGGAGAGGATCTCCACGCCTACGTCGATGATCTTCTCGGCACCCATGAAGTTGAGGCGGATCTTCGCCCGCTTTTTGTGACGGTCTATTTTGGTGATGATGCCTTCCATGCTCTGCAGCGGGCCGGAGGTTACGGAGACACGTGAATTTTCTATGTAGATGCCCGAATAGCCAACGATCTCTCCGTCTCCGATCAGTTGCAAGATCAGCGACATCTCGCGTTCGTCAATTTTGGAGTAATAGGTTCCTTTATCTTTGGAGTAGAGCGTGCCTTGGCTGAGCAGCTTGTAGCACTTGGGGACTTTTTTCAAGGTGTGAAAAACTTCATCGGTCATGCGGGTCTTGATCAACACGTAGCCGGGGAACATTTTCTTCAGCACGTGCTTGACAGCGCCTGCCTTCTTCTCGGGGACTCTGCGTTTCGGTACGACAGAGTGGAGGGAAGTTTCATCAAAGTACAGGTTCAGGAACTTTTGCACGACCTCTTCTTGACCGGATTCAACGAATAGTGCGTACCAATTCAAAATAGCCATCCCCTAACATGTGTATGTTGTTAAACAAATAGTCAATAAAACAAAAAACAGTATATTTTACAACATTATACCATATTTTATTTGCCCATATCATACCAAGACGTGGGGATAGAATAAATAGGTCTCTGGTAAGTAATCCTTGACGAACAAAGTTGAATGAGGGTAGTATTAAGCTGTATTAGTGTAATGGGTTATGTTGTTCAATTCGTAAGTTCATTGATAGAATATTTGGTTGAATCTTAGAAAATCCCTAAGCTAATTTAATCGATGTTTCGGCACGTTGAAGGAACTTAGGGTATCATATTGAATCGCATTGAGAGGAAGGGGCATGGGTGAAGTGTGTCCTCCGGAGAGCTTCGTGCAGGGACTTGACGTGCGAGGGGGAGAGGAGCCGTACAGCGCTTGGTTGAGCGTTTGCTGTGCGCAATCGGCGGCGGAGTATCAGGCCACGATCCCGTTTCTGCATCCGAACGAGCTGGCGTTTTATGAAGGGCTGCAGTTTGAGCGGCGGATCACCAGCTATCTGGCCGGACGCTATGCGGCCAAGCGAGCGGTGGCGGCCTCTGTGCAGGAAGAACGTCTGGATCGGATCTGGATTGATCGGGGGATTCTTCACCAGCCGCTGATCGTACACCCTGCCGCTCTCAATCTGCAGGTGAGCATCTCTCATTGCGACGAGCTGGGGGCGGCGCTCGTGTTTCCGGAAGCGCTGCCGATGGGGTTGGATGTCGAGCAGATCCGTCCGGCCCGGCAAGCCGTGCTGGCGGCTCAGATGACGGAGCGGGAACGCGAGCGGATCGGTGCGCAGCCGGGGTCTGAGGCGCTCTTGATGACGCTGTACTGGTCGGCCAAGGAAGCCTTGTCCAAAGTCTTGAAAACTGGCCTTGCGGTGCCGTTCGAGTTTTTGGAGATCACAGGGCTCGAACAGCAGGGAACGGCTTGGGTGGCGGCTTACTCTCATTTTCCGCAGTTCCGAGTTGCGGGCTGGGTCGTGGGGGAGCGCGTCTTTGCGATCGCCTATCCCAAGGACTGCCGTTTGAACTTGGAGGCCGTGCAGGATCTGTTGTGCAAGGTGGAAGAAGTTATATAAAATAGCCAAAGCAAGCACAAAAAAGTAGAGGAGATCGTTCCTCTATTTTTTTGTGCTTGCTTTTTGAGAGGGGGGGAAGGATGAAGCGGAGCTATGAGTTGCACCCGTTGAAGGTTGAGTTTTTGTTCATGAAAAATTATGCGTACATACTTGTGGACAAAGCCGCCCGGCAGGCGGCTGTGGTGGACCCGGCTTGGGACTTGGAGTTGATCGACGGGATGCTTCGCTCATTGGAGGCGGAGTTGGCTTGCATCCTGCTGACACATTCGCATCACGATCATGTCAACAAGGTGGATACGCTGTTGGAGCTCTACCCGTCGGCGCGGGCGTACATGTCGGTCAAGGAGATCGATGCCTACGGGTTCGCATGTCGGAATCTGCATCCGTTTGAGGAGGGGGAGACGATCTGGCTGGGAGAGACGCCGATCACCTGCATGCTGACGCCAGGGCACACGGCCGGCGGGGCTTGTTTTCGGCTCGCAGACGATCTGATCACGGGGGATACGGTGTTTATTGAAGGCTGCGGCGTCTGCGATGGGGCCGGAGGTTCCCCGGAGCAGATGCATGACAGTTTTCAGAGGATTCGCAAGTCCACTCCCCCTCATGTGCGGGTGTATCCGGGTCATTCTTATGGCAAGGAGCCGGGCATGGCGTTTCGGGATGTGCTGGAGCACAACATCTATTTTCAGATTGAGCAAAAAGAGCATTTTGTCCGGTTTCGGATGCGCAAGAATCAGGGGCAATTGTTCAATTTTAAATAAATCAAGGCAGACGAGTCGCGTTCAGGAGGGGCATGGATGGGCAAGCCGGTCGTGTTTCTTTTCTCCGGGCAGGGTTCTCAGTTTTACCAGATGGGTCGAGGGCTCTATGAGGAGGTATCTGAGTTTCGCAAGTGGATGAACAAGTTGGACGAGATGGTCACGCCGCTCGTCGGGGAGTCGGTGCTGGCGCGTCTGTATGCGGAGGACAAGCGCCGAGACGAGCCGTTTGAACGGACGCTGCTGACCCACCCCGTGATCTTCATGGTGGAATATGCGCTGGCGCTGGCGCTGATGGCCCGCGGGGTCAAGCCAGATGCGGTCCTTGGCAGCAGCATGGGCGAGTTCGCGGCGGCGGCTGTGGCAGGTGTGCTCGATGTGGAGGTCGCGTTGGAGCTGGTGGTGGAGCAGGCCAAGGCGTTTGAGGCTACCTGTCTCCCCGGCGGGATGATCGGGATTCTGCAGGAGCCGAGCCTCTATGACAGGATGCCGCTCTTGCGTCAGAACACGGAGATGGCGTCGATCAATTCGGACGCGCATTTTGTGGTGGCCGGCCCGGCGGCGATGCTGCCGAGCATCGGGGAGGCGCTGCGGGAGAAAGGCATCGCCTATCAGATTCTGCCGGTCTCCTTTGCGTACCATTCCTCATGGATTGATCCGGCTGCCGCTTCCTATGTGGCGCGGCTGCGCGGGCTCTCGTATCGCCAGCCTTGGGTGCGATTTTATTCCGGGGTGACCGGGCGGCGGGAGACAGCGTTGAGGAGCGAGTATTTCTGGGAGGTGGCGCGACAGCCGATTCGCTTTGCCGAAGCGGTGCAGGCGCTGGAGCAGGGAGACGATTGCCTGTACGTGGACTTGGGTCCTTCGGGAACGCTGGCCAATCTGGCCAAGCGGAATTTTAAACAGGATTCGCTCTCGCAAAGCTATGCGGTCCTCACGCCGTATCAGCAGGATCTCAAGAACTTCAACAAGGTTTGCGAGCAACTGGAGCAACTCATTTCATCGCCCATCAGAAAGGGAGGACAACCTATGAAAGCATACGTGTTTCCTGGACAAGGTTCTCAGCACAAAGGCATGGGAGGTACGCTGTTTGACGAGTTTGCAGATCTGATGGCACAAGCGGATGAGATCTTGGGCTATTCGATCAAAAGGCTGTGCTTGGAGGACCCGGACAATCAGCTGGGCCAGACGCAGTACACGCAGCCGGCTCTGTATGTGGTCAGCGCACTGAGTTTTCTCAAGAAGGTGCAGGAGACGGGATGCAAGCCGGATTATGTGGCCGGGCATAGCTTGGGTGAGTACAATGCGCTGTTTGCGGCAGGGGCGTTTGATTTTGCTACCGGTCTGCGGATGGTCAAGAAGCGGGGCGAACTGATGAGCCTTGCGAGCGGTGGGGGCATGGCGGCGGTGATCGGGTTTACGGTGGAGCAGATCGACCGGGTGCTGATGGAGAACGGGCTGGACGGGATCGACATCGCCAACCACAATTCGCCGGACCAGATCGTCATCGCGGGCTTGAAGACGGACATCCTGCGCGCGCAGCCGTTTTTTGAGGAAGCGGGCGTGCGCATGTACATTCCGCTCAATGTGAGCGGGGCTTTCCATTCCCGGTATATGGCGGAGAGCAAGCGGAGTTTTGAAGCGTATCTGGAATCGTTTGAATTTTCAAAACTGGAGATTCCGGTCATCTCGAACATTTATGCGTGTCCGTACAAGCAACGGCAGGTGAAGGATAATTTGGTGCAGCAGATCGTGTCTCCGGTCAAGTGGACGGACAGCGTGCGCTATCTGATGGGCCTTGGCGAGATCGAGATCGAAGAGGTCGGGCCGGGCAATGTCCTGACCAAGCTCGTCACCACGATCCGCCGCAAAGCGGAACCGCTCGTGATCGAGCCGGAAGCGGATGACGTGGAGGAGGCGGAAGAGGCGGTGCTGGTGGCTGTGGCGGCGTCTGTGACTGTGCCTGAGGTGACGAAAGCGTCGATCGCGGAGGTGGAGGTGGCAGTCGCTGTTGAGGCGCCTGCTGCGGCGCCTGCTCCGGCTCCGGTGGAGGTCGTGCCGGTGAGGGAAGCTGTGAGCGAGCCGATCGTGCGTGTGTCGAGAAGGGCGAGCACGGCAGAATCGCTGGGCGATGAGGAGTTCAAGAAGGATTATAACTTGAAGTATGCCTATGTCACGGGCTCGATGTATCGCGGCGTGGCTTCTGAGCGCTTGGTCATTCAGGTCGGCAAGGCGGGCATGCTGGGTTTTTACGGGACCGGCGGCATGAAGCTGGAGCAGATCGAACAGGCGATCCGCACGATTCAGCAGGCGTTGACGCGCGGTGAGGCGTATGGCATGAACCTGCTGCATAACCAAGGCAACCCATCGATGGAGGACATGACGGTCGATCTCTTCCTGCGCACCGGCGTGCGGAACGTGGAGGCAAGCGCCTACATGGCGGTGAACTCCGCATTGGTCCGCTACCGGGCGAAAGGGCTGAAACGCTCGGCAGAAGGCGGCGTGATCGTCGAAAACCGCATCCTCGCCAAAGTCTCGCGCCCGGAAGTTGCCGAGGCGTTTCTGAGCCCGGCACCGGAGCGCATCGTCGACAAGCTGTTGCTGGAACAGCGGATCACGCGCGAGGAAGCAGATCTGCTCCGCGAAGTTCCGATGGCGGATGACATCACCGTCGAGGCCGATTCCGGCGGACATACCGATCAGGGGGTCTCTTCCGTGCTGCTTCCGTCGATCGTTCGCCTGCGCGATGAGATGATGGCCAAATACGGATACAAGAAGAAGATTCGCATCGGAGCGGCCGGCGGCATCGGAACCCCGGAAGCGGCGGTGGCGACGCTCGTGCTCGGGGCGGATTATCTCGTGACCGGCTCGATCAACCAATGCACGGTGGAAGCGCAGACGTCCGAGTCGGTGAAGGATCTGCTGCAGGAGATGAACGTGCAGGACACGGCCTATGCGCCGGCGGGCGACATGTTTGAGATCGGCGCTCGCGTGCAGGTTTTGAAAAAAGGCGTCTTTTTCCCGGCCCGTGCGAACAAGCTGTACGATCTCTACCGCCAGTTCAACTCGCTGGAGGAGATCGATGAGAAGACCCGCCGCATTTTGCAAGAGCGTTACTTCAAGCGCAGTTTCGACGAGGTCTACCGCGAAGTGCAAGCCTATGTGGCCCCGCAGGAGATCGAGAAGGCGGAGCGCAATCCCAAGCACAAGATGGCGCTGATCTTCAAATGGTATTTTGGCTATTCGTCGCGCATGGCGCTCAGCGGGGACGCCGAGCACACGGTGGATTATCAGGTGCATTGCGGCCCGTCCTTGGGGGCGTTCAACCGCTGGGTGAAAGGCACGCCGCTGGAAAGCTGGAGAGCGCGCCATGTCGATGTGATCGGCGAAAAACTGATGCGCGAAACGGCAGACCTGCTGAACCGGCGCATCTCTGAACTGGTCGGATTGTAAGCAAAAAGAGGAGCGGATCTGGATGACTCAAACGCCAAAGCGAGAAGTTGCCATCGTCGGAATCGCCGGTCGTTTTCCGGGGGCGAAGAACACGCAGGAATTCTGGAACAACCTCAATGCAGGCCTCAACAGCATCTCTGTCATTCCGCAAGACCGCTGGAAGTGGGAGGATGTGTACGGCGACCCGCAAAAGGAAGAGAACAAGACGAACAGCAAGTGGGGCGGATTCATCGAGGAGGTCGATCGATTCGACCCGCTGTTTTTTGGCATCTCGCCCAAAGAGGCGAATTTTATCGACCCGCAGCACCGCCTGTTCCTAGAAACGGTCTGGCAGGTGATTGAAAACGCTGGCTACAGCCCGAAGAGTCTGTCAGGCCGGAAGATCGGCGTCTATGCGGGCGTTTCGAAAAACGACTATGCCGAGCTGATGGGGGAGAACATCAGCGCCTTTGTTTCCACAGGAACGGTACACTCGATCCTCGCGAACCGCGTGTCGTATTTTTTCAACTTCAGAGGGCCGAGCGAAGCCGTGGACACCGCGTGCTCCAGTTCTCTGGTCGCCCTGCACAACGCGGTGCGCGATATTCGGGAAGGGGAATGCGAGGCGGCGATCGTCGGGGGCGTCAATGCGCTGCTCAGCCCGCGGATGTACATCTCCCATGCCAAGTCCGGCATGCTGTCGGTGGACGGGCAATGCAAAACGTTTGATACGTCGGCGAACGGCTATGTGCGCGGTGAAGGCGTGGCGGCCCTGTTCCTCAAGCCGCTGGACAAGGCGGTGGAAGACCGTGACAACATCTTGGGCGTGATCAAGGCGACGGCGATCAATCATGGTGGGCGCTCGAATTTCCTGACGGCCCCCAATGTGACCGCTCAGTCTGAGGTGGTCTACACGGCGCTGCAGCGCTCCGAAGCGGACCCGCGCAACATCTCCTACATCGAAGCGCACGGCACAGGCACGCCGCTGGGCGACCCGATCGAGATCAATGCGCTGAAGAAAGCATACGGGCAGTACTATGAGGAGCGGGGCCTGCAGCCGCGCGAGAACTCTTGCTTGCTCGGCTCGGTTAAGACGAACATCGGCCATCTGGAGAGCGCGGCCGGGATGGCTTCGATCATCAAGGTGCTGCTGGCGATGAAGCATGGCGTGCTGCCGGAGCTGCTCAATTTTACAGAGATCAATCCGTACATCTCGTTTGAGGGGTCGCCGTTTGGCCTCGTCACGGCTCCGACCGCGTGGAAGAAGCGGCGAATCGAAGGCAAGCTGCTGCCGAGACAGGCGGGGGTCAGCGGGTTTGGCATGGGCGGCGTCAATGCGCATGTGATCTTGGAAGAGCCGCCGCGCAGCAACAGACCTCGCGCCAAGAGTGCGTCGCAGAAGCGGTTGGTGCTTTTGTCTGCGAAAAAAGGGAAGTTGCGGGCATCGGCTGAGCGACTGCTCACATTTTTGCAAAGCGAAGCCGGACAGTCTGTGCATGTGGACGATCTCGCGTTCACGCTGATGTTCGGGCGCGAGGAGTTCGAGGAGCGTCTGGCGATGGTCGCTTCGTCGGTGGAGCAGGTGGTGGAGGAGCTGGAGCGGTATGTGAGCGAGCAGGCCTCGCTGTCGCTGTTCCAAGGCGTCGCGGGGACGAAGCCTGACGCGCCTGTGCAGGTCGCTACGTCGACGGACGATCTGCTCCTGCTCGCCGAGGCTTGGGTGAAGGGCGAGGGGATCGAATGGGAGCAGGCGAGCTTCCACGGTTCTCGCATCGAGGTGCCGGGGTATCCGTTTGAGCGGTTGCGCTGCTGGTTTGAGCCGAAGACGGTGAAGGCGGATGCGAATACGGCTTCCGGCGACAAGCAGATCCTGCTCCCTGCTACGGAGCGGATGGTGCAAGACCATCTCGTTCAGCGGCAGAAAGTGCTGCCGGGCGTGGGCTATCTGGACCTGATCGTCGGAGAGCTGAAGGAAGAGTGGACAGCCGGTGTGACGTTCCAAGATGTGTACTGGCTGAAGCCGCTGGCCGTTCTCGACGAGCCGCGCACCCTCCTCTTGAACGTGAAGGAGGAAGGAAGCGACTGGGCTGTGCGCATCCGTTCGGGTGCGGACCTGCACTGCCAAGGCCGCCTGCTCAAGCAGGTGGCGCGGACGGAAGAGCGCATCGAGGTGGAGGAGATTCGCAAGCGCTGCGAGACGAAGGAATCGAAGGCCGAGCTGTATGGTCTCTTTTCCGAAAACGGTCTGGTGTACGGGCCTTCGTTCCAGGTGATCGAGACGCTGCACTGCTCGGCTGACGAGGCGATTGCGGAGGTGGACGTCCGGAATTACGGGCGCATTGCAGCCGGCATTCTGGACGGGGCGCTGCAGACGGCGGTGTGCTTGAGCGTGCGAAACGGCACGGCGAGCGAATCGCAGTATGTGCCGTATTATGCGGAGAGCTTCACGGTTGCGGGAAGCTTGGAAGCGGTGCGCTATTACTATGTTAAGCAGCGTCAGGTGCAGCAGAGCGGTTCGATCCAGTTCGACCTGTATCTCTGCGACGGCGAAGGTCGCGTGCTGGCTTCGGTGAAGAATTTTACGAAGCGGGCGTTGGTGAGAAAAGAAGAAGCAAGGAACAAAGAAACGAGAAAAGAAGCGCCGAGCAAACAGGGGCTGCTCTATTACACCTCGAAGTGGCGGGAGGAAGCCTGCGGTCCGGAAGCGGAGGCGAAGGGCTTGCTCCTCCTCAACGGTTCGGAGTCACTGGCCGATTGGATGCGCGGCGAACTGGGCGAGGAGGTGCCGTTCCGGCGCTTGACGATCGCCGAGCAGGACCCGGATCGCTATCTGGAAGCGCTGCAGGAGGTCAAGGCGAGCGGGTTTGCCGTGCGGCAGATTCTCGTGCCGGCCGTCCGTCCGGGGGGGGAAGACCTGCGGGGGCTGCTCGTGCTGGCAGGAGCTCTGATTAAGAGCCGGTTTAAAGAGCCGATCAAGATCCTCTACGCCGGCGAGAGCATGTCGTCCGAGGCGCTGCCCGCCCTGTATGCGGCCGGCGGGCTGGCTCGCACGCTGAAGTATGAGTACCCGCGCCTTCATCTGGAGGTGGCGGCGTTCACGGATCGCTTTGAAAACTGCGGCCGGGCGCTGCTGGAGGAGCTGTTTGCGAGTGCTCCGGCCCCGCTGCATGAAGTGAGATATGTAGGCGGGACAAGGCAGCTGCGCGAGATGGTGACCGTGGCGGGCGGCTTGCAGAAGCAGGCTTATGCGCTGCGCCAAGGCGGGGTGTATCTGATCGCAGGCGGCACGGGCGGCCTGGGGCAGATTTTCTCCGACTATCTGGCCAAGGAATATCAGGCGAAGGTCGTGTTGCTCGGGCGAAGAGAGCAGGATGAGAGAATCGCGGCACAGCTTGACAGGCTGGCAAGTCTGGGCGGCTCCGGCCTGTACATTCGGGCGGACCTCGGCGATGCCGGACAAGTGCGTGCGGCGGTGGAGCAAGCGCGTGCGACCTATGGCAGCATCCACGGCGTTTTGCAGGGAAGCGGGTTGATTGAAGACAGCTTCATCCTGCGCAAAACAACCGAGTCTTTTGAAAAAATCCTGCAGCCCAAACTCGCGGGGACGCTCCATCTGGACGACGCGACGGCCGGCGACGAACTGGACTTTTTTGTCATGTTCTCGTCGATTGCAGCGCTGATGCCCAATCAAGGGCAGTGCGATTATTCTTCGGGCAACAGCTTCATGGATGCGTATGCGGCGCACCGGCAGCAGCTCGTCGCCGAGGGCAGGCGCAGCGGTCTGTCGCTGGCGATCAACTGGCCGCTCTGGGCGAACGGCGGGATGACCGTGGAGCCGGAGGAGAAGGAGCACCTCTGGAAGGTGTTCGGGATGCAGCCGCTGGAAACGCCGCAGGGCTTGGTCCTGCTCCGGGAAGCGCTGCATCTGGCAAGTCAGGAAGGTTTCGCTCACATCGTAGGGATCGAAGGTGACCAGATGAAAATCAACCAGCACTTTGGCATCCGCAAGAAGGCGGAGACTGTGCGAGAACTGGATGTGCCGACGATGATCCGTCGGGATCTCTACAGCATCCTCGCACAAGCGCTACACCTGGCTCCGGCGGAGATCGGTGCCGGCCAGCAGCTGCAGCAGCTCGGGGTGGCGTCGCTGTCGCTGCTGCAGATCGCGAACCTGATCTCGCAGTATTTTGGCGTCGATTTCAAACCGCCGTTGCTGTTTGAGCATGGAACCTCGCAACAGATTCTGGACTATCTGCTGCAAGACAGGCAGCGCGCGGTCATCGAGGCGCACTATGCCGAGCTGGGGGCTCTGGCTCCGCTGTATCGCAGCTCGGGGCTGATCGATCTGAACAAGGTCGCTGGCGAGCAGGGGCTGTACCAGCGACGTTATGACAACACAGAGTTCTATCAGGTCGATCATGTGGTGGACAACAAATACAACGTGCCAGGCGCGTGCTATGCCGAGATGGCCAGACAGGCCGGCGCACTCGCTCTTCCGGGCCAGCGGGTGAGCAAGCTGTTCAACTGCTACTGGGCGAAGCAACTGTCTTCGAGCGGAGAGCCGTTTGATGTGTTCATTCAACTGCTGCCAAAAGGGGAGCGCACCGACTACGAGATCTACAGAATGGAAGGGGCCGAGCGCGTCGTGCATGCGACCGGGGCGTTGGAATATGCTCCGTGGCAGCTGGCGCAGAGTGAGGTGGAAACGCTCGATCTCGCGGCGATTCGAGAGCGATGCACGGCGAGCTGGACGCGCGAGCAGGTCTATCAGCAGATTCATGCGGAGGGCTTGATCGTCGGGGAGAGCTTCATGCCGATGCAGGAGATGGTGCTCAACGAGCAGGAAGCGCTGGCGACGCTGGAACTGCCGGAGATGATCGCAGACACGTATGATGAGTACCTGCTGCACCCGACGATGCTGACGGGCGTGTTCCAGACGGCGCTGATCAACAACCGCTTCCACGGCGATGACGAGCGCGATTTTATCCCGATTGCGATCGAAAGCTTGGAGATGTGGGGAATCGTGCCGCGCAGATGCCACGTTTACAGCGAAGTCAGCCCGAAGACGAAGAACAACCCGGACATCAAGAAGTTTAACCTGACCGTTTGCGACGAGGAGGGGCGCGTAGTGGCGCGGCTCGTCAATTTCTCGATCAAGGCGACGAATTATGAAAAATCGGCCTTGGTGCAGGCGGCGGCCCCGGTGTCGACGGCCCAAACGCAGGCGGTTCGCGACCGTGGAGTGGCTGTGCTGAGATCTCGCGCACAGGAATTCGTGCGGGGTCTGCTGTCTGAGGCGATCGGGCTGGAGCCGTCGATGATCCGGCCGGAGGAAGCGTTCGAAGCGTATGGCATCAACTCGGTGATGATCTTGGAGCTGAACAAGCTGTTCGAGGATGCGTTCGGGTCCGGGCTGTCCAAGACTCTGTTCTTTGAGTACCGCAACTTGGAAGACCTGACGGGTTATTTCCTGGAGGAGTATGAAGAGACGCTGCGTTCGCTGCTGCAATTGCCGGAAACGGTTGAAGTGGATGAGGTGGTAGAGGCGTCGGTTGAATCGACAGTAGCGGCTGTGGCGAGTGCTCAAGAGACCGCGCGTTCCGCAGATGTGGTCGAGACGGTCGCGATGACACCGCACGCTCCGGCTGTGCGGGATATCGCGATCATCGGCCTTGCCGGGCGCTATCCGCAGGCCGGATCGCTGGCGGAATTCTGGGCGAACATCCAAGTGGGCAAGGACTGCATCGAAGAGATCCGACCGGATCGATTTGATTATGTGCGCTACTATGATCCGGACAAGCAAAACGACAAGCTATACAGCAAATGGGGTAGTTTCCTCGATGATGTGGACAAGTTCGACCCGATGTTCTTCAACATCCCGCCGCGTGAAGCCGAGCTGATGGACCCACAGGAGCGTTTGTTCCTTGAGGTGGTCTGGCATGCGCTCGAAGATGCCGGCTATACGAGACAGAGCCTCAGGGATCAGTCGGTCGGCGTGTTCGTCGGGGCGCTGTGGCAGCCGTATCAAGAGCTTGGTGTGCTCGCACAGGCGCAGGGCCATGTGCTCAGCCCAAGCACGCTGCTCTACAGCATCGCCAACCGCGTTTCGTATTTCTGCAACTTCAACGGGCCGAGCCTGACGGTAGATACCGCGTGCTCTTCGTCCCTGACCGCGCTGCATCTCGCCTGCCAGAGCCTTCTGAACGGAGAGAGCAGCGTCGCCATCGCCGGCGGCGTCAACCTGTCGATCGGCGCGGGGAAATATCTGTTCCTGAGCCAGTACAAGTTCCTGGCGACGGATGGCAGATGCAGAAGTTTTGGCGCGGATGGCGACGGGTATGTGCCGGGCGAAGGCATCGGCGCAGTGCTGCTCAAGCCGCTCGACCAAGCGGTGAAGGACGGCGACCACATCTACGGCGTCATCAAGGCGACCGCTGTCAATCACGGAGGCAAGACCAACGGGTATACGGTGCCGAACCCGACGGCGCAGTCGGACATGATTCTGAAAGCGCTGGAGCGGGCGAAGATCAACCCGCGCGCGATCAGCTACATCGAGGCGCACGGCACCGGCACGGCGCTGGGCGACCCGATCGAGATCACCGGGCTCTCCCGCGCGTTTGGCAAGTACACGCGAGACAAGCAGTTCTGCGCGATCGGCTCTGTCAAGTCGAACATCGGGCATCTGGAAGCGAGCGCCGGCATCGCCGGCCTGACCAAAGTGCTGCTCCAGCTCAAGCACCGCAGAATCGCTCCGTCCTTGCACTCTCAACAGCTCAACGCAAACATCGACTTCCGGAACAGCCCGTTTGTCGTGCCGCAAGAGCTGATGGAATGGAAGCGCCCTCTGGTGGAGATCGACGGTCAGACAAGGGAGTTCCCGCGCCTTGCGGGCCTCTCGTCGTTTGGGGCCGGCGGTGCGAACGCGCATGTGATCATCGAGGAATACCAAGCGGTAGAGCAACAGCGTGACCATTTCGGAACGGCTCCGCACGTCATCGTGCTCTCGGCCAAGAACGCAGACCGTCTGCAAGAACAGGCACAGCGCTTGCTGCAGGCTGTCGAGAGCGGTGCATACAGCGACGCGGACATGCCGGCGATCGCCTACACCTTGCAGCTGGGCCGCGAGACGATGGAGGAGCGTCTGGCCGTGCTGGCCTCGTCGCTCAAGGAACTGAGTGCCAAACTGCAAGATTTCCTGTCCGGCAAACGAGGCATCGACGGCCTGTTCCACAGACATGTCAAGCACTACAAGGACACGCTGGCCCTCTTCGCGCAGGACGAGGACATGCAGGCGGTGATCGAGGCATGGCAGGCAAAAGGCAAGTTCGGCAAGCTGCTCGACCTGTGGGCTAAAGGGCTGTCGATCGATTGGAGCCGGCAATATGCAACAGGCAAGCCAGGTCGCATCTCGCTGCCGGGCTATCCGTTTGCCAAGGAGCGCTACTGGCTTCCGATCGACGGAGCTGTGCAGAGCGGGACGGGCGTAGGACGCGCCGCGATGCTGCATCCGCTGGTGCACGAGAACACGTCCGACCTGACCGAAGTGCGGTTCCGTTCGACGCTGACGGGCCGCGAATTCTTCCTCCGCGATCACGTCGCCTATGGCAACCCGGTACTGCCGGGCGTCGCAGAACTGGAGCTGGCGCGAGCGGCTGCTCTGCTGGCGACGGGTCTTGAAGCGAACGATCCGACATCCATGCGTTTGAAAGATGTCGTCTGGCCGCAACCGATCGTCGCAGCAGGCGAATCTATACGTCTGCATGTCGGACTCCATGCGCTGGAGGACGGCGAGATCGCCTATGAGATCAGCGGTGACATCCCACAGGGGGAGGAAGCTCCGACGCTGTATAGCTATGGCGAAGTCGAGATCTGCGTGTTCGATCCGGCACCGCCGCTCGATCTGCACGCCTTGCAGGTGCAGTCGGGACTCGGCGTTCTGACGGCTGAGCAATGCTACGATGCCTTCCGCGCGATGGGGACGGCCTATGGACCGAGCCTGCAAGGGATCGAGACGCTCTATCTGGGAGAGAGCCACGTGCTGGCCAAGCTCGCCCTGCCGTCAGCAGCTCTTGCCACGGAAGCGAACTATGTGCTGCACCCGACCTTGCTGGAAGCTGCGGTTCAGGCCGTGAACGCTTTTACGCTGAAACAGACCGACCGCAAGCCGACCCGACCGATCTCCCTGCAGTCGCTGGACATCCTCCGTCCGTGCCCGTCTGCGATGTGGGCGCTGATTCGAAGCGGCGAGGCCGGCTATGACCTCGACCTCTGCGACGAAACGGGCGAGGTCTGCGTGCAGATGCACGGATTGGTGCTGGAGCCGGTCGAAGGCGAGTGGCAAGGAAACAGCACGGCGGCAAAGCGCAAGATGTATTTTCTGAAAAAAGTGTGGGAGCCATGTTCGGCAGCTCCAAGCCGCAGCGTCAACCGGGCGGTGGCGATCCTGACCACGCCGGAGACGCGCAGTTTGGCCACCGAGCTGGCGAAGAGACTGCCGCAAAGCCGCCTGTTCGATGTGGCGCAAGAGCCGCAAGAGCTGGATTGGCAGGCGTATGACGGCCTGATCGATCTTGTCGGCTGCGGTCAGGAGCGCAAGGAGTCGGCGGAATGGATGAGCTGGCTTCAGCTGCTGATCGAACACGGCCGCCGCGATGGGATGATGCTTTTGGGTGTCACCAAGGGGCTGGAAGGGTATCAGAATGCGACGGTCAACCTCACAGGTGCCTCCTGTGCGGCGCTCTATCGCATGCTGCAGAGCGAATATGGCCATGTGCAATCCCGCCATCTCGATCTGGAGTCGGTCTCTGATGAGACGAGGCTGGCCGAGCAGATTGCCACTGAGTTCCTTGTCGAAGATGAGGAGACGGAAGCGTGCTGGCGAAACAGGCTGCGTTATCGCGCGCGGCTCAAGGAATGGGAAAAAGGCGAGCAGCAAGCGCGAACGCCGTTCCCGGAAGATCAAGTGCTCTGGATCACCGGGGGCACGCGGGGCCTTGGGTATCTGTGCGCGCAGCATTTTGTCAAACACTATGGCGTCAAGCGCCTGGTGCTGACCGGACGGGAAACCTTGCCGCCGCGCGAGACGTGGGCGGCGCACCTTCGGGAGCAGACGCCTGTTTCCCGGAAGATTCAGGGCATCCAAGCTCTGGAGCGAGAAGGGGCGCAGGTGATGGTTCTGTCTGTGCCGCTGTCCGATGTTCAGGCGGTCGAAGAGAGCGTGCAGGCGGTTCGCCGCAGCCTCGGCCCGATCGGCGGGGTGCTGCATGCGGCGGGCCTGCTCGATGAAGAGAACTCGGCCTTCATTCGCAAGACGGTCGAAGGCATCGAGCAGGTGCTGGAGCCGAAAGTGGCGGGACTTGACGCGTTGTACCGCAGTCTCCGCGCAGAGCCGCTGCAGTTCTTCGTCGCGTTCTCGTCTGTGTCGGCCACGATCCCGTCGCTCGCGGCGGGGTTGAGCGACTATGCGATGGCCAATGCCTACATGGATTATCTGGCGGAAGCGAAGCGTCCGGAATGTCCGATCGTCAGCGTGCAATGGCCGAGCTGGAAAGAGGCGGGCATGGGCGAAGTCAAGAGCAAAGCCTACGAGCAGACAGGCCTTCTGACGATGACCAACGCCGAGGGGCTGGAGTTCCTCGATTATGTGCTGGCGAGAAAAATCGGCCCGGTCGTCATGTCCGCCGTGGTCAACCCATCGCTCTGGAATCCGCAAACGCTGATGCAGCGCAAAAAGCAGACGGCGGCGCTCCCGACATCCCCTGTGGTTCCGGCACAGCGTCCGGCGGCCCCTGCGCAGAAAGCAAGCGTGGTGGCAAGCGGCCAAGGGCAGACAGCGGAGGCTTGGGTTCGGTCGATTTTTGCAAAAGAGTTGAAAATGGACCCGGCCAAGATCGAGGTCGATGCGCAGATTGCAGACTACGGGGTCGATTCCATTTTGCAAGCGCAATTGCTGCGTCAGATCGCGCAGGCGTTGCAAGTGAAGCTCGACCCGTCTCTCCTGCTGGAGTTCCCAACGATCGAATCGCTGGCGAAGCATTTGGAGGCTCTGCATGGGCCAGCCCTCGCCAACGCGACGGGGGCCACGCAGGTTCAGCAAGAAGAGCCGGCGGCACCTTCTTATCGTGCGCCGAGTCGTCCTGCCAAGCCGCGTGTCGCGAAGCAAGGACAAGCAGCCGTGCGCAAAGCGGCTCCGGCCTCTGGGGCCGCTGATCTGGCCGTCGTCGGCCTGTCTTGCCGACTGCCGGGGGCGGCTTCTCTGGAGCAGTATTGGCAGTTGCTGTCCGAGGGCCGTTCCGCCATTCGCGAGGTACCGCAGGGGCGCTGGGGGTATTCGTGCGGCTTCTATGCCGGATTGCTCGACGACATCACGCAGTATGACCCGTCGTTCTTCCATCTCTCGGAGGAAGACGCCAAAGCGATGGACCCGCAAGCCCTTCTGGTGCTGGAAGAGAGCCTCAAGCTCTTGTGCCACGCCGGCTACACCCAGCAGGAGGTCAAAGGCCGCTCGGTCGGCGTCTACCTCGGGGCGCGCAGCAAGCACTCGCCGAGCACGGCGGATCTGGGCCAGACGCGCAACCCGATTTTGGCTGTCGGACAGAACTATCTGGCGGCGAACATCTCGCAGTATTTTGACTTGCGCGGCCCGTGTGTCGTAGTGGACACCGCTTGCTCCTCCGCTCTGGTGGGGATGAACATGGCAGCGCAGGCGCTTCAGAGCGGGGAGATCGAGTCGGCGATCGTCGGCGGGGTCTCTCTGCTGACCACCGATGAGACGCACCGCATCTTTGAACAGCGCAACATCCTGAACCGAGAAGGGGCGTTCCACCTCTTTGACCGTCGAGCGGACGGCATCGTGGTCGGGGAAGGGTGTGGTATGGTCTTGCTGAAGACGGTGGAGCAGGCTTTGCGCGATGGCGATGCGATCTACGCCGTCATCAAAGCGGTCGCTGTCAACAACAACGGACGGACCGCCGGACCTGCCACCCCGAGCCTTGAGGCACAGAAACAAGTGCTGCAGGCGGCGCTCCGAAAAGGCGGGGTATCGCCTGAAGCGGTTCGCTATATCGAAACAAACGGTTCGGGCACGGAAGTGACCGACCTCTTGGAACTGAAGACGATCCAATCGGTGTATCGCGCTTCCTCGAACCTCCCGCTGGGATTGGGGTCGATGAAACCGAACATCGGGCATCCGTTGTGCGCGGAAGGGATCGCCGGATTTATCAAAGTCGTCTTGATGCTACAGCGCCGGCAGATGGTGCCGTTCCTGTCGGGCGAAGAGGCGATGACGCATTATGATCTGCAGGCGTCGCCGTTTGAGATGGCCCGTCAACTCATGCCTTGGACGGACACGGCTCGCATCGCGGCGATCAACTGCTTTGCCGACGGCGGCACCAACGCGCACGTGATCCTCGAAGGCTGGGAAGAGTCTGAGGAGCGTTCGATCCTTCGCAAGCCGATTCCGCTTCCTGTCTTGCAGCGCCGCGATGTGAGCGGGCGCGGACAGGGCGAACAGGCAGAGAGCGCGATGAATATCTGGAAGCAAATTGGAGTAGAGGTGTAACATGGAAGATCAAATTCTAATCGGCAAGGATCATCCGGTCGTCAAGCATCACAAGGCCTACGGTCAAGAGCTGTTTCCGGGATTTGCGTACATCGATCTGCTCTATCAGCTGTTTCGAGAGCGGGGCTATGATTTCGCACGGCTGGATCTTCTCAATCTTTCCATTTATAACCCACTGGTCGTGGGGCAGGATCTGAACGTCCTGCTCCGCGTTCAGTGCGACGAGACGGAAGCCGGCCGCTGGCAGATTCGCGTGGAAGGGCAGGAGCAGCGCAAGGGGGTCTTGTCCCCGGAGCGCAAGTTGCACATCACGGCGGAGATGCATCTGTGCGATCCGCTGACGTTCGACGAGGTTCTTGATATCAGCCGGATTAAGCAGACGGCCGCGCGCTCGGTATCGCTTGATTCGTTTTATGCGCAGTGCCGCCACCAAGAGCTCGTGCATACTGGGTTCATGCTGGCGGACGGCGTGGTCTATGAGGGCGAGAACGGGGCGTCTTACATCGAGATCGCGCTGGGGGACGAGGCGCGCCGCAGTGCGGAGGGCTTCATGTTCCACCCGACGCTGATCGATGGCAGCGGCGTTGGCACCGGTGTCTTGTTCGACAACACGAACGAGGAGGAGCAGCGGCTGTTCCTGCCGCTCTTTTATGAAAAATTCCGCGCCGCCGCTCTGCTCGGAACGGAGTGCTGGACTCGCATCGCCAAGCCGGTTGAGCGGAAGAAAGAGCTCAATTTTCTGACGATGGAGTTTTTTGACACGAACGGAAAGAAGATCGCGGAGCTGCTCAATTACAAGGGCAAGCTGGTGCGCGGGGCAGGGCTGATCAATCCGGCCCGCAAGGCGGAGGCCGCTGTGCAAGAAAAGCCGAAGCCAAAACCACAGCCCCGACCTTCCGCACCGGTCGCACCTCCTGCGTATGCGTCGGGAGGCGGTTCGGCGGTCGAGGAGGCGTCCGCATTCCTGCGCCGGTTGATCGCCGAAAAGCTGGGCAAACCGGAAGATCAAGTGGCGACAGATGTCGGGTACTACGAGATCGGCCTCGACTCGTCGATGCTGCTGGAAGTCGTGACGGCGATCGGCAGCAAGCTCGAAACGCAGCTCATGCCGACGCTGTTGTTCGAGTACACGACGATCACGGAGCTGGCCGAGTACCTCGCTGAGCATCATGCGGATCGTTTCGGCGGCGGTGCAAGCGGAGCGAATCAGGCAGAGGCAGAGTGGAGCGAGCCGGCGGACGAGCTGTACGAAGCTGAGCGCGAACTCCCGGAGACCGGCAGCTATGGCGTGCCGGATGCGGGAGAGGACATCGCGATCATCGGGATGTCCGGCAAGTATCCGCAATCGCGCGACCTTCACGAGTTCTGGGAGAATCTTCTGGCTGGCAAAGACTGCATCACGGAGGTTCCGAAGTCGCGCTGGGAGTGGGAGCGGCTGGAGGGCGTCAAGTCTCCGTCCGGCAAGCCGATGTCGCGGTGGGGCGGTTTTATCCATGATCCGGACCGCTTCGACCCGCAATTCTTCCGCATCTCGCCACGGGAGGCGGAGACGATCGACCCGCAGGAGCGCTTGTTCCTGGAGACCTGCTGGGAAGCGGTGGAAGACGCCGGCTACACCCCGAAGACGGTGGTGACGCCAAAAGGGCCGAACAAGCGCCGCAACGTCGGCGTGTTCGTCGGGGTGATGCACAAGGACTACACGCTGATTCAAGCCGAAGCGGTGCGCGACGGACGGCCGCAGCCTTTGTCGCTCAGCTATGCGTCGATCGCGAACCGTGTGTCGTATTTTTGCAATTTTCACGGACCGAGCATGGCGATCGACACCGTCTGCTCGTCTTCGCTGATCGCCGTGCATCTGGCGCTGGAGAGCATCAAGCGCGGCGAGTGTGAAGTGGCGCTGGCCGGCGGGGTGAACCTGTCGCTGCATCCGAACAAGTACATGACGTATGGCATGATGGACATGCATTCCAGCGACGGGTACTGCCACACGTTCGGCAAGGGCGGCGACGGGTATGTGTCGGGCGAAGGCATCGGCGCGGTGCTGCTCAAGCCGCTGAGCAAGGCGATTGCGGACAACGACCACATCTATGCGGTGGTCAAAGGAAGCACGACCAACCACGTGGGCGCGGTGAGCGGGATCACCGTCCCGAGCCCGGTGGCCCAAGCGGACATGATTCAGGCATGTTTGGAAAAAACGGGTGTCGATCCGCGCACGATCTCGTATATGGAAGCGCACGGCACCGGGACGTCGCTCGGCGACCCGATCGAGATCCAAGGGCTGGTCAAGGCGTTCCGACACTTCACGCCGGACAAGCAATACTGCTCGATCGGTTCGGTCAAGTCCAACATCGGCCACGGCGAATCGGCGGCCGGCATCAGCGGTCTACACAAAGTCGCCCTGCAGCTTCATCACAAAAAGCTCGTGCCGTCGCTGCATTCGGTGGAGCTCAACCCGTATATCGAACTGGAAAATTCGCCTTTTTACGTCCAGCACAAGACGGAAGAGTGGCAGCGTCCGACGCTCATCGAAAACGGTGAGCGGGTCGAATACCCGCGCCGTGCCGGGCTGAGCTCGTTCGGGGCGTACGGCTCGAACGCGTACGTGATCTTGGAGGAATACATCCCGCCGCAAGCGGTGACGAGCACGGAAGGGCAGGGTGCCGCGCTGGTTCCTCTGTCCGCGAAGAACAAAGAGCGCCTGGTCGCCTATGCGGGCCGCTTGCTGGCGGCTCTGAACAAGAACGAGGAGGCGCAGCGTCAGAATCCGGTGCGGGTGGCTGTGCAAGCTGTGAAGCCTGTACAAGCGCAAGGGATGGAACTGCGTTTGGAAGCGGTGATGCGGGAGATGCTCGCGGAGCTGATCCACGTGAAGGCAGACGCGTTGGAAGCGGATGTCGAGTGGAGCGAATATGGCATCGAACCGATTCACCTCGCCCAGCTGAGCGAGCGTCTGCAAGCGGAATTCCAACTGGAGGTCGATCCTAAAGAACTGCTGGAGCAAGAGTCGATCGCGGCGGCGGTGGCCCACGTGGCAGGGCTTGAGGGAGCGGTGCGGGAAACGGCGGCGGCCGGCCTGCATCTAGAGTCTGTCACCCCGGCTGCGGAGGCTCTTCAACGCCTCAACCTGATCGACCTCGCGTACACTCTGCAAGTCGGTCGGGAGGCGATGGAGGAGCGCGTGGCCTTTGTCGTCCGCGACCTCTCGGAGCTGAAGCAAGAGCTCGAAGCGTATCTGGCAGACCCGGACGGGCAGGCGGGCGTGCATCGCGGCTCCGTCAAGCAGAACAAAGAGACGGTTGCGCTCTTCAGCGCAGACGAAGACTCGCGGGAACTCCTGAACCGATGGATCGCCAAAGGCAAGCATGACAAGCTGGCAGACCTCTGGGTCAAAGGCGTGGAGATCGACTGGAATCGCCTCTACCGTCAAGGGCGTCCGCAGCGCATCAGCCTGCCGACCTACCCGTTTGCCAAGGAGCGCTATTGGGTTCCCAAGGCTGCAAACAGAGCGACGGCACAGGTCGCGGCCGAAACGGCGGGCGTGCAGAGCGTGCTTCATCCGCTGCTGCATCAGAACACGTCCGATTTTGCCGAACAGCGTTTCTCGTCGACCTTTACCGGCGAGGAGTTCTTCCTGAACGATCATCGGGTGCAAGGCAATCGCGTCCTGCCGGGCGTGGCTTATCTGGAGATGGCGCGGGCCGCAGTCGAGCATGCAGCCGGCGGGCTGGTCGAAGGGCCGAGCGAGGTGCAACTGCAGAATGTCGCATGGGTTCGCCCGATCACGGTAGGAGAGCAGCCTGTGCAGGTGCACATCGGACTGTTCCCGGAAGAGAACGGCGAGGTCGCGTATGAGATCTACACCGTGGGGCAGGACTCCGAGCCGGTGGTGCATGGCGAAGGCCGCGCGCTGCTCGCTTCTGTTGCGGCTCCTCCGACGGTCGATTTTGCCTCGTTCCAGAAGCAAGCGTCCTCGCAGGTGCTGACTTCGGCAGCCTGCTATGAAGCCTTCTCGTCGATGGGCATCGAGTACGGGGAAGGTCATCGCGGCATTCAAGAGCTCTACGTCGGCGCAGGTCTCGTGCTGGCTCGACTGTCTCTGCCGTCCGCGCTGTCAGCATCCGCCAGCCGGTATGTTCTGCATCCGAGCCTGATGGATTCTGCGCTGCAGGCGTCGGTCGGCTTCCTGCTTGGCGCGCGCGGAGACCTCTCGCCGAACCCGATTTTGCCGTTCGTGCTGCAAAAGCTGGAGGTCTACCAAGCCTGCACCTCTGAGATGTGGGCGGTGCTCCGCCACAGCGAAGGCAGCCAAGCAGGCGGCGCGGTGGAAAAGCTCGACATCGATCTGTGCGACGAGGCAGGCCGCGTTTCGGTTCGAATCAAAGGTTTCACGTACCGTGCGCTAGATGCGAAAACGCCGTCCGGGCAGGAGGGCAAAAACGACCCGCTGGTCGGCAACTTGACCTTGGCACCGGTATGGGATGTCGTCACGCCGGAACGCGTGCCGTCTTTCCCGGCTTCTGCCGATCGCGTGCTGGTGGTCGGAGGCACTTCGGAGCAGCAGCGTTCCGTGCGCTTGCACCTTTCGAACGTGCTGTCGCTCGACCTGCAGCCGAGCGATTCCATCGCAGAGATCGGGGACAAGCTGCAGCGCCTGGGCAGCTTCGACCACATTTTCTGGATCGCTCCGGAGCGCGCTCTCTCCTCGGTGACGAACGAGGCGCTGGTCCGCGAGCAGGAAGAAGGCGTGCTGCTGCTCTTCCGCACGGTCAAAGCTCTTTTGCAAGCGGGATACGAATCCCGTCCGCTGGGCTGGACGGTACTCACGACGCAGGCCCAACCGTTGCACGCGCAGGAGCAGGTCAACCCGACCCACGCCAGCTTGCACGGATTGGTCGGCTCTCTGGCGAAGGAGTACCCGCGCTGGAAAATCCGCCTGGTCGATCTCGAAGCGGGCGCCTGGCCGCTGGTTGACTTGCTGCAGCTCCCGACGGATCGCCGTGGTCGCTCTTGGGTCTATCGAGGCGGCGAATGGCACCGCCAACAGCTCGTCTTGCTCCAAGCGGCGCCGGCTGACGGCACGCTGTACCGACAGGGCGGCGTGTATGTGGTGATCGGTGGGGCCGGACGGATCGGAGAAGCATGGACCGAGTACATGATCCGCCGCTACGAGGCGCAGGTCGTCTGGATCGGTCGCCGTCAACCGGATGCCTCCATTCGAGCCAAGCTCGAAGCCCTCGGACGGCATGGCAAGGCTCCGCACTATGTGGCCGCCGATGCGACCGATGCCGCGTCGCTCCAGCGGGCGCGTGACGAGATCAAGCAGCGGTATGGCCGAATTGACGGGATCATCCACTCGGCGATGGTGTTGCAGGACGCAGGACTGGATCGCATGGAGGAGGCGCAATTCCGCACCGGATTCTCGGCGAAGGCGGACGTCTCTTTGCGCGTGGCCCAGGTGTTCCGCGACGAGCCGCTTGATTTTGTCCTGTTCTTCTCTTCGATCATCTCGTTCATCAAAAATGCGAACCAGAGCCACTATGCGGCTGGTTGCACGTTCATGGATGCTTTTGCCCATCAGATGGCG
Source organism: Paenibacillus tyrphae (assembly GCF_000722545.1). Classification (GTDB taxonomy): domain Bacteria; phylum Bacillota; class Bacilli; order Paenibacillales; family NBRC-103111; genus Paenibacillus_G; species Paenibacillus_G tyrfis. Next base: position 27,176 of record NZ_JNVM01000036.1, read on the forward strand.
CGCGAGATGTCTTGCCGCGTGAAGGTGATGAACTGGGGCTACTGGAACGCCGAGGAGATCGTGCATTCCAAAGAAGGGGAGCTGTTGTCGCAGGTCGGCATCGGATTTGTCGAGCCGAAGGAAGCGATGGAAGCTCTGGAGACGCTGCTGACGCGCCCGATCGTCCAATTCGGGCTGATGAAAACCACCAAGGCCGTGCAGGTCGAAGGGGTGAACGCGACCGAAACGATGCAGATCGGGACGGACGTTCTGCCTGCGCTTGCAGAGTCGCTGCAAAAGCGCCTGCCGGATCAGAACGGTCGCGTGGCGCGCATGAAGGCGGACGAGAGCTTGGACAAGACGGACATGGAGGAGTTACTGGTTCGTCTGCTCGGCGCGCAGCTGCAAGCGCCGCAATTGCAGGACGGAAATGCGGTGCGCGGATTTTACCGCAAATGGCTGGCGGAGAGCGTCGCCGTTCTGGAGCGCGACCATGCGCTCAAGTTCGATACGCCGGCACAGGTGCTCTGGCAGGAATGGGAAGCGAACAAGCCGCACTGGCTCACCAACCCGAACCTGAAAGCCCAGGTGCAGCTCATTGAGGCCACCTTGCGCGCCTTGCCGGATATCCTGACCGGCCGCGTGCCGGCGACGGAGATCATGTTCCCCAACTCCTCGATGGCGCTGGTGGAGGGGATCTACAAGAACAACCAGATCTCCGACTACTTCAACGAGGTGCTCGCCGACACGGTGGTGACCTATCTGCAGGAACGGATGGCGGACGATCCGGCCGTCTCCCTGCGCATTCTGGAGATCGGCGCCGGCACGGGAGGCACGAGCGCGATGGTCTTCCGCAAGCTGCGGCCGTATCAGGATCGCATTGTGGAGTACTGCTACACCGACATCTCGCGTGCGTTTCTACTGCATGCAGAGCGTGAGTACGGGGCTGACAATCCGTATCTCGCACCGAAGATCTTCAACGTCGAAGCACCGCTCGCCGGACAGGACATTGAAGCGGGGGCCTACGACCTTGTCATCGCGACCAACGTCCTGCATGCGACCAAGAACATCCGGCAGACGATTCGCAACGCCAAAGCCGTGCTTCGACCGAACGGCCTCTTTTTGCTGAACGAGATCTCGCAAAATGCGCTGTTCACGCATCTGACGTTCGGCCTGCTCGAAGGCTGGTGGCTCTACGAAGATGCAGAGTTGCGCATTCCGGGCAACCCGGGCCTGTTCCCGGAGGTCTGGGGCAAGGTGCTGGCGAGCGAAGGCTTCTCCGGCGTGTTCCATCCGGCAGAGCAGGCGCATGAGTTCGGCCAGCAGGTTGTCGTCGCCATGAGCGACGGCGTCGTTCGCCAGAAGCAGGCGGCGAAGAAAAGCAAGCCGGTGGCCAAGCAGGCGACCAAGCCACAAGCAGCAAAACCGCAAGCGGTATCGATCAAGCCGGCCCCTGTGCAGGCGACGGTCGCCGCGCTTTCTCCTGAATCTCTGCGCGAGAAGAGCGTGACGTATCTGAAAGAGCTCGTCAGCGACACGCTGAAGATTCCGGTGCACAAGATCGACGAGACGGAAGCGTTGGAGGAGTACGGCATCGACTCGATCCTCGTCGTGCAGCTGACCAATGCTCTGCGCGAGGTGTTCGGGGAGATCAGCAGCACCTTGTTCTTTGAATATCAGACGCTCGGCGAGCTGGCCGACTATTTTGTCAAGGCGCACAAGGACGCTTTGCAAAAGGCGATCGGCTTCGAGCCGGAACCGGTGAGAGCAGAACCGATTGCGGTTGTGCAGCCGGCATCCGTCGCGCCTGTCGCGCAGGCTCCTGTTACGAAGGCTCCTGTTACGAAAGAACGCCTGCGTGAAAACGTCATCGCCTACCTTCAAAATGTGGTCGGTGACACGCTGAAAATTCCGAGTGACCAGATCGACCCGTCCGAATCGCTGGAGGAGTATGGCATCGATTCGATCCTCGTCGTCCAGCTGACCAATGCGTTGCGCGAAGGGATCGGGGAGGATCTCAACAGCACGCTGTTCTTTGAATACCAGACCCTAGACTCGCTGGCCGATCATCTGGTCGACAGGCAGCGCGAGGCGCTTGTCGCAAAGCTCGGGCTGGCCGGGCAGACGGAGGTGCAGCAGATGCCGCGCACGGAGGCTTCCGTGCCTGCACAGGCGGCGCAAACACGCACGAACCTGACCTTCCGCACGTCCTCCAAGCGCTATCTGCAGCGGCAAGAAGAGGCACCTGTCGCCCGCGAAGTGAGAGCTGAAGAGCCGCCGATGCGCCTGCAGGACATCGCGATCGTCGGGCTGGCCGGGCGCTACCCAGGCGCTGACGATGTGAACAGCTTCTGGAACAATCTGAAGCAGGGCCGCAGCAGCGTGGGCGAGATTCCGCAAGAACGCTGGAACTGGCAGGACTATTTTGACCCGGAAAAAGGAAAAGCGGGGACGATGTACACCCGATGGGGAGCGTTCCTGAAGGACATCGACAAGTTCGATCCTTTGTTCTTCCAGATCTCCCCTGCCGAAGCGGAGAAGATGGACCCGCAGGAGCGGTTGTTCCTGGAGACGGTATACGCGAGCATCGAAGATGCGGGGTACACGCCGGGCACTCTCGCGGAGAGTGGCAAGGTCGGGGTGTTCGCCGGGATCATGAACGCTTTTTACCCGACGGGTGCGAACTTCTGGTCGCTGGCGAACCGCGTCTCGTATCTCTTTAACTTCCAAGGGCCGAGCATCAATGTGGACACGGCTTGCTCGTCCTCTTTGACGGCGATTCATCTCGCCTTGGAGAGCTTGTACAGCGGCACGAGCGATTGTGCGATCGCAGGCGGTGTCAACCTGATCTCTGATCCGGCGCACTATCTGCGGCTCTCGGCGATGACCATGCTCTCGGCGACCGATGCGTGCAAGGCGTTCGGCGATGGGGCCGACGGCTTTGTCGACGGAGAGGGCGTCGGGGCGATCCTCCTGAAGCCGCTGCACAAGGCGATCGCCGACGGCGACCACATCTATGGCGTCATCAAGGGCAGTATGGTGAACGCGGGCGGCAAAACCAACGGCTACACGGTGCCGAACCCGAACGCGCAGTCTCGCGTCATCGCAGACGCTCTGCAGCGGGCGGGCGTTCACCCGCGGACGGTCTCGTATCTCGAAGCGCATGGAACCGGCACGTCGCTGGGCGACCCGATCGAGATCACCGGCCTGACCAAAGCATTTGAAAAAGGCACGGAGGACAAGCAGTTCTGCGCGATCGGCTCGGCCAAGTCGAACATCGGCCATTGCGAGAGCGCTTCAGGCATCGCGGGCGTGACCAAAGTGTTGCTGCAGATGATGCATGGACAGATCGCGCCGACCCTGCACGCCAAGACGCTGAACCCGAACATCAACTTCGGCAAGACGCCGTTTGTCGTGCAGCAGGAACTGGGAGAGTGGCCGCGTCCGGTTCTGGAACTGGATGGGGTTCGTCGAGAATATCCGCGCATCGCAGGGATCTCGTCGTTCGGCGCCGGCGGTTCGAACGCGCATCTGGTGATCGAGGAATATATCCCGAGCGGAGCACGCCAGACCAAAGGCACCGCGCCGGAGCAGCCGGTGATCGTCGTGCTGTCGGCGAAGAATGAGGAGCGCCTGCAGGAAAAGAGCCGCCAACTGCTCGCCTTCGTGGCGGAAGGACGCATCACGGATGCCGATCTGGTGGACGCGGCCTACACGTTGCAGGTGGGACGCGAAAAGATGGAAGAGCGGATGGCCCTCGTGGTCCGATCCTTGCAAGAGCTGACAGACCGTTTGGAAGCGTACGTGCAAGGGCAGGAAAACATCGCCGGGCTGTACCGTGGTCAGGTCAGACGCAGCAAGGACAAGCCGAGCCTTGGTCACCTCGCATCCGAGGCAAGCGATTGGATGCAGAATCGTCAGCACGACAAGCTCGCCGAATTCTGGGTCCTTGGTGGCAGCATTGACTGGAACGAGCTGTATCAAACCCTACCGCAGCGCATCTACCTGCCCACCTATCCGTTCGCCAAAGAGCGTTACTGGATGTCCAAGGAGGAGGGGACGGCAGGCAGCGGACGCCGTTCGTCGCACGCGATGAACACGGCGCTTCACCCGCTGCTTCACCGCAACACGTCCGACCTGACCGAGCAGCGATTTACCTCGACCTTCACAGGGGAGGAGTTCTTCTTGGCCGACCATGTTGTGCAAGGCCAGCGCATGCTGCCGGGCGTGGCGTATCTGGAGATGGCGCGCGAAGCTGTCGAACTGGCGGCCGCTTCTCTGAAAGATGGAAGAGACGGCCTGCGCCTGAAGCATGTCATCTGGGCAAGCCCGCTCCTCCTCGGGGAGCAGCCGCTGGATGTGCATCTGAGCCTGTTCCCGGAAGCGGATGGCGAGATCGGGTTTGAGGTCTATCGCGAGGAGGAGGCAGGTCAGGAGCCGGTCATTCACTCGCAAGGGCGTGTGGTCTGGAAGTCGTTTGAAGCCATGCCAAGCCTTGACCTCAAGACTTTGCAGTCTCAGTGCTCCCTGAAGACGCTCGATGCCTCCGCGTTCTACTCGATGTTTGAGTCGCTTGGCATCGACCACGGGCCGGCACATCGCGGCGTCGAGCGCGTGCATCTGGGCACGGATCGAGCGCTCGCCCGCCTTGTGCTGCCGGCTTCCGTTGAGCAGGAAAGCTCGTTTGTGCTGCATCCGAGCCTGATGGATTCGGCCTTGCAGGTCACGCTGGCCCTGCTGTCCGACGGTGCCGACATCAAGCGTCCGGCTCTGCCGTTCGCGTTGGAGGAAGTGGACATCCTCGGTTCGTGCACGGACGAGATGTGGGTGCTCGTGCGCCGCAGCGCTGGCAGCCGTCCGGGGGACAAGGTGCAGAAGTTCGACCTTGACCTCTGCGCCGCAGAAGGCGATGTCCGCGTTCGCATCAAGGGCTATTCCGCACGACAACTGGACGATGGGCGCGGCCGGGAAGGAACGCTGATGCTGCTCCCGAGCTGGACGGAGCAACCGGTCGGCGAGCCGGCACAACAGCCGAGCTACAGCCAGCGCTTGGTGCTCCTCTGCGACATGGAGGCAGACGTGCACGACGCTCGCTGCATAACTTTGCGCTCGGAGACATCCGATCCGGCAGCGCGTTATGAAGCGCACGCGACCCAAGCGTTCCGAGAGATCAAAGCTCTGCTCCAACAGAAGCCCAAAGGCCAAGTGCTTGTGCAGATCGCAGTCGGCACCGAGCCGGAGCATCGCTTGAGCGCAGGACTCTCCGCTCTGCTGCGAACGGCGTCGCAAGAGAATCCGAACCTGATCGGGCAACTGATCGAACTGGAGCGCACGTCCGACGCGACGGAAGTGGCCGCTCGCCTGCAAGAGAATCTCGCCCGCTTGGAAGACCGTCACGTTCGCTACCAAGATGGCAAGCGCTGGGTGGCAGGCTGGAGCGAAGCGGAGGTCTCCCGGCAGGAGGTGCACATCCCGTGGAAAGATGGCGGGACGTACCTGATCACGGGCGGCGCAGGCGGTCTCGGCCTGATCGTGGCTCGGGAGATCGTGCAGCAAGTCAGCGGCACGACCTTGTATCTCACCGGCCGCTCTGCTCTTGGAGCGGCACAGCAGACCGCGATGCAGGAGCTGCAAGCGACAGGTGCTCGCATCGAGTACAAGCGTGTGGATGTGACCGACAGAGCACAGGTCGCGCGCCTGTTTGACGCCATCCGCGCCGACTCCGGCAAGCTGGACGGCCTCGTCCACAGCGCCGGCGTGATCCGCGACAACTTCATGCTGAAGAAAACGGAAGCGGAACTGGCCGAGGTGCTGGCTCCCAAAGTGGCGGGTCTGGTGAATCTGGATCAAGCGAGCGGCGACATGCCTCTCGACTTCTTCGTCACCTTCTCGTCGATCGCCGGTGTGCTCGGCAATCCGGGCCAAGCAGACTACAGCATGGCCAATGCCTTCTTGGATGCATATGCCCAGTATCGCAACGGGCAGGTGGCAGCCAAGCAGCGCCAAGGTCGCACGCTGTCGATCAACTGGCCGCTCTGGCAGGACGGCGGCATGCGCTTGGATGCCGAGACGGAGCGAACCTTGCAAGAGCAGCTAGGCATGACCGCGATGCCGACCTTGAGCGGCGTACAGGCGCTGTATCAGAGCCTCGCGGTGGAACAGGATCAGGTTGTCGTGTTTCACGGCGACATGAGACAGCTGCGGGCTTCCCTGTTGGAGCAGCCGCAAGAGACGGCAGTTCCGACTGCATCGGCTTCTGTGCTGAGCACGTCTTCGGTGTCGGAAGAGATCCTGCGGGACAAGTCGATTCTCTTTTTCAAAAAATTGCTATCGACCGTCCTGAAGATGCCGACGGCCCGCATCGAAGCGGATGCGCCACTGGAGGACTATGGCATCGATTCGATCATGGTCATGCAGATGACCAACCAGCTGGAAAAAACGTTCGGTTCGCTGCCGAAGACCTTGTTCTTCGAATATCAGAACATCGAAGACCTGACCGGGTACTTCATCGACTCCTATCCGGAGCCGATGAAAAAGCTGCTCGGGGTCGAGGTGCCGACAGATCAGCCAGCTCCGGCAGCCGCTGAGCCGGTCGCCGCAGCCGAGCCGATCGCAGAGCGGGAAGCGCCCGTGCTCAGCAAGCGAGGGAGAGGCCGTTTCGTACAAGCTCCTTCGAAGGTGCGTGCAAACGTGCCGACCGTTGAAGCAACTTCTGATGCAAAACCGCTGGATATCGCGATCATCGGCGTATCCGGCCGCTACCCGGAGGCGCAGAACCTGCGCGAGTTTTGGAAAAACCTGCGCGACGGTCGGGACTCGATCACGGAGATTCCGGCTGACCGCTGGGATCACAGCCCGTTTTACGACGCCGACAAGCGCAAACCGGGCAAAACGAACAGCAAGTGGGGTGGCTTCCTCCAAGATGTGGACAAGTTCGATCCGCTGTTCTTCAACATCTCCCCTCGCGATGCGGAGTTCATGGACCCGCAAGAGCGGCTGTTCCTGCAGACCGTCTATGAAGCGATGGAAGATGCGGGCTACACCCGCGATGCGCTCGCCAAGCACCGCGCCTATGGGCTCGACGGCAATGTCGGGGTGTTCGTCGGCGTGATGTATGAAGAGTATCAGCTGTACGGGGCGCAGCAGACGCTGCTCGGCAAGCCGATGGCGCTGGCCGGCAACCCGTCTTCGATCGCCAATCGCGTGTCCTATTTCCTGAACCTGCACGGGCCGAGCCTGGCGGTCGACACGATGTGCTCTTCGTCCTTGACCGCGATTCATCTGGCTTGCCAGAGCTTGCTGCATGGCGGGTGCGAGGTGGCGATTGCCGGCGGCGTCAACGTGTCGGTGCACCCGAACAAGTACCTGCTGCTCGGGCAGAACAACTTCGCGTCGAGCAAAGGGCGCTGCGAGAGCTTTGGCGAAGGCGGCGACGGATATGTGCCGGGCGAAGGCGTGGGCGCTGTGCTGCTCAAGCCGCTGGCCAAAGCGCTGGAAGACGGAGACCAGATCTACGGCGTGCTGAAAGCGACCGCCATCAACCACGGCGGCAAGACCAACGGCTATACGGTCCCGAACCCGAACGCGCAGGCGAGCGTGGTCGGCCGCGCCTTTAAAGAGGCCGGCATCGATCCGGGCACGCTCTCCTATGTGGAAGCGCACGGCACCGGAACGTCGCTGGGCGACCCGATTGAGATCGCCGGTCTCACCAAGGTCTTCCAAGAATCGCGTGTCGGCGGGCAGAAGTATGCGATCGGTTCGGTCAAATCGAACATCGGGCACTCGGAGAGCGCCGCGGGCATCGCCGGTCTGACGAAGGTGCTGCTGCAAATGAAACATCGTCAGCTCGTGCCTTCTCTGCATTCAGCCGTGCTCAACCCGCACATCGACTTTGACCGCACGCCGTTCGTCGTCCAGCAGGAGCTGGCGGAATGGAAGCGGCCGGTGATCGACGGGCGGGAAGTGCCGAGGAGGGCAACTGTAAGCAGCTTTGGCGCGGGTGGCTCCAATGCCTGCCTCTTGCTGGAGGAATACGTTCCCGAAGCGGAGGTTCGCGTGCAGCGGAAGGTCACCGCAGAGAACCCGGCGGTCGTTGTGCTGTCGGCCAAAGAAGAGCCGCGCCTGATCGAGCAGGCAAGGCATCTCCTGACCGTTTTGCAAGAGGAAGCGTTCACCGAAGCCGACCTCGTCGATCTCGCCTACACCTTGCAGGTCGGACGAGAAGCGATGGAGGAGCGGTTGGCCCTGACGGCTTCGAGCGTCGGGGAGTTGGTGGAAAAGCTGGCGGGCTTCCTGAATGGGGAGGACGGCATCGACGGCTTGTACCGTGGTCAGCTCAAAGGCAACAAAGAGACCCTGTCCTTGTTTGCGGCCGATGAAGACTTGCAGGCGGCGATCGAGGCGTGGGTGAGCAAGCGCAAATATGCGAAGCTGCTCGACCTGTGGGTCAAAGGATTGGCGTTTGACTGGAGCCGGCTCTACGAAGGAAACAGACCGCGACGCATCTCCCTGCCGACCTACCCGTTCGCCAAGCAGCGCTGCTGGGTGGAGCCGCTGATGGAGAATCCGGGAGTGGCTTCCTTTGCACCGCAGACTTCAAGCGCAGAAGCGAACCTTCTGCACGATGAGCAAGGCGAGGTTGTGAGTCTGGTTCCTGTCTGGGATGCGGTTCCCTTGGAGCGAGGCCCCTTGCACCCATCCCCGCTCGATCAGATCGCCATCGTAGGCGGCACGCCGGAGCAGCAGCAAGCGATCCGGCAGTATCTGCCGAACGCGCGCGAACTTGACATCAAGCCGGGAGAGAGCGTGGAGGCCATCGCCAGCAAGCTGCAGGCGCGCGGTGCGCTCGATCACATTTTCTGGATCGCGCCCGACCGTTCTTCTGACGGGCTGGAGCTGGAGGCGGTGATCGCCGGGCAGCACGAAGGGGTTCTGCTCGCCTTCCGCCTGATCAAAGCGGTGCTCGATCTCGGGTACGGAGCTCGAAGCCTTGGCTGGACGGTGCTGACGACGCAGACGCAGGCTCTGCACCGCGAAGAGGCGGTCAACCCGGTTCACGCCGGTTTGCATGGCCTGATCGGTTCGATGGCCAAGGAGTATCCGAACTGGAACATTCGCCTGGTCGATCTGGACGCAGAGGAGGCATGGCCGCTGCCCGACCTGTTCACGATCCCGGCAGACCCGCAAGGGGATGCATGGGTCTATCGAGGACGGCAATGGCATCGCCAGCAACTGGCGGAGCTGAGTTGCCCACAGCCGGATCAGACGATCTACAAGCCGGGCGGCGTATACGTGGTGATCGGCGGGGCCGGCGGCATCGGCGAAGTCTGGAGCGAGTACATGATCCGTACTTACGCGGCGCAGATCGTCTGGATCGGCCGCCGTTCGCAGGATGCCGCGATTGAAGCCAAGCGGATCGCCCTGTCCAAACTGGGGCCTGCACCGCACTACATCGCGGCGGATGCGACGGATCGACAGTCGCTGGAGCGCGCCTATGAGGAGATCAAGGCTCGCTACGTACAGGTCGACGGGATCGTACACTCCGCGATCGTGCTGGCGGACAGCAGCCTGGCCAACATGGAGGAGGGGCAGTTCCGCGCCTCGCTCGCAGCCAAGGTGGATGTCAGCGTCCGCATGGCGCAGGTGTTTGGCGAAGAACCGCTCGACTTCGTGATGATCTTCTCCTCGGTGAACGCGTTTCTCAAAGCGGCAGGCCAGAGCAACTATGTGGCCGGCTGCACCTTTACCGACGCGTTTGCGCACCGGCTCGCACAGGAATGGCCTTGTGCCGTGAAAGTGATGAACTGGGGCTACTGGGGCTCGGTCGGGGTCGTCGCATCTCCGGCCTATCAGGAACGCATGACCCAGGCGGGGATCGGCTCGATCGAGCCGCCTGAGGGCATGCAGGCGCTAGAGGCGCTGCTGGAAGGTCCGATGGATCAGATGGCACTGATGAAGATTTTGAACTAGATGAAAAGCGCTCCTCTTCCTGTCCGGGAAGGGGGGCGCTTTTTTTTATGCAAAAGATAGGAAAGCAAATCACCTGACTTGAGGGGGCAAGATCATGAACCGGTATCTAGGGACAAGAGCAGGAGACATCATCACCGTCTATCCGCAGAAGCATCCCTCCATTGTGAAACAGATCCGCAAGGAGTTCGTGTCTGATGACGCCACCCTCCTTCGCGTCTGGGCGGAAGGCAGCCGTGATCGCGAGGAACTGGATGAACTCCTCTGTCGTCTGCTCGGGGCGCACCTGCGCGAACTGGGACTGCATCCGGCCAAGAACCCGGCTCGCGGGTTGGCCGTCTTATATAACAAGTGGTACGAAGAAAGCCTCGCCCTCTTGACCCGTTATGCGCATCTCAGCTTCGACGCATCGTCGGAAACGCTCTGGCAGGAGTGGGAGGCGAGAAAGTCTCGCTGGCTGGAAAAAGCGGAACTCAAGGCGCAGGTCGTGCTGGTCGAGACGACGATGCGCGCACTGCCGGACATTCTGACGGGCAAGCGGGCGGCGACGGACATTCTGTTCCCTGATGCCTCGATGAAGCTGGTGGAAGGCGTGTATAAAAACAACGCGATCTCCGACGGCTTCAACGAAGTGCTGGCCGACACGGTGGTCCTCTACCTGCAGGAGCGTTTGAAAAACGAACCGGCGGCGCGCATCCGCATCTTGGAGATCGGAGCCGGAACCGGCGGGACGAGCGCGATGGTGTTTGACAAGCTACAACCTTATCAGCAGCACGTCGAAGAATATTGCTACACGGACATCTCCAAGGCGTTTTTGCTCCATGCCGAACGGGAGTATGCTCCGAAGGCTCCGTATCTGACCTATCGAGTGTTCAATGTGGAGGAGCCGATCGCCGGGCAGGGACTGGACGCGGGGGCGTATGACCTCGTGTTGGCGACCAATTGCCTACATGCCACCAAGAACATTCGCCAGACCTTGCGCAATGCCAAGGCTGTTTTAGCAAAAAACGGCCTGTTGCTGCTCAACGAGATGAGCCGCAATTCGGTGTTCACGCACCTGACCTTTGGCCTGCTCGATGGATGGTGGCGGTATGAGGATGCGGAGCTGCGCATGCCGGGTTGCCCGGGCTTGTCTCCGGAGGCCTGGTCCTCGGTGCTGAAAGCGGAAGGATTCCGCGCGGTCGATCATCCGGCGCAAAAGGCGCACGCTCTCGGCCAGCAGATCATCGTGGCGGAAAGCGACGGGGTGGTGCGACAGAAACAGGGGCAAGGGCCGACGGTGGCCTCCACCGCAGCGAAGTCGCCGAAAACGGAGACCCCCGTTGTGTCGAGAGAAGCGGGCGAGGCTCCGGCATCCGAGGTGACGGCCTCCGAGGTGACGGAAGCGCTGATCGAGGAGCGGGTGATGGAGGCGATCAAGGACCAGCTCGTCTCTTCGTTAAAAGTGAATCGGGATCGGATTGATTCCGACAAGTCGTTTGCCGATTACGGTCTGGATTCGATCACGGGTGTTCATCTGGTGCAGGCGCTGAACGACAAGCTGCCGGTCGGGTTGAAGACGACGAACCTGTTCGATTACAGCTCGGTCAACCAACTCGCTTCCTACATGCTCCGGCAATACAAAGAAGCGCTTGCCACAGCGTTCGCTCCCACCAAGCCTCAAACATCGGCGACGACCTCAGCGACTGCAATCGCAAATGACCCTGCAATTGCAAATACAATTGCATCGGCAGCAACATTGGTGCAAACGGCAAGAGCTCAAGCTGACGTTCAGCAAGGCGCTCGAGAAAGTGCTCGAGAAGGCGGTCGAGACGATGCGGGGAAAAAGATCTCTGAACAAGGCGGAGATCTTGATGCGATTGCGATCGTCGGCATGAGCGGGCGTTTTCCGAAGTCGGGGGACTTGGGCGAGCTGTGGGAGCATCTGGCGAACGGAGACGATCTCGTTGGCCCGGTGACGCGATGGGATCTTCGCTCTTATCATGCGGAGGGAGCACGCTTTTGCAACGAAGGCGGCTTCCTCGATGACATCGACCGCTTCGATCCGCTGTTCTTCCACATCTCGGGCGTTGAAGCGACGTACATGGACCCACAGCAGCGCATTTTCCTCGAAGAGTCTTGGAAAGCGCTCGAAGTGGCCGGTTATGCCGGCGACGCGGTCAAAGGAGCCTCCTGCGGGGTGTATGTCGGGATCAACGGAGGCGACTACCAGCAGTCGATGGTTGAACAGGCACCGGCACAAGCGATGTGGGGCAACGCCGCCTCTGTGATTCCGGCGCGCATCTCGTATTTCCTAGACCTTCAAGGCCCAGCGGTCGCGGTCGACACGGCTTGTTCGAGTTCGCTCGTCTCCATCCACTTGGCTTGCCAAGGGTTGCGGTCGGGGGAGACGGACATGGCGCTGGCCGGCGGCGTTTTCATCCAGAGCACGCCTCGTTTCTACTTGACGGCAGAGCGTGCGAGCATGCTCTCGGCGACGGGGCGCTGTCACACGTTCGATGACCAGGCGAACGGATTCGTGCCAGGAGAAGGCGTGGGGGTCGTCGTCCTCAAACGACTGAAAGACGCGCTCGCCGACCGAGATCATATCTATGGCGTGATTCGAGGCTCAGCGCTCAACCAGGACGGCACGACGAACGGAATCACCGCTCCCAGCGCCAATTCGCAAGAGCGTCTGGAGCGCGAAGTCTATGAGACGCATGGGATCAACCCGGAGCAGATTCAACTGGTCGAAGCGCACGGCACCGGAACGAAGCTCGGCGATCCAATCGAGTTCGACGCCTTGACCCGCGCCTTCCGCGCCTACACGGATCGCAAGGAATACTGCGCGATCGGTTCGATCAAAACGAACATCGGACACGCAGCTGCGGCGGCCGGGGTCGCCGGGGTGCTCAAAATCCTGCTCGCGCTGGAACACATGCAACTGCCGCCCTCGATTCATTTTGATGCGTGGAATGCAAACATCGAGCATCAAGGCAGCCCGTTCTATGTGAACACCAAGCTGCGGGACTGGAGCATCGAGCCGGGGAGCAAGCGCCGCGCGGCGATCAGCGCCTTCGGGTTCAGCGGCACCAATGCGCATATGGTTATCGAGGAAGCGCCGCAGACCGTTCGGACGCCGATTGACAGAGCTGGGCATCTGATCGTGCTGTCCGCTCGCACCGCCGAACAGCTTCGCAAGCAGGTGCAGAATCTGATCGCCTTCTGCGAGCAGGAACCGAATGCGGACTGCGGCAACATCAGCTACACCTTGCTCGTCGGGCGCAGGCATCTGCCTCACCGCTTGGCCTGCGTGGTGCGCGATGTGCCGGAACTGGTCAAGTCGCTGCAAAAATGGCTGGAGACGGGAAAAGTCGCCGGTGTGCATCACGGCGAATTGCTTGAGAACGAACTTCGGGAACAGCCGTCGCTCAAACGCTACGGCAACCAGTGCATCGAAAACTGTCGCCATGCTGCCCAAGGGGCAGCCCTGCTCGAACAGCTCGCGTCCGTGGCCGATCTGTATGCACAAGGCTATGCGCTGGAGTACGGACGCCTGTTTGAAGGGCTGCCCTATGCGCGCATCCCGCTGCCGACATCTCCGTTTGCCAAGGAGCGGTATTGGAAGCCGGAGGGTTCGGCGCAGTCTGTCGCGAAGGCGGGCGGCACAAACTCCCGCACGCTGCATCCGTTGCTGCACGAAAACATTTCGGTGCTGGAAGAGCAGCGCTATGCGTCTGTTTTTACAGGAAAAGAGTTCTTCCTTGCCGATCATGTGATCAACGGACAGCGGATTCTGCCGGGCGTGGCCCATCTCGAAATGGTCCGCGCAGCTCTTGAGCTGGCGGCAGGAGCGAGCGAAGAAGGCAGCGCATGGCGCTTGCAGCATGTGGGCTTCGCAAGCCCGATCCTCGCAGGGAACGGGCCGGTTGAGGTTCAGGTCGGGCTGCGGGCGGAAGAGGCCGAGGCGATTTCCTTTGAAGTCAGAGACGGGCGGGGGGCTGTCGTACACAGCCAAGGCCGGGCGAGACGCTTGGGTAAGGCAGATGCTCCTGCCGTCGATCTCGCCACTCTGCAGACGGCCTGCTCACAGAACCGAATCAGCGCTTCCGAGCTGTACGAGCTCTTCCGCCAAGCCGGGCTGGACTACGGGCCGGCACACCAAGGGATCGAGAGCCTGTCGATCGGAACGGGGCAGGTGCTGGCGAAGTTGTCGCTGCCCGATTGCGTGGCTGACACAGAGAGCCGCTACGTTCTGCACCCGAGCCTCATGGACGCGGCGCTGCAGGCCGCGATCGGCCTGATGCTCGGCACTGCGTCATTCAAGCCGCTTGTGCCCTTCGCGTTGGAGGAAGTCGAGATCTACGGCTCGTGCACGCCCTCGATGTGGGCCGTGGTACGCCGCAGCGAAGGCAGCACAGCGGAAGACAAGGTGCAAAAGTTCGACGTGGACGCGTGTGACGAAAATGGTCAGGTGCGCGTGCGCTTGAAAGGCTACACCTCGCGCGTGCTGGAAGAGGGAGCAGGGGGGCGCACGCAGGGAGCGCACTTGCTGCAGCCGAGCTGGAAGCAGCAGGGCATCGCGCAGAAGACGGCCCTTCCTGCCCTGTCGCAGCATCTGGTGCTGCTCTGCGAGCTGACGGCACCTCTCGTGCTCGGCGGACAGGTCGTGGCGCTGCAGTCGGATCGTCAGGACATCGCCGAGCGCTACCAAGCGTATGCGGTGCGCGTGTTCGAAGAGATTCAGACCCTTCTGCGCAGCAAGCCACAGGGCAAGGCGCTGGTGCAAGTCGTGGTGCCTGCCGACGGAGAAGATCAGGTCTTCAGCGGCCTTGCCGGACTGCTTCGCACCGCCCGCCGCGAGAACCTGAACCTGATCGCGCAGCTGATCGAGATCGAGGACACGGTAGGATTGGAACACAAGCTTTTGGAAAATCACCATTCCCTGCAAGATGACCGCATCCGCTACCGATACGGGCAGCGCTGGGTCGCTTCTTGGGATGTGGCGGAAGTCTCGCAGCAGGCGTTCCACATCCCGTGGCGCGATGGCGGCGTCTACCTTCTGACCGGCGGTGCGGGAGGACTCGGCCTGATTTTTGCCAAAGAGATCGCAAGCCAAGTCAAGGCTCCGCGACTGATCCTCACCGGCCGCTCCCCCTTGGGCCTGCAGCAGCAAGCGGCTCTGCAGGAGTTGAAGGACCTCGGCGCACACATCGAGTACCAACAGGTCGATGTGACGCGGGAAGAGGCGGTCGCCGGACTGTTTGAGGAGATCCGGGCGCGCTATGGCACCCTCCAAGGCATCCTGCACGGAGCGGGCGTGATCCGCGACAACTTCATCATCCGCAAGACCGGGCAGGAGATGCAGGAGGTGCTGGCTCCCAAAGTGAGCGGATTGGTCCACCTCGACCGTTCGAGCATCGGGCTGCCGCTGGACTTCTTCGTGCTGTTCTCCGCTGTGGCCGGCTGCCTCGGCAATCCGGGGCAGGCCGATTATGCGGCGGCCAACGGATTCTTGGATGCTTATGCTGCCGAGCGCAATCGTCTGGTCGCTCGCGGGCAACGCCAAGGCCGCACGCTTGCGATCGACTGGCCGCTCTGGCAAGACGGCGGAATGCAGGTGGATGCAGAGACGGAGCAATGGATGAGAGAGCATACGGGGATGATCCCGCTGGAGAGCCGGAACGGGATTCGGGCTCTCTATCAGGGCTTGGCCATCGGGTGCGATCAGGTGATGGTGGTGCAAGGCGACCTCGCCCGGATCACGGAGAAGCTGCACCCGCTGTTCCCTGCCCCTGCTGCCCGCCCGGTTCACAGCGTGGCTGACCATGTGCAAGCGAGAGTGCTGCAGATCGTCTCGGACTTGCTGCAGGTCAGACCTGATGAACTGGATGCCGAGGCCGAGTGGCTGGACTACGGGATCGATGCGTTTCTGATGAATGAGCTGGCCGATCGTCTCAACGAGGAGTTCGGCCTGTATCTGACGCCGAGCACCTTCTCGGAACTGCCGACGATCCAGCAGGTGATCGACCTGCTGACAGGCGAGACCGACAAGCAGGTTCCCGCAGCTCCGTTCCCGACTGCCAAGGAAGAGGCGGTTCTGGCGAGCGCAGCGGCCGATTTTTTCAAAAAGCAGCTGTCCTCCGTCCTGGGAGTTCCGGCTGAGAGCATCGAAGCGTCTGCGCCGCTGGAAGTGTACGGCATCGACTCGATCATGGTGATGCAGCTGACCCGTCAATTGGAAAAAACGTTCGGTGCGTTGCCGAAGACGCTGTTCTTCGAGTACCAGAACATTCGCGATCTGACCGGGTACTTTTTGAAAAATCACCGTGCCCATCTGATCGACCTGCTCGGGGTCGAGGAGCGACCGGCAGAGCCTGCATCGGTTTCGGTGGCAGCGCCTGTGCGGAAGGTCGTCGCGCCGGGTCGCGCGGCGGTCAAGGAGCCGACCAAACAGAGCGGCGCGCTCGACATCGCGATCATCGGCCTGTCAGGGCGCTACCCGCAGGCGGATGATCTGGAGGCATTCTGGAACAACTTGCGCGAGGGTCGGGACTCGATCACCGAGATTCCAATGGAGCGCTGGGATCACAGCCCGTATTATGACCCGGATCGCAGCAAGCGTGGCAAGACGTACAGCAAGTGGGGCGGGTTCGTGCGCGATGTCGACAAGTTCGACCCGCTGTTCTTCAACATCGCACCTCGGGAAGCTGAGATCATGGACCCGCAAGAGCGCCTGTTCCTGCAGTCCGTGTATGAGGCGATGGAAGATGCGGGCTACACCCGCGACACGTTCGTGTCAGGCGGGGAATCGGGCGAGGAGCGCAATGTCGGGGTCTACGTCGGGGTGATGTACTCGGAGTATCAGCTCTACGGAGCGGAGGAGACGCTGCGGGGCCGTCCGATGGCCTTGTCGGGCAACCCGTCGTCGATCGCCAACCGCGTGTCCTATTTCTTCAACTTGCACGGCCCGAGCCTTGCGGTCGATACGATGTGCTCCTCGTCGCTCACGGCGATTCATCTGGCCTGCCAGAGTCTGGAGCAAGGCGACTGCGAGCTGGCCGTGGCCGGCGGGGTCAACCTGTCCTTGCATCCGAACAAGTACCTGATGCTCGGCCAAGGCAAGTTCGCATCGAGCAAAGGGCGCTGTGAGAGCTTTGGTGAAGGGGGCGACGGGTACGTGCCGGGTGAAGGCGTCGGCGCTGTGCTGCTCAAACCGCTCGCCAAGGCGTTGGAGGACGGCGACCAGATCTACGGCGTGATCAAGGGGACGGCGGTCAATCACGGCGGCAAGACCAACGGCTACTCCGTCCCGAATCCGAATCTGCAAGCTCGCGTGATCGGACGCGCGTTCAAAAAGGCCGGCATTCACCCGCGCTCCCTCTCTTACTTGGAAGCGCACGGCACGGGAACGGCGCTCGGCGACCCGATCGAGATCGCCGGATTGATGAGAGTCTTCCAAGAAGACACGGCAGACACGCAATTCTGCGCGATCGGATCAGTCAAATCGAACATCGGCCACTGCGAGAGTGCGGCTGGCATCGCGGGCCTGACCAAAGTGCTGCTGCAGATGAAGCATCGCCAACTGGTGCCGTCTCTGCACGCAGACGTGCTGAACCCGAACATCGACTTTGGTCGGACGCCGTTCGTCGTGCAGCGGGAACTGGCGGAGTGGAAGCGCCCGCTGCTAGAGGTGGGCGGCGAGCTTCGCGAGGTTCCGCGCATCGCTGGCATCTCCTCGTTCGGAGCGGGAGGTTCCAATGCGCATCTTGTGATCGAGGAGCATGTGCCGGAGGTAGCACCGCGAGCGGCTGCCCGTATCGCGCAGAACCGTCCGGCTCTGCTCGTGCTGTCCGCCAAAGACGAGCAGCGTCTGCACGAGCAGGTGCTGCGCCTTCAGGCGGCGATCGACAGACAGGTCGTGACGGATGACACGCTCGCTGATACGGCCTATACCTTGCAGGTGGGGCGCGAAGTGATGGAAGAGCGGCTCGCCGTGGTGGCAACCTCCGCACAGGACCTGCAGCAGAAGCTGTCCGCCTATCTGCAAGGCCGTCCGGCGCTTGGCGCGGTCTTCCGCGGTCAGGTCAAAGGCGCGACGGACAGCTCGCTGTCGTTCGCGGCGGATCAAGATCTGCAGGAGCTCGTGACGAAATGGTGGGAGAGCGGCCAGCTTGCCAAGCTGGCCGACCTCTGGGTCAAGGGCCTGCGTGTGGAGTACGGTTCTTTGTATGGCACGGAGAGACCGCGCCGCCTCTCGCTACCGACCTATCCGTTTGCCCGTAAGAGATGCTGGGCGGTGGAGGGGCCGAATTTTGACGAAGGGTTCTATGAGCAGATTCTGGACGAGATGGTGGACGAAGAGATCACCCTCGAAGAAGCCCTTCTGAAAATCAGCAGCGCCCTGATCCCGAATTGATCTCTTGACTAAATGAATGTTGCGAGATTAGTATTAGGTATAAGAAGGTAAATGATAGCATGTTTGGAACAAACTCCTTATTTGCTTTCCAATCGATGTTGCGGCGCGTTGGCGGGTGTAAGGGGCACATCCAGTTGCATTGTGTCGTGTGCATGTGGGCAGATGACATGGGAAGAGTATGTCCGCATGACATATTTTCATAGCAGAACCTAAGAAAAGGGAGGGGCGATCCTCCCTTTTTTCTATTTTATGAGAGAAATTCGAAAAGGAACGCCGAACCGCGAGGAGGCACATATGAAAGATTTCCTGCAGCAACTATTGTCTGAAGTGAAACACAATCGTTTGTCCAAATCCGAAGCGATAGATATGATTCGAAATGCACAGGCGGCAAGCAGAAACGAGTCCGTTTCTGAGCCGGCTTCTGAATTGTTGACCTATGAAGAAGTCTGGAAGGAGGAAAAGGCGGCCGAGGGAACGCCGCTTCGTGCGAGCAAGCTGATCTGCTTCCTGACAGAGCCGGAGCATCAGCAAGCGGTCGTGGAAGCGGTGCAGGCTGTCGATGATCGCGCACAGGTTGCGTTCGTCACCAGCTGGGAGAGCCTTCAGGACGTGCTCGGCGACGGGCGGCAGGACTGGCAAGAGGTGGACGCCGTGCTGTACCTCTGTCCGCTGGAGGATGCGAGCTGCCGTCAGGACCCGGCTGCGCTCGTTCCTCTTGTCCAAGATCTGGCGAAGTCGAACGTGCAGGCCAAGCGACTGCTGCTCCTCGGTTCTTATGCCAACGAATTGGAGCGCTGTCATCTGGAGTCGTGGATCGCGCTGACCCGCTCGCTACGGCTCGTGCTGCCACAGACGCAGGCGGCCATGTTCATTCAAGAGGGAGAGGTCTCGCTCGCTGCATGCCTGCCGAAGATTTTGACGGAACTGCAAGCGCCGTTGCTCTCCAGCGTTCTCTACCGATCCGGCAAGCGCTATGTCTGCTCCGTGCAGCCGACCGACTTGCAAGCGGGCGACTTGAAGGTGAGAACAGGGGGCACTTATCTGATCACCGGAGGATGCGGTGGGCTTGGGTATTTATTTTCGGAATATTTTGCGAAAAAAGGTCCGGTCAAGCTGATCCTGACTGGCCGCTCTGCGCTTGACGATGAGAAGCTGGCCAAGCTCCGTGCTCTGGAACAGCTGGGCAGCCAAGTCCTGTATGTGAAAGCGGATGTCTGCGAGGCGGATGCGATGCGGGAAGGGCTTGCTCAAGCGCGTGAGCAGTTTGGCGCGATTCATGGCGTTGTGCATGCGGCGGGTGTCACGAGCGGCCGGAGCATCCTTGAGAAAGATGCGGAGAGTTTCAAGCGCATCCTCGACCCGAAAATCAGGGGCACCCAAGTGCTTGACGAGCTGCTCGCAGACGAAGAGGCGTTGGAGTTCGTCTGCTATTTCTCGTCGTCTTCGGCGGTCCTCGGCGACTTTGGTTCGGGTGACTATGCGCTGGCGAACCGGTTCCAGATGGCCTATGCAGCCATGCGAAACGAACAGGGGCGTCCCGGTAAGACGCTGGTGATCAACTGGCCGCTCTGGAGAGACGGAGGCATGGGGCTGGAAGATGAGGAGAGCGCCAAGATCTACCTGAAAACGAGCGGTCAGCGCTTCTTGGAAGTGGAAGAAGGGCTGGCGATGTTCGACCTCCTTCTCTCGCAGGAGCGGACGCAGCATCTGGTCATGGCCGGAGAGCGCCGTCGAGTCGAGCACTTCCTCGACCTGTCGCAGCCGAAGCCTTCGAAGGCTCCGACCTCGCAAGCGGTCCTCTCTTCCGGTTCCGGAAGACGTCCGGAGATGAAGGGATTCACGGTGGCACAATGCTTGACGTGGGATTTGCAAGAACTGATCGGCGGAATTCTAAAGGTCTCACGGGACAAGTTGGACGTGGGGACGAACCTGGCCGATTTTGGATTTGAGTCGGTCAGCTTGGCCGAGCTGGCCGCTGCGATGACGAAGCATTTTGGCGTGGAGATCTCCCCGGCGGTGTTTTTCGGGCATTCGACGATTCAGGCGCTGGTCTCGCATCTGGAGAGCGAGCATGGAGAAGTCGTGCGCGCCTTCTACGCGACGGAGCGAGTGGAGCCTGAGCGTGTGGAGAAACAGCCGGAAGCGTCTCTTGAGGACACTATTGCGGAAACGGCGGCGACCGAGACCTCGGGAGCGGGGCCGGAGCCGATAGCGATCATCGGGATGAGCGGGCGCTTCCCGCAGGCGCGCGACATCGACGAACTGTGGGACATCCTCGCCGAAGGACGGGATGCGGTCACCGAGATTCCGGAAGACCGCTATGACTGGCGGGAGTATTATGGCGACCACAGCCGCAGCAAATGGCTGGGTGCGATCCCGGGCGTGCGGGAGTTCGATCCGCTGTTCTTTGAGATCTCGCCGCTGGAAGCCGAAGCGATGGACCCGAAACAGCGCCTGCTCCTGCAAGAGGCGTGGCGGGCGCTGGAAGATGCGGGATTGGGCAAGCGACATCTGAACGAGAGCAAGATCGGCATGTTCGTCGGCGTGGAAGAAGGCGACTATCAGATGCTGTCTCAAGGCGAGGATACCAGCATCACGTCGAACCATAACGCGATTCTTGCGGCGCGCCTGCCGTATTTCCTGAACTTTAGCGGCCCGGTGATGGCGATCAATACCGCCTGCTCCTCCGGGTTGGTGGTAGCCCATCAGGCCTGCTTGAGCCTGCGAAATGGGGAGTGTGACGCGGCGGTGGTCGCAGGCGTGAACTTGCTGCTGACGCCGGCCGCTTACCTAGGCATGACGGAGGCCGGCATGCTGTCGGAGGATGGCAAATGCAAGGCGTTTGACAACGGGGCGAACGGTTTGGTGCCGGGGGAAGCCGTGGCGGTGGTCGTGCTCAAGCGGCTCTCGCAAGCACTGGCGGACGGCGACCCGGTCTACGCGGTCATCCAAGGCAGCGGCGTGAACTATGACGGCAAGACGAACGGCATCACGGCGCCAAGCACCGTCGCACAGGCGAATCTCGTACAGGATGTGTACGAGCAGCACGAGGTAGACCCGGAAGAGATCGACTACATCGTGACGCATGGCACCGGGACGAAGCTCGGGGACCCGGTCGAGGTTCATGCGCTGCAGGACGTCTTCAAGCGCCGCACGCAAAAGCGCGGGTATTGTGCGCTGACTTCGACCAAGACCAATCTGGGCCACACGTTTGCGGCGTCAGGTTTGGTCAACCTGATCAGCTTGGTTCAGGCGATGCGGCATGAGACTATCCCGGCCAGCCTGCATTGCGAGACGGAGAACGAGTACATCCGTTGGGAGAACAGTGCCTTTTATGTGAATAAGACGAGCAAGCCGTGGACGAAGCGGGCGGGCGCAGGCCGTGTGGGAGCGTTGAGTTCGTTCGGCATGAGCGGCACCAACGCGCACATGGTCGTCCGCAGTTTTGAAAAGGGTAGGAATACCGGTCCCCAAGACTCGCATTACCTGCTCGCATTTTCGGCGAAAACGGACGAGGCGCTGCAAGAGAAACTGCAAGACATGATCGCGATGCTGGAGATCGATTCGGGCGCGGCAGGCAGTCTCGCGCAGATCAGCTACACGTTGCTGGAGGGGCGTCAGCATTTTGCCCATCGTCTGGCGGTCGTGGTGCAGGATGCGCAGGAGATGCTGCGCGTTCTGAAACAGGCGCGGGAAGGTGTGCAAGAAGCCAACGTGTTCCGCGGCAAGGTGGCGCGCGAGAAGGCCGGAGAGCCGGCCCTACAGGAGCAGGCGTTGGAGCTGGCAGGGAAGAGCCGCGAATTGGCGACGAACCCTGCGGCCTATCAGGAGCACCTTCATACACTTGCCGGTCTGTATTGCCAAGGCGGCGAGATCGCGGGAGACGCGCTGTTCGGCGCAGAAAGACCTACGCGCACGAACCTGCCGACCTATCCGTTCGCGCGGGAAGAATACTGGGTTGCACAGAAGGCGGAGGTCAGCGCTCTTCCGACGGCGTCGCAGTTGCATCCGCTGGTTCATCGGAACACGTCTGATTTTGCGGAACAGCGCTTTTCCTCGACGTTCACGGGAGCGGAGTTCTTCTTGGCCGATCATGTGGTCAAGGGGCAGAAGGTGCTGCCCGGCGTAGCCTATCTGGAGATGGCCCGCAAGGCGGTCGAGCAGGCGGCTGGCCTGAAGGATGTTCGCCTGCGCAATGTGGTCTGGGCGCGGCCGATCCTCGTCGGCGAAGAACCTGTCGAGGTGCACATCGCCCTCTTCCCGGAGGCGGGCGGAGAGGTTGGATATGAGGTCTACACCCTGCAAGACGGGGAGGAGATCGTGCACAGCCAAGGACGCGCCGTGCGGAATGCACCGGCGGAAGAAGCGCCGAAGTGGGACCTGAAGGAACTGCAAGCATCCTTCGTGCAGGGACAGTACGGGGCAGCGGACTGCTATGAATTTTTCCGTGCGATGGGCATGGAGTACGGGCCGGCCTATCAAGGCATCGAGCAGGTGCAGGTGGGTGAAGGGCGCGTGCTGGCCGGATTGAGGCTGCCGTCCGTCGTCACCGACTCTCTGGCCGACTACCTTCTGCATCCGAGCCTTGCAGATGCGGCCTTGCAATCGGCCGTCGGGTTCCTGATCGGGCAAGAGATCTTCAAGCCGGCACTGCCGTTTGCGCTGCAGGAGCTAGATGTCTTCGGGCCGTGTGAAGCCGAGATGTGGGCGCTCGTTCGATACAGCGCGGGCAGCCGGCCGGAAGACAGGGTGCAAAAGCTCGATGTCGACCTCTGCGACAAGGAAGGAAGCGTTCGCATCCGTCTCAAAGGGTATATCTCCCGCGTGCTGGAAGCTGGAGCGGTTGCGGAAGACGAGCAGGCCACTGTGCCGGAGAAGCTAGTGGAAACGAGCCGGGAAGAGGTAGCTGCTGCGAGCGCGGACCCCTTGCAGGAGAGAGCGATCGCGTATCTCAAAGAGCAGGTGTCCACCGTTTTGAAATGGCCGGTGAGCCGCCTTGATGCGGATGCGCCGCTCGAACAGTACGGGATTGATTCCATGCTGGTGATGAAGCTGACCAACCAGTTGGAAAAAACATTTGGCTCTCTGCCCAAGACGCTCTTTTTTGAGTACCAGAACCTCCGAGACCTGGCTGGGTACTTCCTCGACTCGCATCGAGCGCAACTGGTGCGGCTGACAGGGGACGAGGAACCGGCGCAAGACGCCGCGCCGGCCCGCAAGCCTGCGGTCAAGGAGACGCCGGAACGGACGGCGCTCGTCAGCCGTCGACGCCAGCGGTTCGCTTCGATGGCGCATGCACAAGAAGAGGGAGCGAACGGCAGGCTGGACGTCGCGATCATCGGCGTCTCCGGCCGCTATCCGGGGGCGCGCAACCTTCAGGAATTCTGGGGCAATCTGCGGGACGGCGAGGATTCGATCACGGAGATTCCTCAAGAACGCTGGGATCATAGCCTCTATTTTGACCCGGACAAAAACAAGGCGGGCAAGACGAACAGCAAATGGGGCGGATTTATTGACGGCGTGGATCAATTCGATCCGCTGTTCTTCAACATCTCCCCGCGCGAGGCGGAGATCATGGACCCGCAGGAGCGACTGTTCCTGCAGACCGTCTACGAGGCGCTGGAAGACGCCGGTTATACCCGCGAGACGCTCGCCAAGCAGCGCGGACGGGAGCTTGACGGCAACGTTGGGGTCTATGTCGGCGTGATGTACGAAGAGTATCAGCTGTACGGCGCACAGGAGACGCTGCTTGGCCGCCCGATCGCGCTGGCGGGAAGTCCGGCTTCGATCGCCAACAGGGTGTCGTACTTCTTCAACCTGCACGGGCCGAGCCTTGCCGTCGATACGATGTGTTCGTCTTCGCTGACGGCGATTCATCTGGCCTGCCAGAGCTTGCAACAAGGCGGTTGCGAGCTGGCGATCGCCGGCGGTGTCAACGTCTCGATTCACCCGAATAAGTACATTTTGCTCGGCCAAGGCAAGTTCGCGTCGAGCAAAGGGCGATGCGAGAGTTTTGGCGAAGGGGGCGACGGGTACGTGCCGGGCGAAGGCGTTGGCGCGGTGCTGCTCAAGCCTTTGTCCAAAGCGATTGAAGACGGCGATCAGATCTACGGCGTGATCAAGGCGACGGCGATCAACCACGGGGGCAAAACCAACGGGTATACCGTCCCGAACCCGAATGCGCAGGCGAATGTGATCGAGCAGGCGCTGCGGCAGGCGGGACTTGACCCGAGCATGGTCTCCTACATCGAAGCGCACGGTACCGGCACCTCGCTTGGCGATCCGATCGAGATCGCAGGCTTGACCAAGGCCTTCCAGGCCACGGCAAACGCCAAACTGCAATCCTGTGCCATCGGCTCGGCCAAGTCGAACATCGGTCACTGCGAGAGCGCAGCGGGCATCGCCGGCGTTACGAAGGTGTTGCTGCAGATGAAGCATCGCCAACTCGCGCCTTCACTGCATGCCAAGGTGCTCAACCCGAACATCGACTTTGACGCGACCCCGTTCGTCGTGCAGCAGGAGCTGGCGGAGTGGAAGCGTCCGCTGGTGGAGATCGGCGGTCAGGTTCGCGAAGTGCCGCGCATCGCCGGCATCTCGTCGTTCGGGGCGGGCGGTTCCAACGCGCATGTGATCATCGAGGAGTACGTTCCGGCAGAGCCGCTGCGCACGCCTGTCGAGGTGTCGCCGCAGAATCCGGTGCTGCTCGTGCTGTCGGCCAAAAATGAACAGCGCCTGCGTCAACAGGCGGAGAACCTGCTCGCCGCACTGCAGGAGGGACGATTCGCCGACGAAGATCTCGCGGACATGGCCTATACCTTGCAGGTGGGACGAGAAGCGATGGAAGAGCGTCTCGCCATAGTTGCAGGTTCGGTGCAGCAGCTGGTTCGCAAGCTGGAGGCGTTTATTAGCGGACAGGAAGAGATCAGTAAACTGTTCCGAGGGCAGGTCAAAGGCAACCGAGACACCTTCTCGCTCTTCGCCGCAGATGAAGAGCTGCAGGAAGCGATTGAAAAATGGATTCAGCGCCACAAGCTGTCCAAGCTGGCCGACCTGTGGGTCAAGGGCCTGGCGCTCGATTGGAGCAAGCTGTGGGGCGAGGAATTGCCGCGCCGCATCAGCCTGCCGACCTATCCGTTTGCCAAACAGCGTTGCTGGGCACCGCAGCTTGAGCGTCCGTCCGTCGTTCGAGCAGGCTTGACGACGGACGCGCTTCATCCGCTTTTGCATCGGAACACGTCCGATTTTTCCGAACAGAGATACAGCACGAGCTTGACGGGGCAGGAGTTTTTCCTCGCCGATCATGTGGTGAAGGGACAGCGCGTTCTGCCGGGCGTCGCCTATCTGGAGATGGCGCGCGCCGCCGTCGAACTGGCGGCCGGAGCTCCCGACGAGGACACGCAATTCCTTCGTCTGCAAAATGTGGTCTGGACGCACCCTGTCACAGTTGGCGATCGGCCTGTCGAGGTACACATCGGACTGTGCGAAGAGGAAGATGGCACGATCTCCTACGAGATCTTCAGCGGCGTTGACGCGAACATACACAGCCAAGGGCGTGCTGTCGTGATGGGCAAGAAACAGGTGGAGCAGTTGCCTGTTGAGGAGTTGAAGGCAGCTTGCAGCACGCGTGAGATCAGCGCGTCGGAGTGCTATGAGAGCTTTGCCGCGATGGGCTTGGAGTATGGTCCGACGCAGCGTACGCTCGATCTGTTGCAGGTCGGCGACGGGCAGATTCTGGCTCGTTTGACACTGCCGTCGAGCGTGACGGGAACCGATTCGCAATACGTCCTGCACCCGAGCCTGATGGACGCGGCCTTGCAGGCGGCGATCGGGTTCCAGCTCGGCGTGGCACCACTGAAGCCGGCGCTTCCGTTTGCGTTGCAGGAGCTTGACATCTATTCTCCTTGCACGTCTTCGATGTGGGCGCAGGTTCGCTACAGCGAGGGGGGCAAGCCGGGGGATAGCGTGCAGAAGCTCGACATTCGCCTTTGTGACGAGCAAGGCAACGTGTGTGCGCACATGAAGGGCTTTTCCTCTCGCGTGCTGGAAAATCAGGCCGACTCGGAGGCGTTCGAAACGCTCATGCTGGCACCGCATTGGACGGAGCAAGCGCACGAACAGCAAGAGGCGACGGCCTATGCGGATCATCTCGTGCTGTCCTGCGAGTTCGAAGCTGACGTGCAAGGGGCGCGCTGCCTGACGTTGCAAGCGGATGAGAGAGACATCGAGGTGCGTTTTGAAGCGTATGCGATGCAGGCATTGGAGGAGATTCAGCGCATCTTGCAAGGCAAGCCCAAGGGCAAGGTGCTGGTGCAGATCGTCGTGCCGGCCCATGCGGAACAACTTCTGCTCGCCGGGCTGTCAGGTCTGCTGAAAACCGCCCAGATGGAAAATCCGAACTTGATCGGGCAGCTGATCGAAGTCGATGAGCTCGAAGCGGTTGAGGAGAAGCTGCTGGCAGATCGCAACAGCGGGAAGGAAGACCACATTCGATATCAGGGAAGCTCGCGACAAGTGGCGGGCTGGCGCGAAGTTCGCGCATCCGCAGATGCAGATGCCCTTTTGACACCGTGGAAAGAGGGCGGCATCTATCTCCTCACCGGCGGTGCGGGCGGTCTTGGACTGGTGTTTGCCAAGGAGATCGCCACACAGGCGCCGGGTGCAACGCTGGTGCTCACAGGTCGATCCGTGCTGGGCGAGCCTCAACGAGAGGCGCTGTCCGAACTGGAGTCTCTGGGGGCGCGAGTGGTGTACAAGCAGGTGGATGTGACCGATCGAGCGGCAGTCGAGAAGCTGTTTGCAGAGCTGCGGGCGGATCATGGTACCCTGAATGGCATCCTGCATAGCGCCGGGGTGATCCGAGACAGCTTCATCATCAAGAAAACAGCGGCGGAACTGACGCAAGTGCTGGCACCGAAGGTGCGCGGGCTTGTGAACCTTGATGTCGCCAGCCAAGACATGGCCTTGGACTTCTTTGTCTTGTTCTCTTCGCTGTCCGGCGGCCTTGGCAATCCGGGGCAGGCCGACTATGCGGCGGCTAATGCGTTCATGGATCAGTACGCGGCGCATCGCAACAGACGGGTGGCCGCCGGGGGTCGCCTTGGCCGGACGCTGTCGATCAACTGGCCGCTCTGGAAAGAGGGCGGCATGCATGTCGATCCGGAAACCGAGAAGATGATGATACAGAGCCTCGGCATGATCCCGCTGCGCACCAAGAGCGGACTTCGCGCCTTCTATGAAGGCTTGGCATCGGGTCAGGACCAAGTGCTGGTGATCGAAGGAAAAGCGGAGCGCATCAAGAAGAAACTGCTGCCGGCAGCTGTCTCCGTCTCGCCGTCCTCTGTCGCTGTTGCTGTCGATGACAAGGCGGACAGCATGAACCTGCGAGAGCGCGTGCTGGGCCTGCTGACTCAGACGGTTTCCCGTCTGCTCAAGGTCGATGCAGAAGAGCTGGATGCGGATGCAGAGCTGAGCGAGTACGGTTTTGATTCGATCACGCTGACCGAGTTTGCCAACGATCTAAACGAGGCGTACAAGCTGGACCTGATGCCGACGATCTTCTTCGAGAATCCGACGCTGCATGAGTTTGCCGGTTATTTGGCCGACGAATTCCGAGATGTGTTCGCCTCGCGCTTGACGGCTCCTTCCTCCCCGGCTGCCCCCGTGCAAGCGGAAACGGCACGGGCGGAAGTCGCAGCGCCCCTGCTGCAAGAAGCGACTCCGACCCGGGCGACGAGACAAAAGCGCCGCCCGCGTACCGCTGTGGTGCAACAGGCACAATCGGCGGTGACCGAGCCGATCGCCATCGTGGGGATGAGCGGGGCCTTCCCGCAATCCCGCGACATGCAGGAGTTCTGGCACAACCTCGTGGAAGGCATCGACTGCATCTCCGAGATTCCTCCGGGACGCTGGGATTGGAGAGCCTATTTTGGCGACCCGAAGACGGAAGCCAACAAAACGAACATCAAGTGGGGCGGCTTCCTCGACGAGACCGACAAGTTCGATTCGCTCTTCTTCGGCATCTCGCCGCTTGAAGCCAAGCTGATGGACCCTCAGCAGCGCCTTTTGATGACCTATGTCTGGAAGGCGATCGAGGATGCGGGCTATTCGGCACAGAGCCTGTCGGGCAGCAAGACGGGGATTTTCGTCGGAACGGGAAGCAGCGGGTACAGCGGACTGATCACGCAGGCGAACTTCCCGATTGAAGGCTACTCGTCCACGGGCGTCGTGCCGTCGGTCGGACCGAACCGCATGAGCTATGCCCTGAACCTTCACGGCCCGAGCGAGCCGGTGGAGACCGCTTGTTCAAGTTCGCTGGTCGCCATCCACCGCGCCGTCAGCGAGATGCAGAACGGCGACTGCGACATGGCGGTCGTCGGCGGTGTGAACACGATCGTAACCCCGGAGGCGCACATCAGCTTCAACAAGGCCGGCATGCTATCTGAAGACGGACGCTGCAAGACGTTCTCGGACGCGGCGAACGGCTATGTGCGCGGCGAAGGGGTCGGCATGCTCGTTTTGAAAAAGCTGTCGGTTGCCGAGCGCGACGGAGATCATATCTACGGCTTGATTCGCTCGACGGCGGTCAACCACGGGGGACGCGCGAACTCGCTGACGGCTCCCAACCCGAAGGCCCAAGCGGACCTGCTGATCAATGCGTACGACAAAGCCGGCATCGACCCGCGGACCGTCACCTACATCGAGGCGCACGGAACGGGCACCGAATTGGGCGACCCGATTGAGATCAACGGATTGAAGAGCGCGTTCCAAGAGTTGTACAGAAGAACAGGGACGCAAGAGGTCGAGAGCGTTCACTGCGGGCTGGGTTCGGTGAAAACGAACATCGGCCACCTTGAACTCGCGGCCGGCATCGCAGGCGTGATCAAAGTGCTGCTGCAGCTCCGTCACCGGACGCTGGCACCTACGCTGCATTGCGAAACGGTCAATCCCTACATCCAACTGGAGGGCAGCCCGTTCTATCTCGTGCTGGAGGCGAAGCGATGGGAGGCTCTGCAAGACGCAGCCGGCCAAGACCTGCCGCGCCGTGCGGGCGTCAGTTCCTTCGGGTTCGGCGGCGTCAACGCGCATGTCGTGATCGAGGAGTATCTGCCGAAGGAGCAGCCGAGATCGAAGACGGAGACCTCCACCGAGAACCCGGTCGTCATCGCGCTGTCAGCCAAGAATGAACAGCGCCTGCAGGAGCAGGTGCGGCAACTGTGCAACGCCCTCATCGCGCAGGAGTTTGCCGACGAAGACCTCGCATCCATCGCCTACACGCTGCAAGTTGGGCGCGATGCGATGGAAGAGCGCCTGGCGCTGGTCGTCACGTCGGTTGAAGAGATGGAGCGCAGATTGCAGGCGTTCTTGCAAGGGCAGACCGGGCTGAACGGTGTCTGGCGAGGACAGGTCAAGCGCGGCAAGGCGAGCTCGGCCGAAGCGGCCGCTCATCCGGAATCGCGAGGGGCGGAGCAGATCGCCGAACTCTGGGTGAAGGGCCAGTTTTCTGACTGGAACCGACTCTACGGCGAGAACCGACCGCGCCGTCTCAGCCTGCCGACCTATCCGTTCGCGAAGGAGCGCCACTGGATTTCGCAAGCGCAGGATGCCTATGAAGCGCTGCTGTTTGAACCGATCTGGACCGAGCAGGCGGTGGTCCCGCAATCTTCACCACCGTCTCTCGCGCAGCATCTTGTGCTGCTCTGCGAGGTCGAGGCGAAGCTCGATTCGTTGCAGTATCGCATCCTGCAAGCCGGCTCCGCTGCGCTTGCAGAACGCTTCCAAGCGTGTGCGGCACAGGTGTTCACGGAGATTCAGACCCTTCTGCAGAACAAGCCGAAGGGCAAGGTGCTGATGCAAATCGCCGTGCCGTCACAGGCGGATTCGCAGCTGTTCACCGCGCTGTCCGGCCTGTTGCGAACGGCGCAGTTGGAGAACCCGAACTTCATCGGGCAAGTGATCGAAGTGGAGTCGGGCGCAGGGCTTGAAGCGAGACTGCAAGAGAACCTGCACGCCCTGCAAGACGACCATGTCCGCTATCAAAACGGCAAGCGTCTTGTTGCCGGGTGGCGCGAAGTGGAGATCGATCAAGAGCGCGCCCCGGTTCCGTGGCGTTCAGGAGGCATCTACCTGCTTACGGGCGGCGCCGGCGGGATCGGGATGATCGTCGCCGAGGAGATCGCACGGCAGGCCGCCAACCCGACCCTGATTCTCGCGGGCCGATCCCCGCTGTCGGACGCTGGTCAGGCCCGTCTGCGGAAACTGCGGGGCATGGGCGCATGCGTGGAATATCGACAAGTCGACGTGAGCTCTGCTCCTGAGGTGACACGCCTGATCGAAGGCATCTGTGAAAAATACGGCACCCTGCACGGCATCTTGCATGGTGCGGGCGTCAACCGGGATCAGTTCATTTTCAAGAAAACACAAGAGGAGCTGGCCGAGGTGCTGGCTCCCAAGGTTCCAGGTCTGGTGCATCTGGATGCGGCCAGCAAAGGCCTGAACCTCGACTTCTTCGTGCTCTTCTCCTCCGTCGCAGCCGTCTTCGGCAATCTCGGACAGGCCGACTACGCGACGGCGAACGCATTCCTGGATGCCTTTGCGAACTCTCGCGGCGGACGCATCTTGTCCATCAACTGGCCGCTCTGGCAAGAGGGCGGAATGCGCGTTGACGAAGAGACGGAAAAGCTGCTGCTGCAACGCATGGGGATGATCCCTCTGCGAACTCAAACCGGGTTGCAGGCCTTGTATCGCGGTCTGGCAACCGGCAAAGATCAGGTGATGGTGTTGGAAGGCAAACGTGCACAAATCAAGCAGACCTTGCACTCAGAACCGGTTCACGCAACGTCCGCTTCCTCGACGGCGGTCCTGCCGCCGCTGGAAGCAGCCCTGCTGCACATGGTTTCCGAGTTGCTCAACGTGAAGGGGAACGAGATCGATCCGGATGCCCAACTGACGGAATACGGCTTCGATCCGTACCTGCTCAGCGAACTGGCGCAAAAGATCAACCGTCAATACGGGCTGGAACTCACGTCGGCTTCGCTCTATGAGACCACGCTTCGTCAAGTGGCAGAACGCATCGAGGCACGCGCAGCCAAAGCCGAAGCCGCAGAGGTCGTCACGCCTGCCAAGGAGCAAGACGCCGCACTGCGCGCCAAGACCTTGCATGCGCTAAAAGTTCTCTTCAGCGAGACCACCGACATCCGCGCGAACCAGCTGGATGCCGAAGAGCCGCTGGAGAGCTACGGGATCGATTCGCTGATGATCTCCAAGCTCAACCAGAAGCTCGCCGTGACCTTTGGCGATCTGTCCAAGACGCTCTTCTTTGAATACCGCACGCTGGGCGCGCTGGCCGACTATTTTGTCGAGGAAGAACGGACGGCCTGCCAGCGGTGGACGGGGTATGAAGCACCCGTCGCAGCGGATGCATCTGTTGCACAGCCGCCGGCAAGACCGGTCGAACGGATCGCGCCTGTAGCGCCATTGCCGACGAAACCGAACGAGCGTGAACCGATTGCGATCATTGGGATCTCCGGCCGCTATCCCAAGTCGCCTTCGCTACAGCACTATTGGGAGAATCTAAAAGCGGGCCGAGACTGCGTCTCCGAGGTTCCGAGCGAACGCTGGTCGCTGGATGATTTTTACCATCCGAATCAAGACGAAGCGATGAGACAAGGCAAAAGCTACAGCAAATGGGGCGGTTTTGTAGACGGATTCGCAGACTTCGATCCGCAGTTCTTCAACCTGTCGCCCCGAGAGACGATCAACATCGACCCGCAGGAGCGCCTCTTCTTGGAAGAGAGCTGGAAGGCGCTGGAGGATGCCGGATATACCAAGGAGCGCATCGCGGACCAGCACGAAGGCCGCGTCGGGGTGTTTGTCGGCGTGACCAAAACCGGCTTTGAGCTGTATGGGCCGGATCTGTGGAAGCAAGGGGAGAAGATCTTCCCGCGCACGTCTTTTGCTTCCGTTGCGAACCGCGTGTCGTATTTCCTCAACCTCAACGGGCCGAGCATGCCGGTGGATACGATGTGCTCCTCTTCCCTGAGCGCGATTCATGAGGCTTGCGAGCACTTGTATCGCGGGGACTGCGAGATGGCGATCGCGGGCGGGGTGAACCTGTACCTGCATCCTTCCACCTACGTGTTCCTCAGTGCGCAGCGCATGCTCTCGACGGACGGGCAGTGCAAGAGCTTCGGGCTGAACGGCAACGGATTCGTGCCGGGCGAAGGTGTGGGCGCAGTATTGCTCAAGCCGTTGTCGCAAGCGCTCGCGGACGGCGACCAGATTCATGCGCTGATCCGAGCCTCCCGCGTGAACCACGGCGGCAAGACCAACGGGTACACCGTGCCCAACCCGACTGCGCAAGGCGACCTGATCTTCGAGACCTTGGAGCGGGCCGGACTCAACGCGCGCCAAGTCAGCTACATCGAAGCGCACGGCACGGGCACAGAGCTCGGCGATCCGATCGAGATCACCGGGCTGACACAAGCTTTCCGACGCTATACGAAGGACACCGGATTCTGCGCGATCGGCTCGGTGAAGTCGAACATCGGACATCTGGAAGCGGCAGCCGGCATCGCGGGACTTGCGAAGATCGTCATGCAGATGAAGCATGGCCAACTTGCGCCGAGCCTGCATGCGCAAGAGTTGAACCCGAACATTCAGTTTGGGAAAACGCCGTTTGTGGTGCGGCAGGAGCTGACTGACTGGAAGCGTCCGGTGGTAGAGATCGACGGCAAAGAACAGGAAGGTCCGCGCATCGCAGGTCTGTCCTCGTTTGGTGCAGGGGGTGCCAATGCGCACATCCTCATCGAAGAGTACAGACCTGAGCAAGCGTCTGGGACGCAGGCGCGGGTCACGCCGCAGAACCCGGCTGTGATCGTGCTGTCGGCCCGCCAGGAAGAGCAGCTTCGCCAACAGGCTCTGCAGCTGCTGGCAGCCGTCGAGGACGGGCGAATCACGGAGGCCAATCTGTCCGATGCGGCCTACACGCTGCAGGTGGGACGCGAGCCGATGGAAGAGCGGCTGGCGCTGGTCGTTGGCTCTCTGCAAGAGATGACTGACAAGCTGAAGCGCTATGCAGTTGGCGAGACGGGCGTAGAAGACCTGTATCGCGGGCAATTCAGACGCAACAATGAGGATCTGATGCTGTTTGCCGCCGATGAAGACATGGCGCTGACGATTGAAGCGTGGATTGCAAAGCGCAAGTTCGGCAAACTCCTTTCCTTGTGGGTCAAGGGATTGACCTTAGATTGGAAAAAGCTGCACGGTGCACACCAGCCCGGCCTGATCAGTCTCCCGTCGTACCCGTTCGCCAAACAACGCATCTGGCTCCCGGCGATCCGTGTAGCACCGGCAACACCGGTAGCACCAGTCGCACCGGAGGGCGAACTCAAGCCGATCGGACCGGCCAAAGCGTCGTCGAACCGTTCCGGCAGATCGAACCGTTCCGTCCGAACGAACGGGATCGCGCTGCAGCCGCTGTCGGCTGTCCGCGAGCCGTCCTCGGAACGGTCAGCACCCCGTCGACCGATCCAACTGTCTCCTGTAGGTCAAACGACGACGGCACCGGCCCCTGTGGAGATCAAAGTGGCGGTGCCTGCACCGTCTGTTCCGGCATCCATCCCGGCGGAGTCTTTGCAAAAAGAGCTGCAAGCGACCCTGGCCGAAGCGCTGTTCTTGCAGCCGAGCGACGTCGACGTGAACAAGGCATTCGTGGACATGGGGCTGGACTCCATCGTCGGTGTGGAATGGGTTCGCGTGATCAATCAACAGTACGGCACGGACATCCCGGCGACCAAAGTCTATGACTACCCGACCATCCGCGAGTTTGCCGGCTACATCGCAAACGTGTTGAGCAAAAACGCACCAAGAGCGGCAACGGCACCTGTACCAGCACCGACACCAGCGCCGACGCCTGCACCAACACCTGCACCGCAAATCGAAGCTCCCAAGGCGGCTCCTTCCGTCTCGGCGGCCACCCTGCACGAAGACTTGCGCGCAAGTCTCGCAGACGCGTTGTTCCTGCAAGCGGCCGACATCGACCTCGACAAAAAGTTCGTCGACATGGGGCTGGATTCCATCGTCGGAGTGGAATGGATTCGCGTGATCAACCAGCAGTACGGCACCGACATCCCGGCGACCAAAGTCTATGACTACCCGACCGTCCGCGAATTGGCCACCTATCTGTCAAAATCCCTGAAGGTGCAGCCGAGCGAACCTAGCCAGCCAGAGATCAAAACGGCGAGCCCGATCCCCAGTGCCCCGTCCGCAGAGGCGTTGCAAGAAGAACTGCGCACCAGTCTCGCAGACGCGCTGTTCCTGCAGCCAAGCGACATCGACCTCGACAGGAAGTTCGTCGACATGGGCCTGGACTCCATCGTCGGAGTGGAATGGATTCGCGTGATCAACCAGCAGTACGGCACCGACATCCCGGCGACCAAAGTCTACGGCTACCCGACCCTTCGCGAATTCGCCGCCTACTTGAGCATGCAGCTGCACAAGCATCCGATCGCGGAACAGCCGGCAACGGAGCTCTCCGTAGACGATCTGCTCTTGCAGGTGTATGAAGGGAATCTTGACAGCGAACAAGCCGATCAATTGCTTCAGCAGTTCAAAATCAAGGAGGAAGTAAAATGACCAAACAAGAGATCTTTGAAGTCGTCGTCCGCAATACCCGTGAAGTGCTCCCGGAGCTGGAAGGTCACACCTTCCAGCCGACGGACCAACTGGCCAATCTTGGCGCGAATTCGGTGGATCGCGCGGAGATCGTCATGATGACCATCGAAGAGCTGGACCTGAAGATCCCGCGCGTCGAGCTGTCCACGGCGAAAAACATCGGTGAACTGGTCGAGGTCCTCTATGGCAAGCTCCAGACCGCCTGAGTTGCTCATCACGGGCCTTGGCGTCACCTCGGCCATCGGGCAGGGCAAGTCGGATTTTACCTCCGCTCTGCTGGCAGGCCGCCATGCGTTCGGCGTGATGCAACGCCCGGGCAGACAAAAAGGAACCTCCTTCCTCGGAGCGGAGGTTCCTTCCTTGTCTCTTCCGGAGCGTTTTACCAAACGGCTGTTGCGCACGCTCTCTTTTTCCGGGCAAGTGGCGCTGGCCACCTTGCAAGAGGCGTGGGACGAAGCGCAGCTCAGCACGGTCGACCCGTCCCGCATCGGCCTTGTGGTAGGCGGCTCCAACCTGCAGCAGCGCGAACTGCTGCAAACGCATGAATCCTACGGGGACCAGCTCGACTTTCTGCGTCCGACCTACGGACTCTCTTTTCTGGACAGCGACCTGAGCGGCCTGTGTACCGAACAGTTCGGCATACGCGGGTTCGGCTACACGATCGGCGGGGCTTCGGCCAGCGGACAGTTGGCGGTCTTGCAGGCCGCTGAAGCGGTTCGTTCGGGACAAGTTGATGTCTGCCTCGCGATGGGAGGCTTGATGGATCTGTCCTACATGGAGCTTCAGGGATTACGAGCACTCGGCGCGATGGGAAGCGACCGCTATGCGGACGACCCAGCTCGGGCATGCCGTCCGTTTGACAAGGGACGCGACGGGTTCATTTACGGGGAAGGATGCGGCGTCATCGTGATCGAACGGGCCGAACATGCGATCCAACGGCAGGTCCGACCCTACGCGAGCGTGGTCGGCTGGGGCCTGGCGATGGATGCCAACCGCAACCCGAACCCCTCGTGCGAGGGGGAGGTTCGAGTGATTCGACAAGCGCTGGAACGAGCGGGCCTGTCACCCGAGGAGATCGACTACATCAACCCGCATGGAACGGGATCGGGGATCGGCGATGAGACCGAGTTGCAGGCTCTGCGCGAATGCGGGCTGCTTGCGGCGCGCATCAACGCCACCAAGTCGATCACGGGCCACGGGCTGACGGCGGCCGGCGCTGTGGAGATCGTCGCCACGCTGCTGCAGATGAGAGCGTCTCAGCTGCATCCGACCCGCAACTTGGAGGACCCGATGGACGTCGAGTTCAACTGGGTGCGTGGAGAAGCGGAGCCGCATGACATGCACAGAGCCCTGAGCCTGAGCATGGGATTTGGCGGCGTTAACACCGCCATCTGTTTACAACGAGTATGAGGAGGACGACCATGGTTGCCGTCGGTATCGAAGCGATGAATGTATTCGGGGGGACCGCGTATCTCGATGTCATGGATCTGGCCAGACATCGAAACCTGGACATCCCCAGATTTGAAAATTTGCTGATGAAGCAAAAGGCGGTCGCCTTGCCGTTTGAAGACCCGGTGACATTTGCCGTCAACGCGGCCAAGCCGGTGGTCGATGCGCTGTCCGAGGAAGAAAAAAACCGCATCGAACTGCTGATCACCTGCACGGAATCCGGGATCGACTTCGGCAAGTCGCTCAGCACCTACGTGCATCATCATCTGGGACTGAGCCGTACCTGCCGCCTGTTCGAGATCAAGCAAGCCTGCTATTCGGGCACAGCCGGTTTCCAGATGGCGATCAACTTCATCCTCTCCCAAGTCTCGCCCGGAGCCAAAGCGCTCGTCGTCGCCACGGACATCTCCCGGTTCCTGGCCGTCGAAGGCGGAGATGCGCTCAGCGAAGACTGGTCGTTCGCCGAACCGAGCGGCGGCGCAGGCGCGGTGGCGCTTCTGGTCAGCGACAAGCCGCACGTGTTCCAAGTCGATGTCGGAGCCAACGGATATTACGGCTACGAGGTGATGGACACCTGCCGCCCGGTGGCCGACAGTGAAGCGGGCGACGCGGACCTCTCCCTGCTCTCGTATCTGGATTGCTGCGAGAATGCGTTCCTGGAATACCAGCGCCGCGTCGCCGATGTCGAGTACCGCGACACGTTCCAGTACCTGTCCTTCCACACGCCGTTTGGCGGCATGGTCAAAGGCGCGCACCGCACGATGATGCGCAAGATCGCCAAGGTCAAAGGCCCGGAGATCGAAGCCGATTTCCAACAGCGCGTGGTGCCGGGTCTGACCTACTGCCAGCGCGTGGGTAACATCATGGGGGCCACCGTTCTGCTCTCCTTGGCGAGCACGATCGACAACGGGCAGTTTGAAGGGAACAAGCGCATCGGGATCTTCTCCTATGGCTCGGGCTGCTGCTCTGAATTTTACAGCGGCGTCGTCACCCCTCGCAGTCAAGAAGTCCTGCGCGGCTTCAAGCTTCAAGAGCAACTGAACAACCGCTACCGACTGTCGATGGACGAATATGAAAAGATTCTCCACAGCAGCAGCGCCGTCAAATTCGGCACCCGCAATGTCAAGCTGGACTTGAACCTGATCCCGGGCGCCCTCGCTTCCGGGCAAGCCGGACAGCGCCTGTATCTGGAAGAGATCTCAGAATTCCATCGAGAATACCGGTGGTGCTGATGAACACGGCCGCATACGAGACGATCCGGGTGCGGATGCAAGGCCCGGTGTGCTTTTTGCAGTTCAACCGTCCCGAGGCGAAGAACACGATCAACGAGCGCTTGGTGTACGAGTGTCGCCAGGTGATCGATCACTGCCGGGAACAGGCTTCGATCCTCGTGCTGGAGGGGTTGCCGGACGTGTTCTGCTTCGGGGCCGATTTTCAAGAGCTGCATGAGAAAAAGGCGAGCGGGCAGAGCCTCGACCCGTCACCGGAGCCGCTGTACGACCTGTGGCTCGATCTGGCGACTGGCCCGTTTATCACCATCTCGCACGTTCGCGGCAAGGTCAACGCAGGCGGCGTCGGGTTTGTCGCCACCTGCGATATCGTGCTGGCGGATGAAACGGCGGAGTTCTCCTTGTCCGAATTGCTCTTCGGACTTCTGCCGGCATGCGTGCTGCCGTTTTTGATCCGGCGGATCGGTTTTCAGAAGGCGAACTATCTGACGCTGATGACGCAGCCGGTCAACGTCCGACAAGCCGTGGAGTGGGGGCTTGTCGATGCCTGCGATGCAGAGAGCGAGACATTGCTTCGCAAGCATCTCATGCGGCTGCGCTATGTGCCCAAGCGCGGCATCGAGCGATACAAGCGCTTGATGAACAGCTTGCAGGACGGTCTGCACCGCGCCAAGCCGTTGGCGCTCGAAGCGAACCGGGAAGTGTTTGCAGATCCGCGCAACCAAGAGCTGATTTTCCGTTATATCGAAACAGGTCAATTCCCGTGGGAGAGCTGATCCACGGAGAGTGGAGGAGAACATGACGAATCCAGTGGTGGAGTGCAGAGAGATCGAGACGGGGATCGTGCAAGTGACCTTACAGGATCGGGAACAGAAGAACACCTTTACCGAAGGGCTGGTGCGCGGCCTGATCGAAGCGTTCGAGGAGATCGCCGCGAATGAACGCTGCAAGGCGGTCATCCTCACCGGCTATGGCAATTATTTTTGCTCCGGCGGCACGATGGAAGGGCTGCTGGCGATTCATGAAGGAAGAGGCCGGTTCACCGATGCGAACGTCTTCGCGCTCGCCTTGGAGTGCAAGGTTCCGGTGATCGCCGCGATGCAAGGGCACGCGATCGGCGGCGGGTTTGTCGTCGGGCTGTTTGCCGACTTTGTGATCTTGAGCCGTGAGAGCGTGTACACGACCAGTTTTATGCGATTTGGATTCACACCCGGTATGGGGGCTACCTACATCGTGCCGAAGAAGTTGGGCTTCTCCCTCGGAGAAGAGATGCTGATGAGCGCCAACAATTACAGAGGCGCCGATTTGGAAAAAAGGGGCGTGCCGTTCCCCGTCGTTCCGCGTGAAGACGTGATGAACCGGGCGCTGCAGCTGGCGCGCCAACTGGCAGAAAAACCGAGAGTGTCGCTGATCACCTTGAAGGACCATCTGGTCCGACCGATCCGGGAGGAACTGCCTCGCGTGATCGAGCAAGAGATGGCCATGCATGAAAAGACATTCCATAAACCGGAAGTGAAAGACAGAATCATCTCCCTGTTCGGAAATTAACAAGCACTCGCTGTGCTTGCGACCATACATTTTGCTGTAAAAGAGGGGTTCAGATGAAGATACAAGAGATCTTACGTGCGCTTGAAGCCAAAGAGATCAGCCCTGAAGAGGCCAAACAGGCCCTTGCAGGGGCTCGATCCCACGAGTTGCAAATGTCCGCCCCCCTTGCGAATGCTGTGCGCGAACTGTCCGTTGATCCGGCGGTTCGCCTGCAGCCGGAATCGCTAGGCCATCCGCTGTTCCAAACGAGATACCGCACCATTTGGAGTTACTTTGCCGGCTCGATGTATCGAGGGATCGCATCTAAGGAGATGGTGGTGCGCATGGGGCAGGCCGGTCTGCTGGCCTTTTTTGGCAGCGCCGGTTTTCAGGTGCATGAACTGGAGCCCGTCCTGCAGCGCATTCAAGCGCGGCTGGGTTCGGACAAGCCGTATGGCATGTGCCTGATCGCCAACCTGAACGACCCGGACGAAGAGCGGCGCACAGCGGAACTATACGTCGAGTATGGCGTGAAGGCGATCGAAGTGTCCGCCTTCTCCGCTCCGACGCTCCCGCTGGTCTATCTGCGCCTCAAGGGCCTGTCCCGTCAAAACGGCCGGCTGATCTTCCCGCGCCGTCTGATCGCCAAATGCTCGCATCTGGACACGGCGAGCGTGTTTCTCTCGCCGCCGCCGGAGCCGCTCGTCCAGCAGCTGCTGCGCTACGGCCTGATCAGCGAGGAAGAAGCCGCCCTGTCGCAAACGATTCCGCTGGTCGACGACCTCGCGATCGAAGCGGACTCGGGCGGTCACACGAACCAAGGCGTATCGTTCTCCCTCCTGCCCGCCATCCGCGCGCTCAAAGACCAACTCCAGCGGCAGTACCGCTACCAAGAGGAGATTCTCATCGGCTGCGGCGGAGGGATCGGCACGCCGGAAGCGGTCGCGTCGGCCTTCATGCTCGGGGCTGATTTTATTTTCACAGGATCGATCAATCAATGCACGGTGGAGAGCGGGGCCCATCCGGTCGTCAAGGACCTGCTGCAGTCCGTTTCGATCCACGACATGGCGATCACGGTTGCAGGCGATATGTTTGAGATCGGCGCGAAGGTGCAGGTGGTGAAAAAACACACCCAGTTCGCCGCCCGCGCCAACAAGCTGCACCAGCTGTTCCACCAATACAACTCGATCGACGAGATTCCGCTGTCGATCCGGCATGAGATCGAAACGAAATATTTTAAGAAGACGTTTGAGGAAGTCTGGGATCTCGTCTGCGCCTACAAGCGCGCCAAACATCCGGAGCAGCTCGAAGAGGCGGCCGAGAACCCGCGTTTCAAGATGGGGCTGATCTTCAAGTGGTATTTTGCCCATTCCGCACAGGCGACCCTGCGAGGGGATGAGCAGGAGCGGGATAATTTTCAGATCTTCTGCGGCCCGGCGATGGGGGCGTTCAACAGGTGGGTACAAGGCACGCCGTACGAGTCTTGGCAGCAGCGCCATGTGAACACGGTGGCAGAACTGCTGATGCGCAAGGCGTGTGAACATCTGGAATCCCGTCAGTCCACGTCCGTTTCGGCAGCCGGCGCAGAAGCGGTGCCGAGTTTTGAAGGGGCGGCGATCGCGATCATCGGGCTGAGCGGTCAATTCCCGAAGTCCAAGAATGCAGACGAGTTCTGGAACAACCTCGCACAAGGCCGCGACTGCATCTCCGAGATTCCGGCGACGCGCTGGTCGCTCGACGAGCACTACTCGCCGGACCCGAGCGCACCGGGAAAAACCTACTCCAAGTGGATGGGCGCGCTGGAGGATGCGGACAAGTTCGACCCGCTGTTCTTCAACATCTCGCCTGCCGAAGCGGAGTTGATGGACCCGCAGCAGCGGCTATTTTTGGAGAGCGCATGGCAGGCCATCGAAGACGCCGGCATCGCGCCGTCCTCTCTGTCCGGCAGCCGAACCGGCGTGTTCGTCGGCTGCGGCACGAACGACTACGGGCAGGCGCTGAACCATCAAGGCTTGAACGCACAAGGCCTGATGGGGGCGGCTTCCTCGATCCTCAGCGCTCGCATCTCGTATCTGCTCAACCTCAAAGGCCCTTGCCTTGCGATCGACACCGCCTGCTCCTCCTCGCTGGTGGCGATGGCCGAAGCCTGCAACAGCCTGCTGCTCGGAACGAGCGACTTGGCATTGAGCGGCGGGGTGTACGCGGCGGCCGGGCCTACCTTGCACATCATGACGAGCAAGGCGGGCATGTTGTCGCCCGACGGACGCTGCTATTCGTTTGATACGCGCGCCAACGGCTTTGTGCCGGGGGAGGGCGTGGGCGTCTTGGTGCTCAAGCGCCTTGAAGATGCTGTGCGGGACGAAGACCCGATCTATGGCGTGATTCGCGGCTGGGGCGTCAACCAGGACGGCAAGACGAACGGGATCACCGCGCCGAGCGTCAATTCGCAGATCCAGCTGGAGCAGGACGTGTATGAACGATTTGGCATCGACCCGGAGACGAT
This sequence comes from Paenibacillus tyrphae, assembly GCF_000722545.1. Classification (GTDB taxonomy): domain Bacteria; phylum Bacillota; class Bacilli; order Paenibacillales; family NBRC-103111; genus Paenibacillus_G; species Paenibacillus_G tyrfis. Next base: position 68,898 of record NZ_JNVM01000036.1, read on the forward strand.
CTCCCTGATCGAAGCGCATGGGACGGGCACGAAGCTTGGCGACCCGATTGAAGTCGAGGCGCTGACCGAGTCCTTCCGGCACTTCACGGAGAAAACCGGCTATTGCGCTCTCGGTTCGGTGAAAAGCAACATCGGACACCTGCTGACGGCAGCCGGAGTGGCCGGGGTGATCAAGGTGCTGCTGGCCATGAAGCATCGACAGGTGCCGCCGACGGTGCATTTTAACCAATTGAACGAGCACATTCGGCTCGCGAAGAGTCCTTTTTATATCAATACCGACCTGATTCCATGGGAGGTGCCAGCCGGGATGCCGCGCCGTGCTGGGGTGAGCTCTTTCGGATTCAGCGGGACGAACGCGCATGTCGTCATCGAAGAGCATTTGGAAAAAGAGAGTCTGGCTTCGGCAGCGGGAGAAGCGGATGCGCCGTTGCTCTTTGTGTTGTCTGCCATGACCGAGGAACAGCTGCGGACGTATGCAGCCTCGATGGCGGGCTTCCTCGAACGGGAGCGCGACCTGAGCCTTGCGAGCATCGTGTACACCCTGCAGACGGGACGCGATGCAAGGGAGGTGCGGCTGGCGTTTGTGGCCCGTTCGAGAGACGAAGCGCGTCAGAATTTTGAAACCTATGCAGAGGGGCGGACACTCCCCGGTCTCTTGACGTCGCAGTCGGGAACGGGGCAGGAGGAGGCGCAGGGCATTGCAAACAAGCCGCTGCAAGAGATCGCCGAACTCTGGGTGAAGGGCGTCCGACTCGACTGGTCGGAACTCTATGCCGATTCGAGATCGCGCCGTGCTCATCTGCCGACCTATCCGTTTGCCAGAGAGCGCTTCTGGGTGCCGGAGCCGGAGATGGAGGAAGGGGGGGCTTCGACGCTGACAGCCGCCCTGCATCCGCTGCTGCACAGCAATACCTCCAAACTGACGGAGCAACGCTTCTCCTCGACGTTTACCGGGCGAGAATTTTTCCTGTCCGATCATCAGGTGCAAGGGCGGAAGGTGCTGCCGGGTGTCGCCTATCTGGAGATGGCGCGCGCCGCGCTGGAGCAGGCCGCCGACATGCCGTCGATCTCTTTGAAAAATGTGGTCTGGGCGCGTCCGATCATCGCAGAAGAAGACGCGGTGTCGGTGAAGATCGGGCTGTTCCCGGAAGAGAACGGCGAGATCGGATTTGAAGTGTACAGCGGCTTGGACGGCGAGATCGTACACAGCCAAGGGCGCGCGGTACCGGCTCTGTCGGACGTCGAGGCTCCCGTGCTCGACCTTGCTTCTCTGCAAGCGCAGTGCGGGCAGCGCGAACGAGGCGCGGCGGAATGCTATGACTTGTACCGCCGAGCGGGCCTTGAGTACGGGCCGGCTTTCCAAGGGATGGAGCACCTCTATGTCGGGCAGGAGATGATCTTGGCCTGCTTGTCGCTGCCAGCCGCCGTCGCGAGCACCGCGCGTCAGTTCATCCTGCACCCGAGCCTGCTGGACTCGGCTCTGCAGACGGCCATCGGCTTCCTGACTGACGAAACGACGCTCCAGCCGGCCCTGCCGTTCGCGCTGGAGGAGCTGGAGATCTTCGGGCCTTGCACCACTTCGATGTGGGCCTTCGTGCGCCGCAGTGAAGGTAACAAGCCAGGGGACAAGGTACACAAGCTCGATCTCGACCTGTGCGACGAGAGCGGAAGCGTCCGCGTGCGGATGAAGGGCTATTCCTCCCGCATACTCGACCGCGAGCGAGGAGCCGAGGCGGGGACGCTGATGCTCAGACCGGACTGGACAGAGCGTCCGGTCAATCTGCAGGCTGTGCAGACGGTGTATACGGACCATCTGGTGATGCTCTGCGAAGTGGACGCTGAGATCGAACAGAGCGGGATGCGGAGCCTGATCTTGCAGACAGAGGAAAAAGGGCTTGCCCAACGCTTCGAGGCCTATGCAGCACATGCGTTTGAGGCGATCAAGTCGATTTTGCAAGAAAGACGCAAAGGGAAGGCGCTCGTGCAGATCGTCGTTCCGGCGCAAGGGGACGGGCAGGTCTTCACCGGCCTCTCTGCACTGCTGAAGACCGCTCAGCTGGAGAATCCGAACCTTGTCGGGCAACTGATCGAAGTTGACGATGCGAGCAACCTTGCGGAGACCTTGCGAGAAAATGCTCGCTGTGCAGGCGACGCACACGTCCGTTACCAAGGCGGCAAACGCTGGGGAACAGGATGGAGCGAAGTCGAGCCGGGCGAAGAGGTGTTGCGCATTCCATGGAAGGACCAAGGCGTCTACCTGCTCACAGGGGGCGCAGGGGGCCTAGGCCGCATTTTTGCTGGCGAAATCGCACGGCAAGTGAAAAGGGCGACACTCGTCCTGACGGGACGGGGGCCGCTGAGCGCTGAGAAACAGGCAGAACTTCAGTCCTTGGACGCAAATGTTGTGTACAGGCAAGTGGACGTGACCGACTTCGCGGGGGTCATGCAGCTGATCGAGAGCATTCAAGCTGAGCATGGCGCTCTGCACGGCATCCTGCACAGCGCAGGCGTGATTCGCGACAACTTGATCCTCAAGAAGACGACAGCGGAGTTGCAGGACGTGCTGGCTCCCAAGGTGGCCGGTGCCGTGCATCTCGATGAGGCGACGCAACATCTGCCGCTCGACTTCTTCGTGACGTTCTCCTCGGTGGCCGGAGCCATCGGCAACCCGGGACAAGCGGACTATGCGACGGCCAATGCCTTCCTCGATGCTTTTGCGGGGTATCGAAACGAGCGGGTCGCAAATGGCAAACGCTCCGGCCGGACGCTGTCGATCAATTGGCCGCTCTGGCAAGAAGGCGGGATGCAGGTGGAGCAGGAGACGGGGCAGACGTTGCGAGAGACCCTCGGCATGATCCCGATGCAGACGGCAACCGGGATTCGCGCCTTGTATCAGGGCATGGCTTCCGAGCAAGACCAGATTCTTGTCGTCGAAGGCGATCTGGATCGCATCCGCGCCGTTTTTGCAAAAACAGCACCGACAGCCGCAGCTGGGCCAGTGTCTAGGCTGGAAGAAGAGCCGACTCTCATTTCGAGCGATTTTGAAGAGAGAGCGATGGAGTATTTCAAGACGTTGCTCTCTTCCGTCCTGAAGATGCCAGCCAGCCGGATTGAAGCCAATGCGCCTTTTGAAAAATACGGCATCGATTCGATTCTGGTCATGCAGCTGACCAACCAACTGGAAAAGACGTTTGGCTCCTTGCCGAAAACGCTGTTCTTTGAATATCAAAACCTCCGCGAGCTGACCGGATACTTCCTGGACGCCCATCGTGTTCTCTTGCAGCAGCTCTTGGGCATCGGGGAGCAGGAGCGGGTTTCGGAATCCGCTTCGGTGGCGGCCGCGTCCACTCCTGAGCCGTCGGTTGTCAGCAGCCGCAGTCGTTCGAGGCTGGCCGCGAGTTCGACGGCTGTGCATGCAGCGCCGGTCGCGCAACCTGCGAAGGCGGCCAAGGGAGAACAGGACATCGCGATCATCGGCGTTTCCGGCCGCTATCCGGGGGCGCGCAACCTTCAGGAGTTTTGGCAAAATCTGCGGGATGGCAAGGACTGCATCACGGAGATTCCAAAAGACCGATGGGATCACAGCCTCTATTTTGACCCGGACAAAAGCAAGCCGGGCAAGACGAACTGCAAATGGGGCGGATTTATTGACGGCGTGGATCAATTCGATCCGAAGTTCTTCAACATCTCCCCGCGCGAGGCGGAGATCATGGACCCGCAGGAGCGACTGTTCCTGCAGACCGTCTACGAGGCGCTGGAAGATGCGGGGTATACGCGCGAGATGCTCGCCAAACATCGCGGGCTGGGGCTTGACGGCAACGTCGGGGTCTATGTCGGCGTGATGTACGAAGAGTATCAGCTGTACGGCGCAGAGGAGACGATCCTCGGCCGACCGCTTGCCCTGTCTGGCAACCCCTCGTCGATCGCCAACCGGGTGTCGTACTTCTTCAACCTGCACGGGCCGAGCCTTGCCGTCGATACGATGTGCTCGTCTTCGCTGACGTCGATTCATCTGGCCTGCCAGAGCTTGCAGCAAGGCGGCTGTGAACTGGCGATCGCCGGCGGTGTCAACGTCTCGATTCACCCGAACAAGTACCTGCTGCTCGGCCAAGGCAAGTTCGCGTCGAGCAAGGGCAGATGCGAGAGTTTTGGCGAAGGGGGCGACGGCTACGTGCCGGGCGAAGGCGTGGGCGCTGTGCTGCTCAAGCCTCTGTCCAAGGCGATTGAAGACGGAGATCAGATCCACGGCATGATCAAGGCGACGGCGATCAACCACGGGGGCAAAACCAACGGGTACACCGTCCCGAACCCGAATGCGCAGGCGAATGTGATCGAGCAGGCGTTGCGCAAGGCAGGGCTTGACCCGAGCATGGTCTCTTACATCGAAGCGCACGGAACCGGCACCTCGCTTGGCGACCCGATTGAGATCGCCGGCTTGACCAAGGCTTTCCAAGCAGGGAAAAACACTAAACTGCAATCCTGTGCCATCGGCTCGGCCAAGTCGAACATCGGGCACTGTGAGAGCGCGGCGGGCATCGCCGGCGTTACGAAGGTACTGCTGCAACTGAAGCATCGTCAACTTGCACCATCGCTGCACGCCAAGGTGCTCAACCCGAATATCGACTTTGACGCGACCCCGTTCGTCGTGCAGCAGGAGCTGGCGGAGTGGAAGCGCCCGCTGGTGGAGATCGGCGGTCAGGTTCGCGAAGTGCCGCGCATCGCTGGCATCTCATCGTTTGGAGCGGGCGGTTCCAACGCGCACGTGATCATCGAAGAGTACGTACCGGCAGAGTCGCTGCGCACGCCTGTCGAGGTGACGCCGCAGAATCCGGCCGTGATCGTGTTGTCGGCCAAGAACGAAGAACGGTTGCAGGAGCTGGCCGTGCGCCTGCTTCACGCCATCGAGACGCAGCCGTTCACAGATGCGGACCTCGCTGACATCGCCTACACCTTGCAGATCGGTCGAGAAGCGCACGATGCGCGCATGGCGCTGCTCGTCGACTCGCTTCAAGACCTCGCGACCAAGTTGCGCGCCTGCGTGTCCGGCCAAGAGGATGTTCCAACCCTTTATCGCGGCCATGTCAAAGCCAACCGAGACACCCTCTCGCTCTTCCTCGCCGATGAAGAGCTGCAGGAAGCGATTGAAAAATGGATTCAGCGCCGCAAGCACGTCAAGCTCGTCGACCTGTGGGTCAAAGGATTGGAGCTGGACTGGAACAAGCTCTACGGCGAACACAAGCCGCGCCGCATCAGCCTGCCGACCTATCCGTTTGCCAAACAGCGCTACTGGGTGCCGGAAGGAACGGCGGGAGCGGCACGTACCCTGATGTCTTCGAGCGTCGTGGAAAACCTTGAAGTGCTGGCCCCGGTCTCGACGAACCTGCAAGCAAGGGTGCAAGAGGGAAGCGATGGCACGCTCAACATCGAACTGTGCGACGCCCAAGGGAACATCTGCGTTCGCCTGACTGGACTGCAGGCTGAACCTGCACAAGCGAAACCTGCACAAGCCAAGAAGCAGCCGGAATCCTTCGAGTTGATGACATTCCGAGAAATCTGGCAAGAGCAATCCCTGCCTTCTGTCACAGCCCGGAACGCTGGAACGCTCGTCTGCTTCCTGTCCGATCCGGCACTACAGCAAACGGTGCGGGAGGCGCTCAAGTCCCTGAGCCCGAGCCTGCAAGTCGAGTTCATCGCACAGGGAAGCTCGATTCCAGAGTCCTTCCAACGCATGCAGGAGGAGCGTCGAGACGTCTTCGGGATGCTGTACCTGTGGCCGCTTGAAGACAAGGCTCTGATCCGAGAGTATTCCAGTATCGTGAACATCCTGAAGTTCCTCGACGCTTCCGGTCTGAAGCCCGAACGCCTGCTGCTGGCTGGGCAATTCGAGAACGGAGTGGAGCGAAGCTACTTCGAATCGTGGATCGGATTTGAAAGATCTTTGGGCCTAGTGCTGCCTAACACGAAGGTGACGGCGGTCTTGCAGGCGGGCTCTTCCTTGCTTCAAGACTGGATGCCGCTGCTCTGGCGTGAACTCCATGCCCCGCAAGCGCAAAGCGTCCTGTACGAAGCAGGCAAGCGCCACATCTGCACCGTCCAGCCGACCCGCCTTGAAGCGGGCCAACGCACGGTGCGGGCAGGCGGCACCTACCTGATCACCGGCGGTCTCGGTGCGCTCGGCTACTTGTTCGCGGAGCATCTGGCCCAAAAACAGCCTGTGAACCTCATCCTCACTGGCCGCTCCGAGCTCGACGAAGAGAAGCGCAGCAAGCTGAGCGATCTGGAGACGCTGGGCAGCCAAGTCTTCTACCTGCAAGCGGACGTATGTGACGAAGAGCAGATGCGAGCCGGGCTGGTTCGTGCACGCGATCGCTTCGGACCTCTGCACGGCGTGCTGCACGCAGCAGGATTGTCCGGGGACGAGAGCCTTTTTGCCAAGGACATCAAGGCGTTTGAACGGGTTCTGAGCCCGAAGATCGCAGGAACCCTGCTGCTCGACGAATTGCTGGCGGAGGAGACCGAGCTTGATTTTGTCTGCTACTTCTCCTCGTCATCCGCTGTGTTGGGCGATTTCGGTTCCTGCGACTACGCGATCGGCAACCGCTTCCAGATGGCCTACGCGCAACATCGTCACGAACAGCAGTTGCCGGGCCAGACGCTGGTGATCAACTGGCCGCTCTGGAAAGAAGGCGGAATGGGTCTTGATGAAGGAGAGATCACGGCGAACTACCTGAAGTCGAGCGGACAGCGCTTCTTGGAAGCGGAAGAGGGAGTGGAGCTCTTTGACCTGATCCTCTCGCAGAACGACGTGCAGCAGCTGGTCCTCGTCGGGCAGCCAAGCCGCGTCGAACGCTTCCTCGGAATGGCTGCACAAGCGCCGACAGCGGTTCAACCCACTACGCCGCCGCCGACTTTCAGCGTCTCGTCGGGCACAGCGATGCGTCCGGAGTTGCAAGGATTCTCGCTTGAGCAATGCATCGAGTGGGATCTCAAAGAACAGGTCAGCCAGATCCTGAAAATCTCCCGCGACGAACTCGATGTCGAGGAAAATCTGGTCGACTTCGGGTTTGACTCGATCAGCTTGGCCGAGCTTGGCAACCGTCTTTCCAAGCACTACGGCCTCGAAGTGACGCCGGCCTTGTTCTTTAGCCACTCCACGTTGGAAAAATTGACCCTGCACTTCCTGCGCGAACACGAGGCGTTGATGACGCAGCACTACCTTGAACCGACTGCCGAACCAGCCCCCGAACCGACACCCGTTCCGGTTGTCGCTCCGATTGTCGCTCCGGCCCGGCAAGAAGTCGCGGTGACAAAAGAGATTCTCGTGCCGCCGCCGACATCCGGCGTTCAAGAACCGATCGCCGTGATCGGGATGAGCGGACGCTTCCCGCAAGCGGACAGCGTGCAGGAATTCTGGCAGAACCTCAAAGCGGGCAAGAACGCGATCACCGAGATTCCTTCGGATCGCTGGGACTGGCAAAGTGACTTTGAAGAAGGCAAAATCACGTCCAAATGGGGCGGATTCGTAAAAGACGTCGACTGCTTCGATCCGCTGTTCTTCGAGATCTCGCCGAGAGAAGCGGAGTACATGGACCCGAAACAACGCCTGTTCTTGGAGGAAGCATGGCATGCGCTCGAAGATGCCGGCTACATGGGCGATCAGATTCGCGGCAAGTTGTGCGGCGTCTACGTCGGTGTCGAAGAGGGTGAATACGGCTTCCTGACAGGGGATGGCGGCCCGCTCAACGGCAATCAAAATGCGACGTTGGCCGCCCGCATCGCCTACGCCCTCGACTTGAAGGGGCCGAATCTGGCGTTGACCGCCGCTTGCTCCTCCGGGCTGGTTGCGCTCCATCAAGCCTGCCAAGCCTTGCGCGCAGGGGACTGCGACGTGGCGCTGGCCGGCGGGGTCAATCTTTTGATCTCCCCGATGATCTACCAAGGGATGAGCAAGATCGACATGCTGTCCCCGGACGGACACTCGTATGTGTTTGATTCGCGTGCGAACGGGTTGGTGCCGAGCGAAGCCGTTGCCGTCGTCGTGCTCAAGCCTCTGTCCAAAGCGATCGCCGATCGCGACCAGATCTACGGCTGCATCACAGCGACCGGAGTCAACTACAACGGCCAATCGAATGGTATCACATCGCCGAACCCGGACGCTCAAGCCGATCTGATCCGCAGCGTGTATGACCGTTATGGAATCGATTCGTCTGACATCCAGTTCGTCATGTCGCACAGCACCGGGTCGAAGCTAGGCGATCCGATGGAGATCCAAGCGCTGACCAGCGCCTTCCGCAAGCCTGGCGCTCAAACGCAGAACTGTGCGCTCTCCTCGATCAAGCCGCTCATCGGGCACACGTTTGCCGCATCGGGCATCGTCAGCCTGATCAGCATGCTGATGGCGATGCGCGAACGCACCCTGTTGGGCTTGCACGGATTCGAATCGAGCAACGAGTACATCCGATTTGAGGAGAGTCCGTTCGTCGTCAGCACCGAGAACCGAGCGTGGACGACGCAGGAAGGCCGCCCGCGAGTCGGCGCGATCAGCACGACAGGGATCAGCGGCACGAATGCCCATGCCGTGATCGAAGAATACATTCCGACCGCGATGGCTGTGCAGGTAGAACGACCGGGCGCAGCACAGCAACTGGTGATCCTCTCGGCCCGAAACCACGACCGCCTGCAGCACATGGCGGCTCGTCTGTCCGAGCATCTCGGGAGCGAAGCGGGCCGATCCCTGACGCTCGCCCAGATCGCCTACACGCTGCAAGTCGGTCGCGAGCCGATGAAAAAGCGCGCAGCCTTCATCGTCTCTTCCAAAGAAGAACTGCTGCAGCGCTTGCAGGAATACATCTCCTCGCCTGTTGTGGACGAGATCCGTCCTGCACCGGATCGTCACCAAGCCAGAGCCCTTGTGGAAACCGCGCTGCAAGAGCGCAATCTTGAGCAGCTGGCCGCCCTCTGGCTCTCCGGCAGCAAAGTGCCGTGGCAGCGACTACATGACGGCAAGAACGTGCAGCGCGTCTCGCTGCCGACCTATCCATTTGTGAAGCGTAGATGCTGGGTGGAGGCCAGGTCGCTACGACATGATGATCGGGATCGAAGTCAGCTGCCACATCCCTGACAAGCAGGGGCTGTTCCAGAACATGTCCTCGGCCCTCAACGAAGGGGGGCAGGTGCTGATGATGGACTTCATCGCGAACCTGCGCGGAGCCATCGCCGATCCGAGCATCGACATCTACATCCCGACTGTACAAGGCTGGATCGACCTGCTGGCGGAGCATCACCTCGTTCTTGACGAAGTGATTGACGTCTCCAAGCAGGTCGCCAACTCTCTGCATGATCCTGAGCACGCGGAGAATACGAAAGGTCTGCCGGAAGTCGTACAAAATTCCATTCGGAACTTTGCCAATAGCTCGATCTCGCTTGAGAAAGGCTGGATCAGCTACTGTCTGTTCGTCATCAGCAAAAATTCAGCTCTCAGCCTGGCAGAACTGCGAGAGCACAACGCAAAGCAGATGTCCAACAGGACGCCGTATCCGGAAGCTCGGCGCAACATGTTGCAACAAATCTAAAGGAGTGAGGGAGCATGAGTTCCGGGATGACCAGAACTGAGATCAAAGAGATCCTGTTCGAGATCTTCGAACAGACCTTGGGTTTGGAACGCACCGAACTGGAGCAATCGGATACCTTCAAGGAACTGGGGATCGGATCGCTCAATGCGGTTGAACTGCTCGAAGCGATCAACGTCCGGTTCGACCTGAACCTGCCGACCAGCATCGTATTTGAATGTGCAGACCTTGAGTCTCTGGCGGTCTACATGGAAAAGCAGTTCCATACCTTCGTACAACCTGCAAAACAAGCACAGCCGAGGGTATCGGCACCAACGCCGACACCGAAACCAACACCAGCACCAGCACCGACACCCACTCCGCCCGCTCGCGAAGCACGGGTCGAGACCGATGAGATCGCCATCATCGGTCTCTCCGTCCGGAGTGCCGGGGCGAGCGATCAAGAAGAATTCTGGAACCTGATTCGCGACGGGAAAAAATGCATCAGCGAAGTGAGCGATCCGAAATTGCTGGAATACATCCAAGCCCATTCGTCCAATCCGTTTCCGATCAACTATGGCAAGATGGACGACATCGACCGCTTCGACCCGCTCTTTTTTAACATCTCGGCCATCGAAGCTGAGAAGATGGACGTCACCCAGCGTATTTTGCTGGAAGAAACGTACAAGTCTTTAGAAGATGCCGGCTACACCCCGACGCAGCTGCGCGGGCAGCCCGTCGGCACCTTTATCGGCACCGCCGGTTCCTCGGCGCTCGCTCAAGATTTTTCCCATTATTCCTTGCTCGGATATGACATCAGCATCCTCGCGGCTCGCATGGCGTACTATCTGGATCTGAAAGGGCCGGCGCTGGCGGTGAACACGGCCTGCTCCTCGTCGATGGTGGCGATCGACCTGGCCTGCCAGCAGTTGAAGAGCGGGGAGCTCAACCTCGCCATCGCAGGCGGAATCACGGTCTACAGCCATCCGGGCTCGTTCATCTCCATGCACAACGCCGGGATGCTGTCTCCCAATGGCGAGTGTCGTCCGTTTGACGATGGAGCGAACGGCATCGTCGTCGGCGACGGAGTCGGGGTCTTGATTCTCAAGCGCCTCTGCGATGCCGAGCGGGACAACGACCACATCTACGGCATCATCCGAGGCAGCGGCACCAACCAAGACGGCCAGACCTCCGGCATCACCGCGCCGAGCTTCCTCGCGCAGAGCCAGCTGCAAGAATCGATCTACCGCAAGTACGAGATCGACGTGGAAGACATTCAATACATCGAAGCGCATGGCACGGGCACCAAGCTTGGCGATCCGATCGAGATTCACGCCCTTAACAACACCTTCCGCAAGTTCACGACTCAGAAAGGCTTCTGCGGAATCGGTTCGCTCAAGGCGAACATTGGTCACACGACGGCTGCAGCAGGCGTGCTGGGCGTGATCAAAGTCTTGATGAGCATGAAGCATGGAGAGATGCCGCCCTCCATCCAGTATGCACAGGGCAACAAGCACATCGACTTTGCCAATAGCCCGGTCTATGTCAACACAGCTCGTCGCGAGTGGACGCCCAATCGAAATGGCAAGCGCCTGGCTGCCGTCAACTCGTTCGGCTACAGCGGCACGAATGCCCATGTGGTGATCGAAGACTATCCCAATCCGTCGCGTGCGGTTGCAGCGCCGATCAACGAAGCAATGCCAGGTCTGTTCGTGCTGTCGGCCCAAAGTGCAGAATCGCTGCAAGCCAATGCCGATGCCGCGCTCCGCTACCTCCGCTCTCACCCGGACGTCTCGCTCCCCGACTTCCTGTACACCTACCAAGTGGCGAGAGAGAGCATGGCACAACGGCTTGCCCTCGTTGTCAAAGACCGGGACCAGCTGATCGGACAGCTCGAACGCTACCTAGCAGGGGCCGGCAAGTCTGGAGAAGTCTTCGTGGGCACCATCGGCAAGAACGGCAGCGTCAACGGGATCAATCTGGCCGACACCGAAGAGGGACAAGCGTTCCTCCTGAGCCTGCTGCACAACCGCAAGCTCAAGACGGTTGCAGAACTGTGGGTCATCGGCAACCGGATCGACTGGGAAGGGCTCTACCTGGCGGGGACGGTCAAGCGACTGATCGGACTGCCGACCTATTCGTTTGCGCAAGAGCGCTACCCGTTGCCTGCGTTTGAAATCGTGCAGACAGGCTTCGACAAGCAGGCAAAATCTGCCGTCAACGCCTTGCATCCGCTGCTCCATCGCAACACGTCAGACCTGACCGAAATGCGCTACAGCACCGTCTTCACCGGCGAGGAGACCTTCCTTCGCGATCAGACGGTGCCGGAATTCGCCCTGTTGGAGATGGCGCGCGCGGCTGTGGAACAGGCGTCCGGCGCTCTGAAGGAAGGTCGCACCCGCCTTCGTTTGCAAAATATCGTCTGGGAGTCGCCGCTCGCAGTGGGTGCTGACGGGTCGCAGGTGCACATCGCACTGTACCCGGCCGCTAATGGCGAGATCTCCTTTGAGATCTACAACGACGAGGAAGAGCTGCACGCATCAGGAAGCGCCGTGCTGACAGAGGACGAAGCGCCACTCCTCGATGCGTCCACCTTGCAGGAGCGGGGCGCGCGCGTCACGCTGCCGATGGTGCCTTCGCAGTTTCTGCTCCATCCGCACTTGCCGGATGCCGTGCTGCAAGGGAGTGTGCCCGCCACCTTGCAAGAGGTCGCGATCTATGCCCCTTGCCCCTCCTCCATGTGGGTTGTGGCAGACGACGGCAACTTCACGTTCTGCGACGAACAAGGCAAGGTCTGTCTGCAAATCAGCGGTCTGCAAACGCAGAAGAACCGCCCGCAAGCGGTCTCTCCATCCGCCGAGCCGTTTGCCTTGATGACCTTTGAGGAGATCTGGCAAGAACAAGCTCGAAACAACCACGCGCCGTCCAACTTGAACACGCTGCTCTGCTTCCTCTCGAATGCGGAGGCTCAGCGTGCGGTCGTGGAAGCGGTGCAGGCGCGAAGCCCGCAGACGCAGGTCCTTTTCGTCGCGCAAGGGACATCCTGCCAGCAGGCGCTCCGCAGCGTCCAAGAACAGCAGGGGGAAGTTGATGCCTTGCTCTACCTCTGGCCGCTGGAAGACGCTTCGCTCGTGGAGGACACGAAACCGATCCTCGACATCGTACAAGCCCTTGCGACGACGAAGCTTAAAGCCAAGAGCCTGATGCTCGTCGGCCAGCACCGAAATGCGACCGAGCGTGCGTTCCTTGAATCATGGATCGGCTTTGAGCGCTCCTTGGGCTTGGTGCTCCCGGATACCCGAGCGGCTGTCGTGATGCAAGAAGCCGGGGCCGTTTCCTTGCAGGAGAACATGCATCTCCTTCTGGACGAGCTCAATGCTTCCAAAATCGAAAGCGTCCTCTACCAAAACGGCAAGCGCCACGTCTGCAAGGTACAGCCGACCCGCATCCAAGCCGGCTCTTCCACCTTGCTGAAATCGGGCGGCACTTACCTGATCACCGGCGGGCTCGGCGGTCTGGGCTACCTGTTCGCCGAGCATCTGGCTGGCAAACACCCGGTCAACCTGATCCTGACCGGGCGCTCGGCGCTCGATGCTGCCAAACAGGCGAAGATCGAAGCGCTTGAAAAACGAGGCAGCCGCGTCTTCTATCTGCAAGCGGACGTCTGTGACCGCACGCGTATGGAGGAGGGGCTTGCAGAAGCCCAGTCGCAGTTCGGCCGTGTTCACGGCGTCCTGCACGCAGCCGGCCTCGTCGGAGCCGAGAGCATTCTCGACAAGGATGACCGCCGGTTCCAGCAAGTGCTCGACCCGAAGGTCAAAGGAACGCTTCTGCTCGACGAACTGCTGCAAGGGGAGCCGGAACTTGATTTTACCTGCTACTTCTCCTCTTCGTCGGCGATCATCGGGGACTTCGGCTCGTGCGACTATGCGATTGCCAACCGCTTCCAAATGGCCTATGGCGAGCTGCGCAACGGGACAACATTCGTCATCAACTGGCCGCTTTGGAAAGCCGGGGGCATGCATTTTGAGAAGAAAGAAAACACGGAAGCCTACTTCAAGACCAGCGGGCAACGCTTCTTGGAAGTGGAAGAGGGCCTTGCGATCTTTGACAGCATCCTGTCGCAGAACCGCACCCAGCATCTTGTGATGGTCGGCCAGCCGAGCCGCATCGAACGTATGCTGGGCCTCACGAAGTCGGCAGCGCCCACTCCGGTGCCAGTGCATTCCGGCAGCAACACCTCTTCCGGCAAGGGAAGACGTCCGGAGATGAAAGGATTCACGCTCGAACAGTGCGTGGAGTGGGATCTCAAAGAGCAGATCAGCTCCGTTCTCAAGATTCCGCGCACCAAACTGGACGTCGAGGAGAACTTGGCCGATTTCGGGTTTGATTCGATCAGCTTGGCCGAGTTTGCCGGTTTCCTGTCGAAACACTACAGCATTGCCGTGACGCCCGCCTTGTTCTTTGAGCATTCCACGATCAGAGCTCTGACCCAGTTTTACGCGGTCACACATGGGGAGGCCATGCGGAACTTCTACCAAGAGCAAGCGGCATCCGCACCGGCGATCGCGGCAGCACCTGTCGCTCCAATCGTCAGCACCCCGTCCAAGCGCCCTTCGCGCAAAAAGACCGGCAAGGCGCGATTCGCGGCCGGAGGAGCGGTGCGCAGTGCGCAGGAGCCGATTGCCATTGTCGGGATCAGCGGCAGATTCCCGCAGGCGAGCAACGTGCAGGAACTGTGGAAAAACATCCGAGACGGAAAGGAAGCGATCACGGTCGTCCCGTCTGACCGCTGGGACTGGCGGGAAGAGAAGGGCATGGGCAAATGGGGCGGATTTGTCCCGGACGTCGACCGCTTCGATCCCTTGTTCTTTAAGATCTCGCCCAAAGAAGCGGAGTACATCGATCCGAAACAGCGCCTGTTCCTGCAGGAAGCATGGCATGCGTTGGAAGATGCCGGCTATATGGGCGAGCGCATTCGTGGAACCGCATGCGGCGTCTATGTCGGGGTGGAAGAGGGAGAGTACGGGTTCTTGGCCGGAGAGGACAGTCCGCTGAACAGCAACCAGAACGCCACGCTCGCGGCCCGCATCTCCTATGCGCTCAACCTCAAGGGCCCGAACATGGCGATCACCGCCGCCTGCTCGTCCGGTCTCGTCGCGATTCACCAAGCCTGCCAAGCCCTGCGCCAAGGCGAATGCGACATGGCGCTGGCCGGCGGTGTCAGCCTGTTGATCTCGCCGATGATCCACAACGGCATGGGCAAGCTCGACATGCTCTCCCCGGATGGCACCTGCTTTGTGTTCGACGGGCGTGCAAATGGCCTGGTGCCGAGCGAAGCGGTAGCTGTCGTCGTGCTCAAGCCGCTGAGCAAAGCGCTGGAGGATGGCGATCAGATCTACGGCTGCATCAAGGGCAGCGCCGTCAACTACGACGGCCAGACCAACGGCATCACCGCGCCGAGCCCTGCGAGCCAAGCAGACCTGCTTCATCAAGTCTACAAGCGCTTCGGCATCAACCCGGCCGACATCCAGTATGTGCTCTCCCACAGCGTCGGTTCCAGATTGGGAGACCCCATCGAGGTGCAGGCGCTCACCAACGCCTTCCGCCGACACACCGACCGGACGCAATACTGCGCGCTCGGCTCGATCAAGCCGTTGATCGGGCATACGTTCGCCGCATCCGGCGTCGTCAGCTTGATCTCCATGCTGATGGCGATGAAAGAGCGGACGATTCCGGCTCTGCACAACTATGAGTCGAGCAACGACTACATCAACCTGACAGACAGCCCGTTCGTGATTCATACCAAGAACAGATCGTGGACCACGGCCGATGAGCGCCCGCGCCTCGGTGCAGTCAGCACGACCGGCATCAGCGGCACGAACGCGCATCTTGTGGTCGAAGAATACATCCCGGCGCAGCAAGAGGCGGTCGACCACGAACCGACGGATGCACCGCAGATCATCGTCCTCTCCGCGAAGAATCGCGAGCGTCTGGACGAGGTTGCCGCACAGCTGCTCGCGTTCCTCGAAGCCGACGAGAGCTTGAAGCTGCCTGACATCGCGCACACGCTGCAAGTCGGCCGTGACGAGATGGAGGCGCGACTTGCGATGCTGGTACAAAGCCGCGACGAGCTGATGCAAGGTCTGCGAGGCTATTTGAAAAAAGGCGACGCGCCCATCGCGCTCTATCTCGGCGACCTGAACGAGTCTCATTCCGAGATCCTCGATCTTCTGGCCGGGATCACCGGAGAGACCGTTCTTCGAGCCTTGCTGGCAGAGGGCAATCTTGGAAAATTAGCCCTCTACTGGGCGAAAGGCGGCAAGATTCCTTGGGAAGCGCTGCAAGGCGGAGCGTCCGCCCGTCGCATCTCCTTGCCGACCTATCCGTTTGAGCGCCGCCGCTGCTGGCTGACCGCTCCGACAATCGCAAGACGAGAGCTGGCAACGCAGAGCCTGCCAGCAGTCGCTGCAGCTTCTGCTTCCGAGGCGGTTCCCGTCTGTGAGGAACAAGAGCTCGCCATCGCGGAGGATCTGCAGGAGCGAGTCATCGGCATCATCTCCGAACTGGTGGGCCTCACGCCTGCGGAGCTGAAGGTGAACAAGCCGCTCGACCACTACGGGTTTGACTCGATTCTGTTCATGCAGCTGCTACAGCAGATACAAACGCAGATCGACCCGTCCTTCTCCTTCGTCAAACTGAGCGAATGCCGATCGATGGAAGACCTGATTCGAGAGCTGGTCCCCAATGGGGCGACCAAGGCGAAACCGAAAGCGGAGATCGTGAGCCAGACTCCCGCACCGCCGCAAGCACCGCTTGCAGCACCGCCGGCCCAGAAGCCCGTGCAGACCAGCTTGTCGCAGTTCCCGGAACTCGTCCTGCTGAACCAAGCCACGGAAGGTCGTCCGATCTTCTGGATGCACGGGACGGCAGGCGGCGTCGGCATCTACTCGATGATCGCCAAAGTGAGCAACCGACCCTTCTACGGCATCAAAGCGCGTGGTTGGATGAGCAACCGCACCCCGATCCGAGGCATCTACGCGATGGCCGCGTATTACGTGCACATCATTCAGACCGTGCAGCCGGAAGGGCCGTATGACCTCGGCGGCTATTCGCTCGGCGGCCTCCTCGCCTACGAAGTGGCCCGTCAGTTGCAGGAACTGGGGCAAAAAGTGAACTCCATCATGTTCCTCGACACCTTGTATTCGGACAAAATCTACACCAAGACCATGTTGCCGGAAGCGATGTTCGATAGAAAAACCGCGATCCTGCAATCGTTCAACATGACCCTGCTCACCGAGATTCAGCACGAGCCGGAGAAGATTCCGACCACATTGATTCACCGTGATGATCTGGACCCGACGCTCTCGGATGAGGAATATTCCAAGCAGTTGCTGACCCTGGCCCGCGAGCGCGGCTACAAGCGCACGGAAGACTACCTGAACACCATGATTCAGAGTAGTTCTGACGTGCAGGAAGCGTTCGACCGCAGCGGATTTACCATCTTGCCGTTGCCCAATCCGCAAGAGGTCAGCGCCTATTTCTTCCGCAACAAAAGCGGCTCGTTCCTCGGGGCGCTGGAACCGTACTTCAATGTCAAGACGAGCCCCGTATTCGACCAAGGGGATTATTGGACCGAATTTGAACGTCAGATCGACGATTTCCACCTGTTCGACATCGACTCGTCCAACCACATGATGCTGCTCTCGGAACCAAAAGCAGCTGCGTCGATCCTTGCCTTCTGCCAAGAGCTCTACTCCGCATTCGGCCTGGAACCGACGTTCCTTGAAACGTTTGCCCACGAGCATCGCAGTCTCGTCGGCACCACTTCATAACGCCAAAAAGGGATTCTCACGCGGGTCGTGAGAATCCCTTTCTTTGTCTTCAAAATTAGTCTTTTTTGATCGCGAAGGTCAGTTCCGCTTCAGCGGCCAGCTCGCCGTCGACATAAGCAACGGCCTGTCCTTTGCCGATGACGCCTTTGAGTTTCGTGATCGAGACTTCGATGCGCAGTTGGTCGCCCGGAACGACTTGGCGGCGGAAGCGAGCACCGTCAATCCCGGCCAGGAAGGCGATCTTGCCTTTAAAGTCCGGCACGCTCAACATCGCGACGCCTCCAACCTGTGTCATCGCCTCGACGACCAGCACCCCCGGCATCACCGGAAATCCTGGGAAATGCCCTTGGAAAAACGGTTCGTTGATGCTGACATTCTTGATCCCGACCGCCTTTTGACCTTCCTCAACCGATTCAATTCGATCGACAAGCAGGAACGGATAGCGATGCGGCAACGTTTCGAGAATTTGGTTCGCGTTCATGAACGGATGCCCTCCTTTTATACGATATCTGGTAATGGATATGAGTATTATAGCATTCACAAGAAGAGAAAAGAAGGCATGAGGGAGGACAGGCCCGCGTTCAGGTCTTTAGGCTTAGATCGTCCGAAAGTACCGTCCCCAATGAGGTCTCCGTCCGTCGAGATCCACAAAATCATAGACCTCCGACAGCCCCCACGAACTCAGCGTTTGCCCGGCAAACCGCCCGACATCGGGGTCGCAGATGAGCGCCCGAATCGCGCGCGCCACATACCGCGATGAAGCCGCTGCATATTCACAAAAAATTTATAGATGCCTGTAAAGAAAAGAACATACCACTTACACAGTATCCCTTTAATACTGATCGTTTGGGGATACGCTCGTTGTATCGTTACTTAAGGAAATTGAATCTAAAATATTTTAGCAAAGCATCATCAAGACATGGTTACGATGCAGAGCAAAAATCGAGAAGAAGCGGCATAGGGGAACAGAACCATCCTGTGACCAGAACTCCATTTCAAAGAGTTCAATTTGATGCACATCGGATTGACGGCGTTTTTGCTATTGAATTAGTGACGCCTGATGGAGACATCGCCACTCGATGCGTTATTGGTAAGGCGATTAGCTTAAATAAGGAATATAGCGCGAGCGATGTTATGACTTGCATTCGAAACGCCATAATGCCTTACCTGCCAATCACGCTTGCCATTGACGGGTTATCGTCTAATGAGAACTTCCCGGAGCTGGAGTGGGCTGTTTTTGACGTAATATGTTTCGATAATGCGAAATCTCACTTGGGTAATTTAGTTAAGGACCGACTAAGAAGTAACAATTTACCAAAAGATCGTAAAGATGTATTGGAGCAAGCAATTAAAACAAACGAAGCTCTGGATAGAGCTCGGCAGTTGGTCAGGGAAGAAAAGGACAAACAGTCAGGCAGCATGGAAGATTTTCTATCAAAATACAGGACAATTACCTTTTAAGCTGATAAGTTAGGAGGGAGGGAATGGCATGAATAGACCAGTGATTCCAGCAGGAACTCATCCCATTGAACAAGGGGGATATATCCTTCCTACTATGGAAGTAAAACGACTTATGGAGAGTTTGACCAAAATCGTAATTAATCGGCTTCCAGGCATGATCGTGTACGGAAGACCACGGATTGGTAAAAGTATATCCATCGAATTTGCATTAAACTATTTGCCAATGCAATTGGGGACGCTCTTTCCGATTTTGAGGACAAAATGTAGTAGCTATCGCGTACCAACCGAAGAAAAGTTTTTTGGAGATATGCTTTCAGATTTAAAATTTCCATTTCCAGCGAAAAGAAATCCATCTGCGATGCGACAACAAATCGTAAATCTGATGTTAGAGCAGGGCGAACGATCCAGGATGCGCCGAATCATGCTTGTGATCGATGAGGCTCAAAGGTTAACGGAAATTCATTATAACTGGCTTATGGATATTTGTTCCAATATTACTTTTGCTGGAGGCCACCGGCTTTCGATTGGTGGATATCTTAAACCTAAAACAAGACGCATTAATCGAAATTGCTGGCGTTTTGCAACTATCAGTTCTCCGGTCATTAGATCGTTTTGCAGAGAGAGTTAATATAATTGATGAAAGTGGAAGAAGGTTCCATTTTAAAGCAACAGCTTTTAAACATAGATTTGTCTTAAGATCATGAAAGCTTGATTAAATATGGCACGAGATGCCAATGATCTATGCAAGAAAAATCTTGAAGGAATCGCTGCAAAATGAGTAGTTCCCAAAAGGGTTAGATTTTCACATTGTTGAAGATCAACCATACTGTCCAATGACACAAAAATGCCTACATAATTTTTTATGAGAAAGCTTGAGAAATCAAGCTTTTTAATTTTTATGTAGGGAAATTTGTGTCAGTAAAAAATGCACAAATTCCCATACATTGTAGTCTTGTGACACAAAACTACCTACATTGTAAGACTTCGATCATGGCAAGATCCTACAATAGGATCGGTGACTTGATCAAAGGCTCATGTCGAGTAAAGGATGGTGTCTTACATTAAGTTTTAATAAAGTCACAGGAGTTTAACACTTATTGTCGAATTAAAAAAACTATTCTTTGGTAACAAAGGTATTTTAATTTGACGAGCAGGGACATAAAAAGATTTTCCCTTGCGATTAAAGCGATTCATCGTAATATAAAAGGTACGAAAGTTCGGCATAAACTTAGGTGTTTTCCGATAAACGGAAAACTTCTCGACTAGAGTGAGGTAGAAAGGAGTATAGTGGACAATGGCTTATAAAGTAACTTCTTCAGAGAGACTAAGACCTTCTGGTGCTGAATATGAAACCAAAGCATTATTATATTTAATGAATTTTAGAAATGATAGTAATGATATATATTTCTTTGTTGTTGATTTTTTTAATGATTTAACTGGAATGGATAAGATGGGAACCAGGCTTTGGGATATGCAATCCAAAGGTGCTAAAACATCCTCTCCAAAAGCTATAGGTAAAGAGCTAGTTACATTATTTAAAAATTTTCGTAGTGAAATTGATTTTAGTTGTTTTCTTCTTTTTATGGGTGGCGTATCAAACACAGTCCGTATCAATAATTCTCTTAACATTTTTGATATTAGTAATATTAAACCCGACGCAATCAGTAAAATTAAGGAAGGGCTTTTAGAGGAATCCAATGAAAAAACATACATTGATTATGATTCAATAACTGATGAAGAAATTAATGCATTTTTAGAAAAAGTGCAATTTATTATTGATGATAAAAAACCTAGTGATTATGTTAAATCAATTGTAAAAATTCATCCTCGTATAATTCCGAACGAAGAAACACTTAATGCTATATTTAATGAAATAAGAGATCAGCAGTCAAGTAAAAAAAATATTGGTGTAGTTGAAAATATTACTATTGAAACAAGCTTTGAAGCTCTAGATTACTATCATCATCTAACAAGTAGTGAAATAAAGCTTCTAGTTTTAGGCAGGATAATTAACAGAAATCCATTTGATAAAGGTGTGCCACTTTCTTTTTTATCAACTTTGAATAGAGCACCTGTAGAAAAAAGAAAAATTGTTCTAGAAGATTGTCAGATCGCATTATCAAGGGCTCTATTTAATAAAAATCGTGCAGATGATTTTTGGTCATTATTTGAAAACGTATACTCAACAATTTCGTCTAATCCAAATGATGATATTAATTTGATTATTAGAAAATTAAATCCTGAATTAGTTCAAAGAAGTATTGACTTTGATGTTATATCATTAAAGTACTTTATATCTATTGTAAAGGATGGCGTGCAATAATGATTATTCAAAAGGTAGCTATCGGTAATTCCGAAGAAGCGTACGTTGAATCCTCGTTTTCAAAATCTTTAAACGTTATTTCAAGCGATGATAATAATCGTGGTAAAACTATATTAATTCAAAGTCTAATGTATTGTTTAGGTAATGTCCCTGTTTTTCCATCTACCTTTAACTACTTAGACTATTATCACATCGTTGTATTTTTAGTTGAAGACAAGCAATATACCCTCTGTAGAAAAGCCGATTCATTCATATTGAAAAACGATAACACTTTAATGGTGTTCGATAGTATATCTGAATTAAAAAGATACTGGACGAAAAAAATATTTAAACTTCCAACTATAATAAAAATGGTATTGAGAGGATCGTAGATCCAGAACTGTATTACCAGCTAAATTTTGTTGGACAAGATAAAAAGGATACCTCCAATATTGCAAATAAGGGCTATTACAATAAAGTTGATTTTTTTAACATGCTTTTCTCATTTGCTCATATTAAGGCACATAGCGAAAATATTGAAGATGTCGATATTGTTAAGAGAAAAATTAATGATTTAAAGGATGAAAGAAAAACACTCCTTAAGCAATATAAAATATTAAAGACAACAAATACGGCTGCAAGTTACTTAAGCAGTGTAAATGATAAATTAAACTTTAAGTCAAAAGTGGAAAGAATTGAGAGCTTGGCAGAACAAATTTTAGAATTTAGTAAATCAAGAAACGCAGCTTTATCAAGAAAAAATAAATATGAACTAACAATTAAAGAGTTAAAATCCCTAAATAGAACAATAGAATCTGGTGAATTAAGATGTATGGAATGCAATTCAACACATATTAGTTATAATAATGCAGGCAAACATTCTTATAGTTTCGAAGTTTCAACTCCTGAGATTCGTAATCAAATTCTGGAATCAATTTCTGAAAAAATTAATTCGTATAGTGAAGAAATTGAGGTTTATACTTTTCAAATAAATAAGCGTCAAGAAGAGATTAATAATATTCTTGTGCAAGATAAGATTAGTTTAGAGGTTATAGTTGCTTATAAAGATGAAATGTATAATGCTACTGATGCTGAAAAACGTATTAACGTTTTAGATAGTGATATAAAGAAATTAGAGGAAGCTTTACTCAGTAGCCATAATGATTCAGAAGAAATAATACAACAACAACAAGCCCTAATAAAAAATATTACTGATATAATGAATGCTACATATAAAGAAATTGATCCAGCAGGAAATCTTATCTTTGAATCCATTTTCACAAAAAGCAATCAGATATTTTCGGGTAGTGAAGCTACAGTTTATCATTTAATCAAGCTATATTCACTTGCAAAACAACTACACTATAACTTACCGATTATCGTAGATTCTTTTAGAGCTGAGGACTTGTCAACAGAAAAAGAATCAATTGTCTTGGAGTTTTTCTCAAAATTAGATATACAAGTCATATTCACTACCACCCTTAAATCTGAAGAGGTAGGTAAATATGATAATATAGAAACAATAAATCATATTGATTATTCAAACCATGCTGCTAGTAAGATACTAGGTAAAGAATATTTAAAAGAATTCGAAACGCTAACAGAAGATTTCTCAATAAAGTTATAATATATTATTAAATAAATACGAATAATAAAGCCTATTCTTGATCAACTTGAATCGGCTTTATTCTGTGTTGGTTAGTATCCGCGAGGCTGTAAAGTGTAAACTCTCAAACCCAACCGATATATGTGATAATGGAGCACCTTCGTCATTCTTGGCAAGATGGCAGAGAATTGGTAGAAGTTAAGTGGTTAGATTGATTAAAATATCTCCGAGATCTGTGTATGGCCAATGTACAAAGTTTTTCTATAATGACGAAGATGGTGGCGAGTGCTGGGGCTGTTTACGACATATTCGGATGAACATTATTTGGCGCTTCACTACAAATTTGCTGAATTTTTAAGATATGAGAGGTAATTGAATGTTTATTAAAAAAATACATATTGGGAAGTACAAAAAACTAAATGGTTTTGAGGTGATTTTTTCAAGAGCAAAGAATGTAAAATTTAATTTATCGGTTTTAATAGGTGAAAATGGAACTGCAAAAACGACAATACTACAAGCAATTACGAATCTGTTATCTGACTCTATTGAGAAGAATAAAATGATCGATTCCTATATGGAATATGAAATTAACAAGGATAATCTAATAACAGAACATACGATAACTACATATGATACAGCTGTGCAGCTGCCAAGTAATCTTATAATTTCATCTTATACTCCGATTGAGAAAATCTATATGCTTGCCAAGAAATCGGAATTACCAAGGTGTCCAATTATTTATTCAGAAATGGGATTTAGTAAATTAAAATTTATAATTAAGGAATTCGTCTCTGAGAATTCTGTTAAAACCAAAAAGATGAATCATATTGTAGATTACATTGGATATTATCCTGACCAATATTTCATTGAATTTAGTAAGTCAACAACCTCCACGTCAACTCTGGGTATTTTCGGGAGTGGTTTGTTGAAGGGGGGGTATGATGATGTTTCTGAGAAGTTTTTAGAAACATTAGACCAAAATATAGAGATAGAGAGTCTAATTCAAGAATACGAGCTAAACATTGGATTTTATGATAGATCAATTAAGTCAAGGAACATATTATCACAATACATAATGAAATTTCGAAATACTAATAGATCATTTAACGACAGATCTAGACTTTCGGCGACTCAACAAGAGCGAGTGTTTTTAGAATACGTTTATATATTGTTAAAAATTAAAAAATTTTCAAGTATTTATTCTGAAGTTAGAGATACATATTACAAAGGTAACACCCAGAGACTTGTACATTCTTCAAATTTAATGAATTATTTTAATGGACAGATTGAATTTTATAGGGATCTAGAGTGTTTAGAGATGTTCAATAAGTATCCTATTTCTGACTTATGGTTTAGTTCAGTTAATGACACTCCTGATACTGTACCTTTATCTTACTGGAGTTCCGGTGAATTGAGTTTATTCTTAAGACTAATTGAAATAGCGAACTCAATTTCCGAAAACTCACTTTTATTAATCGATGAACCAGAAACAAATTTACATCCAAAATGGATAAATAGTTATATTAACATATTAAAAGAGATAATTGATGTTAATTGTCATGTAATAATTGCTACACATGCCCCATTAATCATTTCAGATATACCAAAAGAAAGTATTATTTTACTTAAGAAAGAAGGATCTTCTGTCAAACAAGCTTCGATCGAAGAGAAAACTATAGGTCTTGAGTATGAGGAAATTTTAAAGAAAATATTTGATGTTAACGAAAAGGAAGACACTGCGCTTGAAAGCTATGAAAAGGAAATTTTAAAACACATTCAAAATGAGAACATTAAATCAGCTATTGAATTATACGATCAATTGGGTGATAGTCCAACTAAATTTAATTTATTTCTAAAAATAAAAAAAACTCTACAAAGCAAGGATGAGTAATTAATAGTCATGTATAAAGTTACAGAAAATATTAATTTTCTTAGCCCATATCACAATTTCATGTGCAAAATTTTAAAAGCAATGAGAATGACATTAAGAACTAATCACAATTTTACAATTAATGAATTAAAATCGAACATTCTTTCTATCAATCCTGATGTTCGTGGATTTATCAATAGGGGAGATTTCATAGATAATATTTATAAATTAAAGAATTGCCCTATAGATTTATGTAAAGAGTATGGAAAGTTTGTAAGCAGATACAAATCTGTTCTAAATGGTAAATGGAAGGGGAAGTCTAAATTAACTGATGAAACAAGTAAGGAATTTAAAGCTATATTCATTTTCTTATATGAAAATTTGTTAGGATACAAGACTTTTAATATAGCATTATTTCAAACAACCAGTTCTTTAGATGATTTTAGAGCTGTGATGTCACTTAATCAGGTATGTCCTTACTGTGACATTACCAAAGTTAATAAAGATATTGTATCAGTAGACCACTTCTTACCGAAAGCTGCTTATCCCATATTGTCCATTTTTCCTGATAACTTAATCGTAGCATGTAAGGCGTGTAATGAAGTTATTAAGGGAGAGAAAATTTATCTTCCAATAGCTCATCCTTATTATGAAGAAATATCTAACCTCTTCACATTCATAATTAGGGAAAATGATACCGATAGATTTGAGATAGAGTTTGCTATGAATCAAGAAAACTCTAGACTTACAACTCAAAAAGTTGTAAATTTTTTGAAACTGTTTGAGATTGAAGAAAGATATGAAAAATATATGACTGCAGAATTACAAGATTTCCGGGCTGAAGTACGAAAAAGAGCTATATCTGAACTAAATGGGATAGCTCAGACT
The DNA here is from genome assembly GCF_000722545.1 of Paenibacillus tyrphae. Lineage (GTDB taxonomy): Bacteria > Bacillota > Bacilli > Paenibacillales > NBRC-103111 > Paenibacillus_G > Paenibacillus_G tyrfis. The sequence continues at coordinate 94,408 of NZ_JNVM01000036.1, forward strand.
CGTTCTATAACTAATGCTGATATTAAACATTGTACTCTGAAACATTTTAGTGAAGCTGTTATAGATAATAGGAATCTAAAGCGAGCAGTCGATGGTTCAAAAATCAAAAATGATTACATAAATCAAATTATTGCTAAGAATGAATTTCAGAAGGATATAGAATATATAGAAACTCATTTTTTTGGTTTTGCTTCAATGATAGACAACTAGACTACATTTTTTATCATATGGAAGTAGATATGACGACGGGAAATTGAAGAGAAGATAAAACCACTTTCGCCTGATATAAGTCGACATAACACAATATTTGTCTATTTTATCGCGATGCATTTTTAACATATTTCAACTGCACGCAAGTTCGACTTGGCACACGTATTCAAAAACTTGTCGAATCAGGAAAAGCAAAAGTTTTCACGTCATTTTATATTCAAGAGCTAAAAACCATAAGCAGAAGGCCATAGTAAGCTAAATGATAGCGGTTAAGATCGCAATTGTCCCACGGGTACGATCGAGAGCAAGGGAGCACGCCATTCCCCGGATAGCCGAGCAACTACGCCAACCGGCGTTGCCCACATCGTAATTTTTTAACGCATACGCGAAAATCATCAATGCCAACCAAAGCGGATGGTAGTTAACTCTTTTGAGAAATATCTAAATAAAATGATTTTATCAGATCATTGTCATTGTATTAGAAGATTCTCGGATTTATATAAAGCAAGACAGGAGAAGGAATTTCCAGAGATCTGTCCTTACGCTTATGCGTATGTTTTTGGAAAGAATCATTCTATAATATAAATCCCTTTTACAATGAAGTTGCGCCGCGGAAGAAGAGGGGGCTTAAAAGTATCGAACTTCCAATATTTGTTAACAATGAATGTATCAAAGAAACTATTTACTACATCACAAATAGCTATGAAAAAATAAACATAAGTACATTAATTTGGATCGTTAGGCATATGGTTTGGATTGTTGCGAAAAATCATTTTTCTGAATGGATCATTTTAGCAAAAGAAAATGCAGCTAAAAGTATTAGGCCGCTAACTAAATATGATAATTTCAGCTCATCTGATATATTTTCATTTGTAATTAACGAAAAAGACTCGACCATAGAACTTCATCAAAGCAAAATTAAAGACGATAAGACTAAATTAAATTGTCCATACACTGAAAAAAAATATAAGGTTATCCAGAAGGAAGAAATTTCTCATTTACCAATGAGGCTTGCCATTAACCCTGGTTTTATTAATGAGAAAAAAGCAGCAGAGAAATATCTTGCTGGATTAAAAGTTTTTTCAATTGTAAAATAATAACGCGTTGCCGGGGCGGCGTGAATGTAGGGAAATTTGTGTCATTAATTTAGGGAGATTTGTTTTGTGTCATTAGACAAATGTATATAGAATAAAGGGGTTTGGTTGATTTGGAGACATATGTATAAAATACTATATATTCTTTAGTTATAAGTTTGATTGACGAAGCTATGCTAGACCTGTATTCTCTTATAATGTGTCACATGATATTGGCGCGTCCCGTTTTTGTTATCGGGAGTGGCCTTTTTTTATTGCCTTTGAACGGTTGTTAAGGGGGAAATATGGGGAGCTATTTTCATCAATACTGTCCAGAGGGGACAGTTAGTAAGTACAGACTCATCGTATTTGATGATGAGAAGAAACCATTTATACCTCTCACCGAATATTATCATCATCAAATTACTAGGATTGGTGAGAGTTCTGTTATTGCGTATTTAAATGCTTTGGAGCCTTTTTTCTACTGGCTAAAGCATAAGAGTCAATATCAGGGAAGATTAGTTCAATGGAATGATGAAGCAGCTGCAGTCCAAGTAGCCGTTAGAGATTACTTAATTTTGAAGATGGAATGTAAAGTTCGAGGGCGAGACGGTTATGAAGGAATCTACCTGACAAGCAAAAGCTCTAAGACGGTGAACCTGTTCTTAGCTGCGGTTAAAGGGTTTTACAAGTCGATGATATATCTTAAGCTATATGCCCATAATAATCCACTAGTCGACATTCACTTCGAAGATAGATTTGGTGGACAACCTGGTGTACGAGTCGATCGACCTAAAATGCCTCAGGCGGCAGGAACTGAAGATCCTATATCGCATCGTAAACAAACAGATTCATATTTCAAGGTCATTAATGATGAATGGGTCCCAGAAATAATCGGAGATTGGGATCTTCCATATCGAATTTATAATGCTGGAGAGGCTAGTAATTGGAGCCTGCGAGATGAAGTCATCTCCCGATTTTTATTTGAGACAGGAGCTAGGATATCAGAAATTTTGGACTTAACTGTAGGCGATTATAGGAAGAGAAGCGATATCCATGAATTAGCTGCTATGAACAAAGGTAGTTTTAAAAGAAGGATCAAATTTGTTCGCATCTCACCTGAGACACTCAAATTATTAATAAAATATGTGAATACGGAAAGACGGCTTTCCGCAAGCTCTCAAATGAAATTCAATGATCTCCCGGATGATGAGCCATTATTCTTATCCTCTCGGGGCACTGATTATACGTATACTGCATTTTATTGGAATTGGAGTAAGTTCACGAAGCAAGCAGGGATAAAACTGAATCCGCATAAGGCCCGGCATTGGTTTGTCACGTCGATGCTAAGGGGAATCTATGAAACATCCGATACAGCCGGCCAAATTGAAGATAAGAAGAAGCAGCTGATTGAGTACATGAAGTGGAGAGATCCAGAAACCTTATCGATTTACGAGCATTATTACGATGAACAAAAATTTAGAGATCTCCATGAAAGATTGCAAGAAAATTACTTAAAGCGTGAGAAAGAATTTAAAAACAAGGCAAAGAAAAAGAAAGTTATTAACCAAGAACCAGGTGTGCATTCTGATCTAAAGCTTTTAAACGAGGGACATGCAGAAGACTGGTTAAGCGAGTTTTATGAAGGGATGGATTCATAATGAGTGTAAACAACAAAGTACCAACCGAGAGTAAAACGTGGCAGATTCAGTTAGAAAACAGAATTGTCGATGTTATTTTATGTTTGTGCGATTTAGACGGAGAATCATTTTGGAATAAGGTCGAAGAAAAAAATCTTTCATATTTTATACGAAAATCCGCGGGTACCCCTTGGGGGAATCATTTTGCACTCGCACTTCTTAGTCTATCGAATCGTAATTTGTCTCCGGCATCAATTCTAAGTATGACGACAGTCCTAAATGCCCGATTCAGCGATCTGTTTCATCATTTTCAACTTTCATCAATGGACGAATTTTCACCTACACACGTTGAACAGTATCTATCAGGCCAGATACTTAAAGAGCATTCCGATCGTCAGAGACAATCTTTTTTGAATTTTTATGGGTCACTCACTTTTAACCTTAATAAATGGGTTGGATCTAAATTCACAGCTGAAAAACAAGAAGAGTTGGCACCATACGTACTACCGATACTGCCTTTTGACAATCGAGATTTTTCTGTGCGCGAGAAGGCAATAACAACAGCAAAAAACAAACGGAAAGAAGATACCTCGGCTGTAACGCCGCTATTACCCGAAATAAGGGCGGAAGGTCATCTTCGATGGAATCAGGTTCGTCGACTGCGCGAAGCGTTCAGAAGTACAGTAGCAAAGGTTAGAGTAGAACGTATTACCTTGCCTATTGAATTCAATTACGACGAAACTGAATATGCTGGTGAGCGATGGTACTTTCAACTTGTTGATTTGAAAGGGCTTGGTAGTTACCAGGGGAGAAGGAAAACTTATCGAGAGTTTAATGATGAGGATATCGTTCTTGAATTCATTAAAGCCGAAAAGCTCGATGATGGTTCTGTCGCAGATGGTCCTTGGTTTTTGGATTTGCTGCGCATGAGATTGTTGGGCAACTGGGCAACTGATTACATTTCAGACGAACATAAGAAAAACTGCATTGATTATTTGAATCAATGGGGGTATGACATAAAAGAGGGCGGAGAAATCCCTTCACCTTTCTTACCTCGAAATAAAGGACTCTTGATTCAGGGTTTTGAGGCAACACGCACTGCTAGGCTGACAAATAGACTCTTAATCAATATAGAGCCTATTTTTGTTGCATGTATGTTTGCAAAATTCGCCTTAGATGTCATTACTTCATCCGGAGCGAGAATGAATGAACTCCTTCAGATCAGTTACGATAAGGATTGCTGCGTGGTTACAATTGATAAAAGCATGGATCCACCAAGGAAGAATTATATTTTTCGACTAATCCCTAAGGGAAGAGAAGAGGCGGAAAATTATTACATGCCTGAGGACGTCTTTAAGTTTATGAGTGAAATATTGAAGACGTTGAAGGATTCCTATAAGTCAGATACGCTGCCTGATGTTGAATTTAGAGTGAATAATCGAAAGCACCTGATGTCGCAAAATAAGAAGTACATCTTTCAGTATCAGAATCAGCACATAAACGAGTTCTCAATAAATGCGATTTTGCGGTTCTTATTGCACGGAATTGTGGTCCAAACGGCTGAGGGAAGCCAAGTTGTCTTCAAGGCACACTTACTCCGTCATGCTTTTGCGACTCATGCAGCTCAAACGGAGAAGATACCGGTGGATATTGTGAAAACCCTACTCCACCAAAGAGACATTGAGGTTACTACTTATTATTCTGCACCGACAAAACAACAGATTTCATCGTCCATACAAACGCTTCATGAAAACTGGGTATCGTATATTGATATTCAAAAAGGAATTCTAAGGGCTCCTGATGAGCTCAAGGATATGTTTGAAGAGTACCGCGAGAGAGTTGGAACATTGTCAAAGGTGGTCGGTGGGATATGCACGATTGATTCAGTATGTCCGACAAAGATGGCCTGTGTTGGTTGCGGTGCAAAGGTTCCAAGACCGGAATTCAAAGAGGAGATCCTTGCTTATTTTAACTGGGCAGACGAAAGTGAGAAGAGGTTTGAAAAACAAGGCTTAGCTCTTGAAGCGAAGAAGATGAAAATAGCTAAAAACCGTGCCAAACATGAGCTAGATGAAATTCGACTTATCGAAAAATACCAAGGGGACGAAATGTATGAACCGGGAATCCGATTCTCCAACAATGGATTGGTTATATGATGTTTATGAAAAAAAGAAGAGGCGTGCATTTGAGTTGGGAAAACAAGCTACAGATCTCTTAGCTAGCGAATCCAAAAGAATTTCTCATCGAGCAGTTGCTCAAAAATCGAAAGAAATAGACCCTGATGGAATCGGAATACATGCCAATACTATTCTTTCAAACAAAGAGTTGCATGAATACATCTCCCAGCACTCGACTTCAAAGAGTTCTAAAGCTCGGAAAGCGCCTAAAATGCCACAGGAGGAGCTTTCAAATATCTTTAAACAGGTTAAGGAAGACCGAGATATAGAACGCGTTAGAAGGCGGTATATGAAGCTTTCAAAGTCAGAGCTTGTGGAGTTGTTAATCCAATCAGAGCAATACATCGCACAGAATAATAAGCTCTGGTTGAAAGAAGAATTTGAAAAGCACCAGTAAACATTAGTACGCCGTACGTGTCTGATGAAAATAAAGTTCTATACTGGCGCGGCGGCGTTAAGCTAACGGGCAGATTACGCTAATTCAATATGGTGATATAATTATCGTAGAAAAAACGCATTTGCTAGGCTTCCTAAAGAGAGTCTCAGGGGGCGAAGTGCGAAAATACTTTAATTTGGGGGAGATTAAAGGTGGATGACGTTTCTTTACTTAAGCTAGGATTATCGGAAGATGAGAAGAACTCTTTTGATAAGAATAAAGTTGAATTTAACAAAAGAGTAGGTAGCCTTCTCAAGGTAAGTAGAGCTGATGCTAAAAATGCTGAGTGCTTTATTTGTGGGAAGGAATGTAGTAGTTTCTGCAATTCACATTTAGTGCCCCAGTTCTGCCTTCAGAACATATCCGTTGAAGGTAAATTTTACCATTCCGGTAATTTAGTTGATATGCCTATGCTGGATAAAGACAAAGGAATAGGTGAGGCAGGTACTTTTAAGATTATCTGTAGAGAGTGTGACAGTTCGGTTTTCAGTGACTATGAAAATCCTGAGGCTTACTATCAAGGACCAACCGACAAGATGCTCGCTCAAATAGCTATGAAGAATAACTTGAAAAATATCAGTAAAAGGCAACTGGAAATTCAATTGTATAGAAATATGGCAAAAGAATTTGGCAAACATGAGTTGATGAGTCAGATGGAAGGTATAGGGTCAACAGACCTGGAGGAGTATATTGACGAATTCAATTATGCTAAAAAAGCTTGTCAGTCAAAATGGGATAATAATTATTATTTATCGTATTTTGAATCCATTCCTTATGTTGTGCCAATCGCATTCCAGAATAATATCGCCTTAGTCTCGGACCTTGAAGGTGGCACCATCAATGACATATATAATCACTTAAGTGACTATGTAATAAAAAGTGTTCATATATGTGTCTTTCCGCTCGCAAATCACAGCGTAGTAATGATGTTTTGTAGAAATGGTGAAAATAGATACTCGAAATTCTTTAAACAATTCAAAAAATTATCGTCTGAAGAAAAGTTGAAGGTTATTAATTACATTATTTTTAGCTACTCTGAAGATTATTATTTTTATAAAGGAATCGACCAAGAGATTTTTGGCAATGAAAGCCTGAAAGATGTAGCAAAAACGACATCCGTTTCGGTCGCCGATAGTCCGTTTGCTGATTCATTAACAGCAGCAAAGGAAACATATGATTTAAATAAAAGAGATACCATTCCTAATTTTTTTAGTGAAACCTATAAGGTTGTTTAAAATTAAAGCTTACATTATAAGCGGTCCCAATCATTCTGGTTGGTATCGCTTTACTTTGTTTAAGGTAACAAGGTTGTGGGAAGAAAAACAACTTAGTATTTGAAGCGATAAAAAACAACTAATAAACAACTTATATAATGTGGCACATCATATAAGAATACTTGATGCACAAGGCTTTGAGTCTTCATATAGACATCTGTACAAAATACGGGTTTTGTGAATATGTTATTATTAATAAAAGTTTACATAATAATTATTATGTAAACTCGTCTAAACATACTCCTATTTGTGTCACAAAGATTATCCCTTTTTATAAACAAAAATCAATGTTTTGCTAGCGGTTAGAGATCAGAGATCACTTCATTGTAAAGTGAAGCTTTGTGTCACTGTGATCTCCGTGCCCTAGAAGTTCGGCGGTGGCCAACAGATTCAGCCCCTTCACCATTACTGTAGCGCAGGTATGCGAATGAATCAATTTACGTTGCATAAAGCCCTTAAAAGTCAATAATAATACATTCTATGAGTCCATCCTATTTAATGCTTCTTTCATCTCAGCATTGGTCAGATGAGTATATATCATTGTAGTTTGAACTGAATTATGACCTAATTGTATTTTTAGTTTAGGGACATCATTGTTTTCTTGGTGATACCTAGTCGCGAATGAATGCCTTGCGTGAACAGTCATTGAAGGCTTACCAAATGATAAGGCGTACCCATCCGTGATCTGGTTCAACAATTCCTCGTCGGAAATCATAGGCATCCCTCCCTTCTCCCGGCTCATTTCTTTGGCTCTTATTTCTCGAGACTGTCTGTATCGGCTTGCCGTTTCGATCGAATCCGCTTTCGGAGCATATAGGCACCTACTCCGATCGGGGTGTAAGCCGTAAATGCCAGTATTCGTTGCAGAAGTCCCCTGATCATAGATTTGTCGATTTCCACCATTCCGCTTATGATCGGGATCATAGCCGCAAACAACAAGATGTTGGCGACGAGGTAGCCTTTCAAAAGCCGCGAATCGCTTTGTTTCCACAATGCGATGGCAAAAATAAGCGGAAGCAGGAACGTGCCGATCCCCCACATTCCTCCGCTATGTCTCGGGTCGGGACTCGGGAATATTCCCGATAATAAGGTGCCGAGTCCGTTTGAACAAACGGCGATCGATGCGATCCACGCCAAAAATGGGCGGGTTCCAAGACGCAGGAACGCATGCAAAAAACCGAATGCAGCAATAAGAGTCGCGATACCGAGCAAAATAATCGCCGCGTTGACCGGCAACGGGTAGACGGCATGATTGGAGCCGAGATCGCTTGCGGTATTCCTTATAAAGCTATAACCCGGGTAAAACGGCGCGGCGATAACGGGGATACCGAAATAAAGAAACGTTGCGGCCGCTCTGCTGCGGAGATAATAAACATCTATTCTCTTTCATTCTACGTGGCCTCCTTCCGCCCCTTCCTTTTATGGGGTCCTGCCGTCGGTTCGTCGACGATAATCAACTTCGGCGATCCGAGCATCGCTTGAGTGATTCCGATCCGCTGCTTCATGCCACCGGAATAGCTCCCCATCCGCTTCTTCGCTTTATCGGTCATATTCACTTGTTCCAGCAGCGAAACAACCTCCTCTCTCCGCTTGCGCGAATTCGTTATTCCTTTCATCAGCGCCACATAATCGAGGTACTCATAACCGGATAAGTTGCCGTATAAACCGAACTCCTGCGGCAAGTACCCGAGCACCGCCCCGAATCGCCTGATTGTCCCGCCCTAGCTTGTAGTCGCCGATCTCCACGCTTCGGCAGCACGGTGGCGAGAGCGTCGTTTTCCCCGCCCCATTCGGACCGAGCAGCCCGAATATGCCCGTTTGTATCGTTAAGGTGACCCCGCTTATCGCATGCAAGGCGCCGTATGTTTTCCCCAAGTTGGTAATCCGAATTTGCACAGGCTCCCGCCCTCCTCCAAAAATAACCGGCTTGCTCGGTGTTCGCGTGCGTTGAGCATGCTTCGGCTAGTATAACGAGCATGTAACTAAAAAGATTTGGCATGGCAGGATTTTTTTGAAATATTTTGATTCGCCGGCAAACGCCGATGAAATTGCCAATTGCGCGAGAACGGCAAAAAAGCTGTGTTATTCGCAAATGGATTCTGACTATTTATTTGTTCTTAACGATGATATTTGCCTCGTTTCCACACCTTATAACGGAAGGACATTCTCCCACGACATTCATAAGAAATTTATGAAATTCCCCCTTTCATCTTTATAATTTTTTTGTAAGCTGGAACAGGTTCGTATTTATAGCAAAGGGAGGAAGATCGGCATGAGGTTTTGGGAAATAAGCCTGATCGTGGTTAATTTTGGCCTGTTGTACTGGGCGGTAATCGCGAACAAGAAAGGTGGCCGGGGATTGCTCATCCCTTTAGGGATCGCCTTCAGTTTGGAAATTGTGCAGATTGTCTTGGAAGGTGGACGGTGGGAGATGGTTCCAGCCTACTTGACGCCACTCTTATTGGCGGTTTATTTCTTCATAGGCAAGCGGAAGGAGGGCAACAGAAGCCGGATTGCGGTTACGGTTCAAGCGGTGCTATTGACCGTATATTTGTTGGTCTCGGTTGCGCCGTCTGCGGTGTTGCCGGTATTCTCGTTTGATGAACCGACGGGACCCTATGCGGTCGGAACGACGGTTTATCATTGGGTTGACGATGAGCGGAGAGAAACATATTCGGATAACCCTGCCGATAGGCGCGAGCTGATGGCGCAAATTTGGTATCCAGCCGCCCAAGGAGGCGGGGAAAAGAGGAGCCCCTATCTCCTGAACGCGTCGCAAATGACAGAAGCCATATCATCCAAAATGATGGACCTTCCAGCTTTTACGTTTAGCCATCTTGGGATGATCAAAACGCATGCTTTGTTGGAAGCCAAGCTTTCGGATTCAGAAAGCCGTTATCCGGTTTTGATTTTTTCACACGGGATGAACGGATATCGCAATCAAAATATGTTCCAGATAGAGGAGCTTGCAAGCCACGGCTATATTGTTCTGGGCATCGATTATGCCTATGAAGCTGCTGCATCCGTATATCCTGACGGAAAGGTAACCGTGAGCAAAGTGAGCCGCAATCTGACTTCCAATGCCCAGTACGATCAGCATATACCGCTTTGGACCGATGATGCTACCTTTGTGCTTGATCAAGTGGAGAAGCTTAATCGGAACGATCCTGAAGGCCGTTTTACTGGTAAAATCGATATCGATCGAATCGGTATGCTCGGACATTCATTCGGTGGAGCCGTTACGATGCAAATGTTAAAGAATGATTCACGTGTGAAGGCTGCCCTTAGTATGGATGGAGGGTTTTATGGTCCGCCAGTTTCGGATAAAGGATTCGGAAAGCCGTTCTTCATGATGTATTCAGACGAGACGTACAGCAAGGTGATGACTTCTTACGATGATGTCGCTAAACAGTTAGGCGGGATAAGCAGAGAAGAATTCGAAGCCCCGAGAAAAGAATATATACAAAAATCGCACAATGCTTTAGCAGGCGGAGGGTTATCGATCCTTATTCCGGGTTCAAAGCATGCAAGCTACTCCGATCTTGCGTTATTCTCTCCGCTGCTAGGCCTCAGCGGTGCAGACCCGCGACGGGATCACCGCATCGTGAACGAATTCAGTGTTGCCTTCTTCAATCGGTATTTAAAAGGGAAGAACGATTCTGCGCTGCAAGATTTGGCCGCCAAGTACCCGGAAGTGAATTTCAAGGTGAACAACTAATAATTTTGTGCGGGGTTGGATATGGGAAGTTCAATGATGAAAGCATAATGTCCCGATGAATGAACCAGGCTTAAGGTGCCGTTGTGCCGTTCGACGATATTCTTGGCAATGGATAGTCCTAATCCTGAACCGGCCTGGATCGCATGGGCCGTTCGCGAGTGATCGGCTTTATAAAACCGCTCAAATAGCAGCTCCTCCTGTTCCTTCGATATCGGAGTTCCTTCATTCTCGATCTTGATGGCAACAAAAAGGGAGCGTGCTTCCAATGAAACGCGAACAACTCCCGGCTTCACGGAGAACTTCAAAGCATTCATCAGAAGGTTGTCGATGGCTCTCCTTATTTTTCCCGGATCCATAGGTATCGGCATAGACTTGAACGCCAAATACGTCTCCACAGTGACCCCAAGTTCTTTAGCGAAGGGCTGAAATTCGGCTACAATCTGCGTGAGTAGTTCCCGCACATCGAACTGGCCCATTACAAGCTTGGCGTCACTGGTTGTGAGACGCGTGTACTCAAATAAGTCATCAATGAGGTTCTTCAGTTGCATGGCTTTATTGTAGGTGATGTCGACGAAACGTTCCTGCTCCTGCTTATTGCGATAGACTCTGTTTTTCAACAATTCCAGATATCCAATAATGTTGGTAAGGGGCGTCCGTAAATCGTGGGATACGCCTGTAATCAAGTCCATTTTGGACTTTTCGATTTGCCGTTCCTTTGCGATTTGGCGTTCCAGTTTTTCGGCCATCGTGTTAATGTTTTCCGCAACCTTGCCCAGTTCGTCTTTCCTTATGAGCGGAACGCGATGGCGCAGATTTCCCCCGGCGATACAATCAAGTCCTTCCCCCAGACTAAGCAAATATTGTACGATGCGCCGGGTCATAAGGGAAAAGCTCAAAATAAAGAGGACGATAAACGAAATGAAAGATAATACGCCATATAGCAGGATTGATAAATAGGGAAAGTGTCTAGCGGCAAGAAGACGATTTAACAAAGATTCGTTGAGTATGGACGATACGTTCATCGCAATGATTAAGCTTAGGCTAAACGACCAGAACATGCGCACACGAATGCTTCGTTTTCCGGAAATCAGAGAAAGGAGTTTATTTTTCAATTTTGTATCCCACTCCCCAGACTGTCTTGACGTACCGGGGTTCCCGCGGGTTCACTTCAATTTTCTCCCGGAGGTTTCGGATATGAACTACAACCGTATTATCCGAGATTCTGGAAGACTCTTTCCAAACCCGCTCGTAAATTTTATCCACGCTGAACACATGTCCGCGATGGCTTGCCATCAGTTCGAGTATGGAAAATTCAAGAGGTGTCAGGGATATTTCCTTTCCCTTTACGGTTACTTGGTGCATCGCCCTATCTATGATTAAGTCTCCGACGGCAATGACGTCTTCCTCTGGCTTCTTGACGGAGTAGCTTTGCCGGCGTAGTTGCGCCTTGACCCGGGCCGCCAATTCCAGGAGACTAAACGGCTTGGTCATATAGTCATCCGCTCCGGTAGTCAGCCCGGTTATAATATCAATGTCTTCTTCCTTGGCAGACAGCATGATAATGGGGATCTTCGAGATTTCTCTGATTTTCAGGCACGCCCTGATTCCATCCATATGGGCCATCATCACATCCAGAATGATCAATTGCACGGATGATGTCTTGATAATCTCCAATGCCTGCAAGCCATTCTCCGCTTCCAGCACATGATATCCTTCATTACACAAAAAGATACGTATAAAGTCCCTAATTTCGGAGTCGTCATCCACAACCAATACGGTGACCTTGTTCATCTGCAACCTCCTGGTTATCTGCTAAAAATCGGTCTTAGCTTTCAGCATAAGAAAAACATATGAAGATTTCGTTGGGGAAAATCTAAAGAATCTCTGAAGTTACGCGGATTCTCCTTATGATTCTGTCGATCACGTGCAACGAAGCGGGCAGCCCGAGGACGGTCATTACGTTCTTCCCTTGGCCGACTTCGCGCAAAGGACGCGTCGGCGGAGGGCAAGTCGGCATTACTTCGTACGCCGTACCGTCGACATCGTTTGTGAATTTGGTAAACATTGTCGTATCTGGTCACAAGAATCCCCTAATCTCCAGCTTTAGGGGATGATTATATCTCTAAAGTACTTCCTCCACCACTCCACCACTCCGGCCTCGGGACCCTTTCCGACAACGATTGTTTCAATAGTTATATTAGTTTACATAATAATTATTATGTAAACTTTTTTTAATCTCACTAAGGTTGCTGAACTAGATTGTTGTAACGGGAGTTTTCCCTGTATCGCTGTCTTTTTCCGGATAATACATATTCTTTAGACGGCACCCGGCTGATTTGGCGGATTGGCCTGGATATAGGCAATAAACTCCCGGGATGCATAAGAAAGATATTTATCCCGAGGATAAATAAGCGCCAACTCCCAAGCCATCTGCGGATGGGAAATCGAAACGGGATGAACGGCAAGATGATGCAAACGGTTCGCCATCGATCGGGGGATTAATGAAATTCCTAATTGAGACGCCACCATCTCGCAGCAGAAATCCCACAGGGAGGTCATATGAGCCACCTCGGGTTCGAACCCGGCCTGCAAGCATGCTTGCCAAACCACGTCATGAAGGGCGAACTCCTTGGTGAACAGAATAAACGGTTCATTCTTTAATTCGGCTAAACTGACGGACGTTCTTCCGGCAAGCCAGTGCTGACGGCTTACAATGACAACAAGCTCTTCAGATAACAAGGAAACGGTTTCATACCGCCGCGTGTTCACCGGGAGCACCGTGACCCCAAAATCGATATTTCCTTGCTCCATCTGCATCTCTACCTGTTTCGCGCTGTATTCTACCATTTGAATCTCAATCCCGGGATATCTCTCCTTGAATCCGGCAATGATTTTCGGGAACAGCAACGCGCTGATCGTAGGCATGATTCCCATTTTCACGCTTCCTCTTTGTACTTGAACGAGCTCATTAACAGAAGAAGATAGCTCCTTCAGCAGCTGCAAAATGTTCAAAGCTTTCTCATTAACCAGCTTTCCTGTATCCGTGAGTACAACCTCCCTCTCGGAACGGTCAAGCAAAGTAACGCCCAATTCATCTTCGAGGCTTTTGATCATCTTGCTGATAGATGGCTGAGAAACAAACAGGACCTGCGAAGCTTTTGTAAAATTTTTATGCTTGGCCACCTCTGCAAAATATTGAAGCTGTCTAATATCCATCCGATCCGGGTCTGCCTCCTTCCCCTATAGGCAAAGCGGTCTCCAAACCATTCCTCCTCCGGTACAAGATTATGATATGCCGTGCACGCAAAAAACAGCACCGAAGCGCTTCTAAACGCTTGGTACTGTTCGGAAATGCCGCGAATTAAACCGGATATACCGGGTGCTTTCGCTCGGAGAAGACGAGAACCTTGGATGAATAAGCCTCGAATCGGTTCACTAACTCGTCGCGCAGCGAATTGGCCGGAATAATCCCGTCGATAATCATTTCGGAGGCCAGCCGGTAAATATCGATATCCTGCTTATATTCCTCCCGCTTTTGTTCGATAAAAGAGGCCCGGTCGTTTTCAGGCAGTTGAGCAATTTTATTGGCATAGACGGCATTGACCGCAGCTTCCGGTCCCATCACCGCAATTTGAGCCGTAGGCAAGGCGAGACAGCAATCCGGTTCAAACGCAGGACCGGCCATCGCATAGAGGCCCGCTCCGTAGGCTTTACGGACGATCACCGAGATTTTAGGGACGCTCGCTTCGGACATGGCGGAAATCATTTTCGCGCCATGTCGGATAATTCCTGCCCGCTCCACCTTGGTGCCGATCATAAAACCGGGGACGTCGGCGAGAAACAGAAGCGGAATATGAAACGCATCGCAAAGGGTAATGAATCGGGCTGCCTTATCCGCCGAATCGTGAAACAGCACGCCACCTTTAATTCGCGGTTGGTTGGCAACGATCCCGACCGGTTTTCCGTTCATTCGGGCCAATCCCGTAATCAGTTCGCCGGCAAACAGCTTCTTGATCTCAAAGAATGACCCCTCGTCAATAATCCGGTCAATCAGGTCATACATATTGAACGGGGCATTCTGATTGGACGGGATGAGCTCTTCCAATGATTTCTCAAAGGATTGCGGTATCTTTGCTTCCATAATCGGCGGTTTTTCGGAAAAATTGGCGGGAAAATAGGACAGATATTGCCGTGCCATCGCAATGGCTTCTTCTTCGTTTTGGGCCAGCACATCACCGCAGCCGGATACCGAGCAATGCATGCGCGCGCCGCCCATTTCTTCCAACGTAACCTTTTCTCCGATAACCATCTCCGCCATCCTCGGGGAACCGAGATACATGGATGCATTGCCATCCACCATAATCACGATATCACAAAATGCCGGAATGTAGGCCCCGCCTGCAGCCGAAGGACCGAAGAGCAGGCAGATTTGGGGAATTTTTCCTGATAATTTGACCTGATTGTAAAAAATACGGCCCGCCCCGCGCCGACCGGGGAACATCTCGACCTGGTCCGTTATGCGGGCACCTGCTGAATCCACAAGGTAAATCAGCGGCACTCTCATTTTGTCGGCCGTCTCTTGGATTCGAATGATCTTCTCTACCGTACGAGATCCCCAAGAACCAGCTTTGACGGTGGAATCATTGGCCATTGCACAAACGATTCTCCCGTTAATCCTCCCAATCGCCGTAACCACGCCATCCGCCGGAAGATCTTCCGCCGCGCAGTTGGCAAATAACGCATCCTCCAGCTCGAAGCCCGGATCAAACAATAGCTTCAAGCGGTCGCGGACAAATCGTTTTCCTTGCGCCGCATTCTTTTGATGATAAGCCTGCGCCCCCCCTTGGAGGACCCGTGAAATACGTTCCTGCAGCTCCCCCGGATTGATTTCCATAGACATCCCTACTCCTCCTTATCTTCGAAATGCTTGTTACTCGCCTTTAAAAATGGGGGGACGCTTATTTTTAAACGCCTCCAGTCCTTCCAGGCGATCCTTTGTCGGAATCGTGACTTCATAGGCATTTTGTTCAATCGCAAGGCCGGTGCCCAGATCCATATTAAGCCCCTTATCGATGGCGAACTTGGCCTGCGCCACGGCGACAGGTGCATTGCGGACAATGCGGCCTGCGATTTCCAGCGCTTTATCGAGAAGGGATTCGGGCGGTGTCACATATTCTACCAGCCCCATGCCCCTTGCCTCTTCGGCATCGATTTTTCTTGCCGTGAAAATGAGCTCTTTGGCGCGCCCCTTCCCGATCAGCCTCGGCAGCCGCTGCGTTCCGCCTGCGCCGGGAATAATTCCGAGCGAAGTCTCCGTAAGGGCAAAGGTTGCCGTCTCGGAGGCGATCCGAATGTCGCAGGCCAACGCCAATTCCGTTCCCCCGCCAAAAGCGGCTCCGTTCACCGCGGCAATGACCGGTTGGGGCAACGCTTCTAAAGCATTGATGCTCTCGCGAATCAAAGCAACCGTCCTGCGCACCTGGTTCATGTCCATACCTGCGCGCTCTTTTAAATCGGCGCCTGCGCAAAAGGCCTTCTCTCCAGCCCCGGTGATCACGATACAGCGAACAGACCGGTCAAATTTACATGCCGCAGCCGCAGCCCGCAATTCTTCCAGCATCTTGATCGACAGCGCATTGGCGGCTTCCGGTCGGTTTAAAGTGATGAGCACAATTCCGTTTCCGATGCTGGTGGACAATACAGTTTTTTCCATAGTCCCCCTCCTTCCCTAAACCGAACCCTACGCCCGCTTATCCGTTTTCGTTCGAGCTGCCGACCTTAAGATTACGGCTTGGCAAAGCTCTTCCGATCTTTCCCTGAATAAAACGGGCCGCGTCGAGCAGCTTTTCCGGATTGACCCCCGTTTGAATCCCCATCGCATCCAGCATGTAGAGCAAATCTTCCGAAGCCACATTGCCCGAGGCCCCGGGCGCATACGGGCATCCGCCCAAACCGCCTACGGAGGCATCAAACGTCGTGATCCCCATGTCCATAGACACCAGAATATTAGCCAGAGCCGCCCCGCGCGTATCGTGAAAGTGCAGAGCCAGTTTCCGGGCATCAAAACGCTTTAAAAGAATATCCAATACACCTTGCACCTGCTTGGGATTGGCAATGCCGATCGTATCCCCGAGAGATAGCTCGCCAATCCCCATGTCGAACAAAGCTTCCGATACCCGGATCACCTCGTCGACGGAGATCGGACCTTCATAGGGACAACCAAAGACGGTCGATACATAACCGCGGACCGACTTTCCTGCGGAAAGAGCTTCTTGCGCCACTTCTCTTAAGATAGGAAAAGTAGCGCTAATCGACTTGTTGATGTTCTTGTGATTATGGGTTTCACTGGCAGACATAAAGACGGCCACTTCATCCACATCGGCTTCCAACGCCCGCTCCAAGCCTTGACGATTCGGAACGAGAGCCGAATAAATGATGCCAGGCATCCGTTCGATTCCTTTCGCAACTTCAGCGGCATCTGCCAGCGCCGGGATCCACTTGGGATTCACAAACGAAGTGATTTCAATGGACTTCATTCCGGTGCCGGACAATTGGTTGATCCAGGCTATTTTATCGTCTGTGGAAACAAAGGCCTTCTCATTCTGTAATCCATCCCTCGGACCAACCTCTTTGATCGTTACATTCGCCGGCCAGTTCATCTCCCCAACCCCCAGCATTCGTTTAATCCAGCTCGATCAATAGATCCCCTTCATCCACAAAGTCGCCTTCGCTTACTTTTACTTCTTTTACCGTCCCGCCGGAACTGATCGTGACCGGGATCTCCATTTTCATCGATTCCAAAATGGCCACATCTTGTCCCGCTTCGACTTGATCCCCGGGCTTGACCAAAACTTTATACACATTCCCCGCCATAAATGCCACGATTTTGCCCACCTGAATGACCTCCTGTTTTACGATCGTAAATACTTAGCGACGAAACCTGTTGTCGTATCGCCTGAACGGAATGCGGGATGCGCGATGACTTCTTGCAGCATCGGGATGTTTGTTTTGATTCCCTGAACGTGATAATGGGCTAACGCCTCTTGAAGCCGGTCCATCGCCTCGTCGCGATCCTTCCCTTTGACCACAAGCTTGGCAATCATCGGATCATAGAAAGGCGTAACCACGGAGCCTTCATGTACAGCCAGCTCATGGCGGATTCCCGCTCCTTCGGGTATGGCAAACTTCGTAATTGTTCCCGGGGATGGGAAGAACGTCTTCGGATCTTCCGCGTAAATCCGCACTTCAATCGCATGACCGTCTCGTTTCACATCGGATTGGCCAAAATTCAAGGAATGTCCGGCTGCAATGCGCAGCTGCTCTTCAACCAAGTCCAAGCCGGTAATCTCTTCTGTAATCGTATGCTCGACCTGTAGACGAGTATTCATTTCAAGGAAATAGAAATTTTTGTTCTCGTCTACCAAAAACTCGATGGTTCCTGCATTCCGGTATCCGATAGATTTAGCCGCCCTTACCGCCGCTTCTCCCATTTTGCCGCGTGTCAGTTCATCCAGATAGGTAGAAGGGGCTTCCTCCACTACTTTTTGATGGCGGCGTTGAATGGAACATTCCCGTTCCCATAAATAAACGGTATTCCCATAGGAATCGGCCAAAATCTGAATTTCGATATGCCGGGGATTTTCCACAACCTTCTCGATATACATGGCCCCGTCCCCGAAGAAATCAGAGGCGCGTTTCCGGTTCCCTTCAAACGCTTTGTGAATTTCCGCTTCGCTGTGAACGATCTGCATGCCGATCCCGCCGCCGCCGGCTGAAGCCTTAAGCATGACCGGATAGCCGATACGATCGGCGGCCCGCGCCGCTTCTTCCGCATCCGCTAATGGATAGGAAATGCCGGGGACGACAGGCACACCGGCCTTTTCCATGATATTCCGGGCTTCAATTTTACTGCCCATGCGGGAGATGACATCCGCCGACGGACCGATGAATACGATACCGGCTTCCTCGCAGCGGCGGGCAAATTCGGCATTTTCCGAGAGAAGGCCATAGCCGGGGTGAATCGCGTCCGCTTTGGAGAGACGGGCGATCTCCAAAATTTTGTCGATATTCAAGTAGCTCTCCGCTACTTTGGGACCTCCCACCTCGTATGCCTCATCCGCCATCTTGACATGAGGGGCTTCCTTATCCGCTTCCGAGTAGATGCAGGCGGTGGCAATGCCCAGCGATTTGCAAGTACGGATCACCCGGGAGGCAATTTCCCCCCGGTTGGCGATTAGAATCTTCTTGAACATAGAATCCATCCCCTTTAACAGCCGATCTGGCGTGCAATCACCATTCGTTGGATTTCCGAAGTACCTTCCCCGATCTCTAAAAGCTTGGCGTCCCGGAAAAACCGCTCCACCTGATACTCCTTCATGTACCCATAGCCGCCATGGATCTGAACGGCCTGATCGCACACCTTCATGCACATTTCCGAAGCAAATAATTTGGCCATCGCCGCTTCCTTCTTAAAGCCTCTTCCTTGATCCTTCAGCCAGGCCGCTTTATACACCATGTTGCGTGCTACTTCAATCGTCATGGCCATGTCGGCCAGTTTAAATTGGATGGCTTGAAAGGCAGATAAGCTCTGGCCAAATTGTTTTCTTACTTTCACATATTGGAGCGATTTTTCATAAGCCCCTTGAGCGATCCCGACGGCCATGGCCCCAATGCCGATTCTTCCTCCGTCAAGCGTAGCTAAGAATTGCTTAAATCCGTTTCCTTCTTTCCCCAAGAGGTTTTCTTCGGGAACGGCTACACTATCCAAAACCAGCTCCGTTGTATTCGAGGCGTGAAGACCCATCTTTTCGTAATTGCTGGTGACCGTAAAGCCTGGCGCATCTGTAGGTACGATAAACGCGCTAATTCCATCCGTTCCTTTGGAGCGATCCGTTACAGCCGTGAGCGCCAAGTTCTCGGCATAGCTTGCGTTGGTAATAAAGCATTTCGAACCGGAAATGATCCACTGATCCTCATGCCGCTTCGCTGTCGTTTGGGTTCCGCCTGCATCGGAACCTGCGTTCGGTTCCGTCAGCCCGAACGCGCCCAAGTATTCTCCTGTACAAAGGGGGATTAAGTAATTTTCCTTTTGCTCATCCGTTCCGAATAAATGGATGGGCGCCCCGCCTAACGAAATATGGGCGGAATACGTGATACCTGTGGAGGCGCATACCCGACTTAATTCTTCTACCGCGATAGCAAAGCTTATGGTATCCGCTCCCCCGCCGCCGTATTGT
The DNA here is from genome assembly GCF_000722545.1 of Paenibacillus tyrphae. Taxonomy (GTDB): domain Bacteria; phylum Bacillota; class Bacilli; order Paenibacillales; family NBRC-103111; genus Paenibacillus_G; species Paenibacillus_G tyrfis. The sequence goes on from NZ_JNVM01000036.1 coordinate 114,172, forward strand.
TCGGGAAAAGGCAGACCCATGACTCCCAGCTTCGATAATTTATCGAAAACAGGCTCAGGAAATTGCTTTGTACGATCCCGTTCATCTGCCCCCGGAGCCACCTCGCCTTCCGCAAAATCACGCATCATCTTCTTGATCAACGCTTGTTCTTCGGTTAAATCAAAGTGCATGATTTCATCGCCCCTAACTTAAACATGCTGAATTGTTAATAGAGTCCGGTGTCCGTACCGTAGCCTTCAATCTTTTGCTTGACGCTCTTCAAGAAGCGGCCGCACACCAGACCGTCCAAAACCCGGTGATCCAAGGAAAGACAGATGTTCATCATATCGCGAACGGCAATCATATTATCGATGACGATCGGACGTTTTACGATGGCTTCGACAGTTAGAATGGCTACTTGCGGAGGATTGATGATGGGTGCTGAAAGAATGGAGCCAAAAGAGCCCGTGTTATTGACGGTAAACGTTCCGCCGGTGATATCCTCTAACGCTAGCCTGCCCTCCCTCGCCTTCTTGACCAATTCATCTATGGCTTTGGCAAGACCGAAAATGCTTTTTTGGTCGGCGTTCTTAATGACGGGAACGAATAGCGCATGATCGGTGGCGACGGCCATCGAGATATGAACCGCTTTTTTGACGAGAATATGATCATCCGCCCACTGCGAATTCAAGGTGGGGAATTCCTTCAAGGCTTCTACAACCGATTTGATAAAAAACGGCAAATAAGTTAAATGGATGCCTTCTTTTTGCTTAAACTCTTCTTTGATCCGGTCCCGATAACGCACCAGATTGGTAACATCGCATTCAACTGTAAGCCAGGCGTGGGGGATATCCTGTTTGCTCTTTACCATTCGTTCGGCAATCGTCTTGCGGATGGCGGTAACTGGGATCGTCTCGTCGGCTTGATTAAGCGGAGAATGGACGGCAGACAGTGTATCAACCGGAACGGACGGCTTCGGAATGTCGCGGGCTGATTGTACCGATTGTACCGGTTGGGACGCAATCTTAGACGGAGATTCTGCTTTTGGAACAGTGGTCACGGCCTGCCTCTTTCCTTGCAATATGTCCAAGATGTCTTTTCTGGTGATGCGTCCGGCAGCGCCCGAGCCTTCCATACGGGAAAGATCCAGGTTGTTTTCTTGCGCGAGTTTAAGCACGGCCGGCGAATAGCGCGGGTTCATGGCTGCTTGCGTTGTCACATCAGCGGCTCCCTGATCTTGTGCGGCGGCGGACGGCTTGGATTCAATCGGCGTAATCGCTTGACCATCCACCGAGATACGGCAAATCAAAGTTCCTACCGCTACCGTTTCGCCTTCTTGAACGACAATTTCGGATATCGTGCCGCTGAAAGTAGAAGGAACCTCCGCATTCACTTTATCGGTAATCACTTCGCAGACGGGATCGTATTTTTTCACTTGATCCCCGATGTTGACGAGCCACTTGAAGATGGTTCCTTCCGTCACACTTTCCCCTAGCTGGGGCATAACGATGTTCTCGGCCATATTCTCCTCCCGATCGGATCAAAATTCGGCCAATTCTTTCATGGCCCGATATACTTTATCCGGGTTGAGCATGAAGAATTTCTCCATTGGATTGCTGTACGGCATGGCGGGGACGTCCGGACCGCATAGGCGTTTGATCGGAGCATCCAATTCGAAAAGGCATTCCTCGGCGAGCACAGCCGCGACTTCAGCCCCGACGCCTCCCTCTTTGTTATCTTCATGAACAATTAACACTTTACCGGTTTTACGGGCAGCCTCTACAATCGATTCCTTATCCAGAGGATAGAGGGTACGCAAGTCCAGAATGTGAGCGCTACATCCTTCCCGGGAAAGTTTTTCCGCCGCTTCCAACGCAAAATGCAAAGCAAGTCCGTAAGAAATTACCGTGAGGTCTTCTCCATGCCGCTTAATATCCGACTTCCCGATGGAAACGATGTAGTCCGAGTCCGGCACTTCTCCTTTGATCGATCGGTAGCATCGCTTATGTTCAAAGAAAAGCACGGGATTTTCATCGCGGATGGCTGCTTTTAACAGTCCTTTGACATCATAAGGCGTGGAGGGTGTGACCACTTTCAACCCGGGAATGTTGCAAAACATGGCTTCGACGCTTTGCGAATGATAGAGGGCGCCGTGAACTCCCCCTCCATAAGGGGCACGAATGACCAGGGGACAGGTCCAATCTCCGTTCGAGCGGTATCTCATTTTGGCGGCTTCATTCACAATTTGGTTTACGGCAGGCATGATATACTCGGCAAACTGAATTTCGGCTACAGGCCTCAAGCCATAAGCGGCTGCCCCAACCGATACGCCTGCAATGGCCGCTTCCGATAGCGGCGTATCGATAACCCGTTGTTCTCCAAATTCCTCATAAAATCCCTGGGTAACCCGAAATACGCCCCCGCGTACCCCGATGTCTTCTCCTAAGACGAATACCCTTTGATCTCGCTGCATTTCTTCCCGAAGAGCTTGGGTCACTGCATCAAGATAAGAAATGACGGCCATGTCTCACTCCCCCTATTCTGCATAAACGTGCTTAAGGGCATCTTCCGGAGCCGAATCCGGGGCATTCTCCGCATATTCCGTGGCCTCATCGACTTCCATGAGCACCTGGTCATGGATTTCCTTCTCATGAGGTTCATCCAATATCCCCAAATCTTTAAGATAATGGCTGAAGGATACGAGCGGATCCTTCTTCCTGGCTGCTTCCACTTCTTCACGGGAACGGTAGGTTCGATCATCGTCGTCGCTTGAATGAGGAACTAAACGATAGACGACCACCTCGATAAGCGTTGGCCCTTCTCCTCTTTTTGCCCGATCGGCCGCCTCTTTCGTAACCTTATACACTTCTAAAGGATCATTGCCATCCACACTGATGCCGGGAAACCCGTAACCTTTTGCCCGATCCGCGATACTTTCGCAAGCCACCTGCTTGGAATAGGGGACAGAAATGGCATACTTGTTATTCTCGCAGAAGAAAATGACAGGAAGCTTGTGCACCCCCGCAAAGTTCGCCGCTTCGTGAAACTCCCCTTGATTGCTGGCCCCTTCCCCAAAGGCCGTTAACACGACAAGTTTTTGCCCCTCGATCCTTCCAGATAAAGCGATTCCAACAGCATGCGGCACTTGACTCGTTACGACGCTGGACCCCGAAAGAATATTCAGCCGTTTACTCCCATAATGCCCTGGCATTTGGCGTCCGCCGCTGTTCGGATCTCCCGCCTTGGCAAAAGCGGAAAGCATCAATTCCTTTGCCGTCATCCCGAAAACAATGACCATTCCCATGTCCCGATAATACGGACAAAGAAAATCTTTCGTTCGATCTAGCGCATAAGCCGCTCCCACCTGTGCCGCTTCATGACCTTGGCAAGAAACGAGAAAAGGGATCTTTCCCGCACGATTGAGAAGCCACATCCGTTCATCTACTTTTCGCGCCAAAACCATATGCTGATACATTTCAAGAACCTGCTGGTCCGATAAACCCAGCGCCTGATGCCGGTTCTTGACTTGAGCGTTTCCGGTTTGATTCATATCGTATCCCTCCGACAGTAGTGCCGCTGCAAATTGCGGTTTACTTTATTTTTACATGCCGTCGTTCCGATCGTGAAATATATATTGTGCATAGAAACTATGCAAAAAAAATATAGCCGGTTTATTTGCAATAAGCTTTCCAAATCGTCACGATGAACAAAGTACACGCTCTGCATCAGGGGGGGTTCCAAAAGGGAGAATCTTTGTGCCGTTGTAATCGAATGGGATAAACTTTGTGTCACAGTTTTGCGACGTAAAGTTTATCCCTAAAACAAAAAAGACCCTTGTATTACAAGGATCTAGGGCTTGCAAAATGGATTTTTCCTTCATACGCTTTCATAATCGTTACCGGGTTAACCAAAGGCAGCGCCCCATCCGTACGAAGCGACGATTGGCCCAGCGTTTCAGTCTTATAGTGTCCTCTTCAGGAGTCCTCCATATCGCGCAAATCGGCAGTAAGTGGATAGCACGTACCCAGGAAATCAAGACCGGCACATCGGTGCGAACTTACCACATGTCACCAATCCATACATTCGCTCTCTACTTGAATATCCTGAGATTAAGAGATATCAGAATATATGTTCTCTATGAAAATTCAATAATTGTAAATGGCAATTTGTCTGCCCACAGGATGATTTCCGGATTCCAAGAAAATGCACGGATGAATCAGCAGCAAATACCGTGGCTCTCTTAATGAGTTAGCATATAATCTAGTATATCCTTTGAAAGGAGGAGAATCACCAATGGGTGAAACAGGATTAACTGGTTTGACAGGCCTCACTGGCCCAACTGGTCCAACGGGACCCACTGGTCCAACGGGACCCACTGGTCCAACGGGACCCACTGGTCCAACGGGGCCCACTGGGCCTACGGGACTCACTGGGCCTACGGGACCCACTGGGCAAACCGGACCCACTGGGCAAACCGGACCCACTGGAGCCGGTTCTGCTGCCACAGGCACGCAAGGAACAGTGCCTCTTTCCATTACCACCGCAGGCACGGCAGTTACCGCACTAACCCTTTCTGTCCCTGTCACCGCCGCAACACCTCACATTGTCGTTGAAGGTGCAGTTACGGTCAACATTAGTTTTACTTCTGTGCTTACTGTTGCTTTGAACCCGACGATTACGGTCAACTTGCTTCAGGATGGCGCAACCGTAGCAACGACATCCAGCTCCGATCTGCTTGCCATTACGCTTCTTGGCGCGTTCAGTCTTACTCGCACCATTCCAATTTCGTTCTTCAACGGCGCGATTACTCCAGGCACGCATACGTATACGGTGCAGGTCATCGTCTCTGGTGTTGTAATCTCTATCGGAACGACGGCAACTATCACTTATTCGTCTCTCAGCGCCATTACAGCAACCTAATAAAAATACAGAATAACGACTAGACCCTCTTTCCTTTTGGATTGAGGGTTTTGTCGGTTTACAGACTTTCTCCGGTGTACATGTTCTGATCCTGCAATCGAATCAGTACCTTGCCAAATCGGCCGCCCTGCCGGATTTCCACCTTGTCTGACGGATAAGTCCATTCCAAATACTCGGCGACGATTTGCCGTTCCGATCATCCGCAGGCAGACCCATAATTTTAAGCCAGTCCATAACTTCCGCAGGGGATACGATCAGAGCATTGCGCTGGAGTTTCTGCTAGCCTCAATCATCCGCTTAATCTGATCGGTCACCTTTCGGGAATACATCTGGTCAAACGTCTCAACGGGAATCTCTTGCGCCAGCAGCGGTCTGAGCACATCCGCTTCAAACTTATCCCAATCATCCCGAGTGTAGATAAAGGTGCCGAACCCTTTTCCTGGAGTAAAGTACATATACTCTTGACTATGGTCGTCCATCTGCGACAAGCCGCAGATCTGACAATGAACCTCCAGCCAGTACAATTCTTTCTGCGTCAAACGCTCCTCGAACTCCCGGCGCACTCCCCACACATCACTGATTAGTGAAAACATCCCTTGAATTTCCATAGGAGGCACAAGTTCCGGATATATCTCTTGTACAAGGCCAGACACCAGCATGAATTGACGTAGTGCATCCGGCAAGGCAAACCCTAATTCCTCTTCGGCCTTCGCAATCATGTCTTCCCTAAACGAAAGGGAGAGAATGGGCCCGAATTCCTTTTCCACTTGCGAGTTGAATTGGCTAAATGTTTCGTATGCCTTGTGGTACCGGGTCACTGCCTCCATGGCAGTTTCCAGTGCAGGTGCCTGTACATACTCTCGATCGACTTCATGGCTGCTTTTCACAAATACCTGATACTCTGCCGAGTTTATCGTTTTAGCCAGTCGAGGCTCGTCTCTCAGATACGGTGACCCGATGGTCTGCATCCGCTGAAGAAAAGCAAATGCCTTCGCTTTCTCAGTGGGATCAAACTCACTCAGCTTCAGCAGCACAAGCGCTCGGGTGTCATAGAAATATTCAAATACCGCTTCACCCTCATTCGGTTCCACCGCTTGGAAGCAAGCCTTTACATGTTCCCAGGCTGTCAGACATTCTTCTTTGGTTGTGGCGTGCTCCATGAGCTCCTGTGCGAGCATATTATGGCAAGCGCGCAGCGTTTGGCGAGGCTCCGGCCGGTAGTTGAACAACATCCTCGGGGAGATATAGGCAATCGCTTCGCGGCAGGTCTCGAGTGCTTCTTCTACTCGACCCAATTTATACAGCGCATGCCGCTTACAGTCATAGATCCAGCTCATATGCGTGACATCCACATCCGTGGAATCTGAGGCGAGCTCCTCCATTTGGAACACCAAATCGAGAACTTCCTCGTGCCCCTCCTCATCCATATGAGCCTGAGCCGCTTTCACCAGCCTCTCGAACTGATCGAGATCGAATGTCTTGTCATTTTCTTCGGTTCCTTCCTCGTTTGACCCGTATTCGTGCTCGTCATCCTCCTCATCGTATTCCAAGTCCTCTCTGTATCCTGAAGCAAGCCACAGCCGGTGGACAAAATCGCCATCGCCATATTGAGTGAACCATTCCAGCACCAGATACTTGCCGTTCACTTCCCATACCTTGCTAAGGTTGTTATCACCCCAGCGCAGCATGATAGACGCATCGGGCAGCGGGTCGCCAAAAGAATCGGAAAGACGCTCAGCGATCACTGAAAAATACTGTTCAAACGCACTTCTTTCCCATTCTCCGAGAAAAGGGTAATGCCCGTAATGCTCCTCGCTTACATAGGTGCCTGCCAGGACCTCCATCGCGCCTCTTTTTTTATGCTCGTCGATCTCATCTTCATCTTCTTCCGATAGATCGTACACATCCCGTTCATACCAGTCATAGGGATAAAAATCTCTAGGTTCCGCATCCAAGAGTGCTTGTGCGGCAGCCGTAAGATCTCCCTCCCAATACTGGTTATCCTCAAAATGCTGGGCAGGCTGCTTGCGCAAAAACGGACTCTCCACCAAAAATGTATCCCGCTCTCCTTCGTTTTGCCATGCGATTCTTCCCTCAGCGTTGAATAGTTGCAATAAATGCTCCTGCGGATTCCCCGTCTCCTCTACCCGCAGTCTGCAAACTTCCCTTCCAGCTGCGTCCACGTAGACGACTTCGCCCTTCCGGATAAGAAACGGAGCCATTCCCTTGCCGCTATAAAAGCCCATCACCCAGCCTTCATGATCCGTCAGCGGCTCCAAGTAAGGCATCTCCCGGAACTGGCCGTCCATCGTAAGAATCCCCCATTTATCCTTGCGAAGAACGACGCTGGCGCCACACTTATGAAAAGGATCGGCCCAAGCGTACTGTGGCGGGATCACCATCGTACCGGTACGGTCGAAGAAGCCGATACCTCCGCCATAAGGCACATCTTGTTTTGCCAGTCCGCACACCATTTGGTCCGAAATCGACATTCCCTCGATGACCACATCGCCATTTGTATTGAGATAGCCCTTTTTTATGTTCATCATATCGGAATAATCACTGAAAAAAGCGAGCCCGTCTTCGTTGAACTCTTCGATACGTGAATAGGTCGGCTGCACGATCCATTCGCCTTGCGTATCGATCAATCCCCATAGTTTACCTTTCCTTGCAGGGGCTATGCCATCGCTCGTATACATGCTGACATCCGCAAATTGTGGGGGAATCCCCATTTCGCCTTTCGTATTGATAATCCCACAAGAGGAGCTCCCCTGCTTTTTCACAGCAGCTAGACCGATCGGCGAAAAGAAGCCTGCCCCTTCAAAAGGCCCTTCGATAACGACTTGTCCCGTACAATCGATATAAGCATAACCATTGTGCAATCGAACCGCCGCCAAGCCTGCGTTAAATGGCAGCGCATCCTCAAACTGCGGTTGGATTTTGATCTCCCCGTTTAAGTCTACATAGCCCCATAGACCTTCTTTTTTGAATCTGGCCATGCCCTCCTCGCCAAAAATACGCGCATCCTCCAAAGTCGGCTCGATCAACCATCTGCCGTTTTGATCCAGATACCCCCATTTTTCGTTTAAGTCTTGAGCAGCAGTAATGTAGCCCTCTTTACCATTTGGAGTGAAATTATGTACTTTAAGCAAATTCGGCTCGCGAACAAGATTTCCATTAACGTCAATCAATGCATAACGTAGCCCGAGCGATTTTTCAAATGGAAAACGTACGACATAGGGTGGATGAAACGCGTTGCTATTTTCCGTCATGACAGCTTCTCCTCTGTGTATTAAAATAGTTGATTCTTTTGTAAATACTATCTATCGCTTGCAAGAAAACGTCGCCCGCTTGACGACAGCGCAAGTGGAGGATATATTGGCTAAAGAGCTTGAGCGGACCATTTTGCAAAGGAAGACTTTAAACAAGAAAATAAAGGGAGCTGATTATATGATTAGCATGGATGATTTGGAAATAACCTGCCCTGAATGCAATGGGAAAGGTGAATCGGAAGGAACACCATGTAAAAAGTGCGACAGTAAAGGAGTAATACTTACATCTCTTGGACAAACACTTCTGTATTTTATTAAAAAGCATACCTAACATAAACGGCGAATGAAGACCTGGCTGAGTCATCGGTTCAGGTCTTCGGTTCGTTGTGCAGTATAATTAAATGGTCTGTTGGGATAGCGCCTCAAAATATTGTACAACGACCTCGCGGAATTCCAGAGCAGCCCGCGAAATATACCGGCTCTTGCGCCATAATAAAGCGATCTCCCGTACCAATTCGTGATCCTCTACCTGAAGATAGCGAATATCTTCCCGTGGATTCCTTGCCGTGCTTGGTATGAAGCCTATGCCAATCTCTGCTTCCACAAGAGCGCTTAGCCTTGCAGGCTCATTTCCCTCATACACATATTTGGGCACAAATCCAGCCGATTGGCATACGGAGTCCACTAAATCGCGAGTACGGTACCCTCTCTTTACACCGACAAACCATTCATCCTTAAGTTCCGTCAAGCATACGCTGCTTCGGTCTGCCAGCCGGTGCCCCTTTGGAACAGCAACAAGAATGGGATCATAGTACACGATTTGACATTCAATGTCATCCCCTTGTACAGGAGGCGAGGACAAGCAGAAATCGACCTCTCCTCGATGAAGAAGCGTAACCATTTCCTGCGTGGTCAGCATTTGCACGTGAAATTGGATATGGGGATGCTTTTTCCGAAACTCTCGAAGAATATTGGGCAGCTTGCTTGCATTGGTCACCGCCAATTCGATTGTGCCATGCTCCGGGCTGGACAAATCGCTAAGCTCCTGCTTCCCCTGTTCCAATTCAAATAAAGCCCTTTCCGCACGGCGAAGAAATCTGCTTCCGTACTCATTCAATCGCAGCTTCCTCCCTGTTCGATCGAAAAGAGGGACCCCTAAATCCTCCTCCAGGCGTTGAATCGTTTTGCTTAGCGACGATTGAGTAACGTGCAGACTTCGTGCAGCTTCGGTCACATGTTCCAATCGAGCTACCGCGAGAAAATATTGCAGTTGAAGAAGTTCCATCTCGCACCCTCCATCATTCCTTCGTGTCAATGAAATCATAACATAAAATGCGTTGGAGTAAATACCCGAATTCAAGTACGATATCTTCAAAAGACTTTGGGGGGACTCGAAAATGAATGCTCGCAGCAGGTGGTTGATGATTTCCGTTGGACTGGGGGTACTACTGAACCCATTAAATTCCTCGATGGTTTCCGTTGCTATTCCCAGGCTGCAAAATGTATTCCAACTTAACTTTACCGTTGTTTCCTGGATTATTTTTTCCTTCTACATTGCGAGTGCTATCGCTCAACCTGTCATGGGAAAGGCCAGTGATTTATTCGGCCGCAAGAAGATATTTCTTACCGGGCTTGTTGTAGCTTTCGTTGCCTCCTTATTAGCTCCGCTATCACCAAACTTTGGGTGGCTCATCGTGTTCCGCATTGTGCAATCCATCGGAACGAGCATGATGGTTTCCGTTGGAATGGCCATTGTGCGAATTCATATTACGGAGAAACAAGCGACTGCGCTGTCCGTTTTGTCCATATTCCTATCCGGAGCGGCAGCCATCGGACCCTTTATTGGCGGAGTTTTGATTCACTGGTGGGATTGGCCCGCTATCTTCTTCGTTAATATTCCGTTCGTGGTGGCGAGCTTTCTATTTGCTTGGAGGACGATTCCTAAGGACGAACCGTCAGCCTCCGTTGCACGCAACATGTCCTTTCGTAAATGGTTGGATTTGATTGATGCGTCAGGGGTTCTGCTCTTCACCGTGGGGCTGGTTGCCCTACTCGTTGGATTACTGTCGGCAAAATCATCTGGGCATGTCTCATTTTGGTATGTCATTGTCGGGTTGATAGGCCTCGTGCTACTTGTGGCTTTCATACGACATGAGTTAAAAACGCCGTCACCCTTTATTCCTTTGCGCACCTTCGCCAAATATCCTGCGATCACTTGGGTCAATGTCGAATTCATACTCGTTAATGTACTTTTTTACTCGATCTTTTTTGGGCTTCCTTCCTATTTGCAAACGGTACGTCATGTCAGCGAGTTCCATACAGGGATTCTCATGTTAAGCTTAGGCTTATGCTCGCTCGTTGCTTCTCCAATAGCAGGACGATGGATCGATAAATCCGGACCCAGACCGGCGTTGCTCGTGTCCGCAATGCTGATGATATTCGGGTCCGTGTGGATCGTGACATTGAATGAATCTTCACCGGTTATCAGTGTGTGTTTGGCGTTAGCAGCATTCGGTATTAGCAACGGGTTGAACAGTGTCGGTATGCAAGCGGCCTTGTTCAAAAGTTCTCCAAAAGAAATGATCGGTGTAGCATCCGGAGTATTTATGACGTCGAGATACCTGGGAACCATCCTCTCTTCTTTGTTGATAGGTATCGTCATGGGAGATAAGTTTAGCTTTGGGGGATTTCGTTTGCTGGGGATGATCCTCACGGTAATTGCATTGTCCTTGGTATTCATGAGCTGGCGGCGCCGGGAGTCAGGGAATTTGGAAGAGCTTGAATTTCACAAATGAACGCCTTGTTGGAATTAGATGCGCAGAATGTAAAAGACCTTAGCTTGCCGTTGTTTACGCGGCTGCGAAGGTCTTTTGCATGTTCTTATTCGTTAGGCATTTCGTTAAAGAAAGCTATATCCTCGATTGGCAGCCTCACCGTCGGATGACCGGGCTTCGCCGCCTTGCCGATGGCGATCAGCATAACCGGAGCATACCGGTCTGATATGCCGAAAGCTTCCGTGAACTTTTGTTTGTCGTAACCGGCCATCGGTACCGTATCGTAGCCTTTGGCGCGGGCGACAAGCATGAGTTGCATCGATACTAGCCCGCCGTCGGTATAGACGATTTGGCGAATGGCCTCGGGCGGCATGCTCGAATACATGCCGGTATAGCGCTCAACAAACGATTTTGCCGTATCCGCAGGCATGAAACCCGCATCGACAGTCTGCCCGTAAATCTTCTCGGCCATCCGGATGTTCTGGAGGTCTCCAAGAACGGCAATGACAGCCGAAGCCTCGACCACTTGCTGTTGGTTGAATGCGATCGGAAGCAGCTTCTGCTTCAGCTCCGGCGAGTCGATAACGAGAAACCGCCACGGCTGCAGGTTAGCGGCCGAGGGAGCCAGCGTGGCTTGCTGCAATATTTCGGTCAATTCCTCCCGCGAAATCTTGACCTCGGGATCATAGCCACGAACCGACCGGCGTTCTCGAATAACATCAAAAAAAAGTTGTTGCTCCATCGTTTGCGACGGTTGTGAAACGGACATGGTTCTCTCCTCCTCTTGGAAAAACGGCATTCAGCCTTCTGTATCAATACAACAGCAGTTGTTTGAACAACACTTGTTGTATTTATATGTTATAATACCAACCGAATGGTATGCAATCAGCAATATCCATTAACCGTTGCATAGACAACACTGTTACTATAATGTCGTTTTATTTGGGAGGTCTTAACCATGACAATTCAAAAGAATGAAGCTGATCCTCGTGTGATACGTACACGGCGACTCCTTCAGGACGCTTTCGCTTCATTAATTCAAGAAAAAGACTTTGAATCGATAACGGTTAGGGATATTGCAGAGCGGGCTACTGTAAACAGAGCGACTTTTTATGCGCATTTTGCAGATAAATTCGAGATTCTCGAGTCCAGACTAACGGATTCTTTTATGACCATCATAAATCGTAGAATAAGCGGTCACGAAAAATTAAATGAAGAAACAATTCAGAGTATTTTTCTGGGTGTATGCGATTTTCACAAGGATCTAAGCATCATGTGCAAAAGAAAGTATAAATCGCTTGGACCTGTATTCGAACTTCAAATAAAGGAAAAAATTCAAAAGATACTTCTTTCCTTTATAGACAAAGACAAGATGCTTTCGAGTCCACACGCACAATTAATCAATACAGCTTCTATCATGTTAAGTTGGGGTATGTATGGTGCCGCTTATGTTTGGAACAATGAGGGTCGTCTACTACCTGCAGAATCATTCGTTAAACAGACCATGCCCTTAGTGATGAACGGAGCCAAAGAACTGCTGGACTAGGTCTTGTTTGGAACTGAAAATCTGGATAACCGACAGCTTTCCAGTTCTTTCATCTGCACATTGTCGATAATTTCATTTGCAGCCAATCGGCTAATCATAGGGGCCAGCGTAATAGCGGAATGCATAACGGCCAGGTAGAGACCCTTTATCCGATCATGAAATCCAACAATGGGATAGCCATCTTCAGGCATGGGCCGCATTCCTACCTTGATACTTTCCAATTCCAAGGTTTCCCCTCCTTTTAGATGGCGACGAAGGATTTCAAATGCTCTTGTTCCAATGGCGTCCGGCCCATTTTCTTCAGACTCGTCCATATAATCTTCCGCCGCAATTAGAGTATCATCCGTTAGTTGTCTTGCTTCGAATTGCGAATTGGAAATCAAGGTGTGGATTAACTTTTCCTTGGATTTCATGCGAATCATAATAGAAGGCGAAGGAGCGACAGGTACATCGAAGCCTAATGGTTTACAGAGCTCGGGTAAAGCCGCGCCGGTTGTCAGTACGATGACATCAGCTTCGATAAAACCATTTGAGGTACAGACACCGATAACCTGAGTGCCCTCTTCTTTTATTTGCATAACTTTCGTATCAAAAAGTAGATTCGCCCCATGTTCCTCTGCTTTTTTCACCAATCGTTTTGTTGTATGAGTAGGATCTACCGCGCCTTCTCCGTACGCAAAACTAGCTTCTTCCGGATATTCCTTCAAGTTAGGTTCTAATGCTACGATCTGCTGCCGATTTAATTTTTGTATACGAGACTCCTCCATAGTTGTGGGAACTCCCCATGTCAGCGCTCCGTGCCAGTTTATATTTAAATCAGGCAGCTCTTTTTCTAATTCATGATATTCGTCTAACGTCGCATCGTACAAATGTCGAAAATTTTTTAAAACCCGGCCCGAAGGATTAATCCAAGCGAAAGATTTTTCAGTTACTTCACCTGCCGCTGCTGAATTACATTCGATGAGAGTGACATCCTGATTCCGCTTTGATAAGTTATAGGCCATTGACGCGCCGACAATGCCTGCACCAATCACTACAATTTTTTGTTTCTTCATCCTATACGCCTCCTGATCCAAACGGTCATAAACCATGATCTCCAATCGCTGGTTGTTGTTGTGTAACACAATGAATCATCCCGCCATCCTTATAAAGCTCTCTTGCATCAATACCAACCACTTTACGTTCAGTATACAGTTTTTGGATGATATCGTTTGCTGTTTTATCATGAGGATCATTATAGTTAGGTACCAATACCACTGTATTCCCTATATAAAAATTAGCATACGAACCTTTATAATCCAACGTTTCTCCATTTTCTAAAGTGACTTTATTTTGACTGAGCGGCAAATATACATACTTGTAAGACTCGCCTGAAGCATTTTTGGCATTCAATAATGTTTTAATATCTTTGGCTGACAGCCCCCATTCGGCCAAGTCGTTTTCTGAAAATGTAATGATCGTAGATTTGTCGTAAAATTTGGCAAATCCATCAATATGAAAGTCGGTAATGTCTGCACCTGGTACTCCATCTAACCAAATAAAATTCGTAACGCCAAGGCTGCCGAGATCGTTTTCAATTTCCGCTTCGGATAAGTCGGGATTTCTGTTTTTATTCACAACGGAACTTCTGGTTGATAAAAAGGTGCCATTGCCGTCCAGTTCAATAGCTCCGCCCTCTATGACGAGATGATGCGAATCAATTCTTTCCATGCTCAACTCCCGACTGAGGCGCTCACGAAGCAAGGCGTCCTGTGCAAAAGGAGTTTTCTTCCCCCATCCATTAAATCCCGGGTCCCATATTTTTAGATTTTTATTACGGTCATATACAAAAATCGGTCCATTATCCCTTGCCCACACATCATCCGTAGGCACAATAAAGAAATCAATCATGTTCATATTTAGTTCTTGGCTCGTAAGCATTTTATTAATTTTTTCTTTTTCCGCTTGATTATAGGCAACGATGTGAACTTTCTCACCTTCGCTTAAAGAACTTGCCATCTTGATCCAAATGTGCTCTATCCCCTTTTTATAATCTTCGCCATAGGTGTATCCGTGAGGCCATTGCAACCAAGTACCTTCATGTTCGCTTTTTTCATCCGGCATAGTGTATTTATCCACTTTTTCTGCCTCCTTTATATCTTTTCCCTGTCACATTATAAAGCTTCACACGGTGTGAAGCTCAAGTCTCTTCGAGTGACCAGGAAGTTGAGGCAGAAACGTAAACGCAAATTGCCCGCACCTTGGTACAGGGCATTTAATGTTTTTGGTTTTTTACTCCCCACTCACATAATGCTTCCAGAACGGGTAATAATGTTTCCGCTTTATCTGTGAGACTGTACTCGACCTTAGGGGGAACCTGAGGATACTCTTTCCGTTTCACCAGACCATCCGCTTCCAATTCTTTTAGTTGCGAACTCAATATTTTAAAAGTAATAGCTCCTATTTGTCTTTTCAGATCATTAAAGCGAACCGGTTGGTTTTCTGCTAGGAGGTAAATAATCACCATTTTCCATTTACCGCCAATCACTGACATTGTATAACCAAAAGGTGTATCTTGAATATGTTTAACTTTACCTTTATATTTAGCCATACCCTTATTTACACTATCCTTTCGGGTAGTACCTATCAATAAAGTGCGTACTACTTTTTTATTTGTGCTCAGTTTATACTAGCCTTACTTTGAAGTAAAGGAGAGAAAAAAATGACTAATGCCAAAACCTACAATCACGGTGTTGCATGGGAAGAAGCTTTCGGCGTCACCCAAGGTTACAGCGTTAACGGTACCATCTACATCTCGGGACAATTTTCCCACGATATGCAGGGCGCATTCGTTGGCGAGGGTGATATCGAGGCACAGACCCGGCAGTCGCTGGAGAACCTCGATCGCGTGCTGGCGGGATTTGGTGTCACGAGGTCGAACATTGCTGAGATGGAAGTCTTTCTGACAAACCCGCAAGAGCATTTCGAGCGGTTCATCGTTCTGTATAAGGAGTATGTGGGCGACCATCGGCCGGCCGCCACCCTCGTCGGCGTGTCGGGTCTGGCGTTCCCTCACCAACTGATTGAAATCCGCGCCGTCGCACACACCAGCTAACTCGGCCACCGCGGTCGGCGCAGCGCGGGCGGTCGGGCTTCGAAAAGGCGCGACCGCTATTCGCGCGAATCGGAAGGGTTGGATTCAGCCCGTTTTATAGCAATCCCAACTTCAGTGACAAATTCATCTTTATCTATTGCGGCAGACTCATCTGCATAATACCTTTCAATAAAAGGGCCGTCTAAACGGTATCCGTGCGAATGAGCCCAGTCATATAGAGCGCTATAAGCATAACTAATGCTGTCATAATTCCCCATATGTATTGTACCGATATAATTTGTTTCTTCAAAACATTTGATCCTCGAATCTTGAAGCTCTCTTTCTAATAAAATGGGTTGACATACTTCGACGTCATATTGATAAACATCGCTTTCCTCCACAGCATGAAAAATAGAAAAATAGTTGCCGGTTAAAACTGGATTCATTTTGTTTACGTGGTTATGAAGTTGTTCTATTAACAACTCTAAGCCGGCTTCATCTACAACTTTTCTTAAGCAAACAGCATGAAACGGTTTCCTCACTCCCCAAAACACATCATATGCATTCACCCTATTTTTGGTTTTCTTAGGTTCAATATAGTTTTTCATTTCCTCAATTACATCCATATATTCAATTGCTTTTTCATTTAATTCAGCGATTTTATGTTGAAATCTATCTTTAATCGCTTCGGGATCCATTTCTAGGACATGCTTTATTTCATCCATTGAAAAATGGTATTTGCGCAGTAATTTTATTTTACTTACCGTTTCAATATCATTGTTCGTATAGTATCTATAACCGTTCACTTCATCTTTTCTTGGCCTTAATAGAGATTTCTCATCGTAATATCTTAGCATTCTTTGGGATATTTTATTGATTTTCGAAAATTCCCCGATTTTATATAACAACTAAATCACCTCTTAACTTCATAGCCTTTTTGAAGTGTCTACAGCTTTGTTCAAGCAGTGCTGGAAATCCAAATACGGAAACACGCCCGGATCCGGCGACGAAGAGGCGAAATCGATCGTCTTGCTCTCTGTGACGTTGGGCCGGTTCCCCGGCTTTTCCACCACGTAATAGCCGCTTTGAGCAATCGAGTAAATGGCGTGTTGTTTCTCCAATTCCGCGTAGGCCCGAGTAATCGTGTTGACGCTGCAGCCGTACAGCTTCGCGGCATTGCGGACCGAAGGCAGCTTTTGACCCGAAACGAACTGCCCTTCGTTGATCTTTTGCTCCAGATCGGAGAGAATATCCAAATATTTTTTCATTCCGCTCCCTCGCTTTCCTCTAGCCATAATATTACAGTCAGTCAACTGTATCAATACACTTTGGAAAATAGGCTATTGTTCCAAGCTGCAGATCGGCATATTATGTCAAGTAACGGATTCAAGTTCGCGAACACGATCCCGACTTTTCGCTTAGTTATGAACATTATTTATTCAAAAGGAGTCGATTGGGAAATGTCATCCACTGCAAAAACCGATTTTTTCACGCTCTTCCGTGAACGCCATTCCGTCAGACATTTCGATGCATCGTACAAACTCAGCGAACAAGAAATCAAGGAGCTTCTGGAACTTGCGGGCAGCGCCCCGTCGTCTTGGAATCTTCAGCATTGGAAGTTCATTGCCTTTACCGAGGCGGCAGCCAAGGAAAAGCTGCTCCCGATCGCGAACGACCAAAAACAAGTCGTCAACGCTTCCGTTACCGTCGCCATACTCGGGGACCTGCAGGCCCATCGGAATGTCGAAGCCGTATACGGACCAACCATCCAGGCCGGATCTGAAAATGCTTACGCAGGCTATTCTTCCCATACGGCCATGATCGCTCAAATCGAAGAAGCTTACGCGGACGATTCTTCCTCCTATCGGCGGGACGAAGCGATTCGCAACACCTCGCTGGCCGCTATGCAGCTTATGTTCGCCGCGAAGGCAAAAGGTCTCGACTCGGGCCCGATGGTTGGCTTCGATGCCAACGCCTTCGTCCAAGCGTTCCATGTGCCGCCGCGTTACGTTCCGGTCCTGCTCGTAGCCATTGGCAAGGCGGTTGTCCCCGCCCGGCCTACTTCCCGCTTCCCGGTGGAGCAGACGATCATCTGGAATGGGTTTGAGCCCGATATCGCAACTCTCTGAAGCCCGGAGTCTCTGCACATCACACTGACAATCTAGACAGCACATTGATATAAAGACTTCGCCGCGAAGCACAGTGTCGTCTTTGACAAGCCCTTCTACGCGCAAAAACGCTGCCTGATCCGGCTGCGTTATATTTTTAGTACGATAGGTTATCTACATCGCTTATCACTCTTTATTTATAGTTTCAATAATATAAATGCGAGGGGTACTTATGAGAGTAGATGTTTTTGTTCCAACGATTTCGACGGAAGAACAAGTCCGCTTTTATGTGCAGGAGCTGGGACTCTTTGCCGTTGGGCAAGACTATGGCATGGGCAGTATCCTGCTTAGACACGTCGATAGCCCTTCGTTTTGCATATTGCTTCAGCCCGGGTGCGCACCGTCTATTGACAGGCCTCTCTTCTGCATATCGACCGCCAATTGTCGTTCAGAATTTGCGCGTCTGTTAAGACTCTCTTTTGAAAAGGGAGGGCTAGTTCCGGCGCCAGACGGGTCTGTGCAAGTGTTCGAATATCCGCTTGGAGAAAGCATATCTTTGAAAGACGCGAGCGGCAAGTGGCATCCAAATGCTTTTTAAGTATGGTGGTGGGTGAAGCATAAAATGAATTCTCCCCGCAGCTTGCTGTGGGGTACCTTATCTTCCCTATACGCTTTACTCATTACGACCCGTTGATACCTCAGGCAATGATCTACTCAATCGTTGTTCTGCTTCAATAATTCTATATAGATTAGGCCTTTTAACCGCTAATGTTGCAATGTATTTTTTACATAGTATTTTGTACATATGTCTTGAAGCTACTCGCGGCTTGTCCTGCCTAGAACGGATTCCAGATGTTCGTCAAGAACGACGTTCGTTATGATGATCCGCGATGGATACGTTTCCCCCTCCTCTTTCTTTCGATGCCTTTTTGACGATGCGGCACGAGGTTACGGCTGGCGGATTGTCTCTGACAACTCCTGCACAAAAAAAGACATCAACCCGGTTTTGCTTCAGGTTGATGTTCTTTTGACCTAACGATATTCAGGGAAGGTTGTATCATTAAATTGAGACACAAACTTCCCCTTCCACGATTTGAACAGAAATAAAGCAGAACATACTGGCCGACTTTTTTATCGTTAAGGCTGAGAAGACTCCCTCTTCGATAAGGGGGAGATGAATCAGCATCCCTTGTGTATGCATGCGAACATATGTGCTATAATTGTCATGGAATCACCAAAGGAGGTAAATCCCTCTTGTTACATCATAAAGCTTTTCGCTTTCGCATCTATCCCACGGAGGAGCAAACGACGCTGA
>NZ_JNVM01000037.1 GCF_000722545.1 Paenibacillus tyrphae
TCACAAACGGGGCTCAGTCCCAAACCTGCTCGACCTTTTTATAATCACTTTGTCATGTATTGATTTAATCTATCTCTAATTTCTATAATTCCTTGTTGTTCGACTACTTCTAGTCTGACTTTTCCACCTTCTGTAGACCCAGGAACGTAGTATGTCTTATACATCAGAGGGATTAAATTCGATATCTCTTTAACTAATGTTAGATACTTTTCATTATCACTTTGAGTGAAACTATTTTTATTTTTCTTGTAACTATTTTCCATATTTTCGGTTATGATTAACATACTTTTGACTATTGGCTGGATAGACGAACGCCCCACCGCACGGTCCAGAATATCGGAATAAGCTTCAATCTGTGCTAATTTTCGATTCAGATCAATAATGTATTCTATTGAAAGATTGTCAGTTTTACTATCGAGTATTTTATCATAACTGTTCAGAATCGTTGTCAATGAGTAACCAACAAGACTTTCTATTTTTATGTTTTTGTCACGCTGTTGCTCGTAGATAACCGATGCCGAGATTAATAAAAGGACAATAACTATAGATAGTAATACAATATTCTTCTTAAACAACCGATTCACTCCTTCAACCGTAGCGCCAACGTAGCCGCGCACAGCAGTTCAATAGCTGTTCTAGTCGGCATCCGGTATGGCCAAGCTTTCTCATAAAATCGTAGACTTTGCCTTATATAATATTTACATGCGTCATGTTAAGTGCTGTCTTTTTTGAGCGATAATGGATCGTACGTTGCATTTATGTATGAGATACCCATATTTTACTACTACAGCACGCCTCAGGCAAATTACAGAGAGCTGCGGTCCGGCTGCCGACATGTGCCTAGGTTACGATAAACATAAATATAGTGTTGATTCGATTTGCATTCCGAGTAAAACTGCTTGAGCAATTGGCTAACCCAACCTGTGGTACACAATCATGTTACCCATTCTGCTTGTGTAGCAGATGGATACTGTTTCATCACTGCAGCCATATGGATCAAACGTTTCTACCACCCATTCCCCCGCCGCACTTCCTCGACGATCGCCCGGACCCCTTCGTCAATCCGCTCCCGTTGCGCCCGCGAAACGCTGATGCGGATAAACTTCTCCCGCTCCGCGTAATCCGCCAAATAAAACGGCTTGCCGGAAACGACGCTGACCTTCCTCTCTGCAAGCCGCCTCACCAGACGCTCGATATTGGTCGTCCTCGGCAGCTTAAACTGAACATAGACGCCGTAACGGACATCCGCGGCTTCGATAAGTCCCGCTTCGTTATGGCGCCGCAACGCCTCGTTCAACTCGTGCATCCGTTCTTCGTACAAGCCGTATATTTTGTGCTTGTGCCGCTCGTACATGCCGTTCTTGATGTAAATTTCGAGCGCCGCCTGGGAGAGCAGCGAGGTGTCGGGGTAATTTTTGTACTTATGGTACGTCTTCAGCAGCCGCTCCGGCAGCACGACGGCTCCGAGCCTCAGGCCGGGAAAAATGATTTTGGAGAAGCTCTTCAAATAAACGACGTGTGAGCTCCGGTCATAAGCGTGAATCGGGTCGAACCGCTCGGCGCCGAGGTCCGCCATATAATCGTCCTCCACGACGTACACGTCGTATTTGCCGGCCAGCCGGGCGATCGCCTTCCTCTCCTCCGCGCTGTACGAAGTGCCGAGCGGATTGTGGTATCTCGACATCGTGTAAAAAAATTTAATCCCGCCACTGCGGAACCGCTCCTCCAGCTCCTGCAGGTCGATCCCCTTTGTCGTCCGCGCAATGCCACGAACCGGAATGCCCTCCGCCTCCAAAAAGCGCAAATAAAGATCATAGCTCGGCTGCTCGACCAGAATGGTCGTCTTTCCGTTCGGGAACGGCATCTTCGCCAAAATTTCCAGCGCCTGCTGCGCGCCCGAGCTGACGAGAATCCGCTCCGCCTTGGCAAACACCTGATCGCCGGCCAAATGGGAAACGAGCGTCTGGCGCAGCGTTTCCAGCCCGTGCGAATCGCCGTAAGTAAACAGATGGTATTTATACGTATCGATCGCCTTGTTCAGACAATGCTGAAAATCCAAATACGGAAACACGTCCAGATCCGGCGACGCCGAAGCAAAATCAATCGTTTCGCTGACCGTCTCGCTGCGCCAGTCTCCCGACTTCTCGACCACGTAATAGCCGCTTTGCGGGACCGAATAGATCGCGTGGCGCTTTTCCAGCTCGGCATAGGCCCGGATAATCGTGCTGATGCTGCAGCCGTACTCTTCTGCGGCAGTGCGGACGGACGGCAGCTTCCGGCCGGGGCCGAAGTGCCCCTCCCGGATTTTATGCTCCATATCGGATAAGATCGCGACAAACTTTTTCATAATCCGCCCCCTTGCTCCCCTTATTATACACGAACCCGGCCAACTGTATCGATACAGTAGCAACAAAATGCCATTGTCCGGTTTACCCATTGGCCTTACCTTATAAGTAACGGGTTAACGAACCCGCACCCGACTGTCCAGGAAAGAAGGTTGTCCCCATGAACCAAAAAGGATTAAAGCTTGCTTATGTATTCGCCATACTGAATGCGGCGATTATCGGATTCTCGTTTCTGTTCACCAAAATAGCGCTCGAACACGCGCACCCGCTCGACACGCTGACGTTCCGTTTCGCCGCGTCGTTTGCGGTCATGTCAATCCCGGTCGTTCTGGGCTGGGTCAAGCTGACCTACCGCGGCAAGCCGCTCCGGAAGGCGCTGCTGCTTGCCACAATGTACCCGCTCGGCTTCTTTACGCTGCAAGCGTTCGGGCTGCAGCACGCCACCTCGGCCGAGGGCGGCATTCTGTACGCGTTCACCCCGGTCGTGACGATGGTGCTCGCCGCGGTATTTTTGAAGGAAGCAACGACCGTTCTGCAGAAGCTGTCGATTTTCCTGTCGGTCTTCGGCGTCGTCTTCATCTTTGTCATGAAAGGAAGCCGCATCGACTTGTCGAATATGACCGGGATCTTCCTGTTGTTCCTGACCTGCGTCGCTTTTGCCGGATACAGCGTGCTGGCCCGCTCGCTTTCGAAGCAGTTCAGCCCTGCGGAAATCACCTATTTTATGCTCGGCGTCGGCTTCGTCGTGTTTCTGATCGTTTCGCTTGCCAGCCACGCATCCACTGGGACGCTTGACCAATTTGTCGCGCCGCTGGCTAGCGGAACCTTTCTCGTCTCGATCTTTTATTTGGGCGTGGTGTCCTCGCTTGCCACCGCCCTGATGGCGAACTACATTTTGTCCAAGATGGAAGCTTCGAAAATGAGCGTGTTCAGCAATCTGGCGACCATCGTCTCGATCGCGTCCGGGGCTCTGTTTCTCGGGGAAGAGGTGACGGTGTACCATCTGATCGGGTCTGTCATGATTATAGCCGGGGTCCTCGGCACGAACCTCTTGGGGCGGAAAAAGACGGCTCCGCAAGGGATTCGTACAAAGCGTGCGGAAGCGTGAACCAATATGCCAAAAAACAGCCAGCCCTCTAATCTTCCGGAGGATTGGCTGTTTTCGCTTGTTTAACTTGGGATCGCCCGGCGAGCCGCGGGAATCTCGGACAACCATTCTTATTTCTCAACTGCCGCCGGATCCTCGGGCGTTTCCCGCCGAATGAGCAATGCGGCCAGCAAGCCAATCCCGAGAATAAGCGCCAGCAGCACAAAAGTCAGCGCATAGCTGCCGTTTTCCATAAAACGAATGGAGAGGATAGGGCCCAGGCTTGTTCCGGCAAATAATATAAACGTGTAGACCGAAACCGCAATCCCGCGCGATTTGCCTCCCAATTGGCCGACGAGCGAAACTAGTGCCGGCACGGAGAGCGCAATGCCTGCCACAAAGACCAAGCTCAATATAACCAGCAGCGGCAGGCTAGTTATCAGCCCCAACGAAGCGAGGCCCGCCATCGCCAGCAGCAGTCCGCCGCGCAGAACGGCACGAACGCCAAACCTTTTGGCTAAGCGCCCGGACAAAGGAGACAGCAGCATGCCGATCACCCCGATGGAGCGCACGTACAAAATTTCCTGCTTCGTTAGCCCGAAGTCCGGTCCGCTCAAGTAGCTGCCTAACACCGTGTACATGCTGACAAACGACAGGAGCAGCACCAGAGCGACAGCATAGCTGAGAAGAAGATTTTTCTGCGAAAATACGCTGCCGATTTGCTTCAAGGGCTCCCAGATGATGGCGTGCGCCTGTTGAATTTCCCCTTTCGGCAGGAACCGGATAACGAGAAACGCAGTCACGACATACGTACCTGCGAGAACATAAAATACCGCATTCCACCCGTATTGCTGGCTGATTAAACCGCTGACGACCTGCCCTACGATCCCGGCAACGAGGAAGCCTGTGCTGATAAACCCGATCGTCGTCACCCGTTTTTCCGCCGGGAACATTTCCACCGCATAAGCAAGCGCCACCGGCGAGAACGCGGCTGCCGCGGCACCCTGCAATCCTCTCAGCACAAGGAGCCAGAAAAAGCTGTCGGTCACGCCAAGCAGCAGCGTAATGACCGTTAACGCCATGAGTCCGATCACGATGACCTTTTTACGGCCGTATTTGTCCGACAACGCACCATAGATCAGGCAGCCGATCGCAAAGCCGAGGGAAAACACGCTACCCGCCGCAGCCGCCTGCGTAGGGGTGACGCCGAACAGATCGGCGAACAAGGATATCAGCGGAATGGTGACATACAGGCTGGACATCACCGCCATGCCGGACCAGCACAGCACCGCCGTCATCAAAGAATAGTTTCGCTTAGGAAGGGATGAGTTCACAGGTTGCAACATAAAGCACCTCTTTCGAATTTCGAATTAAATTAGGATCAAGCCGTCTCGATGGCCGTTTGCGAAAACTGCATATCGTACAAGGAATATAGTAAGACAATCTAACTATTATTCTAAAAAAAATTATCTCCCTACGCCTATCCTTGTCTCGATGCTCCGATGCAGCTTGCCCAGGATCTTCTCGAATACTCTGTGTTCCTCGGCATCCAAATCGCCGAGCAGCGAAGCGCAGGTCGACCAAAAAGTCGGCAATACTTGGTTCACCAAGGCCCGGCCTTCCGGCGTAATGCTGACATGAATCATGCGGCGATCCTTGGCGCTTTGTTCGCGGGAAACCCAGCCACGTTTTTCCAACCAATCCAATAGAGCCGTGACGGAAGCCCGACGGATTCCAAGCCGGTCTGCGATGCCGGAAGGCGTAATAAGCTCTCTGCCTTCATGCAGCATAAGCAGCAATAGCATATCCAGCTTGCTCTCGGTAATGCCAAAAGGAGCTAAATCGACGTCCATCACGTCGAGGATGTTGTCGCTAAGCCACAGCATGACCAGTCCCATGCGAATCGATTTGCGGTCCGCGTCTTGAGCTGCCGTTTTGTCCATAAGCTCCAAATAGGGGTCGATGCCCAGCGCAGGCAGTTGTTGATCCGCCGTGCATTCATTCCCTGTTTTTCGTTCCATGCCATCACCCTTCAACGTTGCGTCCGTAATAGTTAGATTATCTAACTATGACTATAACTTATTTAGCACCGTCCTGCAAGCCTTAATCTTCGGGCTATGTCACTGCGGCGTTGTTCAAACCGTCTTTACGAGCTGGAAAGTCGGGGCGCATGGCCCCGCTAAGACGTATATTCGTGAACGAGCTGCCGCAGCGCCTGCTTCGCATCCCTGTGGAAGCATCCGCCATGATAGCAAATAAGCCGCTCCACGTCGTAATCAAGCAAGCGCCGCACGGACCGGACGGCCTCCTCCAAATCTAACGTGAATTGCGGATTCGCGATGTCCAGCTTCCCCTGCTCGATAACGATGGCGTCCCCGGCGATCAGCGTCCGGCTCTCGGGAAGATACAGCGAAATATGCCCAGGCATATGACCGGGTGTATGCACGATCTCGATCCCGCCGCACCATGGCAGCCGCTCCCGATCGGCGACCGTCCGATCGACGGCAGCCGGCTCGATCGACTGCAGGAAGCGAATAAACTGCTCCGCTTGCGGCTTCGCTTCTTCCGGCAAAACATCAACCGTCGATTCGGCCTGCTCCAGCCTGAGCGACTTCTTCGTCCCTGCGATATACGGCGCTTCCACCTCGTGGGCAATGATCTCAATCCGCGGAAAAACCCGCTTCAACGCCGCCAGCGGACCCATATGGTCCATATCGTGGTGCGTCACAATCAGCTTAGTGATCGAATCAAGCCGAAGGCCGCAGCGGATGACCGCTTGTTCAAGAAGAGGCACAAAGTCCGGGTACCCACAGTCGACAAGAATGACATCTTCTTCGTCTTGAAGCAGCACCGGGGTAATCGTTTGTTTTTGTCCGCTGTATTCAAACTCGATATCGAGCAAATGGCAATGGTTCATACCTACCTCCAGATTCAGCATTTTTATGTTCCCCTCTGGCCGACAATGCAGGTTTATCTTACCAGATCGTCCTTTTCGTTGTCACGTTCTTCTTGTCATCACAGTAATATAAATCCCCCCTGAAAATCCAGTCGCATCATATTAATTCATTTTGGGAAACTATATGAAATAAATATCACTACTTCCCTAAATAAAGTTTATCTATATATAATATCGCTGTAGAGTCCGTCACTTTATTCACAAGTAAGGAGGTTTCTCCTCGATTCACCCCTGCCCATCAATTTATGATTAGGAGGAAATATCATGCTAACCCAAAAAAAATCAATTTCATCGATCGCAGGTATGGCGATCATCATCGGGACCGTGCTGCTGACGGCGGCGTGCGGGAACATTACGAAACCGGCCGATTATGAATCGAAAGCCGCCGAAGCGCCGGCCAAAAAGGACATTCAGCTGCTGAAGGATCTCCCTCAGCCGGTTACGATGACGATCGCCCCGTCGTTGGATGCCAAAGAAGCTACGGCGATGGTGCAAACCGCTCAGCGCTTCTACGCGTTCTGGAACACCGGCAATGAGGAGTTCCTTTCGCAAGCGGTCGCATCCAGCTTTACCGACAACACGCTGCCCAAGGGCCGGCCTCAAGGGCCGGATGGCCTGACCTTCGCCTCCCGCAATTTTCGTAAAGCCGTTCCCGACTTGCAGTGCAAAATTGAAGATTTATTGGTCGTCGGAGACAAAGTGACCGCCCGTCTTTCCTTTACCGGCACGTATAAAGGCGAGTTCTTGGGCAAAACGCCGACCGGCAAGCCCGTTCAATTCATGGCAATTGATGTGCTGCGCATCAAGGACGGGAAGCTCGTTGAAGACTGGCACTTGGAAGATAATTTAACGCTCATGCAGCAGCTTGGCGTCGTACCCGAAAATTAATGCAAAAAGACTGGGAAATCCGCCTGCGCTAAGCGGAGGGATTTCCCAGTCTTTTTAAGTTCAGCGACTCAATCGAGCAATTGCAGCTCCTTCGCCTGAGCGATCGCTTTGGTCCGCCGGTTAACCTTGAGCTTCGTGAAAATATTTTTCACATGCACCTTCACCGTACCGACCGCCACAACTAACTGCTCCGCAATCTCTTTATTCGTTAGTCCCGTGGCGAGTAAAGCGAGCACTTCCATCTCGCGCTCCGTAAGAGGCTCCTCCATTGCGTGCGGCGTTCTTGGACTCCCCTTCCCATTCTCCGGTTCACTGTCGAATTGGCCCAGCGACCGCAGCAGCTCGCAAATATACAAGCTCTGCGCGGCCATGGCATGAAAGATGCTAATCCGCTCCGGGGAAAACACGCCTGCCACAAGCGTATTTTCAAGATAAAGTACCCCAACCGACGCCCCGTGAACGGTCACCGGCATGCATAATGCGGATTGGGGCCGATGCTTCAGCAAGTACGGATTGTGCAGCAGCCAGCTGTCCTCCGTCCCGGTATAATGGACCGATTCCTTCGTTCTGGAGACATAACGCGCAATACCGCCGGGCAATAGCTCGTTATCCTCCAACGGCGTAAACGTGCTGAGAATGTTCACTTCGTCATCCGCATAGACCCGGACATACAGCTCGCCATGGGATTCCGTAAGCAGCGCGCCTTTTTGCGCTCCGGCATATTTCATCAAGGTGCTCATAATCTCCACCAGGACGGCGTCCAGATCCATCTTGTCCGCGATAGCCTGTGTCGCTTTGAGTATAGCGACCAGATCCATCCGCTCCGCGGCATGCGCCTCCTGACGGATGCCGAAGTCACGCGGTGCAGCATTCGCTGCCGTCTGACTACTGAAGAACGGCTGCCCGTCAGACATCAAGCTTTCGGTCTTCCCGGCGCCGCGCAGCGAATGAAGCCGCTCCTCCAATGGCCGGGCCTTTATACGGATTCCCCATTGTTTGAAGCCTTCCACGGTCGCCTGCCAATAAAAGGAGGCGATCTTCGCTCTTCCCTGACTTGCGTAATAATTGGCCGCCAATTCGTAGGCTACGCTCTCCATTTGGATATTCCCCTGCTCCTTGGCTTCCCGAATCGCTTTGTCATACATCGCCTCGGCTGCCGCGTAACGTTTTGTGACCTTGGCCCGTTCCGCTTCAATTAGACATAGCTTCGACGAGAAATTATCCGGACTCCATCGTACCCAGGTTTTAAATCGGCGAACAATTTGTTTCACACGTTTCGCCTTGTTGGTCCCGCTTCGCAACATACCGGGATCGGACAGCAGCGCGAGCGCCTCATAGAACAAACATTCCGGCAGATGAGGCAAATGGGTGGCGTACGCGGCAAATTTCTCCGCTTGCTGCGCCCACTGCGCGGCTTCGTCATACCTGCCGTTGAAGTAGCATAATTGCGTCTTGTACGTGTTGTATTGAAACAAAGTCGTCGAGAAGGTCTCCTCGGAATAAATATGCTCCAGGAACCGTTTTTCCTCAAAATCTTGGTCGTTAAACGAACAAGGCTCCGCCGTTTCCCCTTGCAGTGCCAATATAAATTGCCGGTACAGGTGAAAATTTTGCAGCACAAACTCATCCTTCGTTTCCGCCAGCACGGCCAAATATTCCGTTATCTTCTTGGACAACGCGTCTAACGGAGCTCTCGTGTACAAGGAATTGATATGCGCCCCCATCGAATAGCTCGAATACACGTAATCGCCTGACTCCATACCGAAACGAAGCGCTTTTTCCAAGTATGCGTCTCCTTCGTCCGCGCTTCCTACGAACTGGCAGAGCACCCCTCCGAAAATCATATGCGTGATCCCTTTGATCGAAGTCACATTGTAGCGCTCGGACAGTTCCAGACCGACCTTGGCCATCTCGTAGCCTTTCTCATACTTCCCTAGCGCAATTCCCAAAAACATACCGTACATCGAGTAAACGGCAGCAGAAACAGGGGTATTCCCGTACTTCAACGACAATCGAATCGCTTGGCATAGGAGCTGAAAAAACACGTTCTTATTGGTAAAAAACGTGGAAGCCATAATCGCAAAAATCATATGGATGGCAGCCACTCGGTCTTTATCCGTCATTTCCGGCAGGAAAGCAAGCCGTTTATCGTGGCGCCGGAGCCATAGCTCCACCCGCAAAAGCTCCGAAAAAACGGCGGCCTTCGACGGGGCTGGCGCGATGTCGATCCGGAACTCTTTCAAGCCCTGCAAGCCGAGAACCGTAGCTTCTTGATATTTGCCTAAGTTAATGCATTGCGTGATCCGAATCATCCATACTCTGGCCCGTTCGATGGGGTTGCGCGTCTGAAGCAGCAGTTGGTCGACCAATTGTACCGTATCCTCATGGTTCCCGCACAAATACTCGCATTCGGCCCGCTCCGCATGCAGCTCGAAGCACAACGCATAATGCCGGTCCCAATCCCCGGCACCAAGCAAGGCCGCCCCTTTTCTAAAGAAAACCAACGCGATATCGAAGGCTGTCGACGCCTTGGCCCGTTTCCCGGCAACGAGATTCATCTCCATCAACTGAACCGTTTCTTCTCGGTCTTCGATGACGCCTGAACCGATATTGAGATGGTGGACAGCCGTAAAAAAATCTTCGGACTGCTCGCCGTTTAGTTCCCTCAGCCATCTGCCGATCGAAAGATGCGTACGCTGCCGCGTTTCGTCATCCATCCGGTTGTATAACATTTTTTGGAAGTTGTCATGTAGGAACCGATAGCAGTCCGGACCTGACGACGCAATTAAGCCTTCATCGAGAGCCGAAGACAGCACCGATCCAACGGTCTCCACCGGCCGACCCGAAACCTTCGCAATAAAAGAAGTGTGAAACTCGCTGCCCGTGCATGCCGCAATCCGGAGCAGCTCCTGAGCCTCGTCGGAGATCCGAAGCAGCTTATGCTCCATCAGCTCATGAACCGTAAAGAACGGCTGCCGTTCGATAATTTGCCCCAAGCTCCAGTGCCAGCGCCTGTCCTCATGACTGTAGCGCAAGAGCCTGTCATCTTGAAAGCGTTGAAACATTTGTTTAAAGTGAAACGGATTGCCCCCGGATTTGTGGTACAGCACTTCGGTGAGAGGCATGGCCTCATCGGCATCGCAGTGTAGCGCGTCCATCACAATCGGATTCATTTGTTCCAAGGTCAACGCGTGCAGAGGGATATGGCGGACCGCGACCTCTTCGGTTACGCTTCCGCCCTCCTCATACCCTGGTAGCTTCTTCGGCTCCGGGTCTGCGTCGCGATAAGCGCCGACAAACATCAAATACTGGCTTTCCGGGTCGCAAAGAAGCGAATGAATCAACTGCAGCGACGAAGTATCGGCCCACTGCAAATCGTCAATAAACAGAACGAGCGGGTGCTCTTTTGAAGCCAACGCTTGAACGAATTTGCGAAATGCATAAATAAACCGCTTTTTGGCTTCATCCGGGGGCAGCTCTTCGGCGGCTGCGAAATCGCCAATCAGCAGCTTGACTTCGGGAAGGATCGCGGCAATGATCGCTTCGTTCGAGCTTAAGGCGTCGCGAAGCTTGCTTCGCCATGCTTCGACCCGATCCGAGCTTTCTCCAAGCAGATGACGCAGCAGCCCGCGAAAAGCTTGAATAATCGGGTAATACGGGCTTTCCTTGGAAATTTGCTCGAACTTCCCTGTGATATAGAACGTCCCCCGCAAATGCGTTTTCTGCCGGAGGAACATTTCTTCCAAAAGACTTGTTTTTCCAATTCCCGCCGGACCCGAGACATACACGACTTCCGTAGATCCGAAGCAAGTTGATTGGAAAGCTTGGGACAGCAGCGAAATCTCGGCTTCCCTGCCGTAAAGCACGTCTTTCATCCTAAACGGCTCGTACATCTCTCCGATTTTGTTCAAATCGGCTAGTAAAGCATCGCAATGAGGATAGCGGTTTTCCGCGTTTTTTTCCAGCAGCTTCCTCACGATAGCAATAACCGTCGAATCCACGGTCTGACTCGGATAGATGAGCGGCAGCGGCGCTTGCGCCAAATGGGCGTGAATCCACTCCAGCGGCTCTGCAGCCTTATACGGCAATTGCCCCGTCAGCATCTCGTAAAATAGGACCCCTAAAGCATACAAATCGCTTCGTTCGTCAACCTGCCGCGGCATTCTGCCGGTATGCTCGGGGGAAATGTACGGAAGCTGATCTATGAAAAAGTACAAGTCATCTTGGCGAAGCGGATTGTCCATGACCATGTGCTGAGCGTGGCCTAAGCCGGTCAGAGACACGTCCAGCGTATCCGGATGAATCAGAATATGGTCCGGCCGCAGATCCAGATGAACAATATGGCGGTGATGAAGCTCCTTGACGATGGAAGCGATCGCGCCGGCCAGTTGGACAAAGGTGCCCTGATCGAGGCCGCTGCTCCTGCTCAGGTACTCTCTTAAGGAGATTCTCCCGTCGTCCGCGAGCACCAGAGCGAGCGAGCTCCCGAATGTCCGCAAAGCAATCGGCTTCACGATACCGTCTACTTGTAAATTTTCGGCAATCTCGAATTCACGGCGAAGAAAGCCTTGCTCGGCTGCACCGCCTTCTTCGCTTTTGGCCGTTCGGATAAGTACAGGGTTCAATGGATCGTAATCTAAGAGAATCCCCCGGTATAGCCTCATGCGGCTGTCTTCACTCATTATGTCTATCACTTGGAATTCCAGATTAGGATTCATGTCCGACACCCCTAGCGTACTCCTTGATAACCTTATTTTAGAAACCTCTGCAGAAGCAAGTCAACCCCCATCATCTGCCGTAGGGCACGAGGAAGGAGGGCGTTTCCAAGCGCATAAAAGAGACGAGCCCGTCGGCCCGTCTCTTCAATCTTGCTTACCCGTCGATGAATCCCGCTGTTAGCAGCATCCGGTAAATGAGCACAGCCGTCTCGGCACGCGTTAATGACTTTTGCGGACGCAGCTCATTTCCATATCCATTCACCAATCCCGCATCAATGGCAGTCCGGATCGCGTCGCTCGCCCAGCCGCCAATCTGATCGCGGTCGGTGTAGACGGTGAGATCCGCTTGCCCCACGCTATGGCTTGTCGCCGAATCGGCATCAGCCAGCCGCAGCGCCCGAACGAGAGTGACGATCGCCTCTTGCCGCGATACCTTCCGGTCGGGCCCGAAGGTACCTTCCCCGAAACCATCCATGATGCCGTAAGCTTTCACAGCCGCTACGGCTCCGCTGTACCAGCTCGTTTCGCTTACGTCCCGGAAACCTGCTTGATTTCCGGCTTCCGGAAGCCCCATCGCTCTGGCAAGCAATGCGGCGAGCTCGGCCCGGGTAATCTCCGCTTCGGGAGCGAATCGGCTTTCCTCTACGCCATTAACGATCATTCGGCTGTTCATGCCGCCTATTTCAGCAGCCGCCCAGTGCCCTTGAATATCCGTTAACTTGGACGTTTTGGATACCGGTACGTAAGCGCTATTCGTGAGACTATGGATGACGGCGGCCTGCTGCCCGTCGACTTTGGTAAATTTCGTCGGCACCGGACGCGCACCGAGCTTCCCGTCCCACACGACGACCGTAGAAGCCTTTCCGGTGAAGTCCTTAGGCAGGAAAAGGACTCTTTCCACATAACGGCTGAAGCCGGAAATCTCTCGCTTCTCGCCATGACGAACCACTTGAACGGTAAAATGAACCGGGTCAGCGGCCAACTGGAAGCCGCCCTTATTCGCCGCATCCTGCAGTCCCGGTACCGCTTTGATCTTGCCAAGCTCGGTTGTCAGCTGAGCTTCCGCATCGTTCGTCCAATCGGACTCCTGGCGCGTTAATTCAGCCAGAGGCAGGTGATATTGGCCCTGCCGGGTTTTCAAAGTAAGAGCGTCCGCCTTCTCGGCGAGAAGGGTAACAGCTTTACCGGGAAGCCGCAGCGTCACTTTGCC
The DNA here is from genome assembly GCF_000722545.1 of Paenibacillus tyrphae. Lineage (GTDB taxonomy): Bacteria > Bacillota > Bacilli > Paenibacillales > NBRC-103111 > Paenibacillus_G > Paenibacillus_G tyrfis. The sequence goes on from NZ_JNVM01000037.1 coordinate 13,205, forward strand.
CGCCTCATCCTCAATTGAAATCGCCAGATTCGTTTTAGTCGCAGCGGATAGCGAATCGAGCACCTTCTTTAGCGTATCCGCATCCAACACAGCCTCGACAGATTTCGCTCCGTTGGCATCGACTTGAAGTATGGCAATCCCGGACACCTTTTTATTATTGATCCAAATCGCAAGCGAATTGCTTGGCGCCGGCTGGCTCGGTGGGTTTGCCGCACTCGAAGGACTCGTAGAGCCTGAGCCGGAATCGGAACCAGAGTCGGAGCCACCCGAACCGGAGTCAGTACTTGCTGCCGATCGAATCACGCTAAGCGTATACGTTTTAACGGAGCCGTCCTGCGCTTTGACCTTCACCTCGAACGTGTTTTTCCCCGTCACAAGGGAATATTCGTTGGTCATCACATTGCCGGTTACCTGCAACCCGTTCACATAAACCGCAGAATAAACATCCGAGGGGGTCAGCGTCATTTTCAAACCATACACCGCATGGCTTACATCTACCGTATAGCTCGTGATCCCCGGGTTAAAATCGAACTTCACCGTCCCGCCTAAGCCTGTAAGCTGCCAGCCAGCCAAATTCGCATTGCCGCTCAACGGGACGATGTTCTTCACCTCGATCAGGCTGACGTTCGCATTGCCGGCTGCATCTGCGACATAGACCGAATAAATTCCGTTTTCTTGTATCGTAAAACGGTGGTCCATCATTTCCGTGCCTTGCTTGTCAAAATACGAGACGGAACGGCTTCCTGCTGCCCACTTGATCGAAGAAACGCGATTAAACTGGCCGTATACCGATGCCGTTACGGTAACGGTCACGCTCCCGAAGGTTGGGGCGACAGGGTCCGCATGCAGCTTGATATTCGGCGGCTGGTCGTACGTAAACGTAATGCTTACAGTGTGGTCCAGCGCTAGACCACTTGCTTCATCCTTGGCGAAATAAGTCACGTTCTCTGCCGCTGTATTGCTCACCGCAAAGGTGACTAGACCGTCCTGATCGGTTAATCCATAAACATGATCGATAACGGATCGTCCGCCGGCGGCTTGAAGCATCACCCGTTTTCCGGCGAGCGGATGATCGTAATCGTCCTTGAGCTTTACGAAGATGGAGGCTTTGCTGCTGCCATCCGCTCGTACGACGAGATCGCTCGCGGCCACCGTTGAGCGGGATACATTCACCTGACCAGGAAGAAGCTGAACGCTCGCGGTCTGTGCAATCGCAGCGCCGCCGACCGTCGCACTGATCGTCGCGGTGCCTACCGTCGTCGGCGCCGTCAGCGTCGCCGTGTAGGTGCCATTTTGGTTGTCCGTCACAGCGCTAACTGTGCCTAACGTCGACGTAATGGCAACCGCCGCGCCTCCGCTCGTCAACGCATTGCCATGCGCGTCCTTCAGCTTCACG